>NZ_JBPAFI010000002.1:0-75580 GCF_050864245.1 Bacillus sp. XT-4
ATAGTGCTGGTATCGAAGCTCATGGATTAAATCCGAATGCTGTAAAAGCAATGAAAGAAATAGGGATTGATATTTCTAATCAAACGTCTGACCTGATTAATCAGAAAATATTGCATCACGCTGACTTAGTCGTAACACTATGCGGGGACGCAGCTGATAAATGCCCGATGACTCCACCTCATGTCAAACGTGTCCATTGGGGCTTTGATGATCCAGCAAAAGCAGAAGGAACAGAAGAAGAGAAGTGGGCATTTTTCCAAAGGGTAAGAGATGAAATTGGAGATCGATTGAAACAATTTGCTGAGACTGGAGAATAAGTTTTGAGTTTGACACAAATTCAATTAAAAATTTAATAAAAAAGAGGACTTAGACATATTGCTACTGGCAAATTGTCAAAAGTCCTCTTTTTTAAATTTTTGATCATTTTGATCCTCTATATTTGAAAAAATATCCATAGAACAAAGGAATAAGGTATAATAATAGTCTACATAATATACTGGAAGAAGTGATTGATAATGCCAGAAAATAGTATTAAAGATAATTTGATTCAAAGACTAGATAGACAACTTGATTGGATAAAGAGTTGTGATACAAAAGCATCTATTGTTTTAGCAATGGTTGGCATATTTTTGACTTTATTTTTATCTGAGCAATCTTTGGTAATGATTAAAAGAATATTAACAGAATCAATCTTTAGTATTAATTTCTCTAATGTGTTATATCTCACCTTTTTTATATGCTCCTGGTCACTATTTATTTACGGAGCTCTATCATTAGTTAAAGTCCTTGTTCCTCAAAATAAAAAAGTATTGGATGGGGAAGGCCTGCATCAGGAATCTCTGTATTACTTTGAAACAATTTCAGCAAACAGTTTTAATGAATTTAAACAAAGAGTGCAGTCGCAAAATGAAGATGAAGAGGTAGAGGATATTCTGAGCCAAATATATGTAAATGCACAAATCTGCACACTGAAATATAAATACTTTAGTAGAGGAATTAAATTCACTTTTATAGGTATGGCCAGTACTGTTGCAGTTTATTTAATTGGAGTTCTTTTAAGTTATTCAGGAGGTTTCTAATCAATGAAGATTAAAGGATATGACTACTTGACGAGAAAAAAGAAAGTAGAGGAAATTTTAGATAATACAGATGCCGTAAAAGAAGTTGAAAAATTCCCTCAGAATGATGATGATTTCACCTATACCAATGGATATAAGGCGTGGGCTGGAGCAATCTTTGTAGATTTGCGAGACTCTACAAAATTATTTTCACAAGATGAGGTGGAAGTTGCTAAAGTTATACGCGGTTTCACCTCTGAAATTATAGAAATTCTAAAAAAAGACACTGATGACAACTTGATTGAAATAGGAATAAGAGGTGACTGCGTTTATGCAATTTATTCAGTACCGTATAGGCAAGATATTCTCGATATTGCTCACAGGTCTTTTTACATTAATACTTATATGAAAATGTTAAATAAATTATTAGAAGAAAGAAAGTTACCTAATATTAAGGCTGGAATAGGTTTAGCTGCAAAAGAAACTTTAGCTGTAAAAGCAGGAAGAAAGTCTTCGGGGATAAATAATTTAGTATGGATCGGAGAGGCTGTGACACACGCGTCTAAATTATCTGATTTAGGTAATAAACTTCTTGTAGGGCCAATAGTTATGTCCAAAATCTTTTATTCAAATTATATAGAAGAACAAATGAAGAATATTGAGAATGCTGAAAATTGGTGGAAACTCAAGAACGACCAAAATTTAGGTGATATATATCATGGAAGTGTAATTATTGAGGATTTTAATGATTGGATTAATAATGGAATGAATGAGACAAATTAAATTAACCTTATACATGGCCCTGAACATTAAACGGGTTTTAGAGGGACAAAGATTTTATTGTTAATTCAAAAATCGCCGCAGGTTCGTAGATGTTAATATTATGGGGATTTTATTCAAGTCCTATAGGTAACTCATTTAGGCAATAATTAAATTCAAAAACTTTTATGGCTGATTTAATATATTGGACATAGAGGTTTTTGATTTTTGATATTACATACAAAAGGGTAGTTGGAGATGGATAAGAGGGAGTGCACAATGGATCCACATTTACCTTCCGAATGGATCTACATTTACCTTCTAGTACAACAAACTGTTCATAAACAAAAATGTAAACTAGGTTAAATTTTCACTCAGTTTACATAATATATATTCTAGGAAGTTAAGAAACAATTGAATTTTCTTTGTCTCATTATTAAGTATACTTATCTTATTGAGATAAAATAAAAAATGAAAATCCAACGGTTGATTCGTCAGATTTTCATTCCTCTAAATGTTTTAAGATTTTTGCAGGATTCCCGCCAACAATCACATTTGACGGAACATCTTTTGTCACAACGGATCCTGATGCAATGACAGCATGATCTCCGATTGTCACACCTGGATTGATAATGGCACCACCGCCAATCCATACATGATGTCCAATTGTGACTGGTTTGCCGAATTCAATACCTGTTTGACGTTCTTCTGGATTTAACGGATGTCCAGCTGTATATATATGGACATTCGGACCTAACAAACAATGATCTCCAATTGTAATCTTGCAAACATCTAATAACACAGCATCAAAATTTGCAAAAAAATGCTCGCCAACCTCGATATTGTATCCATAATCACATTGTATTCTGCCTTCAAATACCACATCATCTCCGCAAGCGCCTAAAAGCTCCTTTAAAATGGCCATTCTCTGTGATGGCTCATTTGTTTGCTGATAGGCAAATGTCAATTGTCGCGCTTTTGCTCGATCTTTCATCAATGTGTGGTCATTTGGGTGATAGTATTCTCCCTTGATCATCTTTTCTTTTTCTGTTTTCATGTTCATCTCCCTTTTATTGAAACTTCATTCATCGTTTGAATGAATGCCTCGGTGAATTGTGTCGTCGTCTCATTTCCTCCTAAATCCTTCGTTTTCAAGTTCTTTTTTAAGGTCTCACCAAGAGTATGTTCGATCAGACTGGCTGTCTGTTTTAATCTTTCATCTTGATATTTCACATGTAGCCAGTTACAAAGCATCACTGTAGAAAGAATCATGCCCATTGGATTGGCGATATTTTGACCAGCTATATCAGGTGCTGATCCATGTGCCGCCTGTGCCATCGCTTGATTTTCGTTACAATTTAATGAGGGTGCCATTCCTAAACTGCCGACTAGTTCCCCTGCAAGATCAGATAATATGTCGCCAAACATATTTTCTGTCACAATCACATCAAAATCACCTGCACGTCTCACTAAATGAGCAGCCATCGCATCAATATGAATATCCTCAACCTCCACTTGTGGATATGCTTTCGCTACCTCTTGACATGTTCGTAAAAACAAGCCAGATCCTAATTTGATCACGTTCGCTTTATGAACAATGGTGACTTTCCCCCTCCTCTCCACTGCACGTTGAAAGGCTGCGTGGGCAATACGGGTAATTGCTTTTTTTGTAAACACACCTGTAGATATGGCGACATCTGGTGTAATCATCCACTCTCCTGTCCCCTGATACATATTCCGGTCTGGATAAAAGCCTTCTGTATTTTCTCGAAAAATGACAAGGTCGACGCCACTGGCAACGCTTTTCACACCTGGCAGCGATTGCGATGGACGAATATTTGCAAATAAATCAAATGTATGACGCAGTTCTCCACTTGGATTTCTTCTTTCTTTCAATTGATCAGGATATGAAGCTGAATCATGAGGTCCTAATATCCAGCCATGGCATTTTTTCAAGGCGGCTATAGTAGATGCTGGCACTGGATCTTGATGAGAATGAATGGCTTCAGCACCGATAGGACACTCTACAAATTCCACAAATGGTTCATTGAACTGTGACAGCGCTGTCTTTAAAATACGCATACTAGAATTAACAATTTCCGGTCCAATCCCGTCTCCCTTTAAAACACCTATTCGATATGACATATGTATCGCCCCTTTTGTCTTTATTCTATCAAAGAATGATGAAGTTGGAATATTTTCTTCATGATGATCCTCCCTCATGTTATTTACGAATCAGGAAGTCTCCTTTATAATCGAGTAGATTTGTTCTGTATGACTACATAGATATGAGGGATTAGATGAAATTAAAGTGGTATAAAGCGATCATTGTTATTTTTACGATGTCTGGGATCTCCATCTCCACTTGGTTTTCAAGAACACCAGAAGTGAGAGATTTGTTGCAAGCAGATACAGGCACTATGGGACTCATTTTACTCGGCCTATCTGTAGGTTCCATTGTCGGGCTGATTCTTTCCAATGTATTCGTTCGCAAAAAAGGCGGCCGAGTGGCGATTGTGGTCAGCGCTTTTTTGATGTTTATTGGATTCTCAACCCTTGCAATCGGAGCCGCCCTCTCTTCTACGCTAATTGTCACTGCTGGCCTTTTTCTTTTTGGTTCAGGATCAGGCATGTGCAATGTAGCCATGAACTTAGAAGGAACGGAGATTGAGTATCAGATCAAGAGAACGATCCTGCCGATTTTGCATGCTTCTTTCAGTATTGGAACGTTAATTGGTGCAGGTGCCGGAATTCTCTTTATTTATTTAGGTGTGTCTGTCCTCATTCACCTTCTCACCATTGCACTCCTTTTCTTTCTCAGTATCCTGATTTGTACACGGTTTATTCCGCACGGGACAGGAAAAGATCCGGATGAGACGCAGTCAGAATCAGTTGAGGCTTGTCAAACATCATGGCTGAACAAACGGACGATCTCATTAGCGATGATTGCCTTATGTCTCGCATTTGTAGAAGGTTCTGCAAATGATTGGATTCCACTAGCAATGGTTGATGGCTATCAGGTTTCTCATTCAATGAGTACGGTCATCTATGCATTATTTTTGTGCGGGATGATTAGTGGCAGACTACTGAGCGGACGTTTCATTGATCGCTTTGGCAGGGTGCTATTGCTAAGAATCGCGATCTTATCTGCTGCCGCCGGACTATTCTTGGTGATTTTAAAGATTTCACTCGTCGTGTGTATGATATCTATCTTTTTATGGGGACTTGGCGCGTCCTTAGGCTTCCCGCTGACCATTTCAGCAGCTGGTGATGATAGCCGCTATGCTGTCAAGCGTGTCAGTATCGTCACTTTATCTGGGTATACAGCCTCTCTATCAGGGCCCCCTGTTTTAGGACTGCTCGCCAATCAAGTCGGTCTGCTTCATGCGTTTATTTTTGTTCTGTTTGCCATTTGTATTGCAGGAATCTTTACAAAAGCTGTTGCAAAACCGACATCAATACATTCTTTTTGAAAAGTGCCAGATCTTTGATCTCGGTACTTTTTTTAAATTTAAAAAATAAAATTGAAACCTTTCATGAAGTGAAACAGTCCTATAGATGTCTTGATGTTTAGCGCTTTTTTAAAGAGGGAAAGTAAAAAAATAAGACTTTTCAAATAACTGAAAACGTGGTAAGATCATGAAAATAAACAGGAAGGGGTGAGAAAAATGAAAAAAAATATGCTGTTAAAATTAGCAGTCTTATTCATAGCACTTGCAAGTTTTCATTTGTTCTCAATGCCTCATTCCGTTCAGGTGTACCATCATGCAAAGGTGGTTGCTGATCAAGAATCACATGAAATGAAAATCGTTCAGACAGCAGGCGATGAAAAGAAACAAAAACATGTGAACGCAGTATTTGCGGCATTTACAGCACTGCTAGTCATTGGCAGTATGGCAGCTGGATTTGCACGCATCACTTATACTGATCGATTTGACCGGAAAAAGAAGCATTTACTTGCAGTGTTCTACCAGTCTTCGAATTTCCGAGTAGCTCGTGTTAACCCAACCATTTAAATCAAACAAAAATTGGGAGGTTTTACACGATGTTATTTTTCTTAAGAGTATTCATTCTAGGTCTGTTCTCTGTCACTTCACTTTCTCTTTTCGTTTACCAAGGAATTGAAGTAGTGCATGCCATCACAAGCATGTTTGGCAATCACGAGAGTTAAATTGACCTCATCATAAAAACCCCCTGCCTTACGCAGGGGGTTTTCGTTATGCTTATTTATTGTCATATTGGTCAGATGCAGCAGGTGATAAAAGAACTTGAGTTACTTCTCCCTGCTCTTCCTCATCTAAAATAAACGATCCATTGCTATAACGATCATTCGCCCTTAGTGTGGAAATATCGAGCGGGATCGTGGCACCCTTTTCCGTATCAATCTCAAGTGTATCGTGCAGTGAAGCAGCAATCACAGCAACAATTCTGTGAGGGTTTTTCTTTAATTCTCTTAGCATGATCACTCCACGTTTTGCTCTTGATGTCTTATCAAATTCAGAGAGGTTCATCCGCTTCACAGCACCTCTTTGTGTCGTGAGAACAAGCACATTGTTCTTCGGATCAATGATTTGTCCAGAAACCACCTCGTCTCCGTCCTTCAAATTGATGCCTTTCACACCAGCCGCTCTCGGACCGACCACACTCACTTCTTCTTCATCAAACCATAATCCATAGCCATTTTTCGTTGCAATAAACAATTCTTGCTGACCTGTTGTAACATGAACATCTACAAGTTCATCATCACCTTTTAAATTCAAGGCGACAAGCGGTTTTGAATAGCGCTGCGCTTTATATTGGAGAAGCTCTGTTTTCTTCACCATACCGCCTTTTGTGAAGAACAGGAGATACGATGATTCATCAAATTCTTTAATTGGGATCGCTTTTTGAATGGATTCATCGCGATCAATCGAAATAATATTCGTAATGTGCTGCCCCATGTCTTTCCAGCGTATATCTGGCAACTGATGAACTGGACAGTAAATGTAGCTCCCTTTATTCGTAAATAGCAGAAGAACATCTGTTGTATTCATTTCAAACTGGTGAATCAGTCGGTCTGTATCCTTCATACCGAAGTCCTTACCGTTTGATGCAGCATATGAACGCTGGCTTGTCCGTTTGATGTATCCATCTTTTGTGACTGTGACGTACACGTCCTCTGATGCGATCATCACTTCAAGGTTAATCTTAATTTCTTCAATTTTTTCCTCAATGACAGATCGTCTTTCATCAGCATACGTCTTTTTCAACTTCTTCAAGTTGTTCGTAATGACTTTAAACAGCTTTTTCTCATTCGCTAAAATGTCTTCCAGCTCTGCAATTCGCACGTCAAGCTCTCTTGCTTCGTCTCTTAGTTGAGTGATATCTGTATTTGTTAAACGATATAACTGGAGAGAAACAATCGCTTCTGATTGAGCTTCTGTAAAATCATATTTCTCCATCAAATTGTTTTTCGCATCACGCTTATCATTAGACGAACGAATCGTCGCAATGACTTCATCTAAAATGGAAAGAGCTTTAATTAATCCATCTACAATATGATGACGTTCTTTTGCTTTTCGAAGCTCGTATGCTGAGCGGTTCGTCACCACTTCTTTTTGATGAGCAATGTAAGCGTCTAGTACAGTTGTAAGCGTCATTAAAGTCGGTCTTCTGTTATGTATCGCGACCATATTAAAGTTATATGGGATTTGCAGATCAGAATTTTTATATAAGAAATTCAAGACACCATTCGCATCCGCTTCTTTTTTCAGCTCTACAACAATCCGAAGGCCGGTACGATCCGTCTCATCCCGAACCTCAGAAATTCCTTCTACTTTTCTTTCAATGCGGAACTCGTCCATCTTTTTGACAAGATTGGCTTTATTCACTTCATAAGGAATTTCTGTGATCACGATTTGCTGGCGTCCACCGCGGATGGTTTCAATCTCCGCTTTTCCGCGAATCATAATCTTTCCTTTTCCTGTTTCATATGCCTTCTTAATACCATCCACACCTTGAATGATCCCGCCTGTTGGGAAATCAGGCCCTTTGATGACTGTCATTAAATCTTCAACCGTACAATGCGGCTGTTCGATTCGCTTAATCACGCCATCAATTACTTCTCCTAGATGGTGCGGCGGAATATCAGTCGCATAACCGGCTGAAATCCCTGTTGACCCGTTCACAAGAAGGTTGGGAAACATCGCTGGTAAGACAACAGGCTCTTTGCTTGTATCATCAAAGTTCGCGACAAATTCGACTGTCTCCTTGTCGAGGTCCTTTAAAAGCTCTGATGCAATGGCAGAAAGCCTTGCTTCGGTATAACGCATGGCAGCAGGAGGATCTCCGTCGATACTCCCGTTATTTCCATGCATCTCAATCAGCACATTTCGCACTTTCCAATCCTGGCTCATTCTCACCATGGCTTCATAAACAGATGAATCACCATGCGGATGATAGTTACCAATGACGTTACCGACTGTTTTGGCAGCTTTACGGAAGTTTTTATCTTGTGTATTTCCTTCTGCATACATCGCATATAAAATTCTTCGTTGTACAGGCTTTAATCCATCACGTGCATCTGGAAGTGCACGATCTTGGATAATATATTTACTATAGCGACCAAAACGGTCCCCAATCACTTCTTCTAACGGTAAATCATGAAATCGTTCTTGTTGTGCCATGTTTAAACCTCCTCAGCTAGCGACAAGTTTTCATTTTCAAGAATGTTGCTTTCCTCATCAAGTCCAAAGGCGACATTCTTTTCAATCCATTTACGGCGTGGTTCTACTTTGTCACCCATCAGTGTCGTGACGCGGCGCTCCACCCGTGCAGCATCATCGATCTTCACCCTGACAAGCGTTCTCGACTCTGGATTCATTGTCGTTTCCCATAGCTGGTCGGCATTCATTTCACCTAAACCTTTATAGCGCTGAATCGTATATCCTTTTCCAACTTTCTTTAGTACGTCATCCATTTCTTCATCAGACCAAGCATATTCAATGACTTCTTTCTTCCCTGAGCCTTTGCTGACTTTATATAAAGGCGGAAGGGCAATGAATACTTTGCCATGCTCAATCAGCGGCTTCATATAGCGGTAGAAGAATGTAAGCAATAGAACCTGAATATGCGCGCCATCTGTATCAGCATCTGTCATAATGACAATTTTGTCATAATTGATGTCTTCTACATTAAAATCGACACCAACCCCGCCGCCAATAGCATGGATAATGGTGTTGATTTCTTCGTTTTTGAAAATATCCGCAAGCTTTGCTTTCTCTGTATTAATGACCTTACCTCGAAGCGGCAGCACCGCTTGGAATTTCCGATCACGTCCTTGCTTGGCTGATCCACCCGCTGAGTCGCCCTCTACAAGATACAGTTCGTTTCTTGCCGGGTTTCTAGATTGAGCAGGTGTTAATTTTCCGCTGAGTGTTGCTTCAGATTTTTTCCGTTTCTTGCCGCTCCTTGCTTCTTCTCTTGCTTTTCTAGCCGCTTCTCTTGCCTGCTGCGCTTTAATCGCTTTTTTGACAAGCAGTGTTGCCGTTTCGCGGTTTTCTTCAAGGAAATAAGCCAATTTTTCAGAAATTACGGCATCAACAGCTGACCTTGCCTCACTCGTTCCAAGCTTTCCTTTTGTTTGCCCTTCAAATTGAAGAAGTTCTTCAGGAATTCTGACAGAAATAACAGCTGACAAGCCTTCACGAATATCCGTACCTTCTAAATTTTTATCTTTTTCTTTTAAAAGGGTCACTTTGCGTGCATATTCATTAAAGGCTCTCGTCATGGCCGTTTTTGCACCAGACTCATGCGTACCGCCATCTTTGGTTCTTACGTTATTGACGAACGACAAAATATTTTCTGAATATCCGTCGTTAAATTGAAAGGCAAAATCGACTTCAATGGACTGATGTTCGCCTTCAAACGAAACGACTTCACTAAGTACATCCTTTTCCTCGTTTAAATAAGCAACGAACGCTTCAATACCTGTCTCATAATAAAAGGTTTCCTGCACATCATGGCGCTCATCAATCAGCTCTATTTTTAGCCCTTTTAATAAAAAGGCTGATTCTCTTAAACGCTCTGATAATATATCAAAATTATAGGTGGTGACACTGAACATCGTTGGATCTGGCTTAAAATGAATCAGTGTACCGGTCTTTTTCGTTTTCCCGATTTTTTCAAGTGATGTGACTGGCTTTCCGCCATGTTCAAAGCGCTGGTGATAAATAAATCCATCGCGTTCTATCGTCACGGTGAGCCACTCTGAAAGTGCGTTCACAACGGACGCCCCAACCCCGTGAAGTCCACCACTTGTTTTATAACCACCTTGACCAAATTTTCCGCCTGCGTGCAGGACAGTTAAAATGATCTCAGGTGTCGGTTTTCCAAGCTTATGCATACCAGTAGGCATTCCGCGCCCTTTATCTTGGACGGAAATGCTGTTATCTTTATGTATTTTGACAATGATATGATCTCCATGGCCAGCGAGCACTTCATCGACAGAGTTGTCTACAATCTCATAGACAAGGTGATGAAGACCGCGGGAATCCGTCGATCCAATATACATCCCTGGACGTTTACGGACCGCTTCAAGCCCCTCTAGCACCTGAATAGAATCATCGTTATAATCTACTTGCTGCTTTTTAACCAAATGCTTAATCCCCTTTCACTAACAAACATAACCGGCTAATCATCAATGATCTCTCTAGATTTTAATGATGATCATGCTGCTCATTACTGTCCACTTTAATAAGCTGCATCATCACCATGCATGTGTGATTCAGCGATACATGCTCTTTTGCACGGTTATGAGAATGTTCTACATTCTGCAATCAGAACTAGAAGTCCATTATAAACAAGACTGTTTCATAAGCCAAATGCAATCATATGATGGTTTTAGCAAAACAGAACAAATGTTCTATATTTATCTTATCGCTCTTTTTCTCGATATGCAAGGTCACCGATAGGTCCCTGTCGCCTTATTTTATCGCTTTCTTCTAGAATCGCAAATATATTTCTGCAACAAAAAAGCAAAAATCCTTGAAAAACCAAGGATTTTTGACGATTTAATGAGTTTTTGTCATCGCATGAGCCACTTTGATACATAAATCCATGATGGCGACCTTGCCATTTTCCTCAATCAGCCTTTTCGCCTCTTCATGATGTACGCCTTGCTGCGCCCAAAAAACAGGTGCGTCTATTTCAAGAAATTCTTTCGCCACCTCAGGCAAAAACTCTGAACGTCTAAAGACATTGACGATATCAACAGGCCCATCTATGTCTTTTAAAGAGTCGACCGCTTTTACCCCAAGTGCTTCATCAATCGTTGGATTGACAGGAATGATGTCATAACCGGCATCCTGCATGGCTTTTGAAACCATATAAGACGTTCGGTGCGGCTGATCTGACAAACCAACAACCGCAATTCGCTTACTGCTTTTTAATATGCGCCCAATTTCTTGTTTTGAAGGATGATTCATCCAGACACTCCTTTTCTTCTATTTTAGCGAATTTCTTGTTAAAAACAAAGCTGAATTCATCGGCCATCGTTTTTTTCAAAAAAAGATCGCCATGTTTTTCATAAGATCATGTTAAAATGTAAGACAAGAGGGAGAATATAAAGGAGTTATGCAGATGTTAATTGCTTTGATGTTTATTTTGGCTTATCTTCTCGGCAGTATTCCATCAGGTCTCATTGTCGGGAAAGCTGCAAAGGGAATCGATATCCGTGAACATGGCAGCGGGAACCTAGGTGCGACGAATGCATTCCGTACACTGGGTGTGAAAGCAGGGTCCATCGTTATCACTGCTGATATTTTAAAAGGGACTCTTGCTTCGGCTTTACCGTTTTTCATGCAACTGGACATTCATCCCTTATTAGCAGGAGTTGCTGCTGTTATCGGTCACAGCTTTCCTGTCTTTGCAAAATTTAAAGGGGGAAAAGCGGTCGCTACATCAGGCGGCGTGCTGTTATTTTATGCCCCGTTCTTATTTATCACGATGATCGCTGCTTTTTTCTTATTTTTATACATTAGTAAATATGTTTCATTATCATCTATGCTGACTGGGATCTACACATTCATTTACAGCATATTCACCCAAGATCTATTTTTAATTATTGTTGTTGCCGTTCTTGCTGGCTTTGTGATCTTCAGACACATCGCCAACCTCAAACGAATTCTCAACAAAACTGAACCGAAAATCAAATGGCTTTAGCCGTTTCATCAATTTAAATATGTGGTAAAAGTAAAGAAAAGCTGTTTTTGCATCCTGCATTTAAAAACAGCATGACTTCAAAAAGGGGCGATCACATTGAAATTAACGATAAAAGATGATGCACTCAATTGGTACAAGAATGAACTGGATTTAGAAAAAGGTGATCATGTTCGCTTTTTTGTCAGATATGGCGGGTGCAGTAATGTACAAAAAGGCTTTTCTCTCGGCGTCGCAAAAGATGAACCTCAAAATGCCGGCGCAACCGCTGAAGTAGAAGGCATTACTTTCTTCGTGGAAGAAAGTGATATTTGGTATTTTGACAACCATGATCTGCATATTGATTATAACGAGTCCGTGAAAGAACCAGAATTTCATTATGAATAAACAAAAAAGATACCTCATCCCTCGGGTATCTTTTTTGTTTATCACTCAATATAAAGTCCATACTCCTGAATGTTTCCTAACGACCGCTCTTTTTGCAAAATCCGTTTTTGCGAATCACCGATGAGATCAAAATGAGGAAAACCTTCGCGAACATGGATCCATTCTTTCTTCAATCCATGCTTTTGTCCCCAAGCGATTAATTGCTCCATATCCTGACAGGCTGCCTTTGTAACAGTATTCGCATGCGGAAAACGGTCATCAAGCCAATAGTGTGTCAAAAAGGCCACATTCCCTTGCCGAACAGCTGATTTCCAAGCATGTAGATCCTTTCTTTTAATTCCAAATGCCATGGATCAAACCTGCTTCTTGGACTGTTCGTAAACGCTGTGCCATGCAGGGAAAGCTTTTCTAAATTGAATCGGTCTAAAGGTTTCTTTGTCCACACAAATATGTGAGGTGGTCCCTGTAATAGCCGTTTGTCCATCAGGTTTTTGTATTTCATAGCCATACACTGTTTTCACGCCGTTATATTCTTCTATCCATGTGTGAACTGTAGCCGTTTCACCGTACAGTAGTGGTTTCTTATATTGAACCTGAAGATCGACAACAGGTGCAAGGACACCGTCTGCCTCTAACTGGGCATAGGAAAAGCCTAATTCTTTAATTAACGCTGTTCTGCCGACTTCCATCCAGATTAAATAGTTGGCATGATACACAATACCCATTTGATCTGTTTCTGCATAACGGACTTCTATTTCTTTTTTAGATACATACACGTTTTCATCGCTCTCCTATCAAAACCTAACGTCTCTGACATTTTACCACATTCCAAATGGTTCTTCTAAAAAGAGGCAATAAAATAAACCAGGAATCCCTGGTTTATTCAGTGTAACCGCTCTTTCTTGCTGCTTCCTCGTCCTTTATTTCAGAACGCATTGCGTCAATACTTGTTCTACGGTTTTCATTTTTTTGCTTGATCATCTGCTTTTCTTCCTCTGTTGAAAGACCCATTGCTGCTTCAGATTCATCAATATTTTCAAGTGTGTTTTCGATCATATCCTGCAGCTTCTCAACATTGTCAGAACGATCATCTGGATTGGATTGATATGACTTGTCATTCATCATGCTTCCCTCCTATTATTCGCCCTTCGTCTGTATCACATCAGGCTGTTCATTCGATTTATTATGCATCTTTTTGCCTTTATTTCGTTTGTATGCTACAGGTTTTGTCCCTAAATGGTCTGGTGTAAACTGCGCTTGTTTATCATGCTCTCTACCCATCATTCATCCCTCCCTCTTCTTTAGGATGAACGAAAAAGGTCAAAACATAACTTATTTCTGTCTAAATCGCTCTTCCAACTTTTCTTCAAGCTGGTTTAAAAATTCCTCATTGCTTAATAATTCTTTTTTATTTTCAAGCACAAGTTCTTCAAATGTACGGCGCTTTCTTCTTCTCATGTCTATCACCACCTCCACTCTGTTCATACCATTTTCGCCAAAACATTTAGAAAATAAGCAAAAAAGAGCTGAATCATTATAGATCCAGCTCTTTTTCAATTTCTTTTTTTGTGAGCATTTGATGCTTTACAGTCAGGATACGCCCTTTTTCATCTAGTATGTATGTCGTCGGATAGGAAAGTACCTGATATCTCGCTTGAATACCTTTTTGATCTAATAAAACAGGAAAACTGACCTTAAGTTCATCAATAAAAGAGGCGACGTGATCCACACTCTTTTCAGTGTTCGTCAAATTCACCGCTAGTACCTCAACTTGCTCATTTTCACTTCTAATTGCGTCTAGATCTGGCATTTCTGTTCGGCAAGGCTTACACCATGTCGCCCAAAAATTGAGGAGTACTTTTTTCCCTCGATAATCAGATAACGATGCCGTTTTGCCATCAAGGGTTTTGAGCTCAAAATCAGGGGCTTTGTCCCCTATTTCAAGGCCGATGGCAGGTTCTTTTGGTCCGAATACATTCCATGCAAGTAAACCAATCAACACAAGTAAAACAGCGCTTGCCATTCCTTTTTTCCACATGATTGATCCTCCACTATGTTAAAAAAGAAGAGAAAGCTGTCTAAGCGCCTTCTCTTCTTTGCTTTATTAGTTGCTTGCCAATTTTTCACGCAATACCATTTGAAGGATACCACCATGACGGTAGTAGTCAATTTCGACTTCACTGTCAAAGCGAACAATTACTTCAAATGTTTTCTCGTTGCCATCTGTATCAATTGCTTTTACAGTGACAAGATCACGCGGACGAACTGTTTCATCAACATCTACTTCGAATGTTTCTGTTCCTGTTAGTCCATAAGTTTCTGCACTTTCTCCATCTTTAAACTGTAAAGGAAGTACACCCATGAAGACAAGGTTACTTCTGTGGATACGCTCAAAGCTTTCCGCTAGAACGAATTTAATTCCAAGAAGATTTGTTCCTTTTGCAGCCCAGTCACGAGAAGAACCCATTCCGTAATCTTTACCTGCTAAGATCGCAAGACCAGTTCCATCTTCTTTATAACGCATGCATGCATCATAAATCGATGTCACTTCACCAGTTGGCCAGTACGTTGTATACCCGCCTTCTGTTCCTGGTGCGATTTGGTTCTTAATGCGGATGTTTGCAAAAGTACCTCTCATCATAACATGGTGGTTACCACGGCGAGATCCGTATGAGTTAAAGTCTCTAGGCGATACGCCTCTTTCTTGCAAGTATTTACCTGCAGGTGTGTCTTTACCAATCGCTCCAGCAGGAGAAATATGGTCTGTTGTGACAGAATCACCGAACTTCGCCACTACGCGCAATCCTTTAAGTGGTTCAACTTTACCAGGTTCAACTGATAAGTTTTCAAAAAATGGCGGGTTATCAATGTATGTGGAATTTTCATCCCATTTATACAATGCATCATCCGTCGTTTTAATTTCATTCCAGCGGTCATTGTTGTCAAAAACAGTTTCATACTCTGAACGGAATAGCTCAGGTGTGACAGTGCTTTTCACGACGCTGTTGATTTCATCCATTGATGGCCAAATGTCATTGAAATAAACGTTCTCGCCATTTTTATCGACACCGATCGGATCTTTTGTTAAATCAATATTCACCGTACCAGCAAGTGCATAAGCCACAACTAATGGTGGAGATGCAAGGTAGTTTCCTTTTACAAGCGGGTGGATACGACCTTCGAAGTTACGGTTACCTGATAAAACAGAAGTGATCAGCAGATCATTTTCAGAGACAGCATCTTCAATTTCTTTTTCAAGCGGTCCGGAGTTTCCGATACATGTTGTACAGCCATACCCAACAATGTTAAATCCGAGGTCTCTTAAATATGGAAGAAGTCCCGAATTCACAAGGTACCCTGTTACAACTTTAGAACCCGGTGCTAGTGACGTTTTCACGTAATTTGGCACCTTCATACCGAGCTCACTTGCTTTTTTCGCAACAAGACCTGCTCCGATTAAGACGTATGGGTTCGATGTATTCGTACAGCTCGTAATCGCTGCAATCGCAATCGCACCTGTCTTCATCACAGCCTTTTCACCATTTGCTAGATCAAATTCGATTTGTTTATCCAGCTCTGATTTTTCTAAGCCAAAACCTTGGTTACCAGCTGGGCTTTCGATGTGTTTATGGAACGTCTCTTTCATTTGAGAAAGTGGAATCAAATCTTGTGGACGTTTAGGACCAGATAAGTTTGATTCAATTTGAGAAAGATCAATTTCCACAACATCAGTAAAGATTGGCTCCTCTGCATCTGGCGTATAGAATAAGCCATTTGCGCGAGAATATTCTTCAACGATATTAATTTGCTCTTCATCACGTCCAGTAAGGCGAAGGTAAGCTAGCGCTTCTTCATCTACTGGGAAGAATCCGCAAGTTGCACCGTATTCTGGCGCCATGTTCGCAATTGTTGCACGATCTGCTAACGGCAATTGTGCAACACCAGGTCCGAAGAACTCGACGAACTTGTTCACTACGCCTTTTTCACGAAGAACTTGTGTCACTTTTAAGGCAAGGTCAGTTGCAGTCGTTCCGTTTGGAAGCTCTCCAACTAATTTAGCACCAATGACTTCTGGTACTGGGAAGTATGAAGGCTGACCGAGCATTCCAGCTTCTGCTTCGATACCGCCAACGCCCCATCCAAGTACACCGATACCGTTAATCATTGTTGTATGTGAGTCAGTACCAACTAATGTATCTGGGTAAGTGATGATCTCGCCATCTTCTTCGATTGCATGAACAACACTTGCAAGATACTCTAAGTTCACTTGGTGAACGATCCCTGTTGCAGGCGGAACAGCTTGATAATTGTTAAACGCTTTCTTTGCCCAGCTAAGGAAATTATAACGCTCTGCGTTACGTTCGAATTCTAAATCCATGTTAATGTTTAATGCATCTTCAGTTCCAGCTTTATCGACTTGTACAGAGTGGTCAATGACTAGGTCAACTGGAATTTCAGGGTTGATTTTATCTGGGTCTCCGCCCACATCTGCCATTGCTTTTCTTAAAGAAGCAAGGTCAACGACAGCTGGCACACCCGTGAAGTCTTGTAAAATAACACGAGAAGGTTTAAATGGAACATCAATTTCTTTTACCTCGGCAGTTCCCCATTTTGCCAAGTTTTCAACGTGTTCCTTCTTGATCACTCTACCGTCTACTTGGCGAAGCACTGATTCTAACAGTACCTTAATGGAATAAGGCAATTTAGAAACATTTCCGATTCCTTGTTTCTCGAGTGCTTCTAACGAATAATAGTGATACGTTTTCCCATTTGTCGAAAACGTTTTTCTAGATTGAAAAGCGTCTTGTTTAGCGACTTGCTGCTGTTTCGACATGTCCAAAATCCCCCTTTTGATGATCAAGATCAATTTCAATTCTCAGAAAAATCGTCGTATTTCACCACAATTTTCTCACAATTTCATCTTAAAACAAATTCATACATAAGTAAATAACAATGCTTTTATTAAATTCAATAAGTTTAGCTTATCACAAGGAAATGATTACTCCTCATAAACTGAGCAGCACGGGTTCATACTAATGCTGAGGTGATAGAACATGACAAAAAGAAAAGCAAATCATGTCATTGACGGCATGAACGCAGCCAAAAGCCAAGGAAATGGTGCAGGCTATATAGAAAATGATCAGCTCGTTTTAACAGAAGAACAAAAGCAAAACAATAAAAAGCGTAAAAAAAACCAATAAGAAAGGAGTGAGAAATGATGACGAACAAGAACACTGGGAAAGACATACGTCAAAACTCTCCTAAAGAGCATCAAGGCGGGCAGCCTGAGCCACTATCAGGCAGTAAAAAAGTGAAAAACCGCAACCATACAAGACAAAAGCACAATTCACATCATGATATGTAAACATTTTCTCTTAAGCCCGTGACCAAACGGGATGTTTTAGGTCTTTCACACATTTCAGCTTTCATCATATGATTTATTATGAGATGTGATGGAGGAGTGTTTATGGAGAATGAAAAGCAAGTGAATTCCTCTGATTTTCTTGAAATAGATGATTGGCTGAGTGTATTAATGGATGATCCTTTTGCATGGTATGACGAACAACTCCCAATAGATCTTTACGAAACAAGCCGTGATTATATTATTGAGATCGACCTCTCCACCCTATCGATCACTGATTTAAAACTGACCTTTTCCGGATGTGAGCTCATCCTCGCTTATTTGATTGATGAAAGAGAACAGCCGATTGAAAAAAGTGTCATGCTCCCTTTTTATTTGAATGACAAAGACATTGATACAGATTACGAAAACAGAATCATATCAATAAAAATCAAAAAGGAAGCCCATCGTCAAGACGGAGCATTTTCCTTTCAAATGCCGCACTTCAAACATTAAGAGCCCACCTGTATACAGGTGGGCTCTCTTCCGTTCGTTTCAAGTCAATACCTTGTGCGAACCACCATGGCCAAATAGTAGAGTCGCTATACAATAATGTATTCCTTTTCTACTAAATGGTTTGGGTCATTCTAGTAAATGGGCGTCTCTTTATCAAAAAAGGCATTTATAGAGAAAAAAACACATAGATTTTTGTTATTTTCTTCTACCTTCTCTTCATGTAAAATAGAATAGAGAGAAGGGATATAGGGAGTGAGAACATGTTAAGCGGCTGGTTTTTGTGGTTCATTTTATTTTGGGGTACAGTGATGATTGGATTACTAGCAATCGGTGGCTTTTTTATGTTTCGCAAGTTTTTAAAACGATTGCCGAAAGAAGACGGGAAATCAGAGCTTGATTGGCAGGATGAATATATTCAAAAGAGCCTGCACCTATGGCGCGATGAAGACAAACAGCTATTAAATGAGCTAGTATTACCGGTTCCAGAGTTGTTTAGAGATGTCGCCAAAGAAAAAATCGCCGGTAAAATTGGCGAACTGGCACTAAAAGAACAAGCGGCCAGCATTAATTTAGACTTAATCATTCGCGGCTATATTATCGCTACACCGAAGCGGGATCATAAATTTCTACTAAAGCGCCTTCAAGAAAAAAAGATCGACCATTCACCATATGAATCTTTATTAAAATAACCTCCTTTTTAAAAAGGAGGTTTAATTTATTTGGGCCTGCTGCAGATCTAATTGTTTAGACATCTTTCTAAACGACAAATACATCGCAACCCGCCATGGGACAATCATGCCAAAGGCTAGAATCCAAAACATCCCGCTGAGCGCACCATAATCAATGGAAGAGCTTAAAATCGTCTTCATTCCGATACGAAGGACAAGAAGGCCAATGAGAATAAACACAAATGCTTTTGAACGTTTCAAATAGATTTCATTGCCTCTAATTTCAAATTTCGATGTTTTAATTAAAAAGATAGAGAAAAACATCCCTACAGTAATCGCCTCTAAAAATTCAGCTCCAGTTACTTGAAACATTGGCACAAAAAACATCAGTGCACCAGTGCTCATAAAGATAGGAGGTAATATAATTTTTTTCGCGGTTGCAGGTTTTGCAGATGATTTAATGCGAATAAACATGACGGCTACCGCCATACATACCGCCACTATAGAAGAAATTATGATCATCATATCAAATCATTCCTTTATTCTTTAAGGTCAGTCTATGTATAATATACTCCAATTGACGAAAAAAAACCATTCGCCGCGACTGTAGAAAACGATTTCAAAAACCCGTAAATCCTCCAAATAATGATGAGAACATAATAATGATCCATGTCAGAAGATCAAAGAACAGCAAGATCCCTACTACGATCATAATAATCCCGCCAGTTTTCATGATGAGCTGCTGACGCTTTCTGATCCAAGCCATTTTTGTGATGAAAAAGGAAAGAACAAAAAACGGGATAGCAAAACCTAATACATACGCAATCATGTAGGTCACAGCGGACTCTGGCTTGTTGCTGGCAAGTGTGATGACAGCTGATAAAATCGGGCCGGTACATGGTGTCCAACCAGCAGCAAAACCCATTCCGATGAGAATCGATCCAAAAAAACCGGCTGGACGATTTTTAAACTGCAACCTCTTTTCTCCCATTAAAAAAGAAGGCTGAAATACACCAAGAATCATAAAGCCAAAGAAAATAATGAGAATAGCACCAATTTGACGAATCGCATCTTGATATTCAATGAAAAACTTCCCAACAAACGATGTCCCAAATCCAATGGCAATAAAAATGAGAGAGAACCCAATTAAAAAGAATAATGTATGAAGAAGACTTCTTCTTCTCAGCATCACCTTCTCAGATTTCACTTCATCTATACTAACGCCCGTAATATAGGATAAAAAGGCTGGATAAAGTGGCAGACAGCACGGTGAGATAAAAGATAGAAACCCTGCTCCAAAAGCTAAAAAGTAATTCAAATCTGACAAAAGAACACCCCCTTCTTACAATATACAATAAGAGATGACAAATTCATTTCATTTTTTTTACATCATCTCAATAAAGATGGTCTAATCTCTTAAAACCTTATATAATTTAATTTGACATCAAGATACCAAACCCTTTAAATTTGAAAATAAACCTTAAAATGGATATAATAGAATCGATTCTTTTTATCAAGATTTGCATGAAAGGAACATGACTTTGGTAAAAACATCATTATTAACTCAAATTGAAGAAAAAAGAGAAGAGCTGATGAAAGTTGTCTTGCATAATGGGATGACATCAACAGTGACCATCGAACATAGCCAGCAGCTAGATCATCTCCTCTTACAATATCAACGACACTTACACTCAAACTCAGCCAACTAATGATATCTCAAGATAGAAACAAATGCCGCACGATTTTAGAAAAGTTGATATGTGTGACAATAAAAGAAACGAAAACCTCTGCTCACAGGGGTTTTTTGTTTTGTCTTTAACGGACGGTTCACGGCAAAATAAAAACCACTTTCCCTGCTTTATTCATGCAAGTACAGTGGTTTTATGCGTCTGATGAAGGTGACTTCAATAAAGAAAGGACAACGCTTGTCCAATCTTTAGGGACCATGTTCCATCTATGATCATAATAACGTACGTATTATTTCGCTTGGTTGTTCATGGCTTTCATCATTTGATTGATTTTCTTTTGGGACGGTTTCATGCCCATTTGCATCATCATCATTCGAAGCATTTGTTCATTAATTGGTGGATTCTTTTTCAAGTAGCTCATCATATACTTACGAGCAATAAAGAATCCGAGTGCAACTCCTGCAAGCAGTGCAACAACGCCTACAAGGATGACAACCCATAAATCCATAATTCTTCCTCCTTCATGTTGTCTCGTATAAAGTGTACTAAACAAAAGGCTATTATACAACATTTCACGTTCAATTTTATTTTTTTAAACAAAATTCCTCACTTTTACCGGATTGAGCCACCCGTGCTTCTTTGATCCAAAGTCCATAGCCAGGAAACAAGGACTAATTTTTCTGAGTACTTCAAAAAACACCGCTTCTGCCTCATAACTGCCTGTGGCAGACATTTGAATGTAACGGTCTTTTATAATGAATGCGGCTGTGCCTTTTCCATCTGGCAGCGATGCACTGTATATTGAGCCTATTTGTGTATAGTGAATGTTGGTTAAATTGTTCATTAAACGCTGGTGCATATGAAAAGCAGGGATTCGTTTCGTTACATAATCCACTTGCTTAACAAGCATGACTAATTCGTCATCACTGCGGTTCGTCCAGTGTAACGATTCAAACAAATGAAACAAAATAGATTCTCTACCAAAATAATGATGAGCAAACTCATCCTCAATCCAATAAATATAATAATGGCGTTCCATGTCTATCCCTTCCTTTCACATTTCGTCAATCTCGCTTATTGCTTGTATTATACAAAAATGTGAAAGAAAGAATTGTCTATATATGAAGCAAGAAGAAACTAGTTTTGTCAAAAAAACAAGAAAAAAGAAAAAAGTTTGCAGAGCATAGTGAAAAGCTCTGCAAACCGACTGCAAAAAAGCATGATGCTTGGAGACTGATTATTTATTCAGCTTTGCTTTTACGCGGCTCACCACGTTGCTGACAGTGAAACCGTATTTTTCAATAATGGTTTCGCCTGGTGCAGAAGCGCCAAATTTATCAATCGCAATCACATCGCCATCAAGGCCAGTGTAACGTTCCCAGCCAAGTGAAGCACCCATTTCGATTGCAACACGTGCTCTCACTGCTTTAGGAAGAACGGACTCTTTGTATTCGTCTGACTGCTCATCAAAGCGATCCCATGCAGGTAAGCTCACGACAGAAACGCGAATGCCTTCTTTTTCAAGTGCTTTTTGCGCTTCAATGGCTAAACCTACTTCAGATCCTGAAGCAAGTAGAAGAGCTTCTGGCTGTGCATCAGCTGCTTCAACGACGACATATCCACCTTTTTCTACGCCTTCATACGCCTTCTCTGGTGATTGATCAATCGTTGGAAGGTTTTGACGAGTAAGAACAAGCGCTGTCGGTTTATTCGTTGAAGATACAGCAATTTTCCATGCTGCAGCTGTTTCGTTTCCATCAGCTGGACGAATAACAGAAAGGTTAGGCATCGCACGTAATGAAGCGAGCTGTTCAACTGGCTCATGCGTTGGTCCATCTTCCCCAACCGCAATGCTGTCATGCGTAAATACATAAGTGACAGGAAGTCCCATTAATGCAGCAAGACGAATGGCAGGTCTTAAGTAGTCTGAGAAAACAAAGAATGTTCCGCCGAATACACGAAGTCCACCGTGAAGTGCCATACCGTTTAATGCTGCACCCATTGCGAATTCTCTCACACCAAACCAAATGTTTCTGCCAGCATAATTCTCTCTGCCAAAGTCAGTTGTATCTTTGATTGTTGTTTTATTTGATCCAGCAAGGTCAGCAGACCCACCAATAAAGAATGGTACTTGTTTTGCAATGCCATTTAATACTTCTCCAGAAGAAGCACGAGAGGCAAGGCTTGAACCTGCTTCATAAACAGGAACCTCTTGATCCCAATTCTCAGGAAGTTTTCCTTCAATCGCAAGCTTCAGCTGAGCTGCTAGTTCTGGATATTCTTTTTCATATTGCTCAAACAGTTCATTCCACGCTGCTTCTTTTTTCTGTCCAGCGTCTTTAACAGCTGTTTTGAAATGATCGTACACTTCAGAAGGTACATGGAAATCTTCTTCAAACGTCCAAGAATAAGCTTCCTTCGTTAGCTTCGCTTCCTCACTGCCAAGCGGTGCACCGTGCACCCCAGACGTTCCCGCACGGTTTGGAGATCCGAAACCGATTGTCGTCTTCACTTCAATAAGTGTAGGTTTGTCTGTACTTTGTTTGGCTTTTTCAATGGCAGCCGTCACTTCTTCAATGTTATTGCCGTCTTTTACATAAAGAACTTCCCAATTCATCGCTTCAAAACGATTCTTCACATTTTCAGAGAAAGAACGATCAAGGTCGCCATCTAAAGAAATGTCGTTTGAATCATAAAGAACAATTAAACGGCCTAAGCCTAAATGACCAGCAAGTGAAGCAGCTTCAGAGGAAATGCCCTCCATTAAGTCTCCATCTCCGCAAATGCTGTATGTATAGTGATCCACAACATTAAAGTTGTCTTTGTTATACGTTTCTGCAAGATGTCTTTCTGCAAGTGCCATTCCTACAGCCATCGCAATTCCTTGTCCTAAAGGACCTGTTGTCGCATCTACGCCCTCTGTATGTCCAAACTCAGGATGTCCAGGTGTTTTGCTTCCCCATTGGCGGAATTGTTTTAAATCTTCGATGCTCAGATTGTATCCGCTTAAATGAAGCATGCTATATAAAAGCATAGAGCCATGTCCCGCAGATAACACAAAACGGTCTCTGTTAAACCAATTTGGATTTTGCGGACTTACGTTTAAGTGATTCGTCCATAAAGCGTACGCCATTGGTGCAGCGCCCATCGGCATTCCAGGGTGACCGGAATTCGCTTTTTCAATTGCGTCTATGGAGAGAGTACGTATTGTTGCAATAGATTTCAATTCAATCGTTTCCATATAAATCCCCTTCCGTATCTTGTGTACACCATTATCATAAATCTACTGTCCTTTTTTCACAACTATTTCACGCCGAAAAAGAAGGATTTTGTCACATTTAGTTTATCGATCACCTAAAAACTTATACAAATATGAAAAAAGATGAGAATATTCCTCCCATCTTTTCAAAAATCAAGAAATGATGACCTTTAGTGAAGATTCTGGTCTCTTTCTCTTTTTAATTTTTCTGGTGTGACATCGTTTCCTTCTGGATCGACGATTTTCACGGTTTTGAGTGTATTTTTCATAGAAGAACGAAAAGCCTTTAAATATTCCTCTCTTAATTGCTTCTGTTCTGTTTTCTCAGCGTCCGACAAACCGGCCTCTTTCGACTTTTTTGAAAGCTCATTGATTCTTGCAAGCTGTTCTTTAGAAATCATGACAAACTCCTTTAAAACATTTTCTCTACATACTACTAAATATCAGTCATTTTTACAACAAATCACGCTTTAAGTCGCAAGCCCTTTTTCATATTCTTGGTACCTTCTATGGACGGTTGCTTTTGAAATGTCAAAACCAAGTGCCTGCAATGTCACTGCAATTTCAGCGAATGTCATGTTATTTTTTCTTAATCGAACAATTTCAGAAATCGGTACTTCAATACGTTCGCGGCCAGGCGCCTGTTCTTGGTGTTTTAAATTTAGTTCGGGTTGATACCCTCGCTCAACAGCTTTTTTCATCCCACGCTTAATTTTTAAATTATGAATTTTCCGCTGATACTCTTCTACAACGCCTACAATTTCAATGACCATTTCGTCTGCTTCTGAAAGCTCAAGCTCTCCTCTATGAAATACGCTGTACACCTTGACTTTCTCTTTAAACAGACAATGAAGAAGAGCGATTTTCGCCTGCCCTCTTCCAAGGCGTGTCTCATCTTGAATGAGAACAGCATCGATTTCTTCCTCTTTCAGCGTAGCCAGCATGTCAAAAACACCGTCACGATCAAGATCGTATCCACTCGCTTTTTCTTTAATCACTTTGACTACATTCATCTTGTGCGCTGCAGCTAAGGCAAGCAGTTCTTCTTCTTGTCTTTTAAGCGAGGTTTCTTGCTCTTCTTTGGCAGTACTTACTCTCGCATAAATGATTGCATTCATGTCTTCAATCGACCTTTCTACTGTACTGTTGCAAGTTGATATACGACTGGATGCTCTTTTTTAACTGGAATGACAAGGATATCTCCAGGCTGGATGTCAGTTGAAGCGAGATCATTGTGTTCAGTTACCCAGTCAATAAAAGCATTTTTATCGATTGATTTACTGTCGTTTACTTGATCAGCTAATCCCCAAAGAGTATCACCTGATTGAACCTCTATTTTAACATATTGATTTGGATCATTATGGCTAGTGACTGCAATAAGTGAGAGAAATATGCCAACGATGAATGAGAATAGCCCAATAAAAATAATAGATTCCTTTAACCTCATAATGTCATCTCTCCTAATAGAATGTGTGTTCGTTCTTTCTGACACTTATTATAAATACGAACAAACGTTTCTGTCAAACGTTTTTTCGAACCTATGTTTGTACTGTTAGGAAAAACATGCTATAATTTCTTTAAAATTGACGTTTTGAGGTGCAAAAGATGACGAAGCTATCAAAAAGACAACTCGATATCCTGAAATTCATAAAAGAAGAAGTAAAAAGCAAGGGTTATCCCCCATCCGTTCGTGAAATTGGCGAAGCTGTCGGTCTAGCATCAAGTTCAACTGTCCATGGACATTTAGCTAGACTAGAAACGAAAGGTTTAATTAGAAGAGACCCAACGAAACCTAGAGCGATCGAAGTACTAGATGAAGAGGAAATGAATATTCCAAAGAGCGCTGTAATGAATGTTCCAGTCATCGGAAAAGTCACAGCAGGCCTGCCTATCACGGCTGTTGAGAATGTAGAAGAATATTTCCCACTTCCAGAAACTTTTGCAGCGCCAGATGAACAAGTATTTATGCTTGAAATTATGGGAGAAAGTATGATCGATGCAGGTATTTTGGACAAAGACTACGTCATTGTGCGTCAGCAAAGCACTGCCAACAATGGAGATATTGTGGTGGCTATGACAGAAGAAGATGAAGCAACAGTGAAACGTTTTTATAAGGAAGATACACACTTTAGATTACAGCCCGAGAATCCATCAATGGAACCGATTATTTTACAGAATGTGAGTATACTAGGTAAAGTGATTGGCGTATTTAGAAATATTCATTAAAAAAAGCCGGTATTTCATCAACTGCTGATGAGAGCCGGCTTTTTCTTTTATGAACAAGAATATGCAAGAATACTAGAGCTTGGGAACGAGCCAAATGTAAAGTTCGGCCATATGAAACCCGTTGTACGGCCAAAAGGCTGCGAGGAAAGAACATACATGAGAAATACTTGACCGTTTCTAAGGAACACAATGGTCCACCTTCTATTACATCCAGCTGCAAATTGAACCGTTTGCTGGCTTCCGCCTACACTCTGCCCTGCAATGAGCGGCTGCATACTTTGAGGCTGAGAGACTGCTTGTTGATATTGCGAGATGATATGCTGCGGCGGGGCTGGCGGGACCGATTGTCCTCCTGCACCTTGCCCTTGCCCAGTCCCTCCGAATGGCAAGCCGGGAAACCCTCCAACTTGAGAAATAGGAAACGCCGGCATGCTTTGGACCTGCCGATCGTATAAGTACCCATTCCACGTACCTTCATATGGATTATACATACTAAACACCACTTTCTTAGACATTCATCACGACAGTATATGTCATACATAAAAAAAGAGTGTTGAGGAGACAAATAGAAATCTTTCCAAAAGACGTTTTATTCTTCTTTAGAACGGTTAAATACTAATGAGGAAGAAAAAAATAAAAAAATGAAAACTTTTTGTCTCCCTCAAACGTTATATAGATAGAAAGAAAAGAAATAAAAAACATTTAGATTTAATACTTGTAATATCTCTGTAACTATTGTAACATTTGTAACATAAGAAGTTTTCATTGAGAAAAGGAGGCAATTGCCTTGAAAAAATTATTTGTTTTATTAACCGCTATTATGCTTATGATCTCATTACAAACAACAACACTGGCCGCTTCCAAAAAATCAGCCGCTTTGACAAATAAAGAAGCGTTACATATTGCCCTTGATGCAAGAGAACACTTTTGGAGTGCGATGTCAGGCTACAACATTAAAGAGCATTCAGATTACAAATTAAAATCATTTACTTATAAAGATATGACTTACAACTACCTGTCTAAAACATTTGATACAAAGAAAAAACTAAACAGCTATCTATCTCAAGTGTTCACAAAAGATGCCATTACTCACGGTTTAAAAGACTATCAGTTCATCGTTCATAAAGGAAAAATGGCTGTGCCAGTTGGTGACGGAGACAATATGCTTAATTGGGATAAGGCAACACCTAAACTCGTCTCTAAGAAAAGTACAATCCGCACATACGAATTCACAGTTCCAACACTTGATGGACGCAAAGTAAAACGTACTGTCACTTTCGAGAAAGTACAAAACGATTGGAAAGTAACAAAAATTGACGCTGTAATTTAAATAAAAACCAGGCCTAACAAACGGCCTGGTTTTTATATGGATGAAAATTCAGTCATACGATCTAAAGCGTGAGCAAGTGATGAAGCCGTTTGAAATTCATTAAAAGGAAGTCCAAGCTGTACAGCCGTTTGAGCAATTTCTGGTCTAATCCCTGAAATGGTCGTATCAACCCCAATTAACCGAAGTGACGTGACAAGATCAAAGATTTGATGTGCTACCATCGTATCAATGATGACGACACCTGATAAATCAATACATAAATGTTGAACACCTTTTTGCGAACACTGTTTTAATGTATTTTCTAAGATAATCTTTGCTCGCGCAGTGTCAATATCTCCAACTAAAGGCAATAAGGCAACATGACTTTTTAACACAATGACTGGGGAACTCAGCTCATAGATCATGTCTCTTTGTGCAACGAGTTTTTTGGTGGTATTTTTCACATATTGCTGAATAAAGACATGAATTGAAATGTTAAATGCCTCAGATATCAAATCATACCAATAAAATATTCGGTCAATGTCAATATCACCTTGATGCTGTTTTATAAACTCTTTTAAGTAATGAAGAACCACTCTTTGATTGGACATATATTCTCTCACGACGTAATCTAATGGCGTGTTCAAGTGCTTCGGATCACTTGCTAAGTCTTCAGACCATTTTTTAAATTTCGTATGTAAATACGTCTTGTCTTCAATAAGTGCGCGTATAAAATGCTGATAATAATCTTGATTTTGCCGTTTTAGCTCTGCTATGATGCTGGAATCTGTTGAACGATAAATGGATTCTGGATCATCATCCTCAATTGATTCATACCATGTTTCAGTCAGTTTCTCTGCATGTTGCATGAAAAAATCGTATAATGCACGGTTCTTTTCCATAAGCATATGTCCCTTCACATTTTCTACTTGTCAGTCTTTGTACCTGATGGATTGATTGTACCACTGAATCTTTTGTACCTGCTAGCTCGAATACGCTCCTGTTGAACAAAAAGAGCCCCTCTCAAGGAGCCTCTTGTCTATGTTTATTTGACAATAAATAAAATTCGTTTCCCGTCAGGATACCCACTGATTTGATGCCCGACCCATGAGCCAGCGCCTCTATTATCTGATGGACTGACATATTGAACGCTCGCCCCCTTTCCTCCTTCAAGACACACCGCCATCGGCCATTCATCCCGGTCAAAACCAGGTTTTGTGGGAATTCCTTTTAATGATTCTTGCCTGCGGGCATCTGCCCCATTTCGGTCAATGGTACACACATCTGAGTGCCCTTTTCGAATAGCTTCTTGAATATGACTGCCTGTTTCAGGATACCGTTCCTTAGGAAATTGAATCACATGATCATAACGATCTGCCCCTTTTGCGGAACGATCCTCTCCAAAACCACCTAATAACGCACCCATCCAAATGACAAAACAAAGAACGACAGCAGCGATCCAGCCTTTTCTCATCTTCAAAAGCTCGTGACCTCCTCATACTTTTGATGAAATGATGTTGACTTGAAGGAAATGAGTCATTTTTAATGTATGAGTGGCTGCGTGATGACATGTGAAAAACATGAGCTGAATCTTCCTAGATACTGATCCATAAGAAAAAACGAATGATCTCTTCATCATTCGCCTTGTTCTACTTAAGATATTTCATCTACTCTATATAATGTTTCGTTTTGTGAAGACATCTCGGACGGCATCCCCTCTTCAGCTGATGAGGATCGTTTATATTCTTCAGATGAGATGACTGTACCATGTGATTTAATCCAGCTAACCAATTTGCTGTTAGCTGATGACTGATTGTCTGGTAATAAAAAGTATTTCACCTTTCCTTGTTGAATAAGTGTTTTTAATTTGTTGACAGTCAAAATAGGATCTGTCCCATTAAAACCACCTAATGCCATGACATTCTCATCTTCATCAATGATATATGGCGCTGCGGTAACAGTCGTAAGCGTTGCAAATAAATACGTTTCACCTGTTTGATGAGCCTTTAAATAAGTGAGTAAGCCTTGATCGACACTAGATGTAAACATGTTCCCTCCTCGTGAACTAGCCAGCTGTACACCTGCTTCTGGAAGAACAGCATTTCCACCATATATGATTGGGGTGGCGGACCAAAAACCTGGAAACAGTAACAGCGTTGTCAAAGCAGTGATGAGCAGTCGTTTCATGATCAATCGTTTTTCTCTGTACATCAGCAATAGGATAGCGATACTTGTTCCCGCAATCGCAATGGCATACATCCAAATACTACTGATTTGAGTCGTATAGTTACTCAAAATATACCCTTGGAAGATGGCTGTAACAGCGATTGCTGCTGGAAGCAAATACGCAGATACTCCTTTGTTTGCCTTAAATAACTCTCCCATCTTCTTAGCTCCTATGCCGCATAGTGCTGCAATAGGCGGGGCAAGCATAATGAGATAGTAATGGTGAAAGAAACCCGCAATACTAAAGAATCCGGCAGCAGGAATCAGCCATGCTGTCCAAAACATCGTTTGTTTCCATTCATTTAATTGAGCTTTTCTCTCCTTCCACCAACTGATGATCATCCCTAAAAGCCCAAACAAAGCAAACGGCAGCATCCAGCTGATTTGACCTGACAATGCAGATTGAAATAAACGAAATATACCGGGATTCCCCGTGCCATACATATTCATACTTTGTTGACCTACAGCACTTCCAGGCGGAGAACCACCATCTGGACCATGTTGAGGTGGCATCATTTGATTTTGGGATGGAGGCGGCTGATTTCTGTTTGACTGATCCTCTGACGAATCGCCTAATCCAGAATGATCTGGCATCACCATACCTGCTTGCTGGTTCATGTCTCCAAAGGATTTCCCTGTCGTCTGACCAAGCAGCCGTTCCGTGCCATTATAACCAAAGGCAAGTTCTAACACTGAATTTGTTTGGCTGCTTCCCACATAAGGGCGCTCACTTTCAGCTGTCATATCTACAGCAACTGCCCACGATAGAGATAAGCAGACTAATACGACCATAGAGCATAAGAGAGAGAAAATTTTCTTTTTTAACGGTACGCGAGCAGCAATGAAATAGTAGAAAATAAATGCTGGAACGACCATAAACGCTTGCAGCATCTTCATATTAAATCCTACCGCTACCAAAGCGAAGGCAATAAGAAGCCAGCGCAACTTCCCTCTTTTTACAGCACGCATCAAGAAATACGTACCCGCAAGTAATGTGAAGACGAGCATACTGTCGATATTGTTCGTTCTGCTCACAGCTGCGGCAATTGGTGTGAGAGCCATAACGGCCGCTGACACCCTTGCAGCACCTTGACCGAAAGCCGGTTTTATCATGAGATAAAGAAGAAGAACAGACCCCACTCCAGCAAGTGCCTGCGGCAATATCACACTCCATGTATGAAAGCCAAAAATAAGTGCACTGATGGTTTGAATCCATAAAACGACGGGTGGTTTATCAATTGATACGAATCCAGTTGCATCAAACGAGGCATAAAAAAAGTGATGGAAGCTTTTGGACATACTTTTGACTGCAGCTAAATAATATTGATTGGCACTGTCATTCTGCCAAATTTGATAAGTGTAGAGAAAAGCTGCGATCAGTAAAATCAACAACAATATCATATCTATTTTTTTATTTTTCACTCATATCTCTTCTTTCTTTTTCATTTATTTCATTCAGCATAGCTTTTAAATATGAAATAGTGATGAACAAAAAAAGAAACTTTTCTGCATTTGACGATAAAAAAAGCCTGTCCCCTGTAAAGGAAACAAGCTGAATGCCCTATTTTTTATTGCGCCTTCGCATAGTTGATAAATTCAACAAAAGCAGCAGTCGCTTTTGGTCCGCCGTTGATCGTTCCGTTTGAATAACCCGCATTATGGACCCCGACGATTTGTTGGTTCTGATCTAGCATCGCAGAGCCAGAGTTTCCGCTAAATGTATCGATCGTATAGTATGCGAGATTCGTATCTTCTCTCGTGACTGGACCTGACATTTCCCATTGTGACACTTTGCCAGTCGATCTCATTTTATCACCTGGATATCCAGAAATTTTAATTGTTGTACCTGTTAGATTTGTCACTTGACGAATGGAGCGATAGCCGACCGTATTTCCAATGTTCGTATCTGTTTTAATGACGGCAAAATCATATTGACTCGCCCCCGTGTTGATATATCCGCTTGGTACATAGAATTCGGTCATGTTTGCTGAGCCGTTCACGGCCGTGCTGTCATTCATGCCTGGGTAGACAGACCCTTTTGCACTATAGCTTCTTGTAGCTGTATTGTAGACGCAGTGTCCGTTTGTCAATATTTTGTTTGGAGCAATGAGTGTTCCGGTGCAGCTAGATCCACCAAATGTAATATAAGCAATAGAATTATAGGGGGCTACTCTTGTATTCGTCACTTTTGTTCTACCATCGTCTCCAATGACTACTTTTGTTTGAAAGTCTTTTAAATATGTTGTGAGTGGTTTTACTTTTTCGCCAATAGTAGAAGAGAGATCATCCACTTTGTCAAAGGATGAGGGGGTTTTCATATCGTTGTGGAAGTCAGCTGAAGAAATCACCTTTCCGTCAGAAGTCACCATGTCATAGTCAGACGTAAGTACTGAATCAGATGCTGCATGGGCAAAACTAGGCACACTTAAAGCACCAAAAACGAGTAGAGAAGGGATTAATTTTTTCACCTTTTTCATCATATTCCTCCTTTATGTCCTATATCAAAAATGATACGATTGTTTCATATTGGAGTAAATGAGAGAATATTCTTATTTTTTACAAAATATTTCATTTGTAAATTAGGTGTTTCGTATCTTCCAAATATTTATTCTAGCGATCTCTCTATGAAAAAAGAAAAACCGCCATTTTGGCGGTTTCAGATTGTTGACAAAGGGCTAAAATGTGATTTATTTTAGCCCTTTGTCTTCTTTTCAGTGAGATCAGCTCCATACATCTTTTACATATCTGTTGTCATTTGCTAGAGATGTCAGCCATTGTTCAGCTGTTTCTTTCGCACACTGTTTCTCAGTCTGATACAGTTCAATAAGTGTTGCCTCGACATCTGGTGCCATGACCTTTCCATCCCCGCAAATATACAGGTAGGCGCCTTTGTCGAGCAATTCAATGAGCTTGGCTCCATCATTTTTAATGAAGTGCTGGACATACACTTTTTGCTCCTCGTAGCGAGAGTAAGCACGGTGGATGGTGACGACTCCTTTTTCTTGTGCAAGCTGCAATTCGTCATAATACAGATCATCTTCATGCGGGTGGCGGCAGCCAAAATAAAGATGGGCTTCACCTAAAGACTTCCCTTCATTTTGCCATGCTTCCCTTGCCTGAATGAACCCTCTAAACGGGGCGATACCTGTTCCTGGTCCAATCATGATCATTGGTATTTCAGGAGAAGGCGGCAATTCGAATCCTGCTTGAGCTTCATGAAGGAAGCAGGCCACTTCATCTCCTTCTTGCAGTCCGCATAAATAGTTTGATGCGACGCCTGCGTATTCACCGCGTCCACTCCATGATTTTCCTTTCACAACAGCTACTGTGATACTAAGCCTCTTTTCATCCACCTTTGGCGAACTGGAGATCGAGTAATAACGAGGCTTCAATCCTGGTAAAAGGGCTAAGAAATGATCAAATGGCAGTTCACATGCTTCGTATTGTTCTAGTAAATCCAGCATGGTCACACGCTTCTTTAATACAGCTTCTTGATAAATTTCTCCCGCCATTTGTTCAAGTTCAATACGATGAGGTGGGCATACCGTATATTTTGCAAGTTCTCTTAGCTGAGTACGTGTCACAGGCTCTTGCAGCTCTACATGTGACGCCAGCAATTCTCCGACTTGAATTGGCTGATTTAAAGGTAAATGACTTGCTTCTTTTTCCGAAGAGAGTATCATGTGCTGCTCTGGATCCAGCTTGAAACGATCGGTCACTCGCTGAACGAGTGTTGCACTATTTTTTGGCACGATTCCGATATGATCTCCTTCTTTATAGTGCTTGCCTTCAGGTAATTGAAGTTCGATATGCCTTGTTTGGCGGGTACTTTTTTCAGATTGTAATTCTTGATTTTTCAATACAACAGCTGAAAAGGCACCGTATGTTTTAGCTACAGGACGTTCCACTAGCTCATTCGTATATGCAATGGATAGGTTTGGCTTTTCTTGGCGTTTCTCCTGCAAGGTTAAATTGAATTCTTTTGCAAGCTCATCGAAGACTGTCTTCTGGAATGTTTCTTTATCTTCATCCATATCACCGCTCGCATCGCCTTCACCAATATCCGTTACACGCTTCGCCCCTTTTCTTTCAAGTGCTTCATCAATCAGACGAGGAATACGCTGATATGTGCTCGCCCAATTTCGATCCCCGCACCCAAAGACTGCAAATGTCACGTTTGATAGATCTTGCTCCTCATCCTGCGTCACCCAATCCACAAACTGTTTCGCATGGTCAGGCGGATGACCGTTGTATGAAGCCGTTACAATTAAAACTGCGCCTGACTCTGGTAACTTTCGAGTATAATCATCAAGCGGTGCCGTTGTCACGTCAAACCCTTTTGCTTTCCCGTCTTCAGCAAATTCGTTTGCCATCTGCTTTGCTGTGCCAAGATTTGATCCGTACAAGACCAATAGCGGTGTTCCATGACTCGCTATTTTTGCTTCAGCAGATGCCGTGCTTTTTGTTGGTTCTTCTTTCGGAGGCGCCATAAAGAATTGCTGCTTTCTTGGCCGTACTTTGATTTTAAAATCATTCGGCTTAATCGTCAGGGATTCTTTTAAATCCAGTTCATACGACGTATGGTCAATCAGTTCAAGGTTGTGCAGAACCATTCCCAGAACCATCGTGGCTTCATGAAGGGCAAATTGCATCCCAATACATGCACGCTGGCCATTTCCAAAAGGCTTGTAGGCATGTTGCGGGATTTTTTCAGGGTGCAGAAACCGCTCTGGTTTAAATTCTTCCGCATCCTCTCCCCAAACCGCTTGATCACGGTGTAATTTAGGAAGCAGCACAGTCACACTTTGGTTTTTCTCAATCGGAAATTCCCCTCCGATTACTGTGTCCTCTTTAGCGTAAACTGAGAAAGAAGGCGCAGTCGGCCAAAGTCGAAGTGCCTCATGTAACACCATACGGGTGTAGCTTAGCTGTTGCACCTGCTTAAATGTCGGCAGACCGTCCTGTAGCACCTCATCTGCTTCATGGACGGCTTTCTTTAGTTTCTCTGGATTCTTTAATAAGAAATAAATCGCAAATGATAGCAGACCACTTGTCGTTTCATGCCCCGCAATTAAGAAGGTAATGATCTGATAACGGATATTTTCATCGGACAGACGCTCACCTGTTTCAGGGTCCGTCGCATGCAGCATAAGGGACAGCAAATCATCGCCCATTTTATCTTGTTTTTTCCGTTCCTGAATAATATCATCTACTAATCGCTTCATAAAATCGACATTTTGCTCAAATTCTTTTCTTCTTTTGATCATGAGTTTATCTGCAATCGGCCATCTTTTCGATTGGTCCATCGCTTCATTTAAGCCTTTCAGCATGCTTTCGATAAATGGATGCTGATTCTCTTTATAAAAGCTGTTAAACCGAAAATCAAAACCGCAAAGACCAATTGTATCTAAAGTGAGTTTTGTCATGTCCTCTGCTACTTCAATTTCTTCATCGCGGCCTGTTCTTTGCCATTTTTGCACAAGCTGCGTTGCAATATCGAGCATCATCTCGTGATAGCCCTTCATCGCCTGCTGACTAAACGCCGGCATCAAGATTTGATGAGCTTTTCTCCAGTTTGGTTCTTCTGTCCAGCTTGTAAATAGGCCATCTCCTGCAAATGCTCTTGCTTTATCAAGACTAATCCCGATGAATTTATCGAATCGGCTCTCATCACATACTTCTTGGACAAGCTCATGACTGGAAACAAAAACACCGGTTATATCTGAAAATTCAAATTGATAAATCCCTCCCAATTCATCTGCCAGCCGCCAAAAGCTTTGAGAAAGCTCTCCTTTTTTGATATGAGGAATATTTTTTAAAGGTCCGTATGTTTTTGGTTTTGGAATGATTGATGTTTGTTGCATGTGCCCACTCCCTTTATTTCTTTATGATGCAACTCTAATGGCACGCCATAAGCATTGCTCAATATCTTCTAAAAATTCAATCGTTGGTTCAATTTCCTCTGCTAGAATCTGTTTATGAAGCTGAACGAACGCTCCAAATACAATGGATAAAATCGTTCTCCCTGAAAGATTTGGATGAATTCCATCCTTTTTGCCTTCTTCAAAAATATGAAATAGCTCATTTAATAGCTGCTGCATCTTCTCTTTACTTGTCTCATCTAAATAGTGTGAGCGTTTGTCAATTTCTAAGAAGTACAGACCACTTGGGTTCTCTTTTGTAAAGAGCACTAAGCAGTAAAAGACATGTTTGAAATAAGCCCTGATACTTGCTTTAGGGTCTGGACTGTTTGTATTCACCTTGTCGATAAATGCAGTCAGGCTTCGCTGGTATAAAATGTTCACAAGAGCCTCTTTACTATCAAAATAACGATAAATGGTTCCTGCTCCAACATTGGCTCTTTTCGAAATCATCGGCATCGTTGTACCGTCAAAACCCCGTTCAATAAATAAGTCCAGAGAAGCCTTCATAATCTGCTCCTGTTTATCAGTAGTTGCTGCGGGCATTTCATCCTCTCCTTTCGTTTTATCAGGAATGAATGTTCATTCCGCTTGATGTATATTATATTAATATTTTAAATTCTTCTATTTATACTTAAACATACTTATTTTTCTCCGTCACTACATTTTCTGAAAATAATAATAATTGAGAAATGATACCTAGATAGATGACATCCAAACGACTTATAAATATTGGCAGTTCTGTGACGCGCGGGTGTCGTCTGAACTATATGTTCATTCTTGGTCAATTGGAGAATGGATGTGATCGTCATATGTATCAATATATAAACTGCCATTACTTGAACGAACCGCATAAACAATGTCTTTTAAAGACAGCTGCCTTTTTTGAATTTCTTCATAGATCCACTGCTCCGTTAATTGGTTTTCATGAAGGTTTTTCAAAATGAGCTTTCCGTCCATAATGACTTCAATGGGCATGTAACGCTCTGCCTGCATCCACAGGTTAAGATCTTTTCGCGTGACATAATCAAATGAAGGGTATTTTTTCACTGACATATGCCCATCTGTTTCAATCATTGCAAATTCAACTTCACTAATGTCAAACACATTCTTTTCTCTGAGCTGTTGATTTAAATAATCAAGTGTATACCTCATTCCTTTCATATTCTCTTCAAGGATTTTGCCATTTTGAATCACAAGCGTTGGTTTACCGGCCATAAAACCTCTCACCTTCCGGCTTCTTAAAGCAAGTAAAGAAATCACATAAATAATGATCACAAGTGTCACAAAAGAAATGGTTGTGTGATGAAGCGGAAGCGTAGTATTAAACGCCAAGTTCGCCGCAATTGAACCTAGACTGATCGCCGCAATGAAATCAAAAATATTCATTTGTGCAATGGTTTGCTTTCCAAGAAGACGGGCACCGCCGAATAAAATAGCAAAAGCAAATATGGTTCGAAGTATGACTTCAATATGATCTGGCATTTCAGCTTCCACCTTTCGATTTCATGAAAAAAAGCCTTTTCTCTAGAAAAGACTCTTTGTTAGACTATGCATTTATTCCGTCATTATTCAAATGGCCCGCTTCCGTTTGCTCAAATTGTGAACGCAGCTCAATGATTGAGCTGTTTCTCACGTTTACTGGATCTTGCTCGAGCAACCATGTATAAAATCTTGCTTGCTCTGCTGTTTGCAAAGCCTGCATATATTTTTGGGTGGAGCGCTTATCTGCAACACGCTGTTTAATGGATCGCATTTGCTTCCAAAATTGATAATAAGGAAGCTTTAACTTGGTCATAAAGCCGCTGTTATCCTCAATGACATAGCCTTCTTCTTTGATTGTGTCATCATGTGATACAGATTGATACCATTTATAGAAGGAGGTCCAATCATGAAACACTGCCACTTGCTGTTTGCACCGCATGCCAAGCTGTTCACTGAGCCTTTTCACTTCAGCAAATGGTTCTTTTTCATAGCTCAGCTGACGCTTCACGATATCAAGTAAAATGAGTTGATCATGATCATATGTGATAATATGCGGGTCTTTCTCTGGCAAAATGACTTCAAATACAAGGGATACATGGTTGTCGCGTACGTATGATTTGATGTAATCGACCTGCACATCGTCAAAGGTCGCATAAAATAGCTCTTCGACCCAAGCAGCATGCTGATTTTGTTTCACATGTGACGTATACGATTTGGACGTAAACACCAGTTCATGTTTTATGTCGTTAAACCCAATCGTACCTAAGTATCCATTTGCTTTATCATAGACCGTCACAGGAAATTGAAGATGATTCACTAGATGCTGCATTCTGGTTTCAGGACGTTCATCAATATTAAAGAACTTATTATAACTTCTAGACACAATCTGCTTTGAAGTCATATTGATAAACAACCCTCTTGCTTTGACATTTATTTCATCCCATTGTCTTTCACTAAATGCTTTTTTGGTGAAATTAAAAGATGAAATATCGTGTGGCAGCTTTAATTCTTGTACATATTCATGCTGATCTAAATGGGCTAAGAAATCATCCAGCGTCACATTGGGCTGAACAAAGACCGGTTGTTTGTTTTCAGAAGCTCTGTAGACAGGATTATCAATTTCATGTGTCTCAATCCCGCCTGCTGTGATTTTTAACACACGCAGCTGTCCGCCAAATTCAACCTGACCTTCGAGATTATAAGATCTTTCCGCCGCTTGGATAGGCAGTCTATATAAATTGCGATGACCGTGAATTTGAATGATATCTAATCCAGCAGTATTTTGCACAAATAAGTGGTCAATGTCATCTGAATATTCACCTACTCCGTGAATAAGCTGCTGCGTTGAGACATGCAGAAGCTCTTCTGGCAAATGGGCAAGCCCACCATGGGTGACAAGAAATGTCTGACCATGATACGTAAAATAGGTGAGCTGATGAAATGTTCTGACAAACTTCCTTAATTCTTTTAGGTCAAAACCTGCTTCCGCAATTTCAGGCGCAGTATGACGGTTAAACATATTACTTCTCACTTTTTCTTCATGTGCATATTTGTAAAGATGCTGATCATGATTTCCTTCAATGACGATCACATTGCGGCATTCTCTATGTGCCAGCATCCATTCTAAAACTTCCTTGTTTTCTATTCCTCTATCAAGCAAATCACCTGCAAAGATATAAAGCTCGTTTTCTTTCAAGTCTCCTTGCAAATAAGTATTTAGAGCTGTGTAACAGCCGTGAATATCACCGAAGACGTGAATGGCCTCATACTGATCAAAAGACCTGGGCTGATACGTCATAATGGCTGGATATTCCTCAGGCGTCAAAACGGTTACCCATGAAGGCACCTTCTCTGTCTTTAACCGTTCATTCATTTGATATAACACAGATTCCTTCACTACTTTGTGCGGCTCTCGACCGCGATTTTGCAGCAGGGCTGTTTCAAGAGGCACTTGCGTAAAATCGACGACATACACTCTATAGCGATATGAAGTAGCCAATGACTTATACTGCGAAATGGACTTACTTGTGACATGTGTTGCATCAATGACAGTAAAGTCTCCTCGTTCCATTCGGGCTGTGAGGAGTTCAAATAATAAAGACCAGACTTTATGATCATGTTTGCTTGAAATTTCCGGTTTCCCATTGACTGATAACTGCGGAGGCTGGGTTAACAGACGGATTTGATCCGCTGATAATGTATATGGTTCTAAGCCTTGTTCTTTGATCCAAGTTGATTTACCTGCACCTGGGAGACCTCGTAAAAGGACTAAAGTTCTCATAATGGTTCTCCTTTAATGAGTGATATTTTACCTATTATAGATAAATTATGGATAAATCTCAATCTTTTATTGATTATGGTAATATATAGATATAAGGAGGGTTACACATGCCTAATGAAGCGAATACTGCATTCAACATTGGGGATATCGTATTCCAAGTATTTTCTCTTCTATTCATTGCGTTGATCGTGACCATCATTGTGATTGCCATTCGAATGATAAGAAGAAAACAAGTGGAATTGAAGACAGTCGAGGCTAGATTAAACAAAGTAATTGAAAAAAATCATTTAAAAGAGTGAAAAAATCCGGGAGTTAACCGGATTTTTTTGTTTTCATCACGATTCCTTGTCGCTGCTGCATCAAAAAGAAAAAGACACCTAAAAGGACAAGAAGACCACCGAACATTTGTAGCAGCGTGACTTTCTCTCCAAGCAGTAAAACAGCGAGTATCGTTGCCCCAACAGGTTCGCCTAGAATACTCATTGAAATAGTTGTCGCATTCACATAGGTTAACAGCCAGTTGTTAATGACATGGGACATGGTAGGGATAATGGCGAGCAGTAAGAAAATCCCCCATTCTTTACCCGAATAGCCTACAAAAGGCGTTTGCTGTATAAGGTTAAATAAAATTAAAAAAAGGCCGGCAAAACCAAATACACAAAAACTATAAATCCAATGAGATATCTTTCTCACAGCTTGTTGACCGATTAATAAATAACAAACAACAGCGATTACACTGAAAAAGGATAAAATGTCTCCTATAATGGCGTCTTGGCTATGTCCGACATCCCCCCATCCAATCATGAGCGCACCAACAATCGCCGCACACATTGTGAAAATGGCTGACTTCGTTGTTCGTTCACGAAAAATGAGAAATCCGCCTAATAATGACACCATCGGTTGAAGTGCAATGATGATTGTAGAGCTCGCCACTGTGGTGAGCTTCAATGAGCCGAACCACAAAACAAAATGGAGCCCTAAAAAGAAACCTGACATACATAAGAAAAACCAGTCTCTCCGCTTTAACGAGACAAACTCTTTTTGACGCGGCAGAATAAAGGGAAGCATCAAAACCGCCGCAAATATCATTCGATACATACTTAAAATAGCAGCAGGCGCACTTGACCACTTCACAATAATGGCCGAAAACGAAATCGCAATGATGGAGATCACAAGCGGCACCGCAATCGACTTCTTTGGAGCATTTGTCTTCATTTCCATTAGCAGCTTCCTTTACATCAGCAGTAGATGAGCTTCTCATCTTGTATGACGTCATCTTACTATGACTATTCGCCTAGAGGCAAGATGAATTTTAAGAATGTTTACATAAAAAAGGCTTTCTTCACGAAAGCCCCAGATTGTTGACAAAGGGCTAAAATGAACTTTATTTTAGCCCTTTGTTTTCTTTTCAGCGTGATAGAAAACCTTTGCAGCCCTAGGAAGGACGAGCATCGGAGCGGAGCGAATTTAACATTCGTGAGCACCGAAGCGCAGGACTGACACCGAATGCGAGGGTTTGCCTACACGCTGAAGCTTTCTTCACGAAAGCCCTCATTCATCATCTATTAATACATACACAGCCCGCACCGGCCCATGAACACCAACGACTAAATTCATTTCAATATCGGCAGAATTACTTGGACCTGATATAAAATGAATGGCGCCTTTCGTCTGCTCTCCTTCTTCTACTAGGCGATGAAGAGCTGAAACAGCATGAATCATCCGCGGGACAATTGTGCTTTTTTCAATACATACGATATACATCATCGGTAAAAAATGAAGTGCTCTCCCTTGACCTTGATGGGAGGAAAGAACAACGGTTCCGGATTCTGCAAGTGTGTAATCGCTGAATACCAATGCATATTTCGCTTGTTCTGCCTGCCTTATATTTTCTTCTCTTGATGTATCTGCATTCCAGCTAGTGACTGAGATTCCTTCTTTCCGCAAGGCTTGAAACATAGGATGACATTCATATTGTGCAAAACGTCTATCGCTCGAAGTCATCACAGGACCTTCTCCATACTCTTTCATCAATAATCGTAACGTTGAGGCTGCTTCTTTCGGCGTTGTTTCTACCACTCTCGTATGAATTTGCTGACATTGCACCTTCAATTGCTCTACCAATTCTTCTTTCGACAGACCTTCATTTGTTTCCCAATTGACTCGATGCTTCCAAACCGGACGCCGAATAGATGCAGGCTTGGAGGAGCTTTTGCCTAATTGTTGCTGGATATGTGCTAAAAATGAATCCCGATGAGAAATGGTTCCTTTCATTGCCGCTCCTCCTTTTGTTTCTTTTTAAACCAATCCCGAAACCTTTCTTTGCTTGGCGCTGGGAGGTCACGAATTTCTGTCCAATTCTTTAAAGGACCCGCACCTTTTGAAATCTGTCCGTTTGAAGTCATACGTTTCAAGAGCACAGGGGCTGCTTTTGTGCCAAATCGATACATTCTAGGAGTGGATGCGCCCATTCCGAACATTTTCATTGCCATCATTTCCGCTTTAGGCGCTCTCCCCTCTTTTTCAACGATGACTTGTCGATGTTTGATTAATAATTCGTGAAGTGGAATTTTCACTGGACAAGCATCTGTACAGGCTGCGCACAAACTTGAGGCGAAAGGAAGCTCTTGGTAGTCGTCATATCCTCCAAGTAGCGGCGAAAGAACAGCACCAATCGGACCCGGGTAAATTGATCCGTACGAATGACCGCCAACATGCCGATAAACGGGGCACACATTGATACAGGCTGCACACCGAATACATTGCAAAACTGGCTGAAATTCCGTCCCTAATATGTTTGACCGTCCGTTATCCACAATGACCAAATGAAACTCTTCTGGCCCATCAACTTCTTCTTCTCCTTTTGGCCCCACGACAGAGATATAGCTTGTTAACTTTTGACCTACTGCGCTTCTGCACAATAGACCGACAAGGACATCGAGCTCCTCCATCGTTGGTACAAGCCGCTCCATCCCCATGACTGCGATATGTGTCTTTGGAATGGACGTGACAAGATCCGCATTCCCTTCATTCGTCACAAGACAAATCGATCCTGTGTCAGCCACAGCAAAGTTACAGCCCGTCACACCAATGTCTGCTTCAAGAAATTTTTCTCGTAACAAAGCTCTTACAAATTTGGTCATTTCTTCAGGAGTCTCTGACATATCATATCCAAGCTTTTCGTGAAAAACTTCCCGTATTTGTTCTTTCGTCATATGAAGGGCTGGTGCCACGATATGTGAAGGTGGTTCATGGTCATCAACTTGAAGAATATATTCTCCAAGATCGCTTTCAACTACCTCGCAGCCAATCTCTTCTAGCGCTTGATTCATTTCAATTTCTTCTGTGACCATTGATTTTGATTTCACGATCTTTTTTGCTGCTTTTTTTTGTGCTACATCTTGAATGTACGCCGATGCCTCTTCCTTTGTTTTTGCAAAAAACACATGACCTCCACGTCTACTCACGCTCTCACTTAATTGATATAAATAGTCATCAAGATGGGCCAGTGTATGCTGCCTGATGTCCTCTCCAAGTTCACGCCACTTTTCCCAGTTTCCAAGCTCTTCACTTGCAGTCATCCGTCTTTTATACAGACGCTCTTGTGCAGAGGAAACAGCTCCTCTCATCACAGCGTCTTCTAATCCTTCGCCGATCCGCTCTTTAAAAGCCTTCTCTCCAATTTTCATACTCATGTGCCGTTCCCCCTCTTAGCTTCAGCGGCTATTCAACACTTCTGCGATATGCATCACTTTGACAGGCTTATGAAGACGATTCAGTCTTCCTCCGATATTCAGCAGACATCCACAGTCAGCACCAATGATATATTCAGCGCCTGTCTCCTCTATGCTTTGTACTTTTTCATCAACCATCTGCTCAGAAATGGGTGTCATTTTGATTGAAAAAGTTCCTCCAAATCCGCAGCAATTTTCAGCGCGAGGCAATGGTTCCATCACTAAATCTTTGACATTTGACAACAGTGTGAAAGGCGCTTCCTTAATTCTAAGCAGTCTCGTCATATGGCAGGAGGTATGATAGGTGGCTTTTCCTTTCAAACTCGCACCTACATCTGTTACATGTAATATATCAACAATAAATTCCGTTAATTCATATGTTTTCGCAGCAAGTGCCTGAGCACGGGCGAACCACGCTCGGTCTTCTTTAAAAAGGTGCGGATATTCTAAAAACATGGCCTTACAAGAACCTGATGGTGTGACGACATATTCAGCTGATTCAAAGGCTTTCATCATATTTTTGGCCGCTTTGATTGTTTCTTTTGTATAGCCGCTGTTAAAGGCAGACTGCCCGCAACACACTTGTGCTTCAGGGAATTCTACTTCAACACCGAGCCGCTCTAACACCTCAACAGTCGCCTTTCCTACATGTGGCTGCATCGTGTCAATGATACAGGTGACAAATAAACTGACTCTCATCGGCGAACTTCCTTTCTTTTGCTGCACCTTGATTTATGTCTGGTCATCTGATGACTAAATAATGACCCTTCATTTCATTTTAATCCCAAATTTCTGAAATTTCAACGAACGGATTTGTTTAAAATTTGGATATCGTGCTTGTGAAGGTACATGAAAAAAACGCCATTTTTACAGGGCGTTTGAGAACATTCATGTTTTTATTTCTTCATACTACCGAAGGAAGTGTCGTCATTCACACAAACCGCCTTCACTTCATGATTTTCTTTATGTGATGAATTCGTTTTTCAAAAGAAGGATGACTTTCACGCCATTCAGATTTTCTTCCGTCATCTCCATCTTCTTCAATCAAATGACTTAATTTTATCAAAGTATTGAGATATAGAGTTTGATTCTCAAGATGGTGAACAGCAAAGCGATCCGCCTGAATCTCAAATAACCGACTCATTTTCTTTGGCAACCACTCCGTCATAAATATCATGATCAATATCCCTGCTGGGAACAACAAAATATATTGCCACCAACCATTGGCAAGCATCACCTGTCTGGCATAATACATAATGATTCCCATAAGTAAGGTGACAATCACAGTGAGGTAAATGGTGAAATGCGCATGTTTTAATTTTACATGTCCCATTTCGTGGAATAAGATCGCACGAATTTCCTCTGTATCAAACTTATCTAATAACCCTTCCGTCACATATAGATTGACTTTTCTTCTAAATGGAAGTTGAAATGAATATATCCAGGCATTCACATCATGTCGTGAGTCTTTTTTTACCCATATTTTTACCTTTTGGTTCGTTTGATGCTCAATATCTGTGCAAATATTTATGAATTCGTCCGTCCGTAAGACTTCATACTTATTTATCATTTTTTGAATGAATGAGTAACCCATAATAAATAAGATGACTAGGGCGAAATACCAAGCACAAAATAGAAAAAGGTGATCCATAACCTTCGCTTGAAACGCCAAAGGCATGACTAAATAAGAGCCGAAATATATCAAGGATAATGTGATAGCACCAAATAAAACGGCTTGCTCCCTAACGTTCAGGAAGAATGAATTTCCTAAAGTGTCTTCATTTTCTCCTAATACATCAGAAGAATCTTTTGTCACATACTCAAATGAATAAGCTGTCAATAAGACTGACAGGAAACTAGGCACAAGTATAGAGAGAATCATACTCAACACATAAGATCCTGTAACTGATAGCACGTATCCCATTAAAAAATAATAATTTAATCCCAAGGGAAGAAAAATGGCTAGAACAAAGGGAATGAATAATGTGAATAGGTTTTTCATCGATTCATGAAGGTTAAATAGGAAAAATAACAAAGCGGGCAAAAGAATTCCCATTAAAGTCATGAATGTAACAAATGCGATGCTATACTTAAAGTTTGTGTTGATCTTAGTTGTTTCTGTTAGATTCGTTAGATTGTATGTAGAAAAGAAGGGATTTTGCGTTACCTGTTCCATCATGATCGTATCATCATGGATAGGTACAAAGCCTTTTCTTAGAAAAACCAATGCCTTATCATTCATTATTTTGTTTGTTTCAATCATACTGATTCCATTCGCAGATGGGATCTGTGTGAGATTTATGTACTTTCCACTTAATTGAAGGGATGCTTCTGATGGGCCATTGAAAGAACCGTCTTGATAGGTTAATAAAACGTCACCCTGATATAGCGAATGAGCGACGAATACTTTTGGGTTGCTTTCTTTGTTCGAATCAAGTAAAACAAATGGTGAAACAACAGCTGAACGAAAACCGAGTTCAATCATAATGACGATGATTGTGATCATACTGGCAGTCAAATAAGAGAGGAAGGCTTTGCGTAACATGTCATCACATCCTGCTGTTTAATAGGATTAAAACAAAATGAATATCTTGAATAATGTATTTCATAATAAAGTAAGCGTCATTCATTTGCTGGAATCATCTCATAAAATTCTAACATCTACATACAAGAATATGTACGACAAAATGGACATTACACCTATATTTTCAAAAGAATGGCTCAATGAGGATAGAAAAAACGCCCTTTTTACAGGGCGTTTTTACATGTTTAGTTTGACATCATTTCTCGTATTCTATCTTCAATAGGTGTTAAAGAGCGGCCTAATAGTTTTTCGAAATCATGGCTTTCGACTGCTAATGCCCCATCGCGGATTCCGCTTTGCATCGCTTTGACAAATGGAACAGCTTCTTTCGGTACACCATTTGACGCTAAAAATTCTCCAAATGTATCTACATCCATGTGCTCTACTTTGATTTCTTTCCCGCTCACTTTGCTGACCATTTGTGCAAGTTCAGTGTGTGTGCGAAGCGGTCCTGACAATTCATAGATTTCCTGATCATGTGCCGGCAGTGTTAACGCATTTGCTGCTGCTTCTGCATAGTCATTTCTTGTTGCCCAGCCGACTTTACCTTCACCAATTGGGCTGATAAACGGCGCTCCGTTCACTGATGCCAGAATCGTATCTTTTTCATTTTCCACATACCAATTGTTTCTTAGAAAAACATGAGGTATGCCAGAGGCCAAAATTGCTTCTTCTGTTTTTGCATGGTCATGTGCTAGGTTAAGCTGACTTTCTCTTGCATTGACAACACTTGTATAAGCAATAAATGACACATTCGCTGCTTTCGCTGCTTGGATGGCATTGATATGCTGCTTCACGCGATCTCCATCCCCAGACGAAATGATCAAAAGGCGATCAATCCCTTGAAACGCTGATTGAAGTGTATCCGGCTGTGTGAAGTCTCCCTTGCGCACATCCACCCCAGCTTCCTTTAGATGAACTGCTTTTTGCGGATCTCGAACACTGACCGCCAATTGTTCAGCTGGTACTTTTGCGAGCAAATGTTTGACGACGAGCGATCCAAGTTGTCCTGTTGCACCTGTCACTAATAATGTCATTGATTTGACCTCCTCATTTTTCGTTCAACGGTGATGTTTCATGTATGAAGCAGCTGGTTTCTTGCATCAGATCATTCGTTATAATCGAAATGGTTACAACGAAGGGGTAAAAAAAGCTCTATGTATGAGCTTTTTCTACTCCGCCTCGATTAATAATTGCTTAATTGTCACTTGTTTAAGGTGATGCTCAAGTGCGGACTGTGCTTCTTTAAGTTCTTGCCGCAGTCTCGTATCCATGGCTTGACCAATTGGACATGCAATGACTGGTTGATGAAAGTTAAATAACTCTTCATCTTCGCTTACATCCACAGCCCGGTACACATCTAGTAGAGTAATGTCCTCTGCCGGCCTTTTTAAAGAAGCACCGCCAACTCCTCGGCGAATCTCAATGAGATCCGCCTTTTTGAGCATAGCCATCATTTTTCTGATAATGACTGGATTTGAATTAACACTTTCTGCAATAAAATCCCCTGTGCACTCTTTTGAAACACCCGCAATAAAAGACAAGATATGAACAGCAATGGTATATCTGCTGCTAATTTGTTTCACATTCCTTCACCACCGTTGTAATCAATATAGTTACAATAAGCGGTTTTGTCAATCAATAAACGGATGTTTCTTTCTTTCCCAATCTTCAAATGTCATCATCTCATGATGTTCTCCTGCATCGATTTCAAGCGGTGCAATGCATTCAAGCAAATTGCCATCTGGGTCAAGAAAGTAAATCGCGGCATGAAATTGTGGCGGATTATCAAGTACTAAAGGCTGTTGCTCTTCCGAAAAGCCAAACATCGGATGTATGCTGATCCCTTTTTCTATCAGCCATTCTTTGATCTGCTCAATGCTGGATGTTTCTATTTGGAACGCAACATGTCGAGTGGCTGGATGATATGGAATAGTGGATATATCAGCCTTCCATAAGCCAAGCCAGCTCTTTCCTTTCTCAATCCATAGAAAAGCCACTCGTTCATTTTCATGAGCAAGTGTTAATTCCAATTTTTCATAAAAAGAAATGGATGCCTTCAAATCACTCACAGGTAAATGTGCTTCATACAAGCCTTTCATCATCATTTCAATCACTCCTTTACTATCTTCTATTGTGCAGGAATTGAAAACATTCTTCCTCAGCAAAACGATGTATTTCAACCAAGCCATTGGATTGAGATGGTTAAATGTTTGATCCATTGCATATGGGGGAAGGTGTTCAAATAAAAGAAAGGAGCGTTCAATATGCCTTGGACAATGGAAGATTATCCAGCTTCATTCCAATCACTAGACAAAGTCATTCGAAAAAAAGCACTTGAGATTTCCAACAAAATGGTGCAGGAAGGCTATGAAGAAGGTAGAGCGATTCCAATTGCGATCAATCAAGCGAAAGAGTGGAAAAAGAATGCGACGGAAAAAGAAATGGAGGACTTTCACTCTCATGGTTCTGTGACTCCTTCTAAGAAAAGCAGCTCTGCACGACCTGAGCTCATGGATCATGCGCAGCATGTCGTGAAACATGATGAAAGCTGGGCGGTTCAAACTGAAAAAGCGAAGCGTGCAAGTGAGGTAAAAGAAACGAAACAGGAAGCCATCGACCGCGCGAAAGAGATTTCATCTAAAAAAGGAACAGCAGTTGTCATCCACCGAACAGATGGGACGATTCAGGATGTGGTGAAGCCCAAATAAGACCGCCCTTTGGCGAGCGGTCTTTTCTTTATGCATTCTTTTCTTTTTTAGCGGGTGCTTTTCTTTTCTTAGGTGCTGCTTTTTTCGTTTTTTCTGGTTTTGATCGATCGATAGAAGCCTGCAAAGCGGCCATCAAATCAGTGACATTGGATGAAGCCTCTTTTTTACCTGTCGTTGCTGGTTGAACGGTATGTTCTCCAGAAATTTTGTCTCCAATGACATTCATCAGCTGCTCTCTGTATTCATCCCGATAAGCGGCTGGATCGAATGTGGTGGTCAGCTGCTCAATTAAAAGGAGTGCTGTATCTAACTCTTTCTTCACGATGTTTTCCTCTTGCGGGATATTGGGGACGTCTGATACTTGCCTAATTTCGTCAGGGAAATGAATGGTTTCCATTAGTAAAATATGTTCGTAGCACCTAACAATCGCTAATTGCTCCTTTGAGCGAATCATGATCTTGGCTACACCGATTTTCCCTGATTCTTGCAACGCTTTTCTTAATAATGAATAAGCCTTTGCTCCGCCGGTATCTGGAGATAGAAAATAACTTCTTTCATAATAGATGGGGTCGATTTCTTCTATCTTCACAAAATCAATAATTTCGACGGCTTTTTCTTCATTTTCTTTTCTCAGCCTTTCGAGTTCTTCCTCATCCAATTCAATGAATTTATTTTTGGCATACTCGTACGCTTTTACAATTTGCTCTGGCGCTACCTCCTCGCCGCAGTTAGCACAAACCTTTTTGTAGTTAATCGGCGTATGGCATTCTTTATGAAGCTGTCTTAATTTAATATCTTTGTTTTCTGTAGCGGTAAACAGCTTGACTGGAATATTCACCAGTCCAAAGCTAATGCCGCCCTTCCATACTGTATGCATCGTAACGCCTCCGTTCTTTTCTCCTTACTATGTAATGTTTTCATCAGAGTTATGTATGTTTATGAAAATTTCATCCCACCATAAGAACACATGATGTAAGGAAGTGAAAAACACAATGAAACCGATGCGTTTAACGTCTGCACATGGTATTCCTGTTGGAGCAGACTGGCTGTATGAATTAAAATATGACGGCTTCAGGGCCATTCTTATTTGGGAAAAAGACGCCATCCATTTAGAGAGCAGAGCGGGAAAACGATTAAACAAACAATTTCCTGAAGTCATTGAGCAGTGCCAGCAACTAACAAAGCAGCTTGCACCTATTTTACCGCTGACCCTAGATGGAGAATTGGTCTTTTTACTGAGTGAACAAGAAAGCGACTTTACTAAAGTTCAGCAAAGAGGCCGCCTGAAAAACACAGAAACCATTCAACGCCAGGCTAAGCGGTTTCCATGTCATTTGATTGCATTTGATCTATTGAGATGCAAAGGGAAATCCCTCGTTGATTTACCGCTGATTGAAAGAAAAGCTGAGCTGCATGAGGTGTTCCAAGCTGCAAATCTTCCTCCCTCCGTTCAGCTGAATCACCCCTCTCTTCTTCAAATCATCCAAACCGATAGCAGCCCTGATGACATGAAAAAAATCATGCTGACCTATTTAGCGGAAGGATTAGTTGCTAAAAAGAAAATGAGTAAATGGCAGGAGCATACCCGCTCGAAAGAATGGCTCAAAATCAAAAATTGGCGGTATGTATCTGTCATCGTGACTCGTTTTGATAAAGACAATGGCTATTTTCAAGGATGTCTTTATCAAGAAACGAATCTCTTAGAGGTTGTCCAATTTAAGCATGGTTTTTCTAAAGAAGAAGAACAAACCCTGCGCACCTTATTTCTAACCAAAGGTCAAATGACTGGAGCATCACATTATGAAATCCCACCATCCATTGTCGCAAAGATTGCCTGTATCTCTTTTGATGGATCAGCCTTACGAGAGCCCCGGTTTTCTTCGTTTTTATTCGCTGCAGATCCAGCAACGTGTACCTTTCAACACATGCTCAAACAGCTTTATCCGCTCCCAGCTTTGATTGACGTCACCCACCCAGAGAAACCGGTTGTACCTGCCCTTCATATCACAAAGGCAGATTACTTACTTTATTTGAGGCAAGCCGCTCCCTATTTATTGCCCTTTTTACGTGAAAGACGTCTTACGTTAATACGCTTTCCTCATGGCACTGGTGGAGAATCTTTTTATCAAAAGGCAACGCCCGATTATGCGCCTGATTTTGTTGAGACAGATCAAGCGCACGATATGTCTTACACAATCTGTAATGATCCTAATACGTTGCTTTGGCTTGGTAACCAGCTGGCGATGGAATTTCATATTCCTTTTGAAACGAGAGATACAGATCGGCCTGTAGAAATTGTATTTGATTTAGATCCGCCTTCTGTTAAAGAGTTTCACCTAGCAATAGAAGCAGCCAAACGAATCAAGGCCATTTTAGATGGACTCTTTCTCACCGCATTTATTAAAACAAGTGGTGGGAAAGGGCTACAAGTTTATATCCCATTGAAGAAAAATGCCTTCACATATGAACAAACTAGACAATTCACTGCGTTCATTTGCCAATTTTTATGCGAACAAGCACCCGAGCTGTTTACGCTAGAGCGTCTAAAGAAAAACCGCGGCAACCGTTTATATTTAGACTACCTTCAACATGATGCTGGAAAAACAATCATCGCCCCGTATTCCCCGAGAGGAAACGAGCTTGGACTTGTTGCAACACCGATTGAATGGGAAGAATTAAATAGCGAAGACTGTCACCCTTCTTTATTTACGATGCCGGCTGTTATGAAACGTCTAAAGGAAAAAGGCGATCCATTCCGGAAAATGAGGCACCATGTGAATGATGATTCTTTTCGACAAGTTTTATATCAGCTGCAGGACATGTTACCAGCTCATAAAATGGACATACGCGGTCATTAAGCGTTACACTTATTCATTAGATAGGAAGAAAGGGATGACTATTTTGACCGCACACTCAATACGAAACATTGCCCTGATGTTCTTATGTCTTACCGCAGGAATAGTGGATGTTATTGGCTATTTAAGCCTGGGGCATGTGTTTACAGCAAATATGACGGGAAATATTGTACTGCTTGGCATTGCAGCAGGCAGTTCATTGCAGTTAACCGCTCTTCATTCCATCACGGCACTTAGCGGATTTGTTCTAGGTGTTTTACTAGCTGTTGTCATAGGTGGAAAACAAGAAAAAACATTTTGGCCAAAAGCCGTTACACGCATCTTTATCATAGAAGTCATCATCTTGCTTCTATTTGCTCTTATGACCATTTTTCCTTATACGCAAGGTGCTTATTTTATGCTGATTATCCTTTTAAGTATGGCGATGGGCATGCAAACGGCGGCCGCACGCAAATTAAATGTCGCTGGCATTTCTACAACAGTTTTAACGAGTACACTTGCTAACTTATTTGAAGATTTGGCGCAGCGCTTATCAAATCGGGAAAAAAGAAAAGCCCCTATTCAACATGTGAGCTTGCTGCGAATCGGTTCTATTGTCTTTTACTGCCTAGGAGCTGCTTTAGCAGCATACACAGATGCGTACGATCCGTTTATCATCATTTGGCTGCCTATTTGCATCCTAGGGGTTATCGTGATCACAGCTACATTTAAGCACTTTCACCAATTGAAATAGCCAATCTTAGATGGCTATTTCAACCACTGTGATAAAACATTAATAACTTCTTACATAAAAACCAGGAGGACGCCCCATAATGAATGTGGAGCCATATGGAGAATATCCAGAAAACGTCCCGAACCCTCCATATCCAGGGTAACCTCCTAAGCCCGAGAATACGCCAGGGCTCACATAATACCCGCCAAAGCCAATATGAGGGCCCACTGCACCTCCGCTAAAACCGCCGCCATGAAAGCCTCCATATACCCGAGGATCCATACAATCACCTGCCTTCAACTTACACTTCATCTCATCATATGCGTGACAAATGGAGCGGTGTTCCCACTTTTGTAACAATTTCTATGTACTATAGACCAATTTGATGAAATTTGAATGAAAAGTCCTGCAAAAAATTAAATTAAGCAAAGAAAGGTGACCTTTTTAACTTGTTGCTCTGCCCTATATTTATTTAGAATAATGGAGCAGGTAACAAATTTGCACACCCCCTTTGTTGCGAATTCTTCTTATTAAACGTTCTTGCAGCGTTTAATAAGAAGAGCCTATTTTCACACATATAAAAAACCCTTGCTGATCATCATCAACAAGGGCGAGAAATGATTGGGTGATTAACCACCAATGATTTTTTCTGCTACTTCGAAAGAACCCGCTACATTTTCAGTTAAAACAGCCGCAGCGACCGCTAAACCCACAACGAATAATACTTTTAATCCTGTTTTCATCTTATATCAACCCCATTCTTTTCATATGTAAATCCGCTTCTAAACTTTTATTCAAGTAAAAAACAGACTGCTCATAAAGTGCTTGCTTTTCACAATACTTTGCAGCAAAGTGAGAAAGCTCTTTCACTTCATGATATTCATTCTTTTCTTCTAACTTTCTTAATTTCTCATTAATTTGCTGAAATCTTTGTGGCACATTCGTTAAGTAAAGATCATGTACGATGCCTATTTTGAGCTGAAACACTTCATGAGAAGCTTCTTTCATTCGGGCATATGCAGCATCTATATACTGACTTGCACGCTGCTTTTCACCAATCACACAGAGTTCCCGGCTGATCAGATACGTAGAATGGAAAAAGAAATCTGAATCATAATACTCTTGATGAGACAATGCTTTTTCAAGATGTCGTATAGATTCTTTCGGTTTATTCCAAAATGAATATAAAATGGCGACATTATGATGGTGCTGAGCCAGCATAAAATCATCCTGTTCGCTCGTCAACACCTCTTCCGCCAAACGATAATTCTCAAGCGCTTCTTCGTACCTGCCAATCTCTGTAAGGTTGGCTGCAATAAGAGAATATGAAAGTGCAGTTCTTCTTTCATAGTGCTTGTGACGTTTATAGACGTGTAGAGCCCTGCGAATATAACTTAATGAAAGCATGATATGACTCAGGCGATAGTAAAGCCACGCGACCTTAAAATCGAAATCAGCGCGTTCGATTTCACTTGGAATTTTATCTAAGAGCTTTTCCGCACTTTGATACATCTGTAATGCAACCTCATAATTCCCCTGATGCTGTTCATACACACCCTCATAAAAATCAAAATAGTAAGCAAGGCGATTAGACAAATCATCATCTTTTTTCCCATAATGGCCTTCTTTACTTTTCGTTGAAACATTGCCTTTTTGCCCTCTTAAATTGTACATCAGAATATGATGCCTTTTCTCAAGAAGAGAATAATACATGAGGATGTCAGCATCATCAATTTCCTCTACTGCTTGTTTCGCTTTAGCAAATAGCCGTTCTGCCTCATCTGCATGATCTTTTTTGATTTCCATGTTCCAGTCATTTAATAGTGATGCCAATTCCGCCACAGGAACTTTGCTCATTCTACACCCCCAATCACCTTCAGCTACACCACATGATTTCACTAAATATGGAACTTCTATTAGCAATTGCTAATTCGTCCATTTGACATCATTTTAATATGAATCACTTGAATCTTCAATAACCGATTCCTTTGTTATTGCGTTTCTTTCTCCTAGTCAATGATGCATACACTAAAAAATCCGTCTTTTTTCTATTAAAGGACACGGTTGAATTGAAAAAAAGCCCTTATTGGGCTTTTTGGATTTATTCCAATCTGATAATGGTTAATGCCGCTCCAACAGATCCCCCGCCAAGTAATACTACGGTTGCGACTAAACCGAATATTTGAAGAGAAATTTGATTCCCTGCTGCAAGTGTTGTAATGAGAGATACATTGTAGGTAGATGTAGATAAAGCAGGTGTTAAAATAGACCCTGCTATGGGGGTTCCGTTGTTAATTACTCTTGTTCCTGCCAGAAGTGCAGCGTTTGTATTTACTTGATACGTGATGAAATATCGTCCTGAAACAGGTACAGTAAACACCGTATTACCACCACTTACGGTAAATCCATCTAAACTTTGGTTATTAGGCAGCGTCACTGCCGTTCCGCCCAAAACAACCAGCACCGTACTTCCCGACGTATTGGATGCGTACATCGAGTTAGTTGTTAAACTAGTACCGGTTGGACCTGTGTCACCTGTGGCTCCGGTTGGACCAGTTACTCCTGTTGGACCTGTGGCACCAGTTGTGCCCGTTGCACCGGTTGAACCCGTGGCTCCAGTCGGGCCGGTTATTCCTGTTGAACCCGTGGCTCCCGTTGGGCCAGTTACTCCCGTTGGGCCAGTTACTCCCGTTGGACCCGTCGATCCCGTTGAGCCCGTGGCTCCCGTTAAACCCGTCGATCCCGTTGAGCCCGTGGCTCCCGTTGGACCGGTTATTCCTGTTGAACCCGTGGCTCCCGTTGGGCCAGTTACTCCCGTTGAGCCCGTGGCTCCCGTTGGACCAGTTATTCCTGTTGAACCCGTGGCTCCCGTTGGACCAGTGACTCCGGTTGAACCCGTGGCTCCCGTTGGACCAGTGACTCCGGTTGAACCCGTGGCTCCCGTTGGGCCAGTTACTCCCGTTGAACCCGTGGCTCCCGTTGGACCAGTGACTCCGGTTGAACCCGTGGCTCCCGTTGGGCCGGTTACTCCCGTTGGACCCGTGACTCCGGTTGAACCCGTGGCTCCCGTTGGACCAGTTATTCCTGTTGAACCCGTGGCTCCCGTTGGGCCGGTTACTCCCGTTGGACCCGTGACTCCGGTTGAACCCGTGGCTCCCGTTGGGCCAGTTACTCCCGTTGAACCCGTGGCTCCGGTTGAACCCGTGGCTCCCGTTGGGCCGGTTACTCCCGTTGGACCCGTGACTCCGGTTGAACCCGTGGCTCCCGTTGGACCAGTTATTCCTGTTGAACCCGTGGCTCCCGTTGGGCCGGTTACTCCCGTTGGACCCGTGACTCCGGTTGAACCCGTGGCTCCCGTTGGGCCAGTTACTCCCGTTGAACCCGTGGCTCCGGTTGAGCCGGTTACCCCCGTTGGACCAGTTACTCCGGATGAACCCGTGGCTCCCGTTGGGCCAGTTACTCCCGTTGAGCCCGTTGCACCGGTTGGACCAGTTACTCCGGATGAACCCGTGGCTCCCGTTGGGCCAGTTACTCCCGTTGAACCCGTGGCCCCGGTTGGACCAGTTATTCCTCCACACATATTAAGTTGGGCGCACATGTCTCTCACTACTTTCAAACTGTGGAATCATCAAGACATACACACTAATACTGATAATTGAGAGAAAACGAAACGACAATACTTCCAGTCGAGGTTCCACCAGTAGCTAAAATCCCAATTGAGTTCAGATCACTGAGCGTAATGGATCGACTCTCTCCTGGCGGTACCGTGAAATCAGGAACAGCTGTACCGTTTACCTCTAAAGCCACGGTAGGTGCCACAGCCACAATCCCATTGTTTTCCACCATGATGGTTCCGTTTATGACATAAGGTGTTCCATCTGTCCAGACGACAACTGCATCAGCTGCTGCTGCTAAATCAAGTGTGAAGCATACTGCATCATTTACAAAGCCCGCTTGTTCATTACTACATCCGCCTAAAATAGCCATTTTAACCCTCCTTCAACCTAATCTTGATAGACTATGATCCATTGATATTGGATGATTGTGCGATTATCACAGCTTCAAAGCTTTATTTTTCTTCTTTGCACCATGTTGATTTGCATGTCTAATCGTGCTTGCACACTTTCAGTTGATGGAGATTTCAAGATAAATTTCACATCTTTCACAGTAATCGCACGACTTTCTCCTTTTTGGACAAGAAGATCATAACAAAATGTACCAGTTTGAATCCTAATTGCGACTGGTACATCCTGATGATCTTGATGATGCAACACAACAGTTGCCGTATTGAGAAATTTTGTTCCATTCCGCCATACTTCCACCGAACTGGACGATGTGGAAAAACAAAGAAAGATGTGGTGAGATTCTATGTTTTTTAAAATAAGCGCATCATATACAGGAAGCTCTACTTCAATCATTCCACATAAAAAAGAAAGATCGACAAGAATTTTCGAACTAGATCGATACAAAACTTTTTGACAGCATGTTGATCTATTGCAGCACGGTACAAGAAGTTCCAACAGCACACAATTTTGCTTTTCATTGATAGAGCTCAAAGAAAAATAGCAAGTCTTAAACACACTTCTTTCAAAAAACACCCATGAGTAAAAAGGTTCCCCATCTTCCATGGTGAGCAAAAAGGGAGAACTCATCGAACGTTTGTGAGTAAAGCCTTCTAATTTTGTTTGATTGTTTATCTCTTTTAGTTTACTCATCAACAGGTTTGTCACTTACAATCAGCCCAATTCCATGCTGTATACATAACTATATGGTCTTTTATCATATGTGCCTTTGACTATTTTGTGCGCGATTGGATTAGATGATGAGCATAGCTTTTCATTTTTCAAGTTTCTCTATATAATATGAACAAGAACTTCCGTGCCTCAGTAGCTCTAGAAGGGAAGAGCGCCGTAAAACAATTGTAGCTGGCGGGTCGCAAGGCAAGGGTTTCAGAAGCACCGAAAAGCAAATGAGCTGAGACAGGTGAAACTCCTGTCGGTGAAATTCCGTAGGGAAGCGTGTTGCCCCCTAGCCTATGCTTACGAAAGGAGTGCGGGTTCGAATCCCGTCTGAGGCTTGATGAATATGGAGGATGAAAACAATGCAGGTTTTTGAAGAATATGTAAGCAACATCGGTCATCCAGAGCTGAAACAGCGCATGCAAGACATCTTACAATGGATTTCAGACACATTCCCTCAATTAGAGCCCAGAATTGCTTGGAATCAGCCCATGTTCACAGATCATGGCACATTTATTATCGGATTTAGCGTCGCAAAACACCACATTTCTGTCGCACCAGAAGGAAAAGGGATTGATCACTTTTCAGCAGATATTGTACAAGCTGGTTATGACCATGGAAAAAAGATGTTTCGGATGAAGGAAAGCTTACCGATTGACTATCCTCTACTTAAAAAAATCATTGAATTTAACATTGAAGACAAAGCAGATTGTTCCACATTTTGGCGAAAATAATAAACACCCCGATCTGATTTCATAACAGATTGGGGTGTTTTTTCGTGGACTTACATTTTATTTGGTTCTCTCTCCTGCCCATTTCTGCTCCACCCATTCAAAGCACGACAGAAGCAGGCTAACGCCCTTTTGGAATAGCGGCAAATAAACAACCGTTACCGCCGTTAAACAAGCGATCACAGCACCTGCCAGCACATCAAATGGATAATGAACACCTACCCAAATCCTTGAAAATCCTACAGCGCAGGCAATGAAAAGCCAATAAATACGACGCTTGTGAAAAAGCCATAAGACTATACAAATGGAAAAAATAAAAATGGTGTGATCACTCGGAAAAGAGTTGTTCACTTCCTTTTCGATTAAAAGATTAACATGATTCAATTCTGCAAAGGGCTGCTGATTGGAATAAAAGAGCCCAGCGACTTTCCCTAACATCTCTGCCAAGATAAAGGTCAACCCAGCAGATATCATCATCCATCTGTTTCTTCTGCTCCGATTTTGAAACCACATGATCAAAAATATGATCGCAATGAACATCACTGAATATTCAGCCAATCCAATAAGAACTGGATTTAAGACATCGTGATTCATACTAAGTTGATTAATCGACCGAAATACCCGTTCATTAAACTCCTGCATCTCATTTCATTCCTTTTGCTTCGTTTAGGAAAAGGATAAATGAAAAAAGAAGACCGTGACATCGATCGAGCGAACAAAATAAAGGGATCATCTCACATTTTTGTTACTTCGTTGTCATTCGGATACCAAGAAACAAAGCACTATTTAGAATGATACTGCTCCCATTCTTTTTTCAGCAAAGCATATTGATAGGTGTTTTCATATTTGAGGGTGCCATCCTCATTTGTAGTAAATGAAACAAACTCTAGAAAGAGGCCTTCCTTCCTCATGCCTAAACGCTCACATAATGTTTGAGATCGATCATTGTCATCCTCTACATATGCATATAAGCGCCTTGCTCCTTGATTGACAAATAGATACGACAAGAGAGCTTCTGCACTTTCACGGGCATATCCATTCCCTTCATATGACGCATGAAAATTCCAGCCAATCGAATACGTATCCGGCTCATCTTTTAGATAAAACAGTTCACCGATAATCAACTGACTTTCTTTTAAACAAACCGCCATATAAGAGTGATCTGCTTTTCTTTTTTGCACCTTAGCTACCGCTTCTTCTAATGTAGAGATTTGATCATCCAGAAAACAATTCACTCTTGGTTGAGACAAGTATGCAAGCATTCCGGGTGCATCTTCATCACGAAATGGTCTAAGAATTAACCGATTTGTTTCTATTTTATCCATAAGACTCTCCTTACTACTTTTTCTTTATCTTTCACTATTTTAGATGTCATGGACTATTTTTGCCAATTTGATCGTATGAACGTATCCATTTTTTTAAACATAATGTCATCAAAACTGCTATAATAGAACATAAGTTTGCATTTTGTTGAAAAGGGATGACTTGAAATGATCAAAACGGTAGAAGGCAATATCTTAGACGCAGAAGAAGACATCATCTGTCACCAAGTGAATTGTAAGGGTGTCATGGGAGCAGGATTAGCAAAGCAAATCAAAAGCAAATACCCAAATGTGTATAAAGACTATAAACGGTTATGTGCAGAACAAGGAGATGATTTATTAAGCTCCGTTCAGCTCATCACAACGAGCGACGGAAAAACCATTGCCAACTTATTCGCCCAAGTTGGATACGGAAGAAAAACAAAACAAACAGATGACGACGCATTACGCAGCTGCTTTGAACATCTAAAACAGACAGTGACAAATCCAAATGAAAAGAACCCCCTTCATTCTATCGCCATTCCTTATGGGATCGGCTGCGGCTTGGCAGGCGGCGATTGGACGATTGTTCGAGAGATGATGGAAGAGGTTCTTGGTGAGTGTGAAGTTACGGTTTATCGGTTTAAAATGAGAAATTCTGATGAAAACTAATATTACAAAAACCCTCCTTCATTTATTTGGAGGGTCATTTGCTATTTGCTATTTGTTATTTTTCAAATAATTTAGCACAGCTTCTTTATCTTCCTCATCTTCAGGTAGAAATCCGAACGTTTCGTATTCCCAAACGGCTATTCTTTGTACATTGTCTATGCCTAATGAATAAACATCATCGTATCCATACTCAATAGAGAATTCCCCTTTATGATCTAATTGGAGGGTAGCTGTTGTCCAAGCACCTAAATCATTTTGTATATATGCCTTTTTCAATGCTTCAAAAATTTCACTAAGTTCGTATAATAAGTGGATGTATGTTGACTTATTTACACTATATTTATGAGGAATTTGATGTCCATTAACATATTCATTTCCATTTTGTTCTTTAAAATAAAACACTATCTCAGCCGAATCATCAAGTATTTCTGCATACATCCAAACTTTATCCCAATCACATGGTATTAATTCATTAATTGATTCTGCTATTTGTTTATAATTTTTTTCTAATTCTTCCATTGGGTTTTAACCTCCAGGTTGATTCTTAATAAATACTTGAGAATAACGTTCTCCAATTTTATACTCCACAGAGAAACTAACAGGTCGTAATGAATCTCCCTTATAGATAGGTTCAATGTTCACTGCTACTTGTTTAGGTGGGTTTGAATTCAAAGCTTTCAACCACCGTTGTTCCATGGTGTACCATTTCCCGCCGCTTCGATTAATCTGTGAATTCATCGGAAGTAGGTTATCAATATCCCCAGACCCTTTAAAAATAGATGCAATTAAATGCCCTCCATCATCATCCAGCAATCGATCCGGCTTTCCTGAATTGGATTGAGCATATTGGTTTCTTTTGACCTCTCCATATTTTAAATCACTTGCTTCGACTTTGACAATGCGACCATAGTGATCTGTTGTGTAGGTGTAACCTTGCTTTGTTGAATAAACGACATTCGGTTTTAATACCTTTTTGCGTTTCCACCGCACATAGTGATCTCCGTAACTGACAACGGTCGGTGGTGATTTGGGTGCTGGTAATCTTCTGCCTGTCTGAGAGATACCGTATCCTGAGTTGTTGTCTAGACGCTTTGCCATGGAGAGAAGTTTATTTTTGAGATTTTCTCCGTCAAATACATTGTACGGGAGCTTCGGTCCACCAGCCATTTGAAACTTTGGTGAATATGGCAATAGATTCGGGATAGAGACTCTATCTAATGATTTTGCTCCTTGTTCAAGGCCTTTCTTCACTGTTGTTTTGGCCGCTGTTGTCCCTGTTTTTGTGATGGCTCCTGCCCCTTTAGAACCAAAGACAATTTCTGCAAGAGAACCAGTCGCATAGGCGAACCAGTGTGACCGAGAATACGCATCACCATCTATGACCTCTTTTTGGAATGAGTCTGAAATCGACTTTCCAATCGCTTTCGACGTTTCAATTGGATGAGAAACAGCCGTTACGACCGATTCAACGGCACCTCCAGGATCTGTCACAAGATCGTAGATACCAACTACTGTATCTTTTGCCACATCATATAGACCCACTGTAGCACCTTTTACACTATCAATGAACACCTCCGATGCTTCTTCCTGTGCTTTGATTTGGAGAAGCTGGCTGTAATACATTTTTTGATCATATGTGAGATTCTCATAACCGATCTCATCTACAATCTCAAAGTACTTCGATTCTGATAGACACGAAGGATCATTGAGCTTTTCTTTCAATTCTTTGATTCTTCGTTTTTCTTTTTCTTCTTTTTTCACCTTTAAATAGGCTTTTACTTGAGCATCAATTTGATCATGGTTCTTGTACACGTCTGTCTCATGAAATGCTTTTGCATCATAATACATTGGCTGCGCATTCTTTCCTTTTCCAGTAGCAGCCATCATCTTTGCATAAAAAGTGTTGAGATGATTCTCAACCGCTTCTGACTTTGCGTATTCCGTTTTCAAATCATTGTCTATTTGATGTAAAACTTCAATGGTCTCTTTTCTTTTTTTGTTCGCATCGTCTAAATGTTCATTGACCTCTTTACTTGAAAAAGTATGTAATTCAATTAAATCACTGATATCGTCAAAAATAGTGGAAAGTGCCTCTTTTTGTTCTTTGACCATATCTTTATTGTTCTGAATCCCTTGTTTCAATTGATTGTCTAAAAAGTGCTCATCAATAAAAGTACTCCCGCCTAATGATTCATCATCAAGCTTTCCTTTCACCCCATCTAAAAAAGCTTTCTGCATATCGATAAAATCAAGATAAGTGTCTGTGTACAGCGCAAGATCCTCATAAAAAGATTTGATATTGTCTGCACCTTTTCCAGTAAATTCATCACCTAAGACCGACACACTTTTTAATGCTTTTTTCACAAGTTTCATTTCTTCTTGAAGCTCATGATAGGCCTTTGATCTCTGTTCTACAGCTGATAGTAAAGATGGAGCATCTAATATTTTCATATAAAAAAGACTCCTTTTATGGCATATTCTTTTACTAGAATACCATAAGGAGCCTGACACTTTAATCCACTTTATCGTTTTTTAACCAATTATCTATCAGAGCTACCTCTTGATACATAAGTAACTTGTTTTAAAAAAATCCATCATTGAAAGTTATTGATAATTGTATACAATGCTTTTTTTAGCACAACCTTATCATCATTTGACAAGTTTTGGAGCGCTGTATTGTTCAGCTCAATTGTTGCTGCTTCAACTTTTTCTCTAATGGCTAAAGATTTTTGAGTCGCCTCTACTAAAATATTTCTTCGATTTTTTGGATCAATTGTGCGTTCAATTAAGTCAGCTTTTTGCATTTTATCTAAAATTCCAGAAACTGTTGAGGCTTCTAAATACACAAGTTCTCCAATTTGTTTAGGAGATAGCTGGCCCTCTCTCCACAAACAGTTCAACACACCATATTGAGCGGGTGTCAAATCACATTCCTCTAAAAGCTTACTAAAGTACTTAAACACTTTATTTTGACTAACACTTAGTAAAAAATTTATGCACTCTGATAATTCCATTTTATCTCCCCCACATTGACTTCACCTATAATATCATGGTAGTTTTTTAATTGAAATACTTTTGCACCAGAAATGTTTTGTCATAACATATTTTTAGAGAGGAAGATAAATAGTGGATTCATTTAAAGCGATTCTAGTGACAGAAAAAAATGATCAAGTTAGTTATGATCTTCAAAATGTAAGTGTGAATGATTTATCTGAAGGAGAAGTATTAATTAAAGTTGCATATTCTTCAATCAATTATAAAGATATGCTGGCTGTTCAAAAAAATGGAGGTGTTATTCGTAACTATCCGATGATTCCCGGAATTGATTTAAGTGGAACGATCGTTCATACAACAGATCATCGTTTCGTAGAAGGTCAACAAGTGATTGTCACAGGTTTCGCTATGGGCATGAGCCACACTGGAGGTTTTTCAGAATATGCTAGAGTACCTGCGGATTGGATTGTTCCTTTGCCAAATAACTTGACTTTAAAAGAAGCAATGACTTTTGGAACAGCAGGCTTTACAGCCGCTCTTTCGATCATGGCTTTACAGGAAAATGGAATGAATACAAAAAATCAACCTCATATACTCGTTACAGGTTCAACTGGTGGAGTTGGTAGCATCGCGATACAATTATTATCTAAAATTGGGTACAAAAATATTCATGCTTTAGTGCGTAAAGATCATCAAGTCGACATTGCAAAATCTTTAGGAGCAACTGATGTCATTTTTGCAAACGATTTAGGAGAGCTCAAAAAACCATTAAACAAGCAAAAATTTGACTTCGTCTTAGATACCGTAGGAGGAGATGTGGCTTCTGTCATAATACCTCAAATTTCTTATGGTGGAAGCATGAGCATGTGCGGGAATGCAGGTGGAATTAAATTAACAACAACTGTGTTACCTTTTATTTTAAGAGGGATCAACCTTCTAGGGATCGATTCTGTAAATGTACCAATCAATAAACGCAAAGTCATTTGGAACGAGATAGCAAACGAATGGAATATCGCCCAAACGACTCTAGTCAATGAGATTACTCTCGATACGTTACCTGAAACAATTGAAGCCATTAAAAATGGCCAACATTTAGGAAGAACAATTATTAAATATTAAACTCTATTTGAACTATATTATACAAGACTACCAATCCATATACCCCATGCTCTTAGAGCATCAATACCAAGTAAACACAAAGCTAAAAAAGGTGAAACTATACTCCACTAAATAATAAAAGAAAAACTCTATTATAAGGGTTTTTCTTTTTTGGAATCGTACTCTTTAATAATATCAATTGGATCAATCGCATCATCATCTTGTGTATATTCCTCTACATAAGGAGTAATTAATTTCTCAAACTGCTTTTCATCATCCACTAGAGCAATACAAGTTTCATACCCTTCAAAATCAGATGGGTATAAATTTGCAACAGCACTACCGGTTTTTAAAGCCTGATCTATCGCATTTTTTAATTCCAATAGACCCTTCCTGTTTCCTAAAATCAATGCTTCTCTGTGATGAGTTTCTTGAGCATATATATTACACATCTCTAAAACATCATCATCATCCACTTGAATAGACATATAAAAGCACCTCCGAAATTAAATTTAGTTCATTATATAATTCTTAATGTCAACATGCCAAAGAGCCATGACCTCAAACGTCTGATCCCAAAAGTGATTGCGGACACCGCAAACAAAAATAGCTCATACTACTTAACTGTACTTTGCTCCTTTTTATATTTCATTACTTTTATAATTCTATAAACTATTACAGCAACATAGCACACAACTAAGGTAATCAGATATTCAAAAGGAAAATCTCTTTGTACACCTTGATAAAGAAAAATTGCCAAAAGGACTGTAAACAAAACTATTTGAAAAACTTCTTTTTTTATCATCCAAATCCCCCGATATACTTTCACTTACGTTTTATACTTTTAATTACAATCCATGTTACCGTGAAATTATAAAACAATCAGTCTTAACATTCTACAGTCAGTTCCATATTTAGGATTTAAGTAACAAAATTGAAAGTATATACTATATTTGTTTTTACCTCAAATTGTTTTCTTCTCTTTCTTCATAAAAACATCCTGAAATTCTTCATAAATTTTTTTCGGTTTTTCAGAATCCCATGCTTTATACAGCTCTCGCATAAATATATACAGTGAAATTGGGTAATACCCGGAGTCCCTCCAACAGACACTGAAAGTCTCCTCTTCAAAAAGCTTAATTAATTCATTTGTTTTTTAGTATCTCTATACGCTGCCATCAAAGCAAATGGAGCAATTAATATAAAAAAGACTCCTTTATGGCATATTCTTTTACCAGAATACCATAAGAAGTCTGACGCTTTAATCCACTTTATCGTTTTTTAACCAATTAACCTCCAGAGCTACCTCTTGATGCAACTGTTTGGACATCTTCATGTAGAGGTTGAGTCAAACCGTTTGTAAAGAAAAGTGTACCTAGAGCTACCACAACTAGTGAAAATGTAATAAAAACCGACTTCTTCAATTAATTCACTCCTTTTCCTACATACTGGCTTGCGAGTAAGGCTCTTTTATAGTAATTTAATGATTGTTTCAGCAAGCCTCTCCCCTCTAAATATTTCGCCACATCAACCAGAATTTCCTCTAAATCAACCCATACTCTTTTCTCTTCAAGCTCTAAACACAGATTGTTTATATTGTTCAATTGAGAGTGATTTTTTTCATACAATAGTTCTTTTAACAATTTAAATTTTATTTGAAAAACGTTATGGTTGACTTGTTCTGATAAAGAAATGCCTAGATCTATCCATTCAATCGCGTCATTACTTTTACTGGAGATTTCTATTCTAGAAAGTTCATATAAACATCTCATCTTCAATAAATCTTGATTTTCGATCTCTTTATAACTCAACGTGCGCCTAAATAGTGCTGATGCTTCTTCTAAATTTTCTTTTTTGCTTTCTAGAAAACCCATATTGTAATATAGATGAATGATTAAATGATTGTCATTAATACTTTCGATCATATTCTCAGCTTCACTAAAAAGAGCTCTTGCTTTATCATATTCAAATTGATCAATTAAGTTTAACGCATGTAGCATCCTACAGTTAATCTGTCTTTTGATATATGTTTCATGCGCATTAAATGTGTCACACGCAATTTGTGCATGATATTTTGATAAAAAGGTCATTTTCAAATCATAAAATAGAACTGCGATTTTATAATGAAATTCAGCTTTTTCTATTTCATCATCAACATAAGCCAACTTTTTTTCAGCTATTCTGAAGTAACTTAATGCCTTATCATAATCTTGTAAGTAGTCATGATAGATCCCATTATAAAAGTAGAAGTAATATGACATGAGTTTATTTGTTTTTTCTTCTTTTTCGTCTGGAGCATTCCGCTGAAAGAATGGCTTATCTAAATTTCTGCTAATATTCTGAAGTTTCAGCTTAAGCCTAAAGCTCAACAGTTGATAGTACAAAAGAATATCTTGATTTTCTTCCATTAAATCAATTGCCCTGTCTATGTCATCTTGCATTTCTATAGCTGCCGATAAATCCCCTTTTTGTATCGCAAGATTCCAAGTGTTTAACATGTTTCCTACCTCCTGAGAGGCAATTAATCCTGACATTCCTTTACCCCCTTCTAAACAAATCCCTAGTATAATTCTAACACGCATTTTACAACATATGTAAAGTGAATCTGCTCATAATAGAAATTTTCGGTATCCCGCAAATATGATAATAATTGAATGGTATGTTGGTTAAAAGAGAGAGTAGCCAGAAAGGACTTGATACTTATTTCTTTTAGATTGACCACCTTCATTTTTTAAAAAGAAATTCACAAAATATTGTTTTGAAATTGATATAAAAAGACCTGACTGAGTTTCAGCCAGGTTCACGAAGGGGTCAATCTAAATTATATTATAATGAATTCAAAACAGATAATTAAACATCCGTTCTCATTCACTCTTTGAAAATTCACCCTATACAGTACACTCTACATGCTCTAATTTTGCCTTAATCTAAAAAATCAATATTAACAGCGAAATTTCCAGCTGTTACAGTTATCTGAGGAATTTCAGTTTTTTCAAAAATGTCTACAATTTCAAATAATGTCTTTTTTATAATATCGTTACTTGGCATTGTATCTACTCTTAATATAAGGATTGTGTCAATGCTTGCAGCTACTTCATAAAGAACGTCTTCATCTTTAACAGATTCAATATAGCTTTTTATTCTTTTAAAGAACCACTCTACTTCTTCTAAATCTTGTAACGGATATTTAGTAATTTGATGAATATCGGCTGGATCAGGTGCTTCTTTCTCTAAGATCGCTTCAAGTTCTGCTTTAGTTATATATTCCTCTTCTTCTTCTTCTTCGTATTCACCATCTGCTACTTCCTCGTCAACACTGTACTCAACTGTATAAAGCCCCTCAATGAATTCATCAAAGGAATCTGCTAACTTAAAGTCTTCTTCCATCTCAACATCAAAATAATGAATTGCAGGATTCTCTTTCGTTTTTCGATAATCCATTGCTACCCAAGTATGTCCATCCCCGTTGATCAAAACAAGCCCTTCTGGCAGCTCCCACTCTTTTATCAAATAGGCACTATCCATAATTCCTTCACCTTCAGCAATTCCCAGCAGGTGATTAAATTGAATATGATCCTCAGCCCATGAATTAGAGTGAGTGGTTGGAAAAGCATTATGAACGGCATAACCACCATTCTGTTCCATAATGAGCTTTTTATATGTATCTGGCAAAGTGACTCCAAGTTTCTTTTCAGCTTTAGCTATTTCTGCTTCGTCGATCTTTTTTAACGTATAGTAACCTTCCTCGTCTATTTCCCAAAATGATTTCAAGGTGAATGCCTCCTAGTAAAATATGCACATAAGTATACCATCTTGCTGAGTATATTTAACAATTTAGGCAAAATAAAAGAAGAATATTAGTTAATTAGTCATTCACGCTGTCTATTTTTGTCGAAACGATAGTAAAAAGAAGGTACTTCATGTAAAATTTCCTTTGCACCTAAAAATCAGGAGGATCCAATATGAAGAAATTATCTATATTCATTTTTATTTGTTTAATGATGCTAACAGCTTGCAGTAGCGCAGCATCAAATGAAAAACAGCTCACGACAGCCAATATTATTGAAGCTTTTAAAAGTGCTGGCCTTGAAGCAGAAAAACCATCTGATCTTAAACAAAAAGAGTTTGGAAATATAAGAGAAGAAGGAAAAAGGATTCTCGTTCCTTCCTTAGGTGAAAATGCTGGTGGAAGGATTTTTAAATTTGGAAATGAAACTGATTTACAGCAGGCGAAATCCTATTATGATGAGTTAGGCAATGCTGGATCTATGTTCTTCTCTCACACCTATTCAAAAGGAAACTTTTTATTACAAATGAACGGTGAAATGAAAGATTCTGAATTTGAAAAGTATAAGAAAGTAATGGATGAGGAAATAAAATAATTTCATATATTTTCAAAAGAAGGAAGGTCAATAAATGTCATCATTTTAGCTGCTAACAGTTATCCTTACGATTGTTATATTGGGTGTTTCTTTGATCTTTAAAAGAAAGAATGCACCTTTACAGTATGGAATACCATCGATTCTTATTCTCATGAGTATTATTAATAAGTTTTTTCGTAGGAAAGTGGGAAGGTTTAGGATTGGGTGCAATCAGTATATCTTTACTGATTGCATCTGTGATCACTTTAATTATAAATGCCATCTTGAGTTATTTTAGGAGTAAATAACATAGAGCAACTTCCCATTCAGAAGTTGCGTACTTTTTAATCTTCAGGGTACTCAAAGATAACGGACATGCTTTTAAAAGTGCTTCGACCCTTTCAATAATTGGAGGAAATGCTTAAGTGTTACCTTCTTCCCACCTTCCTTACGCTGCGGAATAAGGCTTGGTTCTGCTATATAGTCATTGTCATTTTTGACAGCAACACGAACGACCATATCCTTCCCTAAAATATGCATATGGCCACATTCCTCAGCACCTTTGTTCCGTATCCAGATTACGCCATTGATAAGGGAGGGTGTTTGATTGTTAGTGAGATTCTAATTTGAATTCATTTTTGAAAGAAAATCTTGAAGAACTAATTTTACTGGTGAATTCGCAGTAGTAGCCAACAAATGATTTGCATGCCATTCTATTGGTTTATTACATACCTGATTTGATCCATCTTTCCATAAACCCTTTCGCCCCAAACGGCAAAAGCATTCCAAGCGCCGCATTCATACTCGCCTCCTGCTGTTCTTTCGAGATCTTTTTCCCAAACATATCTCTACCAGTAATCGCTTCGCTGAAGCCGTTGGTCGCAATGAGGCCGTATAAACCTTTTTGGGATGTCTTTAGGGCATCAAAAGATTTTTGTGACGTCTTGTAGATATCGACCGCTCTGACTGCGGTTGATGTGGCTTGGGTGGTTTTATAGACCGCTTTTCCACCTTTAAAAATGCGCCCTACCCAGCCGACAATTGGGATGTAGCCAGTTGCCGCCATGCCACCTGCAGCGACTCGTTGGCCTGCGGTAAGCTCTTCGCCTGTGATTGGATCGACGCCCGTAGCTGCACGTTTTGCATCATTCACACCGGTTAGCTCATTGACAATGTTTCCCCCATAATCAAGGGCTTTTTCATACCAAGGACGGTTGGCTAGCGCTTTTTGTTCCTTTGCGATCTCGTGGGCTTCTTCTTGTTCTTTTTTAATTTTGAGATATTCAGCAGTTTGCTTCTCAATATCGCTTTTTGCCTTGTAGATTTCACTATCTTGAAATGCTTTTTTGTCAAAATTCAGAGGTGAAATAGATTTACCGTCATTCGTGGCATTGATCATTTCTGCATACAATGCCATTGTAGCTTGCTGCTCCGTTTCTGACAAAGCATATTCATCTTTTAAATTTTGATCTAGCTTTATTAAGTCTTTTACTGTCTTTTTTCGAACATCTTCAGCATCTTCTATTTTTTCATCAAAGGTTTTGCTATCGAATACCTCCAGTGAAATGAGGTCATCGATATCTTCAAAAATCGTTTTAAGAGCATTTTTTTGATCCTTCACAATGCTTTTAGCGTTTTTCATGACCTATGTACTACATTGTCTAAAAAGTGTTCTTCTACAAAGGTGTCCCCGCCAAAGCTCGTATCATCAAGCGTACCAGATACACCATCATGAAAGGCTTTCTGCTTATCGATGAAGCTGATAAACATATCTACATTTCCGGCGAGCTCTTTGTAGAAACTTTTAATGTTATCCGCACCTTTCACAGTGAAATCGTCACGGAGATTTGCTACGCCTTGTAGTGCCTTTTTTAAATCAACCATTTGTTCACGGAGTTCCTGATAGGATTTCGCCCTTGTATCCATGGCACTTGTTAGTGCTTTTGCATCAAGTATCTTCCCCAGAAGAAGTCACTCCCTCCTATTCATTGACAAGGTCAATTTTACTAACACAAAACTTGTCATTAAATAGGAATAAAGATACAAAAAACACAACATAAAAGTGGGCACCCATTGTGGCACTTAAAGTGCCCAATGATCAGCGTCCACAGGTTCTTCTTTCTGGACAAAATATTCATGTTCGCTTTTTCTCGGCAATGCAAATAAAAAAAGTGCCCATAAAAATGGACACTTTGGTTCTATTATTCCCAAAATGCATCGCCTTCAGAATCAATATACTTCTAGAAAAGTTTTAAAGTCTACATAACAGTCTTTAAACAGATAAAGATATCTTCTTCTATATCATTTTATTTATTGTAACGTAAAAACGCTATGCTTTTATTAAACCATTTTCTTTTAGAAATTGTTCGAACAATGCATCACCTTTATCCTCAATATCTTCATCATCAATATTATACTCTCCAACCAACAAAACAAAATCATCATATTTTTCATATTTTTGTTCAAGTTTTATACCATAGCTTTCTTGATAAAAAAACAATAACCATTTCCCTGAATCTAAACTTTTTAAAAACACTCCTTCATAATCTAAATCATTTTCATAATAGCCTACATGCAAATGCATTGTATCGTCTAAGTTAAGCAACGTTGATCTCCCCTTTAGAAAATAACATGATGATCTTCTAGATTTGGTGGAACATGATAATGCAGAACAGCAGGTATTCCATGTTTTATAGGTGCATAATCTAGTCTGAATAGTGGTTTTTTTGCTACGTACCTGTATAATGCGCCCTACTGATCCAGGGCCATCAATAATACGATTTTGAGTCGCCTTTAATGCTTTCTGCACATATGGTCTAGCTACTTTCCATCCTTTTTGCATTCCCTTTTTTCCAACTTGAGAAATTAATAATCTTAAAGCAGCAGCCACCACCGGTATCCACTGACCAGTTACACTGTCTTCTTTCAATTCAGCATTCTGACTCTGTAACGCTAAAGTTTCTTCTAATTCAATAAATACTGGATCATTCAAAAGAAAGTCAAATTCTTTATTAAAGTTTGAAACATCTACTTTGAAACATCTATACTGGTATCCTCATATACTTGTTCAATCAATTGATCACTAACCACAAGTTCACTATTCAGTGAAGTTACGCTCTAAGAATATGCTGGAGTCACCGCGGAAAACATAGAATAAAAGACAGTACTACTAAAAATAAGCTTATTCTTCATATAAACCCTACTTTCTCAAAAAATTTAACTGTATCCATAACTGAATACCCATTTATTTTATCTGAATTTTTGATTTTTTCCCATGATTTTTTAGAGATTGTGGATTTATTATAAGAAGAATATTCTTCAAAAAAGAGAGCAGCAAGACCTGCCATGTAGGCAGCCGCCATTGAAGTACCACTACTATATAAAAAAGAACCATCTTTTGAATAACTTTTTATATAATGCCCCGGAAGTAACACATTTAATCCATTACCTACAGTTGTCCCTTTCCATATATCACCGTTCAAATTTAATGCTCCTACAGCAATAACACCTTCAAATTTAGCAGGGTAGAGTATATCACTCTTTTCTTGTAACCCATAATTCCCAACCGATGATATTACAACAATAAGTGCCTCATCCAAATTTTCAGCCCAAGACTTTGGAACAACCAAAGTATTACCACTAAGGAACCTTACTAAAATATCATCCTCGGCTACTTTAAGTACATAACCTGCTTTATTAAGTTGTTCTCTTTTTCCTTTCTTAGATGCTTTAATCCAGTCTCCTTCTAAGAATTTGTTTTTCATCTGATAATCCTCCACCTTTTCCTGATCCGACTAAGCAGTTCATATAGATGAACACGATGTCCATCCTCTAAGCGATAAAGTAGGAACCACCGTTTTGATCGTTTGCGTGCCATCTTAGGCAGCCCCGTCTTCCTCTTCTTTTTAATCATTCTCGTCAGAATCGTCTTGCACACTTTGAGGGCAATCTAATCATTAGTAGCTGCTTCTCATCTTTCTGCATAGGTACAGCTTCGTTGGCTTGGACCTCATACTAGAAAAAATAGACACAGATTCAATGAATAATTATGAAGAGTATATCTCCAAGATAATGGAGTGGTTTTTTATCACTTTTTTGTGGGTGAATGGTGGGTGGTGCCTGCTTCATTTTAAAATATAAGAAACACTCATAAAAACTAAAATCCCCCTGAAGCCAATGGCTCCAAGAGGATTTCTTTATTAATACTGAGACATATACTGATCGCGTTCCCATGGGTGTACTTGGGTGCGGAACATATCCCATTCGATTTCTTTTGATTCGATGAAGTGCTCGAATAAGTGATCGCCTAGTGCGTTGATCATGACTTCGTTTGACTTGAGCAGCTCAAGTGCTTCTGCAAGTGTTGCAGGTAAGTCAGCGATCCCGTTTTCAAGGCGCTCTTCTTTGTCCATGACATAGATGTTTCTGTCGATTGGCGCTGGTGCGTCTAGTTTGTTTTTGATTCCGTCTAGACCTGCTGCAAGTAATACGCTTAGTGCAAGGTAGGGGTTTGCAGATGGGTCTACACTGCGTACTTCTACACGTGTGCTGATGCCGCGTGATGCTGGGATACGGATCAATGGGCTGCGATTTTGTGCACTCCATGCTACGTAGCAAGGTGCTTCATAACCAGGTACAAGACGTTTGTAAGAGTTCACCGTTGGGTTTGTGACCGCTGTGAAACTTGTTGCGTGCTTCACAATACCTGCGATAAAGTGTCTAGCCGTCTCGCTTAATTGTAAGTCTGCTTTCTCATCAAAGAATGCGTTTTTACCATTTTTAAATAATGATAGGTTACAGTGCATACCAGATCCGTTTACACCGAACAATGGTTTTGGCATGAATGTCGCATGAAGTCCGTGCTTTCTCGCAATTGTTTTAACAACGAGTTTGAACGTTTGAATGTCATCACAAGAACGGATAGCGCCTGCATATTTGAAGTCAATTTCATGCTGTCCAGGTGCTACTTCGTGGTGAGACGCTTCAATTTCAAAGCCCATTTCTTCAAGCTCAAGCACGATGTCACGGCGGCAGTTTTCACCTAAATCTGTTGGTGCAAGGTCAAAGTATCCACCTTTATCGTTTAGTTCGAGCGTTGGCTCGCCTTTTTCGTCTAATTTAAATAAGAAGAATTCTGGCTCAGGTCCAAGGTTGAAATCACTAAATCCTAGTTCTTCCATTTCCTTTAAGATACGCTTTAAGTTGTTACGAGGGTCTCCATCAAATGGTGTTCCGTCTGGCTTATAAATGTCACAAATAAAGCGTGCAACTTTACCTTTTTCTGCTGTCCAAGGGAAAATAACAAACGTGTTTAGATCTGGATATAGGTACATATCTGATTCTTCGATACGTACAAACCCTTCAATAGATGAACCATCAAACATACATTTGTTATCGAGAGCTTTTTCTAACTGGCTCACAGGAATCTCAACATTTTTAATTGTTCCGAGAATGTCTGTAAATTGCAGACGGATGTACTTTACGTTTTCCTCATTTACTAATTTTACGATATCTTCTCTTGTGTACTTTGCCATTTCGTAAAACTCCTCCCCTACAAAAGGTAAAATGTGTATAGCAATGCTTTTGCTAATTGGTTAACGGAAGAACCTTGACATATCCCCCTGCCTAAAGGTCGTTCCTTGTTGGAAACGTCCAGCCTGAATGAGTTCCTTCTTCAGTAGCTTCCTGAGTTCATCATCTGTCAAGTTGTGCTTCGCTGTGGTTTTCTCCTCTGTCTTTGTTTCAGACGATGGATTTTCTGCCTCAGCTTTGGCAAAAAGTTTTTTGATTCCTGCCATGTTTACACCTTGTTCGATGAGGTTTTTGATTTCTAGTAATTTATCAACATCATGGAAAGAAAATAATCGGCGATTCCCATCACTTCTCGCTGGAAATACTAAACCATTTTCCTCATAATAGCGAATTTGTCTTGCAGATAATTCTGTTAGCTGCATGACAATCCCAATTGGGAATAAAGGCATTGAGCGGCGAATGTTATCACTCATCTCAACTGTCTCCTCCTCTTTGCTTAAATTTATTATATGTCATGTTATATTATGTGTCAACGAAATGTTAGGAATATTAACATGGATTTTTTTATCGAGCAGGCACTTCAATAAAACCTTGCTCTAGTAAGGCATCTACAGCACTGCAAATGGCATTTTTCACATGGGCATACGTGAGACCGCCCTGAACATAGGCTGTGTAAGGCGGTCTAATCGGACCATCAGCTGATAATTCAATGCTGGCTCCTTGGACAAATGTGCCCGCTGCCATAATCACATCGTCCTCGTATCCCGGCATATAGCTTGCATGCGGTGTGACATGACTGTTAATCGGTGATGCATATTGAATCGCCTGACAAAATGCAATCATTTTTTTAGGGTCTCCAAATTCTACAGATTGAATCAAGTCGGTTCTTTTCGCATTCCACGACGGGTTTGTTTGGAACCCGAGTTTTTCAAGAAAACGCGCTGTAAACACGGCACCTTTTAAACTTTGTGCAACAACATGCGGTGCTAAGAAAAATCCTTGATACATTTCCTGAAGCGCATACAGCGATGCACCCGCTTCACTGCCGATGCCTGGAGATGTCATTCGATAAGAGCAAGCTTCTACCCATTTTTCTTTTCCGACGATGTAGCCGCCAGTTTTGGCAAGGCCGCCGCCTGGGTTTTTAATGAGAGAACCTGCCATAAGGTCTGCACCCACATGACACGGCTCTTGTAATTCAGTAAATTCACCATAACAGTTGTCAACAAACACAATGATGTCCTCATTGATGTCTTTCACAAATGAAATCATTTGTTCAATTTCTTCTATTGTAAAGGATGGTCTTGACGCATAGCCTTTAGAACGCTGAATCCCGATGACTTTTGTTTTTGGGGAAATAGATTCTTTGACTTTGTCGAAATCGACAGATCCATCTTGACGCAAATCAATGGCTTTGTAATCGATCTGAAAATCTTTTAATGAGCCTGTCCCTTCTTTGCCGCGAATCCCGACAATCTCTTCTAGGGTATCGTAAGGTTTCCCCGTCATGTAGATCAATTCATCACCAGGTCTTAGCACACCGAATAAGGCGATGGAAATGGCATGTGTTCCAGAAATGATCTGCGGGCGTACAAGACCGCTTTCCCCTCCAAATACATCCGCATAGATCTTTTCTAACGTGTCTCTTCCCATATCATCGTAGCCATAACCAGTTGTCGGGTTAAAATGAGAGTCACTGACTTTATGTTTCCGGTAGCTTTCAAGAACCCGCCACTCATTTTGTTCACTCTTTCGATCAATTTGCTGATGTATTTGTGAAATGTCTTGTTCTGCTTCTGCTGCTATTTTTTCTAAAATGGTGCCATGTTTTAAAGTGTGAAACATCGTGATTTAATTCCTTTCCTACAACATATACTTCTTGATTTGTCCTAATATGGTTTGCTCCTCACCACTAAATCCAGTGATGTCATAAAGCTCTGCTTCCTTTTGAAATTCCAGTGATTCCACCAAGGTTTCTGACTTCAAGGCAGATATGAGTTTCCCTTCATATGCCGGAATTCTTACATGATATGGCTTTAAAAAATCTTTTTTCAGTTCAGCCATGATATCCGCTTTTAACCGCTTCACATCTTCCTCGCGCCTAGCACTGATTAAAATGTGGCGCTGCTTTGAGGAAGGGATAAAATCCGGCCTGATTTGGTCTTTTTTGTTATAGACTGTCAGCATCGGAATACGATCAGCTTCTAATTCTTCTAAAAGCTTATGAACCGTTCG
>NZ_JBPAFI010000002.1:76174-573880 GCF_050864245.1 Bacillus sp. XT-4
ATCTAAGGCAGTCGCCAAAGCTTTTAACTGGCTAGGCGAAAGCTCGTCGTTAAAAATTATAACGTCACAGTCTAACTCGTCGCAAAGCACTTCAAGCTCTTCCACTTTCCCTTTCCCGATGTAAGTCGCGCTGTCTTGTCTATTTCTTTTTTGCGTCATGATGCTGACAGCTTCACCGCCAGCTGTTTTGGTTAAGGAAGCTAATTCTTCCATAGAATATTGAAAGCGTTCATCCGTTATATGCGGCAGTTGACAGCCGACAAGGATCGCTTTTTCTATCATTTCATGTTCATTCAACGTCAGTTGTTTCCTTTCTGTACTTAAGTTTCAGTAGTACCATCATACCAAACACACCACACGTATACCACCATTCGGAAGGTTTAATTTCTTGTCTCTTTACAAAAAGGATACGCCATTTCAAGAAGGCGTATCCTCTTTCATTTGCAGATCATGGCTTTTAATCGTAAGTAAGTCTTTTTTATCATAATGATCCACAAGAAGCAGCCTCATCGCCTGAGTTCGAATCGCTTTTTCAATGGTGTTTCGCACAAAACGGCCGTTGCTGAATTTGGCAGGACTCGTTGTGCTCTTGATGTGCATTAAATAGTCTCGCAGTTTCCATTCTGCCTCTTGAGTAAAGACATATTCCCGATCGGCCATCATTCGTTTTGCAATATCCATCAGCTGATCGACTGTATAATCAGGGAAGTTGATATTGATCGGAAATCTCGATTGCAGACCAGGATTTAGAGAAAGAAAATGATCCATTTCCTTGGAGTATCCAGCTAAGATGAGGATGAATTCATGCTGCTTATCCTCCATATGTTTTACAAGGGTATCAATGGCTTCTTTCCCAAAATCTTTCTCTCCTCCGCGGGCAAGAGAATAGGCTTCATCGATGAACAAAATGCCGCCTAGTGATTTTTTAATCAAATCTCTTGTTTTTTGAGCTGTATGTCCAATGTACTCTCCAACCAGATCTCCTCGTTCCGCTTCAATTAAGTGCCCCTTTGAAAGAACATTCATTTCAAAGAAAAGCTTCCCGACAAGCCGTGCAACCGTTGTTTTCCCTGTGCCGGGATTTCCTTTAAACATCATATGAAGCGCCTGCTTTCCTACCTTTAATCCTTGTTCTTGTCTTTTTTGATTCACAAAAATCCAAGCATAAATTTCTTTTATGTTTCGTTTCATTTCATCCATCCCGACAAGGCTGTTCATTTCTCGTTCTATTTCTCGTAAGATGCTGTGTTTGGCCTCATTTTTTTGCAAGGCCTCTAGGTATTCTGCCTCTGAATCTGCATCAACCAATACTTGCTTCTGTCCATTAAGTATAATGTTGATTTGGCCGTTATTTTTATATGTGACAGCTCGCTCCAACGTATTCACCTCTCGCTCTTCTCTCTTTAATCTATTCGGGTGGAGCTGTAATCGTGACAATCGCCCGCACTAGCATCGGTTTACTGTCAAAATGACCCGAGATACCGGTTATTGTAGGGGATTGTGCGGTTTCCCAGGAAATGATGTGCTATTTCCATTGTATTCATCCATTTCGGGCGGACAAACCAACAATTTGTTTTTTCTTAGAAAAATGGCGCTTTTTCATCACAAATTGTGCAGAAAAGAGTCTCGATGATTTCCGCATTTTGTACAGGCAATTTTTCTATTTCCTCATAAAATAAAGACGAGGTGATGAATAGATGGTGAAAATTTTTATTGATCCTGGCCACGGAGGAACAGATTCTGGAGCTGCTGCTAATGGACTTTTGGAGAAAAATATCACACTGCAAATTGCGCTTTTTCTGAGAGATATGTTGATTAGTGAATATGATGGGGTTTCCGTCCGCTTAAGTCGTTCAATTGACCAATCCGTCACGTTATCCCAGCGTACGAATGCGGCAAACAGTTGGGGAGCTGACTATTTCGTGTCTATTCATATTAATGCTGGCGGAGGCACAGGTTTTGAAAGTTATGTGTATCCTGGCGTTTCAGCACCAACCACCACGTATCGCAATGCTCTTCATGATGAGATTGTCCGCTCCGTTGATTTTGCCGACCGTGGCAAGAAAACAGCGAACTTCCACGTTCTTCGGGAAACTTCTATGTCTGCCATTTTAACTGAAAACGGTTTCATCGATACGATAGCTGATGCAAATAAGCTCCGTAACGCTACTTTCCTTCAAGGGATCGCTCGTGCTCATGCCACTGGATTAGAAAAAGCCCTTCAATTGAAAAAAAAAGCAAGTAACCTATATAAAGTGCAAGCAGGGGCTTTCAAGGTCAAAGCCAATGCGGATGAACTAGCAGCTACACTCAGATCCAAAGGATTTGAAGCGCTGGTCGTACTGGATAGCGGCATGTACCGAGTCCAAGCTGGTGCTTTCCGTTCAAAGCAAAATGCAGATGACCTCGTCGCTCGATTAAAGCAGGCCGGTCACGACGCATTCGTTTTTCAATAATCTAAAAAACAAACCGGCTCAAGTCACCTTTAGAGCCGGTTTGTTGTCTATCCAATTATGCTAAAATGTTCACGACAAATTGAGACCATGTTTCAAGACGATCGAAGTACTCAGGCTTTTTCAAATCTGTTACTTTCATCCATTTTCCTGAGATTTGATCTGTTTCTTTTACTTCTACATGAGCACCTGGTGATAATTCAAGGGCTGATAACAGTCCGATGTGCACACGGCCGACACTGTTGTCATCATCATTAATAAGTCCAAGGGTTTTCATCTCAAGTTTGTCTTCTTCTTGAATCGAAAGTTCCTCGTCCAGTTCACGATCGGTATTTTCTTTTAGAATCTCAGCAAATTTTTTTCCTTCAATGAAATTCATATGACCGCCAAAGCCAAGAGATAACTTATGATGTAAGCGAGTCTCTCCCCCGCCTTGAAGTCTTTCATATACATACACTTCGTCCTCACGCTTAATCACGACATAAGGTATCGGCTGTTTGAAGTCAGGATTTTCTTCTGCATCGCCTCTTCGCATCTGTTCGAAGTGCTCTTCGATTTCTTTCATTATGGTGCTGATTGTTTTCTCTTCACTATTCACACCATTAAACGCAAGTGTTTCGTTTTGGAACAAGCGTGCGCGCGGTGCAACTAAAATGATTTCGTCCATTTTTCCCATGTTCGGTAACCTCCAGTATGTAACACATTGTTAGAAATGGCAAAAAGCCAAAACGAGTGATGCGTTTTGACTTTTGCGTTTTACTTATGATTCATCTCCAAAGAAGAAATCATCATCTTTTAACGGCTCAACTGTTGCTTTTTTGTAGCCGTTCCCTTTCATTGAGAAGAAGTCATGTGACTTTGTTTTTGTATTGAGTCCGTTCAATACAATTGGGTTGATCTCTTCTTCTTCAAAGTAAGGGGCAAATCCAAGGTTCATTAACGCTTTATTGGCATTGTAACGAATGAACTTTTTCACATCATGCGATAAATTGACTTGGTCATAAATATCCTCAGTGTAATGAAGTTCATTTTCATAAAGCTCATTAAGCAGATCGATAGAGAAATCATAAAGCTCTTTTTGCACGTCAGGTGTTTGTTTGTTGTAAATTTCTTGTGCTAACAATCCAACATACACACCGTGAATCGCTTCATCGCGCAAAATCAAGTTAATGATTTCACCACTTTGCATGAGCTTTCCTTGACCGTAGAAATATAGCGGGTAGTAAAAGCCGCTATAGAATAGGAAGCTTTCTAAATACACTGAAGCAACCATTGCTTTAAATAAGGAAATCGGGTCATCCTTTTGAATGGAACGGTACAGACCTACAATCATATCTGCTTTCTTTTGCAAGAATTTATTTTTCTTGACCCATTCAAATACTTCACTAATCGTTTCAGTCGGTGCAAGCGTCATGAAGATATTTGAGTATGATTTTGCATGCACGGCATTTTCCATCATGGCCATAAAGTTTAACACGGCTTTACGCTGATGACCGTCCACATGTTCAGCCACTATCGGCATTCCTGTATTTCCTTGTTCTGTATCAAGTAACGTCAGTCCAGCCAGTACCTTCATGTACGTATCTCGCTCTTCTTCGCCTAAATATTTCCATGTTAAGAGATCCCCGTTTAAGGAAATCTCTTCTGGAAGCCAGAATTGCTTGACGTTTTGGTTGTAAAACATTTGTGTAAAATCGTCTTCGTGTTTTGACCAGTTGGCTGCATCATAAATTTTTGTCACGTTAAACTCTCCTTTAATCAAACAACACAAGAAAGACAGCCTTCCTGCCCTGTATCCTTCGTTCTTGCATAATAAAGTGTCTTAATGCCTTTATGGTGTGCATAAAGATCGATGCGGTTTAAGTCACGCGTTGTCATCGTATCTTTTAGGAATAATGTAAAGCTAATTCCTTGATCGACGTGCTGCTGAATGGTTGCGATCATATCGACTACTTTAAACATGTCCATATCGTATGCTTCTTTATAGAAGAACCAGTTTTGTGCTGAAAGTCCTGGCATTGGATAATACGTTTTGCTGTTTCCGTATGTTCTTTCTTCGATACGTTCCATAATTGGCATTACAGAAGCTGTTGCCGATTGAACATACGAAATAGAACCTGTTGGCGCAATACATAATCGATAGCTATGGTACATGCCATTTTCCGCTACAAAGTCTTTGAGTGCTGCCCAATCTTCTTTTGTTGGAATGTGCATGCCTTCAAATAGCGCAGCCGCTTTTTCTGTTTTTGGAGTGAAATCATTTTCTACGTATTTATTGAAGTACTCACCTGTTGCATAACCAGAGCCCTCATAACGATGGAATGTTTCCCCTTTTTCTTTTGCAAGCTCACTTGAACGCTTAATGGAGTAATAGTTCACCATCATAAAGAACGTATTAGCGAAATCTCTTGCTTCTTCACTTTCATAAGCGATTTGGTTTTGAGCTAAATACCCATGAAGGTTCATCGCACCAAGTCCAATCGACTTCATCGCTTTGTTCGCTTTTCTAACAGCTGGTGCATTGCGGATATCTGTTGTTTCAGACACAAGTGTAAGTGAGTCCGTTGCAAGCTTGACTGTTTTTTCAATGGATTTGTTTTTCATCACGTTCATGATATTTAAAGAACCAAGGTTACAAGAAATATCAAGTCCGATCTCATCATCTTGATCATAGTCCGTGTAAGAAGAGACTTCTGAAGCTTGAAGTACTTCTGAGCAAAGGTTTGAGAATTTCACACGTGAAATATGGTTCAGTGCGTGCTCTCTATTCACATTATCTTGGAACATGATATATGGATAGCCTGATTCTGAGCGCAGAACAGCTAATTTTTCAAGAAGTTTTCTCGGATTGACTTTTTCTTTTTTGACTTTCGGGTTTTCTACAAGCTCGTCATACATTTCTTCCATATCCATCTCATCAAGATGCTGTCCATAAGCTTTATAAACTGTATGAGGATAGAATGTGTAAGCTGTTTTATCTTCTCTAGCAAGCTCGATAAATTTATCTGGGATGACGACACCGATCGAAAGTGTTTTCACACGAACATCTTCATCCGCAGAGATTTTTTTCGTATCTAAGAAATCGTTAATATCTCTGTGGAAAATATTCAGGTAGGCACTGCCTGAACCTTGTCTTTGTCCCATTTGATCTGCATATCGGAATGCATTATCAAGAAGTTTCATGACGCCTACGACACCTTTGGTCGCATTTTCTACATCTTTGATCGCTTCACCTTTCGCACGAAGCTTTGAAAGGTTCAAGCTGACGCCGCCGCCTAATTTAGACAGCTGCATGGAAATATCAATGGCTCTTGAAATATCATTTAATGAGTCATTCACTTCAAGCAAGAAGCAGCTCACCAGCTCACCACGTCTTTTCCGGCCTGCGTTTAAGAATGTTGGTGTACTTGGCTGATACTCTTGGTTGATCATCAGTTCCACAAACTCAAGTGCTTTCTTTTTGTCTCCACCCGCAAAGAAAAGAGCCACAACTGAAATGCGGTCTTCATAGCGTTCAAGGATTTTCTTTTTGTCATTTGTTTTCAGTGCATAGTCATTGTAAAACTTAAACGCACTCATAAATGATGGGAATCTAAATTTCTTGGCATATGCAGCTTCAAATACTTCTTTAATATCTGACATGCTGTATTGTCTTAAAAATTCTTCCTCATAGTAGTCGTTTTCTATTAAGTAATCAATCTTCTCTTCTAGATTATGAAAGAAGACCGTGTTTTGATTAATATAATCTACGAAATAACTATGTACAGCTTCTTTGTCCTTGTCGAACTGAAACTTTCCTTCTTTTTGAATCATAATCTCGTTATTTAATTGTATCCACTTTGGAACCTGATTTTGTGACAATTCTTTCTACCTCCTGTGTAAACAATTCAACATCCCTTTTTGTTCCGCTTAGTTCAAAGGTGTGCAAAATAGGAACTTGATATTGTTTAGAAATCGTATCAGCGCTTTTGGCAAAGTTATCTCCCCACACTTTGTTCCCACTCACCGCTACACCTAGTAAAAGGTGCGCATTTTTCTCTAAAAATGACTGAGTGGTACCAGGGACTTGTCCAAATCCTGTCGTAAAGGTGACGAGAATAAACGGCGTATCCAAAAACTCTTCTCCAGTCAATTTTCGTTTGTCTGTAAAAGGGGTCTTGTCCAAAAAGCGTTGAACATTTCCTGTTTTTGAATCAAATACGATTTGAATCAATTCCATCACGACCTAGTTTTTAGTATTGTTGATCATTTCGTTATTCACTATATATAGTATACTATGTTTTTTCAAAACACAATATATAGATGCTCGAAACGAAAAAAATCAACCAACCCGGCCGAACATTCATAGCCGAACTCGTACGTTCAAATAAATAGAGCAGAGCAGGTTCTAAAAATAGACTGCCCTACTCCCTATTCAACTGAAACCGAAATCTATCATAACACGAAAAAAAATCGCTTAGTAGACTAGACTTTTTGTTTTATTTTTTGTAGGCATCGCACTGTAAATCTTCTGACACTTCTGTTATTTCCACTTCAACACCTAATTCTTTCAGCACCGCTTCAAGCGCAGAGACGATCGAGGCTTCTCTTACTAACTCTTTCCCGTTTACAGAAACGCTTGTTCCATATTCGAAACAGGAGTCATCTTCACAAGTTTGTTCCCAATGATTAATTTTAATTTTGTGTGTCATGAACTCATCCTTTTCTGTCTAGATGTCTGATGCATGTTTATAGTGTAGCGACTTCACATTCATTTGTAAATTTACGTGCTTACTCTTCATCAAAGTCTTCACTATCACCATCATCTTCATCCCATTCATCTATGTACTTTGTCGTAATGAGCGTCAGCTCTCCTTCTTTTTCATCAAACCGGTATACATGTACTTCATCATCTTTCACAACAGCAATGTGATTATTTTTTAGCGCAACAGATGATGGCAAAAGACCATCAACACGGCTCCCATCATGCTCACAAGAATGGTTATGCCAACTTTCTTGTCTCGTTTCGATGTTCGAGATGGCGCATGATCCAAATAAGACAACGATTCCAATCAAAAGAAGGATCACTCTAATCCTTCTTAATTCAAGCTCTGCATTTTCCATATAAATCCCCTCACCCTTTTAAATGTCCAATAAGGATTTATACGCAACTTGGACAGAAAAGTTTCATGGCATGCAAAATAGCCCCTCTGCACTGACAAAAAACGTAGCGGGTTTCGGCCGGTTTATTCGCAGCTGCATGGGGCTATTGGTGAAAACGGGTGTTTATTCTAATTCAAGATTTACATTTTTTTGAGGTGCAAATGTTGAAATCGCATGTTTATAAATAAGCTGCTGCTTCCCTTCTGTCTCAAGCAGCACCGTGAAATTGTCAAATCCCTTTACTTGACCGCGAAGCTGAAAGCCATTCAGTAAAAATACTGTGACAAATGTATTGTCTTTGCGGATCTGATTCAAAAATTGGTCCTGAATATTAATCGGTTTCATGTTTCGTCCTCCTTGATTCTGATAACTACAGTTTCGCTTTAAGTCCAAGCTTTCCTGCTATATATGCGAAAATTTCCTCTTTTTTGTCCGAAAAGTGGCAAGGTGGTGTCATATCAAACCAGGTGACATCCATTTTATTACGGAACCACGTAAACTGACGCTTCGCATATCTTCGGGAATTTTGTTTTAATTGCTGGATGGCTTCATCAAGTGAGCAGTTGCCTTGAAAATAGGCATACAACTCTTTATAACCAATCGCTTGAACAGACTGACAATCTTTCAAACCAGATTGATAAAGTGCGCTCACTTCTTCAATTAAGCCTTCATCTAACATCATATCAATTCTTTGATGAATGCGCTCGTACAAAAGCTCTCGGTCCATTTTCAGCCCAATGAAGGCAGTGTCATACAGAGGAACTTCTTGATGCCCGTTTTGCATATCAGACATTTTCTGACCTGTTGTATGGATGATTTCAAGCGCCCTGATCACGCGGCGGACGTTATTCGGATGAATCGCTTTTGCAGCGTCAGGATCGGCTTCTTTTAGCTTTTCATACAGCTTGATCGGTCCATGCTGCTGCTTAAACAGCGTCATCTCTTCTCTAAAAGCAGGATCACTTTTCTCATCAGTAAACGTGTAATCATATAAAACAGACTGAATATATAGCCCAGTTCCACCAACAATCATGGGCGTTTTTCCTCTCGCAGCAATCTCTTTGATTTTTAAGCGGACAAGCTGCTGAAATTCAGCTGTAGAAAACGATTCATCCGGTTGTTTAATATCGATTAAATGGTGCGGAACGCCATTCATTTCTTCAGGGGTGATTTTCGCTGTGCCAATATCCATCCCTTTATAGATCTGCATGGAATCCCCGCTGATAATTTCTCCATTAAATGCTTTCGCTATATCAATGCTCAGCTTTGTTTTTCCGACAGCCGTCGGACCTACTAATACAATCACTGGTTGTTTTTTCATAACATCACTCTCTTTTACAAACTGCCTACAGTATAGCATAACTTCTCTTTCTCTCCTATATACTCCTCGTCACCAGCCAAGTGGTTCATTCCCGACCACTTCATATGTCTTTCCTTTTAAACGGTGCTTATGCGTTGGCCTTTCTTCATCTGGACTGTAAACGACTCCCCCGTATGGAATCGGGACAGAATCGGTATAGGCAGAAAACGTGACTTCCTCAATTTCATGGTAGTGCGTCCCGTCCACTCTTGGGATAGCAGGTCCAGTGACGCCATAATATCTATGAAAATGCCCTCTTTCAAATGACGTGATCCCCCGATAATAATGAGTATGTCTATCGGTACTGCTTCCATTCACAGGCTGAGAAATACCTTCTATTAAATGATAATGTTCTTCGGTTACATCCGTTCGCGCTTTATAAGCATGTGCATGAGGTGGACATTTAGCCCAATCAGACGGATACAGGCCCATTTTTTACATTCCTCCTTATTTTAGGCATTCACCCAAACACAAGTGGGCCACTCGAATACACTGATGTCAGTTACAGTGATTTTATGTGAAAGGAGTCTTTTTTTATGAATTATTTTGACGCACCGTTTGTTCAAGATGAGATGAGAAGACCTTTTGGTTTTGGAAGACCTGGGTTTGGGTTTGGGCGCCCTGGTTTTGGCTATGGGAGACCTGGATTTTTTGGACCGCCATTTTTAGGTGGTTTTGCTGGTGGGCTTCTAGCTGGGTCGCTTCTTGCTCCAGGATATGGCTATGGTTATCCTTATCCACCCCCATACCCGCCATATGGACCATACCCTTATTATTAAATATGACGATTTAGTGAAAACATCCTCTTATAAAATGAATCGATTGACACGTTTGTTTTTCATAGGTTAACATTTACTTTACCGACCGTTCAGTAAAGTAGGTGTTTTTTTTATGTCTAAAACGAAAAAAGAACAAATTTTTGAGGCAGCAGCTCACACCATTCTAAAAGAAGGATTGAGTCAGCTCACCCTTCAGCAGGTGGCAGAACATGCAAATATGACCAAAGCTGGGCTACTGTATCATTTTTCAAGCAAGGAAGACCTGATCCAGCAAATGAATGAGCATGCGGTTGCCTCTTTTCGTCAGCAGCTTGACACGTATCAGGAAACATACAAAAACGAAAAGGCGCCTTATGTACGTGCCTATATATTGGCCACATTAAATGATCTTGATAGGCAAAACACCACACAGCTATGTACAAGTATGCTGGCAACCATGTCATTTGATGAAGCGTTATTAAATCCTTGGCGTCATTTTTATGCGGAATTTAAAGAAAAAGCAGCCGAGGAAATCAATGACCCTGCACTTAGCCAATTGATCCGTCTTGCCTGTGATGGCATATGGTTTTCAGAAATGTTTCAGCTTGAACCATTGAATCGAGAGGAAAAAACCCTTTTACTTCATCGGATTTTACACATTTTAGAGGAGGGATGATGATGATCCTCGGATATCTTTTTTTGGCTATCGCCATTTTTTCAGAAGCGATTGGGGCAGCGATGCTGAAACTATCAAATGGTTTCACACGCTTTAAACCTAGCGCTGTCGTTGTCGCTGGCTATACACTTGCTTTTTACATGCTGTCATTGACCCTAAATATCATTCCACTTAGCATGTCTTACGCCACATGGTCTGGGGTAGGTACCGTCCTCACGGCTTTTTTTGGCGTGCTCTTTTTCAAAGAAACCTTGAACCGTCAAGCACTTATTGGAATGGCAATGCTTGTTTCAGGGGTCGTACTATTAAATATGTCTTAAAGGATGTGAAGTGATATGAAAGGAATGCTTTATTTAACAGGAGCCATTTTGACAGAGGTGTTTGGCAGTACGATGCTGAAGCTTTCGCAAGGTTTTACACAGGTGCTGCCGAGTATGGGGGTCCTGATCGGATTTGGATGCGCCTTTACCTTTCTCAGTTTGGCACTCAAAACAATTGAGCTATCATCTGCATATGCCACTTGGTCTGGGGTCGGTACAGCACTTACTGCTCTAGTGGGCCTCGTGCTATTTAACGAAACCATTCATATGAAAGGATTCATTGGTCTTGCACTTGTCATATGCGGCGTCATTGTCTTAAATCAATCCAAAAAACAAAAGAAAGAACCCTTCGATCAAACCGAATGGACCTCATAAAAAAAGTCATTTTCTCCATTAATCAAGAGAAAATGACTTTTTTATCTTAATCACCAGCTTTGATGGTTTCTTCTAAGGAAATATGGACATTCCCTTGCACAGCTCTAGAGATCATACATGAGCTTTCCGCTTTATGTGCCAGCTTACGAGCTCGTTCTATGTCCTGTGCTGTAGCAGACTCTTTGAGAATGATGACAGGACGGTGAATGATTTTCTCATATGTAAACACACCGTTTGTCACATCGACAACTGCCTCAGAGCTCATCGATAGATCCTCTTTCTCTAATTGACTCCGCTCCATCATGGCTGCAAGTGTAATGATATAACATGTGGCTGCTGCACCTAGGAGCATCTCATCTGGATTTGTTCCGATACCCGGTCCATCCATTTCTTTTGGAATGGAAATCTCCGTCTTTAACTGTGCACATTCGATTGTCCCCACATCGTTACGCAGACCAGGCCAGCTTGCCTGAAGATGAAAATGATGACGCGCCATATCTGTCTCTCCTTTTGTTATCACTTTTTATAGTGTAACAAGAATTCACCTTGCTGTCTTAAGATGTGCACCATCCTTACGTATATTCTTCATCCAGCACCGTGCGAATCGCCCTGACATACCGGTAGAACGTCTCGTTTTTTGTACTCGATCGATACCGAAAATCGAAACTGTCAAATAACGCTTCCCGTTGACTTCTACTAATCTCAAGCTGTACACTTTGCCCTGTTTTTGTAAGATTATTAATATTATGATTGCTCGTTCCGCTTAGGGTTGCGTGTGCAACTGCAAGTTCAGCAGAAAAACCGTTGCGCTCTAATGAGTTCACAATTTTTTCAGCACGGTCATAGTCTGTTCCGCCAACAAGGGTGTGGTCAATTCCCGGCTCCCCTTTATATCCATGAACAGCTAATACATAATCATGTGCTTTTGCCTGTGCGACTCCGATTGGTTCATCGAAGTTTGTACTTGTAATATGAAGTTCTGATGCATTTTCTCTAAAACCTTCAAATAAGTACGTAGAAAAATCGTTATCAAAAAAATGGACAATCTCACTAACGCCGCCTTCGATTCTCCCGCCATGAGGCGACATCACTAGAAGACGGCTGCCAGGCACTGGATTGGATGTAATTTGATAATGATCTGTTGATTCATTCTCTTCCAGTTCTTTAAAATTGCGATACATATCATTTGAACCGCTTTCGTCTTCTCCACCTGATGACACTGGCTCATCATGTTCCTGTGCTTGCATGGTATAATAGACGCCCCATCCGATGACAAGCAGGAGAAGCAAAGCAAAAAACTTCTTCATTCCCGTTCTCCTTTAACAGATTTCTAAGCCGTTTCTATGATTAATATTGAATCATCATTTCTTTTCATTTTTTCCACATTTTCTCTTCAAATTTGATCATAACACTCTAGATCATGAGATTCCTCAAAAATAAGATAATTGCATTTATATACACAGAAACGCCTCTCCTGATTGAAAACAGAGTTAGAATAGTATGACAAACAAATGAAGTTATGTTTAAAATGACCTAGTCCTACCCAGTCTGTTTTCTTTAATTCGTCTTTTTTTTATGAGAATTTGATTTTTTTCATCTGGAATGAATCACATTTGTATGAGCATTGACCCTGTCTAGAACCCCCTTTTTTCTGCAAAATCCTCTGTTTTACTGGTTCTCTAAGAAGAACTCTCCCACCTATCATCGGCAGTTTCGATATGATTTCCACCTTTTTCTATTATTTTACAAAATGTAAGCGCTTTTCTTTTTAAAGGGAATGAGTCAGCCGCCAATATGAACAAAAGAAGGGACAAGAATCCGAACAAAGATGCTGTCATGTTCATAACGTAAGAGTGTACGAGAATGGATAGCTAGAATGGAGGGCATCACATGTTTGGATTTTCCATGGTACAAATGGTCAGAACACATGCTAGTAAATTGGATCAGCCTTTAAGAGAGACCGTCCTTCACCTCTATAAGCCTTTTAAGTGGACGCCTTGTTTTCTTCATCGTTTTTTTGAAGGAAGGTTAAAGAAGAGCAAGAAGCTTCGGGTCATCATTGAATTTAAAGAAGATGCAGTCGAAGCAGGTATTCAAAGCACAAAGCAGCTAATGAAAAAAAGCAGAAAAACAAACATCAAAAAACATTTTTCACATATTAACTGCTGCGCAGCTGATCTTACCCCTGCGGCTTTAGAGGAACTCTTAGCAAATGGGGAGCATATTCGCAAAATATATTTAGACAGACAGGTACATGCACTGCTGGATGTGGCGACTCAATCAAGTCATGCGGATGAAGTCGTTCGAAATGGCACAACCTTAACCGGTGAAGGCATTACGGTTGCGGTCGTTGACACAGGCGTATACCCACATGAGGACTTAGATGGAAGAATTCGCGACTTTGTAGATTTAGTCAAACAAAAAACGAAACCTTATGATGATAACGGTCATGGAACGCATTGCGCTGGGGATGTGGCTGGAGACGGAGCTGCCTCAGACGGCTTATACAAAGGACCCGCTCCAAAAGCCAATATCATTGGGGTAAAAGTGTTAAATAAACAAGGCGCTGGATCACTTTCTACTATTATAGAAGGTGTTGAATGGTGCATACAGTTCAACGAAGACCATCCTGACGACCCAATTCACATTATCAGTATGTCACTTGGCGGCGATGCGCAGCGTTATGATGACGAACAAGACGATCCGATGGTGCGCGCTGTCAATGCGGCTTGGGATCAAGGGATTGTCGTATGCGTTGCTGCTGGGAACTCCGGTCCTAACAGTCAAACAATCGCAAGCCCTGCCGTGAGTCAAAAAGTCATTACAGTCGGAGCCTATGATGATCGAAATACGCCAGAATCAAGTGACGATGTCGTGGCACCATTTTCGAGTAGAGGTCCAACGGTCTACGGTGAAACAAAGCCCGACCTCCTCGCACCAGGAGTCAATATCGTCTCTCTTAGATCACCAAGATCATTCCTAGATAAACTAGATAAATCAAGTAGAGTCGATGATGATTATACGACGTTATCTGGCACTTCGATGGCGACACCCATTTGTGCCGGTATCTGCGCACTATTATTAGAGCATTCACCAGATTTAACACCTGATGAAGTCAAAGCCTTATTAAAAGAAAATACAAGCAAGTGGTCTGGAGAGGACCCAATGATTTACGGAGCAGGTGCCATCGACGCAGAAAAAGCCATCCAAGAATAAATAAAAAAGCCCTTTACGTTTTTCGTAAAGGGTGTTGTTTTGTCTGTTTTTATGTGTGAAGTCTTTCTTCTACTTGAGCAGCTGACATGTTATGCTTCGTTCTCATACATCTCATCTCCTTTTTGAATGTGCGTACGCGCTTCGATCACAATTTCAAAAAAAGTGGAAGATTCCTTGTACATGTCGCGTTCCTTATAATAATTAGCCGCATCAAGTGCCAATTCCTCTAAATCAGCAAACATTTTTTTGTTTCGTAGTCCCAAAAGGGCTGATCTCAATTGTTCAGAGCTGTCTGTTTCTATATAGAGTGCCTGTAAAAATTGGAATTTCAATTGATAAATTTCATCTCCCAATATAGAGGCCTGATTCATGCCTTCCTTTATAGCCTCACTCGCTCGCTCCATATCTTCGAGTTTAAAACAAGTAAGAGCCAGTGAAAACAATGATTTGATCATCGTTGCAGCTTGATCTTTTTGATAAAGTGAAATGGCTTGTTCAAAGAAGACAGTCGCTGTATGATAGGTTCCCATACTATAATGACAAGTTCCTAAGTTATTGAGGGCCATCGCCTTAAAATAAGATGTGCATTCTTTTCTTTCCATTGCTTCACACACTTTTAAAGCTTTTTCTAAATACGGGAGCGCTTTTTGATGCTGACTTACATCAATCCAATTACCTGCCATCACAAAATCGCATTGAATGCTTCTTTTTCCATAAAGCTGATGTTTCTTATAGATGTCTCTCGCTTTTTTCGCATAATGCATAGAAAAATAGGTTTGTTTCATATGATAGTATACTTCAGCAATTTTATAATAAAATTCCGCTTTTTCGATCTCATCTGTCACTAAGATCAGCTGATGTTCCGCATGCTTATAATAGGAAATGGCTTCGATATACCGGTGCTGGGTAAATGCATACATTCCATGAAAAAAATGAAAGTAATAACCCAATAAACCCGTCATCTCATCTTCTGCCTCTTCAATATCTTTTGGAAATGCAACCGCTTGAAGCGATTCATTCCCTGCATGGACTGGCGTTAAGTGCTGAAGCATCATTTGATGGCGAAAATCCATGAGAGAATAATAGAGTAATAAATCTTGATCTTCTTCCATCTCATGAATGTCTTCTTCAACAAGGCGCTTCATATCGTTTGCCTGATCAACTTCAAATTTGCAAATATGTGTGTACCATTGATTGATTTTTACACCTACTTCGGAAGATGGTATTTTATGTGCCATCCACTTCAGCCCCATTCTATCATATCAAACTGATAACTATTATTTTACATAATTTATGATTTTAAGGCAAATTGTCATTTATTTCATATTTTATGTTGATTTTGCACATTTCTATCTTTTTTACCAAGTTTAAAGAGAGTACTTTTGCCCATCAAAACCTTTTTTCTACGAAGAAGGGTCGAATTCTCTAAGCACTTCTTTTAAACCACTGACATAGCGACTAAATGCTTTTTTCTTTCCTTTTCTCGTATCAAAGTTGTCAAAAAAGGCTTTTCTCTGCGCCGTACTAATTTCTAATTGGACACTTTCGCCACTTGCATTTTGATTATTAATGTTGTTTGGATCCGTTCCAGAGAGGCGCTGGCCTTTTTGCACGAGCTCTGCGGAGAAGCCCCGGTCTTTTAGTTCTCGCACAACCGCATCTTGCATTTTTTCGTTTGTCCCGCCCACAAGTGTATGTCTTCTATCACTTTTATAGCCGTGGATAGATATAGAAAAGGGATATGTTTTAATCATTTGAACCAAAATCGGTTCATCGAATTTTGTACTAGTGATATGCAAATCACGATTGTTGTCTTGTTTTGTCCCTTCAAATAAATACGTAGAGTACTTCTTTTCAAATGCTTCTACAATTTCACTTGTTCCTGGCTCAATTTCACCGCCGTGAGGAGAAAAGACAAGTAAGTCACTTCCTCCTTTTTCATGAAACTCTATCTCATAGCCGTCTCTTTCATGCCGTATAAGCTGTTTAAAACTTTCATATTGATCCCCTTTTTTTCGCTCTTTCTTATACTTTTCTACTTCTTCATAATGTTGTTTTTGCTCTTTATTTTCTTGGATAGAATGGCTGCATTTCACCATTAAAAGAGCACACAGGATGAGAAAGATGAATCCACTTATGAGTAGTCTTTTCATTTCACCGCTCCTTTTCATTCTCTTCGATGTCATCTTATCGCATTATTTTACTATCAATCGCTAAAAGAATTCAAAGAATGTCCGGCTCCTTTTCATGAATCAGGAGAACTTACCTGTTTTTTTATGTTGCCCTAGGTATTTTCGGCTTCTTTAAAACGGTTCTTGTCCAAGTAAAAACTAAATCCTATGACCTCATTTTAGTTTTAGTCAAAAACACCTACAAAATTGGGAATTTTCATCTTTTTTTCAAATAAAAAAGCTGTAAACAAAAGGAATATCTCCTTCTGTTTACAGCCAGTCTCTGTATATCCAGCATTAAACTCTTAATTCATTCTCTAATGCTGTCAGCACTTCATCTTGCGACATGCCTTGTGCAAGTGAAATTTCGCTCACTAACATGCCCCGTGCATCTTCAAGCATCTTCTTTTCACTAGAATTTAAGGCTTTTTTCTGATTACGTCTCATCAGATCTTTGACAACGTCTGCGCCATCTTCAATCGAACCTGTTTTTAGCTTTTTCAGATTTTCATCATATCTTTGCTTCCAAGTAAGCGTGTCGTCGTTTGTTTCTTCTGCAAAATTGTTCATCACAACTTTCAGCGTAGCTTGATCAGCTACCGGACGTATACCTAGTTGATTGATTCTGCCTTTTGGGACCATCATCTGCATATTCGGCATTTGAATCAGAAAATATTCCTGCGTCTTACCTAAAATCTCTTTTTCTTCCATTCCTTCAATCACACCGGCTCCATGCATTGGATAAACAATTTTATCACCTATTTGAAACAAATCCGCCACCTCCGAAAGTATTCACAATATCATTATAACACATTTCAGCAGAGGATAAAAATTTATATTTTATCATGTTAATTTAGCACTAGTCAATTCTTTTTATTTGAGTTTTTAAAGAATTAGCCTTTTTTTACAAAAGGAGCGCCACCATCCAGTCCTCGTACACCTTTCTTGCATATACTAGCATTGAGTCACATTTAGGAGGGATGACAATGTGCAAATGCAAGAGCAAACATTCCCACTCAAAATGCTATAAAAAGCATGACGATCATCACCATATGGATCCGTGTGAAAAAAAGAAGTTTTATCATAAAAAAGATGATTGGTTTGAGAGCGATTTTTGGGATACTTCAAGAAGTTACGATCCCCATTATTTTCCTAAAAGTGTCTGCAGCAGATGTAAGAAGCGTCGCAGAAAAAGACATAGCTTCTCATTTTAGTGTTTGACGCTACACCTGCTTTTTGTTTTCCCGGCTGAAAAGCCGGTTTTTTTGTTACATGTCGTTCTTTTCTTTCATATGGATAGGCTCATGAAACAGGTGCAGCTCATAAGATATGGCAACCTGAAAAAAAGGATGAGATACAAAATGAATAATATGAATAACCAAACCAACCATTACCATCAAGGAAATCCCTATCACACGTTTGAAAATGTGTATACAGCCAATCATGAGCATATGATCGCACCAAACATGCATGACCATATGAATATGCCAAATCATTATCATACCGGTAAAAAAGATGCTTATAGCGGACACCACCCGCATCATCATTCAGCCTATTCTCCTTTTACGAAGCAGTATGATCCCTATTCAAATGTACAGATGAACGATCACCATCACTTCGGTCACTACGGCGGTTATGGTATGGCTCCCCACCAGCCATACGGCTATCATGATATGCAAATGATGATGCCGGCAAATCATCATATGACAGGAAATGCTTACGGAATGAACCAACCAAATGCATTCCTACCCCGTTATTACTAAAAAACAAGAAAAATAAGGGTATAAAATACCATTTAATGACATATAGGAATATGGTAACCTTATAGGTAAATAATGGATGTAATCATCTATTATTTACCTATAATCAACCAAGGGGGAAGGAAGAAATGAAGAAAACATGGACAATCATTATGATGGGGATGCTGACATTGGTCATGGCACTCTCAGTACCGCTAGCCGCATCAGCTGAAGGGGCTAAAACAGAGGAAAGCAAAGCTTCAACGAATGCAAGGCCAGCTGCCCTTTATGCAAAAATCACAGGAGCAAGTAAACAAGAATGGTCTTTTTCTGACATTGACCTGACTTACCGTCCAAATTCTGTTCTAAGTATTGGTGCAGTTGAATTTACTTTACCAGCAGGTTTTCAAGCCACAACAAAGGATATTATCAATGGAAAAGCTTTAAAAGACAGTTACATTTTGAACAATGGAAAAACTGTCCGCATTCCAGCTCGTTTCGATTTATTCGGAAGTTCCCAATATACATTACAACTTTCTCATAAAGTACTTCCTGCTGCAGGTACATATACGTTCCGCGCAGAAAATCGTGCGATCAGCATCGGTTCCACATTTTATGCAGAGGATACGATTGATATTAATAAACGACCAGTTGTCGTCACACCGCCAAATCCTTGCGGATGCTAAACAAAAAAGCGCTCTTAGAGCGCTTTTTCTTATTTATCACATGTCTTGCCGCTGTGCTTACTGGATTTTATATAATTGTTACACCATATCTCATGATGGTCTGTCATCATTTAGTTGGCAAACCCATATATGGCGTTTTTTATTGTTATTTTTGCTCTTTTAGTTTTTTAAAAATCACAAATTGATATACGCCAAATAGTAAGGTTAGGATCATCATTGCGGTAAATAGTTGATCGACTGGAAGCAAAAAATATACGACAACAAAAGATAAAAGCAAAAGAAAGTAACCTATATTGAACGCTTTTTTAAATGTCATCATATTCCCTCCTTTTTACAATCATATCACGCTTCACCTAATCGTATAACCAAATAACAAAAACCCCTATCCATTTGAGGAAAGGGGTTATCCTTACAACATGACAGCGGATGTTTATCTTCACATCACAACAACACGAACCAAACTATCGGATTGAAACATTAATTGGTGGGCAAACCGATTCACCCACCATCTCAAACCCAGCTACATCACACGCTTAAACATCTTCTCCATTTCATATGTGGAATGATGAATCATAATCGGCCGGCCATGCGGACATGTAAATGGGTCTTGTGTTTGCCGGAGTTCATCTAATAAGGCTTTGATTTCATCGTGACGCAAATGACGATTTGCTTTAATCGAGCCTTTACAGCTCATCATGATCGCCGCTTCTTCTCTCAGTTTCTTGATATCCACACGCTTTTCATCAAGTACTTGCTGAATGATTTCTTCGATGAGTTCAGCCTCTTCTCCTTTAGGAAACCACTGCGGATGCGATCGAACGATATAGCTGCCTGATCCGAATGGCTCTAAGAAGACCCCCACTTTTGCTAAAATATCGATATGCTCTTCAATAATCAACATATCGTTTTTTGAGTAGTGAAAAGTTAATGGAACAAGCATTTCTTGCACTTCCTGTTCAATGTCTCCTACCTTTTCACGAAAGTACTCATACTTGATTCGCTCTTGGGCAGCGTGCTGATCGATGATATAAAGACCGCGTTCATTTTGAGCCAAAATATACGTTCCGTGCATTTGTCCAATCGGATACATCACAGGGACACGTTCACTTTCAGCCTGATGCTGGGCTGCACTGTCTTCCAGTATCACTTCGTCATGTTGTTCATGCGAAGCTGCAGATTCCTCTACATATACATGATCAAACGTTTCTTCAGACGATGCTGGTAAAGTCGCTTCCGTACTTTCCGGTTCACGCACCCCGTATGTGTCGTTCTGACTGGTCTCGTATACAGCCGATTCGAGCGAGTCCGGCTCATAGGAAACAGGTGTTTCCATTCGGCTATTCATTGTTTGTTTAGAATCAAAAGATAAGGACTGCTGCTCATTTTTCACTGCTGGCATTGGTGCTTTTTTTGGCACTGAAGCACTTGGAATGAGCTGTTGCTTTTGAAAGACGTCCTTAATCCCTTGTTTGATCAACTCATGAAGTTCTTGCTCTTTACTAAGTCTGACTTCAAGTTTAGAAGGATGTACGTTCACATCGACTAAAATTGGGTCCATCTTCATCTCAATAAATGTAATCGGATGGCGTCCGATCGGGAGCAGTGTATGGTATCCTTCATGAATGGCTTTCACCAGTGGGAAATGCTTGACGTATCTACCGTTGACAACAGAAGACATATAATTACGTGATGCCCTTGTCACTTCTGGTAAGGAAATATAGCCTTTTACTTCAAAATCAAGTGATTGTACATGTAGTGGCAGCATTTTTTTGGCCACTGCCGTTCCATAAATGGCCGCAAGCACATGCCGCACATCTCCGTTTCCATTTGTTTGAAGCAGCACTTTTCCTTGATGTCGCAAACGAATCGACACTTCTGGATGAGCAAGTGCAATTCGGTTCACAACATCAGAGATGTTGCCAAGCTCCGTATGAACAGTTTTCATGTATTTTAGACGGGCTGGCGTATTATAAAATAAATTGGTGACCACAATTTCGGTGCCGCGACGGCCAGAGGTTTTTTTCTCCGAAATGATCTTCCCACCTTGGAGAGCTAAGTGTGTTCCAGCACCTTCACCGGTACTTGTCTTCATTTCTAAGTGAGAGACGGAGGCAATACTTGGCAGCGCCTCCCCCCTGAAACCGAGCGTCCTGACACGAAACAGATCATTTTCATCTTTGATTTTACTCGTCGCATGACGCTGAAAGGCGAGCTTACAATCTTCAGCATCGATTCCCACCCCATTATCAATAATTCTAATAGAAGAAAGTCCTGCTTCTTCTACATCGATTTCAATGACAGTACTACTAGCATCGATCGCATTTTCCACGAGCTCCTTCACAACAGAAGCCGGGCGTTCGACCACTTCACCAGCTGCAATTTTATTTGATAGGTCATCGGATAACTGAATAATCTTTGCCATTTCTTGCTCACCTCACCTTACATTATAATTTCTTTTGCAATTCATATAGCTTTGTCATCGCTTCAAGCGGTGTCATATCCATTAAATTAAATGACTTCAATTCTTCGATCACTGCTTGATCTTTGTTTTTCAGCACAGGTTTTGTTTGCGGTTTTTCTTCCACTTCAAAGAAAGAAAGCTGCTGTTTTTCCTCAGCCATTTCTTTTTTCGGGGCTTTAGAGACGCGCGGAATCACTTCATGTGATCCGCTCTCAAGCTCCGTTAAGATGGTCTGAGCTCGATCAATGATCGCATCAGGCAGTTCAGCAAGCTGCGCTACATGGATGCCGTAGCTTTTATCCGCTGCTCCTTCTTTGATTTGATGTAAGAAAACAACTGTCCCTTCATGTTCTTCAGCTCGTACGTGGACATTTTTCAGTTCGCTTAATTGGGATTCAAGTACCGTCAGTTCATGATAATGAGTGGAGAAAAGGGTTTTGGCACCAATATGATCATGCACAAATTCAATGATTGCCTGTGCAAGAGCCATTCCATCATAAGTGCTTGTCCCGCGTCCAATTTCATCAAATAAAATCAAGCTATTCTTTGTCGCATGTACCATCGCATTTTTTGCTTCGAGCATCTCTACCATAAAAGTACTTTGACCAGAAATCAAATCATCTGCCGCCCCAATACGTGTAAAGATTTGATCAAAAATCGGAAGGGTTGCCTTTGATGCTGGCACAAAACAGCCAATTTGCGCAAGAATCGAGATCAATGCCATTTGTCTCATATATGTGCTTTTCCCTGACATATTCGGACCAGTAATGAGCAAGGTTTGTCTCCCTTTGCCCATTTGGCAGTCATTCGGCACATACTCTTGATGATCCATCACTTTTTCAACAACAGGATGACGACCATCAATGACTTCCACTTCATCTTGTGAAAATTCAGGGCGGACATAACGCCGCTTTTCACTCACAGTCGCAAAGCATTGCAGCGCATCAAGCTCACTCATTTGTTTTGCGAGCAACTGTAATCTAGGAATATACGCTTTTACTTGTTCCCGAAGCGCAGAAAATAGTTCATATTCCAATTCACTAATATTTGATTCCGCCTCAAGAATAAGGGCTTCTTTTTCTTTCAATTCAGGTGTAATATACCGCTCTGCATTGGCAAGGGTTTGTTTTCTTTCATAACGGCCTTCTTCTAATAAATGCGTATTTGCACGGGTCACTTCGATATAGTAGCCAAACACTTTATTAAAGCCGACTTTCAACGATCGAATGCCTGTATATTCTCTTTCTTGCTGTTCAAGACGAGCGATCCAATCTTTCCCGTTTCGGCTCGCATCACGATATTCATCTAATTTTGCATTGTAGCCGTCTTTAATCAAATTGCCTTCTTTTAACGTCATCGGCGGATTCTCATAAAGAGCATCTTCTAATAAATCAAGTAAATCACCGCATGGGTCAATGTCATTTGCTCTAGATTTCGCCATACCCTCTGGGAGAGAATGGACAAGCTCTTTAATAGCCGGCACTTGCTTGAGAGATTCTTTCAATTGAATAAGATCACGGGCATTCACATTTCCAAATGCCACACGGCCTGCTAGACGTTCAAGATCATACACTTGCTTTAAACGTTCTCGCAGATCCTCTCGCTCAAAGAAATGTTCCATCAGAATTTGCACCATTTCCTGGCGTTCTTTGATTTGTGAAAGGCGGATGAGCGGACGATCGATCCATTGCTTCAGCAATCTTCCACCCATTGCCGTTTTTGTTTCATCTAAGAGCCATAACAAAGAACCCTTCTTGCTTTTTGAACGGATGGTTTCTGTTAATTCAAGGTTTCTTTTTGAGTAAAGATCAATTTTCATCGTTTGTTCAAGCTGAAACACTTGAACTTGCTGAAGATGATCAAGACTCCTTTTTTGCGTTCTTCTTAAGTATTCATAGAGTGTTAAAAATGCTATTTTCAGATGTTCGTCAAGGTGAGCAACGAGTCGTTCAGCTTCATCTATTAATTCAGCGCTATCTTCGTATGAGATGGTCGCTTGGCAGCGTTCCTTCAGGGTCTTCACCGTTTCTTCATCAAGCTGCTTTGATACCACAATCTCTTTTGCACCGACAGAATAAATTTCAGACACAACTTCATCTAACCGTTCAATGAAAGCCGCCATGTTTTCACCTGTTGATAAATCGGAAAGCGCAAGACCGTAGCCATTTTGAAAGCTGGAAACAGACGCGATAAAGTTATTTTCGTTTTCATTCAGTCCTTTGCCGTCCATGACCGTACCTGGTGTAATCAGTTGAACGACCTCTCTTTTGACCACACCTTTTGCTGTTTTAGGGTCTTCCACCTGCTCACAAATGGCGACTTTATAGCCTTTTTCTATCAGTTGTTCTATGTATGCAGACGCAGAATGATATGGAACACCACACATTGGAATCGTGCCGCCATCCCTGCTTGTTAACGTAATTTCTAATTCTTGTGCTGCTTCTTTTGCATCATCAAAAAACATTTCATAAAAATCGCCTAAGCGAAAAAATAAAAAGGCATCTTGGTAATCTGCCTTGATCTTTAAATATTGCTGTATCATGGGCGTATAACTTGCCATATTTCTAATCCCTCACTATATTACTTTCGAATTCATACCATCTTTCATTATAGCATAAAAATTCACCTTTTTTCCCTAGATCAAGGCACAAAAAAACTAGGGGGATATGCGCCCTAGTCATCAATTACTCTTCTGGATCACCCGCGAGGAATTCTGGATGAATATCTTCTAATTCCTCATCCACTTCTTCTTCCCATTCGTGATCATCTTTTTCTTTCCAGCTTGAATTGACTTCTACAACAATTTTGGTTTCCCCTACTACTTCAGCAATGAATTCACGCTCTGCTTGAACGACAATTTTATTGCCATTTGGAGAAATGGTGACTTCTAAGCAATTGGGCTGCTGTAAGACTTTCGCAATCACTTCGTGCTCATCATCAAGGAAGTTTTTATCTTTATATCTCAGTTTGATGATATCTACATATTTTACACGTTCTGTGACCACTTCGGTTTTCGTGTTGTCTGCGTAAGAATACCACACGTTAATATCAAATGTACCTTCAATCTCAACTGTTTTACCGACCTTTTCAGCATCATACTTATGATTAATGATCCAACCGCCTAGGATGCTGGTTGGTTTTTGCGATGGAGAAATGGTGTGTGTGCTTTGGGTAAATTTCCTCCCTTTTGCAACCACCGCTTTTGTAATAATTTCTCTGTATTCAGACATTCCGGCATGCCTCCTTGTTCTTGATCGTTTTATCTTATGCTGGGCATTCGTCTAGTGTGTCACGATTTTGAGTCTCATGTTCAATTAAATTCATTTCTGTTTCAGTGTATGCATGGTCGCCCATAAACTTGCCTTGAAAATTGGAAAAGTTGGAGAGTGAGAGATTGGGGTTGATGGAAGCTGAAGGAGAAAGAAGGTATGCAATTCTTACATCAGAAAACAAAAAACCCCGCATCTGCGGGGTTTTCTCATTTAATGGAGCAACTTGGGGATGAGTTTTTCACTTTTGAACCGGTTTCTCCTAATAAGAGGTCACCGCCGGTTGAAAGAATGATTTCATCCGTTACTTGATTAGAAATTGTGTGCGCTACAAGCTGAAGCAGGGAATTAACCTCTGTTTGTGATTCTTTGAATTCTTGAATCACTGGGATCTCATCCAGTTCTTCTTGCAGGGCATCAATTTTTTCTTCCACTTGTTTTAAGGCTTCATGTTTGCCATAATGCTTTAAATTCACAGCTTGCTTTTGAAGCGCCTTAATTTGATTAATGATCGCTGCAATTTTTGTGTTTTCATTGATTTGCGCTTCTGCTTTTTTGAAGAAATCAACTTCTTCTGTTTCAGAAATCATTTTCGCGAGCTCTCTTGCGCGCTCGACAATCTCTTTCTTTGAATAAAGCGTCATTTTAATTCACCTCGATAGCTTCTCCAACCATTTCTCCGTCAAGAGACCAAGTTTTGGCTTGTGTGATTTTCACTTTGACGATGTTGCCAATCGCTTCTTTTGGTGCTTTAAAATTCACAAGCTTGCTTTTACTTGTATATCCGGCTAGGATCTCAGGGTTGTTTTTACTTTCACCCTCTACTAATACTTCGACAGTCTGCCCTTCATATTCCTTCATTTTTTTCGCAGAAATTTCATTTACGAGTGCATTCAGGCGCTGCAGACGTTCTTTTTTTACACTCATTGGCACGTTGTCTTTCATATTGGCTGCTGGTGTTCCTTCTCTTGGAGAGTAAATGAACGTATAAGCCGCATCAAACTCAACCTCACGATAGAGGGAAAGCGTCTCTTCAAACTGCTCATCTGTTTCATTTGGGAACCCAACGATAATGTCCGTTGTTAATGAAGCATTTGGCATTGCCTCTTTGATTTTGCGCACTAGGTCAAGGTAACGTTCACGGTCGTATTTTCTTGCCATGAGTTTCAGCACAGAAGAACTTCCTGATTGAACCGGCAAATGAATATGGTCGAGAAGGTTACCGCCTTTGGCAAGCACTTCAATTAAGTGATCATCAAAGTCACGCGGGTGGCTTGTTGTAAAACGGATACGTGGAATATCGATTTTACGCAGCTCATCCATTAGGTGACCAAGACCATATTCCATGTCTTCAAAATCTTTTCCATACGCATTCACGTTTTGACCAAGCAGGGTAATTTCTTTATATCCTTCTGCTGCTAAGCGTCTGACCTCTTGAATAATTTCATCCGGACGGCGGCTTCTTTCCTTCCCGCGCGTGTAAGGGACGATACAGTATGTACAGAATTTATCACAACCGTACATGATATTCACCCAGCCCTTAATTTTTCCTTGGCGGGCTCTCGGAAGATTTTCAATCACATCGCCTTCTTTAGACCAAACCTCAATGACCATTTCTTTTGAAAGGTAGCATTCAGATAATAGCTCTGGCAGGCGGTGAATGTTGTGGGTACCGAAAATCAAGTCAACAAATGGGTGTTTCTTTAAAATACGGTTAACGACAGATTCTTCTTGCGACATGCATCCGCAGACGCCTAAGATTAAATCTGGCTTTTCACGCTTTAATGCTTTTAAATGACCAAGCTCTCCAAACACTTTGTTTTCTGCATTCTCACGAATGGCACAAGTGTTTAATAAGATGACATTCGCATCTTCAGTCGAATTTGTTGGTTCATAACCAAGCGCCATAAAAATACCAGCCATCACTTCTGTGTCATGCTCATTCATTTGACAGCCATATGTGCGAATATAAAACTTGCGGCCGTTCCCTAATCCTTGAAACCGCTCGTCAATTTGAAATTGATTGTATTCGACTTCTTCTTTACCCCGTTTTTTTGCATCTTTTAAGGAAGGCGGAATGTACACAGCTTCAAAATATTGGCTGTAGTCCTTCTCGGATTTTTTGTCCGATGAACTTACTTGTCCGCTCGCTTTTCTCTGCTCTTCATTCATGAATTTGTACTCCTTTCAAACCAAGCTCCACCCTACAGTATAGACTATTTTGTCGTGAATTGAAAATAAATTCATATGTGTCCACACTTTTCAATCCACACGAATTTTGCATGAATATTGAGTAGGCTTCAGATGGAGATCGTCTTTTCCTAAAGGATTTTGTACTTCTTTAACAATCTTCATCTGCTGTGTACCGACACTCTCAACTAAAGTAATTACATATGATTCTTTTTCTTCTTCTGCTACGATTCTTTCTTGTTCAGATAAGAAGAATGGAAAGTCATGGTGAGTCAGTTTAGATCCTTTGACTTCTATATACTTCTCTTTTCCATCGGGGTAATAAGATTTGATATCAAATCCATGACCATCTTCTGTTTCAGCTACCCAATCGACAGCTTCCGCTAATTGGTCCCGTCCTATTGCTTTTAATTGCTCTACTTCCTTATAATAAACAAATTTCTCTGCTATTCTACCTGTCTCTTCGTTTTGCTTTGACCTTTCTTCTCTTAATTGTTTATAAACATCTCTATGAATGATTCTTTTTCGTTTTTTGCTTTTTTTATCTTTTGTGTCCATCACAATATCCGGATTAGAGTATACTTCGAAAATAAAATCATAAAAAAATTCATTCAAAGTGTATATATCTTTTAAAAATTCTTGTTGATTTAGTGTATCGATGTTATACCTTTTAAATACCAATGAACCTGCTGCATACTTTATTGGTCTATCAGACTCTCCTAGGTAAAAGTCACCTGTTTCAAACCCATTTAAATTAGGACTATGCTTCAATTGAGGTCTTAGTCGCTCTCGCCATATATCCGCTTCACCTTTAATCTTTTCCAGAGATAAATTTTCAGTACCTAATCCAATGGATAAATAAAAGTCCTTTCCGTTATTAGCAAATAAAATGACTATATATAATCCTTTTTGTGTTGTTGTTCTGTTTGTTTTATGGTTCAAAGTTAAAAGTTTGTCTAGGAATGCGATCCAAATAGACTCTGCAACTTTCCCATGTCCTGTAGATGCCTTAATATCAATTCTATCCAAATTTCTCATACCAAGTTTTTGTAATTCTTGACGAAGCTTGTTTGGAATTTCTTTGTTAAATAAGTTGTGAAAAGGGTGATCTTTATCCGTATTTGTATTCTTTTTATAATCTAAAAATTGTTCATGAAAATCTTCTTTATTAAATAACATTTGCCTCACCACTTACCTCAATAGATCTTTTTACATACATTATACATAACAAACGGTAGATTTGATGAAATATGGAAAGATTAGCGCAAAAGAAAAGAGAGCCTCAGCTCTCTCAATTAAGTATATTCAGTTTTTTTGCTTCTTCTTCGATGATTGTCAGTGCACGGTCAAGCTCTTCTTTTGTGTGCTCTGCTGTGATGATGGCTCTAATTCTCGCTTTTCCTTTCGCTACAGTTGGAAAAGCAATGCCTTGAGCGAAAACGCCGCGCTCGATTAATGCTTTTGAAAACCGGAAAGTGAGTGCCTCGTCTCCAATCATCATTGGAATAATAGGCGTTTCTGTTGGTGCCACCTCAAATCCAAGACCGATGACTTTTTCTTTAAAATAGGCCGCGTTCTCCCAAAGTGTTTCAATGCGCTCCGGTTCGTCTAACAGCACTTCAATGGCTTCTTCACAGGCTCTTGTGACAGCCGGCGGATGTGAGGTGCTGAATAAAAACGGTCTTGCTTTATGCTTTAAGTAATCGATTAAAACGGCAGAACCAGCTACGTAACCGCCTAACACACCAACTGCCTTACTAAGTGTGCCAACCTGAATATGCACTCTGCCGTCAAGTTGAAAATGATTCACTGTTCCGCGGCCATTTTCACCAAGTACTCCAGACGCATGGGCATCGTCTACCATCACAAAGGCATCATATGCTTCTGCAAGTCTTACAATCTCAGGAAGCGGTGCAATATCTCCATCCATTGAGAACACACCATCTGTCACGATAAGACGGACGCGGTAATTCATCGATTTCTTTAATATTTTCTCAAGCTCTTCCATATTAGAATGAGCATATACTTTTTTATCTGCTTTTGTTAAGCGAATCCCATCGATGATTGATGCATGGTTCAGCTCATCTGAAATGACAATATCATCTTTTGTGAGAATACTGGATAAGACCCCTTGGTTGGTCGTAAAGCCTGATTGGAATACAAGGGCTGCCTCTGTCTTTTTGAAAGCAGCGAGCTTTTTTTCAAGCCGTTCATGCATTGTCATCGTTCCAGCAATGGTTCGTACAGATCCTGTTCCAGCACCGAATTCATCAATCGCCTCTTTTGCCGCTTTCATCAGCCTTGGATGTGAGGTGAGACCTAAGTAGTTATTTGAAGAGAGTTGTATGACGGATTGTTCATTTAATGTCACCGTGGAAGATTGTTTGGAATCGATTTCTTTCAGTGTTTGATGGGTGCCTTGCTGCTTCATTGTGTCTAATTCATCTTGTAAATACGTAAATTCTTTCATCATTTCGTCCCCCTTTGATATGATGGCATGATCAGTACAACCTTCCCGCACGTACCATTTCTCATGAGTTCAAATCCCTTTTCAAAATCTTCAAATGGCAGCGTATGGGTGACAACCGGCTTTACATCAATGGTATTCGTTCTTAAAAGTTCAGATACTTGACGCCACGTCTCAAACATTTTTCTCCCCGTGATCCCTTGCACGGTTAATCCCCTAAAAACAATTTGATTCGTAATGTCAATGGTTACCGGCCGCTCTGGCAAACTTAGTATATTCACTTTCCCTCCATTTGCACAAGCTTCGAGTGCTTGATTAATCGCAACGGGATGTCCTGACATCTCACACATCACGTCTGCCCCTTCCATCCGCGTGAGCTGCTTGATCATGGCAACAGGATCATCTTTTCCGATATCCACGATATGATCTGCACCCATTTTACGGGCAAGATCCAGTCTGTATTCATTTTTATCAACAGCGAACACTTGGACAGCCCCGGAGGCTTTTGCAACCGCAATCGCCATTAAACCAATGGGCCCGCAGCCAAAAACCGCCACTGACTTTCCTGAAACAGGTGTATGCAGAACTGTATGAACAGCATTTCCAAGCGGTTCTTGAATAGATGCAAGTTCCACTGGCATTTGAGCTGGATTATGCCACACATTTTGTTCTGGTACTTTGACATATTCAGCAAAACAGCCATCAATGTCGACCCCTAAAATTTTCGTTTCGCTGCACAAATGCTGCTGACCCGTTAAACACATATAACACTGATTACAGACAATATGCGTCTCAGCCGATACAAAGTCCCCTACTTTTGCTCGTGAGACTTGGTTCCCCGTTTTGACAACTTCCCCTGTGAATTCATGACCAAAAATGTACGGTGCTTTGACTCTCCCCTTCGCCCAATCATCCCAATTATAAATATGCACATCCGTTCCGCATATCGATGTAGCCTTTACTTGGATAAGCACTTCATGATTCCTTATTTCTGGAATCGGCATTTCCATCATCGCCGCTCCGTAAGCGCTTTCTTTTTTAACAATCGCTTTCATCGTTCCACACATGACGTACAACCCCTTTGTTAAAAAACTTCTCCCAATCCGATCTTATCATGTCTTATTTTAGACGTAAATACCGCTGTCTTTCAGGAGAAGACAAATGAACACTCCACATATTTTTTTAGATATTTTTCTAAAAAAAAAAAGCAAATCTCCTTTTATTCGGAGATTTGCTTTTAAGTTGTCAGCGTTTTTTTGAAACGGCTACATATAAAGCCGGCACAATCAGTAGTGTCAGAATCGTTGAGAAAAAGACACCTGATACGATGCAGATCGCTAGCGGCTTAAAGAGCGGATCATTACTTAAAGCAACAGGCATAAGAGCGACAAGTGCTGTAAATGCTGTCAGCAAAATAGGTCTAATCCTTGCTCTCCCCGCTTCAATCACAGCTGCCTGTTGATCGAGACCTTGCTTGCGCCGCTGTTCAATAAATTCAAACAAAACGACCGCATTTCGGACAACAATACCTGCCAATGAGACAATCCCCATTGTGGCCATAAAGCTAAACGGCGTTTGAGTGACAAATAGTCCAATAATGGCTCCGGATATCGCTAAGTAAACCGTTCCAAGAACTAAAAGCGGCAGCATGAGTGAATTGAACTGGAAAGCGATGGTCACATAAATGAGCAGCAGGACTACCCCAAATAAGAGACTAATTTCAATAAAGAATTGGGTTTGATCTTCATTTTCTCCGCCCTGAGAAATGGTCAAATTCTTCGCTGCATCGCTTTTCCCAACTTCATTTATGACTTCTGTCATATCGTCTTTAAACGTATCTGATGTGCCAGGATATGCCTTTAACGTGATAGTCGGCATCCCGTTTTCATGCGGAATGCTTTCATACTGCTCTGTTTCTTTTTCCTTTACGTATCGGCTAAGCGGCTCAAGTTGAGGCATGCCACCCTCATTTGGACTCACAGGCACCTTGATGTCTTTTAGCTTCAGTCCGTTTTGATGTGTGCTCATGTCTTGTTTCACTACGAGGTCGATGTCATCTGTTCCTTGTTTAAAGGTGCCTAATGGAATTCCTTCTGTAACAAGGCCAAGCTGTCTGCTGACAAACTGAGCAGTGAGCCCATCCTCTGCCATTCGGTCACGATTCAATTCAAATGAAATGGTTTTCACCGGTTGATTGACATCGTCTGTGATCAGGCTCGCTCCGCTTTCTTTCATTTCTTTTGTGAGCTTCTCTTTCACATCAACGAGTTTTGAAAATTGTTCTCCTGCAACAGTGACGGTCACAGGCGCTCCAGTTGGCGGACCTTGAACAATGGTTTTCATAAAGATATCAGCATCTTTAAATTTCTTTCGCAATGGCTCTGTCATACGATCGATCAATGCTTTGCTTGTCATCTGATTATTGTCAACTCTGACAACAATCTGACCAGTATGATCACTTGCGTTTGAGATACTTTCATTAAACAAGTTCGGCACACCGCCGCCTGCAAAAATGGCCGTCTCTTCAATGCCTTTTTGCTGTTTGATCTCTTGTTCTATTTTCTCTAATGTGTCATTTGTTTTATCTAAGGTTGTTTCACTCGGAAGTGTCACAGTGACAACAACCTCTTTCTTATTCGCCGCAGGGAAAAACTCAAATGGTGTGGCGAAAATAAGCAAAAAGGCAAGTGTGGCAACGAGCAAACCACTTAATCCAATGAGAAGTGGTCGCTTCACGATGTTTGTCAGTACTCGATCTGCATAAAAATCAGCTAATCTTTTTAATGGTTTGCCTAAAAAACCCGGTTCTTTTTGAATCTTCTTGTTCTTTCTTTTTCGGTTTGCTGTATATTGATACACTGGCACAAGTGTCAATGAAATGACCATTGACGCAAGTACAGTTGTGACTAGAACAGACGGTAACGCTCGAATAAATGAACCGTTCGCACCAGAAAGGAAAACAAGCGGCAAGAAGGCAAAGACAACAGCCAGTGTTGACGTCAAAATGGATCCAGCCACTTCTTTTACACCTGCAATTGTTCCTTTAAGCGGACTTTCGTATTTTTTCATCTGCCTCAAAATATTATCGTTGACGACAATGGCGTCATCTACAAGTATCCCTAGCGCAATGATAAAGCCAATAATTGAAATTTGATTAAGGTCCACTTGTAAAAACGGCAGCGGGATGGTTCCGATCGTTATGGATAGCGGAATCGCAAGTGAAACGATAAACGCACCACCAATGGTTAGACCAAGTGTGGTGACGACAATGACGGCGATGACGGCCACGATCGCTTCTTTGATTAAATCGTTAAAAATAGCATCTACTTCACTTTTTTGTGAATAGTAGTCTATCCAATCCACACCATTTGGCAGCTCTTTCTCTTTTTCAATGACCGCACTGACTTTGTCATACATTTTAGGAATATCCAGTCCTGGCTTGATATTGACTGTAAATGAATAGGCTGGCTTTCCGTTATATGAAACGATATCACTTTTCTCTTTTTCTACTTCTTTTAAACGACCAAGCTGACCGAGTGTAACAGGCTCTCGGCTCGTTTTTGAGAAGATCTCAATCTTTTTGATTTGATCTAAACGATCATAGGCATCAATGGACAGCTTGACCTTTTCTCCATCTGCCTGGACGTCACCTAGAGGGGATGTATCAAATTCTTGATTGATGGCATTTGTGACATCGGTCACGTTTAACCCGTTATCCTCCAGTTTACTTGAATCCAAGTTCAATATGGCTTGTTTGTCATTGAACCCTTTGATGACGACTCCATCAACACCTTTGATGTCCTCCACTTTTTCTTTTAACGCACGCAGCGATTCCTGACTTTTTGCTAAATCAGATGAATTACTTGATACAATCATATAAGAACCAACTGGCACGTTGCCAAACTCATCCTTTACATCTGGCTCCATCACACCATCTGGAAAAGAAGAGGCGGCATTTGTGGTTTCACTCTTGATTTGACTTGCCACCTTTTGAAAATCGGCTTGATCATCAATTTCAAGCACAATATTTGAGAAACCAATAGCAGAAACAGAGCTTGTCTTCTCTACACCATTGATATCAGAAATGGCCGACTCAAGCTTATTGGTGACATCACTTTCTACCTGTTTTGCATCTGCACCAGGGAAAACAGTCGAAATGGTTACAATATTCGCTTGAAACTCTGGCAGTTCTCGTTTAGGAAGCTGTGTAAACAAATAACCTCCAGCAATGAGAACGATAAAAAATAAAATAAAAACAAGCTTTCCTCTTTTTAAAAAAGCTTCAACCATTATTTCACCTACTTAAATATTTATTTTTGATGAAGTATTTTCAACTTAATCTTAATTTATCATCATGGTGAAAAAATGCAAGCTCTAATATGTCATTTTCTATCTATTTTGTGAAAGAAATATGTTATATGAGAAATGTATAGCGGTAAACAAAAACAACCTGCTTACATGATGTAAGCAGGTTGAAAATAATAAAATTAGAATTATCGTGGTTCAACAATCAGTTTGATTGCTGTTCTTTCTTCTCCATCGATAAGAATGTCAGTAAAGGCTGGAATGCATATCAAATCCACTCCGCTAGGCGCAACAAATCCCCTTGCAATGGCGACAGCCTTGACCGCCTGATTCAGTGCTCCAGCGCCGATAGCCTGTATTTCCGCTGCACCGCGTTCACGTAAAACGCCGGCTAATGCTCCTGCTACTGAATTTGGATTTGACTTTGCTGAAACTTTTAAAATTTCCATTTTTGCTCCCCCTTAAATTTACAATGGATAAGTGAGTGTTCATTAGAACAATCTTTGTTAGATGTTGCTATTTTTTTGAAAATCCATCCCCAAAATGTTTTTCAAAAATAGCAGGCTACCTACCATTTTTACTATATTCACGATAGAGGGCGCATATTCCTTCTTTCTGATTAATATTTTTCTGAAATAAATATGTGAATATTTATTCAAAGAAAATATGGTCATCATTTATCAAAATTCGATCAATTTTGACAGCTTTTTTCGACGGTTCGTCAATTTCTACGATCACTGCACTTAATGTCGTGCGGCCTTCTGCAATTTCAAAACGGACAGGAAGGCTCGTTTTAAATCGTTTAATAATCGTTTCCCGATCAACACCTAAAATGCCGTCATAAGGACCAGTCATGCCAACATCCGAAATATAAGCAGTTCCTTTTGGCAAGACGCGGTTATCTGCTGTTTGAACATGTGTATGTGTTCCAACGACACATGATGCACGGCCATCTGTATACCAACCCATTGCTTGCTTTTCACTTGTGGCTTCGCCATGAAAATCAATAAAAATAAACGGTGTACGTTTTGAAGCTTCTGCTATAAGCTCATCTACTTTTTGAAATGGGCAGTCAATCGGAGGTAAAAATGTGCGGCCTTGCAAGTTGATGACAGCTAGTTCTTTACCTTGTTTTTTAATAAAAGTGAGCCCTTTCCCTGGTGTACCTTGCGGGAAGTTTGCCGGACGAACAATATGGGGTGCATCATCGATGAAATCGAAAATGTCTCTTTTATCCCATGTATGGTTCCCCATCGTGAGCACATCAGCCCCAGCTTGAAGCAGCTCATGATAGATTTTTTCAGTAAGACCTTTCCCATGAGCCGCATTTTCTCCATTGACAATCGTAAAGTGTGGCTGATATTTTTTCTTTAGCTTTGGCAAGTATTCTTTCAGTGTATCTCTGCCAGGTGAACCAACGATATCTCCAACAAATAATATTTTCATACGTTTTGAACCCTTTCTCTTATAAAATGATCTTCTTATCAGTGTTGCATATTTACACAAAAAAATAAAGCGGCGCTAAGCGCACCGCTCTATTTTGCATACTCTACTGCGCGAGTTTCTCGAATAACTGTCACTTTAATGTGACCAGGGTAATCGAGCTCGTCCTCAATCCGCTTACGAATATCCCTTGCTAGACGGTGAGCTTCAAGATCATTAATTGAATCTGGCTTCACCATAATACGCACTTCACGTCCAGCTTGTATCGCAAACGATTTTTCAACACCTTCATAAGATTCAGAGATGTCTTCTAATTTCTCAAGTCTCCGAATGTAATTTTCAAGCGTCTCACTTCTTGCACCAGGGCGTGCTGCAGATAATGCATCGGCTGCCGCAACAAGAACAGCGATAATAGATGTCGGTTCTTGGTCACCATGGTGAGATGCAATACTGTTGATGACAACAGGATGCTCTTTATATTTCGTCGCAAGCTCAACGCCAATTTCCACGTGGCTTCCTTCTACTTCATGATCAATGGCTTTTCCAATGTCATGCAGAAGACCTGCTCGTTTTGCAAGCTTTGCATCTTCTCCAAGCTCTGAAGCCATGAGACCTGCAAGATGTGCAACCTCAATTGAATGCTTCAGGACATTTTGTCCATAACTAGTACGGAATTTTAAGCGACCGAGAATTTTGATGAGATCCGGATGCAAACCGTGAACTCCGACTTCAAATGTCGTTTGCTCACCCATCTCGCGGATATAATCATCGACTTCACGGCGTGATTTTTCCACCATTTCTTCAATTCGTGCAGGATGAATACGTCCATCCTGGACTAGCTTGTCCAGAGCTATCCTCGCTGTTTCACGTCTTATCGGATCAAAGCCCGATAAGATGACAGCTTCAGGTGTATCATCAATGATCAGGTCAATACCTGTTAACGTTTCTAACGTACGGATATTTCGTCCCTCACGTCCGATAATACGACCTTTCATCTCATCATTTGGAAGATTGACTACAGATACTGTTGTTTCAGCTACATGATCAGCTGCACAACGCTGTAACGCAAGTGAAAGAATGTTTTTCGCTTTTTTATCAGCCTCTTCTTTCGCCCGGTTTTCAGATTCTTTCGTCATGACTGCAATGTCGTGGGAAAGCTCATTTTCAACTTGATCCAGAATGATTTGTTTCGCTTCATCTCGAGTTAGACTAGAAATACGCTCCAACTCAGCTTTCTGCAAACGAATCATATCATCCACTTTGCTTTCCATCTCTTCAATATGTTGTTGTCGTTCATTCAGAGAATGATCTCTCTTCTCCAACAGGGACTCCCGTTTATCTAAAGATTCGTCCTTGCGATCAAGGTTTTCCTCTTTTTGAAGTAAACGGTTTTCTTGTCTTTGAAGCTCATTACGTCTTTCACGAACTTCTTGCTCCGCCTCTACACGAAACGAATGAATTTCATCTTTCGCTTCTAAGAGTGCTTCTTTCTTCAATGCTTCCGCATCACGCTTTGCATCCTCAACAATTTGTTCGGCCATGTTTCTTGCGCCGGATATTTTTGCTTCTGCAATGGTTTTACGAACAAAGTAGCCAACAACTAAACAGATTAGGCTCAGCAAAATGGAGATGATCGTAAACATCGTAGGCGACATATTTTCACCTCCTCTTGCTATGAACTTGGTTTTACAAATAAAGTGTCGGCATGTACATTGTTTTGTGTCTCAACATACAGGGCCTTCACAGGGAATGAGATCCTCACTGCCCTTGTCAAGTTTAAATTAGTTATCAATCATGTTAAGAAAAACAAGTGATACATTCCCATTGTAATTGTGTCGGAAATACTTGTCAAGCTAGTCAGACTAAGGCGTAAGTCGTTATTTCAAGCAAAGACAGAACTTTTGACCCGCTAGCTGTTATGTAATTGTAAAAAAAAGACGCTTTTCAGCGTCTTTTTAGTCATTCAATTCCAATTCTTCTTGTCCTTCTTCGTCAGTTGATTTCACTCCGTTTGTATCCAAACCGTAGTGCTCCCTGATCTGCTCTTGAATCATAAGAAGAATGTCTTTATTCTCTTTTAGGAATTGCTTCGCATTTTCACGTCCTTGTCCAAGACGTTCCTCTTGATAAGAATACCAAGCCCCGCTCTTTTGTACGATATCTAGTTCGCTTCCAAGGTCGATGATTTCTCCCTCTTTCGAGATCCCTTCACCGTACATAATGTCTACTTCGGCAATACGGAATGGCGGTGCCACTTTGTTTTTCACAACTTTAATTCTCGTTTTGTTCCCCATGATGTCGTTCCCTTGTTTCAACTGTTCAGCACGGCGTACTTCTAAACGAACAGATGAATAGAACTTAAGTGCACGTCCACCAGGCGTTGTTTCAGGATTACCAAACATAACCCCTACTTTTTCACGAATTTGGTTAATAAAGATCGCAATTGTTTTTGATTTGTTGATAGCACCAGATAGTTTACGAAGTGCTTGAGACATCAAACGTGCTTGAAGACCAACGTGTGAATCTCCCATGTCTCCTTCGATCTCTGCTTTTGGTACAAGAGCAGCTACTGAGTCAATGACAACAATATCAACTGCACCACTACGAACAAGTGCTTCTGCAATTTCAAGTGCTTGTTCTCCTGTATCCGGCTGAGAAAGCAATAACTCATCAATGTTGACACCTAATTTTTGAGCGTAAACTGGATCTAGCGCATGCTCCGCATCGATAAATGCAGCTTGTCCTCCCTGCTGCTGAACCTCAGCAATCGCATGAAGTGCTACTGTCGTTTTACCAGAACTCTCTGGACCATATACTTCAATAATACGGCCGCGAGGGTATCCACCTATTCCAAGCGCAGTATCAAGTGCTAACGAACCACTAGGTACTGTTGAAATACGTGTATCTGTTTGCTCTCCTAGTTTCATAATAGAGCCTTTACCAAACTGTTTTTCTATTTGTTTAAGAGCCATATCTAAGGCTGCTTGACGATCACTCATTCTATTGTTTCCTCCTTTATCAATTCCACTATCTATACTATACCTTGTTTTACGTCATTTGCCAAGAAAAAAACGAACACATATTCGATTTTTTCTTGGCAGATTATTTAAGAAAAGAGCTGTTTCTATTAGAAAAAACGCTCTTTTATAAAGGAGTAAACCTCATAAAAACCAAAATTAACTTTCTTTTAATAATTTGAGAAGGTGGTGCAAACCATATTTCACAGCACGCTTGCGAATGCCTGATCGGCTGCCAGTAAACATCCATTCAAACACGTCTGTCTGATCTTTTGTCGATAGCCCGATAAATACTTTTCCAACCGGCTGTCCTTCGTGTGGTTCAGGACCTGCCACACCTGTAAAGCTAATACCGATATCGCTTCCCGTCAGTTTTCTAACGCCTTCTGCGAGCTCTAACGCACACTCTTTGCTGACAGCACCATGAGAAGACAATGTTTCTTCACGGCAGCCCAGCACTTGCTGCTTGACTTGATTTGTGTAACAAACCACACTGCCGTTTAAAATGGATGATGCCCCTTCGAGATCTGTCAGCCACTCTGAAAACATACCACCAGTCAGGCTTTCAGCCGCTGCTACTGTTTTCCCGTGTTCATGCAAGGCCTTTGAAGCTTCAAAGGCAAGAGATGTATCACCATATCCGTAGAAGTACTCGCCGACCCGATCTAAAATTTGTGCTTCTGTTTCTTTTAACAGACGCTCTGTTTCTTTTTCATCCTCATGCTTGGCTGTCAGCCTTAGCGTCACTTCCCCGTCAGCTGCAAGCGGTGCAATCGTCGGATTGGTCTGTGCATCAATTAAATCTTCAAGATCTGTTTCCAGTTGAGATTCACCGATGCCAAAGAAACGCAAGACAACAGACACGATTTTTTCCTTTAGGCCGAGTTTTTCAGAAATAAGCGGCTTCGCTTCGTTTTCAAACATCGGGTGCAATTCACTTGGCGGTCCAGGGAGCAGAATGTAAAACGTATCTCCCTCTTGTATAAACATACCAGGTGCCATTCCGAAACGGTTTACGAACACATCAGATCCCTCTAGAACGAGCGCCTGTTTACGGTTGTTCGGCGACATATCACGTCCGGTTTTACGGAAGTACTCTTGAATAGACTCAAATGCTTCTTCATTTAGCACAAGCTCTTTATCGAGCGTATTTGCAATGGTTTCTTTTGTTAAATCATCTTTCGTTGGTCCAAGACCACCTGAGAAGATAATAAAATTCGATCTTTCCTGTGCCACTTGAATGGCCCTTTTTAAACGCTCTGGATTGTCACCAACTGCTGTGTGGTAATAAACATTCACACCAATTTCAGCTAGTTGTTTGCTGATGAATTGTGCATTCGTATTCGTAATTTGCCCTAGCAAAAGTTCGGAACCGACTGCAATAATTTCTGCTTTTCTCTCTGACTTCAAAGCGTACACGTCCTTTTTAGTTAGAATTCTTTAAGGCTTCCCAGTTTTTCGCAAAGTAATCCCAGCCTGAGACAACAGTGAAGAACACCGCTACCCACATGGCAAGATCACCAAATGGGAATGATACAAGTTCAAACGGCAGGTTATGCAAAAGAAGTGCCGAAATCGCAATGATTTGCGCCCACGTCTTCACTTTTCCAAGCATATTGGCTGCGACCACTTCACCGCCTCCAGCTAAGACAAGCCTTAGGCCTGTTACAGCAAATTCACGGCTAATGATCACAATTGCCATCCATGCCGGTGTGAGGTTGTATTGAACAAGTATAATTAAAGCCGCTGAAACAAGCAATTTATCTGCAAGCGGATCTAAAAATTTACCAAAGTTTGTGACTAAATTGAGCTTACGTGCATAGTAACCATCAATCCAGTCGGTTGTCGAAGCGACAATAAACAGGATCGCTCCAACAAGGTGAGTGACTTCGATACTGACGTCACCAAAGCGCGCAACACCCCAATCTAATGGAGCAAGCATAATCAACATAAACACAGGAATCAAGGCGATCCTAGAAAGAGTAATTTTATTCGGTAAGTTAAACATGAATTCCAATCCTCCAATAAAGCATTTTTTTATGTATATAATAGTAGGAACAAAAGAAAAGTCATCTACTTGCTTAAGATGACTTTTCCTTTCCTTTATTCACAATCACAATGTTTTGTGTCATGGTGTTTTTAGGGTCTAATTCGTACTTCAGCGTTTCGTCATTGACTTTAATATCGATTCCCGATGCATTTCCTAAGCGGATATCGACTTGGGAAAGATCAGTCAAGTCTGTTTTAAACGATTCGCCATCTTTCAATTCACCCATCTTCAGCACTTTTCCAGATTCGTCTCTCACACGAAGCCATGAAGCTTGTGAGGCAGAAATGGTTAGCTCCATCTCTTCTGCACCTGATACTTCATACGTTGTCGTAGAACCCTCTGTATTCGTTGCCTTCAAAGAAACATCTTCATCGTCTTTAGATGAATCCTTTGAGGAATCGTCTTTTTCAGATGATTTTTCTTGATCATCTGACGAAGCTTTTTCCTTTTTCTTTTGATCCTTTGCCAGCGATGAATCCTCAGACACTTCGTATTTTGATTCTGATTGCTGAGGAGCCACCTGATTATTTTTCTGTCCGCTATCATGATTAACCGCTTGAACGATCACATAAATGATAGCGATCACCACAAGGATCCCTCCAATGATTAAAATCGTCGGAAGCAGCTCCAGTACCTTTGAGGCAGGCTTTGGCAGCTCTCTTTGCGGTTTAATATTTGATAATTTATCAGACACTTCATCGTTATACGTACTTGGTACATCTTTACGAAACTCTTCGAACAATTGTTCAGGATTCAGTCCAACGGCTTCGGCATATTGTTTAATAAACGCTCTGACGTAAAATTTACCTGGAATGATATCATAGTTTCCTTGTTCTATTGCTAGCAAATAGCGCTTTTGGATTTTGGTAGCCGCCATCAAATCCTCCAGCGACATCCCTTTTTCCTCTCTGGCCTCAACGAGCCGTTTTCCCAATTCAGTCAAAACAAACACCTACCATTACCATATTAAAAATCGAAGCCAGAAAAACCAGAATGATCAAATACTTGTGGTTCTTCTGCGTGCTCGTATGTAATTTCTTCGTCTGCACTATTACGCAATTCAATGATGTAGTCGAAATCATCCATTGTATATTCTGAATTTTGAATAAAGATATCTGGATGCTCTACCACCTTTGTAGCAGGCAGTCTCATAATTTCTCTTAAAAGCTGCAAGTGCTTTTCAGAACCTCTTCTTGTCGAGACAATCCCATCAATAATAAAGACGTTATCTGGGCTGTATTCATCTGCAATCAGCTGACTGCGAATGGTCTGTTTCAAAAGAGTCGACGATACAAACAGCCACCTCTTACTTGCACATACACTTGAAGCAACAATTGATTCTGTTTTTCCAACCCGCGGCATTCCGCGAATTCCAATCAATTTATGTCCTTCTTTTTTAAATAATTCAGCCATAAAATCGACAAGTAGACCAAGCTCGTCCCTTTCAAAACGGAACGTCTTTTTGTCATCCGCATCACGCTGAATGTATCTTCCATGACGAACAGCTAAACGGTCACGAAGTTTTGGCTGTCTTAGTTTCGTTACTTTTATCGTTTCCATTGTATTTAAAATTGATTCAAGCCGCTTAATTTGGTCTGTGTGGTCACATCGAAGAAGCATGCCGCGTCTTGATACATCAACACCATTAATTGTCACAATATTAATTGAAAGCATCCCCATTAAAGAAGAAATGTCTCCTAAAAGTCCGGGACGGTTCACCTGTATCTCATATTCAAAATACCATTCGAGCTTTGCCAAATGATATTACCCCCTTCATTGTGGCAAATTTTTACCTTCCTTTATCATAAAGCATTTTCACATTTTTAGAAAGCACAATGTTGCTAAACGGTTAAAATAAAAAGAGAGGCACAAACGACCTCTCTTTTTGTTTAGTGCGAGCTATTATTTTCAACTAGCTTGACCATCATGTTTGCAATGGCACGCTGCTCATCTTCTGATGCAACGCTCCAAAGGTCAGAAAGTACTCTTTCTTGCTCATTCTTTGCTTCAACTTCATTAGCCAGGTATCCGCCAATTTCATACGCAAGGTTATTGATGGTATCATCTGATAAACCTTTATCCTGTGCATGATTTAAACGGTCACCTAAAAAGTTTTTCCAATGGTCCCAGCTCTCAAGTACAGACATGTCGATTCCTCCATTCGAAAAGATGAATTACAGCCATAGCTTTTGTCATGGAGAGACGAATTATACACGTTTTTTAACAGTACCAGCCGCCATTGACAGATAAAATTTGACCTGTGATATAACTTGACTGCTTGGAGGCAAGAAACCAAATGGCATCGGCTATCTCTTCAGGTGCGGCAAGACGGCCTAGTGGAATCTCCTCTTCCATCATCGCAAGGTCTTCTTGTGTGAAGCTTTTCATCATATCAGTCTGAACCGCACCTGGTGAGACTGCATTTGCTCTAATTCCACTTGGGGCAAGCTCTTTGGCAAGCCCCTTAATGAAGGCATTTTGAGCACCCTTGACCATACTGTACAGTACTTCACACGAGGCACCCGTTTCCCCCCATATTGAGCTAACCGCAATAATATGTCCTGACTTTTTTTGAATCATGGCAGGCAAAATGGATTGGGTAAGCTCATATGGACTTGTCACATGAAGCTGCACCATGCTGGCTAGAACTTCTTTTTCAGTATCTGTCACTAAACCAACATGACTCTTTCCGCTATTTAAAACAAGAATATCTGGATCAAGCGGCAGGCGGCTGACAAGCTCTGCTGCTCCGCCTGTTTTCGCTAAATCAGCTTTAACGACGTACGTTTCTACTTGATATGTTTCTTTGAGATCGGCGGAAAGACGATTAGCCGCTTGTTCATTTTGATGATAATGGAGCATCAGATGGCAGCCTTCTTGGGCAAGCTTTTTGGCTGTCGCCTGCCCAATTCCGCCACTGGCACCAGTAATCAGTGCCCAACGACTCATACTTTGTTCCTACTTTCTTTATGGAATCCTTATTCTTTTCGTTTAAATGGGAACCAATTCGCTGATCCGAACAATTTGACCATCACAGGTACGAACAATGGTAGCACAACGAGCGCATACAATAAAAGCCCTGTGAGAACAAGTGTTGCAATCTGTAAGAGTGACAATACACCTGATGGCAGCATCGCTGCAAATGTTCCTGCCAAAATGACGGCAGCAGACATAATAACAGATCCCATATTTTTCATTGATTCAGTCATGGCAAACTGGATGTCTTTTGTTTTGTATTCATTGAACCGTTCCATTAAGAAAATTGAATAATCGACTCCAAGCGCCATTAAGATGACAAAGCCAAAGAATGGAACAGCCCAGTTGATGCCCGGATATCCGAAGAAATGGGTGAAAATAAATTCGGTTATACCAATGGCGGTAAAGTACGTTAAAATCAGCGATCCAACTAAGTAAAGCGGCATCACGAGCGAACGGAAGAGAATCACTAGTATTAAGAAAATACCGATCATCATGTAAAGAACCGTCTTATTGAAGTCTTGGTCTGACAGCTGTTTTAAATCAGCGTTCATACTTGATACACCAGATACGCCAAATGAAACATCTTTTAGGTTTGTTTCAGGAAGTGCACGTTTGACCGAAGCTTCTACTTGTTTAATTGTTTTCATGGCGTCGTTTCCATATGGATTGTCTTCTAAAATGACGTCAATCTTTGTCATTTTGCGGTCATCCGACATGTAGGAATCGAACACTTGCTTGAATGCTTTATTTTTTAGGACATCTTTTGGAATAAACCAACCAGCCATGTCTTGATCTGGTGCGTTTTTCAGTTCATCTAAGTAGTCTCCTGCACCCATTAAGCCGTTTGAAATTTTCTCAAGGCCGTCGACACTTTTGTTTAGACCATCCGTCAGCTTGGTCAGATCGTCACCAAAGCCGCCAATTTTTTCTTTCATTTGTTTTTGACCATTAATGATGTCGCCGGCTCCATTTGCAAGTTTAGGCATACCATCAGCTAACTGCCCTTGGCCTTTAGACGTTTGATCTAGCCCGTTTTCAATGGCTTCTAAGCCAGCAATCAGCTCATCAATTTGATTTGTAAACACTTTTTGCTGCTCTGAAGCTTTTGCGATAAAAGCATCTGCTGCTTCAAGCTGTTTTTTTGCTTCTTTTGCTTGTTTTGCATAGCTGTCTGCCTGTTTAGCGCCTTCTTGCAAAGTAGCAGAAAGTTCGTTATATGAAGCTTTGATGGCTTGATATGATTGGTTTTCTTTCACCTGCGGAATTTGCTGCTCAAGTGTACTGAACTGTTTATTCGCTTGACTGATCAAAGCTTTCACATCCGCTGCGGCAGAGGATGACGTATCGACTTGTGTCAATGCGGCTTTTAATTCTTTAGAAATGCTTTTATACAGTGCTACTTGCTGATTTACTTGTGCGACTTGATCTGTTAATTCCTTTTTCGCACCCTTTATTCTTTCTTTAATTTCAGAAACACCTTTTTTATTTTGATCAATTCCGTTTTGCAGATCTCTCATCGTTTTTTCGACGTTTTGAATACCTGATTTTACGGATTCGGTTCCAGTAATCAATTTGTTAATGCCTTTTCCAGATGATTTAATTTGTGGTGTTTGATCCTCGATGGATTTACTCATGGTTGTAAGAGCATCTTGGATCTTTTTCAACCCTTCGTTACTTTTATCAAGCCCGCTATTTAGCTCTTTGGCTTGAGATTTCACGTACAGATCATTCAGTCCTTTTCCAACAGGGCGTGTCGCACTTCTTACTTTACTCACGCCATCTGTTTGTTCAATCGCACGACTAAGTTTTTCAATAGCAATCAGACCTTCGTTATTGTCTAAAAGATCGGATGATTTCACGACAACTGTTGCTGGAAGGGCTTCACCTGGTCCAAATTTGTCAGAGATCGTATTAAATGCATTGACGGATTCGTATTTATTGCCGATTTCGTCTAGGTTGTTATATGAAAGTGTTCCTTTATACATGAGAATCGCTGGAAGGGTAATAATTGCAACGATTAGCAAGCTGAGAAGTGGTTTCTTAAATGAAAAACGACCAGCTGTTTCCCACATTTTCGATTGCGGGTGGGCAATATCGCCTTTGATCGGCCAAAATAACACTTTTCCTAAAACCGCCATAAAGAATGGAACGACAGTGAGCAGTGCCACAATTAACACGGCGACACCAACCGCCACGGCTACAGCTGATTTATACAGTTGGAATTCGGCTAAACCGATACACGTAAAACCAATGAGGACAGCAATTCCGCTGAATAAAACGGTTTTACCTGCCGTCTTATATGTTGTAATAATCGCCTCAATCTTATCTTTTCCGTGAGATAGTTCTTCTTTAAACCGGCTTAGCAATAAGATGCAGTAGTCGGTTCCAATCCCAAACATGATGGCGACCATAAAAATTTGGGTAAAGGTCGAGAGCGGAAAATCAACATACTTTACTAGGTAAGCCACAATGGATTGGCTGACCAAATAGGAAAGCGCCACGGCCACTAAAGGAACGAATGGTGCCACTGCGGATCTAAAGACAAGCACAAGAACAATTAAAATAAATCCTATTGTAATGAATTCCGTTTTTTTCAGACCTTCTTGTGAGCTTGTGATGACATCATCGTCGATTAGCGGCTGCCCTGTCATTTCAAATTTCAGGTTCAGGCTCTTAAGCTTTTCATTGACTCTTTCTTTAAAATCGGATGCTTTGATTTTGTTCGAGTCGTATGTAACTGGAACAAGAAGTGTTGTTTGATCTTTAGAGAGCATCTGTTTTTTAATATCTTTGTTTGCATCAAAATAAGAAGTGATGTCTTCAACATGGAGATCTTGATCCTTTTCTAAAATCTCCATCGCTTTCTTTAAAGAGGCTTCTCTTTCTTTGACGATATCCTTTCCTTGAAAGACAATGACGATCGATTTTTCCGTATCCCCATTTTCAGACATGTTCTTTAATAATTGATCGGCATAGGAAGAAGGATAACCATCAGGAACAGAAATCTGCCCTTTTTCTTTTGTTAATTGCGCCATATTAGGAGCGGTGATTAATAATACAGCCGCTAGTACGACCCAAAGGATCGTGATCAGCCATCTACCCTTTATGATTGCTCTCATTACTATGTTGTGCCTCCTCTTCGATGATAATTTGATAAATCTTTTCATATGTTTGAATAAATGATTCGATTTCTTTTTCATCAAATTTTTCTAAATATGACCGAACAAGATCCTGAAGCTGCTTTTCCATTCGGCTGACCACGTCTTTTCCTTCGGGCGTCACATAGAGATGAACATTTCTTCGATCAGCTTGATCATGCTCACGATAAATATAATCTTTATTAAAAAGACGATTGGTCATAGATGTCACAGCACTTTTGTTGACATTACATTCGATGGCAAGGTCTGTTGATGTACATCCTGGGTGTAAATTGATGTATCGAAGCGAGTAATATTGATCAAGTGTCAGTTCTTTATCGAGCTTTTCCGTGATCATACTCGATACTTTTTTCTCCATCATGAGATAGACGTCCGCATATCTCTGGATGAGCTGGGCAATTTTATTTTGTACCATATGCTGCTCCTTTAGTTTGATTGTTTAACTATTAAAGAGTTTAACTAATACCCAAAACAATTGTCAATCAATATCTTCGCATATAAAGCGCTTTCTTTAGCTGGACACAAAAAAGACAAACTCTTATACGTTGAGTTTGTCTTTTTTTCATTTATTTTGCTTTCGGTACGACTTTAAAAACTGACATTCTTTCTTCATCAATTTCTTCGTCTAAGATTTGCTGAATATCTGTTAATTGGATTTGCTCCAGTACTGGCACGACATCAAATAAGCTCATTTCTAAGAATGCGTATCGAGTGAATTGATTGGCGATGTACTCCGGGGAGTTCATCGCTTTTAAAAAGCTGCCAATTTTTTTCTTGCGAGCAAGTTCAATCTTTTCTTCTGTGATCAGGCTTTTTGCTTGAAGAAGCGTTTCTTTTAATTCATCTGCGAGTTGATCAGGGTCATTTGTGTCTCCGCCAACTGAAGTGAAGCCAAAACCGCCTTCTTCCGTATAATCGTAACTGAATGTCTCATCAATCAAGCCTTTTTCATACATACGCTCATATTGCAGAGAACTTTTACCAAACAATGTCTCTAAAATAAGATTCATGCCAAGCTCATGTTTGAGGAGCTGTTTTCCTTTTTTATGCGGGTTTTTCGTTTTCAAACCAAACATACATTTAGAACCTTGTACATTCATTTTCAGTTCGTATTCTTTTCGGTATACACGATCAGGTTCATTGATCTCTTTCCGCTGAATATCCGGCTGATCGGTAAATGGTTTTTTTGCCTGATTCGCTCTTACTTGGTCTAAAATTTGCGCCGGATCAACAGGACCCACTACAAAAAGAAGCATATTGCTTGGGTGATAGAACGTTTCGTAGCATTCATATAAATGGTCTTTCGTAATTGGCGCAATGCTTTCAACGGTTCCAGCAATATCAATTCTCACTGGGTGCTCTTGATAGAGGTTTTCGATCAGACCAAAGAATAAACGCCAATCTGGATTGTCATCATACATGTTGATTTCTTGACCAATGATGCCTTTTTCTTTTTCGACCGTTTTTTCAGTAAAATAAGGCTCTTGCACAAAATCAATGAGTGTTTCAAGATTCTGTTCGACATTGGCCGTGCTTGAAAATAAGTATGCCGTTCTCGTAAACGTCGTAAATGCGTTTGCGGCTGCTCCCTGTTTACTAAATGTATGAAACACATCACCATCTTCTTTTTCAAACAGCTTATGCTCTAAGAAATGGGCAATTCCATCAGGCACTCGGATCATGTCTTCTTTGCCAAGCGGCACAAATTCATTGTCAACAGAGCCATATTTTGTTGTGAAGGTTGCATATGTTTTGTTAAACCCTTGTTTTGGCAGCACATAGACGTCAAGTCCGCTGTCCATTTTTTCGTGATACACCGTCTCTTGCAGCTGATCGAATTGAATTGTTTTCACTGTCATGAAGCACCCTCCGTTCCTTTAAGAAAATAGGTCGTATCCCATTCGATTTTTTGACCCACTTTGATGATGTCCTCTTTTGTCACTCTGTCTAACGCTTCTAAAAAGGAATCGAGGCTCTCCCCTGTTGGCACGACGGCATGCTGATATAAGTATTCCGCTGTTCCATAAGACGTATCAATTGTTTCGAGCAGCTGATTTTTGACGACAGCCTTTGTCTGTTCAATTGCTTCATCAGAAAAATCGCCTTTTTGCATGGCATCAAATTGTTCTTTGATAATGTCTACTGCCTGCTGATAGTTGCCGACTTCAATTCCTGACATGACCATCATCAAACCTTTAAAGCTCTCAAGTCTAGAAACAGCATAGTACGCAAGACTTGCTTTTTCGCGCACATTGATAAATAGCTTTGAATGCGAGAAGCCGCCGAATATGCCATTAAACAAATGCAGCGCCGGATAATCTTCATCCGCTATCGTTGTATGTGTGCGAAAGCCAATGTTCAGCTTTCCTTGTTTTACGTCCTCTTCATCAATGACTTCTTTTGGCTCTATTTGTGATCTTGATGATTCGGTATTTTGTTTGACCGGCTCTCTTTCACTTGTTTTAAAGTATTGCGAGACCATTCGATTGATGTCTTGTTCATCAACGTCTCCCACAACATAGAGATCCAGCTGGTTGGACTGAAGTGCATGCTCGTATGCTTTAAAGAGCGCTTCTGACGTAATCGCTTCTACGTCTTCCATTTCACCATTGACGTGCAGTGCATATGGCTCACCTTTACACATTTCCTGCACAAGTCTTAAGTTTGAATAGCGCATTTTGTCATCATAAACGGCTTGAATGCGCTGTTTCAATGTTCGTTTTTCTTGCTCAACGTACAATTCATGAAATACCCCGTTTTCCACGTACGGGTGGAATAATAGTTCAGAAAGTAAGGCAATCCCTTTTTCTAGTAAAGGGGTTTGATCCTTTAAATATTTTTCATTCGCCATTTCTAGACGGAAGGTAATGATGTGATTTTCACCTTTTTTCGCCATGTCTGCGGAAACGGTCGCCCCATAGAGCTCGTCGAAATAAGCACGAAGCTCTCCCGTTTTCGGCATTTTTTCTGTTCCTCTTAATAGCACATGCGGGAAAAGAGAACGCATGGTGACGTCATCTTTGGATAAAGGCGCAAGCATTTTAAAAAGGATCGTCACGGTTTTAAATTTTTCTGTTTTGACAATATGAGTATGAAGACCAGGTGTATCAAATGTCTTCTCTTGTAAGTACATCATGAGAAACCTCCTTTGTTCATCCTATTTATTATGTATTAGAACATAGCTGATATATACGTGAAACAGCCATTTAATAGTCATTATATCAATCAGAGGAAAGGATAGGAAATAAAAACGCCTCTGCTAAAAGCAGAGACGCAAGTTGTTATTTCATTCTAAACGGCCACCAATTCCATTTTCCAAAGATGCGAACCATGACCGGGATAAAGAGTGGTAGAACAACAAAAGCATATAATAAAAGTCCAATGAGTACGACCGTTGCAATTTCAACTAATGATAATACACCCGAGGGCAGCATCGCAGCAAAAGTACCCGCTAAAATAGCAACTGCTGAAATAATGACCGACCCCATATTTCTCATCGCTGATATCATGGATGCTTGAACATGCTCTCCCTTCCATTCATTAAAACGATCCATGAGGAAGATCGAATAATCAATGCCGAGGGTCACAAGGATCACAAAGCTGAAAAATGGAACAGCCCAGCTGACACCATCGTAGCCAAAGAATGTTTTGAAAATCCATTCTGTTAAGCCAATGGATGTAAAATACGTTAATATGAGTGACAGTGTTAAGTATATCGGCATGACGATTGATCTTAATAGTATAACTAAAATAATAAAGATACCAATTAACATGAAAATAACCGTTCTGATAAAGTCACCGTCTGACGTTTCTTTTAAGTCAACATTTAAACTGGAGATACCAGATACACCGTAGTTGGCGTTTTTCAAACCACTTACAGGTAAGTATTGATCAAGGGTTTCCTCGATTTTTGCAACACCTTTCATTGCTTCATTGCTGTATGGATTTACATTTAAAATCACTTCAAAGGTTGTTAATTTACGATCTGGGGACATATACGTATTAAATATTTTCTTAAACTCATGGCGTTTCAATACTTCTTCTGGTATAAACCAGCCCGTTACTTCTTCATCTGGTGCTTCCTGAAGCTGTTTTAAATAGCTGTCCGCCTCGGTAAAGCCGCTTTTTACTTGCTCAAGTCCGGAAATACTTTCATCTAATCCATCTGTTAATAGTGAGAGTTTAGATGATAGCTGGTTAAACCCTTTTTTCACGGCTTTTTGGCCATCTGTCAGCTGATCTGCGCCGTCTTCAATTTTAGGCATTTCTTTGATGAGCTGTTTTTGTCCTTTATTCGTTTCATCAAGACCATCATAAATTTGATCTAAACCTGTCATCAGCTCCTTTACTTGTTGTTTGATTTCTTTTTGCTTGTATGAGAACGTTTGAATGACTTGATCTGCTTTCTTGATCTTTTGTTTAAAGGCAGTTGCTTCCTCTTCATAGACGCTCATTTGCTCTCCAGCTTGATCGATCATTCCTTTTGTGTCTTTGAATACTTTTTTGATTTCTTTATATTCATTCATATCTTTGATTTCTGGAAGCCGGTTTTCAAGCCCTTCAAATGATACGTTTTCGTAGGATTGTTTCACTTTCTTAATCGTTGTCATCAGTTGCTCATTTGATGTTGCGTGACCTTCGAGTGTGCTTACGACTCGTTCAAGATCTTGAATCATGGTTTCACTTTTGCGATATTCTTGCTCTAATTCTTTTTTCGCTTGTTTGATTTCAGTGCGAATGGTTCCTACGCCCTCTTTACTGCGCCTCACACCATCCTCTAAAGAAATGAGTGATTTCCTCACTTCTCCGATCCCACCTTTGATGGCTTTTGTCCCATCAATCAATTGATCAATCCCTTTAGCGGATTCTTCAATTTTTGGTTTTTGTTTGAGAAGTGCTAAGTTTGTTTCGGTCAAGCCATCTGTAATTTTCCCGATGCCCTCATGACCTTTCCCAAGCTCTCCTCCCAGCTCTTTCGCTTGAGAGGTAACGTAGAGCTGACTTAACCCATCTCCAACTGGGCGAGTGACACTGCGAACCGCTTTTACTTCCTCAATGTCATTTAACTTACGGGTCAGTTTTTCAATCATGACAATCTTTTCTTGATTATCGAGCTCATTGTCACTTTCGACAAGCACATTCAGCGGCAGCGCTTCACCAAAGCCAAATTGCTCAGATATCGTATTAAATGCAGACACTGACTCATACTTTGTCCCAATCTCATTTAAACTATTATAAGAAAGAGTGCCGTCATACATCAGAATCGGAGGAACAGTGATGAGTGCAACTACACCTAAGCTGATGAGCGGTCTTTTAAATGAAAAGCGCCCAGCCCATTCCCAAATCTTACTTTGTGGATGACGAATGTTTTCTCTTTTAGACGGCCAAAAAAGGGATTTTCCGAAAACCGACATAAAAAAGGGAACGATTGTGACAAGTGCAATGAGCAGAATGCCAACGCCTACGGCAACGCTGACGGCTGATTGGTACAATTGGAATTTTGCGAAACCAATACTTGAGAAGCCGACTAACACAGCTAAGCCGCTGAAAAAGACCGTTTTCCCTGCACATTGATACGTGATGATAATCGATTCTTTGACATCACGCCCCTGACCAATCTCCTCTTTAAAACGGCTTAAAAGTAATATACAATAATCCGTTCCTATACCGAACATAATAGCTACCATAAAAATCTGAGTGAAATTAGACAGAGGAAATGGTGTATATTCTACGAGAAAAGCCACAATACACCGGCTGACAGCATAAGAAATGCCAATCGTAATAAGCGGGACAACAGGTGCCAGTATCGATCTGAATACAATTATTAAAATAAAGAAAATAAAAATCATCGTGATAAGTTCAGTTTTCTTCAGACCTTGTTGAGAGCTTTTAATGACATCTGAGTCCACAAATTTTTGACCTGTCATTTCATATGAAACGTTGTAGGGCTTTAAAACTTCCTCAATTCGTTCTTTAACCTTCACAGCTTTTGTTTCGTAGTGGTCGAATTTGAATGGAACAAGAAGTGTACTTTTATCCTTTGATAAAAGTTGTTTTTGAATGTCACGTTCTACATGAAAATACGAAGTAATTCCGTCAATGTGGAGTTCTGGGGCATGTGTCATGAGTGCAGCTAAAGCCTTTTTTAATTCCTGCTCTTTGGCAGGGAACAAATGTTGTTCGGAGAATACAATCACACCAGTATCTTTTTTCCCATTATGATCTGAAAGCTTATCCAATAAGTGAAGTGCCTCAGCTGTTGGTGTCCCCTCTGGAACCTTTAACTGCCCTTTTTCTCTTGTTAATTCCTCTAAATTGGGCGCAGTAATAAACAGAATCACAGCTGTTATCATCCACACCATTAATACAATCCATCTTGCTTTAATTATTTGCAACATAGCTGCTTCAAGCTCCTTCTAGTTCATCAATCAATTTGCTGTTTTTGAGCGTGTCTGAAGTGCTGACTTCGTCTCCATCAACGTGCTAATGGCAGGATGACCTATTCAATTGTCCTTTCGTGTTGAAGAAACGCATATCCATCATCAGCCACGAGCTCAATTTCTGACTTAAAACAAAGACAGAAAATGAATGTTTTTGAACACCTCCTATTTGGGATAATTTAAAAGATATTACTATACATTAGTTTAACTATCAAAATTTTACATGTCAATTTATAAAAAAGAAAAAAGATGGCAAAATACCGTCTTTTTTCTATGTTTAAACCGTTTTCAATTGTTCACTTTCATCCTTTTCATCTGGCTGGATAAAAAAGAGGACCAAAAATAATGAAATGAGACTACATATGGTCGATAGAATAAAAACGATGGCGTCTCCTTTATCCATCAGAAATGCGTAAATTGGAGGTCCTAAAGCAACACCGATAAACCGCATGCTGCTATAAAATGACGTAATGGTTCCGCACTGCTCTTTTTCAATACCTTCTGTTATCAACGCATCCAGTGCTGGAAGCACAATGCCGATTCCTACGCCCCCTATACTTAAGCAGACAAACAACACGTAAAAACTGTGATTCCACCATAAAAATATATACGAAAGTGATAAAAGAGCCATACCAACGATGAGAAATATCCTCATTTTCCCCTTTTCTTTTCCGATTGTTTTCCCCGCAATATACGAGCTGATTGATAAGAAAAGGAGCGGGATACTTAGCAGCAAGCCTTTTTTGACACCCGTTATTTGATACGCCGCCTCTAGATTATCTGACAAATAAAAGAGCACGCCAAAAAGAAGAAACATAATAAAACCACCAATAGCAAAAATGGCATAAAGCCAGCGTCCTTCATGCTTAAAAATCGTCTTTGTTGATTTTAAAAACTCTTTAAATGTAGGCGGATCTTCCTCTTTCTTTGCGGATTCAACCATAAACAGTACCATCACAAAGCTAATGATTGAAAAGAATGGAATGAACCAAAACGGTACAAACCAAAACCAAGAAGCGAGAAGTGCCCCAATAATAGGACTTAGTACCTTTCCAGCTGTATTAGAAGTTTCAATGGCTCCAAGTCCCGCACTTACCTCTTCATCATCGTGAAACAAATCGCCAATAAACGGCATAACGACAGGTGCTGCCCCAGCTGAGCCAACTCCTTGAAGGACCCTGCCAAATAGAATCCACATGTAGGGTTCTTTCATGATGGTTGAGGCAACAGCTGCCACAGCTCCTCCAAGTCCTGCGATTAAAAGACACGGCAAAAGCACCTTTTTTCGCCCAATTCGGTCAGATAAATAACCGGCAATCGGAATACACAAAATCGCCACAACGGAGTATACCGTAATAATGAGTGACACTTGAAAGGAAGTGATTGAGAGTTTCTTTTCGATCTCTGGTAATACGGGGATTAGCATCGAGTTCCCAAGTGTCATGATTAGAGGCACTGATGATAATGCAATAATATTCTTTTTACTGACAGTTTTCTCGCCCAACATCATTCACCCAATTCTATATACTGTTACGTATTAGTGTGGCATGTTTCACGGGTTTTATGTATGGGCAAACAAAAAGCAACCGCCTATGGAAGCGACTGCTTTGTTAAAATCGTTTACGTATGACATGGAAGCTGAATTTATCCGCTCGAAAATAATTGAGCGAGTATAAGACCGGCTGATCATCCTGATCATAGTGCATTTGTTTCAGTAAGAGTAACGCTGTTTCTGGGTCACATTCTAGTATCGGTGAAACCTGATCGTGATAACCAATCGGTTCGATGTCTGCCACTGCATATTTAATTCCGCTGTGCGGTTCTCTGCCAAACAGCTCAAAAAGCGATTCTTCCTCATGAGTAAAAGAAGCGGGAAGATGTTTGACCGGAATTTTATCTAAACAATAGACGACTGGCTGTCCATCTGCTGTTCGAACGCGTTCCATTGAAAAAACCTTCTCGGATTCATCACACTGAAAACGAATGACATCATTCTCTGTCGGCTCTCCTTCTTGTGAGGACAAAAAGATGGTACCTGGCGTCATATTGACCTGTTCAATCATTTTTGTGACACTTGTCAGCTGTTCAATGCCAGTAGAAAAAAGCGGTCTTGAGTTGACGAAAGTTCCCACACCATGCCTTCTAATTAAATACTTCTCTTCTTCTAATATACGAAGGGCTTCACGAAGGGTCGCTCTGCTCACGCCTAAAAGCTTTGAGAGCTCAAACTCAGAAGGCAGCTTTTCTTTTTCGGCATATACACCTGTTTGAATATCTTCTTTAATACGGTCAATCACTTTCAAATATAAATGGCGATTGTCTGTTTTGGTCGACATGTTTTCCCTCCGTCTAATCAATGCAAATGATAAGATGAGAAATCTCTATTCCGAGATAAGATGAACATAACTATATCACGTTTTTGCAAATAAATAAATAGTCTGACATCCAGTTAACATAATCAATATATCGTTAACTTCATGTTAGGAAAGCTCTCTTCGAATTATGAAGAGAGCTCGTCATGTTGTTCTTTTGAGAGGAGGACTTCTCTCGGTTTACTGCCTTCATATGGTCCGACAACCCCGCGCTCTTCCATTGCGTCAATAAGACGTGCGGCACGGGTATAACCGATGCGGAACCTCCTTTGCAGCATAGAAACAGAGGCCGTCTGCATGCCAATAATCAGTTCAACTGCTTCATCATATAAGTCGTCGTCCACAGCCCCAAGCTGATCTTGCGTTTCTTCACTTGGGATCATTTCTTCTTGATATTGCGCTTTTTGCTGTGTGATGACATGATCAACGACATGTTCCACTTCTTCATCTGATAAAAAGGCGCCTTGTACACGAACTGGTTTGTTCGCACCGACCGGTAAGAACAACATATCCCCTCTGCCCAGCAATTTTTCTGCGCCTCCCATATCAAGAATGGTCCTTGAATCGGTTTGTGACGATACGCTAAATGCAATACGGGATGGAATATTGGCTTTAATGACACCAGTAATGACATCAACAGAAGGCCTTTGTGTAGCAATAATTAAATGAATCCCCGCAGCACGTGCCATTTGAGAAAGCCTTGTAATGGAATCTTCTACATCAGAGGAAGCAACCATCATTAAATCAGCAAGCTCGTCTACAATGACGACAATATAAGGTAGTTCTGGCTGCTTCGCCTCTTCTGATTGATTCATTCGTTTAATGTAATCATTGTACCCTTCAATATTTCTTGTACCCGTATGAGAAAACAATTCATAACGGCGCTCCATTTCACTAACCACTTTTTTAAGTGCCTGTGAGGCTTTCTTAGGATCAGTCACAACTGGAGCCAACAGATGCGGGATGCCATTATAAACATTTAATTCAACCATTTTCGGGTCAATCATCATCATCTTCACTTCATGAGGTTTTGCTCTCATGAGAATGCTTGTGATAATGCCATTGATACATACGCTCTTTCCGCTTCCTGTCGAGCCAGCCACAAGTAAATGCGGCATTTTGTTCATTTCAGCCAGCACAGCTTCACCAGAAATATTTCGGCCCAGTCCGATGAGCAGCTTGGCATTTGGGCGGTCATTTTGTTTCGATTCTAAAACCTCTTTTAAAGAAACCATTGCAATTTCTGCGTTGGGAACTTCAATTCCGATGGCGGATTTACCAGGAATCGGCGCTTCAATTCGAATGTCTTTTGCTGCTAATGCAAGGGCTAAATCATCACTCAAGTTGACGATCTTACTTACCTTCACGCCGACATCAGGGTATACTTCATATTTTGTGACGGCCGGCCCTAAATGAACTTGTGTCACTTTTGCTTTTACACCGAAGCTTTGGAAGGTCTTTTCAAGTTTTCTTGCATTTTCATAAATATTCTTCTTATCTGTTTGCTGACCTGAATGCTGCGGCTCAGCTAAAATATCAAGAGATGGCAGCTCATAATCCTTATTTTCAAGCTCCGTAAACGTCATAGGCGGAGCTTCTTTCGGTTCATCCCCTGTATCATGAGACGGAGTTCCTTGTACAGTTTCTTGAAGAGGATTTGGCTCTTTGACCGGCTGATCTTTTTGAACTTGCGGTGTGAGCATGTCATCTCGATCAGCAAAACTTGAGATAATCGGCTGACGATTGTCAGAAGCCTGCTCTTCTTCCTCGATCAAGATATGATCATGATCTTCTTCTGTCTCTTCTTGCAAGCGTGAACGTTTTTTCTTTTCACTTGTTTTCTGCGCAGGTGCATTCTTTTTCGCCTGCCTTATGCCTTTCATATCTTCAATAAATGCTTTCCACTGCTTCACCAAAAATTGTGATACAGGCAGCGTCACTTTTTTGACCATTTCTTGCAGTGACCGGTTTGTGATCAGCACAATGCCGATCAGCATTAGCACAATGGCCATGATTTGCGACCCTGCTTGTGCAAACAAGAAATAGGAGGCCGCAAATAATACAGCACCGATCATACCGCCTCCTAAATCGGGCGAGCCTGTCTCACCTTTCATATCCATTAAGAATAACTCAAACGTATTTCTGATTACACTTTGAGAACCTATCACACCTGCAGCTGAAAGATGCTGAAAAAGCTTCACATGGGACAAAAGCAAGATACTCGCAATGATGCAGTATAAACCTGCTTTTCTTCTTGTCAGTAAATCAGGAATTTGTTTTTTCCAAAAGATCGTCACACCAAAAAGAAATAATCCGATAAGGCAGAGAATAAACCATTCACCTGCAAAGAATCGGAATAGATGTACAAAGGTTTGTCCAACTACACCTAGCTGTAAAATGGCAATGATCGCTATGGCAATACAGACTAACCCATTTAGTTCATATTTCAGTTTTAGCTGTTTATTTTGTTTTTTTCTTGTTTTACGTTTTCTCTTTTTCGCCATACTCATCACCTTACTACAAAAGAAAATATAACCTACGAAAAGATCAGAAAGAAAGCAGCCTGGTTTTGGCTGCATCTTGTTGTAAGTTTTCCCTTTATTATAGCATAGAATCATTCATATGAGTCGGTTTGATTGGTGCCTAAATGTAACTTCAATCGCTTACCTGGTGCAAGCTCCTGATTCAAAAAGTCCATTGGATTCGTACTCATCACTTGAACGATTTCCGCTTCATCTTCTTTCATTTCTACCATCACTGGCACGCCCTGAATGTTTACCTGCTGGAGTTTGCGCTCTCCTTGTTCCTCAGCGTAAATGGCTTCATAAGGCATAGGTGTATATAAAATCATTGGATCAGCCCCTCGTTTTGTGCAGCCCGTTCGCCAATAAGCTCGTTCAGCTTTTTAATCGCTTGTCCAACGCCTCCGACTTCATGCATCAGTCCGTATTCAGCCGCCTCATGGCCAACGACATTTGTCCCGATGTCTCTTGTTAGATTGCCTTTAGAGAACATAAGCTCTTTAAATTTCTCTTCTGTAATGTTTGAGTGACTCGTGACAAAATTAATGACTCTTTCCTGCATTTTATCTAAGTATTCAAAGGTTTGCGGAACACCGATGACTAGACCGGTTAAGCGTACAGGGTGAATGGTCATCGTTGCTGTTTCGGCAATGTAAGAATAATCACACGATACGGCGATTGGGACCCCAATAGAGTGGCCGCCGCCAAGCACAATGGATACAGTCGGTTTGGATAAAGAAGCGAGCATTTCCGCAATGGCTAGTCCTGCTTCTACATCGCCGCCGACTGTATTTAAAATGATTAGAAGTCCTTCAATTTTTGGGTTTTGTTCAACTGCTACGATTTGTGGAATGACATGTTCGTATTTGGTTGTTTTATTTTGTGGCGGCAGCTGCATGTGCCCTTCAATTTGTCCAATAATGGTGAGGCAATGTATGTTTGTATCTTGTGACAACTGCGGGACGGCTGTTTCACCAAGCTGTTGTATTTTGCTCATAATGCTATCTTTTTCTTCTGGTTTTCGCTCAGGCTGCTGTTCATTCTGTTCGTCCATTTGTCTCCATCCTTTCCTAAAAACTCTCCTCCTATTATGAACAAGATCGTCACATTCCATCCGCATTCATCATGTCACATCAAAAAAGCCCAAAGAGCTTATGCTCTTTGGACTTTTCTCATCACACTTCCATAATAATTGGAATGATCATTGGCTTGCGTTTTGTTTTTTCATATAGGAATTGATTTAGTACATCGCGCATGGATTGTTTCAGTGTTGACCATTCAACAATTGAGTTTTCCGTTTGCTCTTTCACAATCCCTTTGACCATTTCTGTTGCTTTCACAATCAGCTCTTCGGATTCTCTTACATAAACAAATCCTCTTGTGATGATCTCAGGTCCAGAAATTAATTGTTTCTTTTGTTTATCGAGCGTAATGACCACAATTAAGATGCCATCTTGAGACAATAGGCGTCTATCACGTAAGACAATATTCCCAATATCACCAACACCAAGACCATCGATCAAAATGTTCCCTTGATGTACTTTTTCACCGATTTTGACGTTTTGACCTCTAAATTCCACAACATCCCCTTTATCAATTAAGAAAATGTCGCTTCGTTTCATGCCCACTTCTTCAGCAATACGAGAATGTGCTTTTTGCATGCGATATTCGCCGTTTACTGGAATTAAATACTTTGGCTTCAGTAAGTTCAGCATGAGCTTTAACTCTTCTTGACAGCCATGTCCAGATACATGCACTCGTTTTTGAGCAAAAATCACTTGTGCTCCGCTTCTTGTAAGGAAATCCACCGTTTTTGAATAGGTGAGTTCTTGTCCCGGAAGAGGTGTAGACGCAATCACAACCGTGTCATCTTTTTCAATATGAAGCTGTTTGTGATTTTGTTTCGCCATTTTTGTTAAAGCAGCGAGAGGCTCACCGTGGCTTCCTGCTGTGAGAATGACCACACTGTTTTTCGCCATTTTTTTCACTTCTTGGACTGGAACAAATAATTCTTCGTCTGCTGTCACATAACCAAGTTTGATCGCAAGCTGAAGCGTTGTCATCATATTTTTTCCTGCTACTGCAAGCTTACGGCCATTTTGGTTTGTGGCATTAATGATCTGCTGTACACGGTTAATATTTGATGAAGATACAGCCACAATCACACGATTTTCAGCATTGTACATCGCATTTGAGATTTCGTCTTGGACGAGCGCCTCAGAAGGTGTATAGCCTGGTTTTTCAGCATTTGCACTGTCTGAAAGAAGTGCTAAAACGCCATTGTTTCCAATTTTCGCAATCTCTCCGATGTCACAGGCTTGGTTAAGCGCTGGGGTTTGATCAAATTTAAAATCACCTGTGCATACGATTGAACCAAGAGATGTTTTGAAGCTGATTCCGACTGAATCAGGAATACTGTGATTCGTTCTAAAGAATGATACCTTTGTTGTTTCAAATGTAATGACTGACTTTGCATGAACCTCTCGCAAATCAGCTTTTTGATTGAAGCCGTATTGCTTTAACTTTTCTCGAAGTAACGCAAGGGTCAGCTTCGTGCCGTAAACTGGTACAGACAATTTGCTTAAGCAATGGAATACGCCTCCGATTGCTTCATCATGTCCGTGGGTAAGAAAAATTGCTTTCACCCGATCAGCTCGTTCTGTTAAATAAGAGATATCAGGAATGACCACGTCAATGCCTAGCATTTCGTTTTCTGGATGCATGAGTCCTGCATCTACAACATATATGTCGGAATCAATCTCAATGACATATAAGTTTTTCCCGATTTCTCCAACGCCTCCCAGTGCAATAATTCTTACGTTCTCTGTATTTTTCTTTTTCAAAATTCTTATCCTCCTAGTCTCAAGCCCGTCCATCATCGCTTAATGCTATTATAACTGAATCTAATTTTAGAAAACAAGATGAAGTCACATTTTAAGAAAGTGTTTATGTATAAAAAACGGTCATACTCAGGGACATCTGAGAATGACCGCTTACGAATTTTTTTGTTTTGATCAGCTGTTTAATACGCTGCTTAAATTCAGTCTCTCTTCTTCTGATAAAGGTAAAAGCGGGAGTCGAACAGATCCGACATCTAATCCTTTCAGCTGAAGAGCTGTTTTGACAGGCGTTGGATTTGGCGCTGAGAACAGCTGGTTCATGATCGGCACCAGCTTTTGATGAATCAATGCCGCATTCGCTGTTTGTCCTGAAGCGTAGCTTTTTAGCATTTGCTGCATATCAAGGCCTACGATATGAGAAGCCACAGAGACGACTCCTCTTGCACCAATCGCAACCGCAGGAAGCGTTAGGCTGTCGTCACCAGAGTAAACGTCAAAATCTTCTGGTGTCTCTGCAATGATTTTTGTCATGGCATCTAGATCACCGCTTGCTTCTTTGATTGCGACAATGTTCGGTATTTGCGCAAGCTTAATCGTTGTTTCTGGTGCTAATGAAGCAACCGTTCTTCCTGGTACATTGTAAAGCATGACAGGAAGAGATGTAGACTCGGCAATTGCTTTAAAGTGTGCATACATGCCTTCCTGTGATGGCTTGTTGTAGTAAGGTACGACAAGCATCACTGCATCAACGCCCGCTTCTTCTGCTTTTTTCGTTAGTTTAATAGACGCATTTGTGTTATTACTGCCTGTTCCTGCAATGATTTTACAACGACCATTTGCTAATTTCACCGATTGCTGAAAAAGAGCGACTTTTTCTTCAGTCGATAAAGTTGGCGATTCGCCTGTTGTCCCTGCAACGACTAAAGAGTCACTGCCGTTTTTTAACAAGTAATCAATGAGAATTGATAGCTTTTGGAAATCAATGTTGCCCTTTTTATCAAAAGGTGTAATCATAGCTGTTGCGATATTTCCGAAATTCATTTTTTTCACCTCATCATGATTCAATCACATTTATCTTGAAAGTTCAAACACTTCATGAAGGGCATTGACAGCCGCTCTCATGTTTTCTTCGTTCACTAACACCCAAATCGTCGTATGACTGTCAGCGGACTGTAAGATCGGAATATTTTGCTCAGATAGTGCAGATACAATTTTAGATGTGACACCTGGTACACCCATAATGCCTGCTCCAACAGCTGATACCTTTGCACAGTTTGTCGTGACAATCGGCGTATAGCCCAGATCTTTTAGGATCGCCGTTGCTTTTTCAGTCATTGCACCTGTCACCGTATAGACGATTTCGCTCGGTGTAATGTTGAAGAAATCGACACTGATTTGGGCATTTGCCATTGCTTTAAAGACTTCTGTTTGTACGCTGTACTGTCCCTCTTTAGCTGGGACTTTGAATTGTGTGACATCATTGACATGTGCAATACCCGTAATCAGGCGGTCGTACACATCATGACTCATTTTATCAGAGTAGTGCGATGTCACGAGTGTGCCCTCATCATCAGAGTATGTTGAACGGACCCTCATTGGTACTTTTGCTTGCATGGCAATTTCAACAGCTCTAGGGTGAATGACTTTTGCCCCTTGGTATGCGAGGTTACAAATTTCTGTGTATGTCACGACTCTCAGTGGTTTTGCATTTTCTACGATACGAGGATCTGCTGTCATGACCCCTTCTACATCTGTAAAAATATCGATGTAATCTGCCTGCAATGCAGCGCCTAACGCAGCAGCTGACGTATCACTGCCGCCTCGTCCGATTGTTGTCACGTCTCCATTTTTTGCAGCGCCTTGGAATCCAGCAACGACAACCACGTCATGCTCTGAAAGTGCCGCCTCAAGACGTTCACACTTCATGTCAATAATTTTCGCATTTGTATGTTCTTTATCTGTCACAAAGCCTGCCTGTGATCCAGTCATCGCTACAGCCTTTAGCCCGTTTTCATTCAGCATACTTGAAAAAACAACAGCTGAAATATTTTCTCCGCAAGACACGAGTAAATCTTTTTCTCGGTTTGTCATATGCTGCGCACTGCCGTAAAGCAGACCTAGCAGTGTATCTGTCGCATAAGGATCGCCTTTTCGTCCCATCGCAGACACGACAACGACCGATTTATAGCCTTTCTCTTTTGCAGATAAGATATGTGCAAGTGCCCTTTTTCTTCCTTGATCATCTTTGACAGATGTACCGCCAAATTTTTGGACAATTATTTTCACTGTTTTCACTCCAAGTTCATTCTGACGTAACAGAAGAGAGCAGGCGAAAGATGCCTAACTCTCTTCTATTCGTCCTCATCATCCATTGAATGTTAAACTAATTTTAATGCTCGTAAGCTTTCTGCAATTTGAACGGAGTTCCATGCAGCGCCTTTTAGCAGGTTATCAGATACAATCCACATATGGAAGCCATTTGGACGATCCAAATCCTTCCGAATGCGGCCGACAAATACGTCGTTTTTACCAACAGCATCTGCAGGCATTGGATAAATTTGCTGAGACGGATCATCTTGTAATGTGATGCCTGGTGCATCTTTTAGGATGGACTTGATGTCATCAACCGTTGCGTCATTTGATTCAAGTTCAACGTAAACCGATTCTGAATGACCCGTTTCAATTGGTAGTCTCACACATGTTGCTGCTACTTCCAGCTCTGGCAAATGCATGATTTTTTTCGTTTCATTGATCATTTTCATTTCTTCAAATGTATAGCCATTATCTTGGAATTTATCAATTTGCGGAATCGCATTAAAGGCAATTTGATAAGGCATGACTTCTGGTTTCACATCTTCTTTATTTAAAATGGCTTGCGACTGGCTGTACAGTTCGTCTATGGCTTCATGTCCTGCACCTGATACTGCTTGGTAAGTAGACACAATGACTTTTTTCATGCCATACGCTTGACGAAGCGGTTCTAGCGCCGCCACCATTTGAATCGTTGAACAGTTAGGGTTTGCAATGATCCCTTGATGGTCATGCAAATCTTTTTCGTTTACCTCTGGTACGACAAGAGGGGTATTTTCGTCCATACGAAAAGCACTTGTATTATCGACAACAATTGCACCTCGTTTGACTGCTTCAGGAGCTAGCGCTTTGGAAACATTTCCTCCCGCACTGAATAGTGCAATATTGACCCCTTCAAAGCTTTCAGGTGTTGCTTCTTGAACGGTATACTCTTGACCTCTGAATGTCACTTTTGTTCCAGCAGAACGTTTTGAGGATAGTAGGGTAAGTGTATCCATTTCAAAATCTCTGTCAGCTAGTGTTTTTAACATTTGTTGACCGACAGCTCCAGTCGCTCCAACTACAGCTACATGCAATCCTCTTCCCATCAGTAAAACTCCTTCCGACCCATCCATGATTCTTTTCTTTCGGATGGCCATCCTATGACTTTTTACATTTTATTTTACCATAGAAAAGCAAGGCTTGAAGTACCTTTTTTGAATCTTTCATGATTTTCTAGTGAATCTATTATTCGTTTGCTCCAATTAAAATGGGCTGAATTTGTCTATGCTCGAGCGCCTCTTCTACCGTTTTCGTCAGTAGATCCATATGCGCTACCATGGAAGTCGGTTTTTTGAATGGATCATCTTGGCCGAATGGAATAAAGAAAATGTTCTTTGTCGACATGAGTCTCATGAGATTTGTACCATTTAAACCTAATGCATCATTGGTGGAAATGCCTAAAACGACAGGGCGGTGATTACGAATGGTCGCCTTAGCAGCCATTAAGACTGGACTGTCTGTCAGTGCATTTGCAAATTTCGCCATTGAATTGCCTGTTAAAGGTGCAATGACCATACAATCAAGTGGAAGTTTTGGTCCGAGTGGCTCTGCTTTGACGATTGAGTCAATCGCTTGAAATCCTGTCAGCTTCTCAATCCGCTCAATCCAGTCCGCTCCTTCTCCGAATCTCGTATTCGTATTTTGCACCGTATATGACACGACAGGACGCACTTCTGCCCCTTCTTTCACGAGTGATTCGATTTGCGGAAAAACGGCTTCGTACGTGCAGTGAGAACCTGTTAAACCAAAGCCGATTCTTTTCCCTTTTAGTGTAGTCATGATTTCATCCCCCTTTTTTCCTCCGCAAGTTCACATAAGAGCCCAGAAAGCACTTTTGCAATGATCTGCCCGGCTGTCTTTGGTGCCACAATCCCTGGAAGTCCTGGTGCAAGAAGTGCCTTCACTCCATGCTTTTGTGCAAAGTCAAAGTCTGTTCCACCTGGGCGGGAGGCGATATCCAAAATGAGTGTCTTTGGTGTCATGCTGACGATGACAGATGAATCTAATACTAAGCTTGGAATCGTATTGATGATGATGTCGACATCCGTTACTTCATCTTTTAAACGGTCCATTGAAAATGGATCAAGTCCCATCTCAAAGGCTCGCGCTAAATGGGCTGTATCCGCAGCACCAACTTTCACTTCCGCACCTAGCGCCCGAAATGTGCGGGCAATGGTGAGCCCTGTTCGACCAAGTCCGAGAACAGCGACATGTGACCCATGAATCGTATAGTCCGTTTGCTGAATAGCCATCATGATAATCCCTTCAACTGTTGGAATAGAGTTATATATGGCAATATCATCTCGCTCAAACAGCTTCACAAGCTTCCGGTTCACCTGCTTTGCCATATTGTCTAAGTACATATTAGAAATACCTGAGTACAAGGTACAATGTGCAGGGGTTCTTTCTAAATATTTAGCTTCTAGCACGACCTTCTCATTTGAAAAAACGGTGGCAACGACCCCTTCGTCTGTAGCACCTGATACCGGAAGGATCATACTGTCTACCTGCTCAAATGGAAGCTCTGACATTTTCAGCTTTTCAGCACCAATAAATCCATGATCCAGCTGATCAAAACCGACCAAACACACTTTGGCATGCTGCTGTGACAGCTTGCGAATGATTTCAAGCTGCCTAGCATCTCCCCCGATCACCGCAACCGTTAAACCGCTCAACATACTGACCGTTCACCTTCTTTATTTAAAAAAGTCTGTAATATTTTCCGAATCTCCCTTTCAGCATATGAGGAGAGGATTCAGCCTGTGAACAAATCGGGAAGAGAAAAGAAAAAGAGCACCCTTTTATGATGGGTGCTCTTTTTCTCCGTGCGGCTGAAGTTCTTCAGGCACATCGAGAATGATCATATCTGATCCTATTTTTTGAATGTGATTCCACGGAACGCGGATGTCATTTCCTTGTTTTCGAAAGCCAAACCATTTGACGGAAGGTATGATGAGTGCTGTAATTTGACCGTCCTGTTCATTTATTTCAAGGTCGGTTTGTCCAAGCACGCCAAGCCGCTCCGCTCTTTTAATATCGACGATCTCTTTTCCTGACAGCTCACTCAGCCTCAAAATCGCATCACTCCCCTTCCATATCATATATGCAGCACTGAGGGGGAATAGACCGGGCCATTCTATAGGTCACGAATGAAGCCTATCTACATACCAAACTGGTATAAGTTGAGTAAAACGATTATGGTCTGACAGTATTCTCTCCACTCGATTCACCATATCTTTTACATGTCCCGGATCATGGGATAACGTCCAAACAATAGAAGAAAAGCAACTCATAGCTGTATACATGGAAAAAAGAAGCCAAAAATTACGTGTTACCTGCGTGGTGCTTAAATAGGCATCCAATTGCCCGGCTGAAAATGGAATGCTGCTTTCTCGACTAAATAAAGACAGTTTATAAAAGTCATGAATCGGATCACCCCAGTCGGATTGATCAAAGTCGATCACCCCAGCATATTGATGACGCTGTATAATGATATTCCCTAAATGAAAATCATCATGCTGGAACTGGTTTGGCCTCCCTTTTACCGCATCAGCATGTGACTGAATAAAATCTAATACGAACTGATCATGGGAAAAGGTCACTCCGCTTGATTGATAGGCATGTACATACCGTTCATGTTTCGCTAATACCTTCTTATCCCAGGGGGCTGCATAAAAAGGGGCATCGCATGTATGCATGATACTCAAGTCTCTGCCTGCCCGCCTTCCGATTTCATACTGCTCTTCTTCTGTGAGCAGATGAATAGATGCTCTAGCAATCTCTCCTTCGATAAATGGAAAAATACGAAAGGTACAGTTTTGTTCAGCACTCACTCCGACCTCCATCACTTCAGAACAAATAACGCCTCGATTTTTTAACTTCTGCTGAATGGACGCTTTCTTTTTCAAACTGGCATATTTCTGAATGTCTGATAGCTTGAGTACTAGCTTTTCACTAGGCGTTGTGACCAAAAAGGTGCGGTCTCCCGAAAATCCAGATGTCATCGGCCGGAAAGAGATGGCTTGTTTAAGAAGCGGAGATAGCTGTTTCAGTTTTTCGTGTTTCATGAACGCAGAGCCCCTTTCTTCTTGGTATACAATAAACGGCAGACCTCTTTAGAAGTCTGCCGTGTTGTTTACATTATGATGGCTGATCACCCGTTGGACTAATAAGCGAGAGAGCATAATCTTCTGTAAAGATTCTTTTCGATAAATTGTTCACGCCGTCTAATGAGACGCGATTGATTTCATCAATAATTTCATCAAGCGTACGATGTTTGCCAAGGAGTAATTCATTTTTACCATTTCGGCTCATCTTGCTGTTTGTGCTTTCAAGACTAAGCATGAGGTTGCCTTTCATTTGCTCCTTAGAGTTTTCAAGTTCTTTCTGCGTAATTCCCTCACGTTTTAAGACGTCTAATGTTTGTAAGATGGTTTCAGATAGCAGGTTCAGCTGCTTCGCTCCAGTTCCACCATAGATCGTCAGCATTCCGTTATCTGCAAATGAACTATGATAGCTGAATACAGAATACGCAAGTCCTTTATCTTCTCTTACGTCTTGGAACAACCGGCTGCTCATGCTACCGCCTAGAACATTATTTAAGACGATTAAGTCATAGATGCCCTGATCTCCAGCAGGAAGTCCGTTAAAGCCCATGCAAAGGTGCGCTTGTTCTGTTTCCTTTTTGCGTGTCAGTTTGTCATAGTGGAATTGCGGGGCTTCGACAGGCTGCTTTTTCCCCTTTCCTTCATACGAGCCAAATAATGTTTCGACCTCACGAATGAAGGTGTCATCGACGTTCCCTGCAACAGAGATGACGACGCGATCCGGCGTATAGAATTCGTCCATATATTTTCGAAGGGAATCACCGTTAAAAGTAGAGAGTGTTTCCTCTGTCCCTAAAATCGGATAACCTAATGAATGATCACCGTAAATGGCTTTACTTAACAAATCATGAACGATGTCATCAGGAGTATCTTCATACATTTTAATTTCTTCATAGACCACATTTTTTTCTTTCTTCAGCTCTTCTTCGTCAAAAGCAGAGTTGAAAAACATGTCACTCAACACATCGAGGGCATACCCAGCATGTGAATCAAGTACCTTTGCATAATAGCAAGTATATTCTTTTGACGTAAAGGCATTCACTTGACCACCAATGCGGTCAAAGGATTCTGCGATATCACGTGCAGATCTCGTCTTTGTTCCTTTAAAGAACATATGCTCTAAAAAGTGTGAGATCCCATTTACTTCTGGTGTCTCATGTCTAGAACCTGTTCCAATCCAGACACCAATGGCGACAGACCTTACAGTGGGATTGTTTTCAAGTACAATTCTTACTCCGTTTTGGCATGTATACGTTTTGACCAAGTTTTGCTCCTCCTATTCAACAAACAGATCGCATCACGGATGTCTTTTTTCACTTAGGAGGTCAGAAACCGTTCCTAATTCATATCCTCTTTCTTTGATTTGAATGATAAGTGCGTCAAGACTTCTCGCTGTTGCGTCTGTTGGATGCATTAATATCATCGCCCCATTGTGAATTTTCCCAAGCACTCGTTTTTGTAATACAGCTGGTGATGGTTTTTGCCAGTCGATCGTGTCTACTGTCCACATAATGGTTTCCATTCCTTCTTGTTTCGCAAGCTTTACTGTTTCTTCTTTAAAGCTGCCACTTGGAGGCGCAAACCATATCGGTTTTTTCCCAAGGGATTCTTCAATTTGGCGATTTGTTTTAATCATCTGCTCTAATGCTCGTTCTCTTGTCAGTGTGCGCATATCCGGGTGATTGTATGAATGATTTCCAATTTCATGACCATCTGCCACGATTTTTTTAGCAAGGTCTGGACTGTTTTTCACCCATTTGCCTTCTAAGAAAAAGGTTGCCTTCACTTGATGCTTTTCTAGTGTATTCAACATCTTTGTTAAATGATCGTCGCCCCAAGCTACATTGATCAGGAATGCATTCATCTTTTTGTCTGGATGTCCCTTATAGATAGGTTCAGCACCAAGTTCATGTAAATGGACAGATGGTTTTGTTTCTTTAAAAACAAGCAGCTTTTCATCGAAAGAGCCCTGTTTTTTCATTTTTTCGTAAGAAGCATCGATATCGACTGTCTGTCCATTTAAACCAGGCATCTTTTTCCACACTTTATCAATCTTAGCATTTTGCGGCTTCTCTTCATAGTCAGAAGACTTCGATTCGATCTCTTGATACAGAATATCTTTTGAAACAGATGCTACCTCGGCGTGCTCTTTCATTGAATTCATATATGTAACAGCAGCCGGCTGCTTCATCGTTTGATATGACACGAGCAGTAAAAATACAAACACAAAGAATGGTATCGTTTTTTTCAATGGTTGTCCCTCCCCTTTACCACAAATTATGATGGGGAGAAACAAGCTAGAACTATTGTTACGCGCAAGAAAAGAAAGAAGCCTGGCACGGATACCTGGCTTCTAACACATTTTATTTGTTCTCATTAAGACTGCTTTTCTTCTTTTTCCTTTTCTTCACGTAAAACAGCTTTACGGGAAAGGTTTACACGGCCTTGTTTATCGATCTCAGTGACTTTGACGAGTAGTTCGTCACCAATCTTCACGACATCTTCTACTTTGCCAACACGTTCAAGTGCAAGCTCAGAAATATGAACAAGTCCATCTTTGCCGCTGAAGATTTCAAGGAAGGCACCGAATTTTTCAATTCGTTTTACTTTACCTAAGTAAAGTTGGCCAACTTCAACTTCTCTGACAAGATCTTCTATGATTTTCTTCGCTTTTTGGTTCATGTCTTCTTCAGTAGAAGAGATAAAGATTGTACCGTCTTGTTCAATATCAATTTTCACACCGGTATCTTCAATGATTTTATTGATTTGTTTACCGCTTGGTCCAATGACATCGCGAATTTTATCTGGATTGATTGTCATCGTTAAGATTTTTGGTGCATAACGTGACAATTCTCCTCTAGAAGCTGGAATCGTTGACAGCATGCTATCTAAAATTTCCATTCTTCCTTTTTTCGCTTGTTGAAGTGCTTCTTCTAAAATGTCTTTTGATAGACCATCGATTTTAATGTCCATTTGAAGCGCTGTTACACCTTTAGATGTACCTGCTACTTTAAAGTCCATATCTCCAAGTGCATCTTCCATTCCTTGAATGTCTGTCAGCACTGTGTAGTATTCACCAGATTTAACAAGTCCCATTGCAATCCCTGCAACTGGTGCTTTAATTGGAACACCTGCATCCATCATCGCAAGTGTGCTCGCACAAATACTTGCTTGTGAAGTAGAACCGTTTGATTCTAACACCTCAGACACAAGGCGAACCGTATAAGGGAAATCTTTTTCAGATGGAATGACTGGCTCTAATGCACGTTCGCCTAGCGCACCATGTCCAATCTCACGACGTCCTGGACCACGCATTGGGCCGGTCTCACCAACACTGAATTGCGGGAAGTTATAATGGTGCATGAATCGCTTAGACTCTTCAACACCAAGACCATCAAGAATCTGTACATCACCAAGTGCACCTAATGTACAAATACTGAGTGCCTGTGTTTGGCCTCTTGTAAACAATCCTGAACCGTGCGTTCTTGGAAGAAGTCCTACCTCTGAAGAAAGTGGACGTATTTGATCGACGCCGCGTCCATCTGGACGTACTTTCTCTTCAGTAATAAGGCGGCGAACTTCGTTTTTCACAAGCTTGTTTAAGACATCCTTCGCTTGTTTAATCGTTGCTTCGTCACGCTCTTCTTCTTCAAATTTTTGAACGACAGCTTTTTTCACAGCACTGATGGCATCTTCACGAGCATGCTTCTCATGTACTTGAATCGCTTTCAGTAGATCCGCTTCAGCAAGTTGTTTTACTTCCTCTGCTAATGCTTGATCGACTTCATATAAAGGAATATCGATTTTTTCTTTACCGACAGCTTTTACAATTTCTTCTTGGAATTCGATTAAGCGTTTGATCTCTTGATGGCCGTACATGATGGCTTCAAGCATTGTTTCTTCTGGTACTTCATCAGCACCAGCTTCTACCATGTTGATTGCATCTTTTGTTCCAGCTACAACAAGGTTGATATCGCTTTGTTCAAGCTGCTCAACATTTGGGTTGATGATGAGCTTTCCATCTACTCGTCCTACTGTCACGCCAGCGATTGGTCCCTCAAATGGAATGTCAGACACACATAAAGCTAAAGATGAGCCAAACATTGCAGCCATTTCAGATGAACAATCTTGATCCACACTCATGACAATACTAATGACTTGTACTTCATTTCTAAATCCGTCTGCAAATAGTGGACGAATCGGTCTGTCAATTAAGCGGCTCGCAAGGATTGCTTTTTCACTTGGGCGGCCTTCTCTTTTAATGAAACCACCAGGAATTTTACCAACTGCATATAATCTTTCTTCGTAGTTTACAGTGAGCGGGAAAAAATCAAGTGGTTTTGGTTCTTTAGATGCTGTTGCTGAGCTAAGCACAGCCGTATCTCCGTAGCGTACGAGAACCGCTCCGTTTGCTTGCTTTGCAAGCTGGCCAGTTTCAACTGTCAGTTGACGTCCAGCCCAGTCTATGGTGAAGACTTGTTTCTCTTGTCCCATTCTGAGATAAACTCCTCTCTTGTCGTAAAGTTTTTAGGTTATTTCTTATTATGAACAAAATGATTTTCACATATCAATGTGAAAGCTGTATGTAGAAGGGTTTTTGCCATTCTTTCAACATTTTAACCATAAAATATTAGTGATTATACGATAAAAAAGCGGGAATCCTCCCGCTTTTTACGATTATCGACGTAAGCCTAGTTTGTTAATTAACTCACGGTAACGAGTTACGTCTTTATTACGTAGATACGTAAGAAGATTACGACGTCTACCTACCATTTTCAAAAGACCGCGACGTGAGTGGTGATCTTTCTTATGAGTACGTAAATGCTCGTTCAAGTTGTTAATTGATTCTGTTAGGACAGCGATCTGAACTTCTGGAGATCCAGTATCAGATTCGTGTGTTTTGAACTCATTAATTAATTGAGTTTTACGCTCTTGAGTAATAGCCATCCTGTTTCACCTCCAAATCATGTTAGCCCCATCTACCTCGCAACCGTCGGTGAAGTCGGCCTGCCAAGTAAGTGGTTTTAAAGCTACAGGAATTATCATACTAAAAATATGCCGATTTTGCAAATGATAGAGTGGTTTTTCTGTGATTTTTTTGTTTAATGAAGATGATTTTGAAAAAACTGAATCGCTTCTTCTTTATCTTGACTAATTTGAGCCGTTAATTCTTGGATACCGTTAAATTTTTGTTCACTGCGAATCCGTTTGTACCACTGTAATTTAATCGGTTCACCATAAATTTCTTCGTTAAAATCAAAAAGGTTCACTTCAATCGCAGGCTGATCAGGACGTTTTTCATAAAATGTTGGTTTGTAGCCAACGTTACAAACACCGTCATACACCTTGCCTTTCACTTCCGCTCTCACTGCATATACGCCTGTTGGCGGGATGATGTATTCAGCAGATAAACCAACATTGGCGGTTGGGAAGCCAATCGTGCGTCCTCGTTTATCTCCATGAATCACAATGCCTCGAAGCTGATACGGTTTCCCTAAAAGCTCACTCACATATTCAACGTCTCCATTTTTCAATGCGGAACGTATAAGGGTTGAGCTGACTTTCCGGTCTTGGTTGGAAAGCTTAGGTACAATGGTCGCAGCAATCCGCCCTTTCCCGTATTCGTCAAACGTTTCCATTGTGCCTGCGCCAAACCGGCCGAATGTAAAATCGAAACCAGCGACTGCATGCTTCACATTCAGTTCGTCCAAATATTGATCGACAAAGTCTTGAGGAGACAGTGCTGCAAAGCTTTCGCTGAATTGCACAATGTATAAGTAGTCAGCACCTAATTGTTCGATAAAATCAATCTTATCCTCAAGCGGTGTGATTAAGTCTTTTGGTTCACGTGCTTTTTGCAGAACATGTGATGGATGCGGATGAAAAGTCATGACAGCTAGAGCTAAACCCTCTTTTTCCGCAATGTTTTTCGCTGCATCAATCACTTTTTGGTGTCCGAGGTGAACACCGTCAAAATACCCTAAAGCCATCACAGACGGGACTTGATCCTTTTGATTCAATGTATGTGGGTGTGAAATATGTATAGTCTTCACGAGATGGTCACCTTTTCTTTAAGATTGCTTGTCCTGTGATAAAATCTTCGCCGGCTTCATCAGGTTCTGTTTGGTCGGGTGTTTCATATAAATCGCCATACAACGGCCTGAAGGAGCAAAGACAGCGACACGATCTTCCTCTGCAAAATGAGCAAATTCATCAGGCATAGGTAGGACTGCACCGTTTTCCACTTTACTTGCTAATGTATCATTTATCTCCCATTTCGGCAAATGATTGAGCGCACGCTCGATCGGCACAAGATGTTCCTCAACCGTTCCTTTCTCGCTGATCTCCCGCAACTCATCAAGAGTGATACATTCATCTAACGTAAAGTCACCAGATCCTATGCGAATGAGGTGAGACATGTGGGCTGGAAACCCAAGTTTTTTTCCGATATCGACGGCTAACGTTCTCACATATGTGCCTTTTGAACACAGTACGGTGAATCTAAATGATACTTTACCATTTTCAAATGTGACAGGTGTTGTCCGCTCGATGCGATGAATGGTAATTTCACGGCTTGGACGTTCAATTTCAATGCCTTGCCTCGCATATTCATAGAGCTTTTTTCCGCCAATTTTCACAGCAGAAAACATCGGAGGGATCTGTTCAATGGTTCCTTCAAATTGTTTCAACGCAGCATCAATGTCATCTTCTGACATCGGTACCGGCACCTTTTTTTCTTCTACTACTTCACCTGTTTGGTCTTCTGTCGTTGTAGAAAATCCAATGGTGATTTCCGCATCATACGTTTTCGATTTATCTGTTAAGTACTCCACAATTTTTGTCGCTCGTCCAATACAAATAGGCAGAACACCTGAAACCTCTGGATCGAGTGTCCCTGTATGTCCCACTTTTTTTGTGTGTAAAATCTTTCTCACTTTAAACACACAGTCGTGAGAGGTCATGCCTCTTTCTTTATGTAATAAAAGAACACCGTTTTGCACCTGCGTTCTCTCCTTTCATAAACGATGAAAAAGGACAGACGATCATCGCCTATCCTTATTTCAACGTCTTATTCGTGATCTTTTGTGTTTAGTTCAGCAATCAGGCTTTCAATTCGGTTACCGTAGTCTACAGACTCATCGAATTCAAAGTGAAGCTCTGGTGTTTTGCGAAGTCTGATTCGATTGCCAATTTCAGAGCGGATATACCCTTTCGCCTTTGCAAGGCCTTTTAAGGTTTCCTCTCTTTTCTTCTCGTCGCCAAGAACAGAAATATAGACTTTAGCAATTTGCAAATCACCGGATACTTCAACATCCGTTACAGTCAAAAAGCCGATTCTTGGATCTTTTAGCTTTCTGCCAAGGATGTCGCCTAATTCTTTTTTCATTTGCTCACCCACACGGGTTGCTCTCATACTCATGATCTTATCACCTCTAATTAAAACCACTCAGTTTTCGTGATCGTTCGTTCAATTTCCGGAAAAGAATCAATAAAGCTTAACACACGCTGAAGTTCCTTTTCCACTTGAACCCGGGAGGAGGAAATGACGGCGATTCCGATCGAAGTACGCTGCCATGTATCCTGATAGTCCATTTCAGCAATGGTCACATTGAATTTATGGCGCGTTCTTGTCATGATACGCTGCAGAACCGCACGTTTTTCCTTCAGTGAGGATGCATCATAGATCATACACTCACACTCGGTATAACCGATCATTTTCTTTCGATTTCTTGCATAACGAATGATTCCATGACATCACCTTCACGGATATCATTGTATTTCTTAATGGTAATACCACATTCATAGCCTTGTGAAACTTCTTTCACATCGTCTTTGAATCGTTTTAATACGTCGACTTCACCTTCAAAGATGACGACGCCATCACGAATTAAGCGGATACCACTGTCTCTAGTAATGGTACCTTCAGTGACATAGCCACCAGCAATTGTACCGATTTTTGATACTTTGAACGTTTGACGAACTTCAACTTGACCGATGACTTTTTCTTCATATTCAGGGTCAAGCATCCCTTTCATTGCAGCTTCAATTTCATCGATGACTTTGTAGATGATGCGGTGTAAGCGAATATCTACGTTTTCTGTTTCAGCTGTGCTCTTCGCATTGCCATCAGGACGTACGTTAAATCCGATCACAATCGCATTAGAAGCACTTGCTAAAATGATATCAGATTCTGTAATCGCTCCAACACCCGTATGGATGATTTTCACTTTGACGCCTTCTACTTCAATTTTTTGAAGAGCTGCCGTCAGTGCTTCAGCAGAACCTTGTACGTCTGCTTTTACGATTAAGTTGATATCTTTCACATCACCTTGTTTGATTTGCTCAAATAGGTCATCGAGAGATAATTTCGCTTTGTCTGAACGCTGTTCATCAAGTTGTTTAGACGCACGCGCCTCACCGACTTGACGAGCTGTTTTTTCATCTTTGAATACGAGGAACTGATCCCCTGCATGCGGTACATCATTTAAACCAGTGATTTCAACAGGTGTAGATGGTCCTGCTGTTTTCACGCGGCGTCCGATGTCATTGACCATTGCACGTACACGGCCAAATGTATTTCCGACAACGATTGGGTCACCTACTTGAAGTGTACCAGTTTGAACGAGAAGGGTTGCAACAGAACCTCTTCCTTTATCAAGCTCAGCCTCGATCACAGTTCCTTTTGCCGCACGATTTGGGTTGGCTTTTAGTTCTGCTACTTCGCTGACAAGAAGGATCATTTCGATCAATTCGTCAATGCCTTCACCTGTTTTTGCAGATAAAGGAACGAAAATGGTTTCGCCGCCCCAAGCCTCAGGTACAAGACCATGCTCAGTTAATTCCTGCATCACGCGGTCAGGGTTCGCTGTTGGTTTGTCAATTTTATTGACAGCCACAATGATTGGCACCTCTGCCGCTTTTGCGTGGTTGATCGCTTCAATCGTTTGCGGCATGACACCGTCATCTGCTGCAACGACCAAGATCGTCGTATCTGTTACTTCAGCACCGCGTGCTCGCATCGTAGTGAAAGCTGCGTGTCCTGGTGTATCAAGGAACGTGATTTTCTTGCCGTTTTCTTCAATTTGGTATGCACCAATATGCTGCGTAATTCCACCCGCTTCGCCTTCAACAACTTTCGTTTTACGAATGCTGTCAAGAAGCGTTGTTTTCCCGTGGTCAACGTGTCCCATGATCGTTACGACTGGAGGGCGTACTTGCATATCTTCTTCTTTATCTTCAACTTCATACTTTTCAAGTTCAGTTTCTTCTAAAATGATGACTTCTTCTACTGGAACACCATATTCAGAAGCAATTAATTCGACTGTATCTTTGTCGAGCTCTTGGTTGATCGTAGCCATGACACCAAGCATCATCAGTTTTTTGATGATTTCAGCAGTTTCTTTGCCAAGCTCGTCAGCAAGCTGGCCGACTGTCATTGAATTTGTAAATTCAATTTTTTCAGGAAGCTCTTTTTTCGGCTTCACAGGTCTTGCTTGCTGATGCTGCGCCTTGTTGTTGCCGCCGCGTTTATTTTTGTTTTTGTTTTGGTTGTTGTTTTTTTTGTTTTTATTAAATTGATTATTCTGCACGTCATTCTTCTTTCTATCATTGTTTTTGTTAGATGATTGTTTTTTTTGTTCTGCGGGTTTCTCGTTAGCTGTCTCTTTTGCTTTTGCTTTGGCTTTTTTATAGATAGCGTCTAGCTTTTTCACAGTGTCGTCTTCAAGCGTCGCCATGTGGTTGTTCACTTCCACGTTCATATCCTTAAGCGCTGCTATAATATCTTTACTTGAAACATCTATGGCTTTTGCGTATTCATATACTCTCACTTTAGCCATTCGTTCACCCCCAAATAAATTAATCGAGCAAGCTTATGAGCTTCTTAGCGAAGCCTTGGTCAGTGACAGCGACAACTACGCGAGCTTCCTTCCCTATAGAACGTCCGAGAACGGAACGGTCTTCAACTTTTCTAACCGGAACATTGTAAAATTTGCATTTGTCAGATACCTTTTTCTCTGTGTTGGATGAGGCATCTGCTGCAAGAAGAACCAGCTTAGCACGCGCATGTCTAATTTCTTTGATCACCAGATCTTCTCCTGACACGACTTTACGAGCTCGATTTGCTAGACCAAGCAAAGGATACCATTCAGATTCAGTCATTCGGTTTTTTCACCTTTTCAGCTAGTTCTAGTAATTCTTCAAAAATGTGTTCGTCAATCTGTGTCTGAAATTGCTGCTGTAAACTACGTTTGTTCTTCGCCGCAAGAATGGTTTCTTTATCGAGAGAAAGGTAAGCGCCGCGCCCGTTCATTTTTCCGGTTGCGTCAACAGACACTTCACCTTCTTTTGAACGAACAACGCGAATCAGTTCTTTCTTTGGTTTCATTTCTCCCGTCACGACGCATTTTCTAAGCGGGATTTTTTTTCGGCTTTTCACCTTTTATATCACCTCTTATTCGTCAGATTCCTCAGCTACTGGTTCAGCCTCTAAGAAAAGAGATTCAGAGTCTTCAGTTCTTGGGAAAATACCGAGTTCTCTTGCATCTGTTTCGCTTTTAATGTCAATCTTCCAGCTCGTTAATTTCGCTGCAAGACGCGCATTTTGACCTCTTTTGCCAATGGCTAATGACAGCTGATAATCAGGGACAATGACAGTTGTCGCCTTATCTTCTTCATTTACAATGACATCAAGAACTTTTGATGGACTTAACGCATTGGCAACAAATTCAACAGGGTCATTAGACCAATGAACAATGTCAATTTTTTCGCCTTTCAGCTCATTGACAATTGCTTGTACACGCTGACCTTTAGGTCCTACACAAGAACCAACTGGATCAACATCAGGATCATCTGTACGAACAGATATTTTAGAACGGTCCCCTGCTTCTCTAGCGACAGATTTAAGCTCTACAGTACCATCATAAATTTCTGGCACTTCGATTTCAAATAAACGCTTTAAAAGACCTGGGTGTGTTCTTGATACATAAATTTGTGGTCCTTTTGTTGTTTTTTCTACTTTCGTAATGAACACTTTAATGCGGTCATGTGGTTTGTAGTCCTCATTTGGCATTTGTTCGTTGACCGGAAGAAGGGCTTCGATTTTGCCAAGTGACACGTAAATGAATTTACTGTCAATTCGCTGAACGATTCCCGTCATGATGTCTTCCTCACGATCGATAAACTCAGTGTAAATCACACCTCGCTCTGCTTCTCTCACTCGCTGCGTCACGACTTGTTTCGCTGTCTGAGCTGCAATGCGTCCGAAATCTTTTGGTGTGACTTCAATTTCAACCACGTCACCAACCATGTAATTCGGGTTGATATTTGCTGCATCATCTACAGAGATTTCAAGGCGAGAATCATACACTTCATCTACAACATCTTTTCTTGCGAATACGCGAATCGTTCCCGTTTCACGGTTTAAATCAACACGCACATTTTGTGCTTGATTAAAATTACGCTTGTATGCAGAAATGAGTGCAGCTTCTATCGCTTCAATAATAATTTCTTTACTAATGCCCTTCTCTTTCTCAAGAACAGTCAGGGCATCTAACAACTCACTACTCATTTTTATGGTTCCCCCTTATATCAATGAAAAGGTTAATTGAACGAAACTGCTAATCTTGCGTTAGCAATTTTTTCGTATGGAATATTGATCTCTTTCTTTCTTGTCTTGATCTTCACTGTCACTGTTGCAATCTCACCATCAAAGCTTGTAAGCTCACCTTCAAATGCCTTTTCACCATCAATTGGTTCGTATGTTTTCATGAAAACATTTTTTCCAAGTGCTTTTTCAAAATCAGCTTTTTTCTTTAATGGGCGCTCCGCTCCAGGAGAGGACACTTCAAGAAAGTAGTTTTGGCTAATTGGATCTGCCTCATCAAGCTTTTCGCTCAAGGCTTCGCTCACTTTGGCACACTCCTCGATATCGACGCCTTTATCAGAGTCAATAAATACGCGAAGGAACCAGTTTTGACCCTCTTTGACAAATTCAACATCAACGAGTTCAAGCTGTAAGCCATCTAAAATTGGCTGCACCATGTCGCTTACGATATCCACTACTTTTTTGCTCATTCTCTTCCTCCTTGTGCTTTCGATAAACGCTCTTATCAATCATTCTGCATAAAAACCCTGCTTTATTGTGAGCAGGGGGAGCAGAAAACGGATGAATAATGTCGAGACAAAAATTGCCTGTTCAATACAAAAGAGCGGGTTTCCCCACTCTTGTCTCGGTAATCGTTAGCATTTCCATAAAAACTATACCATATCCAATTTTTTTATGCAAATGAAGTTCCTTATAAACAGGCATTCTTCATCAGTTCTTTTCATTCATTCTTTTGGCGTGTTCACGAATAATTCCTGCCTCCCGGCTCTCCTTTAAAACTCGAAAACCATCATAATCCGGGTAGAGGGAATCATCGTCTTGAATGCTTGTTAAAATCCAAAATTGGCTACCTGCGCCTCCGAGCTGTTCAATTGTCTTCAGCCAGCTATCATATACATCAGGACGGGCTGCTTGATTTTGATAGCCAAACTCTTCTAATACAACAGGTTTTCCGATTGCGTTTCCTCGGGTGATATGATCTTTGATCCATTTCACTCCCCATGCAGCAGACTGATTCCAGTGATCTGGGTATAAATGATAGGTTCCATAATCAATATGAGGGAGAGCAGTCAAACGATCCCAATCAACACCTTCTCCTCCACTGTAAAACCAATCATCATGACCTGTCATGCGAAAGAACCCTTCGTCTCCTACAGCAACAAGATGATTCGAGTCGATTGATTTGATCCATGCACTCATTTCATCTGCCCAGTTTACTAGTATATCTCCCGAAGGGTCTGACTGAGCGCGCGGCTCATTGGCGAGCTCCCATGTCATAATAGCAGGATCATCTTTATATTGAACACCTGAGTACGTATTGGTTCTCTCTAATACATAGCGCACATAGTTTTTGTAAGCTGTTTTAATCCGAGGATCTGTATAAAAGTGATCATGTGACCCTGCCTGAAACCACTTCACATATTGATTCATCCCGCCAAAGTCATCCCAATTGTTCACGAGTGGGATGACCAGCTTGATTCCTTCCTGCCCTGCTTTATAAATCGCATAGTCTAGTTTTTGAAAACCGGATTCTTCATAAACACCTGGACGAGATTGTAAGACTGAGTTTTCTTGAGGGGTACCATCGTGAAATCCCCAAATACGAATAACCTTTAAATCCATTGCCTTCATATCGTCAAAAACAGCATCTACCATCTTTTTTGATTTGTAATGGAAATAATAATTATTTGTGCCAGCAAAGTAAAATGGGTGGTTGTTCAATACAAAATGTGTACCAGATGTTTGCACATAGGAGGAGGCCTTTACGGTCAGAGTGAACCAACCCGCCCATAAAGTGATCAGCAGCATAAAACAAGCCACCCGTTGAACCCATTTTTTCATTCCATTCTCCTCACAATCTCTTATTCTACTGGTACGATGATATCTAGTTGAAGTGGTGTTTGTTTAGCTGAGTCAAGTTCAATCGTCTGCTGCTGCAACATTTTACTTTCTTCACCAATTCGAACCTCATACGTCCCGTGAAACGCTGGACATGTCACTTGGCCATTCGCATCTGTTTTTTCCACTCTTTGTGTCGTCCACTCCTGTAGAAGCTTTTCATAACGCCTGCCTGCTTCATTTAACGACCAATCATGATTCACGATGGCTGCGTGCTCACCTCTCCAATGAGCACCTGCCCAAAATCCCCACATCAGCACACCTTTTACGGCTGGGTGACTAAAGGCTACCCGATATAAAGATTCTAAGTTATCCGCTCGTCTATTGGCATCCGGATGAACAGAGTCATACTCTGTCACCCATATCGGTAGACCAAGCTCAGCAAGCACATCTAGTCTTTCTTTTACAACGACTGGATCCACTCGATCTGCAAAGTGACCTTGAACTCCAATGGCCTCAACTGGTGCCCCCAACTGACGAAGTTCATTGATATGTGCTTTATATGCGTGATGTTCGCCGTATGAGATTACATTATAATCATTGACAAACAGCAAGGCTTGAGGGTCAATTTTCTTCGTTTCTTCATACATCCATTTCCAAATCTGTTTCCCAAACCGGTCTTTAAAAAATGAGCCATGCATCATTTCGTTGTTTACATCCCAATGACGGAATTTTCCTTTAAAATGATTCCCTGCATGTTCAAGCCGCCTTTTCATGGCTTCATATACTTCATGATTCGGTAATGATTTCAGCCAGTTTGGATTGGCATCCTCTACTTCCCAAAATAAGGCGTGCCCCCTCACTGGAATTTGGTGTCTATTGGCAAAATTCAGCATGGCATCTGCTTTTTCGTAGGTTATTTTCCCTCGTTCAGGCTCATTTGCATACCATTTTGCCTCATTTTCAAACACAGCCCAATTAAAATGTTGGACAAAAAAATCAGCATACGTTTGATTGAATAGTACTTGGTCATTCATTGCTGAACCAAATGCAAATTCATGTCTGATTTGTTTTATTTCAACCTCTATTCCGGCTAAGGGCTTTTTTTCTTTATCGATGACATTTATGACAAGCTCTCTTTGTCTATGTTGTAAGATTCGATCATTTGCTTCTTTTCTCCAGCTTTGATCTTCTTGTTCCTGTGATCCGCCATTCGATGAATGATTCATAAATTCTTTCTTTTTAACCATAATGACATCACCTTTGCTTTCACTTCATTTATCTTATGAGAAGACCGCCGACTAAAAAAGCCGGCAGCTGTACTACGTTCTATTCGTTTATGAGACGATGGTATTCTGCATAAGCCGTAGCCATATCAACTTGCGACCAGAAACGGTGATAGGTGAAACTTGGCGCTCCGTTTTCCCATTTGCCTGTTGCTTCATTAAAAGATGCTTGATATTTACTCTCCAGTGCTGACCAAGCTGGGTCTTGCTTGATTTTCGGACGAAGATCTGCAAAGCTCGTATACACTCCGTTACCTCCTCGCTGCGGGTCAGAAGGAATGGTGCTGGAACCAGGGATCTGATTTCCTTGACCAAATGTTCCGTTCCAGCCATTTGGGAAGTACACTTCTTTTTTAAAGAAACGGTGGTAGTCTTCTCTGTCTTCCTCTGTCACAATCCCTACACCATCATTGTAATTCCAAGCAACCTCAAGGAGCTGTGCCGCTGTCTCTTTTGCTCTTATGCCAAGTGCTGTGTAGTTTCCTGTCTCTTTCTGTGTTGCAGCAGCAAAGAATGTGAGTGCTTTGATGAGACTGCCCAGTACACCAGTATCTTGAGTAGGATCTTTTGTAACTGCCGTTAAATTTGGATTACCTGTTGCAGATTGGAATCCGCTCCAAGTGTCAGGCTGACCGCTCCATTCTATATTCCCAGGAATCCAAAACTCTCCAGGTGCACTCGTCGTAGCAACAGCAACATTTGTCCCCCCTAGAATCCTTTGACCCTGACCATCTAAAAAATACCCATCTTGATCCGACACAGGACGAGTGCCAATAAAAATATAATCTAGTGAATAGTTGACCCATTTTGTGATGACAGATTTGGCCATTTGGAAATTTTCAGATGTTTTGTCGCCATCTTTTGCAAAGATATAATAAAGCTCTGCTACACGCTCAATCGGCCATGCTTGCATTCCAAACCAGTTATTGGACGGAGGATCATGGTAAACAGGCGCATCTTCATAAGCCATATCATAAAATGTGCTTCTTCCTGCTGGATAAGCGCTATAGTCTCCATTCCAGCTGTTGGTAGCACCTCCTGCAATCGCTCCCTCTTTTGATTGAAGCCAGACGTAAAATTCAAGCTGTCTCTTTAACGTCTTTTCCCAATCACTTGCACCAGTCGGTGACGATGGCTTTAAGCCTCCCTTATCTGAGGATAAAGCGTAGGCAGCGACTGGGTTTTGATACCCTTGATGACAATGGCTCGCTCCGATACGCCATGACCAATTCGCATATTCTCCAAGTCCCCCGCCCCAAGAGGTGTACCATGCCATTAAGTGATGACATGCACTTTTTCCATTTCCAGGATACGGATTACCTTGTTTGCCGCTTCCAATTGTTTGAAAATATTTATCGTACATTCCGTAACGAAGGAAATCACCCATCTTTTTCGCTTTATCAAGATAGGCTGACCCATTATAGCCAAGTTCCTTTGCCCAATACATTGCCTGTATCGCACGTGCATCAGCATCCGTCGCATTTGTGTAGCGCCACTGGGCGGCTGGCGCTTGATTTTCTTTTGTGAACAAGCTCATGAAACCTTCATTGGGCTTTCCGGCTGTTTTATCATCTTGTGATGGATGAGGGATGGCCTCCCATACGGATTCTTGCGGACCCCGCTGAAATGTGTTTACATATGCGGCTGTATGTGATGGGTTGAGAAAATTCCCATATTCATACCAGTTGTCTACATCAAGAAGCCAGTGCATTAAATACGTTTCATTCGTTCCGTAAGTTGACCTCAGTTCATGATCAATTGGATCTTGACCAGCAGGGCGAGCACCCGTCAACTGGCTCGGATATTGATCTGGATATGGTTTTTCTGAAGCGTATGTGGCTGGGCTAGATGGATTGTAAGAACTCATATGCGGCTGTTCGTCATGTCCATCTTCGTTTACTGGAATGATAAACTTCTCCATATTATCCCAAGCCGCTTCTAGTTTGCTCCAATCGCCTGTGTAGTGACCATACAATGCTTCAAGCCATAACCAATAGCTGTAAGCTTCTGAAGTGGTCATATGCCCGTAATCAGGTGCCTCACAAATGAGTGTCTCAACGGAATGATACGGAATGCCTTCTTTTGAAAAATATCCATTCGCATCGTTTTTCATTTGATGATAAAGCGTTAAAAACCGTTCTTTATTTGTCATGTCCTCACCCTTTATATTTATTTATTCGGAAGCGTACCAAATTCTAAAATACCTTGATCAAAAACAGGAATTCTCGCTGTTTTCTGCATATTGGATGTTAATCCTTGAAAGGAATAATCATTTGAGGCATCCCATATATTCGCACCATTTGGCGCAGATAACCGGAACTGTATTTCCTTCTTATGAAGCGATTCACCTCCTGGAAAAATAGCTACGCCAGTAAAATCGATTTCTGTAAAATAGATATGGGATGATGCGTCATACACCGTTAACGGAGTTAAGGAAGCGCCTTCATTGTAAACAGCTGTCACTTGAATATCTTTATCAGTGAATCCCTTCGCAAATATCTCACTTAGATTGACATAATATCTAAAAGAAAGTGATTGACTACTTCTTGCCGGCCAGCCTGATCGATTGTATAGAATGGCTTTGATCTGAGTAGATGTTGTATCGTTACTCATGACAGCTGCCTCTACAAAAAACTCATCTTCCACTTTTTCTTTAGGCGGAAAATTCGGCAGCTTTGACTGCCCCTGACCAAACAACTGCACCATTTTGGCTACATTTCCAGTAAAGGCGGCATTATAGTCTGTTGCTACCTCGTTTGATACATAGTCAGAGATGTCATCGGTATACTGATCCTGTGCATTAGGCCCCCCAACAAGCGCTCCATAAAGCGTGTGCCGATGAGAAGAAGGAGTTGTCAGCTGATTAGACCATGAGCCATGTGCAGTTCGATGGTGTGGATGCATCGGCGGATTTTTGCCAAACCCAACGACATAGCTTCTATTTTGCGGATTATCCCCTAACATATAGTGTGTTTGCCTGATCGCAAACGTTTGGTATCGATTCTTTTTTTCTTGATCAGAGACCCAATCTGCGTACACAAACGCTAAAAATGCAGCATTTGCTGTATAACGAAGTGAACCCCATTGATCTAACCACGCTAGTCCGCCAGGCGTATAAGTGATTCTTTCTACTTTTCCATTTTGAACAAAACCCGTCGACCAGTAATCGAGATTACGCTCCGTCGATTCGATAAACCTTTTCTCCTTTGTGATTCTCGCAAGTAAAATTTGCGAAGCAAAAAAGGTATTGTCCCACGACATCGTAAACGTATAATCCCAATCCTTCGGCCATTCTTCTACTGCTTTTAGTGCTTTGTTTAAATAGGTCTGGTCATTTGTCGCCAAGTACAGCCATATTCCACCCCAAATGAGCTCATCAATATAGCCGCTCCAGGAATTATAAAATGGCTGAGCATTGGTGACACAATCTGTATACTCACCGCGATATTGGTCAGCAAATGCATAAAGCTGCTTTGCATGGGTGAGAAGCTTTGCTGCATAAGGCGCGTCTGTTTCTTTAAAAATAATTGAACCTGCTGCTAAAGCGGCTGCCGTTTGGGCGGCTACTTCTGTTCCTGGACAATGTTCATCAATTTTAAATGCTGGCCGGTTCATCGGCATCACTTCTGCTGGACCCCACCAGCCATGATCCGCGTTCCCATCGCCTACTTGTGCCCAAAATTCATTTGGACCTGTATGGGCTTTCAAAAAATAATCGGTTGCCCACTTGATTTGATCTAACATATCATCAAGCAGCTCTGCTTCTTCGTAAGCTTCTCGGTACTCATAGACTGTCCATGCAAGCACGGCTGCCGAGTAAGCCATCGGAAGCCCGAACTTCACATGATCACCAGCATCGTACCAGCCGCCTGTTAAATCATGACCAACATCTTTCCCATCCTCTAGTCCAGAATCCCCTCGCCAGTTAAGACGATTGCTTTCAGGAAGCTTTCCGGAACGCTGGGCTTCGTAAAACAAAATGGATTTTTGAAGCACCTCTACATAGTTGTAATCTGACATGTACCTACTTCTCACCCCTTCTTTTTTTAAAACGTGAAACATTGAACAAGAAATGACCACCTCCTTGTCATTCCGTACGTGTTTTGTACAGTGTTGAAAAGAATCAAGCGTGTTTCAAAAATGTGCATAGTAAACAGCCATCAGCTTGACGCTCACCGAGGGTTTTCTCCTGATTCTTCATGTGACTGTACCCAAAATGATCATATGTCGTATGAGAACATTTCAGACGGCTAAATTCTCTTTTTTGCTCTATTTGGGTAGAAAGAATGACATACAATCTCTTCTCTCAAAACACGACGTTAAATCAAGATATATGAACCAACAAGAAAATAATTCCAGTTAAAATATTTTAGTTTACATAATAATTTTATTGTATATATAAAAAGAACGCCCTTTAAGGGCGCTCTTCATTTTTCACATTAGAACAAAGAAAGCTGGTTTTGATCAGGAAGTGCTTCTAAGCAGCCTTGACGATCCAAATACTCAAGGATGGTCTTAGACACTTTTCCTCGTTTTTGTAAATCTTCTTTTGAAAGGAATTCACCATCTTGGCGTGCGCGTACAATATTTAACGCAACGTTTGTTCCGAGTCCAGGGATAGAGTTGAATGGCGGGATTAGCCCGTCTCCATCAATGATAAACTCAGTGGCACTTGATCGGTATAGGTCTACTTTTTTAAAGTGATAGCCTCTTTCACACATTTCAAGTGCAAGCTCTAGTACAGTTAATAGGTTCTTCTCTTTCGGTGATGCATCAAGACCTTTTGAGTTAATATCGTCCATGACCGCTCGAATCGCATTTGATCCTTTTGTCATCGTTTCGATATCAAAATCATCAGCACGAACGGTAAAATAAGCCGCATAGTACAGAAGTGCATGGTGCACCTTGAAATAAGCAATCCGAACGGCCATTAATACATAAGCAGCCGCATGGGCTTTAGGGAACATGTATTTAATCTTTTTACAAGAATCAATGTACCAGTTCGGTACGTTATTATTCTTCATTTCTTCTTCCCATTCAGGAGGAAGTCCCTTCCCTTTACGAACAGATTCCATGATTTTAAAGGCAAGTGACGGCTCTAAACCTTGATAAATCAGATAGACCATAATATCATCACGACAGCCAATCACTTCACTTAGTTCACACGTTTTATTATGAATCAGCTCTTGGGCATTGCCGAGCCATACATCTGTACCGTGAGATAGACCAGAGATCTGAACAAGCTCCGAGAAGGTGGTCGGTTTTGTATCCTCAAGCATCTGACGAACAAACCTTGTGCCAAACTCTGGGATCCCAAGTGTTCCCGTTTTACATCCAATTTGTTCTTCTGTGACACCGAGAGGTTCCGTTCCTTGGAAGATTTTCATGACCTCAGGATCATCTGTCGGAATCGTTTTTGGATCAATTCCGCTCAAGTCCTGAAGCATCCGAATAACCGTTGGATCATCGTGTCCAAGAATATCTAGTTTCAGCAAGTTATCATGGATTGAATGGAAATCAAAATGCGTCGTTTTCCAATCAGAACCTGTCGCATCTGCTGGATATTGAATTGGTGAGAAATCGTAAATGTCCATATAATCCGGCACGACGATAATTCCGCCTGGATGTTGGCCCGTTGTCCGTTTGACGCCCGTACAGCCCTGTACGAGCCGGTCAATTTCAGCACCTCTCATATGAAGGTTATGATCTCCTGCGTAGCCTTTCACATAACCATATGCCGTTTTTTCTGCAACGGTACCGATTGTACCTGCGCGGTATACATACTCTTCACCAAACAACTCTTTCGTATAGTTATGGGCAATCGGCTGATATTCTCCTGAGAAGTTCAAGTCGATATCGGGCACTTTATCTCCTTTAAAACCTAAGAACGTTTCAAACGGAATATCGTGTCCGTCTTTTTTATACGGCGTCCCGCATTCAGGGCAGTCTTTATCAGGAAGGTCAAATCCTGAGCCAACCGATCCATCATTAAAGAACTCGGAGTGCTTGCAACTTGGACATACATAGTGCGGCGCAAGCGGGTTCACTTCTGTAATCTCTGTTAATGTCGCAACGAGAGATGAACCAACTGATCCCCTTGAACCAACTAGATATCCATCATCAAGTGATTTCTTAACAAGCTTATGAGAAATTAAATAAATAACAGCGAAACCGTGACCAATAATACTCTTTAATTCTTTCTCAATCCGGTCTTCTACAATTTTCGGTAAATCGTCACCGTAGATGCTGCGAGCCATGTTATAGCTCATTTCCCGAATTTCTTCATCTGCACCTTCGATTTTTGGTGTATAAAGATCGTCTTTGATTGGTTTAATACTTTCGACCATCTCAGATACTTTTTGCGTATTCATCACGACAATCTCTTTCGCCTTCTCGTCTCCAAGGAAAGAGAAGGCTTCTAGCATTTCATCAGTTGTTCTAAAATGAACTTTTGGCAGTTCATGACGATTAAGCGGATTCGCCCCGCCTTGTGATGAAATTAAGATTTTGCGATAAATTTTGTCTTCTGGATGCAGGTAGTGCACATTTCCAGTCGCCACGACTGGTTTATTCAGTTTTTCACCAAGTTTCACAATGTTTGTGATGATCTCTTTTAATGCACGTTCATCCCGAACAAGCTCCAGCTGGAGTAAATGCTGATACACTTCTGGCGGATGAACTTCTAAATAGTCGTAAAATGCGGCAATGTCTTCTACCTCATCAGGTGACTTCTGCATCATCCCTTCAAACACTTCACCCTTATCACAAGCAGACCCAACAATTAAACCTTCTCGATATTTCTCAAGCTGTGAGCGCGGGATGCGCGGCACGCGGTAGAAATAATGAATATGAGAAAGTGAAACAAGCTTAAATAAATTCTTTAGACCCGTCTCATTTTGTGCAATCACGGTTGCATGGTAAGGACGTGAGCGCTGATACGCATTGGACTGCCCCATGTTTTCATTTAATTGATCGTGGTAGGCAATCTCTTTTTCAGCCGCATCTTTTAGCATCTTCAGCATGAGGTAACCAGTTGCTTCTGCATCATAAATCGCCCGGTGATGCTGCGTGAGTTCAATATCGAACTTTTTACACAGCGTGTTCAGCCGGTGATTTTTAAATTCAGGATAAAGGAATCGGCCGAGTTCTAGTGTATCAATGACAGGGTTTGACGCTTTATCTGTTTTTAACAGTCGCTTATATGCTGCATTTAAAAAGCCCATATCAAAACTCGCATTGTGAGCAACAAGGATATCTTGTCCAATCCACTCTTTGAAATCCCGAACAACATCGACCACATCTGGTGCATTTCTCACCATATCATCCGTGATACCGGTTAGTTCAATGGTTGTGGCTGATAATGGATGATGAGGGTTTGCAAATGCCTCAAAGCGGTCAATGATTTCCCCGCCTTTGATTTTCACGGCTGCAAGCTCAATGATCGTATCATACACAGCAGAGAGTCCTGTTGTCTCAACATCAAATACGACAAACGTCGCATCTTCTAACAAGCGGTGCTCTGGATTATACGCAATCGGTACCCCGTCATCGACTAAATTGATTTCCACCCCGTACATCATTTTGATGCCATGCTTTTTACTTGCTGCATACGCATCTGGAAAGGATTGTACAACGGCGTGATCTGTCAGGGCAATGGCCTCATGCCCCCATTTTTTTGCTTGTTCAACAAGTCTACCGATGCCAGTGACAGCATCCATCTGGCTCATTGGCGAATGCAAATGAAGCTCAACGCGCTTTTCTCCCTCAGGTGCAGTATCTTCTTTCAGCTGAGGTTTCATTTCATTGACGTCATTTGCGATCATGACAAGATCTCTCACAAACGTATCGTTTTGAATGCTTCCTCTTGCTTTGACCCACATCCCTTTTTTCAAGGATTTCATGAGCTGAGCATCTTCTTTTTCTCTCGCAAACATTTTGATCAAAATACTATTCGTATAATCGGTAATTTTAAAGATACAAAGGGTTCTGCCGCTTTTTAGTTCGCGCGTTTCTGCATCGAACACGTACCCTTGGACGGTGATTCGTCTTTCTTCGTCCATAATACTATCAAGCGTACGTATTTCTTCATTGTCTTTGATTTGATAGCCAATCATCAGAGGGCCAGAAGGAGCTTCCTCTTGATCCTCACTTTCCTTCTTCTCCATCTCAACAAGGGCTTGCATGGCTCTTTCTTGATCTTCAGCAAGTTTTTGTTCTCTGAACTTCTGAATCTCTTGATCTGATACAAAAATTTCTGTGTCAAATTGAAGTTCTGGAAAACCAACTTGTTTAAATGCAGCCTGAAGCATTGGGCTATATTTCTTCTTGATGGCCAGAGCCTCAGTTTCGCTTTTTGTTTTGATGATGATCTTATGTCCAGACAGCGCTGGTTTTTGCTGTTGAAGCAAGCTGATGATTGGGGGAGAAATCCCTTGAAGCTCTTCCACACAATGGGACCAATACGATTGAACGAGCTCTTCAGATATGTGCGGATCATTGACTTCAATCGTACAAGTAACTTGTGCGATATGAGAAAATGCATTTGTCAGCCTGCTTAAAAACATTGCATATACTTGGTAAGGCAAAAGCGCCTTAAATTTAAAATGGAAATGCCACGTTTTTGCCGCCTTATGCACCGTCAATTTGACGATCTCGCCTTCTTCAAAGTAACGGCTGAGGTCATCATCTGTCATTTGAATCTGATTGAGTAATATATGAAATTGCCGCCGGGTAATCGGTAATTGTTCATCCAAGACAGGACCCTCCTTTTGCAAATCAGAAAGGTACCTCTTTTTTGCAGGAGGTACCTTCATTTTTTTGTTCGTTTTTTATGCTTGGCGTATAAATGAAATCAGTTCATCAACAGATACTTCGTGTGATTCACCTGATTTTCTGAATTTCACTTCGACAATACCTTCTTCTGAACGTTTCCCGCAGCTAATGCGAATTGGCAGTCCAATTAAGTCACTGTCGGCAAATTTGACGCCTGCACGCTCTTGGCGGTCATCGAAAAGGACTTCATAGCCCTCTTCTTGTAAACGCTCATACAGCGTTTCAGCCAGTTCCTTTTGTGCATCGTTTTTCATATTTAAGGCAAGTAGATGAAGATCATATGGCGCAACTGTTTCTGGCCAAATAATTCCCTTGTCATCATGATGCTGTTCAACAATCGCAGAAAGGGTTCTAGAAATTCCGATGCCATAGCAGCCCATGATCATTGGCTGCGCACGTCCATTTTCATCGAGGTATGTTGCATCCATTGCCTCTGAATAACGTGTGCCTAGCTTAAAGACTTGTCCTACTTCAATTCCTTTTGCGAACTGTATTGTGCCTTCACCATCTGGAGAAACGTCTCCTTCTTGAATCAAGCGAAGATCTGTATATTCCTTCACTGACAGATCACGAGCAGGATTAACATTGACATAGTGATAATCCGATTCATTTGCACCTGCAACTGCATTTGTCATTCCTTTTACAGCGTGGTCTGCATAAATCGTTACTTCCGCTTCAAGCTTCACTGGTCCAACAAATCCTGGTTCTGTTCCGATCACGTCTAGTACTTCCTCACGTGAAGCAAGCTCTACAAGCTGTGCTCCAACTAAGTTTTTCACTTTTACATCATTTACTTCATGATCGCCTCTTGTCAGGACAAGTACATACGCATCGTCCGCTTTAAACAAGACAGATTTGATACATGTAGAAGGAGCCACTTCTAAAATTGCCGCAACATCTTGTATCGTCTTCACCTGAGGCGTGTGTACTTTCTCGAGTTCTTTGAAGTCCGCAGGGTTTGCTTCTTCTCCGTGATACACAGCCTCAGCCATTTCAATGTTCGCAGCGTAGGAAGATGTGTCAGAGTATGCGATTGTATCTTCTCCTACTTCTGAAAGTGCCATAAACTCATGTGTATCTTTTCCTCCCATTGCCCCAGAATCGGCAATGACGGGTCTAAAGTTAAGACCTACTTTTGAAAAGACATTCGAGTAAGCTGTAAACATTTTGTTGTATGTGTCATCAAGGCTCTCTGGTGAAGAGTGGAATGAATAGGCGTCCTTCATAATAAATTCACGTCCGCGCAATAACCCAAAGCGAGGCCTTTGTTCATCACGGAATTTAGATTGGATTTGATACAGTGTCAAAGGAAGCTTTTTATACGATTTGACTTCACTGCGTACGAGTGATGTGATCACTTCTTCGTGTGTTGGGCCAAGTGCAAACTCGCGGCCGTGACGATCTTTCATACGCATGAGTTCTGGACCGTATGTATACCATCTTCCTGACTCTTGCCACATTTCTGCTTGCTGCAGCACTGGCATTAACAGCTCAGCTGCTCCCGCCTTTTCCATTTCCTTGCGAACAATGGCTTGAATGTGCTGAATCACTTTATGTGCTAACGGCAGGTAATGATAGATACCGCTCGTGTTTTGTCTAATAAATCCAGCTCTTACTAATAGCTGATGACTTTTTGCCTCAGCATCTGCTGGCACCTCTCGAAGAGTTGGAATGAAAGTCAGGGATTGTCTCATGTCGTTACACCTCATTTAAGAAATAGGACTTCTCACAAAAACTCTTGTTTCCCATAATGAGAAACAAGAGACAATGGTTTTTATAAAAATAATCGCTGGATGTCATTCCATGTCACTACTAGCATTAATAGCATGAGGAACGCAACACCAATGAAGACAACAAGTGCCTCTTTCTCACGATTAATTGGTTTGCCGCGAATGGCTTCAACGAATAGGAAAAGTAATCTTCCTCCGTCTAATGCAGGAATCGGTAATAAATTCACGATCCCTAAGTTGATACTAAGAAACGCAGCAAACTGCATTAATGTTAACACACCTTGTTTCGCTACTTCTCCTGTCATGTCATATATTCCAACAGGACCTGCAAGCATATCTAATGAAAATTGTCCTGTAACAATCTTTTGCAAGTTCGTTAAGATGAGACCTGCTGTAGATATCACTGTAGTGCCTGAGGATGAAATGACTTTGAGAAAGCCATTTTCCGTTGGCGGATAAGAGCCAAAACGGCCAATGGTTTTTCCTTCGGCCTTCACAGCTTCCGGTACAACTTGAATGGTGCTTTCTTTGCCATCTCGGTCAATGACGACATTCATTTTTTTATCTGGGTTCTTTTGAACCGTTTGAACAACATCTGTCCAAGAATTCATTTTATCCCCGTTAATTGAAACGATATGATCTCCCTGCATAAGCCCAGCTTGCGCTGCCCGGCCGTCTTTTGTCAGCTTACCAAGTACAGGATCATCCACGGTTACACCTTGAATAAATCCTAAAGCCACTAGAATCACATATGCCAGGATAAAGTTCATAATCGGTCCAGCTGCAATGGCTTTAATACGCTGCCATACTGTTTTTGAACCAAACTGACGGTTGTATGGCGCAATTTGAATTTCTTCACCATCTGCAATATAGAAGCTTGTTTGGCTTACATTGTAGCCAGTGAGAATGTCTTCATTTCCAGCCTCATATCCTGAAATTCTCATCGCATGATCTAAATCAATTTGTTCAACTTCAATGACAAGTGCATCAGGATATTTCTCTTTATCATTTAAAATGATTTTTTCTACTTCATTTTGCTCATTGAATAAGAGCCCCACTGTATGACCCGGTTTAATTTCAATGACTTCAGGGTCTTCTCCAGCCATTTTAACAAATCCGCCGATTGGCAGAAGTCTGATGGTATAGACGGTTTCTTTTCGTTTAAAGGAGAAAATCTTCGGTCCAAAACCAATTGCGAACTCGCGGCATAAAATGCCTGCGCGCTGCGCCATAATTAAATGGCCAAGCTCGTGGAAAAAAACGAGCGTTCCAAAAATAATAATAAACGCAATCACTGTATTCACGAACATACCACCTTATGCGAGGATTGATTGAACAAAGTCTCGTGTATCTTTGTCCACTTCATGGATATCTTGCAAACTAGGCGTTGAAATCACATGATGTCTGTTCAGTGCCTTTTCAATCAATTCTTCAATTTGCAGGAACGTTACTTTGCCTTTTAAAAATGCATCAACAGCTATTTCATTGGCTGCATTAAGCACAGTAGGCATTGTCCCTCCTATTTTACCTGATTCATAAGCAAAATGTAAGCAGCGATACCTGTCAAAATCCGCTTTTTGGAAATTTAATTGTCCAATCTCCCAAAGGTTTAATGATTTCGCTTCTTTTAATGGCGCTCTATCAGGGTAAGTGAGCGCGTATTGAATCGGAACCCTCATGTCAGGTGTACCTAACTGAGCCATGACACTTTTGTCATGGAATTCCACCATGGAATGGATGATGCTCTCTTTATGTAACAGCACATCAATTTGATCGTATGGGATATCAAACAGCCAATGCGCCTCAATCACCTCAAGCCCCTTATTCATCATGGTCGCTGAATCGATCGTAATTTTTGCGCCCATGGACCAGTTCGGATGATTCAGCGCTTCTTCAACCGTTACACCTTCAAGCTCCGTGCGTTTTTTATCTCGGAAACTGCCGCCTGAAGCTGTGACGATTAAGCGTTCAATGTTTTTAGCTTGTTCACCTTGCAGGGATTGAAAAATAGCGGAGTGTTCACTATCGACAGGAAGTAAAGGCACGTCATACTTTTTGGCGTACTCTTTTACTATATGACCAGCTGTCACAAGTGTTTCCTTATTTGCAAGTGCGATCGTCTTTTTTTGTTCAATGGCTTTTAATGTCGGCACAAGTCCGACACTCCCTACCAGTGCATTGACCACAACATCCACTGCATCATAGATCGCTGCTTCGATGTTCGCTTCATCACCCGCAGCCATTTTAACATCGTATTGAAATGAATGACCTTTTAACGTGCGATAGGTCGCTTCGTCTACACATCCAACAAATTCAGGCTGAAATTGTTCAATGATAGGGATGGCCTTGTCTATATTTCTGCCAAACGTCATCGCTTTCAACTTGAATTTGTCTGGATGCTGCCTGATCACATCTAATGTTTGTTCTCCGATTGATCCTGTTGCGCCTAATAGCGAAATATATTTCAAATTGCCACTCCTTCTCTCGTTCAATTAGTTTCTATGAGGTTAGCTAGCAAACGTGGCCAGCAATAAATATAAAAACGGCAGAACGAATAAAAAGCTGTCAAACCTGTCCAAAATTCCGCCATGACCTGGGAGTATTGTCCCTGAATCCTTCACATGGTAATGACGCTTTAAAGCAGATTCCACAAGGTCGCCAAGCTGTCCAAAAATACTGAGCAAAAGAGTAATAAACATAACAAGCAGATATGATGGCAAAAATCCTGTAACCGCCTGGAACACAAGTGACAGCACAACCGCTGTGACGATTCCGCCGATAAATCCTTCTACTGTTTTGTTTGGGCTGATCTCTGGCCAAAGCTTTCGTTTCCCCATAGATTTCCCAATAAAATAGGCACCTGAGTCAGTGGACCAAATAATCACCGCTGCGAAGAAGATCGCACTCATGCCATACAAGCCTCTAATTTGAATAAAATAATAGAAACTAACGCCAATATATAATGTGGCTAATATAACAAAAGCAACCTCATCGAATGTGAAAGAGTTTTTACTCAGAACTGTATAAGTTAAAAGGATTAAGACTGCAAATAAAGCAATCTGCATTTTTGATGCGTCTACGTTCGGGAAGAAGCTATTTTCTCCGCCCATTAAAAGCCAAAGCAATATTAAGCTGACAATGCCAGGAAAGCTGAAAATCGAAATCTTTTTCATTCTAAGAAGCTCAAAGAGAGCGACACTTCCCATTAAATAAATCAGCAGGGTAAATGGCATTTGTCCATAAATCACTGCAAGTAAAAACACTGCAGCTGCCAGAACACCCGTCAAAATTCTTTGTTTCATCTGCACCACCCTCTAAATTCCACCGAACCTCCGGCCGCGGCGCTGGTACTCTCCGATAGCGCCTATGAGATGCTCATCAGAAAAGTCAGGCCAAAGCACATCCGTAAAGACAAACTCGCTGTATGCAATTTGCCAAAGCATAAAGTTGCTTAATCTAATTTCTCCACTCGTACGAATAAGCAAATCCGGATCTTGAAGAGATTCTGTCATTAAATAAGCTGAAAACATCTCTTCTGTGATGTCTTCTGCTCGAAGCTTGCCTTCTTTGACTTTTTCAGAAATTTGTCTGCATGCAGAAATAATTTCTGTCCGTCCTCCATAATTGAGCGCAAAATTTAAAATGAGTCCGTCATTATTCGCCGTACTCTTCACTGCGTTCTCTACCGCTTTTTTCGTATGCTGCGGGAGGCCGTCTGGATCACCTGTTAAACGTACACGGACATTTTCCTCGATGAGTTCAGGCAGATAGATGTTTAGAAACTCTTCAGGAAGCTTCATTAAAAAGTCTACTTCTAGTTTTGGACGTTTCCAATTTTCTGTAGAGAAAGCATACAAAGTCAGCACTTTGACATTCAGCTCATTTGCAAGCTTGGTCATGCGCTTGACAACTTTCATTCCTTCATGATGTCCTGCTACCCGTGGAAGCGCACGTTTCTTCGCCCATCTTCCATTCCCATCCATGATAATGGCGATATGTTCAGGAATTTCTCCATTTAATATGTCTTCTTTTGTCAGGCTTTCTAAGTTGGAAGCTGCTGTTTGCTGATTCTTCCAATTTTTGAGTATATTGAGCATGAGATTCCTCCATCACCCAAAAAGGTTGCGTTCCCGCTAATAATTTAGTCCTCAACAGTATTAACAAAAAAACCCCCTGTAAACATGAAGAGGGTCTTTTCACTATTATCTATTGTACATAGTTTTTTCTTAAACTTCCATGATTTCTTTTTCTTTATCTTTTGTCACTTCATCAATTTTAGCGACATATTCATCTGTCAATTTTTGAACATCCTCTGTAGATGATCTTAATTCATCTTCAGTGATCTCCCCATTTTTCTCTAGCTTTTTCAATTCATCGTTTGCATCACGACGAACGTTACGAACAGCTACTTTTGCTTCTTCTGAGTATTTTCTCACAACTTTTACAAGTTCTTTACGTCTTTCTTCTGTTAGTGCTGGGATCGCAATACGGATCACGTTTCCGTCACTTGTTGGTGTGATACCAAGATCAGACTTTTGGATCGCCTTTTCGATATCACCGATCGCTGTTTTATCGTAAGGTGTGATAATCAGCATACGTGCTTCTGGCACTGTAATTGACGCAATTTGGTTTAGTGGTGTTTGCGCACCATAGTAATCCACTGTTACTTTGTCTAAAAGGGAAGCATTTGCTCTGCCCGCACGGACAGTTGCTAGTTCACGTCCGTATGCTTGAACGGCTTTTTCCATTTTTTCTTTTGTTTGGTTCAACACTTCTTTTGACACGTTATTTCCCCCTCACGATCGTTCCGATTGATTCGCCATTGACGGCACGTTTAATATTACCTTCTTCCATAATAGAGAAGACAATTAATGGAATGTCATTGTCCATACATAATGAGGACGCAGTAGAATCCATTACAGCAAGCCCTTCTTTTAGTACATCAAGATATGAAAGCTTATCATATTTTACTGCATCCGCATCTGTACGAGGATCAGCACTGTAGACACCGTCTACATTGTTTTTCGCCATTAAAATGACATCTGCTTCAATTTCAGCTGCACGAAGTGCTGCTGTTGTATCAGTAGAGAAATAAGGGTTACCAGTACCTGCAGCAAAAATCACGACACGTTTCTTCTCAAGGTGACGGATCGCTTTTCTTCTTATGTATGGCTCTGCAACCTGTCTCATTTCAATAGAGGTTTGTACTCTAGACTGAATGCCAAGCGTTTCTAGGCTGTCTTGTAATGCCAATGAATTCATCACTGTTGCAAGCATCCCCATATAGTCTGCTGTTGCCCGGTCCATTCCTAAGTCACTGCCTGTCTTACCACGCCAAAGGTTTCCTCCGCCTACAACGACTGCAACTTCAACATCAAGCTCTGCAATTTCTTTTACTTGCTTTGCAATTGATTGAATGACAGTTGGGTTAATTCCATTTCCAGCATCACCAGCTAGTGCTTCTCCACTTAGCTTCAGTACAATGCGATTATATTTCGGTTTGCTCATGATAACCTCCAAGTGTAAACTATACCGTCTCTTATTATGCGTAAGAAACCGTCTTTTGTAAATCAATATCCTCTAAAAAATAGGGAACACAGTGCTTGTGCTCCCTAAAAAAGCCCCAGAGAGCTTTTCAAACATTATTTTTTCACTTGGCTCATAACTTCTTCAGCAAAGTTGTCTTGACGCTTTTCGATACCTTCGCCCACTTCATAGCGAACATAAGTTTGAACAGTTGCGTTTTTCGCACCTACAACTTGTTTCACTTTTTCATCTGGGTTTTTAACGAATGCTTGGTCAAGTAAGCAAATTTCTTCGAAGAATTTGTTTAGACGGCCTTCTACCATTTTAGCAACGATATTTTCAGGCTTTCCTTCTTGAAGCGCTTGTTGTGTTAATACTTCACGCTCACGGTTTGCTTCTTCTTCAGACACTTGGTCACGAGAAATGTATTTAGGGTTTACAGCAGCAACGTGCATTGCGATGTCTCTCGCAAGCTCTTCATCAGTTGTTCCGTTAAGAACCGCTAATACACCGATGCGTCCGCCCATGTGTAAGTAAGAACCGAATGCAGCGTTATCTTCTTTTGTGATGACTGAGAAACGGCGCAGCGTAATTTTTTCTCCGATTTTCGCAATTGCAGAAGTAATATGTTCTTCAACTGTTGAACCATTTTCCATTTTAGAAGCATGTGCTTCTTCAATTGTTGCAGGTTTCGCAGCAAGTAAATGATCAGCAAGTTCGTTAAGAAGATTTTGGAATCCTTCGTTTTTCGCAACGAAATCAGTCTCAGAGTTCACTTCTAGGATAACGCCAGTGTTGCCGTCAGTTTTAATAAGAGTTAATCCTTCTGCCGCAATACGGTCTGCTTTTTTCGCAGCTTTTGCGATCCCTTTTTCTCTTAGAAGATCGATTGCTTTATCGATGTCACCATCAGTTTCTGTTAACGCTTTTTTACAGTCCATCATACCTGCACCAGTTTTTTGACGCAGTTCTTTTACTAATTGAGCAGTAATTGCCATTTTACATTTCCTCCTTCTATGTTAAAACACGGATTACTAGGTGAAAAAAAGGTGATAAAAGGCAGTTCCCTCTTATCACCTTTTGAATAGGTTACGCAGTTGTTGTTTCAGTTTCTGTCGTTTCTTCTACAACAGCTTCTTCTTCGCCTTGTTTAGACTCAAGAATCGCATCTGCCATTTTAGCAGTTAGAAGTTTTACAGCACGGATTGCATCATCGTTTGCAGGGATCACAACATCAATTTCGTCTGGATCACAGTTTGTGTCAACGATACCGATAATTGGGATATTCAATTTACGAGCTTCTGCAACTGCAATACGCTCTTTACGAGGGTCGATAATGAAAAGTGCATCTGGAAGACCCTTCATGTCTTTGATTCCGCCTAGGAATTTTTCAAGACGTTCTAATTCTTTTTTCAGTTGAACGACTTCTTTCTTAGGAAGAACTTCGAACGTACCGTTTTCTTGCATTTTTTCAATATCTTTTAAACGTTTGATACGTTTTTGGATTGTTTCAAAGTTTGTTAACGTTCCACCAAGCCAGCGTTGGTTTACATAGAACATACCAGAACGGATTGCTTCTTCTTTCACTGAATCTTGTGCTTGCTTTTTCGTACCAACGAAAAGGATTTTTCCTCCATCAGCAGCAAGGTTTTTCGTGAAGTTGTAAGCTTCCTCTACTTTTTTCACCGTTTTTTGAAGATCGATGATGTAGATACCGTTACGCTCTGTAAAGATGTAACGCTTCATTTTTGGGTTCCAACGGCGTGTTTGGTGACCGAAGTGAACACCAGCTTCTAGCAATTGTTTCATAGAAATAACTGACATGTTGTTGCCTCCTAATATAATGGTTTTTTTTCCTCCGCTTAAGTCATGTTCACATAAAACTGCGCCACGGCAGCACCTTCATACGAATCATTAAGCGTGTGTATTTAACACCAAGAAATAATATAACACATGATGGACTGACAATCAAGAATCCTTTACAGCTTTCCGCTAAATTTTAATAAAAGCTCGATTTCTGTCTTGCCCGTTTTTAATTCTTTCGCTATTTCTTCTAATGATAGCCCTTGATCATATAAGGCCTTTACTTGATCCTCAAATGTTTCTTCTATTTCACTTTCAGAAGGCGCAGAAGCTTCTGTTTCGAGACTTGAAACGGGTTCGTTTACCTTCTCTTCCTGCACCTCAACTTCGCTAAGGAGAGCCGACAGGTGCTCTGGAACTGGATCTTCACTTTCTACCGATTGCAGGGATTCAATTGGTGGTTGTGGCTGCTTTGGTGTCTGAAGATCCGATTTCAGCTCTTCAGCAGAAAAATCAGGGGAAGTGGCTGCAGCTTTTGATAGTTTTTCATTCTCTTCTTTGACTTCCATCAAAAATGCAGCCAGGGTATTTTCCGTTTCTTCTAAAAGCTCTCGCTGCTTTTGTTCTGTTGCCTTCAGCGAATTCATTCTCGTGTATAAAATGATCACAAAATAAATAAGTGCAGCATGAAGCATAAAGCTAATCAGCCATAGCATATTTTTTCACTCACTAACTCTTTAAGATTGAATGGCTTTATCAAGCAGATGCTTAAGCTTGAACAATGCCTTTGAATGAATTTGCGAAATGCGGGAGGTCGATAAATTAAGCACTTGACCAATTTCCGTTAACGTCAATTCCTCTTTATAGAAAAGACTAATCACAAGCTTTTCTTTTTCCGAAAGCTCTGTCATTTTTTCGGCAAGCTGTTCAATTAATTCATCTTTCAGCATTTTTTCTTCAGGTGTCACAGTCTTTTCGTCGCGAATCATGACTTGAACGTTTTCTCCGTCTTCTTGATCATGCAGCTTCTCATCAATCGAGAGCAAATTCGCAAAGAACCCTTCATTCATCGTTGTGACCACATCTTGTTCACTCATGCCGAGTTCTTCAGCAACCTCTGTTGGTGTCACATTTCGCAAATATCGCTGTTCAAGCTTTTCAATTGCCGCTTCTACTTTTTTTGTTTTTTCTCTTGATGTACGAGGCAGCCAGTCCTCTTTACGAAGACCGTCGATGATGGCCCCGCGAATTCTGAAGGATGCATATGTATCAAACTTCAGATCTCTTCCGGGGTCAAATTTTTCAAGGGCATCATATAAACCGAGCATCCCTAGACTGATCAAGTCTTCTTTGTGCACTGACTTCGGGAGACCGATGGAAATTCTTCCAACATGATATGTGACGAGCGGCATATAGCGGCGCATAAGATCATCTCCAGCAGCTGGGTCCTTCCACTCTTTCCATCTAGCCCATAGCGCCTGATCTTCGTAATTTAAGGATTGCATCTTTCTCCCCCTATACTTCCTTAGTTATATCTTCATAATGCCTTGTTTCACAGTGCGGATCTCAAGTTCTGTTGTAAGCGGATCGAATTCAATCGTGCGTCCATTGTTTCCGCCCGTGTCCTCACTAATGATCGGGATATGATGAAGAGACAGATGTTCTTTCACAGCTGATACATTTCTAGGTCCAATTCTCATCAGATCATTGGTTGACTTAAATTTAAACATTTCTGCGCCGCCGGCAAGCTTCGCTTTTAGCGCATGTTTGCGCGCTCCTTCTTTTAAGAGCAGATCAATTGTATGCTTGACACCTGTATCTGCATACTTAGCCAAGTTCTCTACCGCTCCTTTTGAAAGAGAGGAGTCTGGAAGCATGACATGGACAAGTCCTGCCAGTTTTTTTTCTTGGTCAAAAAGGACAAGTCCTACGCAAGAACCGAGACCGGATGTCCGAATACGGTCCGGTGTTTTCACAAGCTGAACATCCGCTATACCAACCTTTACAACTGCCGGAATCTGCACGTTCATTATAGGTTACCTAATGCTTTGAATAGTTTTTCAAACGATTCAAAGTCTGGTAATAGAAACATATTTCCTTTCAGCTCTTGCTGATTTTGATCATCAAAAATAGATGTATCAATCACAATCGCCTGATCGCCGAGAGGGCTAAACTGCATTAATCCCTCACTAATGACAGCCCCAAACATGTCGAGCGTGACATCTGGAACACTTGGGTGAAGCTGCAGTTTTGTTAAATCGGCAAGTGCTGATAAATAAGAGCCTGCTAAAATATTTCCTAACTCATGAAGCGCTGATGTTCCTAGCATGTGTTCATGAATCGTATCAATATCAAATGCTGGGTCCTGAACAAGCTCTCTTACAAATTGTTCAGCTTGTTCAAACGGCATAATGAAAAAGATTGAACCGGTAAGATCACCCTCCATTCGCAAAAAGATACTGGCAACTGGAAGGTCTGCTCCACCAAAGAAATCCATTAAATCTTCAAACGAGAGAACTTTGACAAAAGGAACAGCCATATCAATTTTGCGATTCAATAGGCTGGCAAGAGCAGACGCTGCATGGCCTGCTCCGATATTCCCAACCTCACTTAATATATCTAGCTGTTCATCTTTAATTTCATTGAAAATGCTCATTTCACATCCCCCTTAATGAACAGGTGCATCTTGCACGCTCTTGTCGAGGACCGCACCAGCATGAATGATATTGAATAGGCGCTGATCATGCTTAATAATACCTGTCACCCATGACAGTCCTTCTTTTTCAGCTGTATCAGTAGAAGATTCTACCTCTTCCTGATGAACAGTAATGACATCATTTGCTTCATCAACAATCCAGCCGACTTCAATGTCACCAACTTGTACAATAATCATTCTTGTTTCGTCTGTAATCTCGTTGTCAGTTGATCCAAGTCTCACTCTAAGGTCAATGACAGGTGTCACGACACCACGTAGATTAATGACACCGCATATATAAGGGGCAACGCCAGGAACTCTTGTCGGCTGCTGCCATTTTTCAATGGACTTTACTTCTGATACTGAAATGGCGTATTCTTTTTTGTTTACGATAAACACAATCATCTTTTCGCCAGTTTTGATATCTGTACTCATTTCAGACCGCTCCTCTATTGTTTTTTACTTAATCAGTGCATTACAGTCAACGATGAGTGCAACCTGACCGTCACCTAAGATTGTTGCGCCTGATATCGCAAATACGTTTGGTAGGTAATCTCCAAGTGATTTCAATACAACCTCTTGCTGACCGATAAACGAATCGACCACAAATGCTGTTAGCTTGTCTCCTTTACGGACAACAATAATGTGCAGTTCTTCTTCTAAATCATTCGCATTTGGTACGTTGAACTGTTTCTTCAAGTACACAACCGGTACGATAAATCCACGGAAATCAATGACTTCACGATCATGCGTTTGAAGGATGTCACTCTTCTTAATGACAGCCGTTTCTATAATAGAAGAAATCGGAATAGCAAATGTTTCTTCCTCTAGTTTCACAAGAAGGACGGAAATGATCGATAATGTGAGTGGAAGCTGAATTGAGAACAGTGAACCTTGACCTTCTGTTGAGTTAATACTCACAGAACCACCTAATGATTCCAGCTTGTTTTTCACAACGTCAAGACCTACACCTCGGCCCGAGATATCAGAAATCGTATCAGCTGTAGAGAACCCTGCTGCAAAGATCAATGAATCAATTTGGTGATCTTCAAGTGTTTCCGCTTCTCTTTCCGTAATAACTCCGCGCTCTAATGCTTTTTCAAGGACCTTTTTACGGTTAATCCCGCCGCCATCATCTTCTACTTCAATGAAGACATGGTTTCCGCTATGATACGCTTTTAATAGAACGGTTCCTTTTTCTGGTTTGCCTTTTTTCACACGTTCTTCTGGTGATTCAATCCCGTGATCGAGACTGTTTCTAAGTAAGTGTAAGAGCGGATCGCCAATTTCATCGATCACTGTTCGATCAAGCTCTGTCTCAGCACCTTCAATGATCAGTTCAATTTTCTTATTGAGCTCTTTCGTCAATTGACGAATCATACGTGGGAATCTGTTAAACACCGTTTCTACAGGTACCATTCTCATGTTCAAGATGATCGATTGCAGGTCGCCAGAAATACGGGACATTCTTTCCACTGTATCCGTGAGTTCGTTGTTTTCAAGTTCTTTGGCAATCTGTTCTAAACGTCCTCTATCAATGACAAGCTCTTCAAACAGGTTCATAAGTGAATCTAGACGATCAATGTTGACACGGATCGTTTTCGTTCCGCCGGCAGCTGCACCGTTATTGCCATTTGCTTTTGGCGCATCGTTTGCTGGCGCTTTAGTGGCAGGAACTGTGGCTTCTTCATTTTTCTGCTCAGGTTTCGCTGCTTTTGTTTCAGCCGGAGCCGCTTCTTCAAAGGCAGAGACTTCAGAAATCTCCACTTGTTCAACCTCTGAGATCGCTGTCACGATTTTTTTCACTTCTTCCATCGGCTGTTTCGATAAGTAAGAAATGCTGAATTCAGATTCAAAATCTTCTGATTCTAAAAGTTCTGCATTCGGAACCGTTTTGACAACTTCTCCTGCTTCGTTCAGTCTTTCAAAAATCATATAGACACGAACGGCTTTTAATAAGCATGCGTCACTTAATGTCACGGTCAGCTCATAACATTTAAAGCCTTGTTCTCTTGCTTCATCAAGAACTGTTCGTTCAAATTCGTTATAATCTAGGTCGCTTGCAGCTGATGATGCTTCAGCTGTCTCAACGGCAGATGCTGTTTCTGCATGGCTTCCTGTCACATCTAGTTTTTTACTAATCTCCGTGACATCACGTTTTCCATCCCCGCCCTCTGCAATCGATTGAACCATTGCTTCAAGGTGATCGAGTGCTTCAAACATCGTATCCATTGATTCAGGAGTGACAATCATTTGTTCGTTTCTGATGGCATCAAACATGTTTTCTAAATGATGTGTTAATTGAGCCATATCATCATAGCCCATCGTTGCACTCATGCCTTTCAGTGTATGAGCGGCTCTGAATATATCATTCACTAGCTGCAAGTCTGTTGGGTTCTTTTCTAATTCAAGAAGTTTTTCATTACAAGTTTGTAAGTGTTCTCTGCTTTCATCTAAAAAGATATCTAAGTATTGGTTTACATCCAACGTGTTCACGCCCTCTCTTTTTTCATGGAGCTTATAATTGCATGTGCGATGTCATCCACATGCCTTGTTTCATGTGCAAGGCCTGCTTTAATGACTGATTTAGGCATTCCGAAAACAACACATGATTCTTCTTTTTCTGCAATGACTTTTGTATGACCACTTGCGACCATTTTTTTGACACCTTCTGTGCCGTCACTACCCATTCCTGTCATAATGACAGCGATTTTCTCGTAACCTTTTATGTTGCTGATGGATTCAAATAAATAGTTAACAGAAGGTTTGTGACGGCTGTCAGTGTCTTCTGGGGACAGCCTGATCACTAAAGCTGCCCCTTGTTCATGAAGTGACATATTCAATCCACCAGGAGCTATGTAAGCCACTCCATTTTTAGCGATGTCTCCATCTTGAGCTTCTTTGATCGTAATTTGTGATAAATGATCTAATCTAGTAGCCAGCGATGCCGTAAATCCTGCCGGCATATGCTGCACAATCAAAATCGGCGCCTCTATGTCTTTTGGCAGCTTCGTGACGACTCGTTGAAGCGCCCTAGGCCCTCCCGTAGAAGTTCCGATTGAAATAATCTTTCGGAGTGATGAGCCGCTTCTTACTTCTTGCAGGCGGGGAGCGGCCGCTGGAATTGGACTTGGCGGCTTCATGAACGGCTTAGGAGAAACTTGTTTCTCAGTACGTTTTCTGGACAGGCCTGCCGCAAGTACCCGCTCTACAATTTGACCTCTTACTTTGTGTAAATCGAGCGAAATACTTCCTGAAGGCTTTGTCACAAAGTCAAAAGCACCGAGTTCTAAGCAATGGATGGTTAATTCCTTCCCTTGCTTCGTCTGGCTTGACACCATAATCACAGCAAGGTCGTGTTCAGCCAGAATTTGTTTTAATGCTTCTGTTCCATTTAGAACAGGCATTTCCACATCAAGTGTGACAACATCCGGATTCAATTCCTTAATCCGCTTTAAGGCATCTTCTCCATTTCGCGCCGTTCCGACGACTTCAATTTCTTGCTCGGCACTTAGGAAATCACTGATGAGTTTTCGCATAAAGGCCGAGTCATCTACTACAAGCACTCTAATCATGAGTCCACCTTCCTCCTTTTAAAAAAAGAGGACAACTTATCTATAAACGTATGCTGCTCTCTCTGTGCCTCTCTTATCTGCTGATGATAAAGCGTTTCAGCCAGCATTTTAATGGTTTTACTTAGCCTTGAATGAGGCTGCTTCATATAAAATGGCATTTGTTCAGTGACTGCTTTAGGAACAGCAGGATCATCAGGTACCGCACCAGCAAATACAAGCTTTCGGTGTAGAAAGGACGTCACCACTCCTGCTAATTTCCGGTACGTTTCAGATCCTTCCGAAGGGGTTTTACACCGGTTGACAATGATTTGAACAGACTGTTCAAACTGATGAATGGCTAAGTGCTTAATTGCGCTGTAGGCATCCATGATGGATGTTGGTTCTGGCGTTGTCACAACAACCACTTCTCCTGCCGATAAGACAAAAGGGAGTTGATCTTTTGACAAGCCTGCACCCATATCAAAGAATATACAATCAAAGTCATTCAATATTTTCTCCATCTCTTCTAAAAAGAACGACCATTGATCTTTGTCTAAAGAAAATAGCTGTTCAAGCCCGCTTCCGCCAGAAATGTAATACAGATTGTCCGTTCCTTTTGTCATAGCCGCTTGGAAGGATTTTTTCCTAACAAGCACGTCTAATATAGAGCTGGTCGATGTTTTCCCTAGTAAAATATCAATATTCCCCATGCCAAAGTCGAGGTCGATGATGAGCACTTGCTTGCCCGTACTTGCGATAGACAGTGCCATATTCAGCGTCAAATTCGATTTACCTACTCCGCCTTTACCGCTCATGACAGCAATGGTTTTCGCTTGTCCATTCGCACGAAGAGAGTTCGGTACAATCAGTTGGTTCTGCTGAACAAGCTTTCTTAAACCTTCGGCTTGGTCAGGCTTCATCATTGTAAGACCATCCTTGTCAAATCAAGGGGGGAACTCTCAAGAATATCCTCAGGCACATTTTGGCCATTTGTTAAAAACCCGAGCCCGATTTGAGATTCTGCAATGATTTGAAAGATCGTTCCCATCGTGTCTGTTTCATCAACTTTTGTGAAAATAAATTGATCGATTGGAACGTGTTCAAAACGTTTGACCATGGCTTTCATATCTTGATATTTCGATGTCGCACTCATGACGAGAAAACTTTGAATGCTTTCATCAAATGGAATGATATCTGTCAGCTCTTTGATGTACGCCTCTTCTTTAAAGTTACGGCCTGCTGTATCGATGAAAATATGATCATAATTTTTAAAAGTCTGCTGTGCTTTCACAAAGTCCTCTCTTGAATAACAAACCTCAAGCGGTGCATTTAGCAGTTCAGCATATGTTTTTAGTTGTTCAATCGCTGCAATCCGGTACGTATCTGTTGTGATAAAAGCAATTTTCTTTTGCTGCTGAATAGCCGTTTTCGCAGCAAGCTTTGCAATCGTTGTCGTTTTACCAGCACCAGTTGAACCAAACAGCACAATGTATTTCGAACGAATCATCGGCTCATCAGAAGTGTGAGCCGGCAGCATCTCTGTGAGTAGTTTTTCAAGTTCTTTTTCAATCTGCTCTTCTTTCACAGCACCTTTTGTTAAAAGACCCTTTAAGCACTCATCTCGAATCTCATCATCAAGACCTTGATCTTTTAGCTTTTGATCCATTTTCATGAGAGAATCCGGCAAGATCCCGGCATGGCGTTCGTTTCTTGCATATTCTATAGGCTGAGAATGAGAAGGCGCTGCTTTGACTGCTTGAGCAGCAGCCGGCAGCTCTTGTGTAAGGTGTTGAGTCTGCTCCTTTTTCGGTAACACCGGGATAGGCGCAGTTGCTGGTTGTAATCCTTTACCAGCTCTTTCTTCAAAATCTTGATCCAGCACTGCAATCACTTCGACCATTTGCTGTTTCTTTAAACCGAACAGCTTTCGTTTGACAACGGTTTTCGAATTTAATATGACGGCATCCTTCCCAAGCTGCTGCCTGATTTGAATCGTTGCCTCCTGCATAGAATTCGCTGTGATTTTTTTCATTTTCATTAGATATCCACCACTCCGATGCTCTGTACTTCCACATTTGCTTCTAGTTCGTTATAAGATAGTACCGGTAAATCTGGGAAATATCTTTCTAACAACTGTTTGACGTACATTCTTATAGGAGGTGAGCATAATAGAACCGGCGTTTCCTGACGAAGCGAAAGCTGTTCAATTTCTCTCGCCACTGATTGAATCACACTTTCAGAGGATTCTGGATCTAACGATAAGTAGTTCCCATGCTCTGTTTGCTGCACGCTGTCTGCAATCACCTTTTCGACTCGTCCTGAGCATGTCACGACTTTCAGTGATTCATTTTCTCTTGCATACTGTGCAGTAATCTGTCTTGCAAGTGCCTGTCTAACATACTCTGTTAGCAAGTCTGTATCCGTCGTTAATTTTCCGTAGTCTGCAAGGGTCTCAAAAATGGTCACAAGGTTTCGAATGGAGACCTTTTCTTTCAGAAGCTTTGCAAGTACTTTTTGGATATCCCCGACTGCTAGTGGATTCGGTGTTACCTCATCTACTAGAACTGGATAACTTTCTTTCAGATGATCGATTAATTGCTTCGTTTCTTGGCGTCCAAGCAGTTCGTGGGTGTTTTGTCTAATCTTCTCTGTGATGTGGGTAGACACAACAGATGCTGGATCGACCACTGTATAGCCAAGCATTTCAGCCTGATCTTTTTCTGCTTCTGATATCCATTTTGCCGGCAGACCAAAGGATGGTTCGATTGTTTCAATTCCTTCAATCGGATCATCATCAGGCGTTGGTGACATCGCTAAGTAATGATCAAGCAGCAGCTCTCCTTTTGCCACTTCGTTCCCTTTTATTTTGAGCCTGTATTCATTTGGGTTCAGCGCAATGTTGTCTCGAATACGGACAACCGGAATGACAAGACCGAGTTCAAGAGCAAGCTGCCTTCTAATCATGACAATTCGGTCTAGCAGGTCTCCGCCTTGATTGGCATCTGCAAGCGGGATCAACCCGTAGCCAAATTCAAATTCAATGGCATCCATTTGCAGGAGATGAATGACGCTTTCTGGACTTTTCATCTCTTCAACCTCTGCCTGTTCTTCGAGTACTTCTTCAATCTCTTCTTGATCCTGTTTGTTTTTCGACATCATGTACGCACCGAGTGCAAGTAAACCTGCGATCGGCCCTGTCAAAAGTACGCCAATTGGCGTAAACAATCCAAGCAGGAAGATCGTACCTGCTGTGACGTAAAGCATGGCAGGGAAGGCAAAGAGCTGGCCCGTAATGTCTGAACCAAGGTTTCCGTTAGAAGCCGCTCTCGTGACAACAATCCCTGTCGCTGTTGAGATGAGAAGTGCAGGGATTTGCGACACAATTCCGTCCCCTACTGTTAAAAGAGTAAAGTGGGAAGCTGATTCTTGAATCGACATTCCTTGCTGAATCATCCCAATAATGATGCCAAAAATAATATTGATAATAACGATGATAATACCTGCGATGGCATCCCCTTTAACGAACTTACTTGCACCATCCATCGCACCATAAAAGTCTGCTTCTCTGGCTACTTTTTCACGGCGGTTTCTAGCTTCACTTTCTGTCAGCATTCCTGCATTCAAATCTGCGTCAATACTCATCTGTTTACCTGGCATCGCGTCGAGTGTAAATCTGGCTGCAACCTCTGATACACGCTCTGCCCCTTTGGTGATGACAATAAACTGAATAATGATCAGAATAAGGAAGACAACCAGACCAACGAGTATATTGCCCCCAACAACAAATGATCCAAACGTTTCTACAACCTTACCAGCATCTCCAGTTGATAAAATAGAACGGGTTGTAGAGATGTTAAGCCCTAAACGAAAAAGTGTTAAGAGCAAAAGCAAAGATGGAAAAATGGAAAATTGCAGTGGTTCTTGCATGTTCATTGTGGTGAGAAGCACGATAAGCGCAAGAGAAATATTAATAATAATTAAAATACTTAATAGGACGGGCGGAAACGGTATGACCAGCATCGCCACGATTAAAATAACACTGAATAAAACAGATAAATCTCTTGCTGACATGCCTGTTCTCTCCTTTTAAAACCAAAAATTCATAAAATCTTTTGTTTCGTTTTATATACGTAAGCCAAAATTTCTGCGATCGCCTTAAAATATTCTTCCGGCACCGCTTGGTTGATATCCACTTGATCGTAGAGGGCACGGGCGAGCGGCCGGTTTTCTACAGTCATGACATCGTGTTCTTTCGCAATTGTTCTAATTTTCAAAGCCAAAATATCTGTTCCCTTTGCCACAACAAACGGCGCGTCCATCTTTTCTTCGTCATATTTCAAGGCAATTGCGTAGTGGGTCGGGTTTGTAATGATGACGTCCGCTTTTGGGACTTCCTGCATCATCCGTCTCATGGCCATTTCCCTTTGCCGCTGTTTAATTTTTGATTTTATGAGCGGGTCACCCTCTGATTTTTTATACTCATCTTTGATGTCTTGTTTAGACATCCGTAAGTTTTTTTCATAATCAAATTTCTGATACATGTAGTCAAGCCCGGCTAAGATCAGAAGAGCACCTGCTGCATATAGCCCCATAATCAAGGTCATATTTGCCACGAAATGAAGGGTTTCCTCTGCAGTGAGTAGAGGGAGCCGCAAGATTTCGTCAAAGTGCATCCATAGAGCGATAAATGTCGCAAAACCAACAAAACCAATTTTTAAAATGGATTTTAATAGCTCAACGAGTGCTCGAATACTGTATATTCGTTTAAACCCTTTGATTGGATCAAGCTTTTCTAATTTGGGCTTGATCACTTCAGTTGAAAAGAGAAATCCAACTTGTAAATAGTTACTGATGATCCCTGCCAGCATCCCAACACCAAGAATTGGCATGAGGAGGAGACCTGTCTCTTGAAGCAATTCCAAGAATAACTGGTGAATATTAGATGTGCTAACCTTCATTAGCATCGTTGTTGAATAAAAACGTTCAATGAGCGCAATAATACGCTCTTTCATAAAAGGCCCAATAAAAAAGAATGATAAAAAGATTAGTAGAAATGAGATGGCTGTATTGACGTCGGTACTTTTGGCAACCTGCCCTTTTTTACGTGAATCCCGTCTCTTTTTCGGTGTTGCTTTTTCTGTTTTTTCACCTGCGAAAAATTGCAAGTCGAGTCTAAGTCTTGTCGTCATGACGAACCACCGACCAATGCTAAGAAATTCCTCATGGTGAGCACAATCGTTTCAAATGTATTTTGGACGACCCCGAAGATGACACCCATACAAATGATGATCATTATAAAACTCACGCCCATTTTAATGGGAAGTCCAACGACAAATACGTTCATTTGCGGAACTGTACGTGCCACAATTCCTAATGCCAAATCGACTAAAAACAAACTAGCCACAACAGGTGCTGAGATTTGAAATGCTATGATGAACATTTGGTTGAAGCTCTTTGCAATAAAGTAAGCAAAGGATTCACTGCCGAAGTTCAGCGCATACTGATCAACTTGAATATATTGAAAACTGTAATAGATTCCATCAAGCAGCAAATGATGAGCATTTGTTGCCAGCATCAGCAGCAAGGTCACCGTATAAAAAAACTGCCCCATCAGCGGCGTTTGCGCCCCTGTTTGTGGATCAATAATATTGGCGATCGCAAAACCCATTTGAAAATCGATGAATGAGCCGGCAATTTGAACAGCGGACACCATGATATAGGCAATCAGTCCAAGAAGAAGTCCGACCATTGCTTCTTTCACGGCAAGCATCATGTAAAGACCGTCGATATCGAGTGCTGGCGGTTCTTTAATGGTGCTAAAACTAATGACAGCCAAAAACAGTGAAAAACCAACTCTGTGAACTGCTGGTATCGTTCGATGCGCTAATAGCGGCACTGTCACGAAAAAAGCGGTGATCCGAATGAAAACGAGAAGAAAGGCAGGAAATAATTCTATGATTGACATCTCTGATTAACCTGCAAATCGATCTAAATTCGAGAACAGCTCTGTAGTAAATGACACAATTGTTGAAAGCATCCACGGACCAAACACAACAAGTCCAATGAGCACTGCAACAATTTTTGGAATGAACGCAAGCGTCTGTTCTTGGATTTGGGTTGTCGCCTGAAACACACTGACAATTAGTCCCACGATTAGTGCGAGCGCAAGAAGCGGCCCGCTGACAAGTAATACAACATACACTGATCTTTCAGCCATCGTAATGACAAATTCTGAACTCATGTTTTAAGCACCTACTCTAAAAGCTTTGCAGCAAAGATTTAACAATCAAATACCATCCATCAACTAATACAAATAACAATATTTTGAAAGGGAGCGATATCATAACCGGCGGAAGCATCATCATCCCCATCGACATCAGGACACTTGCGACCACCATGTCAATAATTAAAAATGGAATAAAAATCATAAAACCAATTTGAAATGCCGTCTTTAATTCTGAAATTGCAAATGCTGGTACCATCGCCGTTAAGGGAATATCTTTAATCGATTCAGGGGTATCCATTTTTGCGTAACTAAGAAATAAAGCCAAATCTTTCTGTCTCGTATGTTTACTCATAAACTCTTTAATTGGCACTTCGGCTTTTTCATAGGCCTGATTTAACGTAATATCATCATTTAAAAGCGGCGTGAGTGCCTCTTTATTAATCTCTGAGAACGTGGGTGCCATAATAAAAAATGTGAGAAACAAAGCAAGTCCTACAAGCACTTGGTTTGGCGGCATTGAGTTGGTTGCAAGTGATGTTCTGACGAACGAAAGAACAATCACAATCCGTGTAAAACAGGTCATTAAAATAAGAATGCCTGGTGCAACTGAAAATACAGTTAACAATAAAAGCAGACGGACAGATGTGCTAATATTCCCTGCGCCACTGGAATTAAATAAATCGATAAACTCATTCATTTTGTTTCGGGCCTTTCTTTCTGACTTCTGATTGGGTCTTTTTCAATTCGGCTAGCTGGGCCTTTAAATTGGCTGAAAAAGAAGAAGTGTTCGGCTGATCGTGTTTCTTCACTTGCGATGTTAATTTTTGCATCATTTTCGGTAAGTCAGTCTTACTTTCCATCGCTTCTTCGTATTGTTTCACAATCGCTTCGCATTCTTGTTCATCATCGATTTCTTTTAGCAGCTGGATTGAGTCTGCTACGCCGACAACTAATACTCGTTTGCCCACTTTGATCAGCTGAACTGAACGATTTTGACCAACCGTCGTTCCGCCAATATTTTCAACATAGCGAAATGGCTTGAGTAAGCGGTTTTGCTTTCCAACAAATCTCACCAATCCGTAAATGAGCAGGATGACAAAAAGTAAGGCACCAATCATTTTGACAAAATCCATAATGGAGACAGAAGAAGAGGGAACTTCTTCTGCCGGATTCGTTTGATTGTCAGTGGTTTTCTTTTCTGTATCCTTTTTGCTTTCTTTCTCATCTTTGAGCCAGTCATTCACTGTGCCATTTTCAGGATCTTTTGTTTCAGCAAACAATGAGGCTGGCTGCGCTGTCAAGAAAAGCATAAAACTGATCATTGCTATACATATCAAACGTTTTTTCAACAAGTCTTACACCCTTTTTTAGCCTAACGTTTTATTAATTGCTTCAAGTACACGGTCTGCCTGGAATGGCTTCACGATAAAGTCTTTTGCACCTGCTTGAATGGCATCAATAACCATTGATTGTTGTCCCATCGCTGAGCACATAATGATTTTTGCAGAAGCATCGATTTGTTTAATTTCTTTTAATGCTGTGATCCCGTCCATTTCTGGCATTGTGATATCCATTGTGACTAGATCAGGAGATGTTTCTTTATATTTTTCAACAGCTTGTGCGCCGTTTTCTGCTTCTCCTACTACATCAAATCCGTTTTTTACAAGAATATCCTTAATCATCATTCTCATGAATGCTGCATCATCTACGATTAATACCTTAGTAGCCATTTACTTATTCTCTCCCTATATGTTTGTTTATTTTAAATTAGAAAGTCTTTCAGACTGACTTAAAATGTCAGTCACACGTACACCAAAGTTCTCATCAATGACAACAACTTCTCCTTTGGCGACGATTCGTTTGTTGACCAGAATGTCGACTGGCTCACCTGCAAGTTTGTCCAGTTCAATGATACTTCCAGCGGAAAGTTCAAGTACTTCTTTCACACTGCGCTGCGTTCTTCCAAGCTCCACTGTAATGGAAAGTGGAATATCCATCAGCATATCAAGATTACCGAGCTGACTTGTTGTATGCTGAGGCTCACTGAATGCCTCAAATTCAACTGGCGCCACATTGACAGGTTCTGCCGGCTTTGGTTTCGCCTGTCTTTTCGGCGGTGCCGATTGCTGCATAGGAGCAGATTGTGCTTGCGGAGCAGCCTGCTGTGGTTCAGGTGCACTCTGAGGTGCTTCTTGAACCGGCTCTTCTTCCGCTGGGTCTGTTAATTCTGCAATCAAATCTTTCGCAAACGTAATAGGGTAAAGCTGCATAATATTTGAATCTATGAGTTCACCTATCGTTAATCTAAAGGACACTTTGACAAGCATCTCTTCAGCTGGAATGCGGTCTGTGCCTTCTCCTTCTTTCACATCAAGCAACTCAACGCGAGGCGGAGAAATATCAATCTTTTTATTAAAGACTGTTGACATGGACGTCGCTGCTGAACCCATCATTTGGTTCATCGCTTCTTGTACTGCACTTAAGTGAATTTCACTTAACGACGGGTCAGCATTTGTTCCATCTCCGCCCATCATTAAATCCGCAATGACTGCCGCATCGGTTTGCTGGATGACAAGCAGGTTACTAGCGCTGAAGCCTTCCGTATAATTCACTTCAATGGCGACATACGGATGAGGAAATTCCTCATTCAGCTTGCTTTTTTGAATCACTGTGACAGTTGGAGTTGTAATCTCCACTTTTTGACTTAATAGGGTTGAAAGTGCTGTTGCAGAGCTTCCAAATGATATATTTCCGATTTCCCCAATGGCATCTTGTTCCATTGCAGAAAGGAGTGTATCAGGCTCTATATCGTCATTGCTGCCTCCTTTAAGGAGCGCATCGATTTCATCTTGTGATAATTTACTTCCGTTATTCTCCATCTTCTTCACCTCTTATGTCGTGATCTAGAATTTGAATCGCCTGTTTCCGATTCACGCGGCCGGCCTGTCCCAAGAATTTCGGTTTATTTCCGACCATAACAGTAAGAGGCGCATTTACTGGTTTGTCCAAGGCAATACAATCACCAATTTCCAAATTCAAAAACTCTTCCACCGTCATTTCCGATTGTCCAAGCTCTGCGACTACCGGTATTTTCGCCGTCATAATCCGTTTTTCAATGGCCTTTGTTTCTTCTTTTTTCGGTTCATTTCGTTCCGATTGCATCCAGTAGTGTACAGACAGCTTCGGAATAATAGGCTCTAATACTACGTGAGGAATACAGAGATTAATAACCCCGCTTACCTCACCAATTTGTGTATTAAGAGAAATGACGACAACTGTTTCGTTTGGTGACACCATTTGAACAAACTGGGGATTTACCTCGAAATCTGCCATTTCTGGCTCGATGTCGGTTATGGACTGCCACGCTTCTCTGTAGTTTTCCAAAGCTCCCTCAAACATGTTTGAGATAATCTTTGTTTCGATTTCTGTCAGTGATTCTGTCTTATTATGACTAATGCCAATCCCACCCATCAGCCTATCCATCATGGCATAGCCAATCGTTGGGTTCACTTCAAGCATGATTCTTCCTTCAAGCGGGCTGACGTAAAATAAGTTTAATAATGTCATATTAGGAATCGAACGAATAAATTCTTCATATGGCACTTGGTCAACCGAGCTGACAGAAATTTGAATATATGATCTTAGCTGCGCTGAAAAGTGTGTGGTAAGCAGTCTAGCGAAGTTATCATGAATTCTTGTTAAACTTCGAATCTGGTCTTTTGAAAAACGCAGTGCACGTTTAAAGTCATACACTTTCACTTTTTTCGTCGTTTCTTCTTTTTTCAGCTCTTCTGCATCCATTTCGCCTGTTGATATGGCGGATAATAATGCGTCGATCTCATTCTGGGAAAGCACTTCTCCTGACATTTCTTCACCTCCATCGTGTCAATTAATCGCCTCTATTGCAGATTAAAGGAGGTTATATAAACTTCTTTCACCTTGCCATCTTGCAAATAGTTATTCACTTTGTTTTTGACCTGTGTTTTAAAATGTTCTCTGCCTTTTTTGCCATCAAGTTCATCTGCATTCGTGTCTGATAAAATATCGATCACAGCATCTTTCACTTGGAAGCTTCTTTTTTCAAGCTCTTCTTTGGCTTTTTCTGAATCTGTTTCAATATTTAGTACAAGTTTAACCGCATTTCCTTCAGATTTTAAATTGGTCACAATCTCAGGAATTTCAACAGAAGCTTTTACGACTTCATCTGCTGTTGGCTCTTTTTCTGCTTTTGCTTCGTCTGACCCATTCACCAGAAAGACAATACCTGCTCCAATTCCGACGATAGCAATAATCATGATTAGCATTACTACGACTAATTTCTTCTTCATTCAAACTCCTCTATTCCTTGATTCAATGAAATGACTTGGATTTTTCTATAGAAAGAAATGATTTTCTCCTGAAGCTGCTCTTCATCTTCTTTCACAACGAATTTCTTTCCATTGGCGAGTGTTATGGTCGTGTCTGGAAAGCTTTCGATTTGCTCGATATGGAGAGCGTTGAGCATAAATCCTTTGCCATTTAATCTTGTCACTTCAATCATATTAAGCAGAGAAGCGATAAACCGCTCCCCCTACCTCCTATCGTTTCAGATTCACAAGTTCTTGCAGAATTTCATCAGATGTTGTGATCGTCTTTGCATTCGATTGGAATCCGCGCTGTGCGATAATCATTTCTGTAAACTCGTCTGTTAAATCAACGTTTGACATTTCAAGTTTACCTGTTTGAAGTTCACCTGTTCCTTGAGTTCCAGGAGCCATGGCATTACTTGGTGCACCGGAACTGAGTGTTTGGCGATATAAGTTATCCCCAACTTTATCTAATCCTCCTGCATTACTGAAAGACACAAGTGATACTTGTCCAACAGTACGAGAAACGTTGTTCTCAACAACAGAAACGGTCCCATCTGGCCCAACACTAACACTTGACACATTGTCTCGTGGAATGTTGATTCTTTGCCCATCCATGCCAAGAAGATAGTTTCCATCAGATGTTACCAAATCCCCATTTGAATCAGGTTTGAAGTTCCCTGTTCTTGTAAATAGGATTTCACCTTGCTTTTCAATACGGAAAAATCCATCTCCATTAATATAGAAATCATATGGTTCGTCTGTATTTTGAGAAGAACCTGATGTCATGATTTTATCAATAGAAGATAAAGCTGATCCTAATCCAACTTGTTTTGAGTTGATTGAACCAGAGTTATTCGTCGGTCCACCAGAACTTGCAATGGTTTGACTGACCATATCTTTAAACGTGATACGGCTTTTTTTGTATCCGTGTGTATTGACGTTGGCTACGTTATTGGCTACAACATCTAATTTTGTTTGGAAGTTTTTCATTCCGCTAATTCCTGAGTAAAGTGAGCGTAACATTTATTTTCCTCCTCGATTTGCTTACGATTTTTCTCCAACAGTTGTAACGTCCCAAGGGCTGATTTTCGTACCATCTTCTAAATATAGGAAGTATTCATTGTTTATGTTTTTCACAGACTTCACAATTCCAGATATGTCTTTATCATCTTGTTTACCCTCTACTTCTTTACCAATCCAGCCTACATATGTCGTAAATGGATCTTGGTGTGCAACGAATGTAGACATGATCTGATTCATTTGAGTGATCGATTCGTTCATATTCATTTGCTGTTCTAAAGAAGAAAATGTTGCAAGCTGTGTGACAAACTCACGGTCATCAATCGGGTTTGTCGGATCTTGGTTTTGAAGCTGCGTAAGCAAGATTTTCAAGAACTGATCTCGGCCAAGTGTATCTGTTTTCTTTGCTGCGGTTGAAGAAGTGTCCGCTTGTGCGGTTGTTCTATTCGTCGCATCAACAGTTGCCATTAGATCTCCTCCTCTTCTTCTTCTGATCCAACAAGCGCATCCAGTACATCTTGGAATTCAGCTTCCTGTTCATCAGGCTGCTGGAAACTTTGTCCTTTTGATGGCTGCTGCTTGCCTTCCTCATTAAATTGTCCAAAAGACGGCTGCTCATTTGACTGAAGCGGTATATGGAAACGGTCAACTTGAACCGACATATTCGGTAGCGCCTGCTTGAGCTGCGGCAGATGATGCTCGAGCAGCTCTTTTGCTGCTTGCGTTGAAGCTGTAATTTTACTCGCATACATCCCGTTTTGTTTCGTTAGCTGGATGGTAATAAACCCTAGATTTTCTGGATTTAATCGTACGGTAAACCGTCCGCTTGAATTGCCAAATGGTGTGAACTTCATTTGTTTCCACGTATTTAAAATCTGCTGATCAACCGTGCCTGGCTTTTCGTCAGTTGTTTGCGTCTGCTGCACAGGAGCAGCTGATTGCAGTTGGAAGAACTGTTTATGCCCTGGAAGCAGCGTATGGGTGATTGTTTTTTCAGAAGCAGGTGCCGTAGTGCCTTGACCTTTGGTGACTTCTTTTTTCATAAGCCATTCAAGTGAGGCAGCACCTTTTGCTGGAGATGAGAAGGAAGATTCTTGCCTTGGAGCAACCATTTCTTTTAACTCTCCTAAGGAAATTTTCCACTCTTTATCTGACCCTTTCGCATTCGCCATCATATGATCGATTAACTGATTAAAGTGTTTCAGCTCGCTTTGCGACATATTATTCAGCTTAGGTGCCGATCCTTGCGAGAAGAACTGCTCTTTTACTTGTTGAATGAGCTTTTCATCTGCTCCGTTTTTCGTTAGAAACTTGATGAAATCTTCACCTTTTGCTTGAATATCCTGTACAAGTTTTGCATCAAAGCTCACCGGCTGCTGATTCAGTATTTGATATAAGAAAAAGTGGACTTGTATGAGCTGTTCACTATGTTCAGCAACTGGCTTCTCATCCTGATCGCCATAGATCACCGATTCCATCTTTTGAAATAGCTCTTCAAGTGACTTTAAGTCAGCCCCCTCAAGCTTTTGCCCTTGCAGCGCCTGAAGTGCCGCAAGAAGATCTCCATCTATTCCTTCTTCAGGTGATTGCATCCATTTTTCAATGATTTGCATCGCATCATTCATGGATAGATTGGTTTCCGCTGGCTGAGAAATAGCTGGACCACTTTGAATACCTGCGCCATTTAACAATTGTTTAAACAGGCCGCGAGCAGATACTGCCCCCTCTCCCTTTAGTCCCGAGAGACCTTGGGAAGATTGCTGTAAGGCTCCAATGTCCAATAGCTTCACTTATTGTCCACCTCCATTTTCACTTTCTTCTTTTTTGGCAAGCTCCTTCGTGAACGTTGCTGCCTTCTGAGGTGTCAGTTTTGCTAATATGTCCGTCAGCTTATTTTTACTCAGCTCTTCAAGGATCTTCAAAGCTTCTTTATCACTTAGCTCTGATAGAATTTTGGCAGATTTTCCTGCATCCATGCTTTCATAAATGCTGGCGACCTTCCCTTTTGATTGCTGATTAGAAGATGCTGACGAATCAGTTGAAGATCCTGATGCGTTATTACTTGATGATGTACTGTTTGATGAACTGTCACTTGCTGACGTGTTCTCTTTATCAGATGTTTTTTCAAGTGAATTGATTTTTTGATTCAATCGTTTAATCTCTTCATCACTTGTCTTCAAGTCTTTTTGAGCAATTTCAAGTTCATTCTCTTGTTCTTTAATCGTCTTTTTCAACGCTTTCAACTCTGTATCACGTTGATCGTTATTTGAAGATGACGTTTTTGATGTGTCATCTGATCCAACCAAGCTGCTAATCCCCGGAATGTTTTGGAGCGGTTTCTTTAGATCATAACCTGCCATATAAAGGATTGTGCCCGTTACAATCACAAGCACAACCAATGGGATAATGACAATAAACAAGATCCATTGAAATTTACCGCCGCCGCTTGATTCCTTTGTTTTTTCCTTCTTAGGCATTCATCTCGACTCCTAATGTCCTTGAAACATGAATTGGCTGATAGAGATATCATCCATTTCTTTCATTTCAATTGCCTTATGTTCAAGGGAGAACTTTTCAAATTGCTTTTCTTTCATTTTTTCAAACTTTTTAAACTCAATATTTTTTTCAGTTAAATCAGATTGTTTTTCATTCATTTGATGGCGTTTCATGATCACAAGCTGCTGATAATGATGAATGGTGTTATCTAAGTTCGTCACAAATTGTTGGTAATGACGCATTTCTTGAACACTCATCCCACTTCTCAGCTTTTCTTCTTTGCTCTTTTCCATTAGCTCTTTTTTACTCATATTTTCATAGAGTTTTTCAGCGGCTTGCTCAAATGCCGAAACGGATTGTTGATACGCTGCAAGTGATTTGTCTTTTTCACTTTCTTTCAATTCTAAGAGCTTTTGAAATTTGTATTGATATCTCACTGTTTTTGTCAATCCTCTCTATTCATCAAACTGAGCAATATCCTCACGCTGTCTTCAATTGATACAGCCTCTTCAACGTCCTGCTTCAAAAATGAAATCAGTTGTGGGTAAGCTTGCATGGCCTCATCAATATCTTTAGAGGAGCCTTTTTTATATGCTCCAATGTTAATGAGGTCTTCAGCGTTTTGATATGTGGATAAAAGCTGGCGGAACCGGTTAGCCGCTTCCTTGTGATCATGACTTGCGATATTACTCATGACACGACTGATACTTTTCAGAATATTGACAGCTGGAAACTGTCCTTTGTTGGCCAGTGCACGATCAAGTACTATGTGGCCATCTAAAATCCCCCGCACTGTATCAGCGATCGGCTCATTCATATCGTCACCATCAACAAGCACTGTGTAAAACGCTGTGATGGAACCAAGTTGATTTGTACCAGTTCGTTCTAGCAATTTTGGCAGTATAGCGAACACTGAAGGCGTATATCCTTTTGTTGTTGGCGGTTCACCAGTTGCAAGTCCTATTTCCCGCTGTGCCATGGCGACCCTTGTGACAGAATCCATCATGAACATGACATTTTTGCCTCTGTCTCTGAAATATTCGGCAATAGCCGTTGCAGTATAGGCTGCTTTTAATCTTGTCAGTGCGGGCTGATCTGAAGTTGCGACAACAACAATCGAACGCTTCAGTCCTTCAGCTCCTAAATCTTTTTCGATAAACTCGCGAACTTCACGTCCACGCTCTCCAACAAGTGCAATGACATTGAGATCCGCTTCTGTCTGCTTGGCAATCATCCCCATCAATGTACTTTTACCAACACCGCTTCCCGCGAATATGCCAATTCTTTGACCAGTGCCGACTGTGAGCAAGCTGTCAATCACTCTGACACCAACGCCCATTTTTTCACGAATAGGCGGTCTGTCCATCGGGTTTGGAGGAGATTGTTCTGTTGAGACAGGTGCAAGTCCTTTAGGAAGCATGCTGCCGTCCAGTGGATCACCGAAGGCATCAACAACCTGCCCGATTAAACCAGTTCCTACTTTGACCTTTAACGACTCACCTGTTGCTTCAACAAGACTGCCTGGTGAGATGTTAGAGGCTTCTACGTAGGGCATGAGCAAAATGTTTTCATCTTTAAAGCCAACGACTTCTGCTTTGATCGGATGATTCTTGCTCCCTTTTTTGTGAATCAGACATACATCACCGATTGAGCTTTCTGGCCCCTTGGACTCGATCATCAGTCCAACAACTCGATTGACTTTACCAAAACGTTTATAAGGATCGGCAGTTTCAATCGTTTCTTTTAGCACATCTATGTTCATTTGTGATCACCTGAATCAATGACTTCTAATAACTTTTCTTTTAACTGATTCATTTGGGTATCAACACTCGCTTCCACTTTTCCAAAGCTTGTTTCGACGTAACAAGTACCTTTTGGTGCTTTTTCATCCGAGTAAATGGCAAGATGTGTATTCTTTTGAAGGATTCTATTTAATTCATCTTTATATTCCATCACATGCTCGTAATGTGCAGGGTCGACATAGATGGAAATATCGTCATATTCTTTCACTTCTGAAATGACCTGCTTCACTAGCGTTAAAAATTGTTCTTTTGTGTCCTCAACTGCATTCCATACTCGTTTAGCGAGCTCAAACGCAAGTTCGACAATTTCTTCAGCAGAGCTTTCGATTTTTGCTTCATAGTCCTGCTTTGCAAGGCTGACAATGTCATTCGCTTGATCAAGAATCGATTGATACTGTAAATTCGCATCTGCTTCGCCCTTTTGAAAACCATCTTGATATCCTGTTTGTTTTGCTTCTTCAATGAGCTGTACTCTTTCTGCTTCAAAATCAGCTCGCCGCTGATTGATTTCAGCCATTGTTTGTTCCAGCTCACGATTTGCTTTTTCTAAAATACGGCTTGCTTCATCTTGTGCATCACTTAATACAAGCTGAGATGCTTCTGTCTCGTTGACAAGCTCTTCTTCGTGATGTTCTCTTTTGAATTCCACTTGCTGTAAGGGAATGGTTTGACGGCCTTGTTCAGGAATAACAGATGTTTCATGTTTGATAATCCTAGACAATGATATCGTCTCCTCCACCTCGAGCTATGACGATTTCTCCAGCCTCTTCAAGTCGTCTTACGATACTGACAATACGAGTCTGTGCTTCCTCGACATCTCTAAGCCGGACAGGTCCCATAAACTCCATTTCTTCTTTGAACGTTTCGACCATACGTTGCGACATGTTGCGGAAGACAATTTCTTTGACTTCTTCGCTTGCCACTTTGAGTGAAAGCAGTAAATCGTCATTTTCAACATCTCGAATCACGCGCTGAATGGCTCTGCTATCAAGAGTGACAATGTCTTCAAAGACAAACATACGTTTCTTAATTTCATCAGCAAGCTCAGGATCTTGAATTTCCAGTGTATCTAAAATGGTTTTCTCCGTTGCACGGTCTACACCATTCAGGACTTCGACTACCGCTTCGACTCCGCCCGTTTGGGTATAATCTTGCGTAAAGGTTGAAGACAGCTTTTGTTCAAGAATACGTTCCACCTCATTGATGATCTCTGGAGATGTGCGGTCCATTAAAGCAATTCTTCTTGCAACCTCGGTTTGTACTTCCTCGCCTAACTCAGATAAAATCTGTCCAGCCTGTACTGGATCTAGGTAGGAAAGAATGAGCGCAATGGTTTGTGGATGCTCATGCTGGATAAAGTTTAAAATTTGCTCTGGGTCAGCCTTTCTAGCAAAATCAAATGGTTTCACTTGAAGTGAGGATGTTAAGCGATTTAAGATGCTGTCCGCTTTGTCCTCACCAAGCGCTTTTTCAAGCACTTGTCTTGCGTACATAAGGCCACCTTGTGATATGTAGTCCTGCGCGATGGCAATGCTGTGAAATTCTTCGATGATCTCATCTTTTTTAGCAGTATCTACACTTCTTACATTTGAAATTTCTAATGTTAATTTTTCTATTTCGTCTTCAGACAGATGTTTGTATACAGATGCTGACACGTCTAGCCCTAAGGAAATCATTAGGATTGCTGCTTTTTGTCTGCCTGTTAGTCGATTTGGATCTTTTCTCGACATGTGTATTCCTCCTAATCCTCGGACAGCCAGCTGCGTAGCAATTTAGCAAAGTCTTCTGGTTTATCTTTTGCCATTTTTTCAAGCTGATTTTTTCTCACCATTTCTTCTGTTTCTGGCTCAGTATCGATATCAGGAACATGAATTGGTGTACGTTCATCAAACTCAAACTCTTCTTCCTCATCTTTTCTTCGCTTACGTACGAGAAGGATAATGAGAGCGATAATGGCAAGTAGTAGCACACCGCCAACAATATAAACCCAAATCGGAATATTGTTTGAAGGGTTTTCTGCTGCCGTTTGCTGTTTACCGTCTAATTTTGATACAGATAAAACGATTTTGTTATCTAAGTCTGCTTGAGTGAGCGCTTGACCGTTTGTGTATTCTTTATCAATCGATGTACTGATGATGGTTGAAAGAATTTTTTTGATATCATCCTGCCTTTCAGCAGTTAATGAGGTCGGATCGTTTGCAGTAGGTGGTTCAACCAGTGCCTGAATGCCAACGTCTCTGATTTTATAAGGACTTTCTTTGATATCTTTATGAATGCGGTTGACTTCATAATTGATACGATCTTCGCTCTTTTCGTAATCTCCGCTTCCATTCGTTCCATCGGCACCTTGATAATTTGTGACATCATCGTCACCTGTTCCAGCGGTGCCTCCAGCTGCTGCGCCATTACCTGAATAAGTTTCAGCAATCTTTTCAGCGCTGACAGCAATTCCTTGCATGTTTTCTTGATCAACTGGTTCGACAAGATCTTCTTTTCTTTTTTCTTCGGTAAAATCAATGTCTGTAGTGACCGATACGGCAACTTTCTCTTGACCCATCATCGTTCCAAGCAGCTGTTGAATTTTTCGTTGAAGATTCTTTTCAATCTCCTCTTTTTTCTGCTGCTGTGCATCCATTCCACTTGCATAGGAATCTGAGCTGCTGTTTAAGTCATAGTAGTTGGAATCTTGGTCCATAATGACAATGTTTTCTGTTTTTAAATTCGGCACACTTTTTGAAATAAGATGATAAAGGCCTTTTACTTGTTGCTGAGTAAGCGTGTAGCCTGGTTGAACTTGCAGCACAATTGATGCTGATGCATTACTTTGCTCTTCTCCAACAAAAACGGAATCTTTTGGCAGGTTAATCATAACCTTTGAATCTTTAATCCCATCAATCGTGTTGATCAGATTGGATAGTTCTGTCTGAGTTGCGTCTACTTTCAGAACATCAAATTCATTATCTGTTAAACCGAAGCCGGAATTGTTCGCAAAGAAGGAGTAATCAATATTCCCCGTTTTAGGAAGTCCTTCTGATGCAAGTGTTACTTTTAAAGTGTCTGCTTGCTTTTCTGGAACTAAAATCGTCGTTCCGTTATTTGCAAGTTCCGATTTAACGTTTTTGCCATCCAGTTCCTGTTTGATTTGTCCTGCTTCTGCCTCAGACAAATCTCTAAACAACGGAACCATTTTTTCAGAAGAAGCAAAGATGCTAACAACCGTAATAATGATTGCTAGGGCAGCTACGCCGCCAATCATGAGTATTTTTTGTAATTTTGATCGATTTCGCCAAAACTCAACTGTTTTTGTTCTTAATTGCATTAAAGTACGATTCATCTTAACCCCCGGTCATTCCATTCAGTCTATTTTTTGTCCACCAGCACCTCCTACATCTGCATTCTCATAATCTCTTGGTACGCTTCGACTGCTTTATTCCGAAACTCGGTTGCAGCTGTGAGTGTCACACTCGCTTTTTGTGAAGCAATCATGACTTCATCGAGATTGACATCTTTCCCTTGTGCGAGAGCATTCGTATACTGGTCTGATTTCAGCTGTGATTGATTTAATGCCTCAATGGAATTCTTCAGCACATCAGAGAAATTCGTTTGACTTTTAGGTGCAGCCGCCTGCACAGACGATGCATTCGTCAATTCACTTGCTTGCTGAGCGGTTTGAAGCTGGAAAGGAGATATTGCGTTAACCAATTCTTTTCACCTTACTTTCCTATTTCTAAAGCTTTCATCAGCATGCTTTTATTTGCATTCAGCGCAGTCACGTTTGCTTCATATGACCTTGAGCTGCTGATGAGATCAACCATTTCCTTTAATGGATCAACGTTTGGTGTTTGAACATATCCATTTTCATTGGCATCGGGATTTGTAGGATCATATTGAAGGTTGAATGGAGTTTCGTCTTCAGTAATTTTCGTTACTTTGACGCCGTTTCCTAATTTGCCGCTCGAATTCATGCTTGAGTTCAATATAGATGAAAATGATTCACCTGACGGCTGTAATGTGACGAGCTTGCGTCTATAAGGCTCCCACTCGCCATCAACCTGTTTAGCTCTTGTTGTATCCATATTCGCAAGGTTTGAGGATACAACGTCCATTCTGAGCCTCTGTGCTGTTAATGCTGAGGCCGAAGCGTTAACGCCTGAAAAAATTGACATCACTTACCTCCTGTCAAAACTGTTTTAAGAGAATTGAACTTTCCGCTCATTCTTTCAACCAACGCATTATACTGAATTTGGTTTTTAGCGAGTTCACTCATCTCTTGATCAATATCGACATTATTTCCGTTTTCTTGATAAGAAGTACGGTTACTCGAAACAACTGAATAATTAGACCCTGTTTTAGAAAAATCAATGTGACCTTGGTATGTTTTTTTAGCATCTAATTTGATTGACGCATCATTTAGCATGTCGTGGAATGCAACATTTTTAGACTTGTAGTTCGGTGTGTCTATATTCGCGATATTATTGCTTATGACTTTTTGCTTAACATTCGCTCTGCCCAAGGCATTCTCAAGGTTGCTTATCGTTCCAGAAAATATATCCAAAACCATATACCTCCAATCATATGTATTTCATTCCATTTAATCATGTCGAGATTTGTAAAACCATATGTTCATTGTAAGAAATAATAGGATTAAAGTCTATGATGTAATTGTAAAAAAAACTCGTAATATATATCTATTTTATGAATAGGTATAAAGACCTAGATTCAAAGCACTACAGAATTGTAAGGGGTTTCTTGGAAAAAAGAGTGTCATTTTTCGGACAAATCCTCTTTTTTTATACAAAAAAACCCTTTTCAGCGTTTATTTCGGCCGAAAAGGGTTTTTTGATTAGTGAGATTTTAAATTTTCAAGTTCAATTAAAAATTTGTTGTTTAATACTTTAATGTATGTTCCCTTCATTCCAAGAGAACGAGATTCAATAACGCCTGCACTCTCTAATTTACGAAGTGCGTTTACGATCACTGAACGAGTGATTCCTACACGGTCAGCAATCTTACTTGCCACAAGCAGCCCTTCGTTTCCATCAAGTTCTTCAAAGATATGTTCAATCGCTTCAAGTTCACTGTATGAAAGAGAGCTGATTGCCATTTGAACAACCGCTTTACTTCTTGCTTCTTCTTCAATTTCTTCCGCTTTCTCGCGAAGAATCTCCATTCCAACAACTGTTGCGCCGTATTCAGCAAGAATTAAATCATCATCTGTGAATGTATCTTGCAAACGAGAAAGGATTAACGTCCCTAAGCGGTCTCCGCCTCCGATGATTGGCACAATCGTTGTCAAACCTGATTGGAATAAATCACGGTTCTCAATCGGGAAAGCTGTGTACTCACTATTGATGTCAAGGTTTGAAGATGTTTCAGGGACATTGAATAAGCTTTTTGTATATTCTTCAGGGAACTGACGATCTTCCAGCATTTTTTTCATACGTGCATTTTCAATCTGCTGGTTAATGGAGTAGCCAAGAAGCTTCCCTCTTCTGCTTAATACGAAAATGTTTGAATCAATGACATCTCTCAGTGTTTCTGCCATTTCTTTAAAATTAACCGGTTTCCCCGCTGCATCTTGCAGCATCGAGTTAATAATCCTTGTTTTTTGTAGTAACGCCATAATAATGATCCTCCTAGATTACTTTATTCATTTGTTAAAGTATAAATTGACTTAAGTCTTTGTTATTTGCAATCTTTCCTAGCTTCTCTTCTACATACTGAGGGGTAATAGTCACTGTTTCCATTGTAATATCAGGCGCCTCAAATGAGAGCTCTTCTAGCAGCTTCTCAAGTATGGTGTGAAGCCTTCTTGCACCGATGTTATCCGTCTCCTGATTGACGTGATAAGCCACTTCGGCAATCTTATGAATAGCATCGTCAGAAAATTCAAGAGATATACCTTCTGTTTCAAGTAAAGCCTTATATTGCTTTAATAACGCGTTATCTGGTTCCGTTAAGATTTTCACAAAGTCTTCTATACTTAATTTATCTAATTCTACACGGATTGGGAAGCGCCCTTGAAGCTCTGGAATCAAATCCGATGGTTTCGCCATATGAAAAGCGCCTGCTGCTACAAATAGAACATGATCTGTTTTCACAGCCCCATACTTCGTCATCACAGTGGAACCTTCTACAATCGGTAAAATATCACGTTGAACCCCTTCACGAGAAACATCTGCAGACGATGCACCACCGCTTTTGGCAATTTTATCGATTTCATCGATAAAGATGATTCCTTGCTGCTCTGCTTTTTGCACGGCTTCCTGACCGACTTCATCCATATCAATCAGTTTTGAAGCTTCCTCAGCAGTTAACGCTTTTCTCGCTTCTCTGACGGTCAGCTTTCTGCGTTTTTTCTTTTTAGGCATGAGATTGCTAAGCGCATCCTGCATGTTCATACCCATTTGCTCCATACCCGAGCCTTGAAGCATATCAAACATGGAAGGCTGCTGCTCTTCAACTTCAATCGTGACGTAATGGTCTTCAAGTTCACCCATCGCCAGCTGGTGCGCAATGCGTTTTCTCGTCGACTCAAGCTCTACTTCTTCACTTGAGTGATCTCGATCACTTTCATCAGCATCAGAACCACCAAACAGCATCTCAAAAGGATTTTTCACAGACTGACTTTTTTTCTTTCCAGGAACAAGTAGATGAACAAGCCGTTTGTTTGCTTGTTTTTCCGCTTCTTCTTGAACATCCTTCATTTTTTCTTCTTTGACTAGTCTGATTGCTGTTTCCACTAAATCTCTGACCATTGATTCTACGTCACGTCCGACATATCCAACTTCAGTAAACTTCGTCGCTTCCACTTTAATGAAAGGTGCACCAGAAATCCTTGCAATTCTGCGGGCAATTTCTGTTTTCCCCACACCTGTCGGACCAATCATTAAGATGTTTTTAGGAACGACTTCATCCTTTAGCTTATCATGTAAAAGACTTCTTCTGTAACGGTTTCTTAAAGCCACCGCCACTGCTTTTTTCGCATCAAGCTGACCAATAATGTACTGATCGAGCTTTTCAACTATCTCTCTTGGGGTGAACGGCTTTTTCTCCATACGTCTCATGTCCTTTCTATTCAAGCTCTTCTAAAGTGATTTGATCGTTCGTGTAGACACAGATTTCTCCGGCCGTTTCAAGAGCCGCCTTTGCAATCTCTCGAGCTGAGAGATGGTCACCTGCATGTTTTTTGAGTGCTCTCCCGGCGCTAAGCGCGTAGTTGCCGCCTGACCCGATAGCCAAAATGCCATCGTCTGGCTCGATGACCTCTCCTGTTCCAGATACGAGCAGGATGCTTTCTTTATTCATGACGATCAGCATGGCCTCAAGCTGTCTGAGCATCTTGTCACTCCGCCATTCTTTCGCCAGTTCTACAGCTGCTCGTTTTAGGTTACCACCGTATTCTTCAAGCTTCGTTTCAAACTTCTCAAAGAGTGTAAATGCATCTGCAACTGAACCAGCAAAACCTGCGAGTACTTTGCCTCCGAAAAGACGGCGCACTTTTTTTGCTGTGTGTTTCATGACGACAGCCTGCCCAAAAGTGACTTGACCGTCTCCAGCCATCGCACTTTTTCCTTTATGTTGAACGGCAAAGATTGTGGTTGCATGAAATGATGACATGAAAAAACCTCCTTTTAGGATCGTTTAAAAGCCCTTGGGTGATGAGACATGTACGTTTTTCTTAAAGAATCTTTTGATACATGCGTGTACACCTGTGTTGATGATAAATTTGAGTGACCGAGAAGTTCTTGAACACTTCTTAAATCCGCTCCCTCGTTTAAAAGATGCGTAGCAAAGGTGTGCCTTAACATGTGTGGATGGATATGTAATGTGCCAGACGCCTTTTTCATTAATTCAGTTAGAATGAATCGAACGCCTCTATCTGTAAGAGGAGCTCCGCGCTGATTCAAAAACACATGTGAATCAGCACGATCCTTTCCCTTCACTTTCAGCTTCTGCCTTCCATCCTCTAAATATGTGGAGAGCGCTTCATGTGCATAAGATCCGAAAGGTACATACCGCTGTTTGCTGCCTTTCCCATGTACAAGCACTGTATCCATCGATAAATCAAGATCAGATTCTTTTAATGAACATAACTCACTGACCCTCATACCTGTTGCATAAAGTAGTTCTAAAATGGCTTGATTTCTTTGACCAAGCGGTGTATTTACATCAGAAACTGTAAATAGCTCTTTTAGTTCCTCTTCATACAAAAATGAAGGAATTCGCTTATCCTGCTTTGGTAAGCTAACGAGTAAAAAAGGATTTTCTTTCACAAGCTGTTCTCTTAATAAAAATTTATAAAAGCTGCGAAGTGCAGAGACTTTCTTACTAATCGTTCTTCTTGTAAGGCCTTTTTCATAAGCTTCTGTTAAATAAATTCTCGTATCTTGATAGGATACCTCTTCAAAACCGTCTATTCCTTGAATGTTCATAAATCTGACAAACTCTTCAATCGCCTCAGTATATCCTGAGATCGTTAAAGCCGAATAGTTCTTTTCAATCTGCAAATATTCAATGAATAAGTGGACAAGACGCTGTTTATCTGTCATTTTTACACCTCTTTAAGGCTTTTAAATGGTATCACATATCTTGCTTTCCGTGCAATGTTTTACTACAGAGATTTCGAAATAGTTTGAATAGTTTCGATTGCGCGTTTAGCGTACTCTGCATAGCGCTCTTGTTTGTTTTTAATTCGAACGCCAAGATCTTTCAGCAAGCCAAAGTTTGCATTCATCGGCTGGAAGCTTTTCTTGTTTGTTGATGTGATGTAGTAAGCCATACTACCAATCGCTGTTTCTTCTGGAAGTGTCACAAGCTCTTCTCCTTTAACAAAACGAGCTGCATTGATTCCAGCCACTAATCCTGAAGCCGCGGACTCAACATATCCTTCAACACCAGTCATTTGTCCGGCAAAGAATAAGTCGTCTCTATTTTTAAATTGATACGTCGGTTTTAGAAGGCTTGGCGAGTTAATAAATGTATTACGATGCATCACACCATAGCGAACAATCTCAGCCTCTTCAAGACCTGGGATCAAACGGAATACTTCCTTTTGATCGCCCCATTTTAGATGTGTTTGGAAACCAACAATATTATATAAAGTACCTGCTGCATCATCCTGTCTTAATTGAACAACAGCGTAAGGTCTTTTTCCTGTTTTTGGATCTTCAAGTCCAACTGGTTTCATCGGGCCAAAGAGCATGGTTTTTTTCCCTCTTTTGGCCATGACTTCAATGGGCATACAGCCTTCGAAGAAGATTTCTTTTTCGAACTCTTTTAACGGCACAGTTTCAGCAGAAATGAGCGCCTCATAAAAACGATCGAATTCTTCTTCTGTCATCGGACAGTTTAAATAAGCCGCTTCCCCTTTATCATAACGTGATTTCAAGTACACTTTATCCATATCGATGCTGTCTTTCTCGAGGATAGGCGCTGCTGCATCGTAGAAATATAAATACTCTTCACCTGTTAAAGATTTTAATTCTTTTGAAAGTGCTTCTGATGTAAGAGGACCCGTTGCGATAATCGTCGGACCTTCTGGAATGCTTTGCACTTCTTCTTGAAAGACCGTCACATTCGGGTGATTTTTCACGCGGTCTGTGACGTTAGCTGCAAATTCATGACGATCTACTGCAAGCGCTCCACCAGCAGGAACCGAGCTTTCATCTGCTGCTGCGATGATTGCTGAATCTAAATGACGCATTTCTTCCTTTAAAACACCGACTGCGTTCGTTAAAGCATTCGCACGCAATGAGTTACTGCATACGAGCTCCGCAAATTTATCTGTGTGGTGAGCTGGTGTTTGTTTGACAGGTCTCATTTCATACAGATGGACTTTAATTCCGCGCTTGGCAATTTGCCATGCCGCTTCACTTCCTGCTAAACCTGCTCCGATCACATTTACAAATTGACTCATTGTACAACTCTCCTATTTCGTAAGTTCTATTTGATGACATAAAAAAGCAGGTGAACAAGGCTGCTCACCGCTATTTTTGTTGTTCCTCTTTATAATCACAGTTCACACATTGAACTTGAATGCCTTTTTTCAGCTTTTTCTCTACAAGCATATTTTCGCATTTTGGACACTTTCTTTCAATTGGTTTGTCCCAAGAAACGAATTCACACTCTGGAAAACGATCGCAACCGTAAAAAATGCGGCGCTTCTTAGATTTCCGTTCAACGATATTTCCTTCGTGACAAGTCGGGCATTTGACACCAATATCTTTGACAATTGGTTTTGTGTTACGGCAGTCAGGGAAATTAGAGCATGCCATGAACTTACCGTATCTCCCCATTTTGTACACCATTGGATGACCACACTCTTCGCAATCAACTCCGGCGTATTCAGGCTCGATCTCAACTTCCTGCATCTCTGCTTCTGCTTTTTCTACCCGTTTTGCAAAATCTTGATAGAAACTGTCGATAATGCGTACCCATTCAATCGTACCTTCTTCAACGCTATCAAGTTCTTTTTCCATTTTCGCAGTAAATTCTACGTTAATGATTTCAGGGAAGAATTCAATAATTAAGTTGAGCACAATCTCTCCAAGCTCTGTTGGAATAAACCGTTTGTTATCAAGTGCCACGTAGCCACGCTTTTGAATGGTATCTAATGTTGGTGCATACGTAGATGGGCGGCCAATACCTAGCTCTTCAAGGGTTTTGACAAGTCTTGCCTCAGTGTAACGTGGAGGCGGCTGCGTGAAGTGCTGCTCTGGTTCAATATCTTTTGAAAGAACGGTGTCTCCCTCTTTCAGATCAGGAAGCATTTTGTCCTTTTCTTCTAACTGGTCGTCCTTCCCTTCAACATATACTTTCATAAATCCAGGGAATTTCACCTTACTTCCATTTGCACGGAAAGTAAGCCCGTTATTTTCAAGATCCACACTCATTGTATCAAGAACAGCTGGTGCCATTTGGCTTGCCACAAAACGTTCCCAAATCAATTTATAAAGACGAAGCTGATCTCTACTTAGCACATGTTTGACATCTGCTGGTTTTCTTAGCGTAGAAGTCGGACGGATGGCTTCGTGAGCATCCTGTGCATTTTCGTTCTTTTTGGCAGTTCGTTTTGTTGTATTCAAGAAATTCTTGCCATACGTTTGATCAATGAAAGCAGATACTTCTTCAATTGCCGTATTGGAAATACGTGTTGAGTCCGTTCTCATATATGTAATGAGACCTACTGTACCTTCTTTACCAAGATCAATCCCTTCATATAATTGCTGTGCAATCATCATCGTTTTCTTCGCACGGAAGTTTAGTTTTCTCGCTGCCTCTTGTTGTAAGGTAGATGTTGTAAACGGAACAGCTGGGTTGCGTTTACGTTCTTTTTTCGTCACTTTTTCAACAGAAAATTTGCTTCCTTTTAATTTCGAAAGGATTTCTTTTACATCTTCTTTTGTTTTTAGCGGATGTTTTTTGCCATTTACGCCAAAGAAACTCGCTTCAAAGCTTTCTTTCCCTTTTAGGAAGGTACCATCAATTGTCCAGTATTCTTCTGGTTTGAATTCATTAATTTCATTCTCGCGGTCAATAATCAGGCGGAGTGCAACTGATTGAACACGACCGGCGCTTAAGCCCTTTTTGACTTTCTTCCATAAAATCGGGCTGATTTTATATCCAACGAGACGATCTAAAATCCGTCTTGCCTGCTGCGCATCAACCAAGTCCATATCGATCATACGTGGATGTTTAAAGGAATCTTTAATTGCATCTTTTGTAATCTCGTTAAAGACAACGCGGCAATCTGAAGAGAGGTCAAGGTCAAGGCTGTGGGCTAAATGCCAAGCAATCGCTTCTCCCTCTCTGTCGGGGTCAGCTGCGAGATATACTTTTTTTGCTTTCTTCGCTGCTGTTTTTAATTCTTTTAAGACTGGACCTTTTCCTCGAATCGTAATATATCTCGGTTCGAAGTCATGCTCAGTGTCAACACCAAGCTGACTTTTCGGTAAATCCCTTACATGCCCCATTGAAGCCTTTACTTTATACTTTTTTCCTAAATAACGCTCAATCGTTTTCGCCTTTGCTGGCGACTCAACGATGACTAAATAATCAGCCATACTCAAAATCCCCCTTAAGAGGTGTTCTCTCTTTATCCATTTCACAAATTTATATTTATGTTAATTGCACCTATCTAACAGGCAATCGTTAAAAATTCTTTATGATGAACATCATTATAAACACGAAAAACAAAGTGTAAACTTAAATCCTCACTATTATTAAATATTCCGATGTCTTTTGTCAAACGATATTTTTATGTGAGTTCAGTATATTGAACACCGCTCAAGGAGAATTCCTCTAAAATATCCTTCGTTGAATGAACAAGCTTGGCACCTTGCTGAATCAATCTAGCTGGACCTATAGAATTAGAATCAAAGATCGATCCTGCAACAGCAAACACTTCTTTTCCTTGCTCTAATGCCTGGTAGGCTGTAATAAGCGAACCGCTCTTTTCTTTGCACTGGACCACGATGGTTCCTCTTGTCAGGGCACTAATTAATCGGTTTCTCATTGGAAAATGCCATTTTTCTGGTTTGATATAAGGCGGGTGCTCTGACAACAGTAAATGATGTTCTCCCATATATTGAGCCATTTGCACATGTTCTTTTGGATATACATGTTGAAAGCCGCCAGCTACAACACCAATCGTTTTTCCTTTTTTTCTTATGCACTCTTTGTGTGCAAGTCCATCAATTCCTTTTGCTAAACCGCTCACAATCATCCAATCTTCCTCTACAAGTTCTCCAACAATTTTCTTCACGCACGCTTCTCCATAAGAGGATGGCACTCGTGTACCTACTACACCTAAACTTTTTTCTTCATTTAAATAGGTAACGTTTCCTTTTAGGAATAATACTGGGGGAGGATCATAAATGTGTTTTAGTGAGCTGGGATATAAAGGTGATGTGATGGGAATCATGTGAATATTTTGCTTTAAATAGGCTTGAACGATGTGTTGAAAAATGGGGAATTCATTTTCTTCAGCTTGTTGTAAGCGGGTAAAGTCGATCTTTTGTAATGATCGATCCTGTTTGAAATGATGTGTTTCTTCATTTATATATAGCTCAGGATCGACTTTCCACCATTTTGTTAACAAAGAGGGTGAGATGAGGCCTTTTAAGCGGTGAAAAATCATTCTTTCGGACACGTTGTACATACCATTCCTCCAGTTTAAGATAGAAAGAAGAAGACTTGTCAAAGAACAAGTCTTCTTGTGTCATTAATGCGTTTTACAAGCTTCGAAGAGATTCTTCTCTTTTAACACTTTAATTAAGGTTTCTCCCATGACAGATGGTGTCTCTGCCACTTCAATTCCACATTCACGCATTGTTTTTACTTTTTCATCAGCAGTTCCTTTACCACCAGAAATAATGGCACCAGCATGTCCCATACGTTTTCCTGGAGGCGCTGTTTTACCGCCAATAAAGCCAACAACCGGCTTGGTCATATTTGCTTTTACCCATTCAGCTGCTTCTTCTTCAGCAGTACCGCCGATTTCACCAATCATGATCACAGCATGCGTTTCAGGATCTTCATTGAAGGCTTTTAATACATCAATAAAGTTCGTGCCATTGACAGGGTCTCCGCCAATTCCTACAGCTGTTGATTGACCAACACCAGCCTCTGAAAGCTGATGTACCGCTTCATATGTAAGCGTTCCAGAACGAGACACAACACCAACATGACCTTTTTTATGAATGTAGCCAGGCATGATGCCAATTTTACATTCTTCAGGTGTAATCACACCAGGACAGTTCGGTCCAACAAGTCTTGTCTTCTTACCTTCCATATAGCGTTTCACTTTAACCATATCCAGAACTGGAATGTGTTCTGTGATACAAATCACTAGATCCACTTCTGCATCAACAGCCTCTAAAATGGCGTCTGCTGCAAATGGTGCTGGTACATAGATAACAGAAGCATTTGCTCCAGTTGTCTGTACTGCTTCAGATACAGTATTAAATACAGGAACTCCCTCTACTTCAGTTCCACCTTTTCCAGGTGTGACACCGCCAACGATATTTGTTCCATACTCAATCATTTGTTTTGTATGGAATAATGCGGTTGAACCGGTAATCCCCTGAACAATTACTCTCGTATTTTTATTAATAAATACACTCATTTAGGTTCCCTGCCTTTCTGCTCTACTTGACTAAAGATACAATCTTTTCTGCCCCGTCAGCCATAGACTCAGCAGAAGTGATATTTAAGCCTGAATCACTCAGGATTTTCTTCCCTAATTCAACGTTTGTTCCTTCAAGACGTACAACGAGTGGTAATGTTAAGCCGACTTGTTTCGTCGCTTCAACAACACCTTCTGCAATGACATCACATTTCATGATGCCGCCAAAAATGTTCACGAAAATCCCTTTGACATTTTGATCAGATAAGATGATTTTAAATGCTTCCGTTACTTTTTCAGCAGTTGCACCGCCGCCAACATCAAGGAAGTTTGCAGGGTCCCCGCCGTAATGCTTGATGATATCCATTGTAGACATCGCAAGGCCTGCTCCATTCACCATGCAGCCAATATTCCCATCTAGAGAAATGTAGCTTAGGTCATATTTAGATGCTTCAATCTCTTTTGGATCTTCTTCATCAAGGTCACGGTATTCTAATATATCTTTTTGTCTATATAAGGCATTGCTATCAAAGTTTAATTTTGCATCAAGTGCCATGACTTTTCCATCACCTGTTACAACAAGAGGATTTATCTCGGCAATTGAACAATCCTTTTCAATAAACGCATTGTAAAGACTTGTCATAAACTTAACAGCTTGACCAACTAATTTTGTTGGAATATTAATTTTAAACGCAACTTCTCTCGCCTGATAGGCTTGGAGACCAATCGCTGGGTCGATGACCACTTTCACGATTTTTTCTGGCGTTTTTTCTGCTACTTCTTCAATTTCAGTACCGCCTTCTTCAGAAGCCATCAAAACAATTCTTGATGTCGCTCTATCCAAAACGAGTCCTACATAGTACTCTTTTTGAATATCGCAGCCTTCTTCAATAAGTAAGCGTTTTATTTCACGCCCTTCAGGCCCTGTTTGATGTGTGACAAGTGTCTTGCCGAGCAATTCCTCTGCAAACCCTTTCACTTCATCTTTTGTTTTTGCAATTTTTACCCCACCTGCTTTACCACGGCCGCCTGCATGAATCTGTGCTTTTACGACATATACAGAGCTTCCAAGCTCTTCTGATGCTTTCACTGCTTCATCAGGTGTAAATGCTACTTTACCATTTGGAACTGAAACCCCATATTTTCTTAGGATTTCTTTTCCTTGGTACTCATGGATATTCATTTCCCATCCTCCCAACATATGTAGAAACAAAAATTATAAAATAGACTGCGCTTTCATTTTAAAGAATAAAAAAGAGAATGTCTAGGGTTCTATGTAAAATCGTAAAATCCTTCTAAACATTCAAACTTTTATTTTATTAAAAATATAAATTTTTCAGTCAAAACACTTATTTTACCTTATTTTTTCATTTTTTGATCCAATCGATAGATAAATGAAAATATTTCTGCTACAGTATCGTATAACGCTTCTGGGATTTCCTCATCGAGCGTTAAGTGGCGCATCAGTTCTACTAAATTACGGTCTTCTTGGATAGGAACTCCAGCTTTTTGAGCTTCTTCAATAATATGATCTGCCACATAGCCGCTGCCTGTTGCAACGACTTTTGGCGCCTTTTGTTTTTCTTCATCATAGTGTAGAGCGACCGCTCTTCTAAGCGGTTTTGAATCTTTCATACTCGTAAGTCCAGCCCTTTCTCGCTGATTTTATGAAAGTGTTCATCTAGAAAGTCAGACGGATCAATTGGCTCTTCTCTCTTTTTCGCTGTAATCCCCGTTAAACTATACCCTAGGGCATTTAAATTCTCTCGAACAGCTGGAATCATTGGATTAATGGTCCCTTGAAGTTCGTGAGCCGTCTCGACTGTAATTGACATCACTTTTTGCTGAATCGTACAGTCTATTAACGTTTCTTCTAAGTTTTCCATGTTTAAATAAAACATTAAACGGCACTGAGAAATATCGATAGAGCCATCTTTTTTCTTATGCCCTTTTAGAATAAAGGTTAAATCTTGAACACTATGTTTTGAGAAAAGCGGGTAAGAAACCATCATTTGACTAACTGTTTGGTTTTCCTGATGCACTAGTAACTGCCCATTTAATCTATGGAATAATTGATCCACTTCTTTTTTTACGGGCTCGGGAACATCAGCTTGCCTTGCATCATTTAAAACCATCTTTAATTGGTGAAGCTCTTGGCTTTTGACATCTTGGCTGCCCTTTTCCAGTAATTTCAGCATCCCAATTTCATCTCGTACACCTATCGCTTTTTTCATCGTCATCAGTAAATTGAGTACATCGGTTTTATTGCCTAATGCTGGTTCAGTCTGCTGAATGACCTTTACCAATGCGTTCGCCTCTGTTTTTGAAAGAAACGGAAATTCCCTTTGAAGCACGGCTGCCTTTGCGTCAGCCTGTGGCCCTGCCTGCTGGACTGCTTGAACCAGTGATGTGAGTTGTTTTACATCAAGCTGCTGCTGTCCGTCTGTACCTTGCTTTGTGATGCTCGTCAGAATGCGTTCTATTTGCTGAAGCGGGAGCTGTTTTGGACTTAATAATTGCTGCACGCTGTTCTGATTCACTGTATCCGCCTGTCGCCCTTGTTGTATAGCGGTGGGCTGGCTCTGCTTTGTTTGCTGAGCCGGATTGACATGAGGCTGCACTTGCTGCAAGCTTTCTCCTTGCTTCGTTTGACCTTCTTTTGCTCCTAGAAGCACCGATAAGAGCTTTTCTGCATGAACGGTTGTCTCAGCATTTACAACCGTACGAACGGCCTGTGTAAGAGCCTGTGTGGCTTCTGATTGCTTCGGAAGCTGTGTTAATCGATCTAGCAGTGCTGTCACATCCTGATGAAGTGCAGAGGGGGATTTCATCGCTAATATTGATTGGAGCACTCCTTGTTGAATCGGCAAATCTTTCTTTAAAGCAAAAAGAAGTGCTTGCAGACCTTTTTTGATATCCGCACCTTGAAGTTGTTCAATCCATTTTACTGCCGTTTTTAACTCTGCTTCGTTGATGACCGGTTTTTCTTTTAAAAAAGCTGTAGCTGTTAACATTTGTTCAAGTCCATTTTTAAGCGACAGACCTTCTAGTAGTTTAGCTGCGGCATCCTTTAATGTTTTAGGATCTTGGTCAAATTGCTGAACAGGTCTTAATTTACTCAGACTGCCTCCACCTTCTTGTTCTAATTGGAACCAGTAGAAAGAATCGGCTTTGAGCTGAGCCGCTAGCTGCGCTTTGATTTTGGTCGAACCTATTTGAACAAGTGCTGTATCATCCCCGAGCATTTTCAGTACTTTGCCGAGAATGAGCCGGTGAATATTTTCCTTTCCTTCCGTGTTAAGCGGAACAGATTCTGCCGTATTCAGCCGACTATTCAGTGCAGTATGTATATCTTCAACTCTTGTCATCACAGGCAGCCTCCTTGTGTCAAAATATTTATGAAATAACAGATTTCACTGGTGCAAATGATAACCGGTGGATAGGTGTGGCGCCATGTGTTTGAATGGCAGCAAGGTGCTCTTTCGTTCCATACCCTTTATGTTTTTCAAATTGATACTCAGGGTACTGGCGTCCATACTCTTCCATCATTTGGTCCCTTGTCACTTTGGCAATACATGCACCAGCTGCGATGGATGCGCTTTTAGCATCTCCTTTGATGATATTCTCCTGTTGAGTAGGAAGCGGGAGCGTCATCGCATCTATGAGTAGATAATCAGGTGTGTGAGTGAGCTGCTTTACAGCCCTCACCATCGCCAGTCTTGATGCTTCGTATATATTGATTTCGTCAATCGTTGCCGCATCAACAATGCCGATGCCGATGTCGAGCGCTTCCTTTTGAATGAGCTCATAATAGGTCATTCTTTTTTTCTCAGATAGCTGTTTTGAATCATTTAAACCGAGTAGGACGGTATCTTCTTTTAATATCACAGCTGCCGCAACCACTGGGCCAGCGAGTGGTCCTCTTCCTGCTTCATCTATGCCTGCAATATAAGTGTATCCTTGCGCTTTTGCTTTGGTTTCAAATTGCAGCATTTGCTTCCATGCTGCATGTAGTTCTTGCTGCTTTTCTCTCTCTTTGTTCCATTTGTCCATCAGCTTCTGGACACTTTTTCTTGTATCGTCTTTCAATAGTTCACGAATGTATGACTCGTCGTCAGCATGTTGTTCTATTAATGCTTTTATTTGTTTGACCGTGTACATTGGCTTTTCCGCAGCCTCCTTCTTTATATCGGCAGTTTTTCGCAAAAAATAAAGACCCGCATGAGCTGCGTGTCTTTTAGCTTTCAGGCTTCTCAAAAGTGAGGGGACCAAATTTTTCCGTTCGAATATCCCGAATGATGATTTCGGTCGTTTTGTCGTAATTAATGAATCCTCCACTCATCAGACAGCCGCGTTTTGTGCCAATGGCATCAAACAGCTCAACTGTATCTTCAGGTATTTCTGCTAGATCATAGCGTTTTTTTAATCGCTCTGGATAGTGCTCTTCTAAAAAGCGTAGCGCATAAACGGCGACATCCTGCAAGTTGATGATTGAGTCTTTAATCGCTCCGGTGACGGCCAGCCTAAGACCTACTTGTTCATCTTCAAATTTCGGCCAGAGAATTCCGGGGGTATCGAGCAGTTCAAGTTCTTTTCCTACCTTCACCCATTGCTGTGACGTCGTAATACCAGGTCGATCTCCTGTTTTCGCAATATTTTTCTTTGCCAACCGATTGATCAGCGTTGATTTGCCGACATTGGGAATTCCGATAATCAAAGCTCGAATGGCACGCGGCTTAACACCTTTTGCTTTCATTCGATCGAACTTTTCTTTTAATATTTCTTTTGATGTCGTAATGATTTGATTTAACCCTTGTCCATCGACAGAATTAATGGCAAGCGACCGTACACCTTGCGCTTCAAAGTGTGCCTGCCACTCTTTTGTCATACGAGGATCTGCTTTATCTGCTTTGTTCAAAAGCATAATTTTCGGTTTGTTTTGGAGGATTTCTTCAATCATTGGGTTTCTAGAGGACATCGGAATCCTTGCATCGGTTAATTCAAATACGATGTCGATGAGCTTTAATTTTTCTGTGACTTCCCGTCTTGCTTTTGCCATATGGCCTGGAAACCATTGAATTGTCATATGTGCACCTTCTCTCTTCTAACGGTTGTCTCTATACATTGTACAAAAAAAGAGCCTGTTACAGGTAACAAGCTCTTTCCTTTGATATCATTATCGTCTGATTTCTTTGATACGAGCCGCTTTACCGCGAAGTTCACGTAGGTAGTAAAGTTTCGCACGACGTACCTTACCGTGACGTACAACTTCGATCTTAGCGATTTTTGGTGTGTGTACAGGGAATGTACGCTCAACGCCTACACCGTAAGAGATCTTACGAACTGTGAAAGTTTCGCTGATTCCACCACCACGACGCTTAATTACAACACCTTCAAAGATCTGGATACGCTCACGAGTACCCTCGACAACTTTCACGTGTACACGTAAAGTGTCACCAGGACGGAACGCAGGAAGATCAGTGCGTAATTGTTCTTTTGTGATTTCTTCAATCAATTGTTGCATCGTTTTCAACTCCTTCCAACAGATGCTCATGTCCTCTTTCTTCATTGCAGCGGAACATCGTTTTCAAACTTGAATCGGCAAGCCGTCCAAGTCACAAGTAGTATCATACCACACCTGTATACCTTGTGCAATACAATCTAGTCATTATGAAGCTGCCAAAGCCATCTTTTTTCTTCATCCGTTAATGTTTTGCAAGAATCGATCAAATCTGGCCGTCTTGTATAGGTTCGCTTCAACGATTCTTTACGCCGCCACTCTTCAATTTTGGCATGATTTCCAGAGAGAAGCACATCTGGTACTTTCAATCCTTTATAATCAGCTGGTCTTGTATAGTGCGGATGCTCAAGCAGACCTGTACTAAATGAATCTTCGATATGAGACGCTTCTTTTCCAAGCACATGAGGCAAAAGCCTGACCACACTGTCTGCAATCATCATCGCCGGCAGCTCTCCGCCTGTGAGAACGAAATCTCCGATTGAGATTTCATCTGTGACAAGATGCTCCCTGATGCGCTCATCGTAGCCTTCATAGTGGCCGCAAATGAACATAAGATGCTCTTCTTTTGCAAGCTCTTCTGCTTTCTTTTGTGTATATCTTTCTCCTTGAGGACAGACAAGAATAATGCGGGGCTTCTTGTTTGCTTTTTTCGTTAAATCTTCTACCGCATCAAATACAGGCTGTGCTTTCAGAACCATGCCAGCACCGCCGCCATACGGATAGTCATCCACTGTTTTATGTTTATGATCGGAATACTCCCTAAAATTCACGACATCAAATGAGACCGCATCTTTTTCCTGAGCTTTTTTTAAGATCGATGAGTGAAGCACCCCTTCAAACATTTCAGGAAACAGTGTTAAGAAGTCAATTTTCATTCGTCAATGAGTCCTTCCATCACTTCAATGTGTACTTTCTTGGATGAAATATCAACTGTTTTGACGACAGATGGAATATAAGGGATGAGGGCATCTTTTTTGCCTTTTCTTCCAACCACCCATACATCATTTGCCCCTGGCGTTAAAACTTCTTTGATTTGACCAATCAGTTTGTCCTCTTCATCATATACTTCACAGCCGATGATTTCGTGGAAATAGAATTCCCCTTCATCTAATGAACCAAGATGTTCTTTTTCTACTTTTAAAATCGACTCTTTTAATTGCTCAGCTTCATTTAACGAGCCGACTTCTTCAAATGTCAGTAAATCAAATTGTTTGTGCTGTCTATGTGATGCGACAGTCACTTTTAGCGGTTCTTTTTGATTTTGTTTGAAAATATAAAGGACGCTGCCTTTTTTGTAGCGTTCTTCTGGGAAATCAGTCTTTGACACAACACGTACTTCTCCGCGCACTCCATGTGTATTGACGATCTTTCCGACATTCAACCATTCTAGCTCCATGTTCTCAATCACCCCTGACGTATTTCCACAATGGTGCCGTCTTTCACGACGATGACATTGTCTTGCATTTTGTCATCCCATTTATCACCTATTTTTACTTCAATCAGCGCATCCACTTCTGTTTCTTTCATTTCACTGCCAAGAGGCAAGATATGAAGCTGCTCGACTTGAAAATCAATTTGCCTCATTTTCTCTTGTCTTTTTTCAATGGCTTTTTGAAATTGAGGGATGGCTTCTTGCTGATGTGGTTCTTTTTCATGCTTTTTTAGTTGAAAATATAGTTGATTGCACTCACGTTCTAGTCTTTCTTTTTTCTCCAAAAAAGTCGTTAACAGTTTGTCCTTACTGCTTTCAGTTAATACTTGCATGACGGTGACATGTTGAATGATCTGCATCTTCCTTTTTGTCCCCCTATCCGAAGGCATTTGTCCTCTACAGTATAACGAAAAATAGATTTAAACGTGTAAAAAAAGGGGAGGTCCTAAGCCCTCTCCCTTTTTAGTCAGCAATCTCAAGTTGAACTTTCTTAGAAGACTCTGCACTTGCTGCAAACATGACTGTTCGTATCGCTTTAGCTGTACGTCCCTGCTTACCGATCACTTTTCCGGTATCTTCAGCATTGACAGACAGTGTGTAAATGACCTGCTCATCTTTTTCTAATGAAGATACGTGAATATCTTCAGGGAAATCAACAAGTGGCTCGACGATGGACACAATCAATTCTTCCAAGGACAGCTCATTCATTATTTGCTGTTTTTCGCATTATGAAATTTTTCAAGAATTCCTTGGCTTGAGAAAAGGTTACGAACTGTATCAGATGGTTTCGCACCATTTTGAAGCCATTTAAGCGCTAATTCTTCGTTGATTTTCACCTCAGCTGGTGATACCACTGGGTTGTAAGTTCCAACTGTTTCGATGAAACGACCGTCACGTGGTGAACGAGAATCTGCTACAACAATACGATAGAAAGGAGATTTTTTTGCTCCCATACGTTTTAAACGAATTTTTACTGCCATTTTACTAGCACCTCCGAAAATATTTCAACAAGATAGTATATTAACAATGATAAAAGGGTTTGTAAAGTGTTTTTTCTTAACAACGGTTTTATCATGTATAACCAATTACATAAATGGTAATTTAAAGCCGCCTTTTTTCTTTCCTTTGGACATATTGGTCATTTGCTTCATCATCTTTTTCATTTCGTCAAATTGTTTTAAAAGGCGATTGACTTCCTGTACAGATGTTCCGCTTCCTTTTGCAATCCGTTTTCTGCGGCTTGCATTGATGACCTCTGGCTGTTCTTTTTCTTCGGTCGTCATTGATTTAATGATCGCTTCGATGTGATTGAGCTGCTTTTCGTCTACTTGGACGTTTTTGAGCCCTTTCATTTTACCGGCTCCCGGCATCATTTGGATCAGTTCATCAAGTGGACCCATGTTGCGAACCTGCCCAAGCTGCTCGAGGAAATCATCGAGCGTGAAGCTCATTGTCCGCATTTTTTGTTCAAGCTCTTTCGCTTTATCTTGGTCAACGTTTGCTTGTGCTTTTTCAATAAGCGTGAGCACATCTCCCATGCCAAGAATTCTCGATGCCATACGCTCTGGATGGAATGGTTCAATTGCATCAAGCTTTTCACCTAGTGCGGCGAATTTAATCGGCGTATTTGTGACTGCACGAATTGAAAGTGCTGCCCCGCCTCGCGTATCACCGTCTAGTTTTGTCAGAACGACACCTGTTAAACCAAGCTGTTCATTAAAGCTTTTTGCGACATTGACAGCATCTTGACCAGTCATCGAGTCAACAACGAGGAAAATCTCTTCTGGATTTGCGACTTCTTTTACTTTCTGAAGTTCATCCATTAAGTCTTCATCAATATGAAGACGTCCTGCTGTATCTAAAATGACATAATCATGATGTTCTTCTTTCGCTTTTTCAATTGCCTGTTTGGCAATTTCGACAGGACTAACTTGATCACCTAATGAGAATACGGGCATATCAAGCTGTTTCCCAAGCGTTTGAAGCTGCTGGATCGCTGCTGGTCTGTAAATATCAGCGGCCACCATCATCGGCTTGCGATTATGTTTTTTGCGAAGTAAGTTGGCAAGCTTTCCAGTTGTGGTCGTTTTACCTGCCCCTTGAAGACCAACCATCATAATGACAGTTGGAGATTTTTTCGCTACAGCGATTTTACTCTCTTCCCCGCCCATTAATTCAGTGAGTTCTTCTTTTACAACTTTAATGACCTGTTGTCCTGGGGTAAGACTTTGCATGACCTCTTGTCCAACTGCCCGCTCGCTTACTTTTTTCACAAAGTCTTTGACTACTTTAAAATTGACGTCAGCTTCAAGAAGGGCAAGGCGTACCTCGCGCATCATTTCTTTTACATCTTGCTCTGACACTTTTCCTTTGCCGCGGATTTTTGAAATCGTCTGCTGCAGTCGGTCGGCTAATCCTTCAAATGCCATACTGTGCCGCCTCCTAATCTAATTTCTCAAGCGATTCAATTAAAGCTTCTGCTTCTTCCTTTTGCGCGGAATCTGCTACAAGCTCTCTCATTTTTGTGAGAAGTTCTTTACGCTCTTTAAATTTCTTAAACAAGAGCAGCTTTTCTTCATATTGTTCAAGCATCGCTTCAGTCCGTTTAATATTATCATAAACAGCCTGTCTTGATACTTCATATTCATCCGCAATTTCACCGAGGGAAAAATCGTCTAGGTAGTAAAGCGACATGTAGCTCTTTTGTTTTGCGGTCAACAACGATTGATAGAAATCAAACAAGTAGTTCATTCTCGTTGTCTTTTCAAGCGTCATGGGCTCTCTCCCCTTTGTTAAGTTCATTCCCTTTACAACAACTAAGTTTACACGGTTCTGATCTATGTGTCAAGTTTTTATCTTGTCACTTCCTGCGGCGATATATAAATAAAAATGCCGGCAATTTTGCCGGCATCCCCAGATTGTTGACAAAGGGCTAAAATGAACTTGATTTTAGCACTTTGTCTTCTTTTCAGCGTGATAGAAAACCTTTGAAGTCTAGGAAGGACGAGTACTGGCGCGGAGCGAATGTCACATTCGTGAGCACCAGCACGCAGGACTGACAAAGAATGCGAGGGTTTGTCTACACGCTGAATGCCGGCAGTTTTGTCGGCATCTTGATTAGTCTTCTTGATCAATGATGTCTGAGAATAATCCGTACACATACGATTCAGCATCGAACTCTTGCAGATCGTCTACTTTTTCACCTAGTCCGACAAGTTTTACAGGGATGTTGAGCTCATTGCGAATGGCAAGAACAATCCCGCCTTTTGCAGTACCGTCAAGCTTTGTTAAAGCGATACCTGTCACGTTTGTTGCTTTAGAAAATTCCTTCGCTTGCGCCATCGCATTTTGACCCGTTGTCGCATCAAGGGCAAGCAGTACTTCGTGCGGTGCATCGGGCACTTCGCGTTCAATGACTCTCTTGACCTTCTCTAGCTCTTTCATCAAGTTGACTTTGTTTTGCAGTCTGCCTGCTGTATCACAGATCAGGACATCTGCTTTTTTGGCTTTAGCTGATTGAACGGCATCATAGATGACCGCTGCCGGGTCAGAGCCTGCTGTTTGTTTAACGACAGGAACACCAGAGCGCTCGCCCCATACTTCAAGCTGCTCAATCGCCCCCGCACGGAACGTATCACCTGCTGCTAAAATGACGGATTTCCCTTCATTTTTTAGCTTGTTTGCCAGCTTACCAATGGTTGTGGTTTTACCGACACCGTTCACGCCTACAAATAAAATGATATTTAAACGGCCGTCTTCAATGTTCAGTTCAGAGATTTGTTCCTCACCACTATTGTAAATCTCCACGAGTTTTTCAGAGATGACTGCTTGTACTTCACTTGGGTCTTGAATGTTTCTTAATTTCACTTCTTTTTTCAGCTCATCAATCAGTTCCATCACAGTCGTGAAACCGACATCCGCACCGATTAACACTTCTTCTAGTTCTTCAAAAAAGTCTTCATCCACTTTACGATAGCGAGAAATGAGTTCATTTACTTTTCCCTGAAACGAATTTCTCGTTTTTTCAAGTCCATCTTTAAACTTTTCTGATACTGAATCGGTTTGCTGCGTAAATTTTTCTTTTAATTTCTTAAAAAAGCTCATGGGTTCAAAAACCTCCTTTAATTACTGGACAAGCTCTTTCGTTTCCTCTAGTTTGACAGATACCAGTTTTGAGACACCTGACTCCTGCATCGTGACACCGTACAGAACATCTGCTTCTTCCATGGTTCCTTTTCGGTGTGTAATCACAATGAACTGTGTTTCTTGACTGTATTTCTTTAAATACTGGGCAAAGCGGAACACATTCGCTTCATCAAGCGCTGCTTCTACCTCATCTAGCACACAGAATGGAACTGGTCTCACTTTTAAGATCGAGAATAATAAAGCAATGGCTGTTAATGCTCTTTCTCCGCCTGAAAGCAGGCTTAGATTTTGCAGCTTTTTCCCCGGCGGCTGCGCCACAATATCGACGCCTGAGTTTAGTAAATCGTTTGGATCTGTCAACTTAAGGTCTGCTCTTCCTCCGCCAAATAATGCTTGGAAAACAGATTCAAAATGCCTGCGGATTTGAGAGAATGTCTCAGAGAAACGTTTCGTCATCTCCTGATCCATTTCTTCAATGACTTGGAATAACGTATTTTTCGCTTCTGTCAGATCATTGCGCTGTTCAGTTAAGAAGAGAAAACGTTCATTCACACGTTCATACTCGTCAATACTGCCTAAGTTCACTGTTCCAAGCTCTTCAATGGCTAGTTTGATCAATTTCACGCGTTTTCTTGCTTCATCCGGCGATAGCGTCAGATGATACATTTCTTTTGCTCCTTCAAACGAAAGGGCATACTCTTCGTTTAAGTAGGCGATGAGGTTATCAAGTTCAACTTCCATGCGGCCAAGCTTGATTTCTTCATCTTTTAAGCTTGTCGTGAGCTGTTTATACAGGCGGTTTTGCTCTTTCAGTTCACGTTCTGCGAATTCTAATGTTTCAGAAAGAGCCAGGCGCTGTTTGCGTCGCTCTGAGATAAGCGCTGTCGTTTTGTTTTTATGTTCCAGTTTCTCTTTTGCCGCTTCTTCCAGTTGTTCGGCGCCGCTTGAGCTGGATGACATTTCACTTGTTAAGAGGGACAAATCTTCTTTTGTTTCCGTCAGCGTCTTTTCAGCCTCTTCTAATTCAGCCGTTAAGCTCGATAGTTTTTCTTGTTCATTTGCTAAAGACTGCTCTTTTTTGGCAAGCGAGATTTTCAGCTCTGTTAATTCGGAAGAAATGGTTTCTTTCGTTGAGCTTTGGGTCTGCTTCCGTTTTGTTAACGTGTTGATCTCTTCGTCAAGAGAGGTCAGTTTCTCACCTATAGATGTTTCAAGGGCTGCCTGCTCTTTGTCCTTGATCGCAAGTTCGCTAGAGCGCTGCTGCAACTCTTCTTTTTCTTGATCATAGAGCTCTAGATGAGCGTTAATATTTTTTTCAGCTACTTGCAGTTCATATAATGTCCCTTTTAACTCTTGCTGCTTTTCTCGAAGCATTTCGCCGCGCTGACGCAGTTCATTTAATTGGACTTCGCTTTCGGCAATCGATTGCTTCGTTTCTTTTGTTTCTTTTTCAAGGATCGTTGTTTTTTCTTCCATTTCAACGAGTTGCTTTGTTAACGTTTCAATCTCTCGGTTTCTGGAGAGGAGGGAATTGTTCTTTTTCTTTACGCCTCCCCCAGTCATTGAACCGCCTGGGTTCACCACGTCCCCATCAAGGGTCACGATACGATAACGATGTCCAAGCATTTTCGCTAGCTCATTGGCACCTTTTAAGTCTTTCACGATTAGGACTGTTCCAAGCAAATTCCGAATGACTTTTTCATACTTTTCGTCAAAGGAAACGAGCTGACTCGCTACGCCGATAAATGCGTCATGCTGCTCAGCTGTTTGAATATCTCTGAACTGAATGGTTCGTTCTTTGATGACGTTCATCGGCAGGAAGGTCGCACGCCCAAAGGAATGCTGCTTTAAATATCCAATGGCCTGTCTGGCAGCCGCTTCATTTTCAGTAACGACATGCTGCGTGGCTGCGCCAAGTGCAATTTCAATCGCTGTTTCATGTTGCTGCTCTGTTTGAATCAGCTCTGCAATCGCCCCGTGAATACCGCCTAACCGGTCCTTTGCCTTTAAAACCTCTTTTACTCCTTGGAAAAAACCTGAGAAGTCTTCCTGCATCGATTCAAGCATTTCTTTTTTAGATTTTGCCTGCTGTACATATTGATAGGCTTGGTAAAGAGCCGTTTCTTTTTTCTCGTATTGACGCTTCATCTGCTCTAGCTTTTGTTCCGCTTCTCTAAAGCGTTTCACCTGAGCCAAAATGTCTTCTTCTCGTTCTGAAAGTTGCTGCTCGGCTTCTGTTTTCTTTTCCTTCACAGACACCCGTTCTTCGATATGTTTCTGATTATTTTGCGTTAACCGCTCTAGCTGCAAGGCTGCTTGGCGCTGCTGCTCTTCTAGTAATTTACGTTCGTTTCGGATAGAAGCTTGCTCGTTTAATAGGTCAAAATAATCGCTTTTCAGCTGTTCAATTTGCCCTTCCACATCTTCACTATGAAGAGACAGCTGATGCTGTTTTGTTTTCACTTCATCTTTTAGCTGCTGCACTTCTGTTTGCAGGCTGTCACGTGTGACTTTCTGCTGTTCAATCTTTTCCGTTAACAACGCCTGTTTTTCGGTTAAACGCACGAGCGTGTCTTCTAGCTGCCCTTGGTTAGCGGCCGCATTTTTTTTCCGTTCTTTTAGAACTTCTTTTTTCCCTTCAAGCTTTTCTAGTTCTTCACTTGTGAAAAGGAGGACTTCTTGGAGGTCATGAATCGAATCGTCAAGCGCCTGAATACGGTCTCTCGATTCTTCGATTTTGGCTTCCTTCGCTTGAATATCTGTGGACTGCTTCATTTCATCTTGTTTGAACCGCTCGACAGCTTCACCAAGTGTTGTCCATTTTTTGTGTAGTGCTTCAATATCATGGACGGTGAGAGCAATTTCTACATTTTCAAGTTCTTCTTTCTTTTGCAGATAGTCTTTTGCAATAGATGCCTGCATTCTTAGTGGTTCTACTTGATCTTCTAGTTCATGCAGAATATCTTCTACCCGGTTTAAGTTGTCCTGCGTTTCAAACAGTTTATTCTCGGCTTTTTTCTTTCTTGTTTTATATTTCAGGACACCCGCTGCTTCTTCAAAGATGCTACGTCTTTCTTCAGCTTTACTCGATAGAATCTCTTCTACCTTACCTTGGCTGATGATCGAAAAAGCTTCTTTTCCAAGACCTGAATCCATGAAAAGATCAATAATATCCTTTAAGCGGACAGATTGATTGTTAATGAGAAATTCACTTTCTCCAGAACGATAGACTCTTCTTGTCACACTGACTTCGTGAAAATCGATCGGCAAAAAGTGATCTTCGTTATCGAGCGTTAATGTCACTTCTGCTAAGTTGACTCGTTTTCTTGAGTCACTTCCTGCAAAAATGATGTCTTCCATTTTTCCTCCGCGGAGGCTTTTTGCTGATTGCTCTCCAAGTACCCAGCGGATCGCATCAGTAATATTACTTTTGCCGCTTCCGTTTGGTCCAACAACAGCTGTAACCCCTTTGACAAAGTCTACAGTCACCCGCTGTGCGAAAGATTTGAATCCTATCACGTCTAAACGTTTGAGGAACATGAGAGTGATCCTCCTTATGTATTTAAAGTACTATTATCTTACCATATGAACTGAAAAAAGATGATGGAAAACAGAGTGAAATCCCCCTGAATCACGAGGGGGATTTTATTGGTTCATATGATGTTTCTGTAATTTAGCAAGTGCTTCCTGTGCAGCATGCTGTTCGGCTTCTTTTTTTGAACGGCCATTTCCAATCCCGAGCACTTCTCCTCTAAGGGATACATTGGCTTCAAATTCCCGGTTATGTGCTGGACCTTTTTCATGCAGGATTCGGTATTCAAGTACACCTTTTCCATCTCGCTGAACAAATTCTTGAAGCTGGCTTTTAAAGTCCATGACATGTGAGAATGCCCCGTCATTAATTTTCGGGTATACATAGGCTTCTAGGAATCGTTCAACAGGCTCAAGTCCTTGATCTAAATAAAGCGCTCCGATAAACGCCTCAAATACGTCTGCTAAGAGTGCTGGGCGTTTTCTGCCGCCTGTCATTTCTTCCCCTTTTCCTAAAAGAACAAGGTCTCCAAAGGACAGCTCATGTGCTAATGACACAAGTGATGGCTCACATACGATCGCCGCTCTCAGTTTTGTTAAATCTCCCTCGCTCATGGCTGGGTACTTTGCAAATAAGAACTGTGAGATCGTCAACTCTAAAACAGCGTCCCCTAAAAATTCAAGTCTTTCATTATCCTCATAAGGTTTTTTACGATGCTCATTCACATAAGAGGAATGTGTAAAGGCTTGATAGAGTAGTTTTTCATTTTTAAAGTGTACAGAAATGCGCTGCTGAAATTCTCTGAATTGCTCTAGTTTTTTGCTCTGTTTCTGTTTGTCTTTATAGTGTTTTGGCATAGCAACCTCCAGGTAGGCGTTATCGCCTTTAAGGATACTGATTATATGGAGTCTCTCTTTCTACATGCAAGGAAACCGTGCTCCTTAGCATCTGAAAAAGGCTGACAATTGATCAGCTGAATATGTTGAAACTAACATAAATTTTCAAAGTCCCGCCATGAAAATAGACGGGACTTTGTTACGCTTATTGCTGGCTATTTATGTAGTTCACAGCGTCACCGACTGTTGCAATTTTTTCAGCATCTTCGTCAGAAATTTCCATATCGAACTCATCTTCAAGTTCCATAACTAGCTCAACTACATCAAGGGAATCAGCGCCTAAATCTTCTTTAAATGAAGCCTCCATTTTCACGTCAGCCTCATCAACGCCAAGGCGGTCTACAATAATTTTTGATACACGCTCTAATACGTCTGCCATTGCCTTTCACCTCCCCTCAAAGTATTATAGTTGATTCGTTTTTAAAAAACTAGAGAAAACGTAACGAAATTTTGATATTTCTTAGGACATAACCATTCCGCCATCCACTTGGATGGTTTGGCCTGTAATATAACCTGCTCCTTCTGAAGCTAAAAAGACAACAACGTTGCTTATATCTTCAGGCGCACCAAAGCGTGCGAGCGGGATTTGCTTAAGCATTTCTGTTTGAACATTCTCATCAAGCTTGTCAGTCATATCAGTAGAAATAAAGCCTGGTGCTACGGCATTGACTGTAATATGACGGCTTGCCAGCTCTTTCGCTGTTGTTTTCGTTAAACCGATCACACCAGCTTTTGCTGCAACATAGTTTGCTTGTCCAGGGTTTCCACAAACGCCGACAACAGATGCTACATTGATGATTCTTCCGCTGCGCTGTTTCATCATTTGACGTGTCACAGCTTTTGTACAGTTGAAGACACCTTTTAAGTTTATGTTAATGACATCATCCCATTCATTTTCTTTCATTCTCATGAGCAGGTTGTCCTTTGTAATTCCAGCATTATTCACAAGAATGTCGATTGAACCAAATGTATCAACGGTTTGTTTCATTAATGCCTGTACATCTTCTGCATTTGACACATCCGCTTTGACAGCAAAAGCCTGCTGGCCAAGTGCTTTGATCTCATCGACGACTTCATTTGCTTTTGCTTCGTTGCCTGAATAGTTCACCACAACATTGGCACCTTTTTTCGCCAAATCGATCGCAATCGAACGGCCAATACCGCGTGATGCACCTGTGACAACGGCTGTTTTATTTGTAAGCATCAAGAATCCCCCTTGAGTGTTTGAATTGCTGCTTCAATTGTTTCTTGATCTGATACGGAAATGGTCGTCAGGCGGCGATTGACTTTTTTCACAAGACCTGAGAGCACTTTACCAGGACCAATTTCAATAAATGTTGTCACGCCTAAGTCAATCAGGCGTTCTACACTTTCTTCAAATCGAACAGGAGAATACAATTGTTCAATCAGCTTCGTTTCAATTTCATTACGTGATGTCACGATGTCTGCTGTTACGTTTGAAATCACTGGCGTCGCGGCATCAGAAATGTCTAATTTAGATAATACATCTGTGAATTTTTCAGCTGCTGGTTTCATTAATGCAGAATGGAAAGGTCCACTCACTTCAAGTGGAATTGCACGTTTTGCGCCCTTTTCTTTCGCTTTCTCTGATGCAAGTTCCACACCTTTTGCTGTACCAGAGATGACGATTTGGCCCGGACAGTTTAAGTTCGCAAGTTCTACAAGATGACCGCTTTCTGTCACTTCTCTTGTCACTTCTACAAGCGCCGCTTGGTCTAAGCCAAGAATCGCCGCCATTGCGCCTTCTCCTGCTGGAACGGCTTCATTCATTAATTCGCCACGCTTTCTCACTGCGAAAACGGCATCTTTAAACGAAAGAGCTCCCGCTGCAACAAGGGCTGTATATTCACCCAGACTGTGCCCTGCTGCATAATCTGCTTTGATTCCGCTCTCTTCAAATTTCTTTAAGATCGCGATGCTTGTCGTTAAAAGAGCTGGCTGTGCATTATATGTCAGCGTCAGTTCTTTTGCATCTCCTTCAAAAATCATTGAAGATAAATCAAAATCAAGGGTCTGATCTGCTTCTTCAAACACAGCTTTAGATGCTGCTTCTTGGTCAAATAAATCTTTTCCCATGCCAATTTTTTGAGAGCCTTGGCCTGGGAATAAAAAAGCAATTTTACTCATGCTGCTCTACCTCCATTACGACTCATTCGTGTCTTCTTTTTGAACTTCTTGATGAATGATAGCTGAAACGTCTTTTATAACGATATCGCGCGCCTGACGAATGGCATGAAAAATCGCATTTTCATCAGAGGAACCATGCGCTTTAATAACGGGTGCTTTTAAACCAAATAATGCGGCACCACCATATTCGGAGTAATCCATTTTAGATTTCATCTGCATTAATTTTGGCTTCATCATACCTGCTGCTATTTTAGCTGTGAAGCTGGATGTTAAGGTTTCTTTCAGCATCTTAAAAACAGAAAGGGCTGTGCCTTCGATCGTTTTAAGGGCGATATTCCCCGTGAAACCATCTGTGACAACGACATCAGCTACACCTTCTAATAAGTCACGCGATTCTACATTTCCTACGAAATTCAAATCTGATGCTTTTAATAATTCAAAGGTTTTTTTCGTTAAATCGTTGCCTTTTTTATCTTCTGTCCCGACATTTAAAAGTCCAACGCGTGGATTGCTCTTCGGGAAGACATGCTCTGCGTAAATAGATCCCATCATGGCATATTGCACAAGATGCTCTGGCTTTGCATCAACGTTTGCACCGACATCCAATAATAAGAACCCGCTACCATCAAGTGTTGGCAACGTCGGAGCAAGTGCTGGTCTGTCAATGCCATCAATTCTGCCTACGATAAACAGGCCTGCTGTCATGAGTGCCCCAGTATTTCCAGCTGAAATACAGGCATCTGCTCTTCCTTCTGAAACTTCCTGCGCCATTTTCACCATAGAAGAATCTTTTTTACGTCTCACTGCACGCACTGGTTCATCCGTTGGTTCAATGACTTCTTTTGCATCTAAGATCGTGATGCGTTCATGATTTGTTATGTATGATTTGATCTTGCTTTCATCGCCGACAAGTGTAATCTCGATATCTGAAAATGCTTCTAAGCTTTTTTTCACACCGTCAATAATGGCTTTAGGGGCATGATCTCCCCCCATTGCATCGACTGCAATTCTCATGTTATGTGCCACCTTTTACTTTTGTTTTGAGCGATACATGACGAAATCGCCTGAGAAGACAACTTCCTCACCTACATAGCTGTTTACTTCAACTACGGTTCTGCCTTTTTCTTTATCATGTGAGGCAACTTTGGCTTTTGAGACGACTCTTTCGCCTTGTTTGACCTGCCTTGTAAACTTAATATTTGCTTTTGCTGTCAAAGCCAGTTCATCGTCGATGACGGCTACTGCCAGCGAATTTGCCTGGGCAAAAAGATGATGTCCCCTGGCAATTTGGTTACGGCTGAATACATGCTCTTTTCTCACTTCAAAAATGGAAATCGCTTGATCATCAAGCTCTACATCAATCATTTCTCCAATGACTTCATCCAGCGGAAGAGACTTCACTTCATCCTCTAATGTCTTTTCGGCCACGTGCTTAATTCTTTCGCGTAATTCAGGGATTGACAGCTCCAAACGGTCAAGACGAACTGTTTGAATGCTTACACCGAATTTACTTGCCAATTCTTCATCAGTAATGAACGGAGTCGAGCTGATCGTTTGCTGGAGAAGCCTTTGTCGTTCTTTTTTATTTAGTTTCATATGCAGACACCATCCGTACATTTATGACTAGGTACTAATAGTAGTATATAATCTCATAGATGATAAATCAATCCTTGTTTCAAAAAGACAAGAAAATTCCTCCAGCACTTGATCAGCTCAATTTATCTCCGCCAAGCACACCGCTGTCTACGAGTGTTTGCCTAAGTTCTTTGTATTCAGGGTCTGTCCAAAAGGCTTCAGACTGCACGAGCTCTGCCGCATCTTTTCTAGCGGTTTCAAGCGCTCTATAGTCATGAACCATATCTGCCACTTTAAATTCAGGCATTCCGCTTTGTTTCTTGCCAAAGAAGTCGCCAGGGCCTCTTAGTTCTAAGTCCTTTTCAGACAGTTCAAAGCCATCCGTTGTTTCAGACATGATCCGCATGCGCTCTTTACCGGTCTCTGATTTAGGGTCCGCCATTAAAATACAAAAAGATTGATGCTCTCCGCGTCCGACCCGGCCTCTTAACTGATGAAGCTGTGACAGTCCAAAGCGGTCCGCATCATAAATGACCATGATGGTCGCATTTGGCACGTTGACGCCAACTTCAACAACTGTCGTTGACACAAGGATTTGTACTTCATTGGAAGTGAAATCTCTCATCACTTGATCTTTTTCATCACTTGCGAGTTTCCCATGCATTAAGCCGATCGACCATTTTCCGCGATACGCCTCTGTCAGCATGCTGTGAACATCTATCGCATTTTGGACATCCAGTTTGTCTGATTCTTCTATAAGTGGACAAATAATATACGCTTGTCTGCCTTTTCTCAGCTCTTTATCAACAAAAGCAAGAATCCTTTCAAGCATGTCATGCTTCACCCAATACGTTTCAATCTGCTTTCGGCCGGCTGGCAGCTCATCAATGACTGAGACGTCCATTTCTCCAAATACTGTGATGGCAAGCGTTCTTGGAATCGGCGTTGCGGTCATAAACAAAACATCTGGGTCCTGCCCTTTGCTTCGCAGTTTTTTCCGCTGTTCCACGCCGAACCTGTGCTGTTCATCTGTAATAACAAGACCAAGCTGCTGAAATTCCACTTCGTCCTGGATAAGGGCATGCGTGCCGACTAAAATATCAATATCTCCCTCTTTCAGACGTTCAAGCAGTTCTCTGCGGCGCTTTCCTTTCACTGAACTCGTCAAAAGAGCAATATTTAGCCCCCATTTTTCAACTAGCTGATACAGTGAATCAGCATGTTGTTCAGCCAAAATTTCAGTTGGCACCATCAGCGCACCTTGAAAGCCGGATAAATGAGCGGCATAAAGGGCAATTGCCGCTACAGCTGTTTTCCCCGATCCAACATCTCCTTGAAGAAGCCGGTTCATTCGGTACGGGGATGCCATATCTGCCATAATTTCATCCAGCACTCTTGATTGTGCTTTTGTCAGTGGGAACGGCAGGCTATGAACAAACTCAAAGACCGCCTCTTTTGCGAACGGATGCTGGATGCCTGATGTTTTTTCTCGTTCTTTTTTTCTGATCGCTTGCATCTTCAGTTGAAAGATGAGAAATTCCTCGTACACGAAGCGTCGTCTTGCATGCTTGAGCGAGTCTCTCGTTTCAGGGAGATGAATGGTTTTTAGTGCTTCTTGATAAGACATGAGTTTATAAGCAGCTACAAGCTGCTTTGGCAGTGGATCTTCAGCATGGTCTACATAGAGTGACAACGCTTGTTTTACAAATCGTCTCATCATCTTCACGGTTACATTTTCTTTGACTGAATAAACAGGTTCTATACTGCCATCTTGTTCGTGTGTTCCTTTTTTAAATTCCTGCACCATAATGGATTGCCGGTTTTTATCCCACTTCCCTGTGACGGATACCGTATCGCCTAAAACAAGACTTCGTTTTAAATAAGGGCGATTGAAGCATATGGCTGTAATCAAAAAACGACCGACAAGCAGCCTGAATGTCAGCCTGCTTCGTTTTTTTCCATAATAGGTGAGAACGGGCTCACTGTGCACTTTTCCTTCAACTGTGACACGTTCGTCATGTCTGACTTCTTCTAAATTGCGAAGCTCATAGTCGTCATATCGATAAGGAAAGTAGCCGAGTAAATCGGCTACTGTGTAGATTCCAAGTTCATTTAGTGTTTTTTCTGTTTCTTCTCCAATCCCTTTGAGGGCAGAGATCTTATCTTGCAATTTCTGTATCACGAGATGAGGTCACACCTCCGAAAATCTTCTTTTCAAGCTCCCTTGCTGTCGGTGTTGCAGCAAGTCCGCCTTGTGCAGTCTCACGAAGAGCGGTTGGCATCGTTTGACCAATTTTGTACATCGCATCAATGACTTCATCACAAGGGATACGGCTTGTAATGCCGGCAAGTGCCATATCTGCTGCAATCATCGCATTAGAAGCGCCCATTGCGTTTCGTTTCACACATGGCACTTCCACAAGTCCTGCGACTGGATCGCAAACAAGACCCAGCATATTTTTTAAGGTGATGGCCATGGCTTCAGCGGATTGCTGCGGCGTACCGCCTGCCATTTCTACAATGGCTGCTGCTGCCATACCTGATGCAGATCCTACTTCTGCCTGACAGCCGCCTGCTGCACCAGAGATACTTGCGTTATTGGCGACAACAAAACCAAATGCACCAGATGTAAATAGGAACCTGACCATTTGTTCCTTTGTTGGCTTTAATGTTTCTTTCACCGCAAAGAGCGTTCCTGGCACAACACCTGCTGAGCCAGCAGTAGGCGTTGCACAGATCGTTCCCATTGCTGCATTCACTTCATTTGTTGCCACTGCCTTACTCACGGCATCTAAAATGGTATGACCAGACAATGTTTTGCCTGATGCGATATATGCTTGAAGTTTCACAGCATCCCCGCCTGTTAAACCAGATAATGATTTCACACCTTTCAGTCCGTTTTCAACGGCCTGTTCCATCACTTCTAGGTTGCGGTACATCTGCGAGAAAATGTCTTCACGTGACTTCCCTGTCACTTCCATTTCTTGAGTAATCATAATTTCTGAAATGGAGGTATTCCGTTCTTCTGTTAGCTGCACGAGTTCTTTGACGTTTTTAAACATCATACATAACCTCCTTGTTGTTACTCTGCAATTTGTGTGACTTGAATAATGTTTGGCAGCGTCTCAAGCTCTGTTAAAACCGCTGGATCAATATTCTGATCCACTTCAATCGTCATGAGTGCTTCTTGCCCGACCTCTTTACGTGCCACTTCCATATGACCAATGTTGATGGCGAATTTCGCTAACACATTGGCAACTGCTGCAATCGTCCCGTAGCGGTCGTTATGAACCACAAGAATGGCCGGATGATTCCCTGAGAGTCTCAGTTCAAAGCCATTTAATTCTGTGATTTCAATTTTACCTCCGCCAATGGAAATCCCGATTAATTCAAGGCTTCCATTCGCATCTGAAATTTCTACTTTTGCTGTATTTGGATGCGCTGGCACCGCATCTTCTTCTTTAAACTCAATGTCGATTTCTTTGCTTTTTGCAATATCAATCGCTGTTTTAATTCGTTCATCAAATGTATCAAAATCAAGAACACCGCCGATAATGGCTACATCTGTCCCGTGTCCTTTATACGTATCTTTAAAAGAGCCATAAAACGACACAACAATTCGTTTCGGTTCCCTTCCGAACAAGCTGCGAGCCACTCTTCCAATACGAGCCGCACCCGCCGTGTGCGAACTTGATGGACCAATCATGACGGGTCCAATAATATCAAACACACTTCTAAATTTCATAGGTCTTCCCCTCTCATCACCAATCACAGATTGGTTTGTTACTCCCTTTAGACTAATGGATTCATTCGATTCCCGCAACTCATTTCACGAATGAACACATAGTAAAAAAATGCAAAAGAAGAAGAAGGGCTTCATGTGCCCTTCTTTCTTTATTCAACAGCCAAAATATATGAATAAAGCGGCTGTTTTCCATCGTGGACTTCAACTTCTACATCTTCAAATGTGTCTTCAATATATGCTTCTAAAGCTTCCATCTCATCAGATGATGCATCTTCCCCTTTGATGATTGTGACAATCTCATCATCTTCTGTCACCATTTGGGTCAAAAGCTCTTTTGCTGCATCTAATTGATTTTTAGCTGTTAAGGTGATTTTTCCATTGTATAGGCCCATATAGTCGCCTTTGGCAATGTCGATCCCATCAATTTGGGTATCTCTCACTGCAAAGGTAATTTGGCCGCTTTTCACATGATCAATCGCTTCTAACATCGCTGCTTCATTGTCTTCATTTGAAGCTGCTTCATTGAGAGAAAGAAGTGCCGACATTCCTTGAGGAACGGTCTTTGTCGGAATAACAACGACCTCACGACTTGAGACAGTTGCCGCCTGTTTAGCTGCCATGACAATATTAGAATTATTAGGTAAGATAAAGACGGTTTCGGCATGAATGCTATCAATTGCTTTGACAATGTCTTCTGTGCTCGGATTCATCGTCTGTCCGCCTTCAATGACGACGGATGCTCCGATACTTTTAAACAAGTCAGCAATCCCTTCTCCCATTGCGACACTCACTACTCCAAAACGCTGTTTTTCAGCAGCTGTTGCTTTTGGTGTAGCAGGCGAGTGATCTTTTTCTTCATTGACGATCGAGCTATGCTGCTCTCTCATGTTTTCAATTTTCATATTAATTAAGCTGCCATAGCGCTGTGCATATGATAAGACATCTCCTGGCTGCTCTGCATGAATATGAACTTTTGCAAGCGTATCATCAGATACCACAAGAAGTGAATCTCCGAATTCGCTTAATTCTTCTCTGAAGGCATTTTCGTCAAAGGACTGTTTGTCTTCTTCGAATTTCACCATAAATTCTGTACAATAGCCAAATTCAATATCTTCTGTGTTCATATGGCTTTGTGCACTTTTATGATGCTCTGCACTCACTAATTCTTTTAATGTTGGCAAAGAGGCCGTTTTAGGAGGAAGCTCTTCTCCTCTTAATGAAGCAAGGAAACCTTCATATACACAAAGAAGCCCTTTACCGCCGCTATCTACAACGCCGACTTCTTTTAAAACAGGAAGGAGATCTGGCGTGCGGTCAAGTGATGCTCTTGCTTCCTCAATCGTTAATTCAAGCACACGATCGATTTGGTCTTCTGTTGCTGAAACAGCAACCGCTTTCTTTGCAGCGTCTTTTGCAACCGTTAAGATGGTTCCTTCAATCGGTTTCATGACGGCTTTATATGCTGTATCAACGCCGGCCTGCAAGGCAAGCGCAAATTCTTTTGCGTCAATTGTTTCTTTTTGTTCTATATTTTTGCTGAAACCTCTGAAGAGCTGAGACAGGATCACACCTGAGTTTCCTCTTGCCCCCATTAACAGCCCTTTCGACAGAGCCACCCCGACCTTACCAATGTGATCTGTATTTGTTTCTTCAACTGCTTTTGCCCCTGAAGTCATTGACAAATTCATATTTGTCCCCGTGTCTCCGTCTGGCACTGGAAAAACATTTAACGCATCAACAATTTGTGCGTTTTGAGAAAGATGGTGAGCACCTGCAAGAATCATTTTTGCAAATGAGCGGCCACCCAGATTTCTAATAGACAATATATTTCCTCCTTACTACGGGTTCGTAACTTTTACTCCTTGTACATAAATGTTGACTGAGTCAACTGAAAGTCCAATCGTGTGATGAATCGTATATTTGACTTTCGTTTGAACATTATGTGCGACTTCTGATATTTTTGTACCGTAGCTGACGATGATGTACATATCAATATGAATGCGATCTTCTTTTTGACGCACAAGAACACCCCGGCTGAAGTTCTCTTTGCGGAGAATATCCGTCAAGCCGTCCTTTATTTGATTTTTGGACGCCATGCCAACAATACCATAGCAATCGATCGCAGCGCCTCCTGCCACCATTGCAATGACTTCATTTGATATATCAATTTGTCCGTATTTCGTTCTAAGTTCAATGGACACATTGGTTCCCCCTTTTTGAGAAATTGCCCTGAGTTATCACTATTTTACTATAAGACCCTTCTTTTTAAAAGAAATCATTCAATCCGACCCAATCCTACTTATACTATAGCCTTGATTTTTTATCAAGATGTCAAGGTATTTTTCTTGAAAGAGGAGCAAACAATCCTTGCAAACCCCTTGAAGCTGTGGTAAATTATTAAAGTATCTTGAGGCATCTCTAAGTACGTATATGAAGAATATGATGATGTTTTCGCAGTTAGGAGGGAAACAAATGGCACGTAAATGCGTTATTACAGGCAGAAAAACAAAAGCTGGGAACAACCGTTCTCACGCAATGAACTCTACAAAACGTACATGGGGCGCGAACCTTCAAAAAGTTCGTATTCTAGTGGACGGTAAGCCTAAAAGAGTATATGTATCAGCTCGAGCTTTGAAATCTGGTAAAGTTGAGCGTGTATAAGCAAGAGTAAACGCCTGCTACATTTAACTGTAGCAGGCGTTTTTATGTGGAAATAAAGGAGATTACTCATTAATCTTTCTTAAATGAACCAAGCATCGCACGGACAATGCCGCCAAGAAATCTAGGCAGTTTGATTGTATAAAATTTCATTTTGTCCCCCTCCTAAAAGTACCGCTTGCAGCACAATTGAGCTTAATCAGCCATCCACATTGATAGGTTGGTCAATCTTTGCTTCTTACCATTATTAATATGCCTTCATGAAAAGAAAAAGTACCATTTGAGTGGATGAGTTCGTTACTAATACATAGTGTGGAACCAGGCTCAATATGACAATTTTTCAGAGGATATTTGAAACCTTTTAATGTCAGCTTTTCAACCGATGTACCGAAGGGCAAAAACGACACATATTTTTTATCCGGGTCTTGTTTGATTTCGTATGTACCAGGTCCAAACATTTGAATAATATTTTGTTTATCTACAAGGTTCATGCTCTGTTTGTGCTGAATGCCTTTATAAAGGAGATGGATATTCCCAAGAAAATGATCTGCTCTTCCGCCTGTGATGCCGTAAATTTGAATATGGGCTGGATTCTGACGCAAAGACCAGTTCAGCGCAAGTTCTAAATCCGTTTCATCTTTCTCTGCCTGAAATAGATTGAGTGCAGGCAATTTCTTTTTCAGTTCATGAAGCTCCTCTTCTGTCACACTATCAAAATCACCAAATGCTCTGTCAGGTACAATGCCATGCTCTAGTAAGAAAAGGGTTCCCCGGTCTACGCCGATCCAGAGAATGTCCTCCTCAGATGCTTCATGATCAAGCGGCGGGATGTACACAAAAGGACCGCCGGCCACGATATGTATGTGCATGATTACGCTCCTCTCCATTGAAAAAGAACCAAAGATCACAATGACTTTGGTTCTTTTTGTTATGCTTCTCGAATGGCCTGAATGGCCGCCGTGCGGTCTTCTTTCCCATATACCGCTGAGCCGGCAACAAGTAGATTAGCGCCTGCTTCTTTGCAGCTCTTTGCTGTCTCTACATTGACACCGCCATCTATTTCAATGAGTAAATCAGTTAAGCCTTTTTGTTCACTAAGTGTCTTTACTTCTTTTACCTTTGAGAGAACAGCAGGAATAAACGCCTGTCCGCCAAAACCAGGGTTCACCGTCATGAATAAGACGAGGTCAACATCCTCTAATACATGCGCGATTTGAGAAACGGGTGTGTGCGGGTTTAAAACAACCCCTGCTTTGACACCTTGTTCTTTTATATGCTGAATCGTGCGATGTAAGTGTGGACACGCCTCGACATGAACAGAAATAATATCAGCGCCCGCTTTTGCAAATGCAGGGATATACTGGTCTGGCTGCTCAATCATTAAGTGAACATCGAGCGGCAGCTTTGTATGCGGCCTGATCGCCTCCACTACATTTGGTCCAAATGTCATATTCGGTACAAAATGACCGTCCATCACATCAATATGAATATAATCCGCTCCACCTTGTTCCACATCACGGATATCTTTCGCAAGATTGGCAAAATCGGCTGATAAAATGGATGGGGCAATATAAACCATGATTTAGTACCTCGGCTTTCTGTCTTTAATTTCAGTTAAAAACTCTAAATAATGCTGATAGCGATACTCTCTGATGCGATCGTGTTCTACTGCCTCTTTTACTGCACATCCAGGCTCTTTTACGTGCAAACAGCCCCTGAATTTACATTCTGCACTCTTCTCTCTGATTTCTAAGAAATAGAGCCCTAAATCTTCCGCTTCGATACCTGTAAATTCAAGCGAGCTAAATCCTGGTGTATCGGCAATGAGCCCTTCAGCCGTTCGAATGAGTTCCACATGTCTTGTTGTATGTTTCCCCCTGCCAAGATGGGAGGAAATATCATTTGTTTTCAGTGCTAAATCAGGACTCATCGCATTTAAGAGGGAAGACTTCCCTACACCCGATTGACCTGCAAAAACAGTAATCTTGTGATGGAAATACGGGGTCAGCTTTTCAATTCCATCCCCTTCGATTGTCGATGTTAAATGAACGTCGTATCCAATTTGGCGATAGTCTTCTGCATAGGCTTGAATCGTTTCTCGCTCTTGCTCTGTTTTCAGCAAGTCCATTTTTGTGATGCAGATAATCGGTTCAATCTGGCTCTCTTCAACAAGCACTAGGAATCTGTCTAACAGCGATGTACTAAAGGTCGGCTCTGCTGCTGAGAAAACGAGCACCGCTTGATCAACGTTGCTAATAGGCGGCCGAATCAGCTCATTGGTCCGCTCTTTTACTTCCAGCAAATAGCCTTCCTTATCGTTATCTGCTTGATAGACGACATAATCTCCAACAAGAGGGGTTATTTTGTTTTTACGAAAAATCCCTCTTGCTCTACACTGAATTACTTTGCCACTTTCTAAAGACTCATCCAGCACATAATAAAATCCGCTTAATGCTTTAATAATTTTGCCCTCAGGCATAAAGTCCCTCCTTTATTCATCATCAGGGTATTCAATCGTTTTGGAGCTTACTACTTTATCATCCACAGTCACCTGATAGTATCCTTTTTGACCAGGTTCTATCTTAAATTTAATCGTTCGCTCAGTGGGCGCAGTGATTTTAAAGGTTTCATATAAATCAGAAATGCTATGTTCTGCATCGTCAATGGATATTTGAACATTCATTTCTTGTCCTTCTGTTTCTGGTTCATATGGGATCGCAATCTTTTCAGTCACTGTTTTGGCTGGTTTCTCTTTTGGTCCAAGGGAGAACGTAATTTTAACCGTATCACCAGGTTTAACAGCTGTCCCCGCTCCCGGTTCCTGCTTCATGACCTCACCTTTTGGCACATCGTCAGAATATGCTTCTTTTTCATCTAGCTTTAGTCCATTATCCTCTAAATAATTTGATGCGGCCTGTTTACTATACGTCGTTAAATCCCGTAAGGTAATATCGGCAGGGCCTATACTGACGGTCAATGTGACTTCTTCATCTGCTGCGACAAGTTCTGTATTCGCGGAAGGTTTCTGTTCCATGACAATGCCTGATTCTGTGTCATTATCATTCACTTCCTCTACAACAACCTGTTTAAACCCTTTTTTCTCTAATAGTTCTTTTGCTTTCTCGACCTTTTCACCTGTTACATCAGGTAATTCGGTTTTTTCTTTACCTGTACTTTGATAAAGCTGAATTTCTGTCCCTTCTTTTACCTTTGTTCCAATTTTCGGGTCTGTTTTGACAACCAGCCCTTTTTCAATCTTCTCGTCGGCAATATCAATGGGTTCAGAAGCGACGGTAAATCCGGCTTTCTTCAAGGTGTCTTCCGCTTTTTCAACCGTCATGCCAGAAACATCGGTTACCTCTACGTCTTTTGGAAAGAGTAATCCTGGGAAGACCGTGATCGCTAAAATGGTCGCAGCCGTCAAAACAAATAAGATCGACGCTACAATCCACGGCCATTTTTTCCGTTTTTTCTTCGGCTTTTGTTTCTCTTTTTTCTTTGGTTTTTGAACCGGGTGGACGGCTGTTTTTTCATTGTCTTGATCGACTTGATGATCTTTTATAATAGGAATGGCTTTTGTTGCTTCATGATCTTCTTCAATGACAAAGCGCTTTTCTTTTAGTCTTGCAGGGTCAAAAACCGTTTTTAAGTCTTTTTGCATTTCAGATGCATCTTCGTATCGATAGAATGGATCTTTGGCCATCGCTTTTAAAATGATGTTCTCCACGCTTTGTGGTACAGAAGGATTCCACCTTCTCACAGATGGCGGCTCTGATTGCAAATGCTTCAGTGCGACACTGACAGCGGATTCTCCTTCAAATGGCATGCGTCCTGAAATCAGCTCATAAAGAACAATACCAAGTGAATAAATGTCTGACTTTTTCGTTGCAAGACCACCGCGCGCTTGCTCTGGGGACAAATAATGCACGGAGCCAAGAACAGAATTCGTATGGGTAATGGTCGCTGAGCTAAGCGCCATGGCGATGCCAAAATCAGTGACTTTGATATTCCCCAAGTTGTCTATTAATATATTGTGAGGCTTAATGTCTCGATGGACGAGCTGTTTCGCATGGGCTTCTTCCATCGCCGCAACGACTTGCTCCATAATGCGAACGGCTTCTTTTGGATGAAGCGGTCCATTGGCGTGTATGTATTCTTTCAGCGTCATCCCTTCGACATATTCCATGACAATATAATAAATGTCATCTTCTTCTCCTACATCGTAGATACTGACAATATTCGGATGATCTAAGCTGGCTGCTGATTGCGCTTCTCTCCGGAACCGTCTAATAAAATCATCATCGCTTGCAAAGTCAAACCGTAAAATTTTAATCGCCACTTCGCGATCTAAAATCATATCCTCCGCCAAATAAACGTTGGCCATTCCGCCTCCGCCTATGGCGCGAAGAATTTGATAACGGCCGCTGATCCTTTTTCCGATCAACACTTGCTGTCACCCTCCTCTGTTTGGGAGGAGATTTCTAACAGTACTGCTGTAATGTTATCTTCACCGCCGTTGTCATTCGCTGTTTGAACTAACTCTGTTACTTTTTCATCTGGTGCGGTTGTTTGCGATAAAATCTGAATCAAATGTTCTTCTTCTACTTTATTCGATAATCCGTCTGAGCAAAGCAAAATTTGATCTCCTGGATCCACTTCAAAAGTTCGTGCATCAATTTGAACGTGTTTATCCGTTCCTAACGCTTTGGTCAGCACATTTTTTCTTGGATGATATTCTGCATCCGCTTTTGAAATCTCTCCTGTTTTCACTAACTCATTCACTAGTGAGTGATCATCTGTTAATTGGGTCAGCGCACCTTCTCTTAGCAAATAGCAGCGGCTGTCACCAATATGGGCAATTGTGACCGTTTGCAAATGAACGAGCGCACAAACGATGGTCGTCCCCATTCCTTGGCATTCCTCATTGTTTTTCGCATGTTCGTATACTTGGTCATTAATGTCGCTAATTTTTGAGATTAACCAATTTTCTTGATCGGCTGGTTTATTTGGAATTGAAGATGTTTCCTGCCAGTATTCTTTTAAAGAAGAAACTGCCATCTTGCTGGCTACATCACCAGCAAGATGACCTCCCATTCCATCTGCTACAACAGCTAGAAGTGTGTCTTCTTTTGCTTCAAAAATACCTGCATCATCTTCATTATGCTGACGGACTTTTCCTGTATCGGTTTGAAAGGCTGCCCTTATCAACATTCGTCACCTCGTCTCTTCCTGACGCTCCTTCGCTCTTAGCTGACCGCAAGCAGCATCAATATCATGGCCTTGCTCTCGTCTAATCGTTACGTTTACGCCTCGTTCTTTCAGCGTTTTTTCAAATAGGAAGATTTGTTCTCTTGGTGTTCTCACGTAATCTCTTTCTGGTACATAGTTCACAGGGATGAGGTTTACATGGCATTTGATTCCTTTTAATAAATCAGCAAGTTCTTCTGCGTGATGGACTTGATCATTGACTCCGCCAAACAGACCGTATTCAAAGCTCACGCGTCTGCCTGTTTTTTGAATATAGTATTCAATAGCTTCCATTAATTTTGGCAGCTTGTATGCCTTATTGATTGGCATGAGGCGGCTTCGAATGTCAGTATTTGGTGCGTGCAGGGAGACAGCAAAGTTGATTTGCATTTGCTCATCCGCAAATTGATAAATCTTTGGAATGATCCCGCTCGTCGAAACGGTAATATGACGTGCACCAATATTTAAGCCGTTATCATGGTTAATGATTTTAAGGAATGCAAGCATTTCATCAAAGTTATCAAACGGTTCGCCAATTCCCATGATGACAACTGAGCTGACGCGTTCATCTGTTTCATCAAGCGCCTGTTGTACTTTCAATACTTGGGCCACAATTTCTCCCGCCTCAAGGTTACGTTTCAAACCGCCAAGTGTAGATGCACAGAATGTACAACCAATTCGACAGCCAACCTGTGTTGTGACGCAGACAGAGTTGCCATATTCGTGGCGCATCAGCACGGTTTCAATGGTATAGCCATCGTGTAATTCAAATAAGAACTTGATCGTTCCATCTTGAGATGTTTGTTTTATCACTGTTTTTAAAGTCGTGATGGCGAATTGATCTTTTAATTTTTCTCTTAATTCCTTTGAAAGGTTAGACATTTCATCAAAGGACGTGACGCGTTTTTCATAAAGCCACTCAAAAATTTGTGTTGCACGGAAAGGCTTCTCGCCTTGTTCCTTTAACCAGTCTTTGATTTCATTTAGCTCGAACGAGTAGATCGACGGCATGTCTGTTTTCAGTTCTTTTCTTACTTTTTGTTTTTGTTCTGTCATTTTTTATCCCTTCTTTCTCATGCTGCAAATAAAGAAACCATCTGTTCCGAAATAATGAGGAAGAATTTGTACACTTCCGTTTTGAACAAACGGAGCAACCTGCTCAGGCAGCCGTTCATTAAGAGATAGATCGGGGTCGAAGTCTTGGTGTTCTTGTAAAAACGCATGAATCACTTGTTGATTTTCTGTTGGATCCATTGTACATGTACTGTATACAAGGGTTCCGCCTGGCTTTAGCAGCTGGGCTGTTTCATGCAAGATCGATTGCTGAATTGTCGCAAGTCTTGCTGAGTCTTCCGAGGACTTTGTATATTTCATATCTGGTTTTCGTCTGATGACGCCAAAACCTGAACATGGTGCATCAATGAGAATACGGTCAAACGAAGCATCATCATAATGGTCGGATACTTTCCTTGCATCAAGCGCTTTTGCCTCAATATGCGTTAAGTTCAGACGTTTTGCTGCCTGTTTGATCAGTTTTACTTTGTGCTCATGTAAATCAAGAGACACAATCTTCCCCTCATCGTTCATTCGCTCTGCGATATGTGTTGATTTACCACCAGGAGCGGCACAGGCATCAAGCACCATTTCTCCCGGCTGAGGATCCAGCGCTCTTGCGACAAGCATGGAGCTTTCATCTTGAATCGTGACAAAGCCCTCTTGAAAGAAAGGAGTAGATACGATAGATCCTTTCATGAGTTTGAGTGCATCCTCAGATAAGTCGCCGAGCTCTGTTTCAATTCCTGCATCCATGAGTTCTTGCTGCAGTGCAGGGCGGTCTTTTTTCATTCGATTGACACGCAATGTCTGCTTTGGCGGGACTAAATGAATACGGCACATGCTTTCTGTTGCTTCAAAACCGTACGCCTCCACCCATTCTTGTACGAGCCACAATGGATGGCTTGTCTCTATTGAAAGCCTTTTTACCGGATCTTTGATCGCATCAAATGCTGGCACGCCTTCTCTTTGCACGGAACGCAAAACGCCGTTGACTAGTGAAGAAATGCCTTTATGTCCGCGCTTTTTCGTTAGTTCCACTGCTTCATGGATGGCTGCACGATCTGGAATTTTTTCAAGGTAAACCATCTGATAAAGAGACATCCGCAAAAGCTGCATCACCCATGGAGCCACTTTTTGCGGTTTTTTCACAAAGGGTGTGAGCATATAATCAAGTGCCAGCTTGTTTTGCAGTGTACCGTATACAAGTTCTGTTAATAGCGGTTTGTCTTGATCGGAAAGTTCTTTCTCTTTCATCACTGACTGCAAAAGCAAGTTACTGTAGGCTTGATTTTGTTCGAGTTTGATTAAAGCGTCCAGCGCTACTTCTCTCACATTACTTTTCTTCATTGATTAACCCTAATTTCTGTCCAATTTCGATATTTGCGCCTCTTAAGAAGTCTTCACCGCTCATTTTTTTCTTTCCAGCGGGCTGTACACTCGTTAATAAAAGGCCTTGCTGATTTCCTGTTCCAACGACTGGTCCTTCTTTTTGAAGCTCAATCACTTTCCCAGGTTCTTCTGGTGCTTGAAGCGGAACTTTTTTCGCTTCCCATACTTTTAAGTTAGCACCGTTCCATTCAGTATAGGCAACTGGCCATGGATTTAAGCCGCGAACTTGGTTGTAAAGCTCTTCTCCTGGCTTGGTCCAGTCTAATCTTTCCTGCTCCCGCTTAATATTTGGTGCATACGTTGCTGCCTCTTCATTTTGCGGAATTGGCGAGATAGACCTGCTTAACACATTTGGAACTGTGTCTTTTAATAACGCCGCACCAGCCACACTTAATTTATCATGCAGTGTTCCGACGTTGTCTAATTCATCAATTTCTACTTCTACTTTGCTAATCATGTCACCTGCATCAAGCTTTTCTACCATATACATGATCGTCACGCCTGTTTTCTTTTTGCCTTGCAGGATCGCATAATGGATCGGTGCACCGCCTCTTAGTTCTGGCAGCAGTGAGGCATGAACGTTGATACAGCCAAATTCAGGTTCATCAAGTAATCTTTTTGGCAAAATTTGTCCGAACGCTGCTGTTACGATCAAATCTGGCTTTAACGCAAGCACTTTATCAATTTCTTCATCAAGACGTACCTTTTCAGGCTGTAAAACTGGAATGCCGTGTTTTAAGGCTTCTACTTTTACAGGAGGCGGCGTCAGTACTCGTTTTCTGCCTTTCGGGCGATCTGGCTGCGTGACGACCCCGACCACTTCGTATCCTTCTGTGATAAGTGTTTGCAGCACAGGTACTGAGAAATCAGGGGTTCCCATAAATACGATACGTGCCATTTTCTTCACCCTTCCATTTCCGCAAGTTCTTTTTCTGTATACGTTTGAATGATTTTCGACGTGAATAATACACCGTCTAAGTGATCAATTTCATGCAATAAAGCTCTTGCTAAAAATCCTTCTGCTTCTATTGTAAATGGTTTGCCTTTCTTATCAAAGGCTTTCACCTTCACATAATTCGGTCTTTCAACCGTTCCGTACAAAGATGGAAAGCTCAGGCAACCTTCAATGTCTGTCTGGCTCCCTTCCACTTCAAGAATCTCAGGATTTACTAAGTCAATCCTCCCAGAATCTTCGCCGATATCGACCACGGCGATTCGTTTTAAGATGCCGATTTGTGGTGCGGCTAGGCCGACTCCATCTAGTTCAAGCATTGTATCATACATATCATCCAGCAGTTTTTTCAGTTTTTTATCGAATGTATCAACAAGCTCTGTTTGTTGTTCAAGCACGTCTGCAGGATGTAAGACTATCGGTTTGATTGCCACGAAAAGACCTCCGTTTTACATCATCATATATGGATTCATATCGATTGATATCATCAACTGTTTTTGTTCCATTTCTTTTTGATAATGATCTTGTATTTTTCGTAATAAACTTGCCAGTTCATTTTCCCTTTTGTATTTTATCACGCATTGATATCGATATCTATCTTTGATCTTAGCGATCGGAGAAGCAGCAGGACCGAGAATTCTTGTATTCGGTGCACAATTCATTTTCAGGAACTGAACAATTTTGTCTGTGACATGCGCTGCCTTTGTCACTTCTTCATGTGATACAGTCACCATCGCCAAAAAATAAAATGGCGGATAGGACTGATGACGACGGTGCAACATCTCCTGCTCATAAAAGGCTTCATAATCATGCTGTTTGGTTAATTCAATACTATAATGCGAAGGTGTATATGATTGAATAATGACTGACCCCGCTTTTTCATGACGTCCCGCACGTCCGCTTACTTGCGTGAGAAGCTGAAACGTTTTTTCACTTGAACGAAAATCAGGGATGTGAAGAGACGTATCCGCACTAAGGACACCGACAAGTGTAACATCTGGGAAGTCTAAGCCTTTTGCAATCATTTGCGTCCCAAGCAGAATGTCCGCTTCTTTGTTGCCAAAGGACGTAAGAAGCTTTTCGTGCGCACCTTTCCGAGAGGTTGTATCTACATCCATTCGGATGACCCTCGCTTCTGGCAATACCTTCGTCAGCTCTTCTTCCACACGCTGCGTGCCTGTACCAAAATAGCGAATATGCTCACTATGGCATTCTGGACATTCTGCAGGTACAGGAGCTTCGTGACCGCAGTAATGGCACTTCAGCCGTTTTTGAAAGCGGTGATAAGTGAGAGAGATCTCACAATGAGGACATTGTTCCACATATCCGCAATCCCGGCACATCACAAAGGATGAATAACCTCTTTTATTGAGAAATAAAACTGCCTGCTCTTTCCTTTCAAGTACTTCTTTTAACCTGAGCATTAATTCTTCTGAGAACATGGAGCGGTTGCCGTTTCTTAATTCTTCTCTCATATCAATTAAAGAAACGTGCGGCAGCTGCTGCTGATTGACGCGCCGTTTGAGCGTCAGCAGTGTATACACACCCTTTTTCGCACGCGCATATGACTCAAGTGAAGGCGTTGCACTGCCTAATACAACCGGACATTGGTGCCGCCCTGCTCGTTCAATGGCCACATCTTTCGCATGATACCGAGGCATTTCTTCTTGTTTATATGACGATTCGTGTTCTTCATCTATAATGATCATTCCTAGATTTTCAAACGGGGCAAAAACAGCCGATCTTGCGCCAACGACAAGCTTGACTTCCTTGCGGTGGATTTTCCGCCATTCATCGTATTTTTCCCCAGTCGATAAGCCGCTATGAAGGACAGCCACATTGGAGCCGAAGCGCTCTTTAAAACGCTGGACCATTTGAGGCGTTAATGAAATTTCAGGAACTAGGACGATCGCTTCTTTTCCCTTTTGGAGGACATGATCAATCGTCTGTAAATAAATTTCGGTTTTACCGCTTCCTGTGACCCCGTGCAGTAAAAACGTTTCATGTTTTTCATCGCTCACTGCTTGATGAATGGGTTTTGCCGCTTCTGCTTGCTCTGTTGTGAGATCAAGAGGAGTAGATGGTGTAAACTCCCTATCCCGATAAGGATCTCGATAAATCTCTTCATAGCTTTCTGTTAATAGACCTTCTTGAATCAAGGCTTTTATCGTTTGAGAACTAGCACCTGTTTGCTGCTGCAAATCTTTTGCTAAAAACGTCGTTTCATTCGCTTGAAATAAAAAGGTAAGCAGCACCTTCTGTTTCACCGCATTTTTCTTTAACTGCTTCTGTTTTTCTTCAAGTTTTTCTTTCGTAACTGCTACCTGAAGTGTCCGCACCTTTTTCTTTCCGGATTTTTGTGAGACGTGATATCTGACTTCTAGATGACCTTTTTGGACATGCTTTTGAATAGGCTTCAGCTGTTCAGGCGGAATGTCAGCGTAAAGGATGCTCTCTTGCTGACCGAAAAGCTCTTTCAATGACTGCGGAAGTTCCTCAGCTGATAACACCTGAATTTCTTTTTCATATTTGGCTTTCATCGCTGCTGGAAGCATCGATTGAAGCGCCGTAATATGATAGGACAATGTTTTTTCCGTCAGCCAGTGGGAAAGCTCCAATAGCTCATCTGTCAGAACAGGAGATAAATCAAATAAATCGACAATGTCCTTGATGTTTCCTGACTGTACGGCTGTTTCTTCTTTGATTTTTGTCACAAACCCTTGAATCTTCCTTGGGCCAAAAGGAACCACTACCCTCATACCAGCCTTGACAAGGCCTTTAAAGCGGTCTGGCACACGATAGTCAAATGGCCTGTCAATGGCTTTCGTTGTGACATCGACGATCACTTCAGCAATCATGCTCGATCACGCTCTTTTGGCAGCAGCTGCTTTGCCTCCTGTAAGATTTCAAAGGCAAGATCTTTTTTGCTCATCATTGGCAGCTCTTTTTTTGTTCCGTCTGCTTTGATCAATGCTGCGACATTTGTATCTGTGCCAAAGCCTGCGCCCTCTGCTGCAACATTGTTCGCGACAATCATATCTAAATGCTTGGATTCGATTTTCTTTTTCGCATAGTATTCAACATCCTGCGTCTCAGCTGCAAAGCCGACTAGCACCTGATGTTCTTTTCTTTTCCCAAGCTCTTTTAAAATATCTTTCGTCCGCTTAAATTCAACCGCTAGTTCACCGTCTTGTTTTTTCATTTTATGAGAATACGTCGTGACGGGCGTATAATCGGCAACGGCTGCTGATTTAATCACTATATCTGCTGACTCGTATACATCTAATGCTGCTTGATACATCTCCTCAGCCGATTCCACTTGCACCACATTCACATGCTTAGGTTCAGTTAACGAAACAGGTCCTGAAATGAGCGTGACATCAGCGCCCATTTGCTGGGCAGCTTCTGCAATGGCATAGCCCATTTTCCCAGAAGATCGATTTGAAAGGAAACGAACAGGGTCGATCACTTCTCGTGTAGGGCCAGCTGTGACCACGACTTTTTTACCTGAAAGCGGCAAGCTGGTTGGCTCATCAAAAAACGCACGGATGTGTTCAACAATTTTTTCAGGCTCCTCTAAGCGTCCTTTTCCAATGTAGCCGCATGCTAAATAGCCTTCACTTGGCTCTATAAACCGGTAGCCGTCTTCATATAAAGTGCGGATGTTTCGCTTGACAGCTGGATGGTCATACATGTGCACATTCATAGCCGGTGCAACCCATACAGGAGCTGTTGAAGCAAGCAAGGTCGTTGTGAGCATATCATCAGCAAGTCCTGCGGCCATTTTACCAATGGTATGTGCTGTTGCAGGGGCAACAAGAATGAGATCGGCCCAGTCAGCTACATCAATATGCGCAATGACTTTTGGATTATTTTCTTTAAATGTATCCACATACACCTCATGCCGAGATAGGGCTTGAAAGGTGAGCGGAGACACAAACTCACGGGCAGATTCTGTCATAATCACTCTTACGTTTGCGCCTGCCTGTACGAGTTTACTAGTGAGTGCAGCTGCTTTATATACGGCGATTCCTCCGCTGACGCCGAGTAAAATATTTTTTGACTGTAACATTTGTTTGTCCCCCTTAACGGCCTTTTTCACAAATTCGTCTACAATTCAAAAAAGTCAAAACCAATCATAGTTTTGACTTTTTTGAACGTATCGTATCTGCATGGCAGAAGCGATGTTATTCTTGCTCTTCTTTTTCAAATGTCAAAAGACCAGCATCGATTTCTTCAAGAGCTTTCCCTACAAATTTGTAGGATTTTGTGTTTTCGATTTGTTGATCTTGATGGATTTGCATTTCACGTGCACGGCGTGCAGACACTGTGACAAGTGTATATTTTGAGTCAAGTTTGTTCATCAATGAGTCAATTGAAGGATCTAACATGGTTTATTCTACCCCCAGCATTTTTTTATATCTTGGTGCGACTCTGTCTCTTCGCAGGTGCTCTGCAAGGACGATCGCTTTAATTCTTTCACATGCAAGCTCGACATCGTCGTTTTCAACGACATAGTCATAAGCATCCATCATTTCAATTTCTTCTTTTGCAGCAGCCATTCGGTTACGGATGAGATCCTCAGATTCTGTCCCGCGTGTAATAATGCGGTTTTGAAGTTCTGAAAGACTTGGCGGTGCAAGGAAAATAAAGAGACCTTCCGGGAATGCTTCTCTTACTTGAAGTGCACCTTGCACTTCGATTTCAAGGAAAACATCTTTTCCTTCGCTCAATGTTTGTTCTACATAGTCAACAGGCGTGCCGTAGTAATTCCCGACATACTCTGCCCATTCTAACAGCTTTTTGTTTTCAATCATATGTTCAAATTCTTCCCTGGTTTTAAAGAAATAATCAACACCATTTCTTTCACCTTCACGCGGTTTGCGGGTTGTCACAGAAATAGAGTATTCAAATTTCGTATCTTCCTGGGAGAAAATGGCTTGTCTGACCGTTCCTTTTCCAACTCCCGAAGGTCCAGAGAGAACGATTAAAAGTCCTCTTTCTTTCATAATGGCGTATTACCCCTGCCCTTCATCTATGATTTCTTCTTTTACAGAAAGTCTTTGCGCGACAGTCTCAGGCTGAACGGCAGATAAGATGACATGGTCACTGTCCATAATGACAACAGCACGGGTTCTTCTTCCGTATGTCGCATCAATGAGCATGCCTCGATCTCTTGCGTCTTGTATCATTCGTTTAATCGGTGCTGATTCCGGACTGACGATCGAAATCATCCGATTCGCTGAAATGATGTTTCCAAATCCGATATTGATCAACTTTATGGTCATCTTCTTTCGTCCCCCTGTAATATAAACGTCTCTAGTCTCGCCGAAAGAGACGCACTGTAAACAGCATACACAATGACTATTCTATATTTTGCACTTGTTCTTTTATTTTTTCAATAGCGCTTTTCATTTCAACCACGAGCTTTGTTAAATGGTGATGGTTTGCTTTAGATCCAATCGTGTTCACTTCACGGTTGAGCTCCTGTACAAGAAAGTCAAGCTTTCGTCCGGCAGCGCCGCCTTGCGTCAAAATTTGCTGGAACTGCTGAAAATGACTTTTCAGCCTGGTAATCTCTTCTGTAATGTCACAGCGATCCGCAAAGATGGCCGCCTCTGTGATCAGCCTGCTCTCTTCAAGCGCCTCTCCGATCCATTCTTGCAATCTTTGATTCAATCGTTCTTTGTACTGACTCACAACCTCTGGTGCAAACACTTTGATTTCTTCTGTAAATGCCTCGAGTTCAGACAGCCTGAGTTCACAGTCTTTTTGAAGTGATGTTCCCTCCTGCTCTCTCATAAAGCAAAGCTCCTTGACAGCTTCTTCACAAGTGTCTATCAGCAAATGCTCCAGCTGCTCATTACGGCTGACTGACTCTTCCACCTGAACAGCCTGTTCCAGCTTCAGTAAGTCATGTGCATGCTGAATACCTGAAATATGATAGCGGTCCTCAAGGTCTTTTGCGGCTTTCATATATTCATCAAGCAGCGGCCAGTCAATCTGTAAAGACCGGCTTGCAAGTTTACCGCCTTCAATCGTAACAAACAGCTCAATTCGACCGCGCTGCACGTGACGAAGAATGATTTTTTTTAATGTATCTTCGAAATATAAAAGCGGCCTCGGCAAACGGGCATGAACCTCTTTAAAACGGTGATTGACCGATTTTAGCTCAACTGACACTGTCAGTTCACCATCCGTTTTACTCGCTTGGCCGAATCCCGTCATACTGCGTATCATGTGAAAACACCCAATTCTTTCATATTAATAAAATGAAAAAGGTAATAGCAGACACTATTACCTCAAAATTATACCATAACCAATTATTTTTTTCTTGTCAAAAGTGATCCTGCCAGTAAAAAAGTTGGCAATGCAGACATACCGATGATCAGAAGCCAATCGACTGGTGCGACTGCCACCGTTTTGAAAATCGGCTGAAGCGGCGGATAATAAATGACCACAAGCATCAGCAGAAGGGAAGACACAACGGCGCCGATCAAGTACATATTCCCGAATGGATTGCGTTCAAAAATAGACCGTTCACTGCGGCAGTCAAACACATGAATGAGCTGCGCCAAAACGAGTGTGCTGAATGCAACCGTCTGCGCATATTGAAGATTGTTCGGATCACGGTGATACACAAACATAAAGGCTAACAAAGTGGCAATCCCGATCAGAAACCCTCTTGATATGACCTTCCAGCCAAGCCCTCTTGCAAAAATCCCCTCTTTCATGTTGCGCGGCTTTCTCTTCATGACATCGCCTTCTGGTTTATCCATTCCAAGTGCCATAGCCGGCAAGCCGTCTGTGACAAGGTTTACCCACAAAATTTGAATTGGAACGAGAGGCAATGGAAGCGCAAGAAGCATCGCAAACAGCATGACCAAAATCTCTCCCACATTCGATGCCAGCAAATAGCGGACAAATTTGCGAATGTTTTCATAAATATTCCGGCCCTCTTTAATAGCGGATTTAATGGTCGCAAAGTTGTCATCAAGCAAAATAAGAGAAGAAGCTTCTTTGGCAACGTCTGTTCCGGTAATCCCCATGGATATACCGATATCCGCCTGTTTAATCGCTGGCGCATCATTCACCCCATCACCTGTCATCGCGACAATATGGCCATTTTTTTGATAGGCCTTCACAATTCTCAGTTTATGCTCAGGTGATACACGGGCAAAGACGTACACATCTTCTGCTGTTTGCTCCAGCTCTTTGTCGCTTAGCTGATCCAGAGCTTTTCCATCAAGCACCTTTCCTTGCTTCGGTAAGAGACTTAAATCTTTAGCGATCGCTTTAGCCGTTTCTACGTGATCGCCTGTAATCATCACTGTTTTAATGCCAGCATCCCGGCATTCTTTAATCGCTCGTCTCACTTCAGGACGAGGTGGATCAATCATGCCCTCTAGACCGATAAATGTGAGGCCAGTTTCTGCCTGCTGAACAGATGTGATTTTTTCTGTCAGGCTTACTTTTTTATATGCAATCGCAATGGTTCTAAGCGCTTGTCTTGCTAAACCTTGAATGGCAGCTTCTGTTTCTTGCCGGTGGGCCTTTGAAAATGATGCGGTGCGTCCGCCGTGCATCATATGACTTGAACGGTTCATCAGCACATCTGGCGCCCCTTTGGCAATGACATACCGCTCCTTCTGATTCGTTTCCACGACGACTGACATCATTTTTCTTTCAGAGTCAAAAGGGAATTCCTCCACCACACGAAATCCCGCTTCGATGAATTGCTCTGTAAAACCCGCTTTACGCGCAGCGGTTAGAAGTGCTCCTTCTGTCGGATCGCCATCAAGTCTCATCTCACCGTCTTTTTCAACAATGGTCGATGTATTACAAAGTGCTCCGTATAATAGCACCTTTTGCAGGCTTGGATGTTTGTCTACATGGACAAGTTCTCCATTTAAGGTAAAATCACCTGACGGCTCGTACCCAGTGCCAGAAATATTCCACGTTTTCCCCTCTGCCCATACATGTGTCACTGTCATTTTATTTTGTGTCATTGTGCCTGTTTTATCTGAGCAAATAATCGAGGCGCAGCCAAGTGTTTCCACAGCCGGCAGCTTTCTGACAATGGATTTTTGTTTAATCATCCGCTGCACACCTAGGGAAAGTGCGACAGTGACGATCGCCGGCAGTCCTTCTGGAATCGCAGCAACAGCGAGAGATACACCCGCTAAGAACATATGATACAAATCATGACCTTGCACCACACCAAGAACAACCACAAGCACAGTTAAAAATAATGCAGCCACAATTAAAATTTTTCCCAGCTGCTCAAGGCGTCTTTGCAGCGGTGTTTCCATATTACCTGCTGAATCCAGCATACCGGCAATTTGTCCCATCGCCGTATTCATCCCTGTACCAATGACAACCCCTACACCGCTTCCTCTTGTGACAAGCGTCCCCATAAAGGCCATGTTCGTCAAATCTCCAAGTGAGACATGATCTCGCGAGAGCGGACTCGCATGTTTGACCGCTGGGATGGACTCTCCAGTGAGGGCAGATTCTTCGATTTCCAAACTCTTTGTTTCTAGTAATCTGATATCTGCCCCAATTCGATCCCCACTTGAAAACTTCACAATATCTCCCGGCACGAGGTGCTTCGACGGGATCTTGACCCATTCATTGTTTCTCCTTGCATAGACATGCGGCGTTGATAATTCCTTTAGTGCTTGGAGGGACTTTTCCGCACGGCGTTCCTGATAAAAGCCAAGCACACCATTTATCAGCACAATCGCCACAATCGCCACAGCATCAATGTATTCACCTAAAAAGGCAGAAATAATCGTTGCCGCAAGCAGGATTAACACCATAAAGTCTTTAAATTGCGCTAAAAAAATAACGAATGCCGACGCCTTTTTCCCTTCCTGCAATTCATTTGGCCCATGCTTTTCAAGCCGCTTTTGCACATCTTTTTCTGACAGTCCGTCACCTATCGATGTATTCATTGTTTTTAATAAATCGGTTTGGTTCAGTTCATGCCAATTCATTTGACCTCGTCCACTCCTCTTTTGTTCTCTCTCTTATGCAGTGTTCTATAAGCCAGTTTATTCAGACTCGTCCTAAATCATGCTATAATAATAAGACTGCCTAAAGAACGAGAAAACGTAAGGTTCTTTCAGTAGATTTGTGTGAAAGAAGAGGGTGTATCCAACATGTCATTTGACGGCATTTTTACATACGGTATGACTAATGAATTGCAAGAAACATTAACTGGCGGAAGAATTTCGAAAATACATCAGCCATACAAGCATGAGCTGATTTTTCATATCCGGTCAAAGGGGAAGAATCATAAGCTGCTTTTATCCGCTCACCCGAGCTATGCAAGAGTACAGCTCACTGAGCACCATGATGATAATCCGAGCGAACCGCCAATGTTTTGTATGCTTCTCAGAAAACATCTTGAGGGTGGGTTCATTGAACGTTTTGAACAAATTGGGTTAGATCGGGTGATCGTGCTGCACGTGCGAAGCCGAAATGAAATTGGCGATGAACAAACCCGTAAGCTGTATATTGAAATTATGGGCAGGCACAGCAACTTAATTCTCGTGGAGGACGAAACGGAGCAGATCATTGACGGACTGAAACATCTTTCTCCATCTGTGAACAGCTATCGAACGGTGCTGCCCGGACATCAATATCTTCTGCCGCCGGCACAGCAAAAGCTGAATCCTTTTGACGTGACAAAGGAAGATATTTTAAAGCATTTACGTTTTCAAGAAGGGAAAATCGCCAATCAAATTGTCGATACATTCTCCGGGGTTTCTCCGCTGTTTGCTAAGGAAGCTGTCCACAGGGCCGGTCTTGCCAATCAGGAAACGATTCCAAGTACATTGCTCGAGATGTTCCAGCTCATTCAGGCGCATTCTTTTACCCCTCAGCTCACGAGAAAAGATGGGAAAGAGTATTTTTATTTATTAGAACTTCAGCACGTCGATGGTGACATGAAGACGTTTGATTCTCTTAGTGAGCTACTTGACCGCTTTTATTTCGGAAAAGCTGAAAGAGACAGAGTCAAACAGCAGGCGGCTGATCTTGAACGTTTTGTTGCGAATGAAAAAAAGAAAAATGAAAACAAGCTGAAAAAACTAACAAGAACACTTGAAGAATCTCAAAATGCGCACAAGTACCAGCTTTATGGTGAATTGCTTACTGCCAATATATATGCGATTAAAAAAGGGGATAAAGAAGCGACAGTTATCAATTATTATGATGAAGATGGCGGAGAGATCACGATCCCGCTCAAAACAAACAAAACCCCTTCTGAAAATGCGCAAGCGTATTTTACAAAATACCAAAAGGCAAAAAATGCAGTAGAGGCCGTAAATGAACAAATCAAGCGAACGCATGAAGAAATTGTTTATTTTGACGAGCTGATCCAGCAGCTGTCCTCTGCCTCACCAAAAGATTTAGAGGAAATAAGAGAAGAACTGGTGGAAGGAAAATATTTGCGTCCCAAACAAAAACGCAATGCCAAAAAGAAAAAACCATCGGCCATTCAGCTTGAAGCATATGAATCCTCTCAAGGTGTTCCGATTCTCATTGGAAAAAACAACAAGCAAAACGAATATTTGACCACAAAGGCGGCAGCTCGTGATGACATTTGGCTACACACAAAGGATATTCCTGGATCACATGTCGTCATTCGTCACAAAGCGCCTGATGAACAAACCTTACTTGAAGCGGCACAAATTGCTGCCTACTTCTCGAAGGCAAAAGAATCAAGCTCCGTCCCTGTCGATTATACGAAAATCCGGCATGTGAAAAAACCAAACGGAGCAAAACCGGGCTTTGTCACGTATGATCAGCAGCAAACATTATTTGTGACGCCTGATGAGGATGTTGTCCTAAAGCTGAGAAAATAAAAAAGAGCCGATTAAATCTTTGGATGAGATTTTATCGGCTTTTTCTTTGTCGTTTTTTTCTTTCTATATAGAGCTCATCGAGTGCATCTACGTCCTCTTGTTCAAGCAAGGTCTCAATGGCCGCAGCCAGCTGTTTAGTGCGGGCTGGGCTTGCACCACTCGTAGATACAGAGATTGTCACTTTTCCTGCCCTCACAACCTTTGGCACAATCACATTGCCAAGCTCTGACTGGCTCACACAGTTGACGAGCTGATGAGGAAGCGCTGATTGCGTCATCCACTCGTTTACTGAAGGATCGTCTGTAGCAGCGACAATCAAAAATGCATCCTTTACATCTTCCGCATCAACTTTCTTTTTCTTCCAAGTCAGCTGATATGTCTCAATAAGATTCGCCATTTCATCACAAATGTCAGGGCTCACAATGGTTATGCTGCATGGCTCCATGCATAGCGCACTCGTCCTTCTAGCCGCAATCCTTCCACCGCCGGCAATTAGCACGTGTTTATTGGTTAGATCAAGATGAACTGGAAGCATGGCTTTCTCCTTGAAAACGAAACGCATCCTCTTTGTTTAAGATCGTTTCCTGCACACGTTCAATATAAGCTGCTTTTACATGGGGATGAAACCCAATATACCGGCAGACACGGACATCTCGCAGCCGCTCTCTCGCCTGATTCGCTTCATTCTCAATCTCTTTCATTAAAATGCCGGTAAATAAAAGATAAGGCACGAGATAGACAGGCGTATCGTCATCTACTGTTAACTGTGCTAAGACGTCACGATAATTCGGTTCACACGCTGTAATAAAACACGGAAAAACCTCTGCACAAGGCAGCATGCTTCGGACATCATCTACAATGCCAAACACATCCCGCTTTACATCTGGATCAGAGCTTCCACGGCCAATTAAGAGAATTTTTGCGCGCTCTCCCTTGTATCCAGCTTCTTCAATTCTTGCGATAACCGCTTTCGTGACTTCTTGGTTCACGCCTATAGGTCTTCCATATGTCACTTTCACTTGTGGGAAACGTTTTTGTACTTTCACAATCTCATCTGGAATATCTGATTTGGCATGCATGGCAGTTAAAAGGAGGAGCGGGACGATCGCAATGTGGGTTGCTCCTTTTTGTACGCAAGTCTCAAACCCTTCTTCGATTGAAGGGTCCGTCAACTCTAAAAAACAAATTTCTTGGATATCTGCTTCCACTAACGGCATACAGCTTTTCATAAAAGAAATGGCTTTATCCTGTGCTTCTTTTACCCTGCTTCCATGCCCAACATAAAGGACAGCTTGTTTCATTTGACTCCTCCTTGCGACCTTAGTTTTATTCAGACGAAAAGACACGATGTCCACACGTGTCTTTTCATCTTTGTTTTCATTTCTCAATCAGTGCTGGTTCAAACCAGTTCAACTTTTGATGAAAGTGAACGACATCTCCTACCACGATTAAACTTGGGTGCTCGATCCCTTCTTTTTCAACCGTTTTAGATAGTGTCGCCACCGTGCAGCAAGTCGTCTTTTGCCTTGTGGTCGTTCCCCAGTGAATAAACGCAGCTGGGGTTTCAGGATTACGCCCATTCTTCAAAAGCAGCCGCTGGACTCTTTCCACGTTTTTGACGCCCATGTAAATGACAAGGGTATCAATCCCCGTCGCCAGCGCTTCCCACTTTTCTTCAAAATGTTCATCCTTTTGATAATGCCCTGTTACAAACGCAACATTCGAGCTGAATTCTCGGTGCGTGACTGGAATGCCTGCATAAGCAGCGGCTGCAATGCCAGAAGTAATCCCCGGGACAACTTCATACGGAATACCATGCTCAGCTAAGCATTCGATTTCTTCACCGCCACGGCCAAATACAAAGGGATCACCGCCTTTTAGACGAACGACTATGTTCCCTTCCTTCGCATGAGCAACAAGTGCTTCATTAATCGCTTCCTGTCTCATCGTATGATGATTCGGCAGTTTGCCGCAATAGATCAACTCCGCCTCCGGTTTGGCATGGGCAAGAATCTCTTGATTGACAAGACGATCATATAAAATGACATCTGCCTGCTGTATTGCCTTATGGGCCTTTAGCGTAATTAAGTCTGGGTCACCCGGTCCGGCACCAACAATGTATACTTTCCCCATCTTGCTTTCTCCCCCTGCCATCAGGCGATTATTTCGTTTTATCCTTTACATAATCAACAAGGCGCTGTTTTGACTCCTCGCGTGATAATTCACCTGTATCTAGGACGAGCTCAGGCGCAGCTGGCTCTTCGTATGGTGAATCGATTCCCGTGAAAAATGGAATTTCGCCGTTTCTTGCTTTTTTATATAATCCCTTTGGATCACGCTCTTCACACACGTTCAGATCACATTTCACAAACACTTCGTGAAATTCTCCGTCTTCGACTAACTGTCTTACGATTTGGCGGTCTTCTTGAAATGGTGAAATAAAAGCAGTAATGACAATCGTTCCTTGCTCAACAAATAATTTCGCCACTTCACCGATGCGCCGAATGTTCTCTTTTCTGTCGTCATCTGAAAAGCCTAAGTCTTTATTGAGTCCATGGCGTACGTTATCGCCATCAAGAACTGTCACTTGATACCCCTGTTCAAACAGCTCTCGAGCCGCTGCGTTGGCGATCGTCGATTTACCTGAACCGCTTAGACCTGTCAGCCAAATGATTCCGCTTGTATGGTTGTTTTTCTGTTGATATTCTTTTTTAGTAATAGATGAATCATGCCACACGATATGTTCGTTGCTCATGTCATATCCTCCTTTAAGATACCGTCGTTTTTAATCCTTCGATTAATGTTTCAATGACTTCTTTTCGGCTGAACGTGCTCGGTGGTAATTCACCATTTCTCAGCATCGTTCTGACCTTTGTACCTGAGAGAATGACATGTTCGCTTTTATCATGTGGGCATGTTTTTGGTGTTGCCATGGCTTCACATGTATTGCAGTAAAAGCTGTGCTCAAATTTTAATGGTGTGATCCCAATTTCTTCGCTTGTAAATTGTTCAAATAGCTCCTGCGCTTCGTATGTCCCGTAATAATCACCAACACCTGCATGATCTCTGCCGACAATAAAATGTGTGCAGCCATAATTTTTACGCACAAGCGCATGAAAAATCGCTTCCTTTGGTCCAGCATAACGCATGGCAGCAGGAAAAACACCTAAAAAGACGCGGTCTTTCGGGTAATAACCGTTCAGTAACACTTGATAACTTTTCATTCTTACATCTGCTGGAATATCATCAGATTTTGTTTCACCAACAAGTGGATTTAGAAATAGACCATCCACTGTTTCCAGTGCTGTCTTTTGAATGTATTCATGCGCACGATGGACTGGGTTTCTCGTTTGGAAACCGACAATGGTTTTCCAGCCGTTTTCTTTAAAATGTTTTCTTGTTTCTTCTGGCTCATACGTAAATTGCGGGAAAGGTTTTTCGCTGCGTTTCGTCAGTGTAATTTTACCACCAATATACGTATCACCGCGTTCAAATAATTTTTTCACGCCTGGGTGATTGCGGTCATCTGTTTTATACACATTCACTGCTTCTTTTTCCTTATCAGGTGTGTATTGATCTTCCACCTCAATGACCCCGTATACTGTTCCATTATACGATAGACGAACAATGTCACCTTGATTGATCTCCGCTGCTTTTTCCTTTGTGACAGGCAAAGTAATCGGAAGAGACCAAACGACACCACTTGCTAGTCGCATACTGCTGACAACTGCTTCATAATCAGCTTTCGTTAAAAACCCTTCAATTGGACTATACCCGCCAATTGCGATGAGTTCAAGGTCTGCAAAAGAGATGGCATCCAGCTCAATTTCTTTAGCAGCTGTGCTTAGATCAAATTCTTCATTTACTCGATTAATTAATACGCCACCATGTGGTGTTAAACTCATTTGTTCATCTTCCTCTCAATGTTCATATTTATTAGATGTTAATAGTCGGATTTATATTTAAATCCCGCCGCCCTGTTCATGAATCGAGCTGCTCTCATTTTTAACTGCCTTCATAAGACTCAGTGCACCTAGTGAAGCAAGCAGTACACTCATCATGATAAAGATAGAGTAATAGTCTCCTTTTAAGAAAAGGCTTACCAGCAAATAAGATAGACTAAGTGATAAGAAAGGTGACACAACCCATACCTTCAGCATTTTTTTCACAACATGTTTATGAAAAATGTTCGGTCCACCCTTTGCCATCCCAAGCCCAATAATGGACGAGGAGGTAATTTGAGTAAGGGGAACAGGGAGTCCGAATATAGAGCTGACGATGACAAGTCCTGCACCGGTGCTCGATAATAGAATGCCTTCACCCGTTTGATAGCGTGTAATTTTCTTTCCGTTTGTTTCTAGTACCCTTCTTCCTAGAAGCAGCGCCCCAATGGCCACAAAGATTCCGCCGTAAAGGGTTCCTTGCCCGACTGTTAAAACACCTGACGCGACAAGCGGGCCGACCGCATTGGCGACATTGTTCATTCCGGCTGAAAATGCTTCTAAAAACCCACTGATAATCAAAACAACAGATAAGATCAATGTACCTTTTTTGGATAATGTTCGTTTAGGGAACAATCTGATGATTTTGACAACAACAAAGGTAAAAACAAAGGCAACAATCGGAATAATCACCCAAAAAGAGACAATGACTAAGATCGATTTCACATACAGCACTTTATATGCGGCTGCCACACCGACCACAGCTCCTACTGTGACCTCACTTGTGGATAAAGGAATGGCCAAGAGGTTCGCTATGAAAAGTGATAATGCGGCCGAGCCAATGATGATACACACAATTTCAAGTGTGATGACAGATTCCGGCATAATCCCGGAGCTAATCGTTTTGACGACCTCACCGCCGCCAATCACTGAACCTGCTAATATTCCAACTGCACAAACGCTGAGCGCGTATATTGGCTTTTTGATCGCACCTGAACCATATGCGATGCCCATCGAAGCGGCTGCTCCGCTTGCGCCAATATTTAAAGCAAAGAATAAGCTAAATAAAATTGCGGCGATTTCCATACATTATGCTCCCTTACTCATGTAATCCGCACTCAGTCTTTGCTGTCCCTGACCATCTTCCAGAACGCAAATCATCAGCAGTAAATGCCGGCTGTGTACAAGGTGCACACCCGATGCTTGGATATCCTTGGTCATGCAGCGGATTATAAGTAAGATCCTCTCTAGACGCATATCTCCATATGTCCTTCCACGTCCAGTGGATGAGCGGACATACTTTGACTGATTGGAATTTTTCATCCTTATTTAAGAAGTTCGTACCTGCTCGTTTAGGCGACTGCTCTCTTCTTAAACCAGACAGCCATGCCGGATAGCCAGATAGTGCCTCTTGCAATGGAATGACCTTTCTCATATGGCAGCAGCTTTGAGGATTCGTTTCCCATAATTTATCACCATGCTGCTCATTCTGCTCTTCCACCGTCAGCTCAGGTGTTTTCAGCACGATGTCTAGCCCAGGATATCTTTCCTTCACTGCATCAATGGTGTCGTATGTTTCCTTGAAATGCAGACCTGTATCTAAAAAGACAATTCTTGCATCTTTTTTTACTTTCGCAATAAGATCGATCAGGACAATGCCTTCAATGCCAAAACTGCATGCATAAACGAGCTGATCACCATAGTGGCCGTACGCCCATTTCAGCACAGATAGGGCCCCTTTATACAAATCGTCCTCTTGAAATGTAATGGACGGCTCTTGCCAATTTTCATAAGTTAACATTGTTTCTCCCCTTCCGGAGTACTGCTTCTATTGCTATTCTCCGCACTACTTTAATCTGATTTTTTCATTTTTTTCCACTTGAATCACTTGACCGTCCTGAACGATCAACGTAATTGAACCGAATTTCATATCCCCAATCAGCTCTTGCATATGCTTCACTAAGTCCTCATCCTGGTTTTGTTTCAGTTCCATCTCCTCTTCCTCCTCACCGTTAAAATAAAAAAACTTTCTTTCAGTCCGAAAGAAAGATGAGGAAGCTCACGATTTCCTTATCTTTCAAAATAGAATCATTTTGCAGGAAGTAGCACCTTGCAAATCGCAGGTTGCCGGGCTTCATCGGGCCAGTCCCTCCACCTCTCTGGATAAGAGTTTTAATTTGTATTAAATATTAACACAATTCAAACAAAAGTCAACCCGACTTTATTGATAGGATTAGTTTTTATTTAAATTTGAGTCTATTTTACTATTTTTAACCAAATAAAAAGCTGTGCAGCGCAGCACAGCTTTTTTAAAACAAGACAAGCTTTTTAGACCGTTTCTTCCATCCAAGATTCAGACGAAGGATCCTGTCTCCAGCGTTTTAGTTTATTCATAGCAGAAGGCTCAATTGCTTTTAGCTCAAGTGCCACTTCTGTCAGTGTGTCATAGTCTGTCAGCGTGACATAGGGAATGTTTTTCTCTTGAAAAGCCGCAGCTGCTTTTGGCAGTCCATAAGTGAAGATCGCAACAACTCCGAGTACGTCACAGCCTTCTTCTTCTAGCGCAGCCACAACTTCAAGAACGCTGCCTCCAGTTGAGATGAGGTCTTCTACGACAACCACCTTTTGTCCAGGTGATACGGCTCCTTCAATTTGATTTCCTTTTCCGTGTGCTTTTGGTTTACTTCTTACATAACACATCGGTACATTCAGACGATCAGCTGCTAATGCCGCATGAGGAATGCCGGCTGTAGCTGTACCTGCGACAACGTCCGCTTCTTCAAAATGAGTGAGAATCAAGTCTTTTAAACCTTCCGCAATGTCTCCTCTGACCTCAGGATAAGACAAGGTGAGGCGATTGTCACAGTAAATCGGTGATTTGATACCGCTCGCCCATGTAAATGGTTCGTCTGGTTTTAAAGAGACAGCTTTGATTTGTAATAAATGCTTCGCAATTTTCGTTTTCATCCGGCAGTCACTCCCACTCTTTCAAAATTTGTTGATAAGCTTCCACTGGGTTTGTGGCTTTTGTGATCGATCTTCCCACAACAATCTGTGAAACACCCTGCTCTTTGGCAAAGGCAGGTGTCGCCACACGCTTTTGGTCATCCGTTTGATCATTTGGTAAGCGAATTCCTGGTGTGACAGTGAGAAAGGAGGGAGAGATTTGTTCATGAAGCTGTTTTGATTCATGAACAGAGCACACCACACCATCAAGTCCACTTTCATATGCCAATTGTCCATAATGAAGCACAGCCTCTTGCAATGGGCGGTCAATTAGTAATTCTTTTTTCATCATATCTTCTGACGTGCTTGTCAGCTGGGTCACTGCAATGATGCCCGGGCGATTTTGGCCGGCAGGGGTTCCGCTTTCAAGCCCCTCTACGGCCGCCTGCATCATTCTTTTCCCGCCGGCTGCATGCACATTCACCAAATCAACACCAAGTGCAGCAAGCCTGTTCATCGCTTTTTGCACGGTTGTTGGAATGTCATGAAGCTTCAGATCAAGGAAAATACGGCAATTTTTTTCTTTCAGTGCGTCAATAATGGCAGGACCTTCTTGGTAAAACAGCTCCATGCCAACCTTTACGAATAATGGAGTGCCTTCAAAACGATCTAAAAAGGCGTGCGCCTCCTGTCCTGATGGAAAATCAAGCGCGATGATGGGCAAGTGCTTCATGTTTCCAGCTCCTTCCGATGCATTCCTCTACAGATGAATACCCATAAGCCGCTAACACATTCGGCAGTTCATCAATGATTTCCGGGCAAATAAATGGGTTCACAAAATTGGCTGTCCCAACAGCTACCGCACTTGCGCCAGCTAGTAAAAATTCAAGTACATCTTCAGCGCTTTGCACCCCGCCCATCCCAATAATCGGAATAGAAACGGCCTGACTGACCTCATGCACCATTCGGATGGCAACAGGTTTTACAGCAGGACCTGATAATCCGCCTGTTTTATTGGCAAGAATGGGTTTGCCTGTTTTTAAATCTAAACGCATCCCAATCAAGGTATTGATCATGGTGAGTCCATCCGCTCCAGCCGATTCAATCGCTTTAGCAATCTCAACGATATTGGCTACATTAGGTGACAGCTTCACATAAACAGGAACGGAGGAAACTTCCTTGACGGCTTTTGTCAATGTGGCCGCCATTTCTGGATCGGTCCCAAAGGCAATTCCGCCTGTTTTCACATTCGGACACGAGATATTCAGTTCAAGGGCGTGAACATTGCTTGCTTGACTAATTTGCTTTGCTACTTCAACATAATCATCAACTTGTGATCCAGCAACATTGGCAATAATAGGGGTATCGAACTGCTCAAGCCAAGGTAATTCATGTTCAAGCACGCCTTTTAGACCTGGATTTTGGAGACCAATCGCATTCAGCATACCGGCTCCTGTCTCAGCTACCCTCGGTGTCGGGTTGCCAAATCTCGTTTCAAGGGTCGTGGCTTTAATCATGATGCCGCCCAGCAAGGAAAGGTCATATAATGATGCGAATTCTTTTCCAAATCCAAAACAGCCTGATGCAGGAATGATTGGATTTTTTAAAGATAAGCCGGGTAATTCGATGTTTAGCATGATAGCGCCACCTCCTCCGCTTTAAAAACAGGTCCATCCAGACAAACTTTAACGTACGGTTTCTCGTGCTGATCGGTATGACAGACACAAGCAAAGCATGCACCGATTCCGCAGCCCATTCGTTCTTCCATTGAAATATAAACAGGCTTATCGGGATAAGAGTCTTTTAGTGCTTTTAACATAGGTGTCGGTCCACAGGAAAGCAAGACATCAAAGTCCAGCTCATTCTCTTCAATGACATTTGTCACGAAACCTTTCGAACCATATGTCCCATCAACGGTTGCGATAAACGTATCTCCGAGTGCTTGAAACTTCTCCTCATAAAATACATCCTTTTTCGATTGAAAACCGAGAACATGTTTTACGATGACGCCTTTTTTCGTTAACCGCTTAGACAGTTCATATAACGGAGGCACACCGATTCCTCCACCGACTAATAATGCGGTCTGTCCGGCCTGAACGACTGAAGGGTCATAGCCGTTTCCAAGCGGTCCTAAAACATCGACTGACTCTCCCGCCCGCTTTTGGGAAAGGAGCTTTGTGCCCTCTCCCTCTGCGCGGTAAATGATGGTTGCTTCTTGCTTTTCGGCATGAATGTTGGCAATACTGATCGGTCTTCTCAGCAGCGGTGTCATGGATTCACTGACCTTTATATGAAGAAACTGTCCAGCTGTTTGAAAGGATTCAACAAGATCACCTTTTAATGTCATTTCGTAAATATGATCAGCGATCTCTCGGTTTGAGACGACCGTCAAGTATGCTTTTTTCATATCGTTACTGTCACCTCAGCATTCGTTTTCACTTCTGGCATTTCATCTGCTCTAAATGTCATGCTCTCTAGCACTCTTAAAATCGCTTCCGCTGTATCTAGTGACGTTAAGCAAGCGACACCATTTTCAACAGATTCACGTCTAATTCTAAAGCCGTCTCTTGCCGGCTGTTTTCCTTTTGTTAAGGTGTTGATGACAAATTGGGCTTCACCATTTCGAATGACATCCAGCAGATTCTTTCCTTCTTCTCCTATTTTGCCGACAACACTTGATGGAATAGAGGCTTGTTTTAAGTAATTCGCTGTTCCTTCTGTTGCTAAAATATGATAGCCGATGGAATGGAATCTTCTTGCAATCTCAAGTCCTTCTTCTTTATCTTTATCAGCCACTGTCAGGAGCACCGTTCCGTCTTTTGGAATTTGAATGCCTGATGCAATCAACCCTTTGTAGAGGGCTTTTTCGATTGTGACATCTTTCCCCATGACTTCACCTGTTGATTTCATTTCAGGCCCTAGTGTAATATCTACTCTTCTTAGTTTTGCAAAAGAGAAGACTGGAACTTTCACATATACGCCTTCTTGCTCAACATGAAGCCCTTCTTGGTAGCCATAGTTTTTCAGTTTTTCTCCTAAAATAACCTTTGTAGCTAAGTTCGCCATTGGAATGCCTGTAATTTTACTTAAGAATGGGACAGTCCGGCTTGAACGCGGATTCACTTCAAGTACATACACTTCACCTTTTGATAGCACAAATTGAATGTTCAAAAGCCCAATGATGTTAAGGCCTTTTGCGAGTTTAATCGTGTATTCTGCGATTTTCGCTTTGATGTCCTCAGACAAAGTTTGCGGAGGGTAGACCGCAATCGAGTCTCCAGAGTGAACTCCGGCTCTTTCAATGTGTTCCATAATGCCTGGTATGACAACCGTTTCTCCGTCAGACACAGCATCTACTTCAATTTCTTTTCCTGTCAAATACTTGTCAATGAGGACTGGGTGCTGCGGATTGACTTTCACCGCATTCTCCATGTAGTGAAGGAGCTCAGCTTCTTGATACACAATTTCCATTGCACGGCCGCCTAATACATAGGAAGGACGGACAAGCACGGGGTAACCGATTTGATTCGCAATCGCTACTGCCTCTGGCACAGACGTTGCTGTCTTACCTTTTGGCTGCGGCACGCCGAGAGTTTCTAATGTTTGTTCAAACTTGTCACGGTTTTCCGCGCGGTCAAGGTCTTCAAGCGATGTTCCAAGTATCTTAACCCCTCTATTTGATAATTCATCTGCTAAGTTAATCGCTGTTTGTCCGCCAAACTGAACAACGACACCTTCTGGTTGTTCAAGGTCGATGATGTGCATCACATCTTCTACAGTGAGTGGTTCAAAGTAGAGCTTATCTGAAATACTAAAGTCTGTTGAGACGGTTTCAGGGTTGTTGTTAATAATAATGGCTTCATAGCCTGCTTGTTTGATTGCCCACACTGAATGAACGGTCGCATAATCGAATTCTACTCCTTGTCCGATTCTGATTGGACCTGAGCCTAGCACGATGACACTTTTCTTCTCTGTTCGTTCGGATTCATTTTCATCTTCATATGTGCTGTAGAAATACGGTGTTTCTGATTCAAATTCTGCCGCACATGTGTCCACCATCTTATACACAGGAACGATGCCTGCTTCTGTTCTTAGGTTATAGACATCTGCCTCATTCATATTCCATTCGCGGCTAATATAAATATCTGAGAAACCTTTTTCTTTCGCTTCTTTTAAAACGTCTACATTGCCTTTGTTTTCTTTTAGTGTCTTTTCAAAAGCGATGATGCCTTCCAGTTTATGGAGGAAGAAGTAATCAATTTTCGAGAATTCATGAATCTGTTCGACAGTATAGCCTCTTCTTAGCGCCTCAGCGATATAAAACAGACGTTCATCTCCTGCTTTGATAATCCGCTTTTCAAGCACTTCGTTTGTAATGTCCGCTTCGTCTTTTAATTCAATGTGATGCACATCCGCTTCAAGTGAACGAACAGCCTTTAAAAGAGACTCTTCTAATGTGCGGCCAATCGCCATGACTTCACCCGTTGCTTTCATTTGTGTTCCAAGTCGTCTGTTGGCAGATTCAAATTTATCGAACGGCCAGCGCGGGATTTTTGAAACAATATAGTCAAGTGCTGGCTCGAACGCTGCATATGTTTTACCTGTGACAGGGTTCATCATTTCATCAAGTGTTAGGCCAACTGCGATTTTCGCTGCAAGTTTTGCAATTGGATATCCAGTTGCTTTAGACGCAAGAGCAGAAGAACGACTCACGCGCGGGTTTACTTCGATAATATAGTATTGGAAGCTGTCTGGATCAATCGCCAGCTGTACGTTACATCCGCCTTCAATGCCAAGTGCACGAATCAGCTTGAGTGACACATTACGAAGCAGCTGATATTCACGATCACTTAGCGTTTGACTTGGTGCCACAACGATACTGTCACCTGTGTGGATGCCGACAGGATCAAAGTTTTCCATGTTACAAACCACAATGGCATGATCTCCGCTGTCACGCATGACCTCATATTCAATTTCTTTAAAGCCTGCGATACTTTTTTCAAGCAAACATTGTGTCACCGGACTTAACTTCAGTCCATTCTCGACGATTTCTTTTAATTCTTGCTCATTTGTACAAATTCCGCCGCCTGTTCCGCCTAGTGTATAGGCTGGTCTAACAATGACTGGGAAACCGATTTGATCTGTGAATGCCATCGCTTCTTCAAGGTTATGGATGATTTCACTTTCTGGTACAGGTTCATTTAATTCATTCATTAGATTACGGAATAAATCTCTGTCCTCTGCTTTTTGAATAGCTGACAGCTTGGTGCCTAGTACTTCAACACCGCATTCAGCGAGTACACCAAGATCTGATAATTCAACAGCAAGGTTCAATCCAGTTTGTCCGCCAAGTGTTGGCAGAATCGCATCAGGACGTTCTTTTCGAATGATTCGTGTTAAAAATTCTGGTGTCAGTGGTTCGATGTATACCTTATCGGCCATTTCTGTATCTGTCATGATCGTCGCAGGGTTAGAGTTCACAAGAACGACTTCATAGCCCTCTTCTTTTAGCGCTAAACAAGCCTGTGTGCCTGCATAGTCAAACTCCGCTGCCTGACCGATGATGATTGGACCTGAACCGATCACTAAAATCTTTTTGATATCTACGCGTTTTGGCATACTTCTTCCCCTTCTTTCTCAGTTGTATGAATCATGTCCATGAACTCGTCAAATAAGTAGTTCGCATCTTCTGGACCCGGTGATGCTTCTGGGTGATACTGAACAGTGAATGCTGGTGCTTCTTTATGTTTTAATCCTTCAATGGTGTTGTCATTTAGCGCAATATGTGTGACTTCAAGCACGTCTTCATTAATGGCGCTAACCGTGTAACCGTGGTTTTGAGACGTCAGAGTTACCTTGCCAGTTGCTAGTTCTTTGACTGGATGATTGGATCCTCTATGCCCAAATTTCATTTTTTCTGTACTTGCGCCGCACGCAAGCGCGAATAACTGGTGTCCTAGGCAGATACCAAAGAGTGGCACTTTTCCAATCAGCTGCTGAATCATTTCAACCGCTTCTGGCACATCGACTGGATCCCCAGGTCCGTTTGACAGCATGATGCCATCTGGTTTTAACTGTAATACTTCATCTGCCGTGATATTGTATGGCACCACAATGACATCACAATCTCGCTTATTGAGTTCGCGCAAAATGCCATGCTTCATGCCGAAATCGACAAGCACAATTCTTTTGCCTCTTCCTGGACTTGGATACGCATTTTTCACAGATACTTGGCTTACTTGATCTGTTGGCAGCTGCATTGTTTGAAGGCGGCTCACAACGTCTTCTACTTGTTCATCCGGTCCTGCAAAAGCTCCTCTTAATGTACCTGCACTTCGAATCATGCGCGTGAGCTTGCGTGTATCAATGCCGCTAAGACCCGGGATATTTTTCATTTTTAAATACTCATCAAGTGAGTATGAAGAGCGCCAGTTTGAAGGCTTTTCACAAAGCTCTTTCACGATCAGCCCTTTCACAAACGGTGTGATCGATTCAAAATCATCACGGTTAATGCCGTAGTTGCCGATCAGCGGGTAAGTGAGTGTGACAATTTGTCCGCAGTACGACGGGTCAGACAAAATCTCTTGATAGCCTGTCATCCCTGTGTTAAAGACGACTTCTCCGACTGACGGTTCTAAGCTACCAAAGCCTGTTCCTTCGAATACTGTTCCGTTTTCTAGCACTAAGCGTCTCTTCATTTTACTAGTCTCCCCTCTTCATAAACGACTTTCCCAGATGCAAGTGTCATGACCGGCCATCCTGATACAGTCAATTTGTCAAACGGTGTATTTTGTCCTTTAGATAAGAAGCTTTTTTTGTCAATTGCCATTTCTTTGTTTAAATCAATCAGTGTGATATCAGCGATTTGACCTTCTTCCAGCTTTCCGTATGGAAGAGCAAAGGCTTCTGCTGGTTTGATGGTCATATAATCAACAAGTTCTTTTAATGTCCATTCCCCTGTTTTCACAAAACGTGTGTACAGAAGCGGGAACGCTGTTTCAAGTCCAACAATCCCAAAAGGTGCCCTCTGCATCGTTTCGTTCTTTTCTTCTTCTGTATGCGGTGCATGGTCTGTGGCGATAAAATCAATCGTGCCATCTAAAAGCCCCTCGATCAGTGCCTCGCGATCTTCTGCTCCTCTGAGCGGCGGATTCATTTTATAGTTTGTGTCAAGACCTGGGATGTCTGTATCACATAAGAGCAGGTGATGTGGAGAGACCTCAGCCGTCACACGAATGCCTGCTTTTTTTGCATCGCGTACCACTCGGACGGATTCCTTTGTACTGATATGACATACATGATAATGACAATTCGCTGCTTCTGCTAAGAGGACATCTCTTGCAATATGCACCGATTCACAAATTGACGGTATCCCGTTTAACCCATTTGCTTTTGAAAAGTCTCCTTCATGAACGCATCCTCCATAAATGAGTGAGTTATCTTCACAGTGCGCCACTATGGCTTGATCAAGGCTTGCTGCCTTTTTCATTGCTTCGTACATCATGCCTGCGGTTTGAATACCAACACCGTCATCCGTAAAGGCAAATGCGCCCGCTTCTTTTAACGCTGCAAAATCCGTCATCTCTTCGCCAATTTGTCTCGTCGTGATGGAAGCGTATGGCAGTACTCTTACAGAGGAGGTCTCTTTGATTCGATTCATCAGCCATTCCATTTGTTCTTTTGTATCTGGAACTGGTCGTGTATTCGGCATTGCTGCAATGGTCGTATACCCGCCTCTTGCTGCTGCCTTAGAACCTGTTTCAATGGTTTCTTTTTTCTCGCCGCCTGGCTCTCTTAAATGCACATGCAGATCAATCAAACCTGGTGATACAAATAGCCCTGCTGCATCAATGACTTCTTCTCCGTCTTCTCTTTCTAAGTGACCCATTGCTTGAATCACTTTTCCTTCTACCCTAATATCCTGCTGCACTCTTTCCCCTGTGCTTGATAAGATAAAACCGTTTTTAATGAGATATGACATAGACAGAATCTCTCCCTTTTTGATGTAGTCTGCTATTTTGAAAAGCCCTTTTTAACACAGCCATTCGGATATACACACCATTTTCCATTTGTTTGAAAATCCTTGACTGTTTTGACTCTACTAATGAATCATCTATTTCAACACCTCTATTTACTGGTGCTGGATGCATAATAATCGCTCTTTCTTTCATTTTGCTTGCCCTGTCTACTGTTAATCCATAAGTCGATAAGTAACCCTCATTGCCCATCTTTTCTGAGTGCCTTTCATGCTGAATTCTCAGCAGCATCACCACGTCAGACCGCTTCATGGCTTCGTCCACTTCGACATACGTTCCATGAGGGTTTTGTTCATCTTGGAAAGAAGCTGGTCCTGAAAAGAGCACTGTCGCTCCTAGTCTTGCGAGGACTTCAGCATTGGACCTTGCCACCCTGCTATGTTTGATATCACCATGAATCGAGATCGTTAAGCCTTCAAAACCGCCAAACTCTTCATAAATCGTCATCAAGTCCAGCAATGATTGGGTAGGATGCTGACCGCAGCCATCTCCCGCATTAATGATTGGAATCCCGACCTTCCCAATCAGCTCTTTGTAATATTCGTCTGTACTGTCTCTGATGACACATGCCTTAACTCCGATGGATTCAAGTGTTTTCACTGTATCGTAAAGGGTCTCTCCCTTTTGAACAGAGGTACTTGCTGCGTCTAGGTTCAGCACATTCATTCCAAGTTTCTTCTCTGCCACCTCAAAGCTAAAACGCGTTCTTGTACTTGGTTCAAAGAAGAGGTTCGCTACAAACTCACCTGCTAAACCATGTTCCTGTTTCCCTTTTTTCAATGCACATGCTTCTTCAATCAGCTGTAAAATTTCTTCCTTTGACAAGCTGCTCATTGTCGATAAATCATTCATTTTTTCTGCCCCCTCTAGTTTTTCATCACTTTCAGGTTCAAAAAAACCCTAAGCCTCGGCAGCTTAGGGTTCTCCAAAAGAAGCAGGGGTGCTTTCGCACGTTCTGCTCCGTTTAGAACCCTTGTCAGCCTCACTGGACTTCTTTTAAAAGGTTTTCGGTATTCGATTCATTTGACTCATCATCTTCTGCCTTTTGATGCGGCAGAATCAGGTTTAGCAGGACGCCAGTAATGGCAGCGAGTGCCATTCCTGACAGCGTCAGATTGATTTGTTTCACCTCAATGAATGCCCCGCCAATTCCAATGACTAAGATGACTGATGCGATAATGAGATTGCGCTTTTCTTCAAAATTCACTTTATGATCAATCAGGATTCGCAGTCCGCTTGAGGCTATGATTCCAAAGAGCAGGAACGAAACGCCCCCCATAACCGCGGATGGTACTGTACTGATTAATGCTGAAATTTTCCCAACAAAGCCGAAGCAGATCGCAAACACCGCTGCTCCGCCGATAACGAAGATACTGAACACTCTTGTGATCGCAAGGACACCAATGTTCTCTCCATAAGTCGTTGTTGGAGGTCCGCCGATGAGTGAAGCGAAGATTGTCGCCGCACTGTCTCCTAAAATGGAGCGATGAAGACCTGGTTTTTTAATAAAATCTTGTCCAACAACTTTGCTTAACACGACTTGATGGCCGATGTGCTCAGACATGGTCACAAAGGCAACTGGCACCATCACTGTGAGTATGCTTAAGGTCACAGCAGGAGTATAGTCGACAAATGGTACAACAAAGTCTGGTACAGCAAACCATTTTGCAGCAATGACCGGCTGGAAGTTCACAATGCCTTGTGTTAAGGCAAAGAGGTAGCCGCTGATAATGCCGATTAAGACTGGAATCAAGCTAAGGAATCCTCTTAGGAAGATCATACTAATAATGGTGACAGCGAGTGTGAAGCCTGCAACCATTAAGTGCTTCAGGCTGTAAACAAGCTCCTTTGCATTCGGATCCACGTACATCGCCATGTTAACAGCTGTTCCAGCGAGTCCGAGTCCGATGACCATAATGACGGGTCCTACAACGACAGGCGGCAGAAGCTTCATTAGCCAGCCTGTGCCAAGCCATTTGATAAATAATGCGATGAGTGCATATGCCACACCAGCCATAAAGGCACCTACCATTGCGGCTCCAGGGCCGCCGGTGGCTTTTACATTCAAGATAGGGGCGATAAAGGCAAAGGACGATCCAAGATACGCCGGAATCTGCCCTCTTGTGATGATTAAGTACACAATGGTTCCAACCCCGCTTGAGATGAGCGCAACGGCTGGGCTCATATCAATGATCTTTGGTACAAGAATGGTTGCACCAAACATGGCAAACAAGTGCTGCAGGCTGAGTGACAGCCATGTGAACGGTTTTGGGATATCTCGAATGCCTAAATTGGCTTTTTGCTGACTCATGATTTTCCTCCTAGATGTGTCCTTTTTCATTAAAAAAGCCTCTTTGCGAGTATGCGCAAAGAGGCCTAGAAAAACCGTACACGTCACTTTAGTCGTGTGCTCGGTGTCTCTGTTATTGCCCTCTTTGCAAACTCTCTGGAATGCATTTAAAAAGGTTATTTTTCATATATAGCGACAAGGTCGTTTTGATCTACTTCATTGAGCTGAACCATGACTGTCTCTGCTTTTGATGTCGGGATGTTTTTCCCGATATAATCTGCCCGAATCGGCAGCTCCCGGTGTCCCCGGTCGACTAGAACAGCTAGCTGAATGGAAGATGGTCTTCCTACATCCACAAGCGCATCCATAGCCGCTCTGACGGTTCTACCTGTGAACAGCACATCATCAACGACAATGAGTGTTTTGTCATTAATGTCAGCTGGGATGTCTGCACCCTTGACAAGCGGGTCTTGGTTCTCTGTCTTTTTTGTCAGGTCATCACGGTATAGCGTAATATCAAGTTCACCCACAGTCACTGGGTTTCCTTCAATTTGCTCGATGCGCTCTGCAAGGCGCTTTGCAAGATGAATACCTCTTGTCTTGATCCCGGCTAGGATGACATCCTTCATCCCTTTGTTGCGCTCAATCATTTCATGTGCAATACGGGTAAGCGCTCGTCTTATCGCTTGTTCATCAAGAATGACTGCTTTTTGTTCCATCTTTTACACCTCTTTTTGACAAATAAAAAGCCCCTTCTGCAAAGGGCAGAGAGGGGCGCTCATTTGTGCATACTCGTGCACAAATTGATCCGTTATCCTTCTCAGCCTCTCTGGACTGTTTTAAAGAATCTCAATTTCTTCGTTTATTATTTCAAAAAAAGAACGGCCTGTCAATCGTTATTTCTTAATGAATCGATAAAGCCCCGCATATCAGCTGGAATTGGAGCTGTAAACTCCATATATTCTCCTGTTCTAGGATGATCAAATCCTAACACGCCTGCATGCAGCAGTTGTCCATTGAAATCAACCGTTTTTCTCGGGCCGTATTTTGGATCTCCGGCAAGAGGATAACCAATGTATTTCATATGAACACGAATTTGGTGGGTTCTTCCTGTTTCAAGGCGGCATTCTACAACGGTAAAGTCTTTAAAGCGCTCCATCACATCAAAATGAGTGACTGCCTGCTTTGCATTTTCTTTTGTGACCGTCATGCTTTGGCGATCTTTTTTGTCTCGACCAATTGGTGCATCAATCGTTCCAGTATCATGCTGAATGATACCATGAACAACGGCTGTGTATTTTCTAGTGACCGTTTTCGCCACCAGCTGATTGACGAGTGATTCATGCGCCATATCATTTTTTGCGACCATTAAAAGCCCTGACGTATCTTTATCAATCCGGTGGACAATTCCTGGTCTCATCACACCATTAATGCCTGACAAATCATTGCAATGAGCCATGAGGCCATTAACAAGAGTACCTGTCACATGTCCTGGTGCTGGATGAACGACCATTCCTCTTGGTTTATTGACCACTAGTACATCTTCATCCTCATAATAAATATCAAGATCCATTGATTCCGCTTCTACATCTAGTGCTTCTGGATCTGGAATCTCTACTTTGATTTGATCTCCAGCTTGTACTTTATAATTGGCCTTCACTTGTTTTCCATTTACTTCGATGAGCCCATCTTTCACCCACTGCTGGACTTGGGTTCTTGACCATTCTGGTTCAGTTGTGCTTAAAAATTTATCAAGCCGTTCACTCGTTTGTTCTTCTGAAACGGCAATGTTTACTTGATTCATGTAGTTGACTCCTTATTTTTCTTTCCATCTAACAGCATTTGAATAAAGAGCAGAATGACCCCCACACATAGAGAGGAATCTGCGATATTAAAGATTGGATAATGATAATCCCCAAATACGAAATGAGCAAAATCAACCACTTCTTGACGGAAAATACGGTCAATAAAGTTTCCAATCGCTCCGCCAAGCATTAAGGCAAGCGCTACGCCAAGTAGCTTGTCCTTTTGTCCATGTTTTTGCAAATAATAAACAATTCCTGCAATAACAACGAGTGTGATCACATAGAAAAACCACATTTGTCCTTGGAGAATCCCCCATGCGGCTCCTGAATTTCGGTGGGATGTGATGTAAAAGAAGCCATCAATCACAGAAATAGAATCACCGAGCATCATATGTTTGACAATGAGCCATTTTGTTAATTGATCTAAACAAATTATCACGAATGCGATTATGTAATAGAACACACACGTTCCTCCATCTTCATACTTTGGTCTTTATGCATTTTATCAAGAAAACAGGAAGGAGTAAAGAAACTTTAGTTGACAGACAAAAACCTCCCTACATGTGGAAGGCTTCAAAATGAGAATCGTTTGATTCGTGAGGATAAGGGGTGAATGCTTTTTTCTCGTATTGCTTATGATATAAAAAGTCGTCAGTCGTACGAGCTGTCGGAAGAATACTCATTTGTTCAATGGGCATTGTATGCCCTGTCGCCTCACATATGCCATAAGTTCCTTGTTCAATTTTTGCAATCGCGAGCGAAACATCTTGCAGTTCTTCTTTGATGTGATAAAGAAGCGTGGTCGTTTTTGCTTGATCAAAAGTGACATGTTCAGCGGGTGAACGCAATGATGCATATTCAAACAGTTTCGATTGCAGTTCTTCTCTCATTTGAAGGAGTTCCATGTAAATCGTCTCTAGATCGCCATTCATGTCGCTGTTTCAACTCCTGCCCTGTCGTGATAATCATATTGTTGCCCCGCCTGTTCACTTTAAAGCCATAAGATTTTTCCTTTCGTTCTAAACGCTGTCATTTTCTCTATATCAAAAACGCCCCGCTATATGCGGGGCGCTAGTTGGTGATATCGTGCTGTTAATTCTGGTAATATTTCTCCACAATTTCAGCATTTTTGAGTGACAATGTTGGGTATTTTGGATTTGCGCCAACATCTTTTGAAATAATGCGGGAACGTTCGCACAGTTCGCCTTCTGCTTTTTGAACAACAATACGTCCTGATGTGTATTCAGGCGCTGATGCGTCTGCATGCTTCTCATCTTCTACTGTTAACTCAGAAATGATAAACAGCTGCTTCACATCTTCTTTAATGGATGCAAGAAGGTTTTTCACTTCCTCTGTTGCATAAAGGGTCACACTCGCTTCAAGTGAACGTCCGATGACTTTCTCATTACGCGCAATTTCCAGCGCTTTTAGCACATCGTCACGTACTTCCATAAAGCGGTCAAACTTCACTTCCGTCGCTTCTGCTTGAGGAACAGCTACACCTTCTGGCATATCTGTTAACTGAACACTTGGCTCTTCAACAAAGCTTAAGTGGCTCCATAGTTCATCTGCTGTATGCGGAAGAATTGGTGCTGTTAGCTTCACTAACGCCATTAATGTTTCGTAGAAGACCGTCTGCATGCTGCGGCGGTCTAGATGATCCGCATGCTCAATGTATACCACATCTTTTGCAAAATCGAGATAGAAAGAGCTAAGCTCAATCGTACAGAAGTTGTGGATGGCATGATAGACAACCGCAAATTCGTAATCATCATAAGCTTTTTTCACTTTATCAATCAATTTGTTTAATTTGATTAAGATATATTGATCCACTTCGCGAAGCTCTTCGACCGGTACTGCATTGACTGCTGGATCAAAGTCAAACAGGTTACCATGCAAGAAGCGGAACGTGTTACGGATTTTACGATAAACTTCTGCGACTTGTTTTAAAATGTCGTCAGACACTGGATGATCGGCTTGATAGTTGACAGAAGATACCCAAAGTCTAAGAATCTCCGCACCAAGCTGCTTCGCCACTTTCGTCGGATCAATCGTATTGCCTAATGATTTACTCATCTTGCGCCCTTCTTTATCAAGCGTAAAGCCATGGCTGAGAACACCTTTATATGGCGCTTTTCCAGTGACAGCAACTGCTGTAGATAAAGATGAGTTAAACCAGCCGCGATATTGATCAGAACCTTCAAGGTAAAGGTCTGCCGGACGAACAAGGTCATCTCGTTCTTCTAATACCGCTTGGTGAGAAGAACCAGAATCAAACCATACATCCATGATATCTTGCTCTTTTGTAAATTCACCATTCGGGCTGCCTGGATGTGTAAAGCCTTCAGGCAATAATTCTTTTGCTTCTTTTTCAAACCAAATATTCGAGCCATGTTCTCTAAATAATTGAGAGACGTGCTGAATCGTTTCATCTGTGATGATTGGCTCACCATTTTCAGCATAGAAGACTGGGATTGGAACGCCCCATACACGCTGTCTTGAAATGCACCAGTCACCTCTGTCACGTACCATATTGAACAGGCGCGTTTCGCCCCAAGCTGGAACCCATTTCGTTTCTTTAATATTATCTAATAGCGCTTCTCTGAAATCTTTAATGGAAGCAAACCACTGAGCAGTTGCACGATAAATTGTTGGTTTTTTCGTTCTCCAGTCATGCGGATAGGAGTGCGTGATGAAGTCGAGCTTTTTCAATGCGCCTTTTGCTTCAAGCTGTTCTGTGATGGCTTTATTGGCATCCTCGTAGAATAGTCCTTCAAAACCAGGTGCTTCTTCTGTCATCACACCTTTTTCATCTACTGGACATAACACATCAAGACCGTACTTCATACTTACGATAAAGTCATCTTCCCCGTGACCTGGCGCTGTGTGAACACAGCCTGTTCCTGCATCTGTTGTGACGTGATCGCCAAGCATCACAAGAGAATCTCTATCGTAAATTGGATGTGCTGCAACGACCTTATCTAATTCTTTACCTTTTAAGGTTTTCACAACTTCGTACTCTTCAAAGCCAAGTGTTTTTGCCACTTGTTCAACTAGCTCAGATGCGATGACAAATCGCTCAGCACCCACTTGAAGCACGCTGTACTCTAGGTTTGGATGTACACAAATGCCAAGGTTTGCAGGAAGTGTCCAAGGTGTTGTTGTCCAGATGATGAACTGCTCGCCGTTTTCAAGTACGCCTTTGCCATCTTTCACTTTAAATGATACGTAAATCGATGGTGAACGTTTGTCCTTGTATTCAATTTCTGCTTCAGCAAGTGCTGATTCACTTGATGGAGACCAGTTAACAGGCTTAAGACCTTTGTAAATATAGCCTCTTTTCGCCATTTCACCAAAGACAAGAATTTGCTGCGCTTCGTATTCAGGCTTCAATGTCACATATGGATTGTCCCAGTCTGCTCTTACGCCCAAACGTTTAAACTGATTGCGCTGACCTTCGATTTGTTTCCAAGCATACTCCTCACATAGTTTACGGAATTCTGCTGTCGACATTTCTTTGCGTTTGACTTTTTTATTTTTCGTAAGGGCTGTTTCAATCGGTAAGCCATGTGTATCCCAGCCCGGTACGTACGGTGCATGGAATCCATTCATTGATTTAAAACGGACAATAAAATCTTTGAGGATTTTATTGAGTGCGTGCCCCATATGAATGTCACCATTCGCATATGGAGGTCCATCATGCAAAATAAAGGTCGGGCGTCCTTTTGTCCGCTCTAAAACCATTTGATAGATGTCTTTTTCTGCCCACTCCTCTTGGATTTCAGGCTCTTTGTTCGGCAAGTTCCCTCTCATCGGGAATTCTGTTTTTGGCATTAATAAGGTGTCTTTGTAGTTCATACCTATTCCTCCACATGCAAATTCGTATTAAAAAACAATAAAAAAAGCCCTCTCATCCCATAAGGGACGAGAAGGCTTGTCTCGCGGTACCACCCTTTTAGACAAGCGCTTTGAAATTGCCGCTTATCCACTCTAAAATCGTAACGTGATCTGACGCCTTTTCTTACTCATTCATTTCAGAAAAGGAACTAAAGGGGTGATCTCGTTGCAGCGTTTCGTAATGTCAGGCTTCCACCGTCCCTGATTCGCTTTATTACGCATGTAACCGCTGCGAGTGTCCCTTTCAAACGTTTATCTCTTGTTAATTTATGATGGTATTATATGCAACATGAGCACGTCATGTCAAGATGATGCGCTTATTCTTTTTCGTCAAAGACAGCGTCAACTTCATATTCCAGCAAATGATCCCAATCATCATTTTTCAGAAGATCAAGCTGAGCTTCGATGAGCATTTGAAAACGAGTTCTAAAGACTTTCGACTGTTTCTTGAGCTCTTCGATTTCCATAGCAATCTTTCTTGATTTTGATAACGCTTCGTTGATAATACGGTCTGCATTTTTCTCAGCTTCACGAATGATCAATTTCGCTTCTTTATCAGAATGACGCTTCACGTCTTCTGCTGCTTCTTGCGCCACAAGAATGGATTTGTTTAATGTTTCTTCAATTGTTGCAAAATGGCCTAGTCTTTCATCAAGCTCGTTGACTTTGTCTTCAAGCTCGTTCTTTTTGCGAAGTACGATCTCGTAATCTTTACGTACTTGGCTTAAAAACTCATTTACTTCATCTTCGTCATAGCCGCGAAAACTTTTTGTGAATGTTTTATTATGAATATCATTAGGTGTTAATGGCAATCTTGCCACCTCCAGATTCAAATTCGTTATGTCAGAAGCTCAAATGTTACTTTGAATTTATCTTTTTTTGTCTTCCCATCAATTGTTTTTAAGCTAAAGCGGCCAAATCCCCTGACAGAGAGCTGATCACCTTCACCAATTGTAAAGGAAGGGTCTTCAGTGACTTTCCAGTTGACTTTGACAAGACCATTTTTGACCAAAAGCTGTGCTTTTTGCCGAGACTGACGGCTGACAGCAGCACATACAGCGTCAAGCCGCAGTGAAGAAATCGTATCTTCTTTGATATCGGTTTTGCTGATGACTGGCTGAAGATCTGCCTTGCTAATTTCCTCTAATGAAACAGATGCTCTGCCGACATGCGTCAGCTGAGCCCGAACAAAATCGGCAACATCGCTTGTACAAATAAATTGCACGTTGTCCTCTGAAAACAACAAATCACCGAATTTTTGACGCTTCAGGCCTGTCCCAATGAGCGAACCGAGAAGGTTGGGGTGTTCTATCGAAATAAACTTTTTCGCATAGTTCACCTGAAAATAAGTCAGTTCAAATTCCTGTATGGTCGGTGCTAAATAGTCAGGATAGATCAAAGCCCTTTTCCGCTCCGCTTCCTCATAACCGCCAAAAAACATGAGACCGAGTTCATCAGAATGCTGAATCACGGACTGGGTAATGAACTGCTCACGCGGATCAAGAAAATCTGTTAATTTCATTCGATATTGATCGAGTGCGATGTTTTTCCAGCCTAATACTTGGTCGACAAATGGCTGTTCGTCTTTTCTGAAATGTTGATAAATATCGCTCATTTTGTTCCCCTTTTATGTAAAAGAGCCTGGCAGATGCCAAGCCCGGCAGCCTGTTTACATGAATCGTACAATCATATTATAAAGACCATGTAGTCCATACGATGATGCGAAACGAATCACAAGCAATGCCACAATCGGCGAGATGTCAATCATGCCAATTGGCGGAATAATTTTACGGAATGGTTCTAAATACGGTTCGCAAATGTTTGTCAAGAAGCGGCCAATCGATGTTTCTCTTGCAGATGGCACCCATGACATAAAGATGTAAATAATGATCGCGAATGAGTAAATCGTTAAGACCGTACCCAAAATATTAAAAATGAAATTTAGAATAACTATGATTTACCACCTCTGAGGTTCTTCCTCTGTCAATAGCTCTGATATTGTGCCAGATACATCCACATTATCAGGAGTGCAGAGGAATATATTCGAGCCAATACGCTGAATGTCTCCACCGATTGCATAAACCGTTCCGCTTAAGAAGTCGATGATTCGCTTTGCTTGATCGTGCTGAATGCGCTGCAAATTGACGACGACTGCACGCCGATTTTTAATATGATCTGCAATCTCTTGAGCCTCTGCATAAACACGTGGCTCACTTAACACCACTTTAGAGGATTTTTGCACGCTTTGCAAGCTGACGACATTTTGTTTTCCTGCCTGAGGACGCTCTTGAAATGCCGCTTTATCTTTTGTGTTTTTTTCTTCTTGTGCTGGTTCTCTTTCTTCATCAATATATTCGTACTCATACTCTTCATCATCGAGTGTGAAGAAGCTTTTAAACTTATTTTTTATGCTCATGTCACGCACCTCCTGTTTCATTTCCAACAAGTGAAGAGCCAATCCGAACAAATGTCGCACCTTCTTCAATTGCGATTTCAAAATCGTTTGACATGCCCATCGATAAATGCTGACAAGGTGCATTTACTTGGTTCAGTTGTTTTACCTCTTGTTGAAGGCTTTTTAATGTTTTAAAACAGTTTCGTATCACAGTATGATCATCTGTAAATGGAGCCATCGTCATGAGTCCAGCAATTTCAATATGTTTGAAATCAGCGAGCTGTTTGACAAATGGAATCACGTCTTCGCTTTGTAAGCCGTGTTTTGACTCCTCAAGTGATGTGTTCACCTGTACAAAACAGCGAACCGTGTGATCCGCTCTTTTTTCAATTTCATTCGCAAGGGACATTCTGTCTAGCGAATGTAAGTAGTCAATGGTCTGAATGACAGATTTCACTTTTCGCGTCTGTAAACTGCCGATGAAGTGCCAGCTAATGTTTTCATCGGTTATAGCTGCCTGTTTTTCAAGTAACCCTTGGTCACGATTTTCACCAAAGTGCAAAATTCCGGCATCCTTTGCTTCTAATGCTCGTTCAATCGAGACATATTTTGTGACAGCGACAACCGATACATCGTCTGGATGTCTACCTGCTCTTTTACATGCTTCGTTGATTTGTTCATTTATTTGTCTGAGATTCTCTCGTACATTCAATTGCAGTTATGCCTCCTTAAACCCGACAAAAGACATCATACGTCCTGTTTTCCCTTGATCACGCCGATGTGAGAAGAAATGCTGCTCATTGCAACTTGTGCACATCGAACTGACATGTATGTTTTCTTCTTTTAATCCTGCATGAAGTAATACGTTTTTGTTTAGTGTTTTTAAGTCAATTTTGTATTGTCCTTGTGACATCTCGGAATACACATCCTCTGTTGAAAAAGGAAGCTGTTTCACTTGATCTATGACAACATCATCTACTATGTAGCAGCAGCTGCCAATGGATGGTCCAATGACGACTTGTATATGATCGGCATCAGCGCCTTCTTGGCGAACCCATGCATGAACCATGTTGGCGCCAATTTGTTTGACGGTTCCTTTCCAGCCGGCATGAGCCGTTCCAATCAGCCCAGATTGCGGCGCTAGAAAATAAAGCGGAACACAGTCAGCGAAACAAAGAGCGAGCATGATGTTTGGTTCAGAGGTGTATAAACCATCTGTTCTAGAGAGCGCCTCATCATACTGAAGACTTCCTCTTCCCTTTTGTTCCTTTGTGACTTTCATGATGCGATCCTCGTGTGTTTGGTCAGCAAACACCCAATTTGAGAGCGGCACAGCAGTAGCATCTGCAATGACTTGACGATTCATTTGGACACTAGAAGCATCATCTCCTACATGGAGTCCAGTGTTCATTGATTGATATGGAGAAAGACTAAAGCCGCCATTTTTTGTCGTAAAACCGGCCAATATCTCTTTTCCAGAACATGTCATGTTCGTCCAATCATGGATCAGCATTGCATAAGGTGATTTCTGCTGAAAGGGGTCATATTTGTCTATCAAAGCTGCCTCCCACCTTTCATTCATCTCTCTTTATATCGCTCCTATTTTACCACAAGACCTGCTAAGACAGTTAGTGGGATTCATTAAATATTACACTCAAATGTGCCCTTTCTACAGGTTTTTTTTCAAATTGATATGAAAACGTAATCTTTTTACCCGAAAAAGACATTGATTGCTGAGAATGGAGAGCTTGTTTTAAGGAAAATTTGATCTATTAGTTGAGGAATTTACACAAATTAAGAAGACAAACGGACAAGTATCACATCTTCGCCAATTTTTACTATATTTCGCCACGGGACAATCATTTCCTCTTCTTTTCCGAAAAATCCCATCATTTTACCTGTACCGCCAATGATAATCGCTTGTATTTTACCGCTCGTGACATTGATATCAATGTCTCCAATAGTACCTAATTTTTTTCCGCTGGACACATCGACGACATCTTTGATTTGGAATTCAGAAATACTGATCATCTGTCCTTCCCCGCCTTTCGTTTTCTACTATAATATGTATGATGGAAAAGCAGGGAAGCAGACCAATAGTTTCTCTTATCTACAATTTACTTAAGTGAGGACGGCCGTTTTGCCACATGACTTCGACTGGACATTCAAAAAAGGAAGAAAGCAAGTCACTTGTCATCATCTGCTTTGTCTCCCCTTTATGAAAAACAGTACCTTCTTTTAATAATAAAGTGTGCTGAAAAATCGGGAGAATCTCTTCTGCATGGTGGGTCGTATAGAGCAATGTGGGCGCATCTGGTTTTGATGCAATCAATGAGATCGTCTCCAGCACTTGTTCTCTTGCTAAAAAATCAAGACCCGTCACAGGTTCATCTAAGATTAGAAGCTTCGGATCATTCATTAAAGCTCTTGCGATGAGCACTTTTTGTTTCTCCCCTTGCGACAGGGTTTCATACGTGCGATTGGCATATTGAAATGAGCCAAATGTTTTTAATAAATCAATCGCCTTCTCTCTTATCTCATCTGTCGGTGTTTCATAAAGTCCGATGGAAGCAAATGCCCCGCTCAAAACAATTTCAAATGCATTGTCATCTCTGTGCAGCTTCTTTTCAAGACCAGCAGAGATGAGACCAATTTTCTTCCTTAGTTTTTCACCAAGCGCTTCCTTGCCAAACACATGGCCTAACACCGTCATCTCACCTGACGTTGGAAAATAATATGAGCAAAGCATATTTAATAAAGCCGTTTTCCCAGCACCATTTAAACCATAAAGCACCCAGTGTTCCTGGTTTTTCACCTGCCAGTCAATAGAACGAAGCAGCCATTTTCCATTTCGTTTTAAAGAAACATCCTTCAAGTCAAGCGACACATCTTTTCCTCCTGAATAAAAATTCTGAATATACAAATAATAACGTCTACAGCATATCGCAAATGTTTCAATCAGTAAACCTAACGCAAAAAAGCTGCTCCCTATAAGGAACAGCTTTTTCCATGGTTACGAAATTTCAATTCGTACGCCTTCTTTAATATCAGGAAACGTATGCGGGGATGCAAAGACAGCTCCCGGTAATACATCATCAAACGGCTCTTGGAAGTAGATCGAAATATGGCCGAGTTCCTTAAAGTTGTCATTTGCTTTATTGCCTAAAGCAGTAATGGTATACGTTTGGTCGCCCACTTGAATCGTTCCGCCTAATTTCAGCGGCTCTTCTTCTAAGTGTTCAAACTCATGAATGACAGACATATCTCTTAATTCCTGCGGCGCTGCTGGTCCAAATAAAACAATCAGCTTATCTTCTTTAAACTGCGGGACTAAGATCCCAATTTCTTTTACGACAGATTGTGTTACCATGTATCTCGATTCCTCCTTTAATACGTTTAATACATACCGAAGCTGGCAACGTATGCGATCACAACAGATAGAACGCCTGTAATGAGACGGCTATACAAAACAGCTGGTACCCCATATTGTACCGTTTCCGGCTTTGCTTCACCAAGTGATAGCCCAACCGGGATAAAGTCACACCCTACTTGACCGTTGATCGCAAACAGTGCTGGAAGAGCAAATTGAGGCGGAATGTTTCCTAGTGCAATTTGACTACCAATCAGTACACCGATGACTTGTGCGATGACTGCCCCAGGTCCTAAGACAGGCGATAGGAACGGTAAGGTACAGACAACAACGAGCAGTAAGAGCCCCCATAAAGATCCTGCCAAAGGTGAAAGGAAATGGGCAATCAGATCACCGATTTTTGTATAATTGATAATTCCAATTAACATACTGACAAAGGCCATGAATGGAATAATGTTTTTAAGGAGCATATCAACAGAATCACGACCAGCTTGATAGAATGTGCCGGTTACTTTTCCGATTCCTCTTGAGAATCTCATGAGGAAATTCCCTTTTTCTTGACGTTCGATATTTTCCTCTTTCAATTTTGAATAGGTTTCTTTGAAATTCTCTTTGTCAATTGGGCCGCTGCTTTCTTGACCTTCTACATTCCCTTCACTATCAGATGCTTCCGCAAAGGAAATATCTTTTTCTGTGACACCTGATACGAAGATATCCTCTGTAATGTGTTTTGCAAGCGGTCCAGAAGGAGAGGATGCCAGCACATCGACAGTAGGAATGCGTTTCATTGGATAAAGCCCAATTCGCGCTGTTCCTCCGCAGTCAATGACAACACACATCATTTCATCTTCTGGTATAGAATTTTTAAAGCCATCACATGCTTCTGTCCCTGTCATTTCTGCAATTTTACGTGCAACTGGGTGAATGCCTCCTCCTGTAATGGAAACGACCTTTCTTCTTTTACCGGTTGGTTCAAGCTCTAATCCTTTTCCCCATCCGCCAGCACCTTTTGCAACAAATACTTTGTGGTTTGTCATGTCTAACCCTCCCCTATTGTGAATTCGCTTTCATTTTTCCTGCTAAGTACTTTGTGATCCATTCCGTAATGATTCCGCGAAGTAAAATGACAACGATCCCGACTAAGAAGTAACGAACAGCCAGCTCTGACATAGAGTATCCAGCTTCTTTAATCCCGTTCGCAATTCCTAAGTAGACAAACAGTTCTCCTGCGTTGGCATACGGGAACAGTGATGTTACCGGATGAACAAATGAAACAGCTGAATCATAGAATGCTGGTTTTTGTTTTTCAGGTAAGAAGCGGCCAAACGTATAAGCCATTGGGTTTGTCAAAATAAGAACGGATAAGATCGGCATTAACGTATAGCGCAAAATGGTATATTTCGCTGCAAACTGAATCGCTCTATTCACTCGCTCTTCTCCAATAAACTTCATGACAGCATAAGTGAAAGTAAGTAACACAACAAGCGTTGGAACGATACCTGTAACAAGACCCATGAACTGCTTTCCGCCGGCTTCAAACATCCCGATAAAGTGCTCTCCAAACCATTGAATCCATTCCATGTTTCATCTCCCCTTTCTTAGTTCACATTTGTTATATTTTTTTTAGAAATTGAGACAAGCGCCTGCTCCGCTGCCATGGAGAGTGCTTGCATGACAGCTGGTCCCCTTTTGCGCTTTTTCAATGTTTGTTTCATCATGTGATGCTCATCAAGCACAGCCCCCACATGTTTTCCTTCATAGGAAGGCAGTTCCTTAAATTTAGACAAAATCGAGACGCCACCCAGCACATGACACTTTTGAATGATGTATGATTCATCGACAATGATGAGCGCAATGGCTCCAGGACCAAATTTGCGCCGCTCCATTCCTGAAAACAAGTGATAGCCTTGTTTCCCTTTATAGTCGTCAATCAGTGAATCCATGCTTTTGCGGTAGTACTTGATTTGAATAAACGATAAACCATACTGCACAATTAGAATGATACAAAGTACGATTGCTAATTTTTCCATAGCCTCACGTCCTTATGATTGAAATAAGTGATCTTGTAATGAACGCAGCTTCCAGACCGTTGTGTTTGCATCAAGTTCTACATCATCATGAGATAAGAATTGCCCCAATTTGATATCTTTTTTCGCTACCACTTTTCCGCTGATTAAGCCAATTGGGATGTGGCCGTTCGCTTTCATGTCTTGATGTGTTTCAAGTACACCTCTTACGGAGTATCCGCCAATACCATCAAGTGTTTCTCCTGCTTTAATATCTCTTTTCGCCACAGCGACAGTTTCTGATACTGGTACACCAATTGGATGGATTGAAGAATCATGTTGTAAGACTGCTTTTGCGATCGTCACTGGTGTTTCAAGACTTGCTAAGTGGAAAGGACGATACAGTGTGTAGTGAGGACCTTTTCCAACTTTTAAGTAACGAAGCTCTTCATCTACAGGCTCAAGATCACTCTTGACGATGACAAAGACACCTGGTGCCAGTCCGTTTACATATTCAACGACTCCGAAGTTATCCAGTACGCCGCCTTGCTGTTTTTGATTTAATTTATCTGCTACATTTTCTAAATTCGCTTCTACTCCATGCATGCCGACTTTATCAGGCAAAAGTCCTGTTGCATTACTTAATAGGTTCATTTCTGCCATCGTTTTTGTTCCGTCTTGGAATGCTGCCAGCATGTGGGCACTCATATGTTTACTATCTGCTTCAGCTTTACACGTATCTGGGTTTGCTTCTGGGAAGAATGGGTTGTTCTTACCTTTTCCAGCAACCAATACTTCAAGCCCCATTGTTTTTGCAAATTCATATAGTTCTAGCGTTGCTGCTGGTTCATCTCCAGCTGATCCAGAGTAAACAAGTCCTGCATTCGTGAATAATTTATGCATGACCAAACCGATCGTAATATCGACTTCTACATTTAAAAGAACGAGATGTTTTTTTGAATTAAGCGCTTCCAAAGAAATGTTTGCTCCGACCTCTGGAACACCTGTTGCATCCACAACGACTTCCACAGAATCTGATTGAATCACTTCTCTGTAATCATTTGTGACGACCATTTGATGTGGTTTCGCATGTTGCTTGTAAAAATTCGCTGCTTTCTCAGCTGCACTAAGATGAATATCACAAACACCTGCGACAATCATACCTGGAATTTTAGAAATTTGTGAAATGAGTCCAAAGCCCATTTGGCCAGCCCCGATAATCCCAACTTTGATTGGATCTCCGCTGCGTTCTCGTGCTAACAATTGTTGATAAATTGACATCTAAATCATCCTTTCAGGTTTTCTTGCTTCACAATAGATTGCTAGAAAAATAATCTGAAACTTTTAACAAATGTTATAAAAATTAACAAAAATCTGTTTCTTGTAACATTTGTTATTTTATTTATCATTTGTTATGAACTTAGTTTATATGATGTGTCAACTTTGTGTCAAGATAAAATCGATAAAATTTTCAATCTTTTTGAGTCTAAAGACTCAAAAAAACTACCTAATCGGCTTAGGTAGTTACTTTAATAGGGCATCTCCGGTTTGTTCATCTGTAATTAACACATGAATTAATCCACCTTCTAACGCCGCCCTGATCGCTTCAATTTTTTCTTCTCCTCCAGCGACACCAATCACAAGCGGGATCTCTTTCAGTTTTTGAGGACTGATCCCCATCACCCGGTCGTTCCACGGATGCGGATACACTTCACCTTTATGATCAATAAAGTTATAACAAATGTCACCCGCGACATCTTTCGCTTGCAGGATATCTTCCTCACCACTTGTCATATAGGATTTCACCATCGTTGAATGTTGCGGAACACCGCCTATTCCTACGACCGCGATATTTGATGATTCTCCTAATTTAATGACTTTTTTGATCGACGGCTGTCTAATGAGTACATCTTTCGCTTCTTTCGTATCAAGCATGACAGGCACATGTAAAAACTCACATTTTGATTTGAGTGCTTCTGAGCATCTTCCAATAATATAGTTGGCATGAATATCAACATCTTCATTTCCGACGCCTCCGACTAGCGGAACAAATGTCACAGACGGAAAATGCTGAACAGACGTAAGCGCTTTCGCCATTTCATGCAAGGTGGTCCCTGATGAAAAACCGATGACTTGTCCATCCTTCATGACTTTTAATAAAAAGCCCGCAGCCGCAGCTCCTATCCGACTTTTTGTTGTTTCTTGACTGAGAGATTCCACACACACGACTTCTCGCAGCCCGTATTTTCGCTCTATTTTTCTTTCTAACGAACCATATTGTTGATTTACTTCATCATGAATAATGATTTCCACGATTCCTGCTTCACGTGCTTTTGCCAAATATTTCGATATGAGCGAACGGCTAACCCCAACAGCTTCTGCAATTTTAGATTGAGTGGCGCCTTCTTCATAGTACATATGCGCAACCTTAATGAGCAGCCTTCTTTCATCATGGAATGTCATAATAACCCTTCTTTCCGCTTCTCTATTCCCTCACAAATGATATTTCAAATAACATTTGTTAAAAACAGATTAAATGAAAAAAATAACAGAGTCAATACTAGAGATGGGTTCTCTAAAAAGAATGAAAAAAGCCGCATATCAGCGGCGGCTTTAAAAAATATTTTTATTCATTTGTTTGATTGCTGCTTTTTCAAGCCTTGATACTTGTGCTTGAGAAATGCCGATTTCTTCTGCCACTTCCATTTGTGTTTTGCCTTGGAAAAAGCGTTTACGAAGAATCATTTTTTCTCGATCATTCAATCTGCGCATTCCCTCTTTTAAGGCCAATTCTTCTACCCATTGTGTATCTTTGTTCCGTTCATCACTAATTTGATCCATCACATAAATCGGATCTCCTCCGTCATTATAAATCGGTTCAAACAAAGAAACAGGATCTTGAATGGCATCTAGGGCAAAAACAATTTCCTCATGAGGGACTTCTAACACTTTGGCAATGTCTTCTGCCGTTGGTTCCTTGCTTGTCTCACTAATCAGTCTCTCACGGACTTGAAGCGCCTTATAGGCAATATCTCTTAGTGAACGAGACACCCGGATAGGGTTGTTATCGCGCAAGTATCGACGGATTTCTCCTATGATCATAGGGACCGCATAAGTTGAAAATCTGACATTGTGGCTTAAATCAAAATTATCAATTGATTTCATTAATCCGATACAGCCTACTTGGAAGAGATCATCAACATACTCGCCTCTGTTGTTAAAACGCTGAATCACACTTAAAACCAACCGCAAATTGCCATTGACTAGCTTTTCTCTTGCTGTATCGTCACCTTCATCTTGCAGCTGTCTGAATAATTTTCTCATCTCGTCGTTTTTCAGAACAGGCAGTTTGGAGGTGTCGACTCCGCAGATTTCCACTTTATTTCTGGACACTTTTTTCCCTCCCTACAGGAGCTGTTGTACAAAGTTCAGTATCTCCGTGGGATGGAAAAATATGCACGGTCTATGACGAGAAAGATGTGAAAAAATGGTGATCCCTTTGACAGTACAGGGATAAAGCTTTCAAAAATTTTTTTTAGACCATCTTATTAAATTCTTTTTGCAATCGTTTAATAATTCTTTTTTCGAGCCTTGAAATATAGGACTGAGAAATACCAAGCATGTCGGCAACATCTTTTTGGGTTTTTTCTTCACCGCCAACTAAACCGAATCTCAGTTCCATAATTTGTTTTTCACGATCGTTTAATTGTTCTAGCGCCTTTTTCAGTAATTTTTTATCGACATTTGCTTCAATATCTCGGGTGATAATATCATCATCTGTCCCAAGTACATCTGATAAAAGCAGTTCATTACCGTCCCAGTCGATGTTAAGCGGCTCATCAAACGATACTTCTGATCGGATTTTATTATTTCGGCGCAAATACATCAAAATTTCATTTTCAATACATCTAGACGCATATGTGGCAAGTTTGATCTTTTTTTCTGGATTAAACGTATTTACTGCCTTGATGAGGCCTATCGTTCCGATACTAATCAAATCCTCAATGTTAATGCCTGTGTTTTCAAATTTTCTTGCGATATAAACGACCAATCGCAAGTTTCTTTCGATCAAAATGGCTCGTGCTGTTTGATCACCTTTTGGTAATTTAACGAGCAATTCTTGTTCTTCATCCTTTGATAATGGCGGAGGCAGTGCCTCACTTCCACCAATATAATAAATCTCATCACTCTTTAGCCCTAGCTTCATGAGGAGTTTATACCAGTAGTAAGTGAGTTTAAATTTTAATTTTTTCATCTTCTTCTCCCTTCTAAATGTCCAGTTGACTTCGTAAGATAAAAGACATCACAAAAAAACTACGACACCCCTTGTATCATTTTTCCGTCTAACATCTCTGGATGAATGATGGATTGAAATTCCTGATCTGCTGATAATCCACTTAGACTCATCCCAACAAAACACTTCGCTGGCTGGATTATATGCGTTTTTGTATAAAGGACGACCGTATCTGGTTTAAAGCATAGTAGAAACCCGTGATCATGACCGACTGCGCGATACGGAACGAGTCTTAAACGATCAAGCACCGGAAAATGGTCATCGAGCTTTTGCATCACTTCAACAGGATGAAACTGTTTCATTTTTTCTATAAATGGCTCTCCGAAAATAGATGTGAGCTGATCGAGCTGGACGATCATGACAGGTGTTTTCGTCAATGGATCATACAGCTGATTTCCAGAATCGACCAGACCATTTAATCGGATCGTTTCTCCTTGAATGTGTATCTCCACAAGTACTTGTTCGTCATATTGTCTTTTTTTCGCACCAACCTCTCCTAATCGTTTCTTTGAAAACAGCCAAATGGCCGGAAAGCCAGTGAGAACAAAAAGCCAGCTAATGGGATCACCAAATCCATCATTTTGTGAAATAAGCAGTCCATCTTGAATGACTGTATTTGTCTGCAAAAACGAATGAACCCCGATCATGCCCCCTCCCATCAAAAATGTGACAAAGTAAAAAGCAAACAGGTTTTGAAAAAAGGAACGAAATCTTTGAAAGCCAAAGGTTCCAAGCACGATCAAGACAGAAAAAAGCAGTTTGCCTAAAGGGTGCGACACAATCATTGCAAATGGCGTAAAGAGCAAGAGAACAATGCTCGATCCAATGAGAGCTCCTAACATATATCGCCTTTTTTTCACTTGTCGTTTGAGAATAAATGCCGTGAGTAAGAGCAGCAATAGATCAAAACAAAAGTTTAACAGCCAAATCACATCTAAATAAATGACCACCTTCTGCTCCTTTCATCTGAAACAAAGAATCAAAAGCAGTACTTGCACTTGTTTGTACCAGTATAAAACAGTCATAGGATGGAAGTCTGTCAATTCTTGTAGGGGATGATAGAGAACTTTTGGTGGATTGTTATCGTTTTTGTCGACGTATGAAACAGAAAGAACATCAGGATGATTTGTTGGACAAGTGTCTCCTCTATCAATTGCACAAAAAAGACACGCTCCGAAGAGTCGTGTCTTTTTCGCTGTCATTCTTTCTCATTGATGGTGAGTGTTCCTTCTGCCTTCTGTCTTGTGACATTTCCATAATCATCTTTGACAATGACTTCAATCACTGCACCTTTTGCTTTTGCAATAGATGTCGCCGTCCAGTAGCCTTCATACGTTCCCGGTGCTACTTCACGAATCGGCAGTTCGGTTGTGTTTTGAAGTTTTGATCTAGCATTTGTCAGCGGCATATGAAGAACAAAGGTGGCATCTAGCTTTTCCCTGCTTTTAAATGAAATCTTAACCGATTCACCTGATGATAGATTCATATTATCTTTTGGCGTTAATTCAGAAATGACAGGTGCATCATATTGAACATCGATGTCGACCTTTTTAGTCGTTTTGTTTCCAGCTGCATCTTTTGCTGTCACTTTGATTGTATTTTTCCCGTTCTCAAGCAGCACCCTTGCAGAATATGCCCCATCCTTTACGGTCGCTTTTTTTCCATTGACTGTGACTTGATCTAGATAATCATCCGCTACTTTCCCTTCCACCGTGAGTGATTCTCTATTAGACTTGTCGCCTTTTTTCGGTGTATCAATGGTCAATGTCGGTGCTGTTTGATCGATGATCACCTTGACTGGCTTGGAATGTTTTGTTGAGCCTTTATCCGTTACAGTCGCCGCCGTGAAGACATGCTCTCCACTTGGAACAGATACATTTTCTTTGAAAGTACCCGACTCATCTGATTTGACGTTGGCCACCTCTTCATCATTTTGATAAATGGCCACATCGAGACCCGGAGAGGCCGTGCCTTCAATCGTCAATTCACCTTGATTTGTAATGGTTCCTGCCTTTGGAGAAGTGATTTCTGGTACATCTGCTTCATAGTTTACAAGCGCACGAATCATATAATTCCCCTCTTCTTTCGGAGAAGGAGAAAAAGCACCGCTCGTCAGCTGCCAGCTTCTTTCAGCATTAGGGCCATCTTCATCTGTGGCAAGTCCCGGAGATTCGGTATTCTTTTTCGTTTGAATATAAACAAGATAGAAATCGCCATCCACTGTAATGGCTTGATCTTCTAAATCTACTTTTGTCCATTCACCATTACGCAGCGCATTTGCTTTTAAAGGTCCTGCGATTTTCTCACCTGGTGCGCCACCCTTCCCAGAAGCATCATATACTTCAACAGCAAATTCATCGCCTCCAGGAGCTGGCCATTCTGATGTCCAAAACCGGAAAAGACCACCTGTGACTTGTGCTTGTTTCTTTCCTTTTTCTAATGAAAACTTCACAGCCCAGCCATTGCCAGGATCGTAGAAAGCCCGTGCATTTTCAGCCGTTCCATCATCGTAGCCAATCTCTCCCGGAAAACCGATAAAAGGCTCAAGTTTCACTGACTTTTCAAGCGGCTTTTCCGTCACATCCGCTGTAAACGTATAGCCTTTAAACCCCTTTGCAAAAATTTTGACTGTATAGACACCACTTAATGCCTCTAGAGAAAATTCACCGGATTCATCTGTTTTCACCGGCTCAATTTTTGCGTCCTCCACAAGATAAACAGTTGCATTCTTCACCTTTTCACCAGTTGTTTCATTGACGACCGTGCCAGAGATCGTTCGTTTCTCTAGCGGCTGTAAGGAGAAATTCGCTTCTGCTGTTTCTTTTGATGCCACTTTGACTTTTTGGGACCGTGATTCAAAGCCGTAAGCTTCTGCTTTAACTGTCCATTCTCCTGCTCCTTGAGACAGCTGATATTTCCCTGTCGCTTCATCGGTGGAAGTTGATTTTCCGCTTTCTAGAACACTGATTTGCGCTCTCATTGGAAGAGCTTGAATAGACGGAGCATCATGACTGTTTTGCTTTTGAATTTGTACATGTTTATTTTTTACTTTAGCAGGCTTTGCCTTTTTTGGATCAACTGATTTCTTATTCTGGCTTGTGGATTTTTCTTTTTTGATCACACCTAGCTGGTTCTTGGCTTGTTGAGACAATGCCTGATCTGTGATTTTCACATCATCTAAATAAAAGCCATCTTTTGTGACACTGCCATCTGTTCTTATCTGAAACAGGACTCTCACTTTTTGACCTTTATAAGCAGATAAATCAACTTCGCCTGCTGTCCACGCATTTGTTTTCCCCGTATAAGCAGACGCTTGAACGGCGTCTTCACCCTCTGGCTGTACATAGACATGCACATAATCATAATTGGCTTCGAGATCATGCCAGTATTGATATTGCAGGTAGGAAGAACCTGAATCTGGTACAGCAATGAGCGGCATAGACAAATTGGCGTCCGTTTTATTTTCATAAGGACTGTCTAAATTGGTGGCATAGACATGTTCCCCGCTAAATGCTTGTTTTGGACCTGTGGACGGTCTTCCCCACTGCCACGGATCTTTTGTTCCACCACTGAACCATCCACTTGGCCATGCTTCAAAATCTTGTGAGTAGCCAGTGGTGATGGATGTTTTAATTGGAAGTGTATAAGAATCTGATGCCGCTTCATTTCCTCCAAAATCTTTCACAATCCATCGGTATGTCACGTTTTCCCCCTCAAGTTCAGGGAGCTGCACCGTATAGGTTCCTTTTAAATGATTTCCATCCGTGCGGTTGGCTTGCAACGTCTCCCACTCACCTTGATCTACTCGGTAAGTCAAAGAAACATTTGTCACTGCTATCCCATCTTCTGCAGTGATGGTTAATGGGGTTGGCGTTGCAGCAAAAATTTCATTCGGACCTTTATGTGAAAAAACAGGTGGTTCTGTATCTTCTCCCTCTTTTGTCACCTGACCTTCAATCGTACCGATTCCATTGGTTAAAGCCGTAATCGCCTCTCTTGCATCAACCAACCCTGCCCCATAGCCATTGTTAGGGGATTCAGGAAATTGCTGATCTGTCAGTGGTTTCGCTGTCTCAATGAGAATTTGCTGTATTTCATCAACAGAAAGGTCTGATTGCACTTGGCGAAGAAGAAGAACAACTGCTGAGACATGCGGACCTGCCATCGATGTACCATTCCACCCATCCTCATATCCTTTTCCCGGGATCGAAGAACGAATGTTTACTCCCGGAGCCGCAATATCTGGTTTCATTACGCCATATGGAGAAGGACCCTGAAGGGAGAAAGACCCTAACTTGTTGTCCTGGTCTGTTGCGCCTGTAGCAAAGGCTTCTTGATAGTTAGCAGGATTTGCAATCGAACCCGCACCGCCTGGATTGAATAAATCGGTATTACCGGCTGAAAATTCTGGAAAGATGTCTGCTGCTCTCCAAGCATTCACTACATCTTTATACCAATCATCAAGACCCGGCCCACCGCCCCACGAATTATTCACAACATCGGGTGCCTTTTCTGGGTGAGGATTTCCGTTTTGATCTTTCGGGGCTAAAATCCACTCACCGGCATCTAACAGATCAGCATCTGTACCGCCATCTTCTGAAAAAGCTTTCACTGCAATCCATTCTGCTCCCGGTGCGACCCCAATTTGATTTTTTCCATCTGGCTCAGAACCAACCATTGTGCCTGTCACATGGGTCCCGTGCTCCAAGTCATCATAAGGGACTTCAGAGCCTGTCGTGGCATCATACCAATTCAGTTCATGAGATGGTTCGTTCGGACGAGCAGGGTCAAACCCGCGGTATTTTTCTTTTAGCGCAGGATGATCCCATTCGACACCTGTATCAATACTTGCCACAACGGTTCCAGTCCCGTCATAGCCTAAATCCCACGCTTCTGGTGCATGCACCTGAGCAATATTCCATTCAACTCCATCTACTGCTTTGATTTGTTTGTTTGGCTTAGCATGCTTCAAATCAACAGGACGATGAAGTTGACGTGTTTCATTCGGCAGCACTTGAGCTACTTCTGGAAAAGAAGCAACCTTTTCCATCACTTCTTTTGTTGCCGTCACAGCTAGACCATTCACAATATAGTAGGAATGAATATCTTTCACTTGCTTATTCTTTTTTTCCTTTTGTAAATACGCTAGGAGCGCTTGCTGCGTTTCATCAGATGTTGCTCTCAGCTCAGATACAACGGCTGATCTTTTTGTGTACTGCGTTTTAGCCGCGGTTAATTTTTGTTTTTTTGCTTTTGATACAGCTTCTTTTGCTACTTTTTGTACATTCGTTTGTTCCTTCATTTTGACTAAGAAGGTCACCTTATCTTCCTTTTGAAACTGCTTCTTTAATCTCGAAGAAATCTTGGCTTTTGTTGTCTTAGAGGAAACGGCTTCCTCCTGATATGAGGTAGAAGTCGATTTTGCTTGAACCATCCCAAAGCTTGTCATCGTTAAAGTACCAATCACCAAAAGACTTATGAAACGATAGACGGCGGTTTTGCGAAACTTCACTTTCAATAAAATCCCTCCTCCTCAAATGGTCAAACAGTGTGTATCCTGCCCCTCCCCCTTCTTTTTGATCATGACAAGTTTCTTGGTGTTCTCATTAATGTAGTCAAATAAACTTCAACATTTTGTCGTTTTTTGTAAAGGAAATTAAAAATGATTCTTTTGACTTAAGAGACTCAAGCCAAAACACATACAATAGTTCCAAATAACACACAGAAACAAGACTTTTATATCAATCAGGCTCAGGATCTTCTCACCATGCAGACATAAAAAAACCCCTTCCAAAGGAAGGGGTTGAATCGTGCTTGCTTATCGTTTATTGCGGTTACGTAAGAACGTTGGGATATCCAATGTATCATCACTTGACTGTGTATTTTGTCTTGGTTGTGATGATGTTTGCTGATGTTCCTCACGTTTTACTTCACGCTTTTGTGGAATGGATTGATTTTGCTTTAATCCTTGTCCTAATGGATTTCTTTGAGGTTTTGTCACTTCGGGCTCTTGCTCAATAAAACCGGTTGCGATGACTGTGACCACAATTTCATCCTTCAAGTTATCATTAATGACAGATCCAAAGATCATGTTGACATCTTCATCAGAGGCTGATGCAACAATATCCGCTGCTTCTTGTACCTCATAAAGACTAAGGTTCGTACCACCAGTAATATTCATGATAACACCTTGTGCTCCATCAATCGCTGTTTCAAGAAGTGGTGAAGAAATGGCTTTTTTCGCTGCTTCAGCAGCACGGTTTTCGCCTGTTGCGACACCAATTCCCATAAGAGCTGAACCTTTGTTAGACATGATCGTTTTCACGTCAGCAAAGTCAAGGTTAATTAAACCTGGTGTTGCAATGAGATCTGAGATCCCTTGAACACCTTGTCTTAACACGTTATCTGCTGCACGGAATGCTTCAAGCATTGGCGTGTTTTTATCGACAATTTCAAGCAGGCGATCGTTTGGAATCACGATTAACGTATCAACTGCTTCTTTCATAGAAGCAATCCCTTCAACTGCTTGAAGCTGACGCTTTCTTCCTTCAAATGTGAAAGGACGAGTCACAACTCCAACTGTCAAGGCTCCAGAATCTTTTGCGATTTTCGCAATGACAGGTGCAGCACCCGTACCAGTTCCACCGCCCATACCGGCTGTCACAAAGACCATGTCAGCGCCTTTTAGGACTTCTTCAATTTGTTCTTTGCTTTCTTCAGCAGCTTTTTTACCGACTTCAGGATTCGCACCTGCTCCAAGCCCTCTTGTCAGCTTAGCACCGATTTGCATTTTTGTTTCTGCTTTTGATAAGTTTAACGCCTGTGCATCTGTATTCACTGCAATAAAATCGACACCCTGTACGTCATTTTCAATCATTCGGTTGACAGCGTTATTTCCGCCGCCACCTACACCGATTACTTTAATTGATGCTAGGCCGTCTATATTTGTTTCAAACTCCAACATGCTGAATCCTCCTAATCCGTCGAAAATCTAGTTCTATTCCCAGAACATATTAAATAGTTTTTTCATTTTGCCCGGTTTTTTATTTGTCTCTTGTTGCGCTTTTTGTTTCACTTTCGGTCTTGGCTGAGCTTCTTTTACTTGTGGTGTAGAAGAAACCGGCTCCATGGACGCGCCTACTTCATGAAATGCTTCATCCGGCATTTGGAATCCAACCTGTCTGCCCTGAATCTTTGCATTGCGATAAGCAAAATGGATCAAGCCCACTCCTGTCATATATTGAGGTTCCCTGACCCCAATATAATTAGGACTTGCGATTCTTACATTGTTTTGTAAGACCGTTTGTGCCAGAGAAAGGATACCTGGTATAGCTGCCTGTCCACCTGTTAGAACGAATCCGCCAGGCAAATCATGGACACCCATATTGCGTAATTCCTCTGCCACAAAAAGCAGAATCTCTTCCAATCGCGCTTCGATGATATTGGCTGCTTCAAGTTGTGTATACGTCTGTTTTTGGTCCGTACCGATGACGGAAACTTCAAATGTCTCCTCAGACGATGCCTCATCATAGAATGCATGCCCAAATTGCTTTTTGATTCGTTCAGCTTCTTCAGTGGAAGTTCTAAGTCCTATAGACAAATCTTTTGTAATGTTCTCTCCGCCCAATGGGATACTGTGAGTAGAATAGAGATGCCCGTTTTCAAATACGGATATCGTAGTAGAGCCGCCGCCAATATCGACAAGAGCTACCCCTAGATTTTTTTCATCTTTCGATAACGCTGCTGAACCCGATGCAAGTGGTTGCAAGCAAATATCCATAATTTCAATACCCGCCCGCTCTACACATCGGAGCCAGTTATGTAGAATCGTTTTAGAACCAGTGATTAACGATCCATCCACTTCTAGCCTTACACCTAGCATTTTTTTCGGATCTGTGATCTCATCTCTTCCGTCGACGATAAATTGTCTCGGAATGACGTCTACTACGAGATGTTCTTGCGGAATAGATACTACCTGTGCAGCATCCAAGACACGTCTCACATCTTCAGCATGTATTTCTTTATTTTCACTAGACACTGCGACCACGCCGCTCGTATTTTGAATATGAATGTGGTTTCCGTTAATTCCGACTATCGCCTTTTGTAAAGGAAAACCTACCATTCTCTCAGCCTGTTCAAATGCTTGTCTAATAGAATGAACTGTTTCATCTATATCAACAATCGATCCTTTTTTTAACCCCTCTGAAGGGACATTTCCAACACCTATAATGTTAAGCGAATCATCCGCCATTTCTCCGACGATGACTTTTATATTGGATGTACCGATGTCAAGGCTGACGTAAATTTCATTGTTGTTCATTCTATGGCACCTCCTCACATATCAATACTTTCTATTCTATTATTTGCTGAACAACAATACAATGAATGTGTTTTTACAAGTGTGTAACAAAACTTAAAAAATCAACATTTTTTATTAGGATTACTGAAAATATTCGTTACATCATATGTATATCCTTTTTTATGACTCACTTTTTTTCTTTTTTTCTCTAGAAATTGTCCATTTTGTTAGTAGAATTCTTCGAATAACGGCGATATTTTGAAACAATCTAACACCGAATGCAAACATTCCGACTAAATACAAGTCTACACCAAGATGGACGCCCAGAAAAGCTAAACTTATTGCGAGTATAATATTAAAGAAGAAACCTGATACAAACACTAGTTCATCGTATGCCCCTTGCAGATGTGCTCTGATTCCACCAATCAATGTATCAAGCGCAGCAAGTACAGCGAGGGAAAGATAGTTAGAATACTCATTCGGTATCGTAAAATTCGTTAAGAAACCGATCGCAACTCCTATGATTAAACCAAGTACAGGAAGCCACATTAAGATTTTCCCTCCTTTACATCGTCAAGAGGCTTCAATTCATTTAATTGAATTGTACCGTCAAATGCTTTTAAATGAATTTTTTTCTTCGGCGGTCTAATACTCAAACTGAAATTTTCCTGAGCAAACAAATCACCAATATCTGATACATTTAAACGGCTGTATAATTTATCGGCCTGCTCGCTGACCATCTTAATCGTGACTGTATCACCATCTATGCTGTAACCATCCATTTTCGTCGTACCATTAATATCTCGAATAACACTGGTGTTAATCACCCGGTGTTCATTAATGGAAATATGTTTTGCCCCAAACATATTGGCTTCGTTGATTAATTTTTTCAGAAGATCAGGTGGTATATTTTTGACTTCTTCTCCGGTAAGTTCCTTAGAAAAAAGCTGAGTAATTTCTATTTCGACTCCTTCACCCGTTACCTCTGTAAAACCAGCCTTTTCTTTCAAATCCTTCAACGTTTTTGTTAATTGTGATTCTTTGGATTGATCTTCTTGGTTGCCATACTTTTTTAGCATTTCATCATATTTATCAATTTCTTTCAACAAATCCAGTTCCTTACTTTTAGATGCAGATAAATCCTCTCTTAATTCCCAAACGTCTCGAGTATCGCGAACTTTAGGCTTTTGTAGAGAGTTAAACTGGATGGAGACCATGATGCCAAATATGACCATCAGGACTGTCAAACTAAGTAATGGCTTCTTTTTCCTCAACACCACTCACCTTTTCACATTTAATCTTTGTTTCTTAGAAGAGGATTCATACGAATATCCTTCTTTTCAATCGTCATGGAAATATGATCACTTGTCAGCTGATCAACCACCCCGCCTGCAATGTTTAATGCAGGAATTAAAACAGCTGGATCTCCAATAGCAGAAATGACAAATGGTGCTGGATGTTGAACACCATCAACCGTGACGACTGGACCGTTACAATGTATGTATGATTGGTGTGTGATTCTTTGTCCGTTTATAGCTACAGCAGATGCCCCTGATATAAATAGTTCGTTTATCACATGGAAAATGTGGCTCTCATGCACAATGTAATTATTGACATTTTGTCCACTCGGGATATAAGATGCATCTTCAAGAGATACTTTTACCCCTTTCCCTTTTACACCTATTTCTCCTGTAAACATTCTGTATTTCTCAACATCTTCCAAAACATTGAAATACTGCTCTTTTTCATTTTTCAAACCAAACTCTGTTTCTTGGACTTTTGATTGAAGACGATAAAGTTCTTTTTCAAGTTTTTGATTCGCCTTTTCTTGTTTTGTTAGCTGACTTTTCAAAGAATATTCTTTTTTCCATTGTTCGGTTCGATTGACATCTGCTTGATGCTGCTTCGTATATTGGTATGAAAAAGAAATCAGAAATCCAAGAACAAGCATTACAATTGAGAATATGACGGTTTTGCCTCTCAACGTTCATCTTCCTTTTTCTTAGATTTAAAAGCTTCAAAATACGTAGCTACTTCCATATGAATCGTACCTTTCTCAGAGGACGAAAGCTCTTTGACAATGGCAGGGTACGTCGTCATTTTATCTGCGAATGTTTTAATTGATGCAATAACGGTGTTTCCATCATTCATATAAAATTTAACGAGCCACTGATTGGAGCTAGTCGGTACGTAATATACTTCTGAGATTAGTTCCTGAATAGAAGCCGGCAGTTGATTCAGAGCTCTCACTGTTTGCTTCAATTTCTCTTTATTGTCCCAATCGACAAAAATAGGTCCTGCGTGACTTGGCGTTACTTCATCTGGCAAAGCCGTCCCGTTTTCAAGAAGCTCATAATAAAAATGTCCCTTTTGCAGATACGCAATATTTGCATACTCTTTGACAGCAATACTGACTTTATTAGGGAAATGTTTTTTGATATTGACACTTTTAATCAATTTATTTTGCTTTATATGGTCTGCTGTCATATCTTTATTTAAATTCCAAAACTCTGTCTCGCCTTCTTTAATTTGCGAAAGTTTAACGAGCTGTTTTGTTGGTACATGTTCATTACCGGTAATGGTTAAAGAAGAAATTTTACTGATTGGTGTTTGCAAATAGACAATAATTAAAACCATGATAAAAAACAGCAAAATAAAAGAGATTAATCTCCGATTCGCTTTCTGCTTCCTTTGTTCTTTAATTTTAGGGATTCGCTCTTCTATATTGACGATCTTTTCATTTTCATGATCAGGCCGCATATATACTCTTCACCTCATTCAAAGCTGCTTGTCCGCACCTTTGGATCATTCTTTATCTCATATTGATTAGAAAACAAACGGCATGAAAAAATGCCGTTTGTTTTCCTGTGATACCATCATTCATAAGTAGTAGCCTTTAATTTGCTTCACCAATAATTTCTACTTCTGTATGCATCTCTACATTGTAGTCATCTTTGATTTTCTTTTGAATGTACTGAATTAAGTCGAGCACATCTTGAGCCTTCGCCCCACCAGCGTTGACAATAAAGTTTCCGTGCATATCAGAAATTCTAGCCCCGCCAATCTGATATCCTTTTAAATTCGCCTTTTCTACAAGCTGTCCTGCATATTCAGGTAATGGATTTCGAAAAATACTGCCGGCGCATGGTTTATTATACGGTTGTGTTTCCTTACGATAATCTTTATTTTGCTGCATTTTCTTTGTGATTTTCTCACGTTCGTCCTGTTTAAGCTTGAACACTGCTTCGAGAACAATTCCAGGGCGTTCCTTTTGAAGCACAGAAGTTCGATAGCTAAAGTTCATTTGCTCATTAGTTAACCACTCGATCGTTCCATCTTCAAATAAGACTCTCGCTTTCACAAGAATCTTGCTGATGTCAGATCCATGTGCCCCTGCGTTCATATAAACAGCGCCACCAATAGAACCTGGAATACCAGCTGCGAATTCCAATCCTGACAGCCCCTGCTTACTAAGAGACGTCGCGAGTCTTACAACTGAATAGCCTCCGCCAACTGTAATCTCTTCATCATTGACAGTTAAGTGATCAAGCCCAGCACCCAGCTTTAAAACGACCCCGCGAATTCCTTTATCAAGAACAAGTAAATTGGACCCTCTTCCAATGACCGTCCATTGAGTATCATGTTTTTTCACCTGATCCATAATTGTTTTGACAGCATCGACATCTTTAGGGATGACTAATAGATCGGCCGGTCCGCCTATTTTCATTGTCGTATGATTTGCAAGCGGTTCATTTTCAAGTACTTTACCAACTTGCGCTTCTAATAATTCATTCTTCAAGTTCTCCATATTACCCTCCGCCTTACCTCATATCATTCATCATGAAGTCGTAATTTCTTTTAACACATTATATAAACGTGTGGCCGCATCTGGTACTCCGAGTTCTTTTGTTAAACGGCTCATTTGATGTAGTTTCTCGTCATTACCAGCAATTTCATCAATTGCATGAAGCAAGCGATCTCCAGAAAGCTCTGATTCTCTTAAAACGATCGCAGCATCATGTTTTTCAAGTGATCTAGCGTTAATTTCTTGATGATTTGCGGTCACGTATGGACTTGGAATGAAGATGGTCGGAATTCCAAGTGCCGTCACTTCAGCAATCGTTGTGGCTCCCGCTCTTGCAACAATGACATCAATTGATTTTAAATACTCCGGCATTTGATGCAAGAAAGGCTTTGTGATCATATTCGGCGCTTCACCTTTTTCTTTTAATTCGTTCAGCACTTTTTCATAATGAACCTCACCTGTAATATATAAAAGCTGATAGTTCTTTGCCTTTAATTCATCTTGCATGTCAATCACTGCTTTATTGATTGGAGCTGCACCTCTGCTCCCGCCAAAAATGAGAACCGTTTTTTTCTTCTCATCCAGCCCGAACTCTTTAAGAGATTTTCCCTCTTTAATAGAGACGACTTCAGAGGCTCTTGGGTTTCCCGTAAAAACAACCTTTTCTGAAGGAAAGTGTTCCTTTGCTTCTTCAAAACAGATGGCTACTTTATTCACATATCGTGCCAGAAACTTATTTGTGATGCCTGGCAGGCTATTTTGTTCGTGAATGATCGTCGGGATTTTTAGCTTAGACGCAGCATAAACAACAGGACCACACACATAACCACCTGTTCCAATAACAGCATCCGGCTTAAATTCTTTTAAATAAGATTTACTTTTTTGGACGCCCTTTAGAAACCTCATCACTGTTTTTACATTATCAAAGGAAAGCTTTCTTTTAAAACCTGAAATTTCAATTGATTTAAATGGGATATTTTCTCTTTCTACAATTTTCTTTTCAAGCCCGTTCTCAGTGCCAATATATAAAAATTCCACATCAGGATGCAGTCTTTTCACTTCTTTAATAAAAGCTAGAGCAGGATAAATATGCCCGCCTGTTCCGCCTCCACTAATAACTATACGCATTATACCATTTCCCCTCAATTTTTTTCTGCTCTGAACAAAGTATAAACCCTGTTTTAAACAACAGGGCTCCGTCAAAACCTGTAAAGAAGAGTCAATCATCATGTTTTCGAAACAGAAACTGCCATTTTCACTCTTCAAATCATTTTTTCATACTTTTGCAAAATAAAAGTCTATATGGTTTCATGAACTATCAGCACATTAATATCTAGCATACCTGCTTACATTCAAAAGTACGCCAATTGCCATCAGCATTAATGTCAGTGATGAACCGCCATAACTTAAGAATGGGAGTGTGATGCCCGTCACAGGGATGAGACCAGTGACAACTGCGATATTAATCATTACTTGAATGGCAACCATTGAGATGATGCCCACTGCCAAGAAACTTCCATATAAATCTGGTGCCCCAAGGGCTATTCTAATGCCTCTCCACAATAGAACACTAAAGAGCAGCAAAATGAGTGATCCACCTATAAATCCAAGTTCTTCAGACAATATAGCAAAGATAAAGTCTGTTTGAGGCTCAGGCAAATAGAAGAATTTTTGTCTACTCTGACCTAGCCCCATTCCAAACAGGCCACCTGGACCGACAGCGTATAACGATTGAATAATTTGAAACCCGCTGCCAAGTGGATCCTCCCAAGGATTTAAATAAGATGTAATTCGTTTTATTCGATAGGGTGCTGATAAGACAAGTGCGGCAAATCCGCTAAGCCCTAAAAGACCGAGAAAGATAAAGTGAGCGATTCTCGCACCTGAAACAAATATCATAATAATACAAGTTCCAACCATAACCGTTCCTGTACCTAGGTCCGGCTGCAGCATAATGATGGCAAATGCAGAAAACACAATGCCTAGTGCTGGGGCGAAACCTTTACGAAAGGATGTGATATTCTTTTGCTTTTCAGATAAGAATTTTGCAAGAAACGCAATCATCGCAAGCTTCATAAATTCAGAGGGCTGAATACTAAACGCACCGACACCAATCCAGCTTCTTGAACCATTTCTCTCCATACCGATACCAGGAATCAAGACAAGCACGAGGAGGAGAAAACACACTGCAATCAGTATCTTTGACCAAGTCCGCCACGTCCAATAATCGACCCGCATAATGAAAAACATTGCGATAACTCCGATTCCGGCAAACAAAAGCTGTCTTTTTGCAAAATAAAATGAATCATCAAATTTATACGATGCCCACACAGCACTTGCGCTGTACACCATAATTAAACCAATCGTCAATAAAAGTAACGTAATGACAACAAGCAAAAAATCCGGAGAAGTTTTCTTATTCGTCAAGAGACCGACACCCCAAGCATAATTTCATTTGGGCTGTCAGTCTTATGAGAGACAAGCCCTTATTTAAGCATATGCACGGCGTTTACAAACATGTCTCCACGTTCTTCAAATGTTTTATGCTGATCCCAGCTTGCACAAGCTGGAGACAATAAAATCACGTCTTCTTCTTCAGATATGCTAAACGCCGCAGGTACTGCTTGTTCAACATTATCGACATGTTTTACGTGATGTATTCCCAGCTCTTCACCAAGCTTCACAAACTTAGGCGCAGTCTCACCAAATGTAATCATTCCTTTTACATTCTTCATAAAAGGTTTTAATTCATCAAATTCATTGCCACGATCCAGTCCACCTACTAGTAAAATGGTCGGCTGCTTGAAGGCAGACAAAGCTTTACTTGTTGCCAGTATATTGGTCGCTTTACTGTCATTATAAAATTTTCTATTTTGAATCGTCTCCACAAATTGCAAACGATGCTTCACTCCACTAAATGTAGTAAGAACTTGCACAATCGCTTCGTTTGAGCAGCCTGCATTTTTTACAACACAAATAGCTGCTAGAATATTTTCTTGGTTATGCTCACCAGGAAGAACAACATCCTTGAGGTCAATGACATGTTCATTCATATAGTAAATGGCACCATCTTTAATAAACGCTCCATGTGCTACCGGCTCTTTAACTGAGAAAAACACTTTTTGCGCTTTCGAATCTTCTGCTAGTTTGACAACAGAAGGATCATCTAGGTTAACCACAGCTATGTCATCTTCTTGTTGATGTGCATACACTTTCTGTTTTGCTTTTTCGTATTCTTCACGCGTGTGATGATAGTCTAAATGTGCGTCAAAAATATTTAATATTAAGCTGATTTTAGGTCTGAATTCAACGGTTCCCATTAACTGAAATGAAGAGAGCTCAGTTACGATCCATTCATCGCCCGCTGCACGCGCGGCAACTTCACTTGCGACCGTTCCGATATTACCTGCTACCAATGTTTTTTGGCTGTCTTTTTTCAACATTTCATAAATCAAAGTAGTCGTGGTCGTTTTTCCATTTGATCCGGTAATCCCAATAAAAGGAGATGAGGTCAAATGATACGCCAATTCTATTTCAGTCCAAACTGGAATTTTTCGGCGAAGCGCCTCTTGGACCATCACATTCTCATAAGGAATTCCAGGGTTCTTAATTAAAATCGTAATTTCTTTATCGTCGAACACACGAAGAGGATGACTGCCACAAATGACATCAATCCCCTTTTCAGAAAGTAACTGAGCAGGCTCGTTTTCTTCAAAAGCTTTTTGGTCATTGACCGTCACGTTTATTCCGTGCTCGTGAAGAATTGAGGCTGCCGCATATCCGCTTTTTGCAAGGCCTAGTACTAGTACATGTTCGTCTTTTAACATTTGCATCCTATTCAATTATAACCACACCTCGATGTAAATTCCTAAAACAGCAAGCAATAAACCAGCTGTCCAGAAGGTGACAACTACTCTCCACTCAGACCAGCCAACTAACTCATAGTGGTGGTGAAGCGGGCTCATCTTAAAGATTCTTTTTCCAGTTGTTTTGAAGGAGATGACTTGAAGGATAACGGATAACGTTTCAACAACAAATACTCCTCCAATAATGACGAGTAAAATCTCAAGTTTCGTTAAAATTGCAATGGCCACTATGGCACCGCCTAAAGCAAGCGATCCCGTATCACCCATAAATACTTTTGCAGGATGCGCATTAAAGACAAGGAACCCAAGGACAGCGCCTGCTACTGCTACCGAAAAGATCGCAACATCATACTGAGATTGATTCCAAGCCAATATAGCAAAAGCTCCGAATGCAATAGCAGCTGTTCCAGATAATAAACCATCAAGTCCATCCGTAAGGTTTACCGCATTAGAACCACCGACAAGCATGAAAACGACGAGGATAAAGTATGCCCATCCTAAGTCAAAGCTGACATCTGTTCCTGGAATGCGAATAGTCGTTGCAAACTCATAATAATGGAAGACTGCATAGAAAATCACAGCAATCACAATTTGCCCGATCAGTTTTTGTTTTGATGTTAAGCCAAGATTTCGCTTCATCGCTACTTTAATATAATCATCTAAAAATCCTAATAATCCGTAGCCAAGGGTGACAAATAACAATAAAAACATTTCTGGACTAATCTCAGAGAATTTGTTAATCATCACGATCGTTGTAATTGTAATAGAAAAGATAATCATAATTCCACCCATTGTTGGGGTACCAGATTTCTTTTGGTGAGACTGAGGTCCTTCTTCTCTAATACTTTGACCAAATTTAAGTCTTCTTAAAAACGGAATAAAAATCGGGGATAAAAGAACACTGATTAAAAATCCCATTATGATTGTAAACAATATCACCTGTTCAAGCATTGTTCTTTACTCCTTCCGAATTTCCAAAGCCGTTTTCCATTAGAAAATAGCATTCATTATTATGATATTCATTCGTGTCTTTCGTATGTTGTTTTTGTACAAAATGCTTCATTTCATTACACTCTTTTCATCATTTTTAAGATTTGTTTAGATCTAAAATAGCGTCCGCTGCCACCTTGGCATCATCAAAGTCATAGACTTGATCACCAATGATTTGGTACGTCTCATGGCCTTTTCCAGCTATTAAGACTGTATCGCCCTTTTTTGCATTAGCAATGGCAAAAAAGATGGCCTGTTTCCGGTTCACAAAGCTGTGATAATAGGCGTTTGGCACGCCATTTTCCATGTCTTTCAAAATGGCTGATGGATCTTCACTTCTTGGATTATCTGATGTAAAAACAGGCTCATCTGCATATTTCACAGCGATTTGGGCCATCTGAGGGCGCTTGGTTTTATCACGGTCGCCCCCGCAGCCAACTACACAGAAAATTCTACCTTCTGTTAATTCTCTACACGTAGTCAGTACATTTTCTAAACTGTCAGGTGTGTGCGCATAATCAACGATGACTGGGAAGTCTTGATCAAAATTCACAAGTTCGAATCTTCCTTTGACTCCCTCAAGTTCTTCAATGGCACTAACGATCGTTTCAAACGTTAAGCCTGATACAATGCCTACTGATACAGCTGCTAAAATGTTATACACATTGAATTTCCCAATAAGGGCAACCGTCACATTTTTTGTGCCGATTGGGGTGATCAAATCAAATTGTGTTCCCTTTGGTTTGATTTGAATGTTCTTTGCCATTACATCTGCTTCTTGCTCTAAGCCATACGTCATAATTTCAGCAGCTGTGACTTTTTCAAAATAACTAGACGCTTCATCATCTGCATTTAAAATGGCATGCTTCGGCTTATCGTGCTGAAAGGCACTTCCGAGCTGGGAAAAGAGCAAGCTTTTTGCATGTTTATATTCTTCCATTGTGTTGTGGTAGTCCAAATGATCTTGGGTAAGATTTGTAAAGACGGCAATATCATAATCACATCCATGAACACGCCCAAGATGCAAAGCATGTGATGATACTTCCATAATGGCCGTATCTACGTCTTGATCAAGCATCTGCTTAAAGGTCTTCTGAAGGGTGACACTCTCAGGTGTTGTGTTTTTCACTTCGAGAATTTCATCGTTTACCTTCATATACATCGTACCGATTAAACCTGTTTTTTTATCGGCTTTTCTCATGATTTGCTCAATCATGTGTGTTGTGGACGTTTTCCCGTTCGTTCCTGTAATACCAATTAGATTGAGTTGATGAGTTGGCTGTTCGTAAAAAGCATCTGCTATTCTTGCAAGTGCTCTTTGAGAGTGTTTTACAATAATGACTGGTACATCTGTTATGTGAAGTGGGTGTTCTGCTACAATCGCTGCAGCCCCGCTTTTCACTGCTTTTTCAGCGTAATCATGTCCATCTACTGTATAGCCTTTTATACAGACAAAAAGACTCCCTTTTTTCACTTCTCTTGAATCCATTTCAATGGAAGTAATCTCCGGATTTTCGTTTATCAGTTCATTGTTTTCACTTTTAAAGTATGTAAGGAGTTCTTGTAATTTCATTTCATATCAAACCTCTCAAATTCGTTCACGTGCATGTCTTGTGAAAAAAACACACAGTCTATATTTTATCGTAAAAAAAAGGATACATCCAGCGTATTCCTTAAGTTTCTCTTGGAAAAAGCACACTTTATGCTCTTTTTTTAAAGCGACCCTTCTCTTTCAACAAAAAGAGGCAGCCGAATGAGTGCGGCTACCCTCTGTTCATTCTTTATTATTCATCATTTAAGTATAATCGGATCGTGGAACCTTCTTTGACCTTTGTGCCGGCAGCAGGCGATTGCTTCACCACTTTGCTGCCAGTTCCTGAAGCATCAATCTTTAGATTAATCAGGAGTGATTCAAGGTCAGAAACAGATCCTCCTACAAGATTCGGTACCTCAATGGTTTTTGTGTCCAGCCATTGATACTTCTTTTCAATTTGTCCTTTTCTTTTTTTCACGCCCATTTCAGGCAGACTGTCTCGCATAATATGGCCCACAATAGGTGCTGCTACTGTCCCACCAAATTGAATCGTGCCTTTTGGGTTATCTACTGCTACATATACAACAATGCTTGGATCATCCGCAGGTGCAAACCCGATAAATGACACAATGTGGTTATTTTCCATGTACTTTCCGTCTTTTACTTTCTGTGCTGTTCCTGTTTTTCCGCCCACCCGATATCCTTCAACGAATGCATTCCGACCAGTTCCTTGAGCGACTACACTTTCAAGGGCATACCTGATTTCTTTAGACGTCTCCGCTGAAATGACTTTCTTCTTGGCAATTGGTGATTGCTTTTTCACTACCTCTTTTGTAATTGGATCGATCCATTCTTTTGCAATATACGGCGTGTAAAGCGTTCCTCCATTTACTGCGGCTGCCACTGCAGCTACTTGTTGAATCGGCGTAACAGATACACCTTGACCAAAGGCTGTTGTTGCCTGTTCTACAGGACCAACACGATCAAGCGGGAACAAAATTCCTCTACCTTCTCCTTGAAGGTCGATTCCTGTCTTTTGACCAAAGCCGAAATTTTTAATATAAGAAAATAGTTTATCTTTTCCAAGACGGTCGCCTAGCTCGACAAATCCTGGGTTACAAGAGTTTTGTACCACTTCTAGAAACGACTGTGATCCATGTCCTCCCTTTTTCCAGCATCTGAGCCTTGCGCCATCCACTGTCACAGATCCGCTGTCAAAAAAATGATCACGTTTTAAATTTACTTTATTTTCTTCCAGGGCAGCTGCCAGTGTAATGATTTTAAACGTCGATCCTGGCTCATATGTGCTCCACACCGGTAAGTTTCGGTTAAATACTTTTGAATCAACTGATTGATAGTCAGCCGGATCAAAGTCAGGTCTGCTCGACATTCCCAGAACCTCACCATTTTTCGGATTCATGGCAATGGCAATCATGCCATCTGGGTTATATTTTGCCTGAGCATTGTCTAGTTCTCGTTCGATGATGGTTTGCACTTTTGAATCAACGGTTAATTTCATATCAAGCCCATCTTTAGGCGGTGTATAATCATCTGCTTCATCTGGCATTTTCTGCCCTTTTGCATCAGAATAAAATTTCACAGAGCCTTTTTCACCTTTTAGGTCATCATCATAGTACGCTTCTAGCCCAAGTAAGCCTTGATTATCAATTCCAGCAAAACCTAATACATGAGATAAGAAACTTCCAAACGGGTAATGTCTGATGCTGTCCTCTGCTACATAGACTCCATCTAAATCAAGCTCTCTGACTTCTTTTGCTTTTTCATGAGATACTTTTCTCCCCTCTGGGGAAATTCGTTCTATAGACGTTTTCTTGGTGACATGCTTGTACGCTTTCTCCTCAGACATATTCAGCACTGCTGCTAATTTTTTGCTTGTTTCTGCTGGGTCTTTCACCTGCCGCGGCACGACTAAAATAGAGGGAGCACTTTTGTTCGTCGCCAGCTCCACTCCATTTCGATCCAAAATATCTCCTCGTTCTGGTTCAAATGGAAGGTTACGGCTCCATGAATCTTTCGCTAAACTTGTCAGCTTCTCGCCCATAATAAACTGCACATATCCTAATCTAGTATCTATGATGAAAAAAATGATCACCCCAAACAGCAGCACGAAAAGCAATCGTTTTCTCACTGTTACACTTGACACTCGCACGCCCGGTTCACTCCTTACATATGGCTTGTTTTCATCATATGCAGGCTCGTCTTTTTATAGAACGATCTCGTCCATCGCTCAAGCAAAAGAAAAAAACCTAGCAAATGATTTGCTAGGTTTTCAAGTTAATTTGGACTTTTGAAGGTCACTGTGACGACTTTATCTGAAATCTCCGCTCCACTTTTCACGCTTTGTTTGACAGCATATCCCTGTCCATTTGTTTCAATATGCACACCTGAAATAGACGCATATTGAAGAACTTCCCTTCTGGACCAGCCTGTCATATCAGGCATTTTAATGGTTTTCCCTGCTGTTTTCAAAAAGACTTTCTGGCTTTCAGAGAATTCAGAGCCCGCATTTGGCCATTGGCGTTTAATGGATAGACCGTCACCAATGACAACAGGTGATAACTTTTTGTTTTTTGCTTCTGTTTCTGCCTGTTTCACTTCTAAATCTAGGAATGATGGCATTGTTTCTTGTTTTATTTTCTGTTTGCCAGATTTTTTATCGTCTTTTTTTGTTGGTGCGATATTTAGATAGAGCAAACTATTTTTCATCACAGGGTTAAAGATTTCTGAAACAGGGGCAGAGCCTGTTTGTGTTTCAGATAGCTGAGGCTGTTGGACAGCGACATAAACGAGTAGCTTCGGATCATCTTTTGGTGCCATTCCCATGAATGAAAAGACGTAATCGTTTCTCCCTTGAAGGTAGCCGCCAGCACCGCCAATTTGTCCTGTACCTGTTTTCCCAGCGACATCAAAACCTTTGATTTGATATGGCTGTCCTGTGCCAATTTTTGAGGAAACGACCTCACCTAAAATGTCACGGACTTGCTTCGCTGTATCAGAAGAAATTGGTTTTCCTGCCACGGTTGGTTCGTGCTGTAAAATTGTTTTGTTTGTGTTCGGGTCTGTAATATGATCAATTACATATGGCTTCATCATCGTTCCACCGTTGGCAATGGCTGTCGCCGCTTCAATTTGCTGAATTGGGGTAATCGCGGACGCCTGACCATAAGCAGTCGATGCTTTGTCATATTCGTATCTGAAATTGATTTTACTAGACGCTTCGTTCGGCAAATCTATGCCTGTTTTGTCATAGAAATGGAATTTTTGTAAGTATTGTTCGTAGCGTGTGAAACCTAGCTTTTCTTTTGCCAGTTTCGCAAAAGCTACGTTTGAAGAACGTAGAACACCTTCATGAAAATCAATTTTTCCCCAGCCATTTCCGTTGTTATGGTCTCTTACAAGACCACCGCCTACTTTATAAGTACCAGACTGATACTTGTCACTGCCTTGGTACACTCCTTCTTGGATAGCAGCAGCAAGTGTAAAAATTTTCATCGTTGAACCTGGTTCAAATGCGTAGGAAATGACATCGTTGTTATAATTCGTAATGTCGAGTTCATTTAAATTAAAGCTTGGCCGCTGTCCCATTGCAAGAACTCTTCCAGTTTTCGGATCAACGACTGTCGCAATGATTTTCTTCGGCTTATATTTTTTAGCGACCTGCGTCATACTTTCTTCAAGAAATGCTTGAATTTTTTGGTCGATGGTCAGTGTGACGTTTTTCCCGTCTTTCGGGGCAACGATGTCTTCTTTACTATTCGGAAGTGCCCATCCGCTTCTGTCGCTGTTATACGTTACATAGCCATCTTTTTCTTTCAAATATTTATTCAGAGCCTTTTCTAGACCCATTGCGCCTGACATGTCCTTCGTTGCTTCATCTAATCTAGCGTAACCGATTAAGTTCGAAGCAAACATGCCATTTGGATAATACCTCTTTGTGTCTTTTTCAAAGGCGATCCCAGGAAGTTTTAGCTTTTCAATTTTTTCCTTTGTTGAAAAACTAATATCCTTTCCGGCTTTACCAAACTCGACTTGGAATGCATCTTTTGTATTCAGACGCTTTAAAATTTCACTCTCACTCATATCAATGACCTTTGACAGCTCTTTTGCTGTCTTTTCTTTGTCAACGACATGCATCGGATGCTTTAGATCGACCGTCATTTTCTTGCTCATGATTGCAATCAGCTTATACACAGATGTATCTTCCGCAATCACATTTCCGTTTCTGTCTAAAATGGACCCTCTTTTGGCTTCAAGTGTTTTTTTCGATTGATATTGTTCATTGGCTTTTGCAGCTAACACTTGTCCATCAACGGTTCCCGTAATCTGAATATAAATAAAACGTGCAAGGATGATAAAGAAAAACAGGGCGAAGCAAATACTCGCAATTGCCGCGCCTCTGTTCATCATTTTATTCTTTTTAGGCATCGCCATGTTAATCGACCTTCTTAACATCTTTCGATATGCTTAAGCCGGCTTTTTTAGCGGCTTCAATGATTCTCTCTGGTTCGCTTAGCAAGTCTTTTTCCTTTTGTAGTTCAGTGATCTTTTTCGATTCTAAAGACACTTGCTGTTCTAGTTTCTGCACTTCGATATTTGCGTGATAAACAGCAAAGGCTTTCGAAATGATGAGGATCGAGCTGCACATGAGAGCCATGACAAACATGACAAGTAAGATTTTTTCACCAAGTGTAATAGAACCTCTTCTTCTAATCACAACCGATTGACCTTGTTGCTCGGTTTGATGTTGCTTTACTTCTCTTTGGTAAGCCAAATTACTCATAAGAAACCTCCTTTTTATCATCATCTATGGTGTCGTTTACTTTTTTTCTGCAATTCGGAGCTTCGCTGAACGGGCACGGTTGTTATGTTCCAGCTCTTGTTCTGATGCAACGATTGGTTTTCTCGTGATCAGCTTCAGTTTTGGTTCAAGTCCTTCTGGAATCACTGGTAGTCCGTGCGGAAGTTCTGGAAGAGAAGACATTTCTTTAAATGTACTTTTACAAATCCGATCTTCAAGTGAATGGAATGTAATGACAGAAATTCTCCCCTTCGGATTGAGTAACTCTATTGCTTGTTCTAGTGCTTCTTCAAATACTTTCAATTCGTCATTTACGGCAATTCGGATCGCTTGAAATACTCTTTTCGCTGGATGTCCGCCTTTTCGTCTTGCAGGTGCGGGAATTCCTTCTTTAATAATGTCGACAAGCTCACCTGTTGTTTCAATTGGCGCTTTTTTTCTGGCTTCTTCAATTTTGCGTGCGATTTGCTTGCTGAATTTTTCTTCCCCATATTTGTAGAAAATCCGAACTAGATCTTCAAATGGCCATTCATTCACCACTTGTTTTGCCGACAAAGCAGCGGTTTGATCCATTCGCATGTCAAGAGGTGCATCATGGTGATAACTAAAGCCTCTCTCTGGTGTGTCAAGCTGAGGTGATGAAACCCCAAGATCAAAAATCACACCGTCTACGCTTGTAATTCCTTGTTCATTCAGACGTTCTTTTAAATATCGGAAGTTGCTTTTTATGAAAAGAATGTTCGCTTTAACATGTGCGAGCTTCTCTCGTGCATGATCCAGTGCAGCATCGTCTTGGTCAAACCCAATCAATGTACCTTTTTCTGATAATTGAGATAGTAAATATGAGCTATGACCTGCGCCGCCTAGCGTGCAGTCCACATATGTACCGTCTTCTTTGACGTTTAAACCGTCAACTGTTTCTTTTAATAATACTGTCTCATGTTGAAACATGATGATATGGTCCCACCTTTTTCAAATAGAAATGAATGTGTAGAAAGCTTGCTGCACAAGGGATTATTATATATCAAATCCAATCATGTTTTCAGCAATTTCAGCAAAAGAATCTTCTTGCTCTTCTGTATATTGTTCCCAGATCGACTTACTCCACAACTCAATTCGATTTGAAACGCCGATGACCACACATTCTTTTTCGAGTTTTGCATATTGGAGTAGGTTGGATGCGATGTTAATGCGCCCCTGCTTGTCCAGATCACATTCAACTGCGCCGGAGAAGAAGAACCGGGTAAACGCACGTGCATCTTTTTTCGTTAGCGGCAGTGCTTTGAGTTTCTCTTCAATTAGTTTCCACTCACTCATAGGGTAGCCAAATAAACATTGATCAAGCCCTCTCGTCAGCACAAACTGTTCTCCGAGACCGTCTCTAAATTTAGCAGGGATGATCATGCGCCCTTTTGTATCAATCGTATGTTGGTATTCACCCATGAACATGATATCAGAGCCCCACTTTCTCACCCATACTCTCCACTATCCACCACTTCTCTCCACAAAACTTATTTTACACTGTTTCTACATAAAAAAAAACCCTGAACTAGTCAGGGTTCATTAAAACTTTATTTCAAAGTTTGACAATTTGTTGCTTGTTTTGAAATGAAAATGGCAGATTTTTGAACGTTTTGAAGAATTCTGGACCATATTTGTTTAAAAAGTACATGATATTCCAAATTCTTTCTTGTGGTGCTTCGAGTGGTTTTAAACTATTTTCAATTCGTTCAAAATCTCGAAGGATGTATCCTTCCTTCTCTTCCACACGCTTTGCAACCTTTTGATAAACAAATTGAAGCTGGTCTTCTATAAATTTGGCATTTTTATCTAATAGCTGTTCAAAGCTTGGTTCGATCTCTAGCGCTTCTTGTCTCATGGCCTCGTGAACATTCGCTAATTCACGTTTGGCATGTTGAACTGATTGAACGAAGCTGTCTGGAAGACTTTGCTGAAAGTGCGCATCCTTCTTTTCTTTCACGCCTTTTGTCAGCACTTCTTCAACCGACAATTCTCTTATTGGCAGCTTCTTATCAATGTGCCTTTCAAGAATGGTGACGTGCAGTCTTGGAAGAACGGGTGCCATTTTGACATCGAAGTACTCGAAGATGCCTTTCAGCTCACCCCAATAGTTCACTTCACCGTGTCCAGCCATAAAAGCAAGCGTTGGAAGAAGGGTTTCCTGCATCAATGGACGGGTCACCACATTATTGCTAAACCGCTCTGGGTGCTCCTCGACTTCCTGCAAAAGCTCATCTTTTGTCCAAGTAAGCCCCACTTCAGATATAGAAAATTGGCCATTCTCTTGTTCAATGAGGAAACGCTCATCATCATATTCGTAAAACAAGTTGGCTTGTTGGTCACCAGCTTCAATAATCGGCTGATACCCTGCTTGTTCCATGGCAGCCTGCGTGTTATTTAAGCGAGCCACGATCGCATCACTCGACTCCACAATTTGCTTGAATAACGTACGTTCAAGTGGCTTCACGCCGAAGTCTCCTGAATTCAATAACAGGAGTCCATCTTCTTCAAATAGATCGCAAACAATCCACTCAAAGAAATCAGTAAACGTTTCTGATTTGCGTAAACATCGAAGAAGCTGATCAAACAAGTCATTGGTGTAAGCAGATTCCTCATAGGTTGAAAATACATCACGAAGCCATCTCTCTGTTTTCTCTTGGTGAAGAGGTGTTCTTTTCGCAGCTGTTTTTTTCACATGATGTAATGGAAGCTTTTGTTTGACTGGGCCTTTTTCGCCAGACGTGTACACAAAGTTAATTTCGTCTACGTCGTGATCTTCACCCGCTACCCAAAAGACCGGAATAACAGGAACGCCAAGCGCTGATTCTTTTTCTTTGGCAAACTGAATAATGGAAATGATTTTATGTATGGTATAAAGCGGACCTGCCAGTAAGCCTGCCTGCTGTCCTCCAACCACCATGACGCTCCGTTCATCACGGATCTTCTCAATATTCTCACGCATCGCAGCCGAATCAAATTTCGCATGATATGCGCTCATATAATCCGCTAAAGCCTCGCGCGGGAAGCTCCTTTCCATGAGATCGTCGTATCTCTTTTTCCATGTGTGCTCAGAATGTATATCATAATCAAAAAAAGCAGTCATCTCTTTTTTTTCTTCTATATAATCACGTATGAATAAATTCTGACTTCGGATGGAAAGTTCAGTCAATTGCATGTTTAGAACTTCCTTTCTTCAATAAATAGTTAGTTTCCCGAAAAAAGTATAGCATGTAAATGAGCTCACTCAAAAGATTTTGTTTGCTTTTTTTCCAATACTTCCAAGCTTCTATTCAAGAAAGTGAGGAATGGCGGCGTCATCCCTTGACCTTGAGCTTTTTTTAAAAGGTAGCCAATGATTGCTTTTCTTTCAGTTTGGCGGCCTTTGACGATATCTTGCAGCATCGACGATTGATTGGCAGCCGTTTGATGACAAATTGATTTCACATGAGCCCATAGACGATCTTTCTCAGGCAACCCTAGAATGGAAACCGCTTCTTCAAATGCACATGTCATCATATGTTCATATGCAGGGTTCGATACCAATTCCCCATTATTCACATGTAATAAAGCCGTCAACGGATTAATACACACATTGACGAGCAGTTTTTCCTCCAGTACTTTCTTCCATTCATCTGTATAAACCATTTGAAAATCGCCCGTTGACAGTTCACTACTCATAGGTCCTTTTTCCTCATGCAGAAATGCTCCCCACTTGATGACACCAATTCCTGTATGGTTTACTGCGCGATCAGACACCTTCATTGCGCCATGCTCTACTACACCAATATATAACTGATGTGCCGTTTTCCAGTTCTTTAAATCGACGAGGTGGGCCATTCCGTTCTGCAAAAATAAGATCCGCTGATGAGGCAGTCCCGATAATTCCCCTAGAACATCTTGCAGGTGATGATACTTCACTGTCACAATCAGCAAATCAAATATTCCTTTGACTCCCGTATCGGCTCCAACAGCTGATTGAATGGTTTCCCCTCTCACCATTCGTTCAATGCCTAATGCTCGAATTTCTTCTGCCTGCTGTTTTCTTCTTGTAAAGAGGGTGATGTCATGATGCTCTGATAAATAACTGGCACAAAGCAGACCAATCGCACCACCGCCAATGATTCCAATTTTCAATTGCCGCACTTCCCTTTTTCTGTTTACTTCATGTTATCAACTATTTTACCAGTTTCGTGCTACGATGCAAAAAGCAGATAACGCGCTATGATTGAATTTTTTTAATTAAAAAACTATAATAATAAGTGTAAAAACTTTTTTTAGGCGGATGGGATGAAAACGCCTTCAATGACATCACTGTCGACATTATGTGTGTAAGGGGGAAGATCACATGACACAAGTAAAACGTCTTCTGATTAACTACAAAACATTAGAGGAATTTAAACAATTTAAGGAATATGGCATACAAGAACTTTCCATGCTTGAAGACCTAGAAAGTAATATGATTGAAAATGACAGCAACTCTCCATTTTATGGGATTTACTTTGGAGATAAGCTTGTGGCACGTATGAGCCTCTATCAAGTAGATGGCTCGACGACGACGTATTTTGACCATAATCATGATTATCTAGAGCTGTGGAAACTAGAAGTGCTGCCAGGATATCAGCGTAAAGGATACGGCGAAGCGCTTGTTGATTTCGCAAAATCTTTCGGCCTTCCAATTCGAACGAATCCACGCGTCAAATCTGCCGGTTTTTGGGATAAAATGGGCTTTGAAGCGGTGAAATATGATATGGAACGCGATAAAGGAGAAAACCCACTCATTTGGGAGCCTGCACATATACAAAAGAACACAGGTGAGTCCGCTTAATCATTTTAATCAATAAGAAAACGCCCCTCTTTCCATCTGTGAGGGGCGTTTTCTTATTTTGCGTAATCTTTTAAGCTGATATTCTGTTTGACTCTTTCAACAATACCAATAAGTGCCCGGTAATCTTCTTCTGTCATTTTTAATTGACGTTTCAGCTGTTCATTTTCTTCGGTGAGTGATTTTAATTGATGCTGTGCATCTTTAAGCTCCTCCCGTAAATAAGCTGGACCAGATGGTTCTTTCTCAAGCTGCTCTAGAAACCGAATTACTTCTCGAAGCGTCAGTTCAGTCTGATCAGAAGATGCCTTCTCCTCTATGGTGAACGCATGCTGCGGTAAACCCGAAGAATGGATACCAATTTTTTTACGCAGTTCTTTTCGCTGTTTTTTGGCAAGCTCAATGCCCGCCTGGTACTGCTTTCTGACGTAAGAATTCCACCTGAATCCACATGCTGCTGCTGTTCTTGACAATGCTTTTCCAACCTCTTCAAATGCTGAAAGCTGGGTACCGCCATCTCGGATATGCCTTAAGACAACTTCTGCTAAAAGTAAATCTTCATCTTGTGTCCATGCGTCCTGCCGTGTAATCGTCAACTCATCATCCCCCCTGAATCTGAATACCACATCATATGCGCTTACTAGAGTAGATAGACTATTTGCAGGAGAGAAACCTAAAAATAGATCAATAAAAAAACGCAAGGGAAGATTCCCTCACGTTTTTTTATCAAGCATTAGTTGCTTTTTACGTCTTTGCCTTTGTATGTTCCGCAAGATTTGCAGACACGATGAGAAATTTTCATTTCACCGCATTCTGGGCAAGCTACCATACCAGGTACTTGTAGTTTGAAATGCGTACGACGCAATCTTTTTTTCATTTTAGAAGTTCTTCTAAAAGGTACAGCCATTATTCCCACCTCCTTAAAGAGTTAAGATTCATTATTTTCTTCTAAGAGCTTCTTCAAGCCTTCCAGACGAGGATCAATTCGGTTTTGATGTGCATCTTCCGAAATGACCGCCCAGTCATTCCCTTCCTGTGGTGCAGCACCTTTTACATCAGCTTGGTCGCAAAAGATTTGCATGGGCACTTCAAGAAGAATTTCTTCCTTGACTATAGGCGTTAAGTCGATGATATCGTCTTCTACAACAGATACGTCTTCATCTTCTATATCGTCTGTCTTATGAAGTACAAATAGTTCTTTTGTTGAAATCGCAAATGGATAATTTACATCAACAAGCGTTCTTGAACAAGGCAATGTCATTTCACCTGTGATGGTTAAATCAAATGCGACTTGCTTTGATTCGATCACTCCAGTCCCTTTCACCTCTACTGGTGAAATACGACGTATATCTGAATGAAGGCTAGTAAGTTCATTTAAGTCAACCGTCTCATGAAAATCGAAGCTGTTTTTAGCTTTTTGATGTAACTGATAAACTGTCCATTTCAATTGTATCACCTCTAAGAGCAACAAACATGATTATAGCTTTCATCATGCTATTTGTCAATATTTTTTCTTTACAGTCCTTCATGACGTCAAAGGGCTGTTTGACATCAGTTCTCGGAATGCCTACACTGAAAAAAATGGTCTTCATTTTTCCCTTATGCTACTGTAGCACAGACCATTTAACCATAGCAAGAAAGGCGGAACATCTATTGAAAGCAGTGGGAGTCGTTGTCGAGTACAATCCATTTCATTATGGGCATGCCTATCATGTGAATCAGGCGAAAAAACAAACCTCCTCAGATGTTGCCATTGCCGTCATGAGCGGTTCTTTCCTCCAGCGCGGGGAGCCTGCCATCGTCTCAAAATGGGCACGTACAAAAATGGCACTGCAAAACGGTGTAGACATTGTGTGTGAGCTTCCATACATATATGCCGTACAAAAGGCAGAAACCTTCGCCAATGGCGCTGTGTCCATCCTCGATGCATTAAAATGCCATTCTCTTTTTTTCGGCAGTGAGGATGGAGAGATCAACGCATTTGAGCGCACAGCACACGCTTGGCATGAAAAAAAGGCAGAGATTGATCTTTTAACAAAAGAAAAGGTGAAAGAAGGTCTTAGTTATCCCGCCGCCGCAGCAGGTGCGTTTCAAGAGGCCATTCATTCTGAACACTTACTGGATTTGTCCAAACCAAATAACATTTTAGGCTTTCATTATGTTAAAGCCATCTTAGAGAGAGCTCCTCACATGCAGCCTTTTACGTCTCAAAGAATTGCATCTGATTATCATGATGAAGAACTGCCTGACAACCAAAAAATCGCAAGCGCCACAAGTATCCGAAAAGCATTAAAAGAACAGAGCTCATTTCAAGCAGTCACGCCCTACCTCCCGGACGCTACTTTAAAGCAATTACACGACTATCATTCTTCATATGGTCTTTTACATACGCAAGAAGCCTATTTCCGCTTTCTGAAACATGTTTTTCATACAATGGATACGAGTGAACTAGAGGGCATCTATGAAATTGAAGAAGGCATTGAACACCGCATGCAAAAAGCCATGACACATGCGTCTTCCTACGAGGAGTATCTATCACTTGTCAAAACAAAACGATATACGTGGACAAGGTTACAGCGGATGAATACGCATCTATTGATGAACGTGAAGAAAAAGACGATGCACGAGCTGCTTGAAGAGAAAAAAGCGCCCTATATTCGTTTACTTGGAATGACAAGGAAAGGACAACAGTACCTGTCTCTTGTAAAAAAAGAGTTGGATGTACCACTTGTGAGTAAACTGTCTTCCTTTTCACATCCCGCCCTTGATCTTGATATTCGCGCTTCAAGGGTGTTCAGCCTTCCCATCTGTGAACCCATGCAAACAGAATTAGCGAAAGCAGAGTTTAAAACATCACCGATTCGATATGATGAAGAGAGCGGGCTCTTTTCATCTCGATAGAAAAAAGCAGCCTGCAAGTCAGGCTGCTCTTTTTATGATGCTTTCTCTTTTAAATTGTTTAAATAGTTTAGTGCGTCCTGCATGGTATCCACAGGAACGATTTTCATATCACTTTTAATATCTTTTGCTGTTTTGACTGCATTTTTGTAGTCAGAGTTTGGGTCACCTTTATCATTCGGTGCAAAGAAGATGTCTTTTCCTGCTTTGTCTGCTGCAACAACCTTTTGATCAATTCCGCCAATCGGTCCGACTGTACCATCTGCATCAATCGTTCCAGTCCCTGCGATCGCATAGCCATGTGTTTCATCTTCTTTTGTCAGCTGATTGTAAATTTCAAGAGACATCATTAAACCAGCTGATGGACCGCCGATGTTTTCAATATCCACTTTCACAGAAGGAGACACTTTCACATGACGGTCTGTAAATAATGATACGCCAATTCCCACTCGTTTTGGCTCTTCTTTAAATGGTTTTAACGTCACGTTCTGCGTGATTTCTTTGCCATTACGTTCAAGTATAAAACGGACAGTCGTGCCTGCTTTTTTACTGCTGATATACGAAACCATTTTATCTGCTGACTCATATGTATGGCCGTCGACGCTTTTGATCTTATCGCCCACTTCAATCTTCCCATATGCAGGCATTCCTTTCATCACATAGCTCGCATATACCCCATTAAACGTATAATCTACTTTTTTCCCCGCTTTTGTATAAGCGGCAATCATCGCATTTTCTTGAGAACTTTTCATGAGCTGCAGCTGCCGTTTCATATAATCCTCATCAGACTCTCCGTCCGCTTTAATATTTTCTTCTGGAACGATTTCGTCATACTTGTTCATTTTTGCAAGCAAATACGTATATGGATTGGCTGGACCTACTTTAATGGTCATAAGAGAAAAGCTCCCCTTCTCGCCATATCCTCCGTCTACTTGAATGTGTGGCGCAATTTCTGTTGCATCACCTGGCTTTGTGACGTAATAGGGCAGTTTCACAAAAGTTAAGCCAAATAAGACTAGAACAACAGCAAAAAAGCTGAGCCAGCGAATATTTAATTTTTTCATTCGATTAACACTCCCATTTATCAATGACATCTTTCAGTTTTTCTCTTAGTTGGTCGGCGGCGAGTTCACCTGCTTCAATCATTTCTTGAACCTGTGTAAACGCACTAGAGCTAAAGGTCTCGAGCTTCGGCCGAATCATGAGATCTGCATGAATGGTTTGGTGACGAACCAATTCATTTTGAAGGATGTCCAAACTTTGCATAATGACATCCGATAATCTCGTTGCCTTTTCTGTTTTTTTCACCCTTGATACATCAGAGGCGATAATGAGATCTGCCCCCATTTCTTTCAGAACAGAGACAGGAATGCGGTCCACTACCGCTCCATCCACCAATTGCCTGCCGCCTATTTCATGCGGAACAAACACACCCGGAATGCTAATGCTTGCCCTGACTGCTTGTGAGACAGACCCTTCTTTGAACACAACCTTCTCCCCTGTCTGAAGGTCACAGGCAACAATCGCAAGAGGCACGCGCATTTCTTCAATATTCTTCCCATATGTAAACGTGTGAATCAGCTGCAAAATTCGATTTCCTTTTAACAGACCGATTTTTGGCAGTGTATAGTCAGCATAATACTTTCTTCTGAAGACAAGTGCAAGTTTTTTCATTTTTTCTACGTCTTGTCCTGCCGCATAAAAGCTCCCCACAAGAGCACCAATACTGCTTCCTGCGATCATATCCACCTGAATTCCTTGTTTCTCAAGACTAGATAAAACCCCGATATGCGCCATCCCTCTGGCACCCCCGGAGCCCAGCGCAAGCCCGATAATCGGTCGTTTCATGAATCCACCCTCCTCTTTCTATGCATATATACGAATCTATAGGTCTAAACATGCCCCTTCTCATCGTATAGTAATAGAAGACAGGCTCGGCTAGCATCTCTTTTTCTTTAATCACGAGCTCGCCAATAGATTATAACGGCAAGGGGCGACATCTCCATGAAAAAATGGAACACTCTGTTCATCGCTGCTTTTTTTATCTTTTTAACAGCCACTGTGATAACACATCCACAAGCCTCTTTGCAAGCATCAAAAAATGGACTTGCAATGTGGTGGGAAGTGGTTTTTCCATCGCTGCTACCTTTTTTTATTTTGTCCGAGCTATTAATCAGTTTCGGGATTGTCAGATTTGTCGGCGTATTATTAGAGCCATTTATGCGGCCTATCTTTCGGGTGCCTGGTGTCGGCGGATTTGTATTAGCGATGGGAATGGCCTCTGGTTTTCCTTCTGGCGCTAAATTGACGACAAGACTTCGGCAGGAAGGACAGCTGACAAGAATTGAAGCAGAACGCCTTGTGTCATTTACCAATTCTTCAAACCCTTTGTTCATTTTTGGAGCAGTGGCTGTAGGATTTTTTCATCACCCAGCTTTAGGCATTGTGTTAGCCTGTGCACATTATTTAGGAAATCTCGCGGTTGGGGTAACGATGCGCGGATATAAAGCACGTCATGATGCGCACCTCAGAAGCCGAAAAGGATTTTTATTGCCTCCAATTCGAGAAGCATTCAGCGCTCTTCATACGGCAAGACTCGCAGAAAAAAGACCACTTGGCCAAATATTAAGTGACGCTGTCATGTCATCTGTTCAAACGCTCTTTATGATTGGCGGCTTTATCATTTTATTTTCTGTCTTTAGTCAAATGCTCGCTGTCGTTCATGTAACAGATCTTCTCTCTATCGGGATCGGCTCTATACTGAAAACGATGCACCTTCCGCCGGAATTAGATCTAGCCATGATTGCGGGTCTATTTGAAATCACATTAGGAAGTCAGCTCACAGGATCACAAGAGGTTTCCCTGCTCGCTAAAACGATTGTGGTCAGCTTTATTTTAGGATTTAGCGGATTCTCCGTTCAAGCTCAGGTAGCCGGCATTTTGGCAGCAACCGATATACGCTTTAAACCGTTTTTCTTCGCCCGTTTGCTTCACGGTATTTACGCAGCCGTCTTTGCCTTTCTGTTATTCAAACCCCTTTATGTCTCTAAAGCAGACATGGCGCTTCCAGCAGGGGCATTTGAAGCAAGCGAGCAAGTCGTGATGTTTAGCAGCGTGTTATGGAATCAGCTTGTATCTGCTGGTCCTCTCATCACCTTGTTCAGTCTGATCGTGTATATTGCGCTCTATTATCAGAAATTAAAAAATGGATGAGTGCACAATGCACTCATCCATTAAATTTTTCTTTCAGCGCAGCTTCGACCTCTTGCGGTACAAGCTCTTTGACTGATCCATGATACTTCGCTACTTCTTTAACAATGCTTGAACTTAAGAAGGAGTATTGATTATTCGTCATCATAAAGAACGTTTCAATGTCATCATTCAACACTTTGTTCATTGATGTCCCTTGCATCTCGTATTCAAAGTCCGTCACCGCTCTAAGTCCGCGCAAAATGACTTTCGCCTCTTTTTGTTTCGCATAATCAACGAGCAGTCCATGAAAGGATTCCACTTTGATATTTGGTAGCTCCTTTGTTGCTTGACGAATGAGTTCACATCGCTCTTCAACAGTAAAAAGCGGCTTTTTTGACGAGTTATTAAGGACGCACACATATACTTCATCAAAAATCTTTGCCCCTCTTTTGATAATATCCAAATGGCCCAATGTGACTGGATCGAAGCTACCCGGACAAACGGCTATATTCCCCATGCTTTAATTTCCCCGCTTTCTATAGATCGTAATGCCAGTCATTCCGTACATTTCCTGCCTTGAGATATGTAGCTGTCCTGCTTCCTCTGGCAGTGTCACATCTTTATCGTGCTCACACACAATGACGCCATCATCTGCTAATAAGGAATGCTCATCAATCGTATCAAGAAGTGCTTTCAACTTTTGATCTTTATACGGCGGATCAAGGAAGATGGCTTGAAAAGATTCTTCTCGCTTCACTACAGCAGCGAGTGCACGGTTTGCATCATTTCGAAACACTTCACTTTGATCCATCAGCGACAATTGATTCAAGTTGCCTTTAATCGTCTGAATTGCCTTCATATCTCGATCCACAAAAATACAATGATCGAACCCTCTAGAAAGCGCTTCAATACCTAAACCACCACTTCCAGCAAATAAATCAAGGGCCCATCCCCCATCAAAATACGGTCCAATCATATTAAAAATGGATTCTTTTACTTTATCTGTTGTTGGTCTTGTTGATTGGCCGGGTACGGCTTTCAGCGTGCGGCCTTTTTTTGTTCCAGAAATCACTCTCATTTTTCCACCACTTTTTCTGCTTGCATCTATTGAATATTGTTTGATGACAAAAAATTCAACATTATCTTACCATATCCACTCCACATGGGACAATGCACTGAATTCCATTCATTTTCTATGTATAGATCACAAAAGAGAGGGTCATACTACTGTTAACAGCATCTGATGTGGTGCTGTTGCCAACCGCGGAGAAGACTTACGTTTCCCCATAAGTTCTTCCTCCGGTTTCTCCTCTCCCTTTGCCTTCTCCTTAATGAATCATTAAGAATAGAAGGACCCCGCGGGTGATGCCGCGGGGGTTTTTTTGTGTCTTTAAAAGCCCACCTTATAATCATACTCTTTTGCTTTGTCCAATTTCGATTCGTACTCTAATTTAATAAAAGGTTTATAGGAAGGCTCAACACGTTTTACAAATGGCAATGAACTGAGCTTTGCCATGTGGCGCTCAAGATCATTCATATCACAATAAATCACTGCATATTTCATTTTCCTTGAAATATAGTGAACATTCCCAAATTTCCTTAGTGCTTTTGACTGCTTTAACGAATGCAGCCAAACGACCATCCCTTGACGTTTGGTATCCATCTTTTCACCTGCCGCTTTTCAATTCTTTCCGTTCATTATGTAAAAGACGAGACGTTCAAGTCTCGTCAAGATACTTTACAGCCACAGCTGCCTCCTGATCCACAGCCACCGCCGCATGATGATAGACCATCAAAATATGGGTTCCCTGTTGGAACTTTAATATATGCTGATACAGCTTGACCGATTTCAATACTAATCTCATCTAAGATGGATTGAATCGCTGTTTCTGCTTTTTTGAAATCAACCACTGTATCGTGAAGATCTAGCTTTCTTTTGACCTCACGCATTTCTTTTGAGATCGTTCTATAGTCCGGATGGTATTTGCCGAACCGCTGCACATCTTCATATTGCTCTTTTACTTTTGTAAAATGGGCAATAATTTGTTGGGCTTCTTCGTCTTGCTGGAGACGCTTAAAGCAGTTGCGGTAATGTTCAGCCTCCTCCGACTGAAGAATCATGGCAGCCAATTGATTTGCTTCCTCTTGGAGCTCCACAGATTCGATTGTCGCATACATAAATGTTGCACCTCCAATTCATAGTTTACCACGAAACCTATGGATCAGAAAATGCTTTTACGTGACAAATACATCCCATGTCTCTCTTTTCTGCTTATATTCAGGGTGACGAGAATTTAGCACAACGGTCATTTTATGCTTTCCTTTTGAAAGGTGCTTGACCACAAACGCCGCAGTATACTCATTGCCTGCCCGTTTCCCGTCTACATACACAGTAAAATACCCCGCCTTCTTATCCTTTTTCAAGGGTGAAGGTTCAAGGTGAAAATCTTGAAGTGTACTTTCTATATACACAACAGATCCCTGCACTTTGTATTTTAAAAAGCCTTGCTGCTTCATTTCACTTTGCGTCTGCTGCATGACTGGTATTGCTGGTTCTTGCCTAGTTACTTGCTCTTGATCATGTTGACTTTGACATCCGGTGAGAAGAAAAAGCAATGCGCATATTGACAGCATCCATTTCATGTTCTGATTCTCCTTTCGTCTACTTTCATAGGATGCTCATGAAATAGACATCTTAATCAACTCAAAAAAAGCCTCACCCGGCTCCATTTTGATTGCGCATTGCTTGGAACATCTGGATCATCATTTCAGCCATTTGGACACTATTGCTCAACTGGCTCACACGATGAGGAATGGTTTTTTCGTAAAAGTTCATTTTATCTAATTCAAACGAAGTGACATTTTCAGGATGCCGCGTTAACTGTCTATACCAGAGTGGGCGCTGCCTGATGAATTTGATTCGATCCTCTTCGGCCATGACAAACTCTTGTACTTCTCTCCGCACCAAAAGCATCCCCTTTCAATTAATCTTTCCTGAAGGAGAATGGGTGCTGGCTGCCTCCAGATGAACCCTTCTTTGAGCCATTTGATGAAAATTGACCGAGTAAGCTTTGTAAAGAGGAAATAGACTGGCTCATTTTATTAATTTGTTCATTCATTTGATCAGTGTCCATTTTTTTCACTGCAGAAACCATTTTAGACATAAAATCTGCTTTTCCCGGTTCACTTTGCTTAGTGGCTTTTTCTTCTTTTGCTTCTTCCGTTTGTGTTTGACGGTAAGGAGACCACATGTCATCTTCCTCACCAAACATGACCCAATTCTCGTATAAACTTTGCCAGCTTTTTTCTTGCGTCTGCACTTCTTGAATTAATTTCGGATGGCGTCTGACGAACTGTTTAAATTCATCAATGGATGTTTGCTTTTGCTTATTTGTCATATCCTCACCCCCCATACAAATGCCTACTATACTATATACATCTGGGTCTATTTTGGTGAGCCCTTTTCATAAAAAAACAGCCGCTATCTGTGCGCAGCTGTTTAGAGGATTAAGACGTTTTCTTAATGAAGTTTTGTGTATAGTACTTTTCTTTCACACCAACGCCAAGGTGCGTGTAATCTTGATTTAACAATGCCTTCCGGTGACCTTCGCTATTCAGCCAGCCTTCTACAGCTGCAGGGCCATCAACATAATTATATGCAATGTTTTCCCCCGCAAGCTGAAATGCGACCTCGCCTCTTTCTAACCGGTCTTTCAGCGTGCCGTATTTTTTAGATTCATGGGAGAAATAATGATGATCTTTCATGTCCTCACTATGCATGAATGCCACTTCAGAGGTTTCATCGTCCCACTTTAAGGTCGGCAGTTTGTACTTATGGCGGATAATATTGGTCATATCAAAAATTTGTTTTTGACTCGACGCTTCAATATCCTTCCATTTTTCACCTGATATCGCCTCAGGTTCAATTAATTGGCCTCGATAGACGACTTCATACGGCTTTTGTTTGACAAATGTATCTGCGTTAAAGGCTCTAATGCTCGAAAGAGTGCTTTCAAACTTATCCATGTAGAGCTGGACATACACATCATCTCCCACTTTCACCGTCGGCCTGGTATTCATATCATCTTCTGAGAATTCAAAGCGATATGAATTTCCCTCGTCCTCTACATGAATGTAAGGAGCGATTTGTGTTTTTTTAAACACTTCACTTGTGGCTTGACCGATTTTAAACGGCTCAACATTCAGCCCATCCCCTGTCGCAAACAAGGTCACCACTTTACTGTCCTTTACCCCTACTTGAATATAGTGTTTCTTCGATTGATTGTATATCCACCAGTCATAATCATATGCGGAAGGATCAATGCGATCTGGTTCCCCTAGCTGTTTAAGCACTTCGTTTGAAGACTTCCCCATAAAGGACATGAGACCTTTTTTCGGAATGTTGATCGGCTTATCGCTAGATGTTTCTTCATTAGACACCTTCGGCTCATTGCTGTTTTCTTTTTCTGGTGAAGATCCATATTGAATAAACAGAACGTACGTTCCAGATATAATCAGGAGGATGAAGAGTGTTTTCAGCACAGTTTTCAAATAAACACCTCCGTTAAATTGGCAAGGTACAAAAAGTACCTTCTACTGTCATTTAAACAAAACTTGCTCCATTTATCAACGACAATACAGCCTATTTAACACGAATTTAAAATATGCCCCTCCTAATGAAGAAATCCTTGGCCATGATCCTGGTCTTGTTGAGAGATTTCCGTCAGAGCATCACCTGCACGATCGTTTGATAAATCTTCAACTGATAAATCCCCAAGGGCTACGATCCCTGTGAGTGCCCCGTTTTTGACAACCGGGATACGGCGGAGCTGATGTTCTGACATCAACCGGACAATTTCTTCTAGGGTTGCATCTTCTTCAGCTGTCAAAACTTCCTTCGTCATGATGGCACCAACCTCTTGTGAGTTCGGCTTTTTCTCAGCAATACCTCTAAGTACAAGGTCGCGGTCTGTGACAATACCAACAAGCTGATCTCCGTCGACTACTGGAATGGCACCAATGTCAGCATCTTTCATTTTGACTGCCGCTTCATACGCATTGTCGTCCTTTTGCAACGTCACTACTTTTTTCGTCATGATATCTTTGATTTTTTTCGTTTTCACGTTGATTCCTCCATCCGTTATTTTCTTTATTACTGTAACCAGCTTATAAAAGAACATACCCTTCACAGTTGAAAGTTTAACGCTTTCATACTATGATTGTCAGTAAAGGGAATTTTTATAAGGAGGGGTTTTGGGTGAAGTTTGAAGGTACGGGGATTGAAAAGGTATCAGCTGACTTAAATAAATTGGATTTCATTATGGAAAGTGAAGGATTTGTACGAGCCGATCAATGGGATTACGAGCGTGTGACGTACGATAGGAAGTATAACATGGTAGAGGGGACGTTTTACTTACGGATCTCTGGCTACGCCACTGAGGGAGATGTCGGCTCCAAAAAAGCCCACATCCAGCTGCTGACACCTTTACTTGGAAAACACTATTATCCGCATGGTGTTGAATATGGAGAAGGCGAAGATTTCCCTAAATCTCTTATTCAATCCAGCAAAAAAACACTGAACCAATTAAAAGAAAAACTAGAAGCGATAACTGCTGAAGCATAAAAAGCACAGCCCCTGCGGCTGTGCTTTCAGCGTGTAAACAAACCCTCGCATTCGTTGTCAGTCCTGTGCGCTGGTGCTCACGAATGCCAAATTCGCTCCGCTCCAGTGCTCGTCCTTCCTAGACTGCAAAGGTTTTCTATCACGCTGAAAAGAAGACAAAGGGCTAAAATAAAGTTCATTTTAGCCCTTTGCCAACAATCTGGAAGCACAGCCCTGCGGCTGTGCTTTTCATTTATTCATATTTCGGAATGAGCGCATCTGGTACGGCATCTTTCGCTCTTTCTTTTCTCGCCCAGTCAAAGAAGACAACAGCAAGAATCGATCCGTATACAATCTCTTGAATGATTTTCATCAAAATAGCACCTAGCTGCTGATCTTCTAGCAGCGGCAATGTATGAAACATGTCAGGTCCTGTAAGCGCAAGACCAGCAAGCATATCACTCGGTACGCATAGGTGCAGTGCTTGTATCCATGCACCGGCATCTGAATAAGTGGCATAGATAGGCGCTTCACTAAACATAATGAGTGCGCAGGCAGGTGTCATTAAAATCCCATCTGCCATAATATATCCAAGCTTTAAGATACCTGTAATCTGCGGCTGACTTTGCACTTTATGGACAAGCGGCCACCACATGAAAAAGGCAGCGATAAAAATGACAACCGTCATCAATGCGTGATAAAACGGATCTGTTTTAACAAAATCGAACACAAGCGGAATATGATAAAGCGAAAACAACCCGTTAAATCCGAGCAAGGCAATCAACGGCTTAGAAAACAAGCGGAAAATCGGCTGAATACCCCGTGTTTGAATGATCCGCTCCCAAATCGCCGCAGGTAAACCTGTAATAAGAAGCGGCGGGATGACCAAATAGAGCACTGCCATTTGCGCCATATGCGCACTGAACATAATATGCCCCATTAAATCAATCGGGCTCCCCTTCACTGCGTAAAGCAACACAAGCCCCGTGAGAAATAGCGTTTTCTCTTTCACCGTCGCACGGTGCTTGCCCTTCGTCACGAGAAGCAGATAAAAAGCGGCTGCTACTACAATACATGTCAAATAGTAAGGACTCCATAATGCACGAAATCCAAATATCTCTAAGTTTTCCATTGCTGCGCCTCCTTCAAGGGCAAAGCGAGCTTACCACCAAATAATGGTCAAAAAGGCTAAAACGGTAATAAACGCGACAAACACACCTGAGTAAAGAAACAACGCGGGTGTTTCATGCCCTTTTTGGTTCATGTGCATAAAATAATAAAGCTGAAAAGCCACCTGAATCACTGCAAGCAGTAAAATAAAAGGGACAGCGAACCAATTTCCGACGTCTTCAGAGGCGATTGTTAAAAAGGCAACAAACGTTAAACCAATCATCAAGCCGAAAGAAATGAGCTGATGCTTCATTTCTTCGGCATTTTTCTTTTTCCGATAGACAAGATCGACTTTGGACTGATTTGTGTTTTTATTTCCCATTCTTATCCCACCATTCCCATTAAATATACAACGGTAAAGATGAAGACCCACACAACATCAATGAAGTGCCAATAAAGGCTCGCCACATAATATTTTGGTGCATTGTATAAATCTAGACCGCGTCTCATATTCCGAATCATCAGAGCGGTGATCCAGCAAAGTCCAAATGCGACGTGAGCCCCGTGTGTTCCAACAAGCGTATAGAAGGAAGAGCCAAGTGCAGAGCTCGTAATTGTAAATTCATACGCATGCACATAATGATAAAACTCATAAATTTCTACCCCTAAAAATCCAGCACCTAAAAGAACGGTTACACCTAGCCAAAGCTGCATTTTTTTAAAGGCAAAGTTTTTCATATGATACATAGCATACACACTCGTTAAACTGCTCGTTAACAGAAGCATTGTGGCAATAAAGACAAGTGTGAGGTCAAACATTTCAGTTGTTGTTGCGCCGCCTGCATTTGAATTTTTCAGCGCCAAATAAGTGGCAAACAAAGATGCAAACAGGACCGTTTCTCCCCCAAGAAACAACCAGAACCCGACGAACTTATTCTTTCCTTCTAACGTGGCTTTCTCAGGAGAAGCCGGAAAGGTTTCCGCTGTCATTTTTTGTGGTTCCATTATGCTTTCACCCCTTTGTCATCGTCATCCGTCAAATCTTCTTTGTGAATATGGTATCCATGATCATCTTTAAGAGAGCGAACGAGCATGGTCGCAAACGTGATGCCAAGACCAATGAAGATCACCGGTAGACCCCAGCTGTGTTCTTGACGATACATAAAACCAAACGCTGACACAAATAGACCGAATGAGATAATGATAGGCAAGATGGAATTATTCGGCATGTGAATATCATCGAGCGGTTCAGATGCTGTCATTCCTTTTTTACCATCCATTTTCTCAATCCATAATGGATCGAGCCCCCGTACAAGAGGCAGCTGCTTAAAGTTATATTCTGGCGGAGGTGAAGATACTGCCCATTCAAGCGTTCTTCCATCTCCCCAAGGATCGCCCGATACACGCTCCCCCTTTGCTGTCGTCCAGATGATATTAATCAGCATGATCACAACTGCTACAAACATGAACAGTGCCCCAATCGTACTGACCAAGTTCCCAAGGTCTAGACCCTGACCTGGCAAGAACGTAAAGACTCGGCGCGGCATGCCCCAAAGACCGAGAAAATGCTGGATAAAGAACGTTAAATGGAAACCGACGAAAAACAGCACAAAGCCAATTTTCCCAAGCTTCTCATTCAATATTTTCCCAAACATCTTCGGCCACCAATAATGCACACCTGCTAAAATACCGAAGACCACACCACCGATAATGACATAGTGGAAATGCGCCACAACGAAGTACGTGTCATGGAACTGATAATCCGCTGCTGCTGCTGCAAGCATGACGCCGGTTACACCGCCAAGTAAGAATGACGGAATGAACGCAACTGAATATAGCATCGGCGTTGTAAACTTCACATTACCGCCCCATATGGTGAGCAACCAGTTAAATACTTTAATTCCAGTTGGCACCGCAATCGCCATTGTGGCTACGGCAAAGATCGCATTGGCAATTGGACCAAGTCCTGTTGTGAACATGTGATGCGCCCACACCATGAATCCAAGGAAACCAATTAATACAGTCGCAAACACCATGGACGAATAACCAAACAATCTTTTTCTTGCAAACACCGGAATGATCTCAGAGAAAATCCCAAATGCCGGCAAAATCAAGATATACACTTCTGGGTGTCCAAAAATCCAGAACAAATGCTCCCAGATGATTGTATTTCCGCCGAGCTCTGGATTAAAAAAGCTCGTATCAAACATTCGATCAAGCATCAGCATCGCAAGTCCTGCTGTCAGCGGCGGGAATGCGAATAAAATTAGTGCGGATGCCACAAACGTCGTCCAGGTAAAGAGCGGCATTCTCATATACGTCATACCTGGCGCTCTCATATTAATAATCGTTGCAAGAAAGTTGATTCCGGCAATTAGCGTACCAATACCCGCTATCTGCAACCCTAAAATATAGAAATCCATGCCGTGCCCTTCTGAATTCAGCGTGAGCGACGCATAGGCAGTCCAGCCTGCATCAGGTGCTCCGCCCATAAACCATCCAAGGTTTAAGAAAATTCCTCCGAAAAAGAACAACCAAAAACCAAGTGAATTCACAAATGGAAACGCTACGTCACGTGCACCAATTTGAATGGGTACAACCGCGTTCATTAATGCAAATAAAAGCGGCATTGCTGCAAGGAAAATCATCGTTGTTCCATGCATCGTCATGACTTCATTGTAAAACCCTGCACTCACAAAATCATTTTCAGGGATGGCTAGCTGAATACGGATAATCATCGCTTCCAGGCCACCAATTAAAAAGAAAAATCCCCCTGCCACTAAATATAGTATGGCAATTTTTTTGTGGTCAACCGTCGTTAAGTAATCCCATAAGACAGCGCCAAACCCCCGCTTTTTAGCTATTGTACTCACCATGAAATCCCCCTCTTATCTCCCATTTGCCCCTTTTCATATCAATGTCTATCTTCACGTTCTAAAAACAGACTATATCTGACAGATGACTTATTCTTGGATGTAGAGACTTATTCGGGAGCTCTTAACAAAAACTTCACATAGATCGTATACCCTTTTGAATGTGCACCACTTCAAGCTGCTCAAGGCATTTACTGTATTTGAAGACCTTTTAAATACTCGTAGAGTGCATCTGCTTCTGAGTCATTTAGTTTAGGGTACGTCCCTGTCATCTTATTACCTGGTTTAAAGCTCTCTGGATCTTTCAGCCATGCTTTGACATTTTCTTTGTTCATGTCTTTAATTCCAGCTACTTTTGTCCGCTCTCCGAAGGTTGCAAGGTTTGGTGCAGTCCTTGCCGCCTCTGGCCGTTCATCTCCAGGCTCTACCGCGTGACAGCTTAAACAGTTTTTCTCTTTAAAAAGTTTTTCACCCTCAAGGGCTAGATCTGACGTAGATGCAGGCTTCTTATAATCTGCCATCTTTTTCGTCCAGCCTAAAAACTCATCTTGAGAAAGCGTTTTAACTTTAAAGTCCATTAAAGCATGTGATGGACCACAAAGCTCCGCACATTTCCCATAGAAATATTCTCCAGCATCTTTCGTTCGTTTTGAGTCAAATGTTAAATAAAACTTGTTCTCGTTGTCTGTATTTGTATCAATTTTACCCCCAGCCGATGGAACCCAGAAAGAGTGTTTCACATCGGATGCTTTCAGCTTAAAATAAACCTTTTGGTCAGTTGGAACAATCAATTCCTGACTTGTCACAATCCCATAATCAGGGTATTCAAATTCCCACCAATATAAGCTGGCTCTTACATTCACAACAAGTGTTTTTTCAGGATCTCGTTTTTTCTTATCCATAGCGCTTGTATCCCCTAGCTCAAGCGTGTATGCCACAACAGGTACAACGAGAATAATGAGTAGAAGTATCGGAATCGCTGTCCACGTAATTTCGAGGTTACGGTTCCCTTCTACCTGTTTAGGAATCGTATCTTCTCCCACTTTAGAACGTTTGAATTTAATGATGACGTAAAAGAAAATGATCGATACAACAATAACGACAAGAACCATAATAAGTGTACTCAGTACCGTTAGGAAAAACTGTTTATCTGCTACTTCCCCAACTGGCTTGAGTGTTGATAAGTATGGTTCACCGCAGCCCGCCAAAACGAGCGTCAGTAAAAGAAACAGTGAATAAACACGCCATTTTCTTATCATAATTTGTCCCAACCCCTTTTGCTTGATCTCCTTTGCCTTTCGCTTTTTACCTCTTATTTATAAAATCACCTTTCACCCATCCATAACCCCCGCCTCTTATAAAAGCACTTACATTTCCTCTTTTCATAAAAAAATGATGTTTTTACTCAAAATACCATCTATGTATAAACAGAAAGCCGCCTAAATAGAACTGAATATCAGGCGGCTTTCATAGTTGTAAGAAAATGTTGTGTTATAAGATATAGCCATTGTTTTGATGTGATCAAAGTGTATTTCACTCTAGAATAGTGTAATAATAATCATCGCAACGAAAAAGATCGTTAAGTAGTTTAATGAATAAACGAACATGAGTGTTGACCACTTCATGATATCTTTCATTTTAAAGCCCATAAGACCAATGACGAGCCATCCAATGTTCAGCAATGTGCCAAGTGCGACAATCGGCCATCCTAATCCACCTAAGAAAAATGGAAGCGGGAGAAGACATGCTGTCCAAATGATGATTTGGCGTTTTGTGACTTCAAAGCCGTAAACAACTGGCAGCATTGGAATACCTGCTTTGCGGTAATCTTCCGTTTTCTTAATCGCAAGTGATAAGAAATGCGGAATTTGCCAGATGAACATAATCATAAACAGGACCCAAGCCGTTGTGTCGATGGTGCCTGTAACAGCTGTCCAGCCAATTAATGGCGGAACCGCACCAGATACACTCCCAATGACTGTATTAATGGTGTAATGGCGTTTAGACCACATCGTGTATAGAACTGCATAAGTAAAGACACCGATAAATCCAATCACTGCTGATGTAACAGTTGTCATCAGAAGCATAATCAGTCCAAGTACAACAAGCAGAATACCAAATGCATACGCTTGACCCGGCTGAACTTTACCTGTCACCGTCGGTCTTGTTTTTGTTCTTTCCATTAGTATATCAATATCACGGTCAAACGCATTATTAATGGCGCATGAACCGGCAATAATAAGAGAAGAACCAATCATTGTTAACAGAACAATATCAAGATTCCCAAGGAAACTCATATCTGTAAAATAAAAAGCAAGCCACATTCCAGTAAATGTTGTAATGAAATTGGAATTGACGATGCCCATTTTAATAAGAGCAAGAAAATCTTTTAAAGCGGTTGTTTCTTCTATTTGTCCATGAATAGCTGCTTCCGCGGCTGTTTTGGAATTTGCCAATGTGTATAACCTCCCTTGCCCAAACCTTCAAACGAACGAATAAAACGTAAAATCGTTACAACTCTATCATACAAGATAAAGAGCTGTAAAAAAACATCCTATTAAATAATAAACGACAAACTTGAAGTTATTTGTGAACTTTTCGTGAATTTATTAGGATGTGCGTTTCAGAAGGCGGTGCAAAATGAAATATTCTCTCCTCTATTTCTATCAGACTGTCAAAGAAAGATCAAGCACTCTAAATCTGTAAACTTTGTGAACTAACATATCATTTTTTTGTGAACTTTGGTCATTATGAATTGCAACAGAACACGCATTTGGCTTAAACTTGAGAGCATGTGAGGTTTTCATTTAGATCAGAAGTTATTTAGAGAAGGTGAAATCATTTGATGAAATTTGCTTTAAGGTTATTGAGCGTTGTCACAACATTTGTGATGCTGATCGTTCTGATTGGCGGTGCGCTTGTGACGAAAACTGGCTCCGGTCTTGGCTGCGGCAGACAGTGGCCCCTTTGCCACGGTCGTTTCTTTCCAGAAATGAACCCTGCTTCCATTATCGAATGGAGCCACCGCATGTCAACAGGAGTTTCCACCATTCTTGTACTGGCACTGGCGGTCTTATGCTGGAAAAAAATCAGTCCAGTATTCCGTGAAACCAAATTTTTGGTCATCATGTCCATTATATTCTTACTGCTTCAAGCGCTGTTAGGGGCACTCGCAGTTGTGTTTGGTTCTAACGCACTTGTCATGGCACTGCACTTCGGTATTTCACTGATTTCTTTTGCTTCCATTTTACTGCTGGCCCTGCTTGTGTTTGAAGCAACCAGATCTGAAACAAAGCTTGTGAAGCCGCTTCATATCGGCAAAAGAATGCAGTTCCATATTTATGGGTTGATCACATATACGTATATTGTGGTGTATACGGGCGCCTATGTGAGACATACAAAATCAAGTCTTGCATGCTCTGTCTTCCCATTTTGTTCAAAAGATGGCGCACTTCCAGCGTATTTTAATCAATGGGTTCAAATGTCTCACCGAGCAGCAGCCCTTCTTTTATTCGTTTGGATATTTGTTGCGATGTTCCATGCCCTTAAACATTATAAAGAACAAAAGCAGCTGTATTATGGATGGATCATTTCAGCCATTCTGATTACACTTCAAGCGATCTCTGGTGTCATGTCTGTTTATTCTCAGCTCGCACTCGGTTATGCGCTTGCTCATTCATTCTTTATTTCTTGTTTGTTTGGGGTACTATGCTACTTCTGCTTACTCATTGCCCGGTTTAAATATGAAAATAGAGAGCCTTTCAGATAAACATACAATCCCCCTTTCATCCGAAAAGGGGGATTTCTTTTATGTTTGTTTCGCTTCTTCAAATAGCGAAATGGCTTTTTTTCGTCTTTCTTGATGATCGACTGTAGGCAGAGGATATGTATCCCCTAGCACACATCCCGATTTCATTTGCTCATCTATCGGCATTTTACTCGGTTCATGAATCCATTTTTCATTCACATGCTTTAGTTCTGGTACATACCTTCTAATATATTCTCCGCTTGGATCAAATCGTTTCGACTGGGTCGTTGGGTTAAAAATACGGAAGTAAGGAACCGCATCCGTTCCAACAGAGGCCGCCCACTGAAATCCCCCAATATTCGAAGCCTCATCATAGTCGACAAGTTTTCTCGCAAAATACGCTTCGCCCTTTCTCCAATCGATGAAATAATCTTTTGTCAGGAATGAAGCCGTCACCATTCTCAAACGGTTATGCATCCAGCCTTCTTCATTTAACTGTCTCATCCCAGCGTCAACGAGCGGGAAGCCTGTTTGTCCTTTACACCAAGCTTCAAAAAGTGTCTCATCATCATTCCATTTTATATGTTGAAAGGAGGAGTTGATTTCTTTTTCTTTCATCTCTGGATAATGCGCAAAGATCATATGATAAAAATCACGCCATGCCAGCTCTTTGATAAATGTTTCCTTGCCCTCATCTTCAAAAAGTTCTTCCTCATTGACAGCATGAAAGATCGTGCGAATAGAAATGGTCCCAGTTTTTAAGAACCGAGACAGCTTGCTCGTCCCAAAAACAGACGGAATATCTCGTTTCTCGTGATAACGCGTCAATCTTTCTTGAATAAAGCCGTCTAGCGTGCTTCTCGCTTTGTCTGACCCAATCTGATCGAATTTCCTTGTACATTTCTTGATGATGTCCCTTAGTTTCTCATCTCCCTTTTCAGAAAGTGACTCATCACAAATCGTGTGCTCACTGCTCAGAAATGATTTGTCAACTTTTATCACAGACTGCTTCTCCTGCTTCCGCCACGCTTGATAGTATGGAGTAAACACTTGATAATGAGACCCATCCGCTTTTAAAATATCTCTCGCCCCATGCAGATGCGTATCTTGCCACTTTGACACATGAATGCCCTTTTCTTCTAAGAAACGGGTCACTTGCTCATCACGTGTTCGACCATTTCCTACTTCGTCCTCATTAAAAAAGACCGCATTGATGTCATAAGCATTCATGAGCTTTTGAAAAGCGGACAAAATATCATCATGAATGAGATGAACATACATGTGAGATTCTCTCGCTTCCTTGACGAAATTGGCCAAGTTTTGAAAGAAATGTTCGTTGTTCAAATCCAGTTCCATTTCTGTAAAAAACGGATCTAGATGATAAAAAGCAAATAATCGGTACTGATGTTTTTTTGCATATGTGATCGCTTTTGATAAGGCGATATGATCATCCAATCGCATATCTCGGCGAAACCAAATCACGACAATTTCCACTCTTTCTTCACCTCATTCTATAGTGTAATCACTCTAACAGGCGGCTGCACATTTTAATGCGCTCAAAAAAAGACACATCACAGTGGATGTGTCTTGGATTGTTGACAAAGGGCTAAAATGCTCTTTATTTTAGCCCTTTGTCTTCTTTTCAGCGTGATAGAAAGCCCTTGAAGTCTAGGAAGAACGAGTACTGGAGCGGAGCGAATTTGACATTCGTGAGCACCAGCACGCAGGACTGACAAAGAATGCAAGGGTTTGTCTACACGCTGAGACACATCGCAGTGGATGTGTCTCACTCATTATTCAGGCTTTAAGACAATCAACAGATCTCCAGTTTGAATCCCTTCTCCATTCGTGACATGAATTTCATCCACGACTGCTGAGAACGGTGCTTGTACCGTCGTTTCCATTTTCATCGCTTCATTGATCATCAAATGCTCACCTTGAGAAATTTTCTGTCCTTTTTCAACAAGCACTTTGATCACAGTGCCTGGCATCGATGCCGCAATGTGATTTGGATTTGAGCGATCTGCCTTCATTTTTTCTTGAACGGAGGATTTGATGCTTTCATCCTTAATGACCACTTCACGCGGTTGTCCATTCAGCTCAAAGTAAAGCACTCTTGTAGCGTCCGGATTCGGTTCTCCAATTGACACGAGTTTGACAATGAGGGTTTTCCCTTTTTCAATTTCTACCTCAATTTCTTCACCAAGTCTCATGCCGTAGAAGAAGGTTGGTGTGTCAAGAACAGAGATGTCTCCATAGCTTTCTGCTGTTTGAACAAATTCAGAAAAGACTTTCGGGTATAAAGCATATGCAATGGCATCTTGTTCTGTTAACGTCAAGTCATGCGATTCTTTGAACTGCTTTTTGATTTCTTCAAAGTCCACTGGTTTCAGTTTCTCACCTGGTCTGACAGTAAGCGGCTCCTCCCCTTTTAAAATCAGCTTTTGTAATTTTTCTGGGAATCCGCCATGAGGCTGTCCTAAATAGCCTTTAAACAATTCAACAACCGAATCTGGGAAATCCAGTGTTGCTCCTTTTTCATAAACATCCTCTTCTGTCAGATCGTTTTGCACCATATAAAGTGCCATATCTCCGACCACTTTAGAAGACGGTGTCACTTTCACAATGTCACCAAACATGTCATTTACACGTCTGTACATTTCTTTTACTTCATTCCAGCGGTCGCCAAGGCCGACCCCTTTCGCCTGCTGTTGCAGGTTACTATACTGGCCACCAGGCATTTCATGCTCATAAATTTCTGTATGCGGTGAATTCATTCCGCTTTCAAACTCATGGTAATATTTTCTGACGGAATTCCAATATTGAGAAAGACGTTCAACCGCTTGAACATTCATTTCGGGCTTTCTTTCATGTCCGTCTAAAGCATAATATAATGAGCTCGCACTTGGTTGTGATGTGAGCCCCGCCATAGAGCTGACAGCAACATCAACAATATCAACACCTGCATCAATCGCTCTTGCATAGGTGAAGAGTCCATTTCCACTCGTATCGTGTGTATGAAGATGGATTGGAATCGTGAGCTCGTCTTTTAGAGCAGATACAAGTTCATAAGCCGCCTGCGGTTTTAATAATCCCGCCATATCTTTAATGCCTAAAATATGAGCGCCTGCGGATTCAAGCTCCTTCGCAAGAGAGACATAGTATTTCAAATCATATTTCGGACGTGATGGATCAAGAATATCACCTGTATAACAAATCGCTGCCTCTGCCACTTTGCCTGATTCACGAACAGAATCAATGGCAAGCGTCATGCCTTTGACCCAGTTTAGGCTGTCAAAAATACGGAAGACGTCAATGCCTGCCTCTGCCGATTCCTTTACAAATGCTTTAATCACATTATCCGCATAGTTTGTATATCCGACAGCGTTTGATGATCTTAATAGCATTTGGAACAAAGTGTTTGGCACTTCTTGACGAAGCTCTTTCAATCTTTCCCAAGGATCTTCTTTCAAGAAACGATATGCCACATCAAATGTAGCGCCGCCCCACATTTCCATACTGAATAACTCTGGCCATAAACCTGCTGTTGGCTGCGCAACTTTCTTTAAGTCGTGTGTTCTAAAGCGTGTTGCAAGCAGGGATTGATGTGCGTCTCTAAAAGTTGTATCCGTTAAAAGTACACTGCTTTGCTCTTTCACCCAATTGGCGAGCCCCTCAGGTCCATGCTTGTCTAACAATTGTTTTGTTCCAGAAGGAATCGTTTCATGGACAGCAAGTTTCGGCACATTTGGTTGATCAAAATGAGGCTTCTTATTTTCCGAAATACCAGGGAACCCATTAATGGTAACGTTACCAATATAAGTAAGCATTTTCGTTCCGCGGTCTTTTTGCTTAGGGAAGTTAAATAGCTCTGGTGTTGAATCAATAAACGATGTATCATATTCCCCTCTTAGAAACTTCTCGTGCTTTGCAACGTTTTCAAGAAACGGGATATTTGTTTTAATGCCACGAATCCTGAATTCTTGTAAATTTCGGACCATTTTAGCCGCAGCTTGATCGAATGTAAGTGCCCAAGTAGACAGCTTGACCAACAGTGAATCGTAATAAGGTGTAATCACCGCACCTTGGAAGCTGTTTCCTGTATCAAGACGTACTCCAAAACCACCGCCTGAACGGTAAGCCATGATTTTTCCTGTATCTGGCATGAAGTCATTCAAAGGATCTTCTGTTGTGACCCTTGATTGAATGGCGAATCCATGTGTAAAGATATCTTCTTGTTTTGGTATCCCGACTTCTTTGCTGTGGAGGTCATGTCCTTTTGCGACAAGAATTTGGGTTTGGACGATATCGACACCTGTGATCATTTCTGTGATCGTGTGTTCCACTTGGACCCTAGGATTGACTTCAATAAAATAAAACTCACCATTTGCCACTAGGAATTCTACAGTCCCTGCATTGATATACGATACATTCTGGGCCAGCTGAACAGCCGCTTCACAGATGTCTTCACGCAATTGATCTGAAAGGGACACACTTGGTGCAACCTCAATGACTTTTTGATGACGCCTTTGAACAGAGCAGTCACGCTCATATAAATGAATGATATTGCCGTGATTGTCTCCAATCACCTGCACTTCAATATGTTTCGGATTTTCAATCAGCTTTTCAACGTATACTTCGTCATTTCCAAAAGCCGCTTTCGCCTCTGACTTTGCACGGTCATAGGCTTCGTTCAGCTCCTCTTTTGATCTGACAATCCGCATACCTCGGCCGCCGCCTCCAAGTGAAGCTTTAATAATAAACGGGTAACCGTATTCTTCACCGAATTTTTCGACTTCTTCGACCGAATCAACTGGCCCGTCACTTCCTGGAATGACTGGAATTCCAGCTTTTTTCGCTTCATCTCTCGCTTTTACTTTATCTCCAAACATATCTAAATGTTGAGAAGTTGGGCCGATGAATTGGATGCCTTCCTCTTCGCATCGTCTTGCAAAATGAATGTTTTCAGATAAAAATCCGTATCCTGGATGAATCGCATCCACGTCATTTCGTTTTGCAATTTCGATGATCCCCTCGATATCAAGGTAGGCATCAATCGGCTTTTTCCCTTCTCCAACTAGATATGCTTCATCGGCTTTATAGCGATGATAAGAGCCCGAGTCTTCTTTGGAGTAAATGGCCACTGTACGTAAGTTGAGCTCCGTACAGGCCCTAAAGACTCTGATAGCGATTTCCCCTCTGTTTGCAACTAGAACCTTTTGAATTGTTCTCTGTGACATTCTCACTCCTCCATATCCCTTAAAATTTTATATGTACTCTATAATAAAGGAAGAAATGAAAACTGTACACTTTTGTTTTCTAAAGATTCAAAGTTTTCTGCAATCCATTTTTTTGAATCGATGGTTTGCTGATTGATTTTTTCTTTTTATAACGCTCTTTATATTCAGTGAACATGCTGATATTCAGCAATATTCCCATACATCCACTCAGTAAAATGATAGACGATCCCCCGTAGCTGATAAACGGAAGTGTGACCCCAGTGATCGGAATGAGACCTGAAACACCACCCAAATTAATACACGTTTGGATGGCAATCATTGAAGAAATTCCTATTGCAAGCAAACTTCCAAACGGATCTTCACACTTTCTCGCAATGTAAAAACCTTTCACGACAATAAAGCCAAGGAGAGCAAGGACAAAAAATACACCGAAAAAACCAAGCTCTTCCGAGATAATTGCCATGATAAAATCTGTATGCGGTTCTGGAAGGTATCCATACTTTTGTACACTCTCTCCAAGACCAAGCCCAAAAAAGCCGCCTGACCCAATCGCATAATATGAATTAATCAATTGATGCCCAGAAGCGCCTGCGTCTTTAAATGGATCTTGGAAACTCTCAAAACGTCCAAGACGATTCTGCGTGAAAATTTTATCCCAAAAAAGAATAATAAACGGTGTCACAACAACCATCACCGCACTAAATAAAGCGAGCAGCTTGGCCAGCGTTTTGCCGCTAAACCCTGAGCATAAAATCATCGCAAGGGCAATCATACCAATGATAAAAGCTGTCCCATAGTCTGGCTGCAAAATAATAAATCCACATAGGATGGAGACAACCACAATTGGAGGTGTCACCCCTCTTAAAATATGGTCAATATAATGCTGCTTCTTTGCATAGACAGCAGCAAGATAAATGATGACAACGATCTTCACGAATTCCGCTGGCTGAAGACTAAAAGGTCCAAATTTGATCCAGCTTCTAGCATTCCCTGCAATGTGACCGCCAAAGTACACATAAATGAGAGAAAACACAGATAACAAAAGCATCACAATTTGGAATCTTTTATTTAAGAGCAGCTGATACGGAATGAGGGCTGTAAAAATCAAGATGACCGCCCCGACAATCATAAATAAAAGCTGTTTCTTGAAAAAATTATCTGGCGCAGCATCATATCTGATCACAGATGTAATCATACTTGAGCTATACACCATCACCAAGCCGAATGCGCTAATTAATATAATGGCGAACAATAATGAGTAGTCATACGATTTTAGCATTCTCTTTAACATATAATCCTCTTCCTAACGTCTATTTCTACTGCTTGACATTCTCTTCTCTTAGCTGTTCTTATTCTACTACATTTTCTCCGTTTGATCCCGTTTTACCTCTTTATATTGTTCGTCTTTCATGAGACAATCAAGTCCGTTTGGCATCAAATAAAAAGGCGGACAAAAAAACTCAAACTTATGTTGTGGAAGTTTGAGTTTTCAATCATTATTTTTTTGTGAACGCATCATGAAGTGCGGATAATTCTCTCTCAAGTTTATCGAGTAGTTTTTTGCCTTCATGTTGATCAACTAATCCAAGCCGGACAGCGAAATCAATTTCTCTCGATAATCCGAACATTTGAGTATCTAAAACCTCTTCATAAAGAGGACATTGCGGCATCGTTAAGTTGTCCATTTGCACTTGGATCAATTTTAAAATTTTATCTGCATCCAATTTTAATAAAGCCAGTGCTTTTTGCCGATGATCGACTAAAATTTCTGACGCCAAAAGTATCCCTCCGTTCCCCAGGCGAGTACCTAATTCTTCTATTTATCATAAAGCGAAACGCCCAAAATTGCAAGCAGATTTGTACAGTTCGCTCTGTAAAAATAAAAAGAAGCCATTCGTCATTAAAAGATACTCATCTCATATTTTTCACTCATGAGCTCAAGCAGCTTAATACCCGCAATACTATTCCCTTTTTCATCCAAAGCAGGTCCGAATATACCTATCCCAAAGTCGTATGGCGCCGCCCCCATAATTCCGCCTGAAACACCACTTTTAGCAGGGATTCCGATATTGATCGCAAATTCCCCGCTCGCATTGTACATACCGCATGTGACCATAAATGTTTTACAAATTCTAGCAACATCTTTCGAAAGAATTTGCTTTCCTGTCTCTGGATGCCTGCCATCTAATGAAAAAACACACGCGATCTTCGCCAAATCCAGGCTATTCATCATGACGGCGCACTGCTTCGTATAGACATCCATCACCTCTTCTACATTCCCTTTAATGATATGATATTGCTTCATATAATAGCACATTGCGCGGTTAATCATTGATGTTTCAAATTCGGATGCAGCGGTTTCTTTGCAATATGTAATGGTGGTGTCATTGGCAAGCTCTCTAATAAAACCAAGCAGCCGGTTCAGCTGATCTTGCGGCGTTGCCCCTCTTATTAAACTTGTAACGGCAAGCGCTCCTGCATTAATCATTGGGTTAAGCGGCTTATTGGGGCTTGCTGTCTCTAGTTTAATCATCGAATTAAACGGGTCGCCAGTCGGTTCTTGTCCAACATATTGAAACACTTTTTTCGGTCCTTCTTCCGAGAGCACGAGCGCCAGTGCTAATACTTTTGAAATACTTTGCAGGGTGAATCGTTTATCAACATCTCCCGCTGAGTGGCACGTATTACTCACATGGTATACAGCGACAGATAAATCCGATTGATCCGCTTTACCGAGTGCCGGAATATAGGATGCTACCTTTCCATTTTTGGCCACCTTTTTTGCCTCTTCTACAAATCGCTGAAGCTCTTCATTGTCACGACATGCCATGCCCAAAATCCTCCCTATTTTTCGTCTAATCGTAGTGTGTACAAGGAGGTGCATGTTTATGAAAGTGACAAAGCGGGCGAAAACTTCTATAATTTATGTTGGAAAGGGGTTGTCTTGAACATGAGCATTATTCAAATCAAGGGGAACGTACAATACAAGATCACCATTGATCCGAGTGTATGGATTTTTGATGACCGTAAATTTTTAATGGATTCATTTTTTGAGAAAAGTGCAGCAAACGAAGAGCAGCAGCTAGATCAGGAACTCGATCAAGAGCGGGTCATAAGAGAAGGTCAAACACTTCCACCCACATTAAAAACAGAGAAAAAGTACGAAAAAGAAAGACTCGTCACAGGCAGCTTCGGGATGAAACTTGGCGACATGATAAAAAATGCAGAACCGCTTGAACAAGCGGAGACGTGTGAATTTGTCACAGAAACAGAAACAATTGCTGTTCCGCTCTCTAAGGCGATGGATAGCATTGCCCATTTCAGCCAAAATGGAAAGCCTATAACAGAAGAAGGACCAATCCACGTTTATTTCGAGGATCAGTCCAACATCACTCAGCCGATTAAAGGCGTCAAAGAGTTAATCATTACATAAGATGACGGGTCTGGACTATAATAAATCAGCTGCAAGCTGAGCAAGTCCAGACCTTTCTCCTTTGACAAGCTTGACATGTCCAGATATTTGCTGCCCTTTGAAACGCTCAATGACATATGTGAGCCCATTATTTAAGCTGTCTAAATAAGGGTGATCAATCTGCTCTGGGTCTCCCATCAGCACAATTTTACTTCCCTCACCAACCCGCGTTAATAATGTTTTTACTTCGTGTTTTGTTAAGTTTTGCGCCTCATCGATAATGATAAATTGATCAGGGATACTTCTCCCGCGAATATACGTTAAAGCTTCCACTTGAATTGAACCGATGCCCGCTAGTATCGCATCGAGTTCACCAGGTTTTTTTGTGTTAAATAAAAATTCTAGGTTGTCATAGATCGGCTGCATCCACGGTCTGAGCTTCTCTTCTTTTTCGCCTGGCAAATACCCTAAGTCCTTACCGACAGGAACAATAGAGCGCGCCACGATGAGCTTTTTAAACATGCCGAGGTCCTCTGTCTGCATTAATCCAGCAGCAAGTGCAAGCAGTGTCTTGCCTGTTCCCGCTTTTCCGATAAGTGTCACAAGCGGAATATCGCGGCGTAAAAGTAACTCAAGCGCCATCGTTTGCTGGACATTTTTTGGGCGAATTCCCCAAATATGTTCTTGGTCATAAATAAGCCGTTTCACATGCTCTGCTTTTTGATCAAGCATCCCCAAAGCAGATCCACCTTCATTTCCCTTCATAATAACAAATTGATGAGGGTTTAATGGCGTTTGGGTGACGTCTTTTATTGGTAACTGATTTTGCTTATAAAATGTATTCAGCTGCTCAGTCGGAATATAGATCTCGTGATAGCCGTTATCAATGTCTTCATTTTGTAGCACTCGATCGCTTAAGAAATCCTCTGCTTGCAGACCAATGGCATCCGCCTTTACTCGCACTAGGACATCTTTGCTGACCAAAATGACAGGCCGGCCATCCGGTTTTGTTTCTTCCTCTAAGCTCAAATTCTTCGCAACAGCCAAAATCCGGTTATCGTTTGTTTTTTCGATGAAAATTTCTTGAAGTTCATGGAAAGAGCGATGATTCAGCTCAATACGCAGCGTTCCTTTTGACTCCAGCGTAATTTTTTCATGCAGTTTCCCTTTCGATCTCAACCCGTCGATTAAACGTGAGACACGTCGTGCATTTTGCCCAACCTCGTCCATATATCTTTTTTTCGAGTCTACTTCTTCTAACACTACGGCCGGAATCACGACCTCGTTGTCTTCAAATGAAAAGATTGAATTCGGATCCTGTAATAACACATTTGTGTCTAATACATAAATTTTACTCAGGTCCTTCGCCTCCTGATCGGGGTTTCATTCATCCTTGTCTTTCCAAAAACGATTGTTAAAATATATGTTTTCATGAATAAAGTTAGAAGGTTAATTCAACAATAAAATAAATCATGCAGTTTGTGAAGGAGGGAATACACATGCGACTATTTTTGACGTTATTCATGGTTCAAACCATTCTTTTATTAGGCGCTTGCCAGCATCAAGAGAAGCCTTTGGCACAAGAACATCAAGACGGAAACAAGCATTTAGTAAGAGTATCAGACTCATCCAAGAAAAACACTGATAAAGCCCGCCCATCAACAGATGTGGCAAAACACCTAGTGAATGTGACTGAGCATGTAGCAGATGTAAATGACGCAACAGCGATCGTCATCGGCAAGTATGCTGTCGTCGGCATTGATGTAAAAGATGATTTAGATAGAAGCAAAGTTGAAACCATTAAATATTCAGTCGCCAAAGCACTGAAAAATGACCCAGAAGGTGCGAATGCTGTTGTCGTCGCTGATCCAGATACAGTGAGCCGTTTAAAGGAAATGGGCAAAGAAATACAAGCTGGCAGGCCAGTAAGCGGAATTATGGACGAATTAGCAGCTATTGTGGGCCGTGTTATGCCAGAAATGCCTCGAAATGAAATCGACCGTAACGAAGCAGATCCAACGAATGATCCGAATCATCAGCTCAAACAACAAGATCAAAAGCAATTAGAAAAAAATCAAAACGATCAATCAAACCATCATATGAATCAGAAGAAATAATGAGAACGGCTTATATCTCTTGTGATATAAGCCTTAGATTGTTGACAAAGGGCTAAAATGAACTTTATTTTGGCTCTTTGTCTTCTTTTCAGCGTGATAGAAAACCTTTGCAGTCCAGGAAGGACGAGCATCGGCGCGGAGCGAATTTGACATTCGTGAGCACCGAAGTGCAGGACTGACACCGAATGCGAGGGTTTGCCTACACGCTGCGGCTTATATCTCTTGTGATATAAGCCTTTTTTATGCTGATTTTAAGTGGCTCAAAAAACATGCTATAATGAAGGCATGACCAAAGTGAGGTGAAAATGATGAGAGTGAAGTGCTCATTATGTGAAAAGCTTGAAACCATTAATGATGATACACTTGTTGCTAAACGGTTAAGAAATCGACCGATTCATACATATATGTGCGATGACTGCCAAGAAAGAATTAAAGTAAAGACAGAGGCACGCATCAAAACTGGCAGATTCTCTCTTTATCAAGATCCTGCGACGAAAGAGAAAAAGAAGAAAAAAGGAAAAAAAGAACAGAAGACATAAAAAAGACCTGACACAAGTTCAGGTCTTTTTTACGTACTTACTGTTCCTTCTTTTTTCGCACGATGCAGTCGTATTTTATAAATAATCAAAATGACAGCTGCCACAACCAGGCCTTCTGCGACTGGCAAGAAGATACCTAGAAATGTGAGAAACGTGCAACCAAAAATCAAAAACAAATAAATGACAAGTGCTTTTAAAATCGGTAAACGTCTAGCAAAGCCGAGTTTAAAAACAATAATCGCTAAAACAAGGATGGTGCCATATAGGAGCCACATCCCTGTTTGCGGATTTTCATCGACACGAAACAGCATCGCGAAAAAGGATAGATTCTCACTTACTTCCTGATCATTCAAAAAGATTCCCTCCCCTTATCTTTCAGGGTTCTATCTTTTTAATTCTTCATGGAATTAAGATAATCCTGCTAGCTTTTTCTTCTTCGCAGCTTTCTCACGTTCGTTTTTATCTAAAATTTTCTTTCTTAAACGGATCGATTCCGGTGTAACCTCACAGTATTCGTCTTCATTTAAGTACTCAAGAGATTCCTCAAGTGACATAATACGTGGCTTTTTCATACTAACCGTTTGATCTTTTGTCGCTGAACGTACGTTTGTTTGTTGTTTCATACGGCTTACGTTGACAACAAGATCGTTTTCACGGTTATGCTCACCAACAATCATTCCTTGGTATACTTCAACACCCGGCTCAACGAAAATCACACCGCGCTCTTCAACGCCTTGGATTCCGTAAGCAGTTGCTTTACCTGTTTCCATTGAAACAAGTACACCTTGACGGCGTCCGCCAACTTGACCAGACTGCATCGGCTGGTAGCTGTCAAACGTATGGTTCAAAATACCAAAACCACGAGTTAATGAAAGAAATTCAGTTGTATATCCGATTAAACCACGTGATGGAACTGTAAAGATCAGGCGAACTTGACCGTTACCATTATTGATCATGTCAATCATTTCACCTTTTCTTGCACCCATTGATTCCATAACAGAGCCAGTATGCTCTTCAGGTACATCAATTTGAACACGCTCTACAGGCTCACATCGAACACCATCTACTTCTTTTACAATAACTTCTGGCTTCGATACTTGCAGTTCAAATCCTTCACGTCTCATATTCTCAATCAGAATTGATAAGTGAAGCTCACCGCGTCCTGATACGACCCAAGCATCAGGTGAATCCGTTGGATCTACACGAAGACTTACGTCTGTTTGAAGCTGCTGTTCTAAACGCTCTTCAATTTTACGTGATGTCACGTACTTTCCTTCACGGCCTGCAAACGGGCTGTTATTGACAACAAATGTCATTTGAAGTGTCGGTTCATCAATACGAAGGATCGGCAAAGCCTCTTGGTGTTCTACCGGGCAGACTGTTTCTCCTACGTTGATGTCTTCCATACCAGATACTGCGACAAGATCTCCAGCTTTCGCTTCATTGATTTCCACTCGTTTTAACCCTTGGAAACCAAAAATCTTCGTCACGCGGAATTGTTTTACACTGCCATCCACTTTCATTAGAGCAACTTGCTGTCCTACTTGCATCGTTCCTCTAAATACACGGCCAATTCCAATTCTTCCAACATAATCATTGTAATCAAGTAGCGCCACTTGGAATTGAAGCGGCTCTTCATGGTTGTCGACTGGGCATGGGATATGGTTGACAATCGCTTCAAACAACGATTCCATATTTTCATCTTGCTTACTAGCATCGTTACTTGCTGTACCATTGATTGCTGATGCATATACAACTGGGAATTCAAGCTGTTCTTCTGTTGCATCCAATTCAATGAACAAGTCAATGACTTCATCGACTACTTCAGCTGGACGAGCAAAGTCACGGTCAATTTTATTGACAACAACAATTGGTGTTAAGTTTTGCTCAAGTGCTTTTTTTAGCACGAATCGTGTTTGAGGCATACAACCTTCATATGCATCCACAACGAGAAGTACACCATCTACCATTTTCATGATACGCTCAACTTCACCACCGAAATCGGCGTGTCCTGGTGTATCTAAAATATTAATGCGTGTATCTTTATAATGGATCGCAGTATTTTTAGCTAAGATCGTAATACCGCGCTCTCGCTCTAAATCATTGGAATCCATGGCTCTCTCAGCGATATTTTCATTCGCACGGAAAGTACCAGCTTGATGGAGCAATTGGTCAACAAGCGTCGTTTTACCATGGTCAACGTGGGCAATAATTGCGATGTTGCGAAGGTCTTTTCGAAGTTTCACATTTTCATCTCCTAAAATAATTAGATAACTTTCATATTATATCACAATCCCCTTTAAATGCCGATCGTTTTTCTGTAAACTTATATTAACTCTAAAAAAAGGGATGGAGACAAATGAAACAAATCAAATGGCTTCTATTATTATGTGCATTACTTGCCGTCGTCAGTATGGCGTTTATTGGAGTGTCTGTTGCAGAAAAAAGCATACTGGGAACATGCTTAAGTATTGTGTTCGCCATGATTTTCATGGGTACAGGATTTACATTAAAACGAAAATTAAACGTGCAATCATAAAATTTATGAAAAGCCTTTTACATTTTACATGTAGAAGGCTTTTATTTTGGGAAAAACAAGACCAACCACCTATGTAATCCTAGTGATTCAACTAAAAATTTCATATAGTGTTGGCAAATCTAAGCAATCTGAACTCTTCCATTTTTCGACAAGAACTTTTATAGTTCTCCAAAATCAAACACAAAGTTACATTTTTCCTATTCTTCCACAAAGTTTCTCATGGTATGCTGTTCTTGCAACAAAATTTAACAGAAAAGGGAGAGAAAAGAAGCATGAAGAAGTTTTTGAGCAAATCGCTCAGCTCTGTTGTATTTTTCGCTTTAGCTATCATTTTTACTTTCACAACAGTAGCTCCTGGGCAAGCAAGTGCTGCAACTTTCAAAGGGATTCCTTTTGAGCAGCAACAAATTATTAAAGATTTATTGGAGAAAAACGAGCGTGTTATCAGCATTCTCATCAATTCATTTGTTGAGGAAGACAACAGCTACACATTTGATGTGAAAAAAGCTGTTGAGCTCGGTTTGACTGAAGAAGAAGCGGCGACTGCTGAGAAATTCTTAGATCGTGCAGCTGTTCTTACAATCGTTTTCAGTGAAAGCATCACTAAAAACGAAAAAGGAAAATTAGTTTTTGATGCAGAAAAAGCTGTTGAACTTGGTCTTACTAAAGAAGAAGCAACTAAATTCGAAAAGCTTTTCAAATCAGTGATCAAAATTGCTGATCTTGCTGGTGATGCACTTGTTCTAGACAAAAAAGGAAACGTTGTAATTGATTCTAAAATCGCTAAAGGTCTTGGATTCAGCTCTACTGAATTACTTGTTGTCAACCAATTGCTTAAGAAAATTCCTCAAGAGCAATTAAAAACGTTCTATGATGCAGTTCAAATTGCTAAAGAAAAATTGAACTAAGCTCAAAAAACCCCCATCCGGTTCATCCAGATGGGGGTTCTTTCTTATATCCAATAGATCAAAAGCATGATGAGATAGACGATACTAAAAACGATACTTGCCCGTAATAACAGTTTTCCATAGTAGCGCCTTTCAAACTTTCTTTTTTCTTCTTTTTCATCTATGAACGGTATAAAATCTGTTGACTTTGCAATAGAGACTGGTTCTTTCATTTCTTCATATAGATAACGGCATTTTTTGTATGAACGTAAATGCTCATCCACTAATTGATTTGTTTCTTCACTCGTGTCCCCTTCTATATAAAGTGGTAATAGTTCTTCAATCAAATAACAGCTCATTTGTTGAACTCCTCACAATGTAGCTTTCGTTTCAGCTCTAATCTTGCTCGATGAAGGGTTGTCTTTACTTTAGATAAGGTCCAATTCAAAATTTCCGCTACTTCTTCATACGATAATTCCTGAATATCTCTTAAAATGAGGACTTCTCGGTAAGAATCCTTCAATTGATTGATCTGGCTCCACAGCCTTTGAATATCAGCTTGAGTTTCTAAATGGTCTTCAGGTGTCATGAATATCTGCTGCTCTAAAAAATCAGCTTTTTCTACATCCGTAAAAGTTCGTTTTACTTTTCGGCGATAGTCGTTGAATATAATGTAGTGTCCGCTGGTACAAACTTTGAAGCGAATGCTTTCGCACTTGCTTCAGATAAAGGGCGATATTCTTCTGAGAAAGTATCTGTCAGTTCCGTTTTAGTAAATTGAAACATGATATGTGGGAGATTTAGGATCGGGTTCAGCATCAGCATAAAAAAGACGACAATTCCCCAAGCACCCCACTGTCTCAACTTTACCTTGTTTTGTATTAACGCACATAACAAATGTAATGTCATAAAGCTTCCTGCGGCCGCCACTAAAATCACAATGGATTTAAATGAAGATTGCAGCTCATGCTTCGAGATAGAAGGATAAAAAATATACAGCAGCGCAGCGAAAATCAGTCCATAGAAAAACAGCAATTCTTTCCACTGCCTATGCCAAAACAAGCGAAAGAATAGGTGAAGTACCAAAGCGGCAAAGCCAATCATAAGCAAAATGATGATTAAATCTCTCCATACCAGCTCCGTATCACCGCTAAGAAAGAACTTTTTGCTTTCAACTAACACAATAAACACCGTTTGACATAAAGGCAGAAGTAACACAGATAAATCAAACGCAAAAAACATGCCCCTATTTTTTAAATAAGGAAGAGAAATCACATAGAAAAGTGATGCAAGCAAGACATATCCATAGATGAGAAATTGCATGAAATCTGTCAGCACTTCAAATGTTTCGATCGTATACTGTCTAGCTAGCACTTGGTGGATCATCTCAAGTGTCATACTCCCTAGCAGAACTACTCTTAATACGATTCCAGCATAAAATACATAACTACTCTTCTTTTCTTTCCATATGGGAAGTGTAATGAAAAGGACAAATAGTCCAAGCACACACCATTGAATCATGTGGATACTGTACTCATTTAAAATAAAAAACCTTTCAAAATGGAGGGATAAATCACTAAACAAATCAAACATCGCTACACAATCCTTTACTTCAAATTAAGGCCTCGTTCGTATAGACATTTGACTTGTCAAAAAGTTTCATCAAATACAAAAAATCACTTCATTCTCATGAAGTGATGTTGTTTATTTTTTATTTCCGCTTCCCTTTATGTAATCATGCAAGATTTTTTCACAGACGGATCGATTTCCAGCAACAATGCTATTTTTCTCTAGAAACGTCAAGCGTTCTCCGTGAATATTCGAGTAAACAGCGCCTACCTCATCAAGTAACACACATCCAGCAGCATAATCCCAAGGCGCTAGCCTTAACGTGACATATGCGTCGCTTCTTCCGCTTGCAATATAAGCTAGTTCAAGTGCAGCTGACCCAATCGTTCGTGTTCCTCTCACATCGCGTACGAGACGGGCAAACGGCTTAGCGTCAAAATGAGGGCTTTCAATCGCCCATGTTGGGTTAATGCCGACAATGGCTTTTTCAATGGCGACATCTTTTAAAGGCGGGAGTAAGATATCGTTCATATATGCCCCTTCTCCTTTGACTGCATGATAGAGCTCGTCATGGATGACGTCATAAATAAGACCGATTTTCCCCACACCATGTTCAAATATCCCAATTGAAATGGCAAAATTTCGTTTTTGATGGACAAAGTTCATGGTGCCATCAATTGGATCAATGATCCATACTATTCCGTCAAGAGAGGTCACTTCTTCCCCTTGGCCCTCTTCTCCTAAAATATGATGATCTGAAAATGTCGACTGTATCTTTTCAATGAAGAAACGTTCTGTTTCTTTATCGATATTTGTGACAAGATCATTTGGATTTGATTTTGTTTCAATTGATAGACCTTCCTGCATGGATGCTTTAATGCGGCTACCCGCTTCTTTTACCCAAAGCTTTGCAAGTCGGTCAATTTCCACCCAGTTTGTCATCGGACTGTAAACCTCTTTTCTATGTAGTACCTATTTGTATTAGCATACTGATATTATGTACGTAAAAGCAAGAAAAAAGCAGCTTCATACAAAAACGAACCGATGAATTGGTTCGTTTTTACCTCACCTTGTTTTACCCTTGAAGCTGCTCCCATTCTTTTCTTAGGCGCTCAAGCTTTCGTTTGCTGCGTTCTACTTGGATATCATCTTTTTGCTCGATGGCTTCATGAAGCGTAGAAAGCTCATAATCAACCTCTAATCTCCACACAGCGATGCGATTCTTCTTCTCTTGTCTATACCCATGCTTCACGATTTGCTTCATTGGTCAACGCCCCTTCCAGAGAATGATTCATTCCTTGTCAGTTTTCATTGATAAAAAATACAATCGATAAGAGAAATGGTTCTTGCTTATATCGTATGAAGCGATCGCATAACCGCAACGACATTCTGAAAATTGTGTTTTTACCTATTTGTTATGTACCACAAAATCGAAGTTTTTAAACGCCGAACCAAGATCCCTGCTATCTTTCTCTTTAAAGTGCATCTTTTTTTGAGCTTGACCCAAGCTATGATAAAATATGATCAGCGAAAAGATACAGGAGGCATAACATGAGTGAAATGCGTTTTAGAGATGAAGATTTTGAAACATTCACAGTAGACGGTTTAGATGAACGTATGACCGTATTAAAAGAGAGAGTCCGTCCAAAGCTTGAAGCACTTGGTGAACATTTTGCACCGCTTCTTTCTTCTATTACAGGAGACGAAATGTTTGTTCACGTGGCAAAACATGCAAGAAGATCAGTCAACCCGCCAAATGACACTTGGGTGGCTTTCGCTAACAGTAAGCGTGGGTATAAAAAGCTCCCTCATTTTCAAATTGGGCTTTGGAAAACTCATGTATTTGTATGGTTTGCGCTCATTTATGAATCTCCAGTAAAAGGTGAATATGGGCAATTATTCGAAAAAGAGCTGGACACGATCCAAAAGAAAATACCGCAAGACTTTGTTTGGTCTAAGGATCATATGAAACCGGACGTCCTCCGCCACAGCGAACTTGATGCTGAACAGCTGAGAACACTATTTGAACGTGTTCAAACAGTCAAAAAGGCCGAACTTCTTTGCGGCATCCAGCTTCCTAGAGAAGAAGTTGTTCAAATGAATAATGAAGAATTCTTATCAAAAATTGAAGATGCCTTCCGCACAGTAACTTATCTATACCGCTTTACACAAAAAGGATCTGTATAAAAAAACGAGCCTATATTGGCTCGTTTTTTACATCCGTATCATAGCTGTTTCTTCAGCCTCTCTTGCGCTTTTTACTGTGCGATAAGGGGAATACCCACTTCCCTTTTCAAACGCCGCACAATGCGTCTTTTCTTCTGCTTTTGATGGTACAACTTCTTTAAATCGTTTATAAGCCTCTAGTAACGCTTGTTTCGCAATTCCTGTTTCATAGGCTTTTTCAACGGCTTGAAAAAATGAAATGACCGCCATCTTTTCTTCAGTTGTCCAGTCGACGTCCATTGGATATTGATATTCCATTTACTTGTCCCTCACTTTAATCCACATTTCTTATTTGAACTTTTATTATAGCATCTGTTTGATCAGAATCCGATTGATTTTATGCTTTACATTCCGATCAGTTCATAATATAATTCTTTTGTTTTATGCAATGAAATCTGCTGTTATTGGGATAATAATAGCAGGTATTTCGATGAAGGTGGGAAAGCAATTGTCACAACATGATACACCCTTATACACTGGATTAAAAAAACACGCTTCAACCAATCCAGTCCAATTTCACATTCCAGGCCATAAAAAAGGAGCCGGAATGGACCCTGAATTTAGAGCATTCATTGGAGACAATGCATTAAGCATTGACCTTATTAATATAGAACCTCTTGATGATTTACATTCGCCTCGAGGAATGATCAAAGAAGCACAGGAGCTTGCAGCAGAAGCATTTGGTGCAGACCATACGTTTTTCTCTATACAAGGAACAAGCGGTGCGATCATGACAATGGTGATGACCGTCTGTGGCCCTGGAGACAAAATTATTGTTCCACGTAATGTCCATAAGTCGATTATGTCTGCTATTGTATTTTCTGGTGCAGTACCTGTTTTTATTCACCCGGAAATTGACAAAGAGCTTGGCATCTCTCATGGCATCACACCAGAGTCAGCTAAAAGAGCGCTGACTAAACATCCAGATGCGAAAGGGCTGCTTGTAATTAACCCAACGTATTTTGGCATTTCAGCTGATTTAAAAACCATTGTAGAGATTGCTCATTCATATGACGTACCTGTTCTTGTAGATGAGGCACATGGTGTGCATATTCATTTTCACGATGAGCTTCCATTGTCTGCGATGCAGGCGGGAGCTGATATGGCAGCAACAAGTGTGCATAAACTTGGTGGCTCTCTCACCCAAAGCTCGATTTTAAATATAAAAGAAGGGCTTGTTTCAAAGGATCGAGTACAATCTATTTTAAGCATGCTGACAACTACGTCTACTTCTTATTTGCTTTTAGCCTCCCTGGATGTCGCTAGAAAGCGATTAGCGACTGAAGGAAAGGCACTTGCAGATGAAGCCATTCGATTAGCTGAATCAGCAAGAACTCGTTTAAACGAAATTGAAGGTATTACTTGTATTGGTCAAGAAATTCTCGGTTCACCTTCTACTTACGATTATGACCCAACAAAATTAATCATCTCCATTAAAGACCTTGGACTGAATGGCCATGATGTGGAGAAATGGCTGAGAGAAAGCTACCGAATTGAAGTAGAGCTCTCTGACCTATACAACATTTTATGTATCGTGACGCCTGGCGATTGTGATGAGACGATTGATACGCTTGTAACGGCTATGAAGGAAATTGCGGCAACCTCTGCACGTCAAGGCGGCAAACAAGCCGTGACAGAAGTGTTACTGCCTGAAATCCCTTCGCTTGCGATGACACCGCGTGACGCTTTTTACGCAACAACGGAAGTCATTCCATTTAAAGAAGCGGCTGGCCGGATCATTGCAGAATTTGTCATGGTTTATCCGCCTGGTATTCCTATTTTTATACCAGGAGAAATCATCACAGAAGAAAATATCTCCTATATCTTTAAAAATATCGAAATCGGTCTTCCTGTTCAAGGACCAGAAGATTCCACACTAGATATGATTCGTGTCATTAAAGAACAAAAAGCCATTTTATAAAAAAGAAACATGCAGCCCAATTGGAGCTGCATGCTTTTTTATTTATTCAGAGGCTTCATCACAGCAATGACAGTGACCACATGTTCCATAAAGTGTTGTCACTTTTTCATTTTCAAATTGATCAATGGTTTCATTGCAATCTTGACAAATAATTGTACCCACGTACATTCCCCTTTTCTTTACTCAAAGTTTGAAAGCGTTTAATCTATTTCATACCTCTATAATATGATGTCACATTTAAGTTGTCAACGGTTAATTGTATGACACATTTAATTATTTTTTATAAATATATGCTTTTTTCTCATCATATTGAGGAAACGTTTCAAATGTATTTTGCTTCATATCAATTCTGTAACAATTGAGTAACAATCGAAAATTGTCAAAAAGGACGTGATACACTAGAGTGACTAACAGGGAACTGGCTCCTAAAAATGTTGGTACAACCCCAAAGGATTTTGAGGTGAATAGATTGAATTTTATGAGGACCCTTCTCATTATATTCCCTATGCTCTTTGTACTTAGTTCATGCTCATTTGCGTATATCATACCGAATCAGACAGACCAGGTCAGTCATATTCAAAAGCCGAGAATTCTCTTTTTTACTGATGCAGAAAATCTTGATAAAGAAAGTCCTTATTATGACGCAGTGCTCGATTTAAAAAATGAATATCCGAAGGAAATGTCCAAGATGATTGTCAAAGAAGATCGTAAAGGCTGGAAAAATGAAGTAGACGAACTGCCGGCTATTTTACTTGTCAATAATGAAAAAGTCATTGTGAAGGTGGAAGGTAATGTCCGAAGTAAAGAGGATATCTTATCACCCATATGCCAAGCATTAGATCGAGTGAATACAAATTAACGGTTCGACTTTGCACTTATATATCCATATGAAAAAAGCCCTCATCTCATGAGGGTTTTTCTTTTTCAGCGACGTTTCACATACATAAAAAACCCCTCTCCGTGTGGAGAGGGGTTCAACGTTCATTATTTTACGATATGGATTGGGCTTCCGATTGCTACTTCAGCCGTTTCCATTGTGATTTCACCTAAAGTTGGGTGAGCGTGAATTGTCATTGCGATATCTTCAGCCGTCACACCAGCTTCAATTGCAAGGCTAAGCTCTGAAATCATATCAGAAGCGCCAACACCTGCGATTTGTGCACCGATCACTAGACCATCCTCTTTACGAGTGATCATTTTCATGAAGCCATCAGTTGCATCAAGAGAAAGTGCACGTCCGTTTGCTGCGAATGGGAATTTCGCTGCAACGATGTCGATTCCTTCTTCTTTTGCTTCTGCTTCAGTGTATCCAACAGTTGCAAGTTCTGGCTCAGAGAATACAACAGCAGGAATACCAAGGTAATCAATTTCAGCTGGCTCTCCAGCGATTGCTTCAGCAGCAATTTTACCTTCGTAAGAAGCTTTGTGTGCAAGTGGTGGTCCATCAACGATGTCACCAATTGCATAGATGTTTGAAACGCTTGTACGGCATTGTTTGTCAGTTTTGACAACTCCGCGGTCTGTCAATTCAACACCAACTTGCTCAAGACCAAGCTCATCTGTGTTTGGACGACGACCAACAGTCACAAGTACGTAGTCAGCATCGACAGTTTTTTCTTCACCTTTTACTTCGAAAGTAACAGTGACACCGTCAGATTTTTCTTCAACGCCTTTTGCAAGAGCGTTTGTGTGAATTTCAACGTTTCCTTTTTTCTTCAGGTTACGTTTCACTAAAGAGCTCATTTGCTTTTCAAAACCTGGAAGGATTTCGTCTCCACCTTCAAGGATGACAACTTCTGTTCCAAAGTTCGCATAAGCAGTACCAAGCTCAGTACCGATGTATCCACCACCGATGACAACTAACTTTTTAGGTACTTCTTTAAGCGCTAAAGCACCAGTTGAGTTGATCACGCGGTCTGTGTATTTAAATGTAGGCAATTCGATTGGACGAGATCCAGTTGCAAGAATTGCATTTTTAAATGTATAAGTCTGCGCTGAATTTTCATCCATGACACGTACAGAGTTGCTGTCTACGAAATAAGCTTCACCTTTGACGATGTCTACTTTATTTCCTTTTAGAAGACCTTGAACTCCACCTGTTAATTTGTTTACAACAGAAGCTTTCCACTCTTGAACTTTTGTGAAATCAACTGTTACGTTTTCAGCTTTGATACCCATGTCTTCAGAATGCTTTGCATTCTCGAAACGATGTCCAGCATTGATCAATGCTTTTGAAGGGATACAGCCGACGTTTAGACATACGCCGCCAAGTGTTCCTTTTTCAACGATTGTTACTTTTTGTCCTAGCTGTGCAGCACGAATAGCAGCTACATATCCACCAGGACCTGCACCGATGACAAGAGTATCTGTTTCGATTGGGAAATCTCCTACTACCATGAATTTACGCCTCCATTAAAATTAATTGTGGATCATTCAATAAACGCTTGATGTGGTTAAGGGCATTTTGCGCAGTAGCTCCATCAATCATACGGTGGTCAAAGCTTAGGGAAAGAGCTAAGACTGGAGCTGCAACGATTTCGCCATCACGAACAACCGCTTTTTCAGCGATACGGCCAATACCAAGGATCGCTACTTCTGGGTGGTTGATGACTGGAGTAAACCATTGTCCACCAGCAGAACCGATGTTTGTGATTGTGCAAGATGCACCCTTCATTTCAGCTGGAGCCAATTTACCATCACGTGCTTTTGTTGCAAGCTCGTTGATTTCGTTAGATACTTCGAAAATCGCTTTGCGATCTGCATTTTTCACAACTGGAACAAGCAAGCCTTTTTCAGTATCAGCTGCAATTCCGATGTTGTAGTAATGCTTTTGAACAACTTCATCTGTTTTATCATCGATAGAAGTGTTAAGTACTGGGTACTTTTTCAAAGCAGAAGTTAGAGCTTTTACAACGTAAGGCAAGTAAGTTAACTTGATTCCTTGATCAGCTGCAACTTGTTTGAATTGTTTACGATGTGCAACAAGGTTTGTTACATCAACTTCATCCATTAATGTTACGTGAGGAGCTGTGTGCTTAGAGTTCACCATTGCTTTTGCGATCGCTTTGCGGATTCCGCTCATTTTCTCGCGAGTTTCTGGGAATTCTCCTTCTAGAACTGGAGCTGCTGCCGCTTTTGGAGCTGCTTCTTCTTTCGCACTTTCAGCTGCTTGAGGTGCTGCTTCTTGAGTTGCTGCAGAACCGCCATTAAGGAAGCTGTCGATATCTTCTTTTAGCACGCGGCCATTTTTACCAGTACCTGCAACTTTGTAAATTTCAACGCCTTTTTCACGCGCATATTTACGTACAGATGGCATAGCAATAACGCGTTTGTTAGGATCAGCATCTACTTGCTCTTGTGCGCCAGCACCAGTTGCTGCTGCCGCTTCTTCTTGAGCAACTTCTTTCTTTTCAGGCTCGTTACCAGCTTCAGCAGTACCTTGTACTTGAGCTTCAGTTTTCGCTTCGCCTTCTTCTTCGCTGCCTTTAAATTGAAGATTTTCGTAACCAGGTGCATCAAACGTAATGATTGTTTGTCCTACAGTTGCAACTGTTCCCTCTTCAACTTTTAATTCTAATACTTTTCCTTTAACAGGTGAAGGAATTTCTACAACTGCTTTATCATTTTGTACCTCTGCTAAAACGTCATCTTCATTGATTTCGTCGTTTGGTTTTACAAACCACTTAACGATCTCACCTTCGTGGATACCTTCTCCGATGTCCGGAAGTTTAAATTCAAATGCCACTGTTTTTCGCCTCCTAGTTTATGTTAAACCATTGTTCTGTCAACATTACACGGTCATGTAATTGATAAAGGGGAAGAGAAATAAATTCTTTTCCCCTCTGTCATTTAATTAAAATTCAAGAACTTTCTTAGCTGTTTCAAGCACGTCTTTATGGTTTGGAAGCCATACGCTCTCAGCTTGAGAGAAAGCAAATACAGTATCAGGTGCAGCTACACGAAGTACTGGTGCTTCTAGGCTAAGGATTGCTCTATCATTGATTTCAGCTACTACGTTTGCTGCAATACCAGCTTGTTTTTGTGCTTCTTGAACAACGATCGCGCGGCCTGTTTTTTCAACAGAAGCGATGATTGTTTCAATATCAAGCGGGCTCACTGTACGAAGGTCGACGACCTCAGCAGAAACGCCTTCTTTTTCAAGTTCTTCAGCAGCTTTAAGTGATTCGTGAACCATTGCACCGTAAGTGATGATTGAAAGGTCAGAACCTTCACGTTTCACGTCAGCTTTACCGATTTCAATTGTGTACTCTTCTTCAGGAACTTCCTGACGGAAAGAACGATAAAGTTTCATATGCTCAAGGAATACAACCGGATCGTTGTCACGGATTGCAGAAATTAATAGTCCTTTTGCATCGTAAGGTGTTGAAGGAATAACAACCTTGATACCAGGCTGTTGTGCAATAAGACCTTCTAAGCTGTCAGCGTGAAGCTCAGGTGTGTGAACTCCTCCACCAAATGGAGAACGGATTGTCACTGGAGAATGCCAGCGTCCACCAGAACGGTAACGCATACGAGCCATTTGTCCAGAAACAGAATCTAATACTTCGTAAACGAATCCGAAGAATTGAATTTCCATTACTGGGCGGAATTCTTGTAGTCCAAGGCCAATTGCAAGACCGCCAATACCAGATTCAGCAAGTGGAGTATCGAATACACGATCCTCACCAAACTCTTTTTGCAATCCTTCAGTCGCACGGAATACGCCGCCGTTTTTACCAACGTCTTCTCCGAAAACAAGAACGTTTTCGTCATTTTTCAGTTCTGTGCGTAACGCATCAGTGATCGCTTGAATCAATGTCATTTGCGCCATGGCTTACTTCGACTCCTTCTGTTTGTAGATTTCAAGCTGTTCAACCAAGTTAAATGGTTTCACATCGTACATGTTTTCAATCAAATCAGTGACTTTCTGCTTAGGCTGTTCGTCAGCTTCTTTGATTGCTTGTTTGATTTGTTCTTTTGCATCTTCGATGACTTTATTCTCTTCTTCTTCAGACCAAAGGCCTTTGTTTTCCAAGAATTTGCGGTAGCGTACCAATGGATCTTTTTGCTCCCACTCATTTTCATCTTCTTTTGTACGATATCTTGTTGGATCGTCACCAGCCATTGTATGTGGGCCGTAACGGAATGTAAGAGTTTCAATTAATGTTGGACCTTCACCATTTACAGCACGCTCACGAGCTTCAGCAGTCGCTGCGTATACAGCTAATGCATCCATACCGTCAACTTGTACGCCTACGATACCAGCTGCAGCTGCTTTTTGTGCAATCGTTTGTGCAGCAGATTGCTTTTCAACAGGTGTAGAGATCGCATATCTGTTGTTTTGGACAACAAAAATCGCTGGCGCTTTGTAAGCCCCTGCAAAGTTAATACCTTCGTAGAAATCACCTTGTGAAGCTCCACCATCACCAGTGTAAGTGATTGCAACAGCATTTTTACCGCGCTTTTTCAAACCAAGAGCTACACCAGCAGCTTGAATGATTTGTGCACCGATAATGATTTGCGGAGAAAGTGCATTCACATCTTCAGGCATTTGGTTTCCAACAAAGTGTCCACGAGAGAACAAGAATGCTTTTGTTAGTGGAAGACCATGCCAGATTAATTGTGGTACATCACGATATCCTGGAAGAATGAAATCTTCTTTCTCAAGTGCAAAGTGAGTTGCAAGCTGAGAAGCTTCTTGTCCAGCTGTTGGCGCATAGAAGCCAAGACGTCCTTGACGGTTCAATGAAATTGAACGTTGATCTAATACACGTGTAAACACCATACGGCGCATTAATTCTTTTAATTGGTCATCTGAAAGATCTGGCATTGCCGCTTCGTTTACGACTTCGCCTTTTTCGTTTAAAATTTGGAACGTTTCAAACTGCTTTTTGATGGCATCGAATTGCTTTTTGCTATCAACAATTGCTTTTTTTGTTTTTGCAGCCATTCTAAAGTCACCTCTTCCTTTCTTTTAACAGTCAATTTGTCGTGAATCCATTTATACATACAGATATAGGATAACCCAAAATGCTCATATGACTCCTGTATATAATAGCCACAAAGATCATTGTCGAAACATTGGATGATCGCTTGCTTTTGAGTTTTTCTAACTGTATTAACGATAGTTCACAAAAAACTAATACAACTTCTGTTAACAAGGAATAGTTTACAACAAGAAAAATAGTCCGTCAATTGATTTAACGGCTTTATTTAAATAAATGTATTCGCTTTACTTTTTATGGTGACCTGTATCAATCTGTTTAATCAACAGCACAAACTGTACTAGTATAGAGTGGATCACTGTACTACAATAGCACATGTTTGTTTTTGTCGAAAAATAAAAAAAGAGCTATTTTTAGCTCTTTTGATCATGATGGACAAAGGGCTAAAATGAACTTCATTTTAACCCTTTCTCTTCTTTTCAGTTTGACATCTTGGAAAAACGAGTAACGACACGCAGGCACTTTGTGAGTAGCAGCGATAAACAAAACTAGCAGCAAGTACTGTTTTTAACTGTTTTGTGATTCTTTCTGAGCTGTTTTGTATAAAGCTTGTTTATATTCGTTCAATTGATCTGTATATTGATTGAACTTCTTGCTTTCTTTTCTCACTTTACTATAGGAACGATTGACTGTTTTCAGTTTGGATTTCAGTTCAGCGTATCCTAAGTCTTTTCTTTTTAAAGATTCATACAAGTGCTTGTCTTGTTTCAGCGCCTTTTGATACTCACGGTAAAGCTGATCATACGATGCATATCTTTTTTCAATTGATTTGACTGTTTGTTCTGCTTTGTCTTTTACTTCCGCATCTTTTATCTGTCCAGCGAATTCTTTTACAGATTGAAATTCTTTTTTCGATTGATCCATGCTGTCTTTTTCTGTTTTTAAATGTTCTTCACGCTTTTCTGCCGATGCTAATGCTTGATCAGACAAGCTTGAGACTGTTTTTGTGTGGTCTTTTGTTGTTTGAATCATTTTTTTATACAACTGCTGCTCTTTTTTCTCATAGCTTTGCAGTGTACCTTGTTCTTTTTCAAAGGATGCTTCTTTTTCGCTCATTTTCGTCATGGCATCTTGCATCTCATAAAGCGGATTTTGACCTCCGCAGCCCGCAAGCAAGAGGGTGCATATCCCCGCTAAAGTTGCACCTGCTTTTATTCTTCTTTTCATCTGTTTCAATTACAAGGTCCCCCTTTACATCTCCACATACCACTATAATTTTTCAGGGCGGTTGTGACAAGGAAAGAGGCTGGTTTTTTGAGGGGAAAGAAGATTTTTTTCATGCTCTAGGCTCATGACTATACAAATAGTGCATTCATACATAGTTTATATTACACGCTTCGCCTTCACTTATGAGAGGCTGAGTGTATTTCCAAAGGAGGTCAAAAGTATGTCTAATTATAGTCATGGAAGTATGTATGGTGGATACGGCGGTTACGGTTATGGATACGGCGGCGGTTGTTGCTATCCAAGTTATGGTGGTGGATACGGTTGCGGTTACGGTGGTGGACGTACATTCGCTTTAATCGTCGTCCTATTCATTCTATTGATCATTGTTGGCGCAGCATTCTTAGGCGGCGGTGGCTGCTGCTAATGGCTGAATAAGCCTCTGACCGGTCTCATACGACCGGTCTTCTTTATTTCATTGCATATGTTGTGTATCATTTTATATACTTTACATACAAAGGAAATAGGAGTGAAGTTTTGTGATTACCATGGATGATATCGTACGAGACGGGCATCCCGTCTTAAGACAAACAGCTGAAGCGGTCGAACTCCCGCCAACAGAAGAAGAAAAACAGCAATTAGCTGACATGATTGAATTTGTCAAAAACAGTCAGGATGCAGATATTGCTGAAAAATATGAACTTAGACCCGGTGTTGGCCTAGCAGCTCCGCAAATCAATATCAGTAAACGAATGATTGCTGTTCACTGTGAAGACGAGGGCGGAGAACTTTACAGCTATGCATTATTCAATCCTCGCATTGTTAGCCATTCAGTCAAAAGAGCTTATTTAGCTACTGGAGAAGGCTGTTTATCTGTTGATGAAGCCATCCCTGGATTCGTCCCGCGCTATGAAAAAATCAGGGTGAAAGGTACAACGCTTGAAGGTGAAGACATTGATATTCGCCTAAAAGGGTTTCCGGCCATCGTTTTTCAGCATGAAATTGACCACTTAAATGGCATTATGTTTTATGATCATATTCAAAAAGATCATCCATTCGCCGAGCCAGACAACGCGGTTGCGATCGGCAGATCATAATAAAAAAACAAGACCCGTCCATCAGCGGGTCTTGTTTTTTTATTCATCAATAAGGCCTAATTCAGTCACAGCGTGGAATATGCCATCCTCATCTACAGGTTTGGTGACAAAGTCAGCTAATGTTTTTAATTCATTGACTGCATTCCCCATCGCAACGCCTGTTCCAACAAACGAAATCATTTCTCGATCGTTCAGCCCGTCACCGAAGGCAATTGTGTCCTTTTGATCGTACGGGAGTCTTTCAATGACTCGTTTAATTCCTTCAGCCTTTGATCCACCTTTTGGCAGGACATCCGTAGACAGCTCATGCCACCTGACGAGATCAATTTCTTCACGGAACGCTTCATATAGATGTTCCTCTTCTGCTTTACAAAATAGCAGCATTTGATAAATGACGTTTTCTTTAAAGAATGACAAATCGTGCTCGGGATGCTCTGTTTTTAAAGTGCCAATCCCTTCATGGATAAATGGATGGTTCGGCACAGACGCCTTCATCGTCTTCTCTCCCATGAAAACAAGCGGATGATCATGTTGATCCGCTGTTTCATAAATTTTATCCATCAGCTCTTGCTTAAGCGGATTGCCATAAATGACTTCTCCTTCGTACATGACATACTGACCGTTATAAGCAATAAATGAGTCAAGCCCTATTTCTTCTAAAATAGGTTGGATGAGAAAAGGCGAACGGCCAGATGCAATGAAGAGATGATGCCCTTTTTCTTTTAATAAACGAACAGCTCGCTTCGTTGATTCAGGTATTTTTTTATCATGGTCATATAAAGTACCGTCGATATCAAAGAAGATGACTTTTTTATTCATATCTCGTCTCCTGTCTCTTGTTATGTATACCCTCTCCCCTTCATCATACAGAAAGATCTTCACTGACGAAACCACTTCCTCTTAAAACGCCCATTTCCCACATATAACCATGTAACATTAAGTGGAAACATCATATAATACAAGTATATAGAGAGAACGGAACAAATGGCTGAATGAGACACATACCGAAAGGAGGCGATCCGCGATGCTTCGTCGTCTGCGCAAGAAAATTCGAAGACAATGGAAGGACATGCTTCGTAAAAAATCGATTGCTTAAAAGGATCTTCCGCACATTTGCTGAAGGTCCTTTTTTCTCTGAGACTTTTCTTATGCGCGTTTTTTTAATATAATAGAATAAGCGAGTGTAACATACGGTATTTAAGGAGAGATTTGGATGATATATAAGGTATTTTTTCAGGCAAGTACGACTGAGGTACCTGTGAGAGAACACACAGATTCACTATACGTTGAAGCGGTTTCTGAAAGAGACGTACGCGATAAGTTGAAAAAACATAACTACAATATTGAATTCATTCAGCCTGTAGACGGTGCTTTTTTAGACTATGAACGAGAAAGTGAAAATTTTAAAGTATTGGAGCTATGAGAGGAATGAAATTTGTAAAAAACGATCAGGCGGCAGTTTTTGCGCTCGGCGGATTAGGCGAGATCGGTAAAAACACGTATGGCGTTCAATTTCAAGATGAAATCATTTTGATTGATGCTGGTATTAAGTTCCCTGAAGATGAACTTCTTGGAATTGATTACGTCATCCCTGACTATACGTATTTAGTTAAAAACGAAGATAAAATCAAAGGTCTTTTTATTACTCATGGACATGAAGACCACATCGGCGGTATCCCTTACCTTCTCAAGCAAGTGAACATTCCAGTTTACGGAGGCAAACTCGCAATCGGCCTACTTCGTAACAAATTGGAAGAGCATGGTCTATTAAGACAGACCAAACTTCACATCTTTGAAGAAGAGGATACGATCAAATTTAGAAAAACAGCTGTGTCTTTCTTTAGAACGACGCACAGTATCCCAGATTCTTATGGAATTGTCGTGAAGACACCTCCTGGTAACATCGTACATACAGGCGATTTCAAGTTTGACTTTACTCCTGTTGGCGAGCCTGCCAATTTAACGAAAATGGCTGAGATCGGGAAAGAAGGCGTTCTTTGTCTTCTATCTGACAGTACAAATAGTGAAATTCCAGAATTTACGATGTCCGAAAGACGTGTAGGTGAAAGCATTGATGACATCTTCAGAAAAGTAGATGGACGTATTATCTTTGCTACATTTGCATCTAACATTCACAGACTTCAGCAAGTGATCGAGTCAGCTGTTGCCAACGGCCGAAAAGTCGCTGTGTTTGGGCGTAGCATGGAGTCTGCCATTGATATTGGACAAGAGCTCGGATATATCAAATGTCCAAAAAACACGTTCATTGAACACAATGAAATCAACCGCCTTCCAGCAAACAAAGTAACCATTCTTTGTACTGGTAGTCAGGGCGAACCGATGGCCGCTCTTTCTCGTATTGCCAACGGTACGCACCGCCAGATTTCAATTAACCCTGGAGACACTGTTGTCTTCTCGTCTTCACCGATCCCAGGTAACAATATTAGCGTAAGCCGTACTATTAACCAGCTGTATCGTGCTGGTGCTGAAGTCATTCATGGCTCACTTAATAATATTCATACCTCTGGACACGGCGGGCAGGAAGAACAAAAGCTGATGCTCCGTTTAATTAAACCTAAATTCTTCATGCCGATCCACGGTGAGTACCGCATGCAAAAAACGCATATTAAACTTGCGAATGATTGCGGAATTCCTGAGGAAAACTGCTTTATCATGGATAACGGTGAAGTTCTTGCTCTGAAAGGTGACGAAGCAAGTGTCGCTGGCAAAATTCCATCAGGCAACGTGTATATCGACGGTAGCGGTATTGGTGATATCGGCAACATCGTGTTAAGAGACCGCCGCATTCTTTCAGAAGAAGGTCTTGTCATTGTTGTTGTCAGCATGGATATGAAAGAATTCAAAATTTCTGCAGGTCCTGATTTAATCTCAAGAGGTTTTGTCTACATGAGAGAATCTGGAGACCTCATTAATGACGCGCAAGATCTCATTTCAAAGCATCTTGAAAAAGTAATGGAACGTAAGACGACTCAATGGTCAGAAATTAAGAACGAGATTACTGACACTCTTGCTCCTTTCCTTTATGAAAAAACAAGACGCCGCCCAATGATCTTACCGATTATTATGGAAGTGTAAGGACGTACAGGGAGACACAGCCAATTGGCTGTGTCTCTTTTTTATGCGCAATAAAAAAACCCGCATATCTGTACGATACGTGCGGGTTCAGTCATTGTTTTACGATTGAATCGGGAGATGCTGAAAACTTCTCACATCAAACAATCCTTGTGTTGTCATTTTCACATCAGGAATGACTGGCAGTGCCAAGAAGGATAATGTCAAAAACGGATTAAAGTCTAAGACAAAGCCTGTTTCCTTTAAAGCATCATGAAGTGCATGAAGGCTTTCATTGACCGTATGTGCAGGTTGATCTGATAATAAACCGGAAATCGGTAATGGAAGCGTATGAAGAACTTCTCCGTCTTTTACAACGGTCAAACCGCCCCCTGCTTCTTTTAACGTTTCAATGGCTTTGATCATATCAGCATCATTTGTTCCAACGGCAATTAAGTTATGCGAGTCATGGGCAACTGTTGTTGCAATTGCCCCCTCTTTTAGGCCGAATCCGCTGACAACCCCTATCCCAATTTCAGATAGACCTTTGTGGCGTTCGACAAGCACTATTTTTAATACATCTCGATCAATATCACTCGTAAATTGTCCATCGCTTCCAGATGGAGATATTTGTTCTAATTTCGTTTCAAGTTGATTCGGTATAATGCGAATGACATTCATCTTTTGGTGATCTGTTATAGGCAGCGTTAGATCTTTCTCTTGAACGTCCACTGCATGTACCGATTGCATGAGCGAAGAATTTGGCGTGATCTTGTCGACACTTGGCAAATATTCTCCATGTTCAGAGACCAATTCTCCTGCGATAAAGACGCTTGTAATTCCTACCTCATGTAAGTCAGAAATGAGCATAAAGTCCGCGTCAAAGCCTGGTGCAATCGCTCCCTTTGTTTTGAGACCGAAGCACTCCGCTGCGTTTAAACTTCCCATTTGATATGCTAAAAAGGGGTCCAATCCTTCTTGTATCGACATCCGTACTTGTTCATCAATACTTCCTTGAGCCATTAAATCATCTAAATGTTTATCATCCGTACAAAAGAAAAAGCGTCTCGCATTCTTCTCATTGACAGCAGGTAATACGTTTTTCACGTTTTTAGCAACAGAGCCTTCTCTGAGCATGACATACATGCCTCTTTTGACACGTTCAAGGGCCTCTTGAGCTGTTGTCACCTCATGATCCGTTTGGACATTAGCTGTTCGGTACACATTAATTAATCGGTCCGTTAATCCTGCTAGATGGCCATCAATGAGTTTATGTTCATGTTGAGCATCAAGCAGTTTTTGAAGCATATCTTCTTCCGCTTGTTCAACCGCGACATAATCCATCACTTCGGCAAGACCAAGCACTTCTTTCTCCTGATAAAGAGGCTTTAAATCTTTTGCTTTTAGTGTAGCACCTGATCGTTCAAAGCTGACTGCCGGTACACAGGATGGCAGCATGAAATATATATTTAGAGCAGCTTTTCTCGCTTCTTCGAGCATAAAACGGATACCTGCAACACCGGATACATTGGCAATTTCATGCGGGTCTGTTACAACAGTTGTCACACCGTGAGGAACGACAGCTTTGGAAAATTCAGCAGGAGTCACCATCGAGGATTCGATATGAACGTGGCCGTCAATGAAACCGGGAACAAGCATTTGACCTGTTGCATCCAGCTCCTGTTCTCCTTCATACTCCCCAATTCCTACTATTTTTCCATTTTCAACAGCGACATCAGCGTCTATCCATTCCTGGTTAAACACGTCCATAACCTTCGCATGTTTAATCACTAGGGCTGCTTTTTTTCTCTTTGCAGCTACCTCAATTTGATGTCTGAAAAGCTCCTTATCCAACGACACTGCCTCCTCCGAGTAAACAATATAATGTTTCTTATCGTAAACGAATCTGTTTGTCCAGTCAATGACATTTAGAGAAAATCAACCATATCAAAAGATTGATTTTTATTTCTGAATAGTGATAATTGGCTGAAAAATAACCATGTTCTATTTTGCTGTTCTTTTAGAAAGTAAACGGCTCTTTTCCACTTTGTTCTCTCCCACAACGTCCGCCCCATATGTACAATTCTAAAGCAAAAAACACCCCTTCTCGGAGTGTTTAATAGTCGTTCTGCATTTCCCGTTTTTCAAAGCGCCCGATATCTGCCACTGCCCCAATGACAATGAGGATATCTTCTTTTTGAATCATTTCATCTGCGAGCGGTGAAACGATCACTTCTTTCCCGCGCTTAATTGCCACGATATTGATCCCGTACCTTGCACGAATGTCGAGATCTAACAAAGAATGCCCGGCGAGTCTGCTGTTGGCGACGATTTCAATAAGGCTGTACTCATCTGACAGCTCTAAATAATCAAGCACGTTGTTAGAAATAATTTTATGTGCAATCCGTCTGCCCATGTCTCGTTCAGGATGGACAATACGGTCCGCACCAATTTTATTCAAAACCTTTTCATGGTAGTCATTTTGAGCTTTCACTGTGACCATTTTGACACCCAGCTCTTTCAGCATAATCGTTGTTAAAATACTCGCCTGAATGTTTTCACCTATCGCCACGATCACATGATCAAAATTGCGGATGCCTAGGTTTTTTAGGACAGATTCGTCCGTCGAATCACCAATCACGGCATGTGATGCAATTTTAGCATATTCGTTCACACGATCTTCATTCATATCCATGGCCATGACTTCAAGTCCTTCTTCGCTTAGCGCCTTGCAGATACTTCCGCCGAAGCGTCCAAGACCAATGACTGCATATTCCTTTTTCATGTTCAGACTCCTTTTATATCACTTACCATGCATTTTACTACGGTTTGATTAATGAATCCATATGTGACCGTATTTTTTTACGGAATGCTTCACTTAAGTAAAGGTCTGCTCCTTTTTCGATTTCACTGCGATAATGACCAGGAGGCGCAATTTCTTCGCTCTTTTTTAAAACGAGAAACGTTAAGCAGTCCTCATACACTTGATCACCTACTGTGACATCGACAAATGCTGGGCGATAAGTCCCTTCATTTACACCTTCTCGTTTGTACAAATAACGAATGGCATCAAAAGGCACTTCATATAGAACACCCTCTGTTTCTCCGCCGTCTTCTACCATATCTGCTCTTGATCCATCAGGGCGCACCAATGTAAACCTTGTGGTAAAACGATCAAGTGTGCCGCCGCCGATGATTTGTTTGAAATAATGTTCCACTTTCGCAAGCTTAAACCTTGCATCATCCATACAGGACCCATAGGCAAAATAATAGAAGGAAGACGGTTTGCGCTCCCATAGTTGATATGACTTCCAGCAGCCGCTTTCAATCTCCTTCAGGCTCGATGCCTTCTGCTTACCTATTGTATAAGCAACGGCTGACCTTGGCCCCTGGTCTGTCATAACCTCTATTTCCTGCTGGTCATACCCTTCCTCTAGCTCATCTATCTTATGCAGCGTTTCATCACTGACCTCATACAATTCTCCATATACTGTGTTTTGTTCCGAGACAACACACACAGGGTAACCCTCACCTGTATCGTACAGTCTCCCCTTTATCCAAGCAGATGCTGCTAATGGACTGCTTTCTTTCATCATTGTCTCGTGATACTTTTCGTGCTTTAAAAGTGTCCCATACACAAATAACGTCTTTGTCTCCTTCGTCATCACACATCACGTCCTCTCACCTTGCTACTATCTGCTTTTTTGATACACAGGTAAGTAAATATCAAAAGCCGTCCCTTTGCTGAGCTCGCTCTTTACATCCATTCTTCCATGGTGATCTTTTAAGATCGTCGCACAGATCGTTAAACCAAGTCCTGTACCTTCTTTTTTAGTCGAAAAGAAAGGATCATATATTTTCAGAATGTCCTCTTCGGACATTCCTTTTCCTTCATCTTGAATCGTGATTTTCCATTCATTCATCACTTTTTCTGTTGATATGTATATATTGCCGCCTTCAGGCATCGCCTCGATCGCATTTTTGATTAAGTTAATGAACAGCTGCTTCATTTGATTGGCGTCTGCTAATATCGTGCCAGTATCCTGCTTTTTAAATGGCTGTTTGAGATCAATATTTGAAAGAACGGCATTTGTCTTTAATAAGGTAATCACCTGCTCTAGCAAATCATGGAGCTGTACTTCTTGAAATTGAACCGATTGAGGTTTTGCTAAGACAAGCAGTTCACTTAAAACAAAATCAATGCGTTTAATTTCAGAAAAGATGATATCAAAATAATCGGTTCTTTCAGGATATTGCGTTTTCATCAGCTGCAAAAATCCATTGACTGAGGTGAGCGGATTTCTGACTTCATGGGCAATGCCAGCGGCTATTTGTCCTGCAACAGCCAGCTTTTGTGCCTGCATTTGCAATTGCTGATTTGATCTTTCAAGTTCAAGCTTTGCCTGCTTTTGTTTCGTGATATCTGCAACCGTTCCAATACCTCCAGTAAACTGGTGCTGTTCATCGAAATAAAGCTTATAATGCACATCTCCCCATACCTTTTTTCCTTCTTTATGGAGAAGCTGCAGCTCCACCCGCCCCTCATCCTTATGCTCTTTGATCACAGACAACAAATGCTGAACGACATGCTCTTCTTGATCAAAGTACTGATTGTACATCGTACCTAGACACTCCTCTATGTCGTAACCCGTCATTTGTTTCCATGCTTGATTTAAAAAAATGATTTCACCTTTTTCATTGGTTTCAAAAACGATTTCTTGCAAGTTATCTGTGATTCGATTCAGCCGCTCTGTCAGTTCGTGTGCTTCTTTTTCTCGTTTATTTAAATCTGATACAAGCAAATTCAACCGGTCCACATAGCCTGAGATGCTCCAAATACCGGCCAAAACAACGACTGTAAAGGCTAGATCGAGCGGCCAATTAATGTGATAGCCGCTAAGATAATAAAAGAAATCCCAGCTCAAAATTAATATAAATGCAAGAACGGATAACAGGATCCGTACTTGATATGTTTTGTTCAAATAATTCCACCTGCCGCCCTGAGATTCTTTGTCAATTGTACCATTTTCCACTTATTTTTTGAGGAAGATGTGGCATTTTTAAGGAACTTTTTTAGAAAAAAAAGCCTGCTCTCAGCACAATGGGAGAGAACAGGCTATTTTTATTTACTGCTGAAGGGCTTCTTGAAGCTCTTTTAGCAGTAGTTCTGCGCCTTCAGCGCTTAATGTAATTTGACCATTTCCATACTCGTGGTTCTCAGAAGTAATCTCACCAGTCATCAGGCAGACGCCCTCTGGCTGATATTTTTTCAAGACGATTTTATCTCCATCTATAAAAAATTCCATACTGTCTTTAATAGCGATATCAAGTGCTCTTCTCAATTCGATTGGCATCACAATACGCCCTAGTTCATCTACTTTTCTTACAACTCCGATAGATTTCAATTTCGTTCCCTCTTTCTTTCATTAGCTCAAGATCAATCTGTTTTTCACCAATTGATATATCGTAGACGTAAGAGATTCTTAAAAGGTTTCTCCTGCATAAAAATTTTTTTCAAAATCGAAAAACCAAAGGGAAAATTTATTGTGAATGTCAAAATGAGACTTGAATTTTACAGATTCATTTCAAGATGATCACACACCCCCACAAATGACCTCAACCCTCTGAACTTTTAAATGTAAAATTGTTTAAAACAGCAAAAATAGAGATTGGGTGAAAACATGTTTCAAAATGCCGAAATTGGAATTGATTTAGGAACAGCTAACATATTGGTTTACAGTAAAAATAAAGGAATTATTCTCAATGAACCATCCGTTGTGGCAGTAGATACGGAAACAAAAACTGTCCTTGCAGTGGGGTCAGAAGCAAAAGAGATGATTGGGAAAACACCTGGAAAAATTGTAGCGATCCGTCCGATGAAAGATGGTGTCATCGCTGATTACGATATGACAACCGATTTACTCAAACAAATTATGAAAAAAGCAGGAAAAAATATTGGGTTTACCTTTAGAAAGCCGACTGTGGTTGTTTGTACACCTTCAGGTTCAACAGCTGTCGAACGCCGCGCGATCAGCGATGCTGTCAAAAATTGCGGGGCAAAGCATGTGCATTTAATTGAAGAACCCGTCGCAGCTGCAATCGGTGCTGATCTCCCGGTGGACGAGCCTGTTGCCAACGTCGTTGTAGATATTGGCGGAGGAACGACAGAGGTAGCGATCATTTCATTTGGCGGGGTTGTCTCTTGCCACTCGATCCGAATTGGCGGAGATCAACTGGATGAAGATATCATTACTTTTGTGAGAAAGAAATACAATTTACTGATCGGTGAACGGACAGCTGAACAGGTAAAAATGGAAATTGGTTATGGTCTCATTGAACACGAACCTGAGTCATTAGAAGTACGTGGACGCGACCTTGTCACAGGTCTTCCAAAAACAATTACACTTGAATCAACAGAAATTCAAGGTGCTATGCGAGAATCACTTCTTCATATTTTAGAGGCGATTCGGGCTACATTAGAAGACAGCCCTCCAGAACTGAGTGGTGATATCGTAGATCGCGGCGTCATTCTAACTGGCGGTGGTGCACTATTAAACGGCATTCAAGAATGGCTCTCTCAAGAAATTGTTGTCCCAGTTCATATCGCAGCAAACCCTCTTGAATCTGTCGCAATTGGAACAGGTCGTTCATTAGAAGTCATCGACAAATTGCAAAAAACATTAAAATAATCTTCATGTTCTACTTCTTTTTTCATCATTTCGATCATATCGTGATGAATGGATAAACGTGAAGGAGGAAGAACATGTTGCTTGATTTAGGTAAACGGGTCGTTGTCACAGTCATTTTAACCGGTATTATTTTAGGAGGAATGAGCCTGTCGTTTTCACATATGCCCCCTTCTAATGCACAGCCTGTGAAACAACTGAACCGCTAAAAAAGCCGCACGAAAGCGGCTTTTTTATTTTGCTTCGGGACGGCTCCCTATTTTCCTTTTCGGTCTTAAATCTGATATGATGAACATGACTAAAGGAGGGTTTTTTATGAGTTCATTCGAAAAACAACTAGATCAATATGCAAAAACCATCGTTGAAGTAGGTGTAAATGTTCAAAGTGGTCAAGAAGTGGTCGTATCTGCGTTCACTGAATCTGTAGACCTTGTCCGCCTTGTGGCAAAACACGCATATGAGCGCGGAGCGAAAAACGTACATATCCGCTGGAGTGATGGTGTTCTGACCCGTTTAAAATATGAACATGCCCCACAAGATGTGTTTGAGCAATTTCCAGAATGGGAAGCACAGATGATGGAAACCATCGCAAAACGTGGCGGTGCTTTTATTACGATCTTGTCAGAAAGCCCTGATCTTCTAAGTGGCATTGACTCGAAAAAAATTGCTTCACAGCAAAAAGCTGCAGGTTCAGCACTTCATACATATCGTCAATACGTTCAATCTGACAAAGTTGCATGGACAGTCGTCGGTGCTGCATCAAAAGATTGGGCGAAAAAGATTTTCCCTGAGCATGCAGATGAAGAAGCTGTTGCATTATTATGGGACCAAATCTTTAAAGTCGCCCGCGCTGATCAGCCAGATCCTGTTGAAGCGTGGAAAAAGCATGATGAATCACTAAATGAAAAAGTAAAAGTATTAAATGAACGTCACTACCACAAGCTGCACTATGAAGCACCAGGTACAGATTTAACGATTGAACTTCCAGAACAGCATATTTGGGTAGGTGCTGGCAGCGTGAGTGAACGCGGCGTATCATTCATGGCCAATATGCCGACAGAAGAGGTCTTTACCGTACCTAAAAAAGATGGTGTAAACGGGACTGTCTCAAGCACAAAACCACTTAGTTATGCAGGAAACATTATCGATGAATTTACGTTAACCTTTGAAAATGGGCTTATTGTAGATGTGAAAGCAAAAGAGGGCGAAGACATTTTAACCTCTCTCGTTGAAACAGATGAAGGCTCACATTATCTAGGTGAGGTTGCCCTTGTACCAGATGATTCACCAATTTCTAACTCAAATATCCTCTATTACAATACACTTTACGATGAAAATGCATCCAACCACCTTGCCATCGGCAGCGGTTATGCATTTAATATCGAAGGCGGTAAAGAGATGAAACGAGAGGAATTAGACGCAGCGGGTGTGAACAGCAGTATTACACACGTCGATTTCATGATTGGTTCAAAGGAAATGAATATTGATGGGATCACAAAAGATGGTAAACGTGAACCGATTTTCCGAAATGGAAATTGGGCTTTTTAAAGAAAAAAGACATCCTCATGTGGATGTCTTTTTTCTTTATGTTTATGCATACAGTTCTTGTAGTCTTTTTTGAATCTCTTGATCTGATAAGAACTCATCATAAGTTGTTTGCTTATCAACGATGCCATTTGGCGTCACTTCGATAATACGGTTTGCAACTGTTTCAACAAACTGATGGTCATGAGATGAGAAGAGCATAGCCCCTTTAAAGCTCATTAGACCGTTATTTAGCGCTGTGATGGACTCTAGGTCTAAATGGTTCGTCGGCTCGTCTAACAGCAAAATATTCGCTCCAGACAGCATCATTTTTGATAACATACAACGAACCTTTTCTCCACCTGATAAGACGCTTGCTTTTTTCTTCACTTCTTCCCCAGAGAAAAGCATACGGCCTAAGAAACCACGCAGGAAGCTTTCACTTTGATCATTAGGAGAATATTGACGAAGCCAATCAACAAGATCTAAATCGCTTCCTTCAAAATATTCACTGTTGTCTTTAGGGAAGAATGCTTGAGATGTTGTCACGCCCCATTTAAATGTCCCGCTGTCTGGCTCCATTTCACCAGCAAGGATTTTAAATAAAGTAGAGACAGCAAGTTCATTACGGCTTAAGAACGCAATTTTATCCTCACGATTCATAATAAAGCTGACGTTATCAAGTACTTTTACACCGTCAATCGTTTTTGATAGACCTTCTACTTGAAGGACATCATTTCCGATTTCACGCTCTGGCGCAAAATGAACATAAGGATATTTACGAGAAGATGGTTTAATGTCATCTAGCGAAATCTTATCAAGCAATTTCTTTCTTGATGTCGCTTGCTTCGATTTAGATGCGTTCGCACTGAACCGAGCAACGAATTCTTGAAGCTGCTTAATTTGTTCTTCTTTTTTCTTGTTGGCATCCTGGCTGAGTTTTAATGCCAGCTGGCTTGATTCATACCAGAAATCATAGTTACCGACATACACTTGAATTTTTCCAAAGTCAAGGTCTGCAATATGCGTACATACTTTGTTTAAGAAATGACGATCATGCGATACGACGATGACGGTATTTTCAAAGTTAATGAGGAACTCTTCTAGCCACTGGATCGCTTGTAAGTCCAAGTGGTTCGTTGGCTCATCGAGAAGGAGAACGTCAGGTTTACCGAATAAAGCTTGTGCTAAAAGCACTTTTACCTTTTCAGATCCGCCAAGCTCAGACATTTTCTTCGATTGCAGGCTCTCTGGAATGCCAAGACCTTTTAATAGGATCGCAGCTTCACTTTCCGCTTCCCATCCGTTTAACTCAGCAAACTCACCTTCAAGCTCTGCTGCACGAATCCCGTCTTCATCTGAGAAATCAGGTTTCATATAAATCGCATCTTTTTCCTGCATCACATCATATAGACGTTTGTGACCCATGATGACGACTTTTAACACTTCAAACTCTTCGTATTCAAAGTGGTTCTGTTTTAAAATCGCTAAACGTTCACCAGGACTCATATGAACATCGCCCGTTTGAGCTTCAATTTCTCCAGAAAGAATCTTTAAGAACGTTGATTTACCAGCTCCATTGGCACCAATTAGTCCGTAGCAGTTGCCAGGAGTGAACTTAATATTTACTTCTTCAAATAATTTACGATCAGCAAATCGCAAACTAACATTATTCACTGCAATCATTTATTAATCCTCCATCACTCATTCATCAATATGAAGTATAACATGAATAACGATTGATAGAAACGTCTCTCGCTAAGAACAAAGGCTTTTTGTCCAATATGGTATAATAAGTGGGAATGTTTTTGTTGAAGGAGTTCGGGCGATTTGAGATTACTCACACTCATGGAATACTGTTTATTAATTTTCTTTATGGGCATTTATTTATCGGCAACAGGCTTTAATGCAAGAGACTTTGGCCTTTATATTGGGCTTGTCCTCATTTACACACTGGTCCACATCTTTTCAAAACGCTTTTTACAAAAGCGCGGAAAAGACAATGTGAAAATTGGATTATTCCGTTCTGTTTTGGCGATTACTGGGTCCGTTTTCGCTTCTGTTTTGGCCATTGTCATCATTGTCACGATGCTCACACCAAATTAAAAACGACCCTACAGGAAGGGTCGTCCATTCAAGCACCTTTCTTACGCAATGAGAAAGGTGTATTTATTGTGTTTGTCGAATATCGCCAAATGGGAAGAAAACAAATTCTGATGTGCCGACAATCCGATCCTTTTCAATGAGTCCGAGTCCATTTCGACTGTCCATAGAATTCAGTCTGTTGTCACCCATAACAAAGTAATCGTTTTTCGGTACTTTCACTGGACCAAAATCTCCTGTTAAATGTACCTCATACTCTTTGGCATGCGCCTTGTTCTCTTTTAAATAAGGCTCATCTACTTTTTTACCATTAATGTAAAGCGTATCATCCTTCATTTCAATCGTGTCGCCTGGAAGGCCGATCAATCGTTTGACATAATGAATTTTCTGACCGTCTTTTCCATTAATAATCACGATGTCACCACGTTTGACTCCACCGAGATAGTTGATGGTTTTGTTGACAAACAGCTTTTCTCCATCATGAAGGGTTGGTTCCATTGACTCTCCTTCCACCACATACGGCTCAAAAATAAACGTACGGATGATGAGGACGAGGGCAAGTGCAATTAAAATAGCTTTGATCCATTCAAACAGAGAACTTTTCTTCTCTTTTTTGGCTTGTTTCCCATCAGATTGAATGTCATTTTCGTTTTGTTTGTTTTCTTCGTTCAAAATACTGCTTCCTCCTAAGACTTTCTGCTAAAAGACTTGAAACGCGAATTGAATAACTTTACTTTATCACATGTCATTTAAAAATTCACAAGACAACCATTCAATTAGATATTTTTTCCTAATTTGCTGATGATTAAACAAAAAGAAGCACCGCTCTTCACGATGCTTCTTTTCAAATTAAGCTTCTTGTCGGACTGGTTTTTTTAGAATTCCGAGAAGTAGCGCTGTAACGATGGCACCGATTAAGATGCTGATGATGTAAAGAACTGGATGGTTTGTTACCCAGAAAACGAATAGTCCGCCGTGCGGTGCAGGAAGCGTCACTCTAAAGAATTCTGTTAATCCACCTGCAACTGCTGCACCAATCACAGCTGAAGGAATGACGCGCAGAGGATCTGCCGCTGCAAACGGGATAGCCCCTTCCGTAATGAACGCAGCTCCCATGAAGTAACATGTAATACCTGCTTCACGGTCACGTTTAGAGAATTTGTTTCTAAAGATCGTTGTCGCTAGGGCAATTCCTAGCGGCGGCACCATTCCGCCTGCCATAATCGCAGCATGCGGTGCATAGTTGCCAGCAGCAATCATCGCAAGACCAAATGTGTAGGCAGCTTTGTTAATCGGACCACCCATATCAATGGCCATCATACCAGCTAAAATAATCCCCATTAATACAAGGTTTCCAGTACCAAGTGATTCAAGCCAGTGTGTTAATCCGTCCATTACCATTTTAACAGGTGTGTTGACGATGTAATGCATGATAATTCCTGTAAAGAAAATACCGAACAATGGATAGAGCAGAACTGGTTTAATACCATCGAGCGACTGTGGTACAAAAGTGAATACTTTTTTGAGCAGCACCACAATGTAACCAGCAAGGAAACCAGCAATCAATCCGCCTAAGAATCCAGCACCTGCTGCAGAGGCCATGAATCCGCCAACCATACCTGGTGCGAAACCTGGACGGTCTGCAATACTCATTGCGATAAATCCAGCTAATACAGCAACGATTAAGGCAAGTGCATTATCTCCGCCAATCCCTTTTAATACAGCTGCAAATGAATTGAAAGAAGGATCTTTAGGGTCAGCTGAGTTAATTCCCCAGAAGAATGAAATCGCAACGAGGATACCGCCCCCAACAACAAACGGAAGCATGTTGCTTACACCGCTCATTAAGTGCTTATAGAATCCACTTCTTCCCTTGCCTGACGATTCATTTTCATCTTTTGAAGAACTGCCGCCTGAACCTTTATAAATCGGCGCATCTTGATTGATGGCTTTTTCGATCAATTCTTGCGGACGGCGAATTCCAGCTGTCACAGGTACTTCAATGACATGTTTGCCTTTAAAGCGTTCCATTTCAACTTGTTTATCAGCTGCCACAATAATAGCTGGCGCTTCTTCAATTTCTTTTGCTGTCAGGGCATGTTTAATTCCACTAGAGCCGTTTGTCTCAACTTTAATGTCAACGCCCATTTCTTTTGCTTTTTCTTTCAAAGCATCTGCGGCCATAAATGTATGCGCGATGCCTGTTGGACAAGCTGTCACCGCTAAAATTTTAGCAGGTTTTCCCGGTGCAGCCGGTTCCTCTTTGACTTCCTCTTCTTCTTCATCGTCTTTATCATGTGTATTGATAATTTCAATGATTTCATCTTCAGTAGCCGCTTCAAGAAGCTGCTTTCGGATCTCTTCACGCATGAGAAGTGTGGATAAACGAGAAAGTGCTTCTAAATGCGTGTTGTTTGCGCCTTCAGTTGCTGCAATCATAAAGACAAGATGACTTGGCTGTCCGTCTAATGATTCATAATCTACACCGGCTGTTGAACGGCCAAATGCAATAGCAGGTTCTTTCACACTTGCTGTTTTCGCATGAGGAATCGCAATTCCTTCTCCGATTCCCGTAGAGCTTTGTTTTTCACGATTAACAACAGCTGCTTTGTAGCCTTCTTTATCATTTAATTTACCAGCTGTATCTAATACAGTGACCAGTTCTTCAATAACGGCTTCTTTTTGCTGGCTGTCTAATTGAAGCTTAATCGTATGCTTCGTGAGTAGTTCTGTAATTTTCATGATGACTCCTCCTTTAAATGCGTGTGACTTTTACTTGTGGCAATAATGTATCGACAAGCTCTTTTGTTCCAAGTTCCTCAGAAAATGCTGTAGCACTTCCTGATGTGACGCCAAGCTTAAATGATTCTTCTCTGGAAAGGCCTTTAGAAACGCCAGCTAAGAATCCTGCAACGACTGAATCCCCTGCACCAACTGAGTTGATCAGCTTGCCTTTTGGAACATTAGATTGAAAGATCCCTTCCTTACTGAATAAGAGAGCGCCGTCTCCAGCCATAGATACAATGACATGTTCAGCACCTTGTTCCAACAGCTTTTTCCCATAAGGAATGGCTTCTTCTGCAGATGAAATACTGGTTTCAAACATTTCACCTAACTCATGATGGTTTGGTTTCATTAAGAATGGTTTCAGATCTGCTGCTTTTTTTAAGGCTTCTCCAGAAATATCAAGTACTACTCTTACCCCTTGCTTCGCACATACCTCAGCAATGCGCTCATATGTGTTATGAGGCAGTGAAGAAGGAATGCTACCTGCTAATACAACGACATCGCCTTCTGTTAATGAAGTGAATTGGGATAAAAACGAATCGAACTGTGCTTCAGTAATACTTGGACCGAGCCCGTTGATTTCTGTTTCTTCGCCTGTTTTTAGTTTCACATTGATACGTGTATCTTCTGACACCTCATGAAAGGCTGTTTGTAATTGTTCGTTTTGTAAAAAGTCTTGAATATATTTGCCTGTAAAACCGCCAATGAATCCAAGTGCTTTTGATTCAACACCGTGCCGTTTTAAAAGCCTTGAGACATTGATTCCTTTACCACCTGGATATTTTTTGTCATAGGTTGAACGATTTAAACCGCCGACCGCAAAATCCTCCACGTGTACGATGTAATCAACTGATGGGTTTAAAGTAACTGTATAAATCATGTTTTCACTACCTTTATAACCGTTTTTTCATGGTAATTATCGAATGAATCCTCTTTTGCGTCGTTTGTGATAATGGTGGCTTCCTGTAAACTAGCAAAGGCTGAAAACGATATTTCGCCAAACTTTGAGGCATCTGTTAAGATGTAGGTTTTTTTCGCCTGCTTTATAGCTCTTTTTTTAATGAGCGCTTCTTCTGGATCAGGTGTTGTAAACCCTGCCTCGGGATGAATGCCGTTCGTCCCAACAAAGCTCTTGTCAAAACGGTAATTTTCCATAGCTGTCAAAGCTGCGGCTCCCACCATGGCTCCTGTTCGATGTTTCACTGATCCGCCTATCAGGTAAAAAGAAATGCCTTTTCTCATGAGTGCTTCAATGTGCATGACACCATTTGTCACCACCACGATATCTTGATCTGGATCGATAAAGTCAATCATTTGCTGTGTTGTCGTACCAGCATCTAAGTAAATACAATCGCCTTGTTTTAAAAGTGATGCAGCTGCCTCTGCAATCAATGACTTTTCATGAAGGTTTTTGGCAGATTTCTCAAACACATCTGGTTCAAGACGAATACTAGATATTTTAGCAGCTCCTCCGTGAACTCTTTTAAGAAAGCCTTTTTCTTCGAGGGCTGATAAATCTCTTCTAATTGTAGATTCAGACGCATCCGTCATAATCGTTAAGTCCTGTATTTTGATGACATCGTTTTCTTCTAAATAGTCGATAATGAGTTGATGTCTTTCTGGTGTGAGCATTGAAAACACCCCCTTTTGAAAACGTATTCATTTTGCGCGCACCTTTATTGTAATCGCTTTTTTCAACATTATCAATACAAAACAATCAAATACATTCAATAACTATCAAAATCTTTCACAATGGTCATCTTACCTTTATATGTACCATTTGTAAACTGAAAAATATGTGACATTGAGAAGAAAGTCATGATATTAGCATTTCTATCATTTTTCATTTCATTCAATTGAACGAAAAAAAGCCTTTATGCGTTTTGCATAAAAGCTTCAGGTGTGGAGCAGCAGGCAATATATCTCGTTCTACCTTCTTGTCAGCACTTTGAAAGTTAACTTTAGGATTATTCATATCTAAGTGATTCAATCGGATCGAGCCTCGCTGCTTTATTGGCAGGAATCAGTCCAAAAATAATACCAATGAGCATACTAAATAGGACGCCTCCACATACGATTTGCCACGATACAAGAGAAGGCCACCCTGCAAACAGTGACACAAGTGAAGCACCTCCGAAGCCAAGCGCAATTCCAAGTAACCCACCGATCAGTGTAAGGACGACAGACTCAATTAAAAACTGAACGAGTATTTGAGCCCTAGTTGCCCCAAGTGCCTTTCGAATTCCGATTTCTCTTGTTCTTTCTGTGACAGATACGAGCATAATATTCATGACACCAATGCCGCCAACAAGTAATGAGATTCCAGCAATTGAGCCAATGATTGTTGTCATGACAGACGTAATTTGACCAATGCCTGCTGCAATCTCTTCCAGATTGATCATTTCGTAAGCATCGTCTGTATGGTGATTTTCATTTAAGCGTGCAGCCGCACTCTTTCCCACTTCTTTCATTTGATCAGCATGTGCGACTTGAATAGACAACTTATCATATTCTTTCACACCAAATGCAGTTGTCAGCATTGCAAAAGGGACATATATTTCATTCATATCAAATGAAAACAGCCCTTCCTGTTTTGCTAAAACTCCGATCACCTCAACCGGCTGTCCATTCATCCAAATCAACTCGCCTACTGCCTTCTCTCCATTAAACAATTCTTTTTGTATCCCTTCTGAAATAACAGCTGCCCTTCTTCCGCTCCTAAAATCGATTTCACGTAAGTCCTGTCCTTCTGCTATATGTAAAGAATGTACATTCGTGTAGCCTTCATTAATCCCATTGACCGTTGCATCTATTGTTGTATCTTGGAATCTTAATTGCATGCCTTGTGCAGTGGAGGAGGCAACCTGTTTAACCCCATTCAATGCTTGAACACTTTGAATGTCTTCTTCAGTAAATGTGGCTTCAAATAACGCATTAGGATTCGCATTTAACTCCTCATCAGAGGGTGTATAGGTCATATCAATGGTATTGTTTGGCCCTGAAATTGATTCTTTCAGCATTTGCTCTCCGCCTTGACCGATGGCAACGACTGCAATCACTGATCCAACCCCAATAATAATGCCAAGCATTGTTAAAATAGACCGCAATTTATGAGCTAGGACAGAATTCAGCGCTATTTTGATATTTTCAAAGAGTTTCATTCATTGCGTCTCCTTGTATCAATCTATCTTGAACGAGGCGTCCATCTCTTACAACGACTATCCGGTTTGTATACGCAGCTATTTCTTCTTCATGAGTAACTAGCACAACCGTTGTTCCTTCCTCATTGAGCTTTGTAAACTGTTCCATAATCGAGCCGCTCGTTTTTGAATCAAGAGCGCCTGTTGGTTCATCTGCCAAGATGAGCTTCGGCTCATTGACAATCGCTCGTGCGATGGCTACTCTTTGCTTTTGACCCCCTGACAACTCGTTTGGCATATGCTTCATTCGATCTGCCAAACCAACCTTTTCAAGTGCCATTTCCGCACGTTCTTTTCTTTCCTTTTGACTGATACCAGCGTAAATCATCGGAAGTTCAACATTTCGCCTCGCATTTAATCTAGGCAGTAAATAAAATTGTTGAAAAACAAAACCAATGGATCGATTTCGAATCACTGCCAGTTCTTGATCCTTTGCTGCCGACAGCTCCATACCTTGAAAATGGTACTGTCCGGAGGTCGGGTGGTCCAAACAGCCAATGATATTCATTAACGTTGATTTTCCAGAGCCGGACGGGCCCATAATGGACATATACTCGCCTTTACCAATGACAAGGTCCACATCACTTAATACATCAAATGTCTCCTCAGCGACTTCGTAGCTTTTTGTCACGTTTGAAAGCTGAATCATTCAGCATTCACTTCCATTCCGTCATACATATCATCTGATGGCTCTGCAATGATTTGATCTTCTTTTGTTAAACCTTTCGTCACTTCAAGATCTTGACCTGACGTTTCACCTAATGTCACTTTTACTTTCTTCAGTGCATTCTTTTCAACAACATAAACGTATGATCCATCTTTCTCTTTTTTCACGGCTGTTTCAGGAATTGTGAGCACTTGACGCTTGTCCGTTTCAATTTCCATGATCATTTTAAAGCCTGGTTTTGCATCCGGCTTTTTCCCTTTTATTTCAATTTCGACTGGATATTGTACCGTTTGATCACTAGCAGCTGTTTCTGCTGTTGAATGGGCAGGCACAGCGCCCACTTTTTTCACCACTCCTTGCCAACTCTTTCCGCGAATGACATCAGACGTTACCTTTACTTTTTGTTTCTTTTTGACTTTCATAGCGTCATACTCAGTGATTAAGCCTCGTACGATCATTTTTTTCTCATTGCCAATATGGATCACCGGCTGTCTCTCTTCTAGCTTCCCTGCGCCAGCATCTTGCTCGATGGAGATGACTGTTCCTTCAATTTTGCTATGTATCGTTAAATCTTCTATTTGTGCCTTTATTTTTTCTTGGTTAAGCTCCGCTTGTTTTTGCTCTAATTCAGCGGCTTTGAGTTCGAGTTCAAGCTGATCTCGCTCGTTTTTCGAATCAGAGCCCGCCTTTTTTCCCTGATTTTCATCTAATGTATTGAGTCTATTTTGTAATTGTTCAAGCTTTAGTGTACTTGATTCAGCCGCAAGTGCTTGCTGCTGTTCTTCAAGCTCCAGTTCCTTATTTTCATATGTAAGGAGCGGTGTTCCAACTTTCACCTTTTCTCCTTCTTTCACAGCGATATGATTCAGTCTTCCCTTCTCCTCTTCTGTATAAATGAATTGCTCCTCCGAGAATGAAAGTGTTCCAGGCGTCATCACCGTAGAAGTTATTTCTTTTGATGCAAGTTGGACTGTTTTAAATGATGCCGTAGAGGCAGGCTTTGATTGGTTTTTTGCAATATTAAATCCAATGAATAGACCAATCACAATAATGATAATGGATCCGATGATGATTTTCTTTCTCATAAAAACATTCTACCCCCAGCTTAATGACATGTTAATGGTGATTGTGGTTCCTACATATTGAAAAATTAAAGATAGCACATAAAAGACAGCTACAATGATCCAAGATATTTTTGGCGAAGTGCGGCCGACTTTGATCAATAAAAAGCCTGTTAAAACAAGATTCCAGATCACAAAAAGATCGATATTGGCTAACACGGCATGCCATGGACCAGACATTCGAATGAATGCGTTTAATGAGGTAACCGTGATATCTTTTGGCACATGAAAAAAAATGATCGCTAAATGAGAAATGATCGTACCAATGATCGTAATAGGTGTGATATAAAGCACACCTGAAAATAGCTGCTGAAACGTTGCATCACCTTTTGCTAAAAAGACGATGAACTTGTATACGGCAGTATTAATGACAATCCCAATGACCAGACCAATAAGCGTGATCACATAAACGAAAGGGATTGGTAAAATTAAATCTGCCCACAATCCTTCATTCACTAGCTGAGACAAATAAGTGACAACAACTGTTAATACAAGCACACATGATAAAGGCCACCAAACGAATGGCTGCTCCCACACTCTTTTTAAATGCTCTGATGGTCTTGTGCTTACTCCAATCATTGTGGGTTTTGGCGTTGTTTCTTTCATCAAATGTCATCCTCTCCATGTGCTGTAAGTATGGAAACGTTTTTTCATACTCTTGTTGTTCCTATTTTATCAAAAGATTGCCAATAAGTGATAGATCATTTGATTTTCTTATTTTCATAGTGATAGGATTGAATCTATTATTCTATTTTCATGAACGACATCCTTCAAATGATACCTTGATCCGACCATATTCATATGAAAAAATCATGATTTTACTGACTGAAAAACATTTTATGAAGTAAACAACATGTCTTTCGGAATAAATATCCTTTTCCTTTGGATTCAGATGGTCTCAGTTAGACACAACAATTTTTTGTTAAAATATTCCTAGTAATTTCAATGAATCCCGGCTTTATAGGACTATGTTTAGCGCCTTTTATAGAACAGATGAGCCTTTAGTATCAATACTTTCATATTAAAAAAATAAAAATAAAAGGATTTTACTTGATCAAATGTTATTTTTTCATATAATGTAAAATAGAGGTAGGTTAAATGATAGTGGAAATGGAGTCAAGTGAATGTTAAGAGAAAAATTGAAAATGCAATTGATTTTACTTTATGAAAAGGAACAAGAAGCATGGCAATACTTTAGAAAGGAAAGAGAACTGATTTATCATGAGCTCAAATTACTTGATATGAAAGAGAGCAGACCTTCTAATGACAAAATATACTACGCAGCAAGGTGTGTAGATATTATTAAAGAAAAAAAGGGAAGCATCGTGAGCACAAAAGAACTAAAAGAACAGCTTCAAGCTCAAACAGATTTCAATGTGAGACGAATCAGCGAATTGTATGATCTCATTCAACAGCTCGATCCTCACATTTCTAAAGCACGCCGGGGATGTTTTATTTACGAAGATCATACCCAAGTACCTCTCCAAACTTTTCACACATAAAAAAATTGGTTACAGCCGCTGGCCATAACCAAATCCTCTAATATCTATTATCCACCACTTACAGGAGGAATGAGTGCAACAGTGTCCCCGCTACGCACTTCAGCATTTCCCCTCGTATATATTTCGTTGACTGCAACCATCACGTTTTGTGCAGTATCAACACCATATACCTCCTGTAATTCTATTTTAATCTCATCAACCGTTGTTTGATCTTTTTGAATGATGATTTGTTGTTTACCGGCCTTCTCAGCAAGGCCGGCGAACAATAATACGCTAATCATGCCGCTTCCCTTCTTTCTCGTTAAGTTGGAGAGTACTAGGTTTTCCTTCCGGGTATGAAACGGTTTCAAGCTGATCACCTATCCAAGCCTCTCCATCTTCCCAGTATTCCTTTTTCCATATAGGAACTATTTCCTTTATTCGTTCAATCGCATATTCATTGGCTTCGTATGCAGCTTTCCGATGAGGTGATGAAACAGCTATTGCCACTGCAATGTCACATATCTCAAGAGTGCCAATACGATGCACAATAGCAGCTTCTGTATCGGGCCAGCGTTTTTTAATTTCTTGTCCAATTTGACTCAACATATTTTCCGCCATTGGTATGTATGCTTCATATGTTAAACGCAACGTTTTTTTGCCATTTGTCCATTCTCTTACCGTGCCTATGAATGTCGTAATGGCTCCCGCTTTGCGTCTTGTGACATGCTGAATCAATTCATTCACATCAATCGGCTCTTTTGTGATCTTAAAAAGTTCATTCATACGAGGCTTCCCCCTTCAATAAATTAAAAGCAAATGTGATCCCGCGCTTGTCAAATGCTGAAAACACAGGAAACGGGTATTTCTCAGTGAATTGTATTTCTTTATTGAAATAAATGGCTGCTTGTATATGAGAAAGTGTTGAAAGATCAATGAGTTCCTGTTCGTCTTTGACACACAGGATTTTGCGATAAGGCGCCTGTTTGTATCCTTCGATCAAGACGGCATCTAAAGGAAGATGCTGACACATGTTGATTAGTTGTGTGAATGTCATGTGCCGTATGAAAAAGTGACATTCACCTTCTCCCTCCACACCTGCGGCAAATGCACCCGCTTGAACATATCGATCCGTATCTTTTTGTTTGAACAGACGGTCTGGCTTTCCGCCATGTCCGTGATGTTTGAAGCAGCCTAGCTGCATTTCTTCTTCATCCGCCAGCTGACATAATTTTTCGATCAGCGTCGTTTTACCACTATTTTGATAGCCCACGACTTGTAGAATGTTTAATTTGTCATCCAACATGGAGCACCGCCTTCGTGGTGAAATAGCAGAACGCTGACCTGGTCACCTGCACTAAACCCTCTTGTTCCTCCAGGCAAAACAATGAAACAATCAGCATGAGCAATAGATGTCACCGCACTAGATTTATCAAGACCGGTTGGCGTCACACTCAGCTGGCTGCCAGCGAAATCAAGTGATGCTCTAACAAATCGTGTGAATGGATTGGCTTTTGGAAAATCATGTGTCAGCTTCGCCTCAGCAAAAACGGGAAATGGATTTTCTTTCAAACACCATTTATAAATGATCGGTTTGACAAATAGTTCAAAGCCAACAAAACAGGCAGCCGGATTTCCTGACAGCCCATAAAGCAATTGACCATTTGACAACGCAGCAACGGTCGTCACACTTCCAGGTCTCATGGCGACTTTATTAAACAACACCTCTGCACCTAGTTTTTCATAAATAGCAGGTAAAAAGTCAAAATCACCTACCGATACACCACCTGTTGTGATGAGCATATCAACTTTGCTTAAGGCTGCTTTTACGGCTTCATAGCTTTGATCAAAATCATCGGATACACCGCCTAAATCAAGCGGTTCTCCTCCAGCTTCAAGAACCTGAGCGTATACCATGCTTAGGTTACTATTTCTAATTTTACCGTCCACCATGGCATCACTTACTTGTAGGAGCTCGGTACCTGTTGAGATGATACCGATCACCGGTTTTTTGACGACTGGCACAACCGCATACCCGAACGTTGCCAATATCGCCGTCACGCCTGGGGTAACTTTTGAGCCTTTTTTGATCATGACGTTCCCTTTGAGGGTCTCTTCTCCTTGCCGAGAAATATTGCCCCCCTTTTTCAGCCGTCTTTTAAGTGACATCATTGATTTACCGTCTTTTTCAAACGTTTTCGTCAATTCGAGCATGATCACAACATTTGCTCCTTTTGGAATCTTCGCTCCTGTCATGATGCGAATCGCTTGAAAAGGACCGATCGTTTTTGCAGAAACAATACCTGCCCCTATATGATCAATGACCTCAAATTCAATCGGATGCTCGCTCGATGCTTCCTTTGTATCTTCTGCTCGAAGTGCAAAACCATCATACGGAGAACGATCAAAGGCAGGAACATCGTGATCTGCTAAAATATCCTCTGCAATCCATCTTCCAAGGCTGTTCTTTAAAGGAACCCATTCGACTTGTCCATGTTTTTGAAATTGGTGGACTTTCTTTACTGCCTCTTCTACTGGAATTGGCTGTCGTCTTTCCATCACTTCTCACTCCTATATGCCTAGCAGTCTTGCTAGTAATGAATTGGCTACTCTTTCATCATTTGTCCCATGGATTAATACACGTCCTCCTTTAAAACAAACGATACGGTGTCTTTCATAGCGTATATGAATTAAAAAATCGTTCACTTCCACCTCACAAATAGAGGACAGACGCTCTTTTACATGCTGAAATGAAAGGTTTTCTAAATCCTTCGATATGATCTGAATGGTGTCACGCCCGCAAAGAATCGCTGTTTTTTTTCGCTGTTCATCTAAATATGGATACGTTCTATTTATGCCGCAAGATGGACAGCTCTCCTGCTTCGTACGAGATACATCCATTTTAAACGAAGACGACTGCCACAAATCAAACGTGACAAACTTTCGCTCCATTTGCTCTTCATGCCCTGTTAAATATTTTAATGCCTCTGTTTGCTGATAAGCCGACACCATTTGGACAGCAGGAGAAATAATACCAGCTGTATCACATGTCAAACCCCCAACAGGCACTGAGGTAAACACACATGATAAGCAAGGTGTTTTGCCCGGCAAAATGGTCATATACATTCCCTGACTGCTCACACAGGCACCGTAAATCCAAGGCGTATTTGTTTCTAAGGATAAGTCATTCATCACCATTCTTGTCTCAAAATTATCAGTCGCATCAATGACGATATCTGCCTTTCGGAATAAAGGTCTTAACAGCTCTACTCCTGCATTTTCAATAAGAGCGTGAATGGTCACTTCATGGTTGATCTCTTGGAGACGTTTTTTCGCCGCTGCCGCTTTTGGCACATGCATCTTTGCATCGTGTTCAGTGTACAGCTGCTGCCGCTGTAAATTTGAGAATTCGACATAATCACGATCTACAATCGTCAAAGTACCAATTCCTGAACGGACAAGCCCTTCAGCAGACGCTGTTCCAAGTGCACCAGCTCCAACAATAAGGACATGACTTTCGGCAAGCGCAGACTGCCCTTTTTCCCCTACCGGAGGGAACAAGATTTGCCTTGAATATCGCTCGTTCAATATTGTTCTCTCCTCCTCGTTTTTATGTATCATATCATACCGTTTTCAGGTAAATCGCTTCTTTTATTGATATTGTGAAATTCATTTGGTGCCACGTTCAGTTCGTCGGCTGGAACAACCTGGACGTGAAGTTTTTGTAATAAGTCTTTGATAGCTAATTGATTCTCTTTTAAGCACGCAGAAATAAACGGAAGACTGCGGCGGTGATAAAGCGCAAATAACGGCTGTAATCTTCCCTGCACCATCGGGACCACAGCATCTACATGCTCATGGCAATAGGAAGATAAAGCGACGGCTGTCTCTTTTCGTATGAATGGCATATCACATGCCGTCACTAAATACCACTCTGCTTCTTGCTTTTGCATAGCGGTATATATGCCTGCAAGCGGGCCATACCCACGCACCTGTTCATCATCTAACCAAACAGCTTGTTCCCCTCTTGCTTTGAAAAAAGGCAGAAGCTTCGGGTGACTGATGATGATGGTTTCCCCTTTCAAAAGTTGCTCTTTCACATGTTCATATAGTGGTTTCCCCTGATAGACATGACTTGCCTTTGGCTCTCCAAAACGCCTAGAAGCACCTCCGGCTAGTATCACATTCACTATTCTCATCATCTCATCCCCTTTGATATGGTTGTTCTAATCGCACTCATTTCGCATACTTTATTGATAACATGAATAAGGAGGGTCTACCTATGAACCGGCGCCATGCTTCTCCCCTATTCCATGATCTGTCTCAAGAAAATCTATTTTTAAAAGCTGAAACGGCCAAATATCAACAGATGATTTCAGATTTACAGTCCACATATACGTATGCTAAAAACAAGAAGCTATCTCAAGAATATCATGAGATGAAAAAGGATTTCACTCAATTAAAACAACAATTGGATGAAATGACCATTGACCAAGACCAAGCATCATCTAAAATACAGGATCTCTCTTATAGCAAATCGGAATTATTACATAAAATCGTCCTTCTTCATGAAATGCTGCAAAAGGAAACCTATCATAGACGAAAAGAAACAGAGGAAAAGCACCGATTGCATTTGAAGGTTGTAAAATATAAGGAAATGTCTCAGCAACTACATGAGCGATTACTAGACCAAGATAAACAGCTTGCAAAAGAGGAGAAAAAAGGAAATACTTTATCCGCTGTGATTGAAAAACTGCAACAAACTCTAAGCGATAAAAACGCAGAGCTTCATTTATTACAAGAAGGCGTGCGGCATCTACAGGAGCGTTTTTATGAAACACAAGAAAAATTACTGCAAATCGAAAAAGCAAAAGAAGCCATTTTTTATGAAACGCTCACGAGCTACCAAAAACAGTTGGCCGAAAGCGAGGAATGGATCGCTTCTCATTTTGCTGATATCGACCAGTCAGCCCAAACAAATGCCGAGCCGTTCTCACAAGACCCTATTTTACAAACAACCGAAGAAATAGGACCGATTTTGAAGAAACTAAACGAACAAGTAGAAACGCTCCAGGCAAAAGTTGATGCGGTGCAGCGGAGTGGAGAGGTCATGACAGTGAAGATCGATAGATTTAAAAAACAGCGCGACAACATGCCCAAAGAACGAAAGATTGTCTATACAGTTGATCAAAAAAAGTGATTCATTCATCACGTACGCAAGAAAAAACTGCTGGCATTTACGCCCAGCAGTTTCTTTTTTATTTATTCGTCTTCTGTTTGAATGTCGCCTTCTAAAATATACTGTCCGCGATAAGGTTTCTTCACTTCTGGGTACATTTTAATTAAGCTTTGCATAAACGTTGTCATATTTGGAATTTCAAGACCGCTCTCTTTTTCAATCTCTTTTTGAAGTTCAGAGCTTTTAATCGCCGCATTATGACGCTTTAATGTTTTGATTGCAGCTTCACGAAGCTTAGCTGCCTTTGATCCAGGTCTAGCTGTGCCTCTTCTGCGTCTTGTAGATCCTTCAGGAATACCTACAGGTGCACCATTTAGCTGACCTGTTCCTAAAGATGATGTAACGTTTGACTGCGTTTGCGCAGGCTGATTGTAGCTTCTCATTTCTTGTGCAGCCAGCTCAGCTAATACAGGCAGTGAATCTGTTTTTCTCTCTGTACGTACTTCTTTTTTTGTATCTGTGACGAGACCTGTACCTTGACGGTCTAATTCTCTTAGTTTTGCGTAAATCGCATCTCGTTCAATTTGATATTCACGGATGACCTTTACTTCTGCTTCATTTAATTGTTCCAATCGTAAACGTAACGCTTCCCTCTCATTAAACAATGGATTTCCCCCTCATCATATAAAAAATATTCTATAGTAAATATTAGATTAGAAAACTAATTTTATCAACTATTTTTTTATCATTTTACAGTTTGCTATCAGATAGGTATTTCCAACTAAAATTTTGCCAAAGAAGAAAAATCGGCACCCATTTCATTGCCACTATAGGCTTTTGACCACCTTTAAAATATTGTAAAAATTTTGAATAAATGCTTATACTACTTGATTTATATAGTTATTTACCAAACTGAAATTTCTTTTGTGCAAAAACGTTCTGAATAGTAAAAAGTTAAAATCTTTACATTTTCATTTCAAAATAAAAATGTAAATAGGTCATAATACCTTTTTATTTTAGGAAATTTTTTTAATGAAATCCCTCATTTTCTCTTTTCTTAGGCATTCCACCTACAATCATATTCATCCAGTGCAATATGTCTCCTATTTTTCCCCATGAAAAAACCCCCATTCATGGGGGGAAAGCCTATTCTGCAGCCTTTTCAGACTCAGAAAGAACTCGATTGACACGTTTTTCAAGCATTTTCATACCGCTTCCGCCAGCTTGGAAGTGGCGTAAAGCACCTGTTTTATCGAATACATAGTAAGCTGGTACATATTCGTTCTCAAATGCTTCTGTTAATTTATGGTCGCTGTCTACAAAGATTGGCTGTGTGATTTCATGCTCATTTGCAACCTCTTTGATTTTTTCTAGATCAAGGTCATCCTCTGAACGTGGCATGTGAACTGCGATCACGTTTAGTTGATCTTTGTATTCATCACGGAATTGGTTCACTTGCGGCATCGCCTCTTTACAAAGGTGACAGCTAACTGACCAGAAGTGGATCAATGTTGGTTTATCACCAATTAATTCTTCTCTTGTTACTTCTCCATTTAACCATTCTTTTGCACCAGTTAGTTCCGGCATTGGTTGACGTAATTTCATTTTGAAGCGCCTCCATCCATTGTATGTCTCGAAACAAAAAAGTCTAACATCAGTTAGACCCCAGCATGTAGACAAACCCTCGCATTCTTTTTCGGTCCTGCGTGCTGGTACTCACGAATGTCACATTCGCTTCGCGCCAGTACTCGTCCTTCCTAGGGCTGCAAAGGTTTTCTATCACGCTGAAAAGAAGACAAAGGGCTAAAATAAACAACATTTTAGCCCTTTGTCAACAATCTGAAGGTCTAACACCAGTTAGACTGTTTCTTCAACTATCAATTAAAGTGTTTTTTGACCAGGTTTCCAGTTCGCTGGGCAAAGTCCACCAGTTTGTAATGCTTGAAGAACACGTAGTGTCTCATCTACATCACGACCGATATTGTTGTGGAATACTGTTTGATATTGAAGTTCGCCTTCTGGGTTAATGATGAATAGACCACGTAGTGCAATTCCTTCTTCTTCAATTAAAACACCGTATTCTCTAGATACTGTGTGGTTTGTGTCAGCAGCTAGTGGGTATTTTAATTCTCCAAGACCATTGTCTTTACGATCTGTGTTGATCCAAGCAAGATGCGTATGGATTGTATCAGTAGATACACCGATGATTTCTGCATCTAAATCTTCAAACTCATCATAACGATCGCTCATTGCTGTAATTTCAGTTGGACAAACAAAAGTGAAATCCATTGGATAGAAGAAAAGAACTGTCCATTTGTCATTCTTGATGTTTTCCTCTAAACTCACTTTACCAAATTCCTTATTAGCAAGTACTGCTTCCATTTCAAAACGTGGAGCTTGTTTTCCTACAAAACGCTCTGCCATATGTAAATCCCTCCAAAAATAATATCTTTATACAGACTTCTTAGCTGTATATAAAATGAGAATCAATAGGTTGAATTCTCATTTAGTTAATAACTTCACAAATATAATTATAATACTTAAGCGATTTTTAGTCAATATTAATTAATAATAAATTTAATTAACGATTTGTCACAATCTCTCGCTCCAACTATTAAAAGTTTAACATGACTTGCATAAGGGAACAAATGATTAGCTTCTCATTTCGCACATACATAGAAAGGTTTTGAAGATCATGAAAGCACTTGAACAAGTAGATTGGGTTTCCATCATCATGAATATCAGTATGATTTTTCTAAAACTCATTGCTATTTTTGTGATTTATTTTATCATCAGAGCGATTGGAAATAAGATGATTAAGCGTGCCTATTCAGCATTCTCTGAGAAGCACGGTGTCTCTTTATCACGAGCTCAAACGCTGCAAAGTCTTACCTTAAATATTTTCGCCTACTTGCTGATTTTTATTCTAGTTGTGATGATCCTCGACTTATTTCACTATAACCCAACCGCCTTATTGGCTGGCGCAGGTGTTGTAGGACTTGCCATTGGATTTGGCGCTCAGGGATTAGTGAGTGATATTGTGACAGGCTTCTTCATACTGCTCGAAAAACAATTTGATGTCGGCGAGTATATAACGGTTGCTGGTTTCGATGGGATCGTTGAACAAATTGGACTGAGAACAACACAGCTTAGAAGCTTTGATGGCACTCTTCATTTCATTCCGAATCGAAGTATACTGAATGTAAGCAATCATTCACGAGGGACGATGCAGGCACTCGTTGATATCGAATTATCCCCAGATGAAAATGTGGATCAGATGATCACCACTTTGCAAGCAGCCTGTGATGAAGTTCGTGAGAGCATGCCGCAAATCATCGAAGGTCCTCAAGTCGTTGGAGTGGAATCATTTGGCTCCTCATCCCTCGTCATTCGTATCATTGCAAAAACTGAAACGATGGAGCAGTGGCGTGTCGAACGAATTCTACGCAAAAAAATGAAAGAAGCACTCGATCTAGCCAAAGAGCAAAAAGAACCAGGATCATAATATCCTGGTTCTTTTTTGTTAGTTTTATTGAACACGCTGTTCTACTTCTTGACAAATTTCATCAGCCGTCATACCTGACGCTGTAATGACAGATGCCTTTGTCGTTGTGTCTGAAATGCCAAGAACATTTGAATCTAACCCTGTGACCACATAACAGTCACACTGATCCATTTGCTGTTCATTTTGAATACGTACGACATCATACCCTTTTTGCTTCAAAAGTTCTTCTACATCGGATAAAGATGGTTCTACACCAATTCTTGTCATAATCAAGAACACCTCCTGTTCATAAGGTGTACAGGAGACCATTTGATTATTCATTCACCTGCTTGCTTTTTAAAATAAGCCGTCATGACGTTCACAGCTGTTTCAATCGCATTTTCGTCAGGCGTGAGTTTTGCATGGTGCAGACCATATTCTGAATCTACCCCTAGCCAAAACATGAACCCAGGGTATTTTTTCAGCATGTAGCCGAAATCTTCTCCTGTCATCGCTTCTCTGCATTCAATGACGTTCGCAAGACCTTCTTCGGCTACATATGACATAAATTCTTCTGTCAAATCCTTTGAATTGTCCACTTCGTAATAAGATGAAGGGTATCGAACTGTCGCCTTGCATTCATAGCCAATTTCAATTCCCTTTGCAAGTGCTTCAATTCGTTTTCTCACCTTTTCCATAGACTCTGGCGAGAGCGTGCGAATGGTTCCATCAAGCTTTGCGTGCTGCGCAATGATATTTTGAGCAGTGCCACCTGTAATCGTGCCAACTGTAATGACGGCACTATCAAGCGGGTCCACATTACGTGAAATCACCGATTGCAGCTGCCCTACTAGTGCACTTGCAGCCACCACCATATCATTTGCTAAATGAGGGTATGCGGCATGCCCGCCTTTTCCTTCAAGATCGATCACAAGCTCACTCGTATTAGCAAATAATAGGCCCGGCTTTGTTGCAATCGTGCCGACTGGATATTCAGGTGCAATATGCAGCGCTGTAATAAAGTCTGGCGTCCACTTTTTTAGAACATCACTTGTAAGCATTGGTTCAGCTCCGCCTGGCCCTTCTTCTGCCGGTTGGAAAATAAATAGCAGATCTTCTTTGATTGGCTGATGCACGAAATGATCAATGATACCAAGAGCAATGGTCATATGAAGATCATGTCCACATGCATGCATGTGGCCTTCATGTACCGATTGAAATGGATAGCCCGTTTCTTCAGGGATAGATAATCCGTCCATATCTGCACGATACGCAAAGACGCGCGTAGGATTTGTCCCTTTTACTTTCACAAAAAGTCCAGTCCGCCATGTTTCCATCTCGATTCGATCTGTTGGGTACGATTCGAGATGCTTGATGAGGTAAGCTTGTGTTTTAAATTCCTTAAAACCAAGCTCAGGAATTTGGTGCAAATCTCTTCGAATGGATATTAATTGCTCACGATTTAACAAGTGAACTCGCTTCCTTTCCTCTATACGAATAAGACGTGGATATATCATCCACGTCTATGTCTTCAGCTGCGAATTGTGTCAATTAAAGCTGACGCAGTTCTTGTTTGATTTCAGTTTTACCTTTTGTTTTTTCATCAATGTCTTTAATTTTCTTTGCAGGTGTACCTGCTACAACCGTGTAAGGCTCGACATCGTTCACAACGATCGCTCCAGCTGCTACAACCGCACCTTTCCCAATTGTCACACCTTCTAAAACAACAGCGTTTGCACCAATGACAACATCATCTTCTACTACAACTGGCTTAGCAGAAGGCGGCTCAATGACACCTGCAAGAACAGATCCCGCACCGATATGACAGTTCTTACCTACTGTCGCACGGCCGCCAAGAACAACGTTCATATCAATCATCGTACCTTCACCGATGACTGAACCGATATTAATAGAAGCACCCATCATGATGACTGCATTGTCGCCAATTTCCACTTGATCACGAATAATTGCACCTGGCTCAATACGTGCTTTGATGTTTTTCAAATCCAACATAGGAATCGCAGAGTTACGACGGTCATTTTCCACGACAACATCTTCAATTTTGTCTTTGTTTGATGCTAGAGCTTCTTGAATTTCGCTCCACTCACCGAAGACAACACCTGTATTGCCTGTAATAAATGTTTTTGCATGTTCACCAAATTCAATACCTTCTAAGTCACCTTTAATGTAAACTTTAACAGGTGTTGATTTTGTACTATTTTGAATAAATGAAATAATTTCATTAGCGTCCATTTGTTTCATGTATGTATGTCCTCCTCTTAATTTATACTTCATTACTGTACCAAAGGAGAGTTTTAATGACAAGTGAAAGAATCGTCTGCGCCTTGGCAAATAAAACAAGCGGGCCTCTTTATCCCGCTTCTTGCTGGTGAAGATGAACAAATTGTCTACCAAAAGAAATCAATTCCTCTTCCTCGTTTCCTTCTGGATTCAGCTCAATTTTGATGGATGGCAGGACGATATCACCGCCCAGCTCCTTCACTTTTTCTTCAATTAAATCCACAGCTCCGCAAAAATGTTCATAAGATGTATCTCCAGAACCGAATACAGCAAATGCTTTACCCGTCAAATCAAGCTCTTCCATTTCCTCATATAGATCAATAAAATCATCTGGAAGATCACCATCTCCCCAAGTATATGCACCTAACAGAATGTGCGAGTAATCATGAAGAAGTTCAGCATCAATATCCATCGCTTCATGCCGGTCCACGCTAGCCCCAGCTTCCTTTAATCCTTTTTCGATTAAATCAGCCATTGCTTCTGTATTTCCTGACATTGTGGCATACACCAATAAAACTCTTTTCGTCACTTTTTCTTCCTCCTTATTAATGAATCAGTGCAGGTTCCTCATAAGGCCTGACAAACTTACTTTCATATAAACCCGCACAGAAAAAATTCTCCTTTTGATTGGCGACACGAAAACCATGCCCTTTGATCGTATCAAACCACTTGAGCTCTTTTTGCTCTATATCAAGCTGATACACCTTAGAAAATCCATGCTCGTCCTGTGAGGTGGTCACATACACAATGCCGTTATCCTCTGACACATCCAAAAATGATTCCTCTCGCGCAAAAGCTTGTGATTGAATATCATGCAGCATATTTGTATGTAAGTCTAAAATTTGAACAGACCCTCTTTTCCCTTTTTTAGATCCCAACGCACAGACAAGGAGGTGTTCCCCGCAAAGCAGCATAGAAGCAGTCATTCGGTGCTCTTCTCTGTTTAGGAGAAAAACCTGTTCACTTTGCAAGTCATACACCCATATTCCTCCATGCACCTCATGAATCTGTGTTCCAATATAAAGATAATCGCCCGCTACACATAATGAGCGAATCACAGGGGGGTGATTTACATGAGCAAATGGCTTCATAATTTCCCAGGAAATTCCGAAATCGGTTGACACATAAATACTATGCTTTCCATGTGCGCATACAAACCCATCTTTGCGTCCTGTAATAGACCAAACAACTGCATTTGTCGGAAAAGATGATAGCGCCCATGTGTGGCCCTCATCTCCTGATCGTATGACAGTTCCATTTTCACCAACACCGAACAAATAAGGACCAATATAACTGATAGCATGGATTTTATGCTTAAGCTTAAAAAGCTGCTGCCATCCGCCCTCCACACTGTAATGAAAAATACCTTCTCGTTTGACAGCAACAAAGTAGCCGCCACTTTTAGACGCAGCAACAGCTGTCGCACCTTTATGAAACATGATTTTCAACTCTTTTCTCAGACAATGATGCCCACGTTAAAAAGCTCGTTGCAAACTCCTCACAGCACGCCACATCTTCATCTGTATCTGGCGCAAGTTCCATTTTCAATGTTTCAGGAAATACGGATGCACCTGTCGATTTCAGCATGTCATGAAAGGTATGAACAGCCTCGCAAAACTTCGGATAACTGTAATCGCCTGATCCAAATACCGCCGCTTTGATGTGAGAAAGTTCAAGGGATGAGACCTCTTCATAAAAATCTTCAGCTTCATAAGGTAAATCACCGTCACCCCATGTGTAAGAGCCGATCATGACATAATCGTATGAAGAAAGATCTTCTGCACTTGTGTCGTCAAATTCCATCATCTCTGTCTCTATCCCTTTTCCTTCAAGCGTTTGTTTTAAGATCGCTGCCATATCTTCCGTATTGCCAGACATACTCGCAAATGCAATTAGTGCTTTCATCTATTGGTCACCTCATCTAAATGATAATCATTTTCAATTATTATATGTACACTTTAAATGATAATGATTTTCATTGTCAAATGTTTTATGAAAAGGTGCTGTTCAAAATACACATGACGTACATCAAAAAACCGCTCATTCCAATTGGAAGGCGGCTTTAATTGATCATCACTCTATCTCTTTGTGATGTACTCTTTTTTTATTTCTGAATAAAATATGGACCGCAATCGGTTTCGTGCGTCATCACAAATGTCCAATTTTCTTCCCAATCCATGACATACAGATCGCTATAGTCCATGTGTCCGTCTGTATATGGCAATTCCTTCACTGACAGGTCAGCGGCGTTTTCAAACAGATACGCTTCTTGAGTAAATTGATAAAAAAGAGTACATGTATGCTTTGATTGCTGATGAAAGGCGTTGATCGCTGCCTCTTTTTCAAGGCATTCAACTTTTCCCCAGCTACATAAGTGCCATAGGAAGCCATCCATCCCAATCTCTTTTTGTTCTTCTAAAGAAAGATGACTTGCAAAACGTCCACGCCATCTCTCGCGTAAATAAGTTCCCCACTTCGGTATATCCGTCTTCTTTTTTCGTTGATTTCTCATCATTTCTTCCAGCTTTCTGTTTTTTCAGTATGAAACAGGTAAATCTATTAGAAACCTAATCAAACTACTTATCCTAAAAAAGCACCTCCTCTTCCAGAAGTACTTACACTGCCTCACTTTCAAGCATTTCTTTCACCACACCAACAAATGCTTGAACTTGTTTTAACTGAAAAGAGGCTTCATATCCTAACAGCCACGTGTCACGTCCGATTTGCTCTCCATTTGCGTCTACGAGCGGGGTTTTGTGTACGCTTTTCTCATGATCATATAGGGTGACCGAAGGCAAAATGGCGTAGCCGATACCGTGATAGGCCATTTGTTTACATGTCTCAATCTGGTCCACAAGAATCGTCTGTTTTGGCGACACTTTAAACTTTTGATGCCACCAGTGCTGAATTTCTTGATAATAGGTGCTATCACTTTTAAATTGAATAAACGGGCGTTCTGTCTCAATTAACTCATCCACGTCCTTGATGACAGAATCGACTAAATATAAATGATCGGTCATTAAGTATTCCTTTGTGCCCTTCCAATCAGGATTCCCGCGAATGATGCCGATGTGGACATGGTCTTCATACAGACTTTTAAGCATCTCACTGCTCCAGCCTGTCACAAGAGATACTTTGGCATTTGGGTATTTCTCGACATACCGCTTCAACACCTTTGGCAGCCAGTGCTGACCAATAATGGACGCAACTGCAAGCTTGAGTGTACCGTGAATGTCTCCTTCAAGCTCGTCAATTCTCTCTCGCACTCGATCCTGCTCAGTCGTGACCTCTTTGGCGAATTGAATGATCTGTTCGCCAGCTGAAGTGACTGTCAAGCCTTTTTGTGAACGAAAAAAGATTTTGGTTCCCCACTCTTTTTCAATCGTTTGCAGCCTTTGAGATAAGGCAGGCTGAGAGACAAAGAGCCGCTCTGAAGCCTTTCTCATATTCAATTCCTCACTAAGTACAACAAGCATATGTAACTCTTGAAGCTGCATGGGCGCCCTCCTTCTCTCGATAAGTTTTTCTTATTTTATATAGTCATTATATAAATAATAGCTTATGAAGGCAAAAAAAATAAGCTGGGCTGCAGCTCATTTTTTTGCGGAATGAATGACTTCATTTAAGCGCTTTAATACAACACGCCGAGTGAAAATCCCTTCGAATACTTGCTCTTCATTTTCCACACAAACAAATCCATTATTCGTCACAGCGTGAACACCTTTTAAAACAGGATCGGTCGTTTTCAGTCTTGGAATATCTGATAGCATGACCTCTTCTACCTTCAATTGGTCGAGCTTTTCAAATTCAATTCGTTCTAAGCCAAAGATTTTATCCATAATCATATTTGTTCCAATTAACCCATGAAGGTGATAAGAAGCATCCAGAACAGGTATGGCTGTATATCCTGTTTTTGTCAGGACCAATAGGGCGTGTTCAAGATTATTTCCAATTTGAACGTGTGCCACTTTATCTGCATCAATCATATGCTCAGCTACTGTTGACTCAAGTAATTGAGCCGGTTCTATCTCTATCATGTTTCTTCGACCCCTTTTCTCTCAATCATCAATCATACATTCCCCTTTAACATTAAGCATAAACTAAAACGAATTTTGTCGAAAGATTTTTTTCTGCATAAAAAAGATACTCAGCGTAGAGTATCTAATAGAATGTTCAATCGATATTAATTCTCAAACCTTACTCTGTCATACAATGTGATCAATTTCTTATACGTATTGTCGTCGACATTTTTTGTTCCACATTCTATATCATTGATCTCACTGCTTAGTAATTCGACAGCATATTCCTGATTCAGTAATACGTTTAATAATAGCTTTTTCTCTTCTTCATTAAAACGATTTTCGATGACGCTCATTCAACATCAGGCCCCCTGTTTCATATATGCTTTTATATTGATTAGCAGGCGTTTGAATGTCTGCTTCCTCTCTATACAGCTAGAATAAGGAACTAGAATCGAATCGTCAACCGCACGTTTCGACAACGTTTGGAGAAAAATGACGGAATTTATTTTGTGTATCGATTGGCGTAGCAAAATGCTGCGTATGAGTCGGGTTTTATTTTTGCTTCAATTCCCATGGCTGTGATCATTCCGGTCATTTCCTGGATCAGCTCTTTTGTACTTCCTTTTTTGCCAATATCTAGATGGACTTCAAAACGAAGGTCTGCCCCTTCCTCAGCAAACGGAAGAAGCAAATCCATCAGTTCTGTTAAAGGTCCCTCAAGGATGTCTGCACATACCTTTTGGCTAAACGCTGTCTCTAATGAAATTTTTTCTCTAAGACTTTGTACAGGCCGATTCAACACTTGCTGCGTGAGACAGCCCCAAGCTCCTTTGCCGATCCGGTGAAGATGAATTGCAGTCATAAATGTTGTGACATTCTGATTGACCTGAGAGTCCGTACCAATTGATAGTACATAAACAGATCTCGGGTCTTTTTGAATAAAGTCTTTCATTCTCATGACAACATCAGAAAACGCTAAATGCTCTTCAGAAAGATTAAAGAAAAAAGAATCACTCACAGAAAGGAACTCCTTTTTAATGGTCTCTTATCCGAATATTGCACTGAATGATCATCTTCCATTTGTTCATCACTTATGAAGTGTATGCTTCCGCAATCAACGAAGGAATTCTTAGAAAAAACATTTCATACGATTCAGCTTAGGATTGTAGAAGCTCAAAAATCTCAATCGAAATCATATCAATGTTGTCAAATGGGAAAGTGTTAGGCTTATCCCCTTGTTGAAAAACAGTCAATTCAAACGTTTGATTCTTTTCGAAATACTTAACACTACAGATTTTCTCACCGTTCACTTCGAAATAACGCTGTGCCGGCTCGTTTGCAGCTTCTGCTGTCTCTTGAAGACTTTGCAGCCTTGTAATGATACCCATTAATTGTGACATTCTAAAAAAAGACTCCTTTCAAAAAAACAACTCAAGATGAACCCGTATTGATTATACACAAGTCCTACAAAGCATCATACCATAAAGTGTTCTCAGATGATATTTTTCCTCTTGAATTCAAAAAAAGAAAAAGAATCTGTTTTTTTATTTTGAGTCTTTTTTCTTATCTCATGCATCTTGTTTTTTATAAACCAGCCGATCTCATCAGGCGTTTTGCAATTTCGTCAAAATCTTCTTTTGAAATACCTGGAGCAAACTCTTCCGGCAAATCTCTATAATCTGGCACGGGTGCACCTTTTGGCGTACCCTCAATAACTGTCAGCGGCTTTCCATCAATTGGATGGTTTCCTTTCCAAATTTGATTGATATCTTTATAATCTGTGTCACTAAATGTATACAGCTTTGTATGAACATTTTGATCTTCAAACTTTCTTGCAGAATCAAAGTATTTATTGTCGAGATTTGGAATCGGCAGCATCTTCCCAACATCTACTCCTGTCGCTACCTCAAGGGCTTTTGCATACGCCACAACATGTACGCCGCCTCTGACAAGTAAATAACCGATCATTTCTCTTGCCGTAGGGTGATCCGTCATTTCATATACGCGCATTTTATGCGTACGAGCTCCGCACTCTAGGAAGAAGTTATGAAGAAGATCCAGAATCAGATTACCACTTGAGAACACATTCTCACCTGTCCACGGCTTTGCCATGGAGTCAAACGGATAGCCTGTTTGTGCCGTTTGGATAAAATGCTGCGTATTTCGTTTATCAACAGCCGCTTTCATCGGGGTCGTATCTGGATCGCCCCCATGGGTGGTTCCCGTAATCATGAGATTGACTGCAGTTGTCACAAGCTCTACATGACCGAATTCTTCAGCTGTAATACTTGATACAAGATCATAAAATGGTTTGAGCTTTCGTTTCCCTCTAAAGTTAAACGATTGAAACATGTAGTTATTTAATGTGGACATTTCACCAAATTTTCCGCCGAGTAATTCTTGCACAGCCGCTGCACCATTTGCATCTGGGTGATCAGGCATTGGTAAATCAATCAGCAGCCGCTTGTCACGTTTGATCATGACTTTTCCCTCCTACTGTCTAACTATCATCATTTAAGGTGTATGGATGAATTGGGATGTCCTATGCATGAAGGGAATGATTGGCGCACAAAAAAAACTTGGCGGGGGTAGCGCCAAGTTTTTTGGATCTTGATCTGATAGAGGGGTTGGGGAACAGAGAGTAGCTTCTCTCTATAACTAAATGATAATGATTATCAGTTTCATTGTCAACCATTTTTTCTATCTTTTTTCTAATAAAAAAACAGCCATGACGGCTGCTTTTAAATTAATCCTTCCTGCTCATATAGATACGCATACGGAAGATCTACAAACAAATACACGTCTCCCTCTAACGGATAAGAAAACGTACGTATTCGTTCTCCAGTTTCTAAATCACTGTAGATATCGCTGAAAAATCCTTTTCCGCTAATTCTCATTTGAAGAATATTCGCTAGAAAATAAGGGCGCCAGCTCCAGTTTTTCTCTATATACTCTGGCTGAAACAGCCATTCTTTCTCTTTCTTAAACACATTCCCAGTGATTTGAAACCCTTCTTCATTACACATATAAATGCGAAAGCTGCAATCGGTTAGTTCATGTGCCAGTTTTTGTATAAGTTCATCATTTGTGCTGCATGATTTTTTTAACGTACTGACGGCTTGATGTATTCGCTTATAAAAGGTTTCAGAATGTTCATAGACAGCTTGGAGTTTCTTTTTCTCATGGGCAATGAATTGCTGAAATTCTTCTTTAAGCTGTTCTTTTCGTTTGTTCCGGTCAATTAATTGTGCCGCAGGCTCGTGAAGGTAGAAGCCTTGAAAATATCTTCCGCCATTTCTCCATGCATATTGCAGCTGAAAATTCGCTTCAATGTCTTCATAGATTAAAGCCGCTCCTATTTTTCTTGCAAGAAGTGAAATGCTGTATAACACATATTCATAGGAAGGAGATGGAGACGAAGCTCTTAAAGCCTGTAGATCTATTTTTAATAGATCAGGTGAAAGCAGAGCAATCCGGTCAAGATTGCTGCTTTCTTTTCCTATATTAGATACGGCGATTTTGATCCCATATGTACGATAATACGTTAACGTATGGTAAAGCTGTTCAATGTCGCCGCTAAACGTATGTTCAGTAATTTCAATGACAAACCGGCTAAGCTGAATACCCTTTGCTTCATATTCTTTTAAAAGTTCTAAAAAACTTTCGCCATGATCAAGCATGAGGACGTTCGCATCATGATTAATAAAGATGAGCAAATCTTCATCTGCGGTTGTGAAGAGATCAAGCGCTTGACTTAATACTTTGTGATCTACTTCCAATTTATATTCGTCAGGAATAGATGAATCCGTAAAGAAGGAGCCTAGACTAACTGTTCCCGACTCAAGCTTCATTCTTCCAAGAATCTCATAGCCTATCACTTTTTGTTCCTCCGCACTGAAGATCGCTTGATAGTGCGGGAAAACATCTTCAATATTCGTTAAAATATCCAATGGATCGACCATTTTCATCACCTGCTTCTCTCTTTGTGTGATTATACCATATCAAAAGCAGGTCTTACACGGTCATTCAAAATGGTGATTGGTTGAGCCATTGCCCCCCATCCATCGTGATACAATCTCCATTAATATAAGATGCATGCTCAGATAATAAGAAACTCGCAAGTTCTGCAATTTCTTCTGGTGTGCCAAGTCTACCGAGCGGAACACTATCTAATGTTCTTTGGGCAGCCTCTTCAGATTCCCACAGTTTATCAGCACCACCTGTTCTTTCAATGGGCCCCGGCGCAATGGCATTTACGCGAATGCGATATTGCTTTCCCCATTCGACTGCAAGCGTTCGGGTAAGTGATAGTACGCCTGCTTTTGCGGCTGCTGAATGCGCTACACCAACACCAGCCCCCCATGCATATGTGGCGACCATGTTGATCATACTTCCGCTTTTCTTTTGACGAATCCAATAGTTGCCCACTGCATGGCTGCAAAAAAAGGTGCCATTTAGCACAATATCAATGACCGCTTTCCAGCCGTTAGGAGACAGTTTTTCTGCTGGAACTAAAAAGTTGCCTGCTGCGTTATTGATGAGTGCATCCACATCACCAAATGTATCTACTGCAAACTTTACCATTTGATCAGCATCTTCTGGATGTCGCACGTCCATTTGAAAATAAGCGATCGAACCACCTTGCTGTTTGATTTCATTTGCCGTTGTTTCAAGGGTCTCTTCTGTTCTTCCAGTAATCACAACATTCCAGCCCCCGAGTGCCAAATGAGTCGCCATCGCCTTCCCCATTCCGCTTGATCCCCCTGTGACAATCACTGTTTGCTTCGTCATTTGTTCTCCCCCTTTGTGGTTTTGAATGACTATTCATTCATTATCCGTCTATCATATCATGATTTCCCCTCCATACACCATATGGGAGATTCATCAAAAATCATGCTATACTTAATTTTATTTTTAAAGGAGTCTTATATGAAGCAACTTTCCCGTAGGCAGTTTTTAAAAGGAGCAGCTGGTGCGAGTATTCTCGGACTTTTGGCGACCACATCCGGTTATGGCTATGCTCGGTACATTGAACCGCGCATGATCGACACCGTATCACTCACTATTCATGATGCTCAGCTACCGGCTTCTTTTGACCAATTTAAAATTGCGCAATTTAGTGACGTTCATTTAAGTGATACATTCCCGGCAAAAGATTTAGAGACTGTTGTCCAAAAAATCAACGCTGCATCTCCCGATCTCATTGTGTTTACAGGTGATCTTGTTGATTTTGAATCATCGATTGAAGAACATGAAAAAGCCAAAGCCTCTTTGTCTAAGCTTGATGCTCCGTTTGGAAAGTTTGCCATATGCGGAAATCATGACTACGGACCATTTGGCATCGATCTATATGAGGAAACGATGAAAGCCTGCGGTTTTACATTATGTAAAAATGAAGTGTTTCACTTAGAAAAAGAAGGCAGACGCATACAGATCGCTACACTGGATGACCTCATGATGAGTATGCCTGATTACCATTTCATCAAACGAGAAGTCTCTTCTGATCTCTTTACGTTATTGCTTGTGCATGAGCCTGATGCCGCACTAGAGCTTGAAACAACACCTATTAACTTGCAGCTTTCTGGGCATACGCATGGTGGTCAAATACAGCTTCCTTTCTATGGACCGATTCTCACAGCACCTTTTGGGCGTACATATGTCGAAGGCTTATACGGTAGCTATCAGCACCGTATCTATGTCAACCGCGGGCTTGGGACAACTAGACTGCCGCTTCGGTTTTTAGCCAAACCTGAAATCACTTTTTTCACCTTAACATCTCACGTGTAAAGAGAAGCCAAATCACCTTTTCCTGCATATGTATAAACAAAGATCATTCTCATGACAAATGTTAGGAGAAACCTTACTGGGCCTGATCCCGTCCATATAGTATATGTGAGGCGGGGATCATGGCTTCTTTTATTTGAGTAAAAGGAGTGTGCTTTCGTGCTGCGATACACGGTAAAAAGTGGAGAAACACTTGCTTCTATAGCACTTGATTTTCGAACAACGACAGATGCTTTAAAGGCTGCAAATCCGTCACTTCAAACCCGCGAGCCAGAACAAAATGAAGTCATCATCATCCCTGGGTTACCGGATCCTAACACGATCCCTTACCGCATATCTGTGTCAATTTCAGCGAAACGTCTCGTACTGTTTTCTGGATCACAGCTCTTGCGCTCATACCCGATCGCAACTGGCAGAATATTAAACATGACACCGACAGGTTCTTACTATATTGTCAACAGACAGCCAAACCCAGGAGGTCCCTTTGGCGCCTATTGGCTGAGCCTTTCAAAAGTTCATTACGGCATCCATGGAACGAATAACCCGTCTTCAATTGGTAAAGCTGTGTCTAGAGGGTGCATTCGCATGTACAATCAGAATGTCATCGAACTTGCTTCAATAGTTCCAAATGGAACACCTGTGACCATTAGCCAGTAGGAGAAATCAATTGTACGAATGGTTAAAATTTTATATGATAGAAAGTGGGATCTTCAGGTTAAGGAGCGTATTTATGGATATTTTTAAAAACAGAAATTTTGTTCGTCTCTTTTTTGCAGCACTTGCCTCGCAAATGGGGACAACAGTAGGCAATATGGCGTTTGCCTTTTATTTGCTCGATCATTTTAGTCATCAGCCCGCTTACGCCACTTTAGCAGAGCTAATGTATTCACTGCCTACGATCTTTGTCTTTTTTATGGTCGGTGTGGTCGCAGACCGTTTTGATCGTAAAAAAGTCGCAGAGAATTGTGATTGGATACGAGCTGGGCTGACGATCGTTTTATTTATCGTCATTTATTTTAATTCACTGCCGCTTATTTTCTTGATCTTGTTTATACGAAGCGCCATTACGAAGTTCTTCTATCCAGCTGAAGCCTCTCTCGTTCAGGCCATTTTAAATAAAGATCAATATGCAAAAGCTGCTGGTTTAAATCAGATGCTGTTTAGTTTGTTTATGGTATTTGGTGTTGGAATAGGTGCCATTATGTATAAAACGATTGGACTTCACGGTGCCATTACCATTGATTTGGTCAGTTTTATTATTTCCGGTATTCTCATTCGATCATGCAATATTCCAATTGAAGCACGACAGCCAAATGGACAAGCAGGCTGGAAAGGCATGACCGTTAAGACGTCTCTAAAAGATTTTAAAGAAGGCATTCTCTATATTTTAAAAAATAAATTATTGGCTTCTTTAATTTTCGGCTTTTTTGTTTTTGGTCTTGTGAATGGCGCATTTGCCGTTCTTCCGATGTTTACAATGAAATACGGTCTTTCACCGGACCATTTTGAACTGCATACATCCTTTTTTACGATCGCAATCGGTGCCGGACTTCTAGTTGGAAGCTTACTTGGCTCTATTCTTGCGAAAAAGGTAAAGATGCAATATCTCATGTCGATTCCAATTCTAGTTGCAGGTATTTTAATTTTTGTCCTTGGTTCTACCCATACATTATGGTTATTTTATGTCACATCATTTGTCATTGGTACATGTATTGGTCCAGTCAACATTGTCATTGGAGGCTGGCTCCCAAGAATTGTTCACCCTCGTCTGATGGGACGCGTATCAGGGTGGGTTGATCCGCTCACCATGTTTGCACAATCAATGACGCTAGGTTTAATTGCCATATTATTTCCAAATCTCATCACCAATGTTTCTTACATTTATTACGGAATGGGTATTATTATTTTACTCGTCTTCCTTTTTTACTTCATTACACTGCCAAAGTTCAGCAGAGAAGCTGCCGACTTAGATGTACAGCGTGAATTAAAAGGTCAGGGAGTACAATAGATGAAGCAAAAAGGGCTAAAATAATGTTTATTTTAGCCCTTTTTCTTCTTTTCAGCGTGATAGAAAACCTTTGCAGTCTAGGAAGGACGAGTACTGGCGCGGAGCGAATTTCACATTCGTGAGCACCAGCACGCAGGACTGACAAAGAATGCGAGGGTTTGTCTACACGCTGAGGACTTTCTTCTATAGAAAGTCCTTTTTTCATGGCAGTAACATAAACGACGATTATTTTTTCTGCTCATCGAAATGATTTGAAGCAAAATGAACGATTCTATCGACTGTATAAATGCTGATAAATAAGATGATAAAAAGAAGAAAAGGATGAATCGGCCGATCATCTATCACGTACACAATGCCTCCAACGACAAAAGCGACCAATAAAGGCGTTAAAATATCTTTCAATCTAAACCGTCCTTTCTGTCCTCATTGACTTTGATCTTCATATTTTATAATATATTTTCCTTTTTATAAAATAAAAGGAATGTACATAAAATTGCAACAATTTTAATAAAAAACCTTTACATTATTGGAAGTTTTATAGTAGGATAGTCAGGTTGGAGGTGAGGGGTATGCTAAAAAGCTATTATTTTATTCATTCAAAAAATGATCAAGGACAATATGTTGTACATACAGAAGACTGCGCATTTTTAGGTGATGCAGCAAGCCGTACATTGATTGGTCTGCACATGAACAGTGAAAGCGCCATGGATGAAGCCAAAAAAATGACGAGTGAAACTGATTTTAACGGCTGTTTTTACTGTGCTTATTCTAGCCATACAAAATAGTCCATGTTTTTAAGCCATATGTTCGACTTTGATTGTCTTGCATATGGTAGATTTTATCCGGCAATCCCGTTCTCATATAAGTCATTAACTACCCATTTATTTTAAAATAGGTAGTTATCTATGTTTAATAGTTCACTTTATATACATTTCACACATACAATTTACCTTATCATCTATCCAATGAACCCAATTTCTTCTTTTCCCCTCTTATTTTAGGCTGGTATAATGCCATGAATAATATCATGTATACAATACACGCTGTCCCTATCCACTGGAAAAGACCAAATGGCTCTTTTAACCAGAAAACAGTGGTTATCACTGCTGCAAGGGGTTCGACACTTCCAATTAAGCTTGAGTCCTTCGGAGATAAATACTTCAAACTTTCGATGTAAAACCAAAAAGCGACCATCGTTCCAAATACAATGACAAATAATAAATAGATATACGCTTCAAAAGGTAATTGAGACAGATTCACCTTCCATGGAGGATGGACCAAGCTAAGGGCAGCTCCCCCTATAAGCATCGCCCAGCCAACAACAACAAGTGAATCGAATTGTTTTAACAGGTTGATTGGATATAACGTATAAAAGGACAATGCCACGGCTGATAGTATTCCCCAAAATACCGCGACAGCTGGAACAGTTAATGTGGAAACGGAACCATTCGTCAATAAGAGAAACATGCCAACCAAAGCCAATGCGACCGTCAACATATCTCTTTTTGTAAAAGTGGATTGCCGGCGAAATACTAGATACACGATAATCATGACAGGTGCTGTATACTGTAGCAATGTAGCTACCGCAGCATTCCCATGATGAATGGACACCATATAAGTATATTGAACAGCTAACATGCCCATTAGTCCAAATATCAGCACTTGAATGGCCGTACTCTTCATTTTCAACACGCCAATCAATTGCGTGCGTTCTTTCGTCATGTAATGAACAAATAAAAGCAACCCGCCTGAAATGAGCAGCCTGACAGTGACCAGCCAATGGACGTCAATTCCATATTGCTGAAACAATTTTTGTGAAACGGTTCCTCCTACTCCCCAACAGATAGCTCCTATCAGTACAAGAAAGATTCCCTTTCTCCTCTTCATTTTTATTCTCCTCAATTCTAAAAAAATCATGATAATATAGTTGATAGTAGTTCAATTTTTTACATATTGATATATCAATTGAACATAAAAATAAAAGAATATTGAGGAGAACCATGCACAATCATCATTTTCTTATTGACAACAATCTGAAAGAATTAACGGAGCATTCAACCACCACATGGCCTATTGCTCTATATCATACAAAGATTCGTGATCATATGAGCGGATATATCCCTCTTCATTGGCACGACGAATTTCAATTCGTCTTTATTTTAGAGGGAGAGGCTGAGTTTCACATTAACGAGAAGATATTGAACATTCAGCAAGGAGATGGTGTATTCATCAACAGTGGCTGCTTACACATGGCAAAGGATGCAAATGGGACGACATGTACTTATATTTGTTTAAACGTTTCACCTCACTTCATCACAGCCAATGAGTTATTCACCACGTTCGTTCATCCATATATGCATGCGAGTCAAACACCTTTTATTTTATTCAACCGAAAAGACGGATGGCCAAACCGAATCTATCAATGTATACAAATCATTCAACGATTAATCGAACAAACTCCGGCATATTATGAACTCGAACTTAATATACAGCTCATCACGATTTGGAAATGCCTTTTACAAAATCGTTTTCAACTGACATATGATGCACGTAAGCACGATAGAAATGAACGTATGAAACATATGCTGAATTGGATTCATGAACATTATCATGAAAAGGTTCTTCTTCAAGATATCGCTCGTGAAGGACAATTAAGCCGCTCTGAATGCTGTAGATATTTCAATGATATTTTAAAGAAATCTCCTATACATTATGTGAATGAATATCGAATTCAACAAAGCCTCATTTTGCTTCAAAAGACGGACTTAAACATAACAGAAATCGCCTACCAAGTTGGCTTCAGCAGCACTAGCTATTTTATTAGTATTTTTAAAAGAATAAAAAATACAACACCTTTATCATATAGAAAATCAAAGGCATCGTTTACATCCAACTGAAACGCCTAGTTGGAAAGGATACCGGATAAATGATGATGCTCTTGCTAAGAATGATTCATTCATTGTTCTTCTTCACGTTTCAGAATCATCATGAATGGCTATTGTAAATAAGAGTGATGAAAATCTAATGCTTTTTACAATAAGTCTATTTGCAATTTACTAATAAAAACGTATAATTTATACTAAGCACAGGAAGACGAAAGACAAAGGAGAGAAAAAATGGACGATTATGCTCATACTAAAGACATAGAACCTACAGCAGAAAACATCGCAAAAGCCATTTATACTGTTAACCGCCATGCTAAAACCGCACCAAATCCCAAGTTTCTTTATCTTTTGAAAAAACGTGCGCTGCAAAAACTATTGCAAGAAGGTAAAGGAAGAAAAGTGGGCCTACATTTCTCTAACAATCCCAGATATAGTCAACAACAGTCCGACGTGCTGATTGAAATTGGAGATTATTATTTTCATCTGCCACCAACTAAAGAAGACTTCGAATTTTTGCCACACTTAGGAAATTTAAATCAATCATATCGCAATCCGAAAGCGAATATGTCATTAAATCGAGCGAAACAAATACTTCAAACGTATGTCGGTTTAAAAGAAAAACCTGCCGCCACAAAACAAAAATCACATTATACAAAACCCGTCTTCAAACGGCTCGGGGAAAGTTATTTTTAAACAGAAAAACCACTCAAAGCGAGTGGTTTTTCATATTATGGACAAAGGGCTAAAATGTTGTTTATTTTAGCTCTTTGTCTTCTTTTCTTTAGATAATAAAATGATCTACTTTTTCAATCAACTGATGAATTTCTGGTTTACTAATTTGATCATCTGCACCGATGGTTTCCCCTTTATGACGCAGATCGTCCGTAATTAATGAAGAGAAAATGAGAATTGGAATGGACTGTGTTAAAGGATTGTCCTTCAGCAGCTTTGTTAATCGATGTCCATCCATTTTTGGCATTTCTATATCTGTAATAATCATATCAATTTCTTCTGTCACACTAATGCCTTTACTGACAAGATCCATGACATGGTCATATGCTTGTTTTCCATCTTCAAAGGTCACAATGTTTTTATAGCCTGCCTCGGTTAATTCATTTGTTAATAAGCGCATAAGAAGCGGAGAATCTTCAACAACATACAGCTTCTTCCCTGTTCTTCTCTCGTCTTTCTCACCGTCAAACATATGATATGTGTCTACACCAGATGCGGATTCAATATCATAGATGATTTTTTCGTAATCTGGAAGGAAAATCATTTTCTCGTCAAGCTTGATGATCCCTGTTAAATGACGGTCCATTCCTTGATTGAGTGCAGTTGGTTTTTCAATCTCTTCCCAGCTGACGCGGTGAATTTGTGATACCGTTCCTGTATGGAACACAAATTTCCGTTGGTTGAATTCAGTCACAATGTATTTCTCTTGTTCTGACTGATCTGACTCGACATTAAAAAAGGAAAATAGATTGATGACTGGTAAAATCTCGCCTCGTAAACTAATCATCCCTTCTACATCTTGGTGAGAGTGCGGTACAACTGTCACCTCAACTGGCTGAATAATTTCTCTTACTTTCATGACATTAATGCCGAATTGATTTGAACCAATTTCAAACTTCACAATTTCCAATTCATTAGTACCAGAGTCAAGTAAAATTTCTTGTTTGTTTAAAGCCACGGAAATCCCTCTATTCTTCAATATAAGATTGTACTTTTTATATCGGCAGCATGGGTAAAAAGTTGACGTTTCTTTACGCTTTCTCTCGCACGAATTGATGAATCACAAGTCCTATGGCTGCAAGGATGAGCAAAGACCCTAATGCAAGACGGCTTGCGAGATTCCCATGTGATGCAAATAGAAGTGTGACGGAGCCATAAATGATGGGACCAACAATTGAAGACACCTTTCCCGAAAACGCAAAGAGACCAAAAAATTGACCTCGTTTTTCTTTAGGCGTCAGCTCAATAATGAGGATTCGTGATGATCCCCAGCTTGCGCCAAGTGAAATGCCAAATAAACTGCCTGCTACCCAGAAGACCCATTCAGTTGTCGCTGTCACAGCTAGAATGAGCGCCACAATTAAAATGACATACACGACTGTAATCGAGCGCTTTGCCCCGATGGCCTTTGTGACATATCCGAATAGAAACGAGCCAATGATACTTGAAATCGTGGACACAAGATAAAGCAAAATAAATTGACCTGCCGTAAAACCAATGATAATTTTTGCATAAACAGCCATCATCGCAATCGCTGTCTGCAACGCATCATTCATAAAAAAGAAAGCGATCATAAAAATAAAGGTCGGTTTGTACTGCTTCATCTCTTTAAATGTACGAATAATCTCTTTATACCCGCTGAAAAAAGACGACTTTTTTTCTTGCTGCGGGAGAGGTTGAGGATCTTTTATAATAAAGAGAAAGGGCAGAAAAAAGAGAAAGAATAAAAGGGCTGTCGGAATAAATGCTTCATGAAACTGGTCATTTCCTACAAGTAAATAAACAGAAAGGCCGACAAGTGTACCTAAATAGCCGACAGCAATACCGAATCCAGAAATGAGGGGGATTTCATCCTTTGTCCCAAGATCGGGCAAAATGGTGTCATAAAAAACAAGACTAGAGTGATAGAAAAATTTGGCGATGACGAACAAGGTAACCACCACCAATAAGGAGACAGGAAGACCAAACCATTCGCTTGAGAAATCAATCCCAGCAAAGATCCCCATCATAAAGGTACAGGCAATACAAATCAGGGTAAACACCGTGATATACCGCTTCTTTTTCCCTGTACGATCAATCAGCACACCGTATAAAGGCGTAAAAATGACGAGGAAAAAGCTTGCAAGTGCGTTCGCATAAGAAATAAATGTACTGGCGATTTGATCCATCCTCGCACTGTCGCCTATCGTCTCCTGCAAGTAAAATGGGAAGAAAATGGTGATCATATTCGATGAAAATATCGTATTTGCAAAATCATACAATGCCCAGGCCAAAACAGGTGCGGTGAAAAAGAGCCCGAAGCTTACCCCTTTTTTCTGAACGGTCATTTTCCCTCTTTTCAATAGATTGACTCCCTTCTCTGCTTTATTTTCACTATCATTCTACTTTATGTGACGTTCCCCTCTTCCATACAAGCAATCTATACAAAAAGCACCCCTTACTATTTAGCAGAGGTGCTTCTCTTCATTATTTCTTTACGACAATGGTACTTGCAATCAAGTCGTGAAGTGCTTGTTTTTTTTCTGTGAAAAACGCAATGATGTAGCCAATGAATAAGATTGGAGACAAAAAGCCTTTTGCAAAAAAGCGGCCTGTCGCGCGCCCGAATGTTATTTTTCCACCCGTTACTTTTGTCACTTTGATGCCAAGAGCCATCTTGCCAAGAGTTCCTTGCAGCTTTGATGATTCCATGATCGCATAATACAGCCAAGTCACCGCGATACCGATTAAGGTCGTTACGCCATAGAAAAAGAGAAGGCCCACAATGACTGCCCATTCTTCATCCGTGATCACCGTTGAAGAATAGTAATAGCTATCATCATACATTAAAAATGCCGCCTCAGGGCTTGAGACAAAAAAGAGTGTTGCGAGAATAAATACAATGATTGAAAATGGTACACTAATAATGACACCGTCTAAAAGATGAGCAAGAAAACGATAACCTACTCCAGCTAGTTCAGGATGTTTTTCTTCTTGAATAGGTGCTTCTGACATGTTTGTTTCCATCCTATTTCTCCTTTATTATGTATGTTTTCTATAAATTTCTTATAATCATTCGTTATTATATCTTATGAATATCGCAAGATCAATGGAGCTTTACATTTTTACATGAATTTTAGATCATTTTTCAATGATGATTTATGTGAATAAATACTGAAAATTCACGAAAATTATGGCACATCTAGTTCTTTCAACGCCTGATTTTTTAACATTTTGTGATATTTTCCTCTCATTTCGATTCTTCTGTTGACAATCACGTTTCACATGGTACAATAGTCAAGGATTTTTTAAAGAAAGGTGTTCATGATGGGAACTGTCGTACTATTAAAGAACAACGAAATGACTGTGATTGAAGATATTTGCGAAGCTGATTTTTTAGATATGAAACATGGTTTATCTAATGAAGATGCTGCTTATATCTCTTGGTATGAAGATTACGATACTGCTTATGGATATTGATTTCATTTCATAGATGAAGCGTAAAAAAAGCGATACAACCTTCAAAGAGGTGGTATCGCCTTTTTTACGTTTGTGTGCTTCTTTCACTTTCAGGTTCTACATGAATAAAGATTTGTGCATGCGGAAACGCCTGCTGAATGTTCTCTTCAATTCGATCACATAATTGGTGAACATCTTCAATGGTTGTTTTTCCATGAACAATCAAATGAAAATCAATATATTCTTCAGCACCGGATCGTCTTGTTCGAAAGTCATGATATTCAATGAATTCTTGACTAAATGTTTGAATGATGCCCTCTATCGCTTGTTCTTCTTCCGAGGTTAACCGGGCGTCGACAAGCGGCGGGAACGCTTCCTTCATGAGTTTAAATGCTTCACGCATAATATAGAGCGCTAGCACCATTCCAATAATCGGATCGAGGAAATACCAGTCCGTTAATGCAACAAGCAATAAACTAATAGCGACCCCTAGTGACGTAAACACATCTGTTAAAAGATGCAGTGCATTCGATTTCATGGCAACAGAATGTACTCGCTCTGCCTCTTTGTTCACAACTCTCGACACAACAAAATTGATAAGTGCCCCGATCAGCATGACCACAATACCAAGTACCGGCAGTTTAACAGGCTCAGGATGCATTAATTTATGAACACATTCATAAATGATCCAAATCCCAGCAACAAAAATCAACAAAGTTTCAATCGTTCCAGAAATATTCTCAACTTTCCCATGTCCATAAGGATGTTTTGAATCTGCCGGCTTTCTTGAAATACGAACAGAGATAAATGCAATAAAAGAGGCCATTAAATCGAGAAAAGAGTGAATGGCTTCTGATAAAACCGCAACAGATCCAGTTAACACCCCTACAATGATTTTAAGGACCACAACAAACGTATTACTCATGACGGATAAAAAGGCTATTTTCGATGTCTTTGCTGATTGATCCATCTATTATCGTCCTCCTTCAGGAGATCGTATGCCTGTGAAAGCAATTCCCATGACTTGATTCTCTCGTTCTTTCAGTTTATACCGTTTTGCCTTATTCTAATCATCTTAAGCAGAGCTGTATTTTCCGAGCAGGTTACGCTATAATAAATGTTGCTCTTTCTTCATCTATCACTCATGCTGTGATGGATAGGAGAATAGACTACATATAACGATATCCGAAGCCTTTCCGCAGGTGACATTTATGCAGTGAATGGTAAAATAGGATAAAAACATAAATTTTTAAGGTGATGAGAAATGGAGCATTTGCTGAATCCAAGAGTAAAGGATATTGAAATTTCAGGCATTCGAACATTTTCAAATCTCGTATCTTCATATGAGGATGTCGTTTCATTGACCATAGGTCAGCCCGATTTTTATACGCCGCATCATGTCAAAACAGCTGCCAAAACAGCCATTGACGAGAATTTCACCTCGTATACTCATAACGCTGGATTTTTAGAGCTAAGACAAGCGATCCAGCAGTACATCAAAAAGAAAGTCCATCTTGATTATGATGCAGAGTCAGAAATCATTGTGACAACAGGTGCGAGTCAAGCAATTGATGCTGCGTTTCGAACCATTTTGACTGAAGGCGATGAGGTCATCCTGCCCGGCCCTGTGTACCCTGGCTATGAACCGATCATTCGGATGTGCGGTGCGGTGCCCGTGCATATCGACACAACAAATGCCGGTTTTAAATTAAATGCCAAGCTGATTGAAGATGCATTAACGGTAAAGACAAAGTGTGTTGTCCTTCCATACCCTTCAAATCCAACTGGGGTCACGCTATTAGAAGAAGAATTGAAAGAAATTGCACAGCTTCTTGAAGGAAAGGATATTTTTATTCTATCTGATGAAATTTATAGTGAGCTGACATTTGATCGTCCGCATCATTCCATTGCTTCTTTCTTAAAGGAACAGACGATTGTCATCAATGGACTGTCAAAATCTCATAGCATGACCGGATGGAGAATCGGCTTTTTATTTGCTTCCGCTCCTATTGCTAAACATGTATTAAAAGTACATCAATATAACGTGTCTTGTGCCTCGGCTATCTCACAAAAGGCGGCACTTGAAGCAGTGACAAATGGTGTGGATGATGCACTGATTATGAGAGAGCAATATAAGAAAAGACTCGACTATGTATATGATCGACTCATTTCTATGGGGCTTCCGGTCATTAAGCCTTCCGGCGCTTTTTATATTTTCCCTTCCATTGAATCGTTTGGGATGAGTTCATTTGATTTTTGCATGGAGTTGTTAGAAAGCACAAAACTTGCGGTCGTACCTGGTTCTGCTTTCTCTTCACTCGGAGAAGGATATGTGCGCCTTTCCTATGCATATTCACTTGAAACGTTAAAAGAAGGACTTGACCGTCTCGAACAATTTGTACTTGAAAAGCGTTCCATACAATCAACAGACTGATGAAACAACGGCTCTCTTGCCGTTGTTTTTATTTTGCGGGAAACATGATGTGAAACACAGTCCCTTTTTCAGGGTGGCTATCTACCCGGATGGTTCCGTTGTGATTTTCTAAAATATTAAATGTCACCATGAGCCCAAGCCCAGTTCCCTTTTCTTTTGTCGTTAAAAAAGGTTCACCGATCCGCTTCATGACCGATTCAGGAATACCAATTCCTTCATCTCTAATCGTGACAAGTATCCCTTCTTTTTCGGCTTTGGCGGTAATGTCTACCTTCCCTCCATCCGGCATGGATTCGACGGCATTCTTGATTAAATTGATAAATACCTGCTTCAGCTGGTTTTGATCCCCATTCATCAGGAGATTCTCCTCAATATCACTTGTGTTCATCAAAATTCCATTTAAGTTGGCCTGTGTTTCTAACAGAGCGGTGACTTCGCTAATGATTTTTTTCAAATCAAGCGTCTGCATGGATGCCGTTTGCTGCGGCTTCGCAAGCATTAGTAGCTCACTTAAGATGATTTCAATCCGGCTCAGCTCAGAGAAGACAATTTCAAAATATTGATCACGGTCTTTTGTTTTTGGTTTAATGAGCTGTAAAAAGCCCTTAATCGCCGTCAGCGGATTCCTTATTTCATGTGCAATGCCTGCTGCCAATTGACCTGCGATTGATAATTTTTCAGAGCGCAGCATGAGTTCTTCTGTCTGTTTTCGTTCAGATATATCTCTTAAAATAATTTGAACGGCTGTTTCACCAAAAAATGTGGTAGGGATACACACCATTTCTGTATAAATCAACCGGTGTTTAAACGTATGGCAGCTCATCGTCACAATCTCAGAATCTGATGCTCTTTCGATAATACGTGATAAGCTCTTTTTCACTTTTTGCTGATCACATGAATGGATTTGATGAAAGATATCTTTTCCGATTAATTTATCGTAATGTTCGGCTTCAAATAATTTAATACCTGATTCATTCATAAATACCCATTTATGATCGTGGATGACGGCGATGGTATCAATGGAATTTTGGATAAGCAGCTGATACCGCTCTCTACTTTTTTGAAGAACGGTTTGAAATTTTTTACGGGAAGAGATGTCCACTAATAGTAAAAGTTCTGCCCGTTGATTTTGATAAATTGCCGGAGATGACTTCACTTCAATATGAATCATGCTCCCGTCTTTCCTTTTCCATATTTGTTCAATCATTCCGACTGGAAGGCCTTGCTGCAGTCTTTTGATTCGGCTTCTCACAATGTCATGGTACTCCTCGGCAATAAAATCAAACGCAGACTTGCCGATCATTTCATCTTTTGTACATACACCCATTAATTGCAGCATCGCATCGTTGGCATACACAATTTTCCCAAGTGCCGTAATACATAACGGATTTGGCAGCATGGCAATCAGATTTTCAGCTTCACTGACATCTTGGAAAGCCGGTAGACTGCCTAACGACTGTTCTGACACTTCTGTTGGTTGAAATACTGCTTTTTGAGGCTCTGTATTCATTACCCTCATTTTCAGGATCATTTCTCTACTCAAATCGTTGTCTAACCCATCACAAGCAACAAAATCAATGCTTGCTTCTACCCATACAGCTGTAAGATCACTTCTAAGCAGTCTAAAGTGGCAAATTTCTAGCATGTGCTGATTATAGAAATAACTTTCGACGAGAAATTGATCTTCGGTATGAACAAAGTCTTTCAAAAAACACCCTAGTAAATCCTTTTGTTCATAGAGCAAAAGCTGCTTACAATTGGAAGAAATGTAGAGAAAGCGGCCATTAGAAGAAAGAACGGCATGTAAATCAATATTCGAGTACAGCTGATTCGAATCTTTCATTTTTTGTTCCATCGTCGTCCGACCCTCCTTTAATTTTTTTAGGGCTGTCCTTAGTTTGATGTATAAAAAGGATTCGCTAGAAAAACCGTATTTTCCTCCCAATCTCGTGTGAAACGTCCATATTTTCAGCAAAAAGGGAGCACTTTCTCTTGCTGTGCTCCCTGCTGTTTATTGCTTTTCATATTTCTTTTGTAATTCAACGTACTTATCAACAATTTTACTTGGAATGGTTTTAATGACAGGATCTTTATCTGATACATACGGTGTGACGACACTAAATGCCACTTTCGGATTGGAAGAAGGATAATATCCTCCAAAGGTTAAATTGTACGTGGCATTCCCCCACCAGCTCCGGTTGGCACCATAGTAGAAGGTTTGGGCTGTACCCGTTTTCCCTGCGACATCATGCTGACCGAACCGGCCAGCGGCAGTCCCGCCTGTTGATGTGACCATTTTTAGTCCCATTTTGACGCGGTCGATATCTGCTTTCGAGTTGTTAATGGTGTTCAGCACCTTTGGCTCATATTTCTTCACAACAGGGCCTACTTCTTCCTTATTCGTTGGAAAGTGAACACTTTTCACCACTCTTGGCTGAATACGGTTACCTCCATTTGCGATGGTCGACATGTATTGTGCGACTTGAAGCGGTGTATACGTGTCATACTGGCCAATCGCTTCATCAAGCAAGAGTCCGCCGACTGTCTGAGGATGCGTCTGCATTCCGCTTGATTCCTGCGGCAAGTCGATGCCTGTTTTCACGCCAAGACCGAATTGCGCATAGTAGTTTCTCATTTTTTGTAAGTGTTCAGGTCTTGCCCGTAACGGGCCATCTTTTTGATAGGTGATCCCTGCCATTCTCATCGCCACTTGGAACATGTAAACGTTGGAACTTTTTTGGAGTGCCTGAAGGTCGTTAACCCATCCAAGAACTTTGTAAGACTGTTTAGGCTTTCCTCCACTTCCCGCAAAATACAGCGGTGTATCCAAATAGGATTGGTTGTGTGACATACCATCTTGATAACCAGAGAGGACAGTAGCTCCTTTGACAACAGAGCCCATTTCATACTGTGTCGTAAATGTTCCGATCGCATAATCTGTGACGTCCCTGCCGTCCATTTTCTTCCCTGACATCGCAAGAACATCACCTGTGTTAGGGTCCATCATCACAACAAAGGCACGGTCCATCATATAGTTTCTTGCACTAGCGGATCTTAGCTCTGATTCAACGATTTTGTCGACTTCCTTTTGCAGCTCCATATCAAATGTGAGTGCAAGGTCAAGTCCTCTTCGTCCTTCTGTCCGCTTAATTTCATCAAGCAGTTTTCCGCCGACCTGTGTATATTGAACAGTTGCTTTTTCTGGATTGAGAAAATCCTCATATTGATATTCTAAATAACTTTTTCCTACTCGGTCATTTCGCGAGTAACCTCTTGCCATATAGTAATCTTCACGCTCTTTTATAATGCCTTGCTCTGGGGTGGTGACACCGCCAAGGACATTATAAAGGGTTTTTTCATACGGATATTTCCTTGTCCAGTCATTGATGACATTTACACCAGGCAGTTCATCAAGATGCTCTGATACAAGTGAGATCTCTTCGTATGTCAAACTTACGGATGATGTCTGTTTTGATTCTTTTGTTTCATCAAGCAGCGCAACTTTTTCGTCCCCTTTTTTCTCTTCGTTCGGGTCCATCGCTTTCACGATTTGAGGTTCAAAGGCATATCCGCCTGTAAACCTGCGATAGATCGCTGCAACTGCTTTTTCCTCTGCATCTTTTTCGATCGCCTTGACTTCTTTCTTAGGCACACGCTCTACTTGAAGTGGATAGACATCTTTTGATTTAAGATTCTTTTGCTCTGCTTTTGAAATGAGCTTATCCGCTTCTTTCGGATGGCTTGCCAGCCAAAAATCTCGAATGTCACGCTCTCTCAAAAAATCTGTATCCATTTTTATATAAGTCGCAAGTTTTCTTGCTACTTTAATCTTATCCTCCGCTTTCACACCGCTTTCTGATGTATAAACGATGGCAGGTACACTTTCGTTATCAACAACGACTCTTCCTCTCGCGTCATACATTTTTCCTCTTGGAGACGGGTATGATGCTGTTTTGACCTCAGTTCGGTTGGCTTGCTTTTTATAATCCTCACCATTGACGATTTGCAGCACGCCGAGCTTGATGACAAGTCCAGCAAATAAACTAAATACAGCGAAGAAAAAGAGATTAATTCTCCAGGCGTTCCGGCGCTTCATTTTTTTCTGCTCGGCAGCACCTTGATGCTGTTTCTCTCCCACTTATGTAGCTCCTCTCATCCTTTCAATCTTTTACAATTACCACTCATTATTGTAACACTTTTGTAATAGTTGTTACAGCGAAACTAGTGAAAAAAAGCTGTCAATCCCTATTCTGCAAAAAAATATACTAACACTTTAAAATATTGGTATGTTTATGTCGTTTTCTTTAAATAGAAAGATTCTCCATTCATTGATATGAGGAGATTCTTTCTATGACTTTAACAAAAATGACAAATGGGCGTTGTCAATGGAGGATGCTGGTACGTTTATAACAAAAAGTCCATGTTATGATTTTCTGTGAGAAAACAAAACAAAGATTTTAGGAGGAGTTACAAAATGAAAAAGAAATCATTCATTTTTTCAGCGCTGACAGCTGCTGCATTGATCACGTTCACTGGAGGGCATTCAGCTGATGCGAAAGAGCTTAACCTGAAACAAGTCATAAACGTACAGCATCAAGCCATTGATCTTCATACATTAGCTGCAAAATTACATATCTCTTCAGATGTAAACAAGCTAAGCACTTCAAATCAAAAAGAGATCGAAGCTCTATTAAACAAGCTGATCAAAAGTGGTCAACCTGTTACTGGTACAAAAGTGGTGAAAGAAGTAAACAAAGCAAAAAATGAGCAAAAACAAGAATCAGTGAAAAAACCAGCTACTTCTAAACCAAGCACACCAGCAAAAGAAAACACAACGAACAACAGCTCAAAATCTGATCAAAAAGACACAACTGCAACAAAAGCAGACAGCAGCTTAAATGCATTTGAACAAGAAGTGGTTGAGCTGACAAATAAAGAGCGTGCAAAACAAGGCTTAAAAGCTCTTTCTGTTGATTCTAAATTAAGCAAATCTGCTCGCGCTAAATCACAAGATATGAAAGATAAAAACTATTTCTCTCATACAAGCCCAACTTACGGATCTCCATTTGATCAAATGAAGCAATTTGGTATCACGTACAAAACAGCAGGTGAAAACATTGCGCAAGGTCAAAGATCACCTCAAGAAGTAGTAACAGCTTGGATGAACAGTGAAGGTCACAGAGCGAACATTTTAAACAAAAACTATACACATATCGGTGTAGGTTATGTAAAATCTGGTAACTACTGGACGCAGCAATTCATCGGAAAATAAGATCAAAAAAACCTGTCTCTATTTGGGACAGGTTTTTAGTTTGTCTTCTTTTTTCAGCCATGTGAGGGCTTGTTTACACGCTACAAACTGTTCCACCTAGGCGGGGCAGTTTTTTTATTTCACCCATAATTTATAGATGCTTTGTGTTCCGCTGTTTTCTTCGCCCTGTTCGCTGAGCTTTTCATATAATGACTTCGCTAGTGAAAGGCCTGGCATCTCTTCTCCCATCAGCTCTGCTTCTTCAAGTGCAATGCCCATATCCTTGATAAAATGCTTCACATAAAATCCTGGCTCGAAATCACCTTTCAGCATTCTTGGCGCAAGGTTTGACAAAGACCAGCTGCCGGCTGCTCCTGTTGTGATGCTTTTAAGTACCTGCTCTGGATCAAGTCCTGATTTTTCGGCATAGGCCATTGCCTCAGCCACACCTACCATCCCTGCTGCGATAGCAATTTGGTTACACATTTTTGTATGCTGACCACTTCCTGCAGGTCCTTGATATTGAATATTTTCTCCCATTTGCTGAAATAGCGGCAGGCACGCTTCATAGGCTGCTTTTTCTCCGCCAATCATAATGGCAAGCGTGCCATTTTTGGCTCCTACGTCTCCGCCAGAGACCGGCGCATCTAATGCAAATAGTCCTTTTTCCTTCGCTTTCGCTTCAATTTCTTTTGCCAGCTGAGGTTTCGATGTGGTCATATCAATGAGGTATGTACCAGGCGCAGCATGTGCCACGAGTCCATCTTCTCCTAAATAGACTTCTTCTACATCTGATGGATACCCGACCATTGTGATGACGGCATCTGCCTCCTTTGCGATCTCCTTTACGGTCGATTTCCAAAGAGCACCTTTTTGAATCAATGTGTCTGCCTTTGCTTTTGTTCTTGTATAAACGAGAACTTCGTAGCCAGCATCCATTAAATGCCCTGCCATACTACGTCCCATTACACCGATTCCAATAAAACCAACTGTTTTGATTTGTGCCATCAAGAATTCCTCCTTATAGAGACTTTGTCAATCCACCATCAATGATGAGGGTTTGACCTGTCATATATGTATTGGCTTCAGATAAAAGAAAAGCCGCATATGCTGCAAATTCCTCTGGCTGTCCGTAACGGCCCAGTGGAATCATACGTTCAGCTTGAGCTTTGATCTCTTCAACCGATTGTTGCTCCTCTTGTGCACGGTGTTTGTCCAACTGTTTCACGCGCTCTGTTTCAATTTTCCCTGGGGCTAAGGTATTGATCAAAATACCATCTTTGGCAAGCTCCTGAGCAGCTGTTTTTGTCCAGCCGGTAATGGCCGGTCTAAATGTATTCGACAGCATCAAGCCTGGGATCGGTTCTTTGACCGACATAGATGCAATATTTAACACGCGTGCACCTTGTTTTTTTAAATACGGCAAGGCTTCTTTTAATAACCGAATATAGCTGAGTAAATGAAGCTGAAATGATTCCATCCAATCTTCATCTGTTAAGCTTTCAAGTGTTCCTGTTTGAGGACCGCCTGTATTGTTCACGAGTATATCAAGACGTTTTTCATCACCTGCTGCTGCGACGACAAGCGCTTTAATTTGCTCGGCGTCAGATACATCACATACTTGATACGTCAGCTTCCCTTTTACAAGCGGGGATAATTCTTTGACCGCTTCTTGCAGCGTGTGCTCATGTCTTCCCGAGAGCATCACATCTGCTCCCTCTTTTGCAAGATGAAAGGCAATGGCTTTACCGATACCTTGACTGCTTGCTGCGACCAATGCTTTTTTTCCAGATAGATTAACATGCATGTTGGCACCCTCCTCTGTTCATATTTTATCATACAAAAAGAACCTTGCTCACATGGCAAGGTTCTTTTCTGCAAGATTATAGTTTAAACCGATTGACTGCCTGACGCAGTGCCTGACTTGATTCGTTCAACATTTCTGTTGATGTTTTCGTTCTTTCTAAAGCTTGTACTTGTTCGTCTGTGGAAGCATGTACTTCCTCAGCTGAAGCTGCGGATTCTTGTGAAATGGCCGCAATACTTTGAATGGAATCATTCATTTTCTGTTGTTCTTCAGTCATTTCATTGATTTGTGTATGAATGCTGTCAATGGAGCCGACAAGTGCCTGCATTTCCATTGTGATACTGCTGAGTGCCTCTCCTGTTGAATTGATGGCATCACCTTGTTCTTCATTCATTTTGCTTGCTGCTGTCATCGCTTCAGCTGCCTTTTTCGATTCATCTTGAATGAGTTTTACGGTTTCACTAATATGTTTCGTTGATTCCGCAGATTGTTCAGCCAGCTTTCTGACTTCTTCTGCAACAACAGCAAATCCTCTTCCGCTTTCTCCTGCTCTCGCTGCTTCAATACTTGCATTCAGTGCGAGTAAATTCGTTTGATCTGAGATTTCAGAGATCGCTGTTACGACGTTTTCAATATTTTTCGTTTTATGCTCAAGGTCAAGCAGCATTTGCTCTACCTTCTTTGATTCTTCATTCGCTTGTGTTGATTTTTGGACGAGCAGACCAAGAGCATCAAGTCCTCTATAGCTTGCATCTTCCGATGATTTTGAATTGGTTTGCATTTGCGTGGCAAGCTCACCCATATGACGAACTTTTTCATACAAATGCTCTGATTTTTCATTAATGGTTTCCGCTTCTGATGCTTGTTTCGTCGCTCCTACAGCGACCTCTTGAATAGCCGTTGCAATCTGTTCACTAGATAGCAAGGTCTCGTTTGAAATTTGTGTCACTTCATCCGTTGATTTCACAACCTGATCTGAAGACTCTTTCACTTTTTCAATTAAATCCCTGATGCCTTCAGTCATTTGATTAAAGCTTTTCGTGAGGAAACCTATCTCATCCTGAGACTTCGACTCAAGCGAGCTGGTTAAATCGCCTTCAGACACTTTACGAACATGCTCGATGAGGCGTTTAATTGGTGTTGTAATGCTTCTAGCCAATAAGTAGCTTAGAATCATGGCAAGTATAATGGCAATGACAGAAATAATGATACTTGTCTGATTCATTTGTTCAGTGATCCAAAGAAGTTTCTTTTTCTCGAAGCTCACACCGATCGTCCAGTTTGCCTCTTTAATTTTTGAGATGACGGTCAGCTGTTTGTCATCATCAATACCCGAGTTGTCGATCGCTTTTTTCACAGAAGCGACTTTTGAGATATTTTTTCCTTGCTCTGTTGGATGTGCCAAAATGGTTCCTGTGCCGTCAACTAAGAAAGCCGTTCCCATGTAAGGAATCTTTTGTTCATTTATAAAGGACTGAATGGAAGCCAGTTTCAAGTCAAGTCCAGCGACACCGACTACTTTCCCATTTCGTACGATCGCCTTCGTGGCTGAAACGACCATTTCACTTGTTGCTTTATCAATGTACGGATCTGTCCATAGGACTTCGTCAGGCTTTTCAGCCGCTTGAATATACCAGTCTCGTTTAGACGGATCATACCCTTCACCAAAATCGGACTCCGGGAAAGCAAACATTTTACCATCACTTGTTCCTATATAGGCAAGCGAGATGAGTTCATCCTGCTCCTGCAATCCTTTTAATTCATCGTTTTCAAATGCCAATGTCTGCTTTGTTTGTTTCTGTGCAAATTCTTCAGTAAGTGTACTTGTTGCCAATTGGTTAATCGTATCACCGTAATTCTCAAGCTTTAGTGCTATGATGTCTCTCATGCTTTCTGCCGTTGCTGCTGTCGTTGTTTTCGCATCTCGTTCAATCAGTGGTCTTAATACTAAATTGGAACCCACTTGAACTGCGACAACGGTTAAAATTAAAATAACTGAGATGAAAACAGCTATTCTCACTTGAAGTTTCTTAAACATCTCATCACCCCTACATCCTACTTTCGCATCTTAATGTGTATATCGGCAAAATTGGTACCGCATTCAATAGTTGTAAGAAAATTTAAATAGAAAAAACAAGCCATAATGACTTGTTTTAAGTAAAATATTCAATTTTTGCAGACGGAAAGTACTGTTCGATATATGATTCTAATGTCTGTCTAAGTTCTTGTTCTTCATCTTTTTGATAGATATATTTTCCAATTCCATATCTACCCCACTTATATCTTCTCTTTTCTTCATCTAGTTCTAGTTTTGTTTTCGGATAGTTTTTTTGGATGACACGCTTCGCCGGTTTTGTAAAACGGTGCTGAATCATTTCAAAGGTGATATCTTGTCTCACTTCTTCAGGGAGAGCTGCATCGAGTTTTTCAAATAGGACTTTATAGCCCTCTTGCCACCCTTCATGAATGTAAATAGGGGCAATAATAAAGCCCAGTGGATAGCCTGCTTTTGCTACCTTTACAGCCGCTTCAATCCGCTGATCGAGTGGTGATGTTCCAGGTTCGAAATATTTAATGACATAATCGGCATTGATACTAAAGCGGAATCTTGTTCGCCCATTGTGTTTTGCATCTAACAAATGGTCTACATGATGAAATTTCGTAACAAAGCGCAGTTTGCCAAGATCGGTTTGACCAAAGTATTCAATCGCTCGTTTGAGTGTGTGAGTCAAATGGTCAATTCCTACGATATCGGATGTACATGAAGCTTCAAATCGCGTGATATCAGGGGCACGCTCGTTCATGTACTGTTCAGCCTGATCTAAGATCTCTTCTACATTGACATATGTGCGAATGTACGGCTTACTCCCCATCGTCGTTTGCAGGTAGCAATAATGGCAATGCCCCATGCATCCTGTCGCAAACGGAATGGCATACTCTGCAGATGGTTTAGATGTATCAAATTTCAAGGTTTTTCTCACGCCGATAACGAGCGTCGATTTTGCATTACGGTACTTTTGTAAATCATTTTTCCCCGGAATATTTCTCACTTGGTTGTGTGACGTTGTTTCTCTAATTTCAATTCCCATACCTTCAAATTTTTCTTTCAGCTCTTGTCCTAATGGGTACTCTAGCGCCCGAGGTTCAATATACACAAGCTGGGGAACGAACGGTTTGATCATATTTAGCACATCCTTACCTTTATAGGTTCATATCGTTACTTTAACCTCTCAGGATGGCTTCTATCCTTTCTAAAATCTCCCTTATTCAAACAGATCTTGATAAAGGGCTTCTGCTTCTTCGTATGTTGGAAATACGGCATCATCAGGGGCTAATGGGTGATATGTTTCAAGTAGAAATAGTGCAAGCTCTTGTTCATTGTAAGGGTGTGAAACGATTTCCGCTTCTTTAATTTGTGCGACATTGGCTGCATGTGGATTTCGATAAATGACATATACTTGATCACCTGGCTTATAGTCAGAGAAAGACAAACTGGTCACCTCCATTTTTTATGTTAGGATGCCCTTCTCTGCAATCGATATGACTGATTATGATAAAATTCGACAAAAAAACCAGACAGTTTGACCTGTCTGGTTTACATCACCTAGTTATGTTGAAACGTTTTTTTCACGAAATCAACCACTTCTTCAGTTGTACTCAGTGATAAAATATGCTCTTTAAATGATGCAGCTTCTTCCTTAGAAAGCTTGCTTAACTGCGTTCTTGCTGGAAGAATCGATGTTGCGCTCATTGAAAATTCATCTAATCCTAATCCAAGTAGGAGCGGGATTGCGATTTCATCTCCTGCCATCTCACCGCACATGCCAACCCATTTACCTTCTTTATGCGCTGCTTCAATCACAAGCGTTATGAGGCGTAAAATAGCTGGATTGTATGGCTGGTAAAGATAAGACACTCGTTCGTTCATTCGATCAGCAGCCATTGTGTATTGAATCAAATCATTTGTTCCAATACTGAAGAAATCTACTTCTTTTGCAAATTGATCTGCGATAACAGCTGTTGATGGAATTTCTACCATCATTCCGATTTCAATGGAATCAGATACTTCTGTACCAGCAGCAACCAATGCTTCTTTTTCTTCAAGTAAAATAGCTTTTGCTTCTCTAAATTCTGATAACGTCGCGATCATAGGGAACATGATTTTCAAGTTTCCATATGTACTTGCACGAAGTAACGCGCGTAGCTGTGTTCTGAAAATCTCCTGCTCTTCAAGGCAAAGGCGGATCGCTCTATAGCCAAGGAACGGGTTCATTTCTTTTGGAAGCTGCAAGTAAGGAAGTTCTTTATCGCCACCAATATCTAGTGTGCGGACAACCACTGCTTTGCCTTCCATCTTCTCTAAAACGGTTTTATACGCATCGAACTGCTCTTCTTCTGTTGGGAGCTGATCTCTGCCCATGTATAAAAATTCTGTACGGTACAATCCAACTGCTTCGCCGCCATTTTCAAGTACACCTTTCACATCTTCAGGTGTTCCAATATTCGCAGCTAACTCTACGTGAACGCCGTCTTTTGTGACCGTTGGCTGGTCAACAAGTTTCGCCCATTCCGCTTTTTGAGCTAAGTAGTCTTCATGCTTTTTTTGATACGCTTTCACTTCATCTTCAGAAGGCTGAATGATGACGTCTCCACTAATACCATCAACAATGATCAGATCATTGTTTTTCACCGTTTTTGTTGCTTCTTTTGTTCCAACAACTGCTGGGATTTCCATTGATCTTGCCATAATCGCTGAGTGAGAAGTACGACCACCGATATCTGTCGCAAAACCTTTGACAAATTGTCTGTTCAGCTGAGCTGTATCAGAAGGTGTTAAATCTTCAGCAATGATAATGACTTCTTCAGAAATCATACTTGGGTTTGGAATGTCAACGCCTAGCAAATGACCAGTGACACGTTTTGTAACGTCGCGAATATCCGCTGCACGTTCTTTCATGTATTCATTGTCCATTGCTTCAAACATTGTAACGAACATTGTTGCTGTTTCTTTTAAAGCAAATTCAGCATTTACTTTATCCGATGTGATTTTATCCTTCACTGGGTTGAGCAGCTCTGGATCACTTAACACAAGAAGGTGTGCAGAAAAAATATCCGCTTTATCTTGGCCAAGTTCTTTTAGCGCATGTTCTTTAATTGCTTCAAGTTCTTGCTTTGAAACATGAATTGCTTCTTCAAAGCGTTTCACTTCTGTCTCTGGATCATTGATGTCTTTTTGGTGAACTGTTAAATCTGGTTCTTCTAGACGATATGCTTTTGCAATCGCAACGCCTGCTGAAGCACCGATTCCTTTCAGTTGTTGCATTACTCGCCTAGGCCTTCACTTTTCATTGTGTCTTTTAGCGCAGCAAGTGCATCATTTTCATCAGAACCAGAAGCAGAGATTGTGATTGTAGCACCTTTCGCAATTCCTAGAGACATTACACCCATAATAGATTTCAGGTTCACTGTTTTACCATTATATTCTAAGTTGATATCAGCATCATATTTACTAGCAGTTTGTACAAGAACTGTTGCAGGACGTGCGTGAATTCCAGAATCTGCAGTTACTTTGAATGTTTGTTGAGCCATTTTTATCAATCTCCTTTTTATACATTTCATACATCCACAATATTATATCATACTGCCGAGCTTGTCATCTAACAAGAACGGCAGTTATGAAAATTATTTTGAAATTTTCATGATGTTTTCTTGGCCAGCTTTGATTTCACCGGATTCTTGAAGGTCAATAAATTGTCCTTCACTTAAGTTTGTAAATACAATTGGTGTCATTAAAGATGGTACTTCTGACTTAATTTTATCAATATCAACCTCTAAAAGTTTTTGACCGATTTCTACTTGATCTCCCTCTTGTACAAATGCTTCAAATCCTTCTCCTTTGAGGCTGACTGTATCAATCCCGAAGTGAATCAAGATTTCAAGTCCACCATCAGACTGGAGGCCGATGGCGTGTTTTGTTGGGAACACATTTAAGATTTTTCCTCTTACTGGTGAAACCACTGTTCCCTCTTTTGGCAAGATAGCAAAACCGTCACCCATCATTTTCCCTGAGAATACTTGATCTGGCACATCTGTAATTGGATGCAGCTCCCCTGTAATTGGTGAAGCAAACATTTCTTCCCCTTGTTCGTTTTGAAGCGGTTTTGCAATGACTTCTTCAACCTGCTGACTGACTTCTTCTTTTGCAGAAGGGTCTTTCGCTGGTCGAGGTGTGCGCCCTGCAATAATGTCCTGCATTTGTGTTTTTAAATTATCAGAGCGTGGACCAAAGATGGCCTGGATGTTATTCCCGACTTCAAGGACACCTGAAGCGCCAAGCTTTTTCAAGCGGTCTTTATCCACTTTTTTCTGATCATTTACAGTGACACGTAAACGCGTAATACAAGCATCTAGGTGTTTAATGTTTTCTTGGTCACCCATTGCTTCAAGAATTTCATAAGGTAAGTCATCGCCTTTTCCAGATTGAGCGCTGCTTGCACCATCAGCTGCTTCATCTTCTCGTCCTGGCGTTTTCAGATTAAACTTGCGAATCGCAAATCTGAATCCGAAGTAGTAAATGACAGCCAGTACGAGACCGACTGGAATAACAAGCCACCAAGCGGTTCTATTTGGCAGGATACCAAATAGGAAGAAGTCGATTAACCCTCCTGAGAAGGTCATCCCGATTTTCACGTTTAGAATATCCATTATCATAAAGGATAATCCAGCAAATACACAGTGAATCGCAAATAATATCGGTGCAACAAACAAGAATGAGAATTCAAGCGGTTCAGTGATCCCTGTTAGGAAAGAAGTAAGGGCCGCTGACCCCATAATTCCTGCTACAAGCTTTTTATTCTTAGGTTTGGCTTCATGGTAAATCGCAAGTGCTGCTGCTGGAAGTCCAAACATCATGAACGGATATTTCCCTGTCATGAATGTCCCAGCTGTCAGCTGAACACCATCTTTGATTTGCGCCATGAAAATACGCTGGTCACCACGGATAATATCTCCTGATAAGCTCTTATAGCTAAAAAATTCATACCAGAATGGTGCGTAGAATATGTGGTGCAGACCAAACGGAATTAATGACCGTTCAATGACACCGAATACAAAGGCAGCCAGCGGCTCATTCGCTGCAAGCAGTCCAGTTGAAAATGAGTTCAATGCACCTTGGATTGGCGGCCAAATGACGAGCATCAAAAGCCCTAAAATAAGTGCTGAAATCGACGTAACGATTGGAACAAAACGCTTACCAGCAAAGAAGCCAAGATATTGCGGGAGCTCAATTTTGTAAAATTTATTAAACATATAAGCGGCTAATACCCCGACAATAATCCCGCCAAAAACGCCGGTAGACAAGGTCGGTATGCCGAGCATATTCACATATGCTGGATGACTTTCCTTAAAGAACTTAGCCAATTTGATTGAATCGGATGGAATGGAACCGTTGGCCATTAATACGGCACTCATCGTTACGTTCATGACAAGGTAACCGATGATCGCGGCAATCCCTGCCACACCGTCTCCATTGGCAAGACCGATGGCAACCCCTACAGCAAATAGGAGCGGAAGATTCGAGAAGACAATATTCCCCGCATTCTCCATAACACTAGCAACAAGCTGAATTGTATCATTGCTTAAAAATTGAGCGACATCAATCAGCTGCGGATTTTGCATCGCATTTCCGAGTGCTAGTAAAATACCAGCAGCAGGAAGGATCGCAACTGGAAGCATAAGTGCTCGTCCAATTTTTTGCAACACACCAAAAAGTGATTTAAACACTGGTTGAACCTCCTTTTGTTTTCGCTTACAACATACATTTCAATCACATATTGACATACATTTCATAATTAACCGTTTACATTTCACTTTCAGAACACAAAAAAGGCATGGTGATATAAGGTTGCGCAAATAACAGGATCTTATCCTGTATTTACCTTAAGTCACTCATGCCTGATCGAATCAGTTACACGTTTCAAGGAAACTATGAAATTTTATTCGTCAATCTGTACAGGTGAAGTGTCAAATAGACAGCTTCGGCATCTTGTACAGGCTTTTTCAATGCATGTTGCAAAATTTTGATCATTTTCCAAGCAGTATTGTAGCATAAAGGATATTCATTTTTCAATAGATGAAGCAACTTTTCTGGCTCCTCTAATGATTCTTCCCGTTTAATACGCTCAATCGAAAACGTAATATGGCGCAGTAAGCGTAAATAATGAATACTTTCTCTATCTACTTTCATATGAAATGCATCTTCTATAACTTGGACCATTTGTGTCATAAGCTGCGAATGACGGTTGACCTCGGATAAAGGCCGGTTCGTTAAAGCAGAGTGAATGTGGAGCGCAATAAACCCAATCTCTCCTTCGGGCAGCTTTGTTTCAACATCTGGCCGCGCATTTATCAGTTCCACGACTTCCTTTGCGACCTCGTATTCTTTCGGGTATAAGGATTTCGTTTCAAGCATAAAAGGATTGGTGATATCATAGCCTTGCTTAACTCGCTTAAAACTAAAGGCAATATGATCTGTCAGTGCAATATGAATATGCTCATTTAAACGATGCCCCATTTTTTCTCGTATATGATAAATGACGTCATTGGCAAGCTCAATCATGTCCTCATTTATGTGGTGCAGCAATTGTTTGTATTCTGTTTGCTCTTTTGTATTCTTTAACACAAACATTTTCTCAAATGCCGCTTGATCGAGAACGTCACCCGATTTTTTCCCAAAGCCGATCCCTTTATCAATCAGGACCACTTCACCTAAAGAAGGGTGTTTTGCGATGATGACATTATTATTTAACGCTTTATCAACGGTGAAGGATTCCATGAACATCCCCACCTCCTTCTTATTCAATCCTTCTTATCGTACAAAACAGATGAAACGTGCGTCAACGATTGTTTTTCAAAATAGTCGTTGTGCGCTCAACGAGTCGATATGACAGCACTCTTTTTTCTGGTGCCTCACCTTGTAATGCTTGCTTGAACAAGTCAAATGCTTCCTGCCCCATTTGTTTGAGGGGAATGTCTATACTAGAAATCCCCAATGCTTCACTCAATTGATCGTTTTGAAAGCCAAGTATGGCTGGTGATTCTCCAACGTTTATGTGGTGACGCTGTGCTTCTAGTAAAAAACCTGCTGAGACATCATCGTTCGTAATCAGTAAGGCTGTCGGACGATTTTTCATCTCTTTCCATTCTGTAAATAATTGCTTGCCATCAAAAATGGTCAGTTTTCCTTCAATGATCCATTCATCATCAATGTCCTGCCCAAGCGACCGCATCATTTCTTGATAAGTCTGAATGCGAACTTGGCTATTCTCCCCTTCTGTTCTAGCAAGAACGATTGCGATTCGCTCATGACCGCATGCCGCTAAGTGTTCAAGCCCTTCCTTAAAAGCCTGATCATGCGCAATCGATACCGATGAACATGGATCATGCGGAGTAGGATGACAAAAGATAATAGGACCAGATTCCTGCCACTTTAAAATGTCTCGATCACTTAACGCATTTGAGCAAAAGATTAAACCATCCACACGCTGCTCTTTTAAGCTCATTAATGCTTCTTTTTCCTTTAATGGGTCATATCCTGTTTGAAACAAGGCAAAATGCATTCCGCACTCCTGTGCTTTCTCTGCAATCCCTGTGACAATTCCGCTGAAATAGGAGTGATCAATTGTCGGAAGCACAATTCCAAGCATATTAGAATAGCCTTTTGCTAAATGCACCGCCTGAATATTCCGTGTATATTTGAGCTCTTTCATCGCACTAAGTACGCGCTCTCGCTTTTCTTCTTTGACATAAGGATGATCATTCATCACTCGTGATACGGTGGTAACCGATACACCCGCTCTTTTCGCAATATCCCTTATGTTAGGCATTTTTTCTCCTACTTTCTCTTGATATGGTAAGCGTTTCATACTTTAAGATGTATGTGAGCTGAACAAATCACTGGGTGGAAAGGGGAATTCAAGATGGGTATTATCATATGGATCATATTATGTTTGACTATTTTGTTTTCTGCTCGATTCGCACTACATCCTTTAGGAAAAGAACATAAAATCAAGCCGTTTCAATCAATTGATGATTTTTTTGTTGATAAGGATCGCAAAGAGTGACAAAAAAATCACGATGACGCTCCCAATACTTGGACGTTCATCGTGATTTTTTTCATTACTTGATGATCGTCAACTCTTTTGGATAATTGGTTAAGGTGACTGGGCCATCTTTTGTAATGAGAACATCGTCTTCAATTCTAACCCCGCCGACTCCTGGTACATAAATACCCGGCTCAATCGTATAGACCATCCCTTCTTTTAGAAGGTCATCATTTGCTTGACTCATAGAAGGGAACTCATGAACAGAAACCCCGAGTCCATGCCCTAGACGGTGCGGGAAGTAATCGCCATATCCTGCTTCTGCAATCAGCCCTCTTGCTTTTAAGTCAAGGTCACCAATTCTCACACCCGGCTGGCTCATATCAAGTGCTGCCAATTCGGCTTTCAAGACGGTGTTGTAAATATCCTTTTGTTGTTCAGACGCTTCTTGATAGATGAAGGTTCTTGTAATATCTGAACAATAGCCATCCACAATCACGCCGAGGTCAAATAAAACAAAATCACCTTTTTTCAAGGCTGCCTGCCCCGGATTTCCATGAGGTTCTCCTGATTTTTCTCCGAATAGTACCATGGTTGAAAAGGACATGCCCTGAATGCCTTTTTTCTTCAGTTCATATTCGATGACAGCAAGAACTTCGGTTTCCGTCACCCCTTCCTTTAGGGCATGAACCCCAATTTTGACGCCTTCGTCTGCCAATTGAGCAGCTTTTTTCAATGTTTCAATTTCAGCTTCGTCTTTAATTAGTCTTAACTGATTGAGCACATCTTCTGCCCGGACAAATGTTTCTGCTCCAGTGACAGCTTGAAGCTGCTCTGCTCTTTGCAAAGGAATGGATTCTTTTTCAATCGCTAGGCGAGTCGCTTTTACTCCTCGTTTTTCTAGTGCCTTTTGTATGAAATCAAAGGGGTTTTCATGGTCTTCATATCCAATGAGATCTCCAGCCCATCCCGCATTTTTTGCTTGCTCAACTTCCATCTTAGGCAAAATGAAAAATGGATCTGCTTCCTGAAAAACAAACAGCCCCATCACTCTTTCATGCGGCTCTGTGAAGTATCCAGATAGATAGAATACATTCTCCTTTGTATGTATAAATGCACCTTGAATGTCTTTTTTCTTAAGCCAAGAAGACAAGTTTTTCATTCGATTCATCGTGATCCTCCTCACACGTTTGACTACTGATCTATTGTATCAGTTTTCACTGTATTTCGCACAAAAGCGCACTGACCTAAAGCCAGTGCGCTTTTGTGATTTGCTTAAGAAGCACGAAGCAAACGAAGTCCGTTTAAAATAACCAAAATCGTACTGCCTTCATGCCCAATGACACCAAAAGGTAAATCAAGAACTTGTAAGAAATTCGCACAGATTAACAAACAAATAACTGTTAATGAAAAGATGATGTTTTGTTTAATGATTCGGTTCATCTTTCTTGAAAGACGGATCATCTTTGTCAGATTGTTTAAGTTATTTTTCATTAAAATGAGGTCTGCTGTTTCTAAAGCAACATCTGTGCCTCCGCCCATTGCGACGCCAACATCCGCTGTGGCGAGTGCAGGTGCATCATTGATTCCATCTCCGACCATAATGATCGAATCACCTTGTTTTTTCAGTTGATTGACTTCATGTACCTTTTCATCTGGAAGACATTCAGCGACAACGGTTTGGATGCCTGCTTCCTCTGCAATCGCTTCAGCTGTTTTTTGCTGATCCCCTGTGAGCATGACGGTTTGAATGCCTAAATCATTCAGCTCCTGAATCATTTTTTTAGCTTCAGGTCTGATTTGATCCTTCAAACCGAGACAGCCGACGACTTCTTGATTTTTTTGAACATAGACAACTGTATATCCTTTGGATGAAAGAACATCACCATTCTCTTCAATATCACGATCCATTGAAGCTTTTCCGGCAAAATCTTTCTTCCCAATCCGCCATGTGTCCTCATTTAATTGTGCTTCCACACCAAAACCTGATGTTTCTTCAATGGTTACGTGGGCTGCCCGCTCTGTATGATGCTCTTTTGCCATATCAGAAATGGCTTTAGCTAATGGATGGTTTGACTGACTTTCAATTTGATAGAGTGCATGATAAAAGGTCGATTCATCTTGCCCTTTTGCCAAGACCACTTTTTCAACAGCTGGTTTTCCACTTGTAATCGTACCCGTTTTATCAAATGCAATCATCGTACTTGTGCCCAGTTTTTCTAAAAAGACACTTCCTTTTACAAGCATACCGTTTCTTGCACCGTTTGAGATGAGTGAAAGAGCTGCTGGCATAATTGAGGCAACAAGTGCACAAGGCGAGGCAACTACCATAAACACCATCGCACGGTAAAACGTTTCACTCATGCTCCAGCCAAGTACAAAATGAGGCAGGAACATTAAAATCGCTACAGTGATGAGCACACCTTTTACATAAGCACCTTCAAATTTTTCAATAAACGCTTGGCTTGGCGATACACTTTCTTGTGCAGATTCCACCAGCTTAATGATTTTATGAAAAAGTGTTTCTTCATTATGTTTTGTTACTTCTACTGTTAATGAACCATTTAAATTCACTGTTCCTGCAAACACATCTTCCCCTTGCCCTTTTTCCTGAGGCACCGATTCACCCGTTAAGGCAGATTCGTCTACACTTGTTCTTCCGCTCATGATCACACCATCTGCTGCAATTCGTTCGCCCGCTTTGATTAAAATACGGTCGCCTGGCGTAAGTGAAGAAGCAGCGATTTGGATGGTGGTGCCATCTTCTTCAATTAAAGTGGCTTCATCTGGAGCGATACTCATTAAAGCCGTTAAGTCTTTTTTACTTTTATTTGACGTATACGTTTCTAGCGCACCGCTCAAAGAAAAAATAAAAATTAAAATGGCGCCCTCTGCCCAGTAGCCAATGATCGCTGAGCCTATCGCAGCAAATATCATTAAAAGTTCTACATTTAATGTCTTGGATGAAATGGTTTCTTCAATTCCTTCCTTTGCCTTTGCAAAACCACCAATAACAAAAGCAAGAATGAAAAGAGGAATACTCCACATCGTTTCATCCTTTAGAAACCATCCAATCAAGATGAGAATCCCCGAAATGCCTGCTGCGATTAATTCTCCGTGCTGTGCCCATTTATGAAAGAGCGAGTTTGATCCCTTTTGATCTGTCGTTTGATAAAATGCTGTATTCTCATTCATGATTACTTTCTCCTCTCTAATTGATAATGATTTTCACATTATCAATCGTTGCCCGTTCCGTTTATCATCTATATCTTCTGCTATTTCAAGCTTTTTATAGGTCTGTAACTCATTATAACAGGTTCTGACCAATTTTCAATTAATAATTATTATAATTTCTTTTTGATAATAATTATCATTATTAGCATCCGACATTTCTTCCTCTTTCTGAGCACATTTTATTCATCTGAAAGGTAATTGAACACAAAAAAGAACCAACGGATCGACCATTGGTTCTTTACAGAAAGCTTGTGTTCTAAGAATTTGTCCACTCTTTGATTTGTTTTTTCGTCAGCGGACCTACATGGTTTTTGACCACTTCACCCTTTTCATTGATGAAAAAAGTCGTTGGGATCGTCATGATTTGGTATTTCTTCATCATTTCGCCGTGCTCATCGAGAACGATCGGAAATGTGAACTTTCTGTCTTTCACAAATTGGGCAACTGCATGCTTGCTTTGCTCAGCACCAAGTAAATTCACAGTCAGTATGTCTACATCACTTTGATTTTCTTTCACGATCTGTTCAAAGGCTGGCAGCTCCATTTTGCAGGACGGGCACCACGTTGTCCAAAAATGCAGAATGGTCCGCTTCCCTTTCACCGGGATCACCTGCGTTTCACCTGTTAATGTAGGAGCTTCTATCCTCGGCGCCATGACAGGCTCTTTTGCTTCAGCCTCTATGTTCATCAGAAATAAAAGAAGGGTCATCACGAGAAGACTGGCGGGTAGATATTTACGATTCATCAGCATCTTCCTTCCTGATTTTCCTATAGCTTGCCCGCTAGCTGCACATGACATTCAAGCTTTTTTCAATGTAAGAAACATGGAGACGCCAAGTTCCTTGCAAATCGTCGCATAATGCAAAGCCGTTAATAGCAGCATTCCCGTGTTCATTCCTAAGATAACGCCCATCATATTTAAGGATTCGATGGATCCTAGAAAATACACCATAGAGAACGACACCACGTGCACCCATATATTATGTAGGAACACATCTTTAATAAGACCCATACCAATTAAGCAAGCCTGAAACGGCATCACGAACAAGTGGCATAAGAAGTAAGGCCATAGCAGCTGCAAGTAGACGGCTGCTTGAGGTGAGTCAAAAAAGAGCTGCGTGAGCGGATAAGCGAAATAATACATGATCATCACCGCTGGCACCCCATAGCCAAACGTAATGAGAATCGCTTGTCTGACACGTTTTTTCACGAGATCATACTGCCCCAAGGCATAGGCTTCTGATACATTCGGAATCATCACAATCATAATGGAATGAGCGATAAACGCCGGAAAAAAACCAATCGACATCGCTACGCCAGCAAGCATTCCGTAATGATCAACAGCAAGCGTACCAGAAATGCCCGCTGCAACGAGGGCTCCTTTGATTAAAAACGGTTCAACCGCATTGGCAATGGCATGAAAGATACGCATACCTGTTGTCGGAATGGAGACTGCTAACAAACGTTTTCTGACGTCAATCCCTCTTAACTCAACCGATCTGACATTCACAGCATTTTTCGCCATGACATATTGGGAATATAAATAGATAAAGACGACGAGATCACTTGCAACAATCACACCAATCGCGATAAGCACCGCTGTTTCAATATCAAACGAATACCAATGAAAAAACAAAAACAAACAGATAAGCTGGATCGTTTTTTTCAGCATATTGGCTAGAGCAATTCTGCCCATTTGCTGCTTGCCCATAAAATAGCCGCGTGCAATGGAAGTAAATGCGATGATTGGAATGAGTGACAGAACCAAGCCCTTCATCAGCGGATGATACGATTGAAATACAGGAATGAAAGGCAGTACAATGGCTGCTATTGCCGTTGTGGTGCATGTCACCACAAGCGTCATTTTAAATGCATGGCGAAGCATACTTTTATGAAGCCGCTCATGCGATTCTGCAATGAATTTAGAAATGGAGACTGGCAGCTCTAAACTGGCGATCACAAGCACAAGCATGATGATGGGAAGGATGCTCATATATAAACCCATTCCATGTTCTCCAAGCTCTCTCGCTAAAATCATATTGACTAAAAACTCGATACACTCAGCAATGAAAGCTGCGACAGATAGCAGAATGACCCCTTTTACAAATCGATTCATGTAGCCTCCCCTTGTCTAAAAGCAAATTCTTTTCACATTCTATGAGACAAGTCCTGAAAATATTTTAATAATTGAAGACAAAAAAACAGCGACTGATTGATCGCTGTTTTTCTTTACACTGCAAACACATGACGGCCAATGCGTTCTACAATTTTACGAGAACGAATCCAGTTATCTGTCGCCGTTTTTGGATTATAAAAATAAATCGCCTTTGTTGTTCTGTCATCTTCTTTGACAACCTGCTTCACAGCTTTTACGGAATCCTGGTCTGCCTTATCATTGATACTTCCATTTGATACGGGCTGGAAGGCATTTCGCTGATAAATCACGCCTCTGACACTGTCAGGAAAAGAGCGGTGTTCTACGCGGTTTAAGACGACGCTTGCTACCGCTTTTTTCCCGGCGTAAGATTCACCTTTTGCTTCGGCATGTACCAACCGAGAAAGCAAGTCCATTTCTTCATTAGAATAGTGTGATTGATTTCTTGAGCTTGCCGGCTTTGCCGTTTCCTTTTTCTTCGGCTTCGGTTTTGATGCCTTCTCCTCTGTTGACGTGCTTAGCATTTTCACTTTAGGCTGATGTTTCTCCTCTGAAAACGCTGGGATCACGGTATGCTTTTCATCTTGATCTATATATGAAAGCTGATGCTTTACAGGTGCTTGTTCAAGTTTCTGACTTAATGTGCCTTCTTGCTCTTGTATATTGTCCATCTTGATCGCTGAGATGAGCATAAGGATGGCAAAAAGAGCTGTATGAATTTTGATCATTCGCCTCATTCCTCCTTTAATCAATGTAGGCTGTAAGATACTTGTCCACTCTAACAAGAGCTTCTTCTATTTTCACGCACAAAGATTTTCATGCCTGTCCAAATTCCGTCATTAAATGGCATGTAATAGTTGAAATACGCATGAACTGGTAATGTAAGCGTTTAATACAGTCTCTTTTTAGCCTATAATCATCCTTATGCTCCTGATTATGGGTTATTACATTTTCTTTTCATATGTATCAAGCTGGTTTGAAGTATGACAAAAGAACCAAAATAAAAAGCTTTTTCTCATGAATGAGAAAAAGCTTTAGCTTCTTGCTTCTTTAAGATATTCAAAAATAACATCTCCACCATGCTTGGCGATTCCGCGAAAATGTTTAAAATCATCTTGATTGACCAATACAGAACGAAATGTTAAAAAATCATCCTTTTGAATGGTCACTTGTTTTTCAGTACCATTCCGTAATGATTCTAGTATTGTGTTGATGTGTTCTTCAGTCAAAAAAACCGCTCCTTTTCAGACTTGATCAAATATTAAATATACCATTCGTTTTCAAAGCGTACAACGAAAACGAAAGAAAAACGTCTTTATCCTTTACATTGGTATGAAAATATTGCAAAATACTTTTTAATAGGGAATGAAATCTGTTTTTAAAGGAGAGGGATCGGTTGAAGATTGCAAAAATTGGGAATGTGATCGAATTTAGAAATGGTTTAACAGGTGTAGTTGAAAAAGTGAATGAAAACTCTGTTATTGTGGATGTCACCATTATGGACAACTATAGAGATTTAGAACTGGATTCACTAACAGTCGTTAATCATAAAAACTATAAAATCATCAAAGACTCCGTACATTAATTTGCAATCCTCAATTCAGCCTACCGTTACATAAGGATATACGAAGCAGAGCTGATCACAATACCTTACTTTTTATGTTTTATGTAAAAAAAGTGATCTGATGCAATATTAGCTCTAGATAGGAGAAACTAATATGCAACATTCAAATGATATCATTGTACGTTTTGGAAAAATAGAAGATGCTGAAACTACTTTAGAAATTCAAAAATCAGTGATTGCTGAGTCAGATTATTTACTGACAACGCCGGAAGAATACAAAAAAACCTTGTTAGAACACAAGGAATGGATACAGAAAAGAATAGAAAACGAAAATGAGACGTACATAGTTGCCCAAACTGGCGATCAAGTCATTGGATGGATAGCCTTTGAACAATCATCAAATAGAAAAAGAACTTCTCACGTTGGTTCTTTCGGCTTGATGGTTGATAAGAGCTATAGAGGTTTAGGCATAGGGGAAATGTTACTAACAGCATTATTAAATTGGGCAGAAAAGAACCCTTCAATTGAAAAGGTTAGTTTAGCCGTTTTCTCCACAAACCAAAAAGCTATTTCTTTGTATAAAAAGATGGGCTTTTTAGAAGAAGGGCGTAAAATCAATGAATTTAAAATAAATGATCATGAATACTGGGATGATGTATTAATGTATAAGCTCGTTTAATACGATGAAAAAGAATTGCAGAAATAAAGACATAATAAATTGAATCATCAATTTATTATGTCTTTTTCTTATTTTCTCTTACATCATTTGATGAAGGCGTCAGTCTTTTTGCGCGTGAAAGGTTTGCATTTCCGCTTTTGTTTTGTACATGTCAACTTCTTCAGGTGTTATCACGCCTTTATCAATTAAAAGGGCGATCACTCCAAGTAATGTGGAGGCACTCCATTTATATCGTTCTTTGTTTTGATGTTCAAGCATCTGAAGCTCTTCCCTCAATTCCATCAGCAGCTTCTCTGTTTTGTCTTCTTTGTTTGCCAATACAAACGCCTCCATTTCCATTCGCTCGTTTCAATTTTATCTTAAAGTAAATATATCAAGAATAAAAGCATGATACACCTTTACAAACATACGTTCTGCCGTGTATACTATACATACGAGCTGGTAGCCCCCAGCCGTCCTAGCAAGTTCTATTCCTATTGGTATGAGAAGAGTGACATGACTCTTCTCTTTTTTTATGCGCCATCATGATCTATTCCATAAAAAAAGACATGTCATCCGCATGTCTTTCAGCATGTAGTCAAACCCTCGCATTCGGTGTCAGTCCTGCGTGCCGGTGCTCACGAATGTCAAATTCGCTCCGCGCCGGTACTCGTCCTTCCTATAATTCAAAGGTTTTCTATCACGCTGAGCTGAAAAAAAGACAAAGGGCTAAAATCAAGTTCATTTTAGCCCTTTGTCAACAATCTAAAAGACATGTCATCCGCATGTCTTTTCTTATTAATTAGCGATTATCAATCGTTTCTGGATACATATCGTGATTCATCATACGATACGATGCCATCTCTTCATACTTTGTCCCAGGTTTTCCGTAGTTCGTATACGGATCAATTGAAATACCGCCTCTTGGTGTAAATTTGCCCCATACTTCAATATATCTTGGGTCCATTAATTCAATGAGGTCGTTCATGATAATATTCATACAATCCTCATGGAAATCACCGTGGTTACGGAAGCTGAACAAATATAATTTTAATGATTTGCTTTCGACCATGATTTCATTTGGGATGTAGCTGATATACACGGTCGCAAAATCTGGCTGCCCTGTTTGCGGGCAAAGTGATGTGAATTCTGGGCAGTTGAATTTCACAAAATAATCTCTATTCGTATGTTTATTCGGGAACGTTTCAAGCACTTGTGGTGCATAGTCAAACAAGTAATTGGTCCCTTGATTTCCTAGTAAAGTGACACCTTCTAATTCTTCTGGTTTTCTTGTCGTCATTTTGTCTCTTCCTTTCTATACGCCTCGTTTATTTCCCCACAATAGCGTGTGCAGCTGTGGTAGGACTCTCACACGATTCAAATCAGGATCTTGCGCTACTTGATCTACAAGCATTTCGTATTTCTTTAATAAGTGCGTTAATAAGTACGCATCATCAGCTGTTGTTGTATCATCATTTCCCACCTGCAAATAAAAGGGGAGTTCTGGGTATTTCGCATGAACATCCTTTGCATAGGCTAGATCAAGATCATCAAAGATGACGACCTTCAGGCTTGCATGTTGCAATCTGTTTCCCTTTTTCAATTCATCTATGATACGCGTTAGTTTCGAGAAATCGGTTTTCATATTAGAACTTGGTGGCTTTGGAGAAATGGTTAAATCATCTATCTTCAAAAACCAATCTTGATACATCGTTCCCTGCGTTTCAAGCGCCGTATCAATTCCTTCTTCATGCAATAAATCAATAAGTGATTCCATTTGTTTTAAAAGCGCAGGATTCCCACCTGAAATGGTGACATGAGAAAAAGCCTTTCCACCTATTCTCTTCAGCTCTTTTACAATGTCCTCTGCCTGAAGCCACTGAATATCATGCTTAGCTGATCCATCCCATGTAAAAGATGAATCACACCAGCTGCAAGAGTAGTCACAGCCAGCCGTTCTGACAAACATGGTTTTTTGGCCAATGACCATTCCTTCTCCTTGAATGGTTGGACCAAAGATTTCTAAGACAGGAATCGCTTTAGTCATTGAGCTCAACTCGTTTCGGACGGTAAATGCAGTAGCTTGTTGGTGTCTCTCTGACAAAAACTTGAACACATACTGGTTTGTTCGCTAAAGTCGTTAAATATGCGGCCACTTTATCATACACAGTCTTTGCGACAACCTCAGTGGTTGGCATCGCATATGGATCATTCGATGAGAATTCTTCATGGTCATTGAGCAGTGTATGGTCGTACTGTCCATGAATGAGTTTTTTTAGCGTGCTAAAATTCACAAGGAAACCTGACTCATCTAAATGATCTCCTGCAATCGTAATGTTAATCGTATACGTGTGACCATGTACACGGCTACAAGCGCCAGCATCTTCTCTCGGGATAAAATGGGCTGCAGATAGATGCATATCTTTATTTAATTCAAACGAAAATGGATGATTCGTCTGTGGATAGATTTGAGAAAGCATTTAGTTCGCCTCCTTCATGTCCATATAAGTGTCATAGCCATTTTTCCGAAGCTTACATGCAGGACATTCACCGCAGCCATCAGAAATGATGCCATTATAGCAAGTGAGCGTTTCATTTTTCACAAAATCTAGCGCATTCAGTTCATCAGCCATCTTCCACGTTTCAGCTTTATTCAGCCACATGAGCGGCGTATGGATGACAAATGGTTTTTCCATTGCCAAATTCACCGTGACGTTACAAGATTTCACAAACTCATCTCGGCAATCTGGGTAGCCGCTAAAGTCTGTCTCGCACACACCCGTGATAATATGACGTGCTCCAATTTGATACGCAAGAATGGATGCAAAGGATAAGAAAACTAAGTTTCTCCCCGGAACAAATGTGGAAGGCAGTTCTCCTTCTTTTTCTTCAATATCAATGTCATCTCTTGTTAAGGCATTTGGTGCAAGCTGATTTAAAAGAGACATATCTAATAGATGATTTTTCACACCTAGCTTGTCAGCAATTCTTTTGGCGACATCAATTTCTTCTTGATGACGCTGATTATAATGAAAGGTTACCGTTTCAACCTCTTTAAATTGTTGAAGTGCCCATAGTAAACATGTCGTACTGTCCTGTCCCCCGCTAAAGACAACGACCGCTTTTTCATTTTTCATTTTCCTTTTCCTCCTTTTGCAGACCCGTACCACCGCACAAAGCTGCATCTGAAAGGTTCATGAAAACCCCTATTTTTCTCAAAAGAAAAGACACCTTTACATGTGTATGAGGTGTCCCAGCCATAAAAAATAAAAAATGCCACATCCAAGGATACGGCAAGTCCTTAGTTTTTTATAGAGGGTTTTGCTAGAACCTCTCCCGTTTTCACGGATTTTTGTTCAATTTTCACAGAGGATAGTGTACCACATAATTGGTGTACAAGCTATCCCTTCTTTACTTATCACCTGATGCAGGCACTTTTTTCAGACAAAGAAAGAGGATAAAAAAGATACTGACATAGCCAAAAACAGGGTAAACCGTTGAAATGAGTGTGCCGTATCCAATTTTACTGATCACATAACAGCAAAGCAGAATAAAGGATATCGTATACATACTGTTCAATCGGATATACGCCCTCACTTGCCTTTCGAGACCGTATAAATTCCCTATAACAGATGTAAAGACTTCACCGAAGATCACGAATAAATAGACGAGATGAATGGAGTTTGCGACTTGATACACCACTTGGGCCATCGGAATATCATACGCTTCCAGCATTTCTAATGAAGAAAGGGATAAAAAGCAGGCGAGCAGAATGAGTGTCAGCATCAGACCCCCAAGCACCGCTCCTTTTTTTATCACGGCTTCGGATGTCATTTCGTTTGCGACCGGCACTAATACGGCTTGAGACAGCGCTAAATTAAATGCACCATATGAAATCGCAGACAACATCCATTCGCCCTCTCCCATTTGCAGCCCCAGAACGTGGCTTTCACCGCTACTAAACACAAATGAGTCTAGAAACACAATCAGCGAAAAGAAAATCAGCATTGGAACGACAAGTACATTGACACCAAATAACCCTTTTGACCCTTTAAAAAGGACAATGACACTTAAAATAATCGTTAAAAAAATACCATATTCTTTTGAGATGCCAAGTTGTTCTTCAAAAATAGCGCCTGCGCCAGAAATCATCACTGAAGTCACACCTAGTAATATAAAAAACATGACGATGTTAATATATCGACTCGCAGCAGCTCCAAATAAAAACCGATTCATATCTTGATAAGACTCCGCTTCAATTCGTTTGGAAATCAGCATCATTTTAGCGCCAAGGCCGGTAAAAATAACACCGCTAATCAAAATCCCGATCAATCCAATCCAGCCAAAACGAACAAAAAATTCTACGATTTCTTTTCCTGTCGCAAACCCAGCCCCAACCACTGTTCCTACATATACAAAGGCAAGCTGAAAAGCGGATTCATTTGAACGTTTCATATGACCCCTCCGCACCCATCACTTTCGATTGTCTCTTTTTTATCCTATGAGACAAGTTTCTTGAAAAGAAGGACAAACCATGATTAAATGCAAAAAAGGATTTTTCATTCAGCTATGAGCAAAACAGTTGAAAGTCAAAATAGGTCAGAGTATACTATAGTCAAAGATGGTCAAACAACAGACCATTTTATTTAACATTCATTGGTCAAATAAAGTCAAACTTTATTTTAAGGAGGTCATGGCTCATGCGTTGTCAACATTGTCAAGTAAATGAAGCAACTATTCGCCTGAATATGCAAGTAAATTCGTCCCGTAGCCAAATGGTTTTATGTGAAGACTGCTATACCTCTTTGATGGAACAGTCAAAAATGAAAATGGGTCCTAACCTTTTCGGAGGCGGTTCATTCTTCTCTGAGCAAGCAGGACATGCGACGAGCCAAGAGCGGCCTAAACAAAAAGGCTTGCTAGACGAGCTTGGCCGGAACTTAACGGATGGCGCACATGCTGGTTTAATCGATCCTGTCATTGGCCGTGATGAAGAAGTCACAAGAGTCATTGAGATTTTAAATAGAAGAAATAAAAACAATCCTGTCCTCATTGGTGAACCTGGTGTTGGTAAAACGGCCATAGCCGAAGGACTAGCACTAAAAATTGCAAATGGAGATGTACCAAATAAATTAAAGAACAAACAAGTTTATTTATTAGATGTCTCTTCACTTGTGGCAAACACAGGTGTACGTGGTCAATTTGAGGAACGGATGAAGCAATTAATCAAAGAATTGCAAAGCCGTAAAAATATCATCTTATTCGTTGATGAAATTCATCTTCTTGTAGGCGCAGGCTCTGCCGAAGGGTCAATGGATGCCGGAAACATTTTGAAACCAGCTCTAGCTCGAGGGGAACTGCAGCTAGTAGGTGCGACAACATTAAAAGAGTATCGTCAAATTGAAAAAGATGCTGCCCTTGAACGCAGGTTCCAGCCTGTCATGGTTGATGAGCCAACACAGGATGAAGCATTCGAGATATTAAAAGGCATTCAAGATAAGTATGAAGCCTATCATGGCGTTACCTATTCTGACGAAGCCATTAAAGCGTGTGTTCAATTATCTTCGCGGTATATTCAAGACCGCCACTTGCCAGATAAAGCCATTGATTTAATGGATGAAGCAGGTTCAAAAGCGAATCTCTCCATTGATGCAGCAAGTGAAGATGAATTAACAAACCGTCTTGCGCAAATTGCCGCTGAAAAACAAGCTGCTTTAAATGAAGAACGATATGAAAAAGCAGCGAAGCTTCGAGACGAAGAAGAAGCGATTGAAGCGAGATTGCAAAACAAAACAAATGACAAAGAACATGTCGTCACAGCTGAGGACATTCAGTCGATTGTAGAACAAAAAACAGGTATCCCTGTCGGCAAACTGCAAGCAGACGAACAAACAAAAATGAAAGAAATTGATGTCCGCTTAAAAGCCCGCGTCATTGGTCAGGAACATGCGGTTGAAAAAGTGGCGAAAGCCGTAAAAAGAAGCAGAGCCGGCTTAAAATCAAAACACAGACCAACTGGCTCCTTCCTTTTCGTTGGACCAACAGGCGTCGGGAAAACCGAATTGTCTAAAACATTAGCGGAAGAATTATTTGGCTCAAAAGAAGCGATCATTCGTTTAGATATGAGTGAGTACATGGAGAAACACTCCGTGTCCAAAATCATCGGTTCTCCTCCTGGTTACGTTGGACATGATGAAGCCGGCCAGCTCACGGAAAAGGTTCGCAGAAAACCATACAGCATCATTTTGCTCGATGAAATCGAAAAAGCGCACCCTGATGTCCAGCATATGTTCCTTCAAATCATGGAAGATGGCCGTCTAACAGACAGCCAAGGCAGAACCGTCAGCTTTAAAGACACAGTCATCATTATGACAAGTAACGCTGGCAGCACAGATAAAAAAGCAGTCAAAGTCGGATTCCAGTCTGAACAAGAAGAAGCCATCGAAGAACAATCATTGATTGATTCACTGAGCGCTTATTTCAAACCGGAATTCTTGAACCGTTTTGACAGCATCATTCAGTTTGATTCATTAGATAAAGACGATTTAGTCAAAATTGTGGATCTTCTGCTCAAAGATTTGTCAGAGCAGTTAAAAGAACAAAATCTAACTGTTCACGTCACAAACGAAGCGAAAGAAAAAATCGCTGAACTTGGTTATCATCCAGCATTTGGGGCTCGTCCGTTACGAAGAACGATTCAAGAGCATGTTGAGGATCAAATGACGGACATCTTGCTTGAAGAAGAACAACTTACTGGATTTACAGTCGATGTTGAACATGACGAAATTGTTGTGAAAAAGAGCTAAGTACATCCTAAGGAGGATCTTCAGCTCCATCATGTGGCAGTGTCTAAATTCCATCTGAGCGCCGACGCTCCCCCGCCTCTTTTCCTTTACGATAAAAGAAAAAGAGGTGGATTACATGGATCACATGATCAATTGGAACTACGATTTGATCAAAATCATACATGAAGAAAAATTAAAAGAATTGCTCTTAGATGAAACAGCTCAAAAAAGATGAAGTTTCCAGATTGTTGACAAAGGGCTAAAATGAACTTGATTTTAGCCCTTTGTCTTCTTTTCATCGTGATAGAAAACCTTTGCAGTCTAGGAAGGACAGCTACTTGCGCGGAGCGAATTTGGCATTCGTGAGCACCAGCACGCAGGACTGACAAAGAATGCGAGGGTTTGTCTACACGCTGAAAACTCCCTTTTATATGAGGGAGTTTTCTTTTTTTACGGCTTCTAGAAAGCGCTTTCGTCAAAATTTCTTCACATAAAATGTCTTAATTTTATATTCTGACTAAAACCCTTCTAGAAGACACCGATATTAACTATAGAAAAAGATAGTTAAAGGATTTGGTGAGATAATGGACAAAACATCGTTAATTGGTATTATTTTAGCATTTATTGCACTGAGTGTCGGTATGGTTTTGAAAGGTGTGAGTCTAACCGCTCTTATCAACCCGGCGGCTATATTGATCATTGTGGTTGGGACAATTTCAGCTGTTGTCATTGCCTTCCCATCTAGTGAAATTAAGAAAACACCAAAATTATTCGGCAAAATTTTCAAAGATAGCAAGCTTCCAACGATACAAGAAATGATTCCTCTATTTTCAAACTGGGCACAAATTGCTCGTCGTGAAGGTCTTTTGGCATTAGAGGCAAATCTTGAGGAAGTCGATGACGATTTTCTAAAGAACGGCTTAAGCATGGCAGTTGACGGTCAAAGTGCTGAATTTATTCGCGACGTCTTAACAGAAGAAGTCGATGCCATGTCGGAGAGACATCAGTCAGGCGCATTAATCTTTACACAAGCTGGTACATACGCTCCGACTCTAGGGGTACTTGGTGCCGTTGTCGGACTTATTGCCGCACTTGCAAACATGGGAGACATTGAAGCACTTGGACATGCGATTAGTGCTGCCTTCGTCGCCACACTGCTAGGGATTTTTACAGGGTATGTGTTGTGGCATCCATTTGCCAACAAGCTGAAGCGTAAATCAAAGGAAGAAGTAAAGCTTCGTCTCATTATGATTGAAGGGATTCTTTCTGTCCTTGAAGGCCAGTCTCCAAAGGTCATTGAGCAAAAACTTCTGATGTACTTACCAGCAAAAGAACGTGCAAATCTTGTCATTGAAGAAGGAGAAAAACAGAATGGCTAGGAAACGTAAAAAACATGATCATGAAGACCATGTAGATGAGTCTTGGCTGATTCCTTACGCCGATCTTCTTACGCTTCTTCTCGCCCTCTTCATTGTGCTGTTTGCATCTAGCTCCATTGATGCGGCAAAATATGAACAGATGGCTAAATCGTTTAATGTTGTCTTTACTGGCGGCACTGGCGTAATGGACCAATCAAGCATGCAGAGCACCGAGGAAACAGAAAACAGCAATCAAACCAAAAAATCAGCAGAAGATGAAGAAGAAGCAAAAGCGAAAGCTCGTGACCAAGCGGTATTAACAAAGGTTAAAAAGCAAGTAGATTCATTCATTGCGGATAAAAAACTTGGTTCGAAGCTTGAAACAAAGCTGACGGATGAAGGTCTGCTTATTACAATTGAAGACAGCATCTTTTTTGATTCTGGGCGAGCGGTGATCCGCTCGCAGGATGTTCCGTTAGCCAAAGAAATATCCAAGCTGCTCGTCATTAACCCTGCTCGTGACATCGTCATTAGCGGACATACAGATAACGTTCCGATTCGGAATTCTGAATTTGAATCCAACTGGTATTTAAGCGCCATTCGTGCGGTCAACTTTTTAAATATTCTCCTTGAAAACAGCAACCTAGACCAAGAGAACTTTAGCACAAAAGGTTACGGTGAATTTAAACCGATTGCCTCTAACGATACCGCAGAAGGCAGAAGTAAAAACAGACGCGTCGAAGTTCTTATTTTGCCAATTGAGAAAAAAGCAAAATAAATAGGAAGCCAGCAGCTTCCTTTCAGATCATGACAAAGGGCTAAAATAATGTTTATTTTAGTCCTTTGTCTTTCTTATGAGCGCGTTTGAAAGCTCTTGTCGTTTATCGGTGCGCAGGACTGACACCATATGCGAGGATTAGTCTACATACTAAAAAGGAAGCCAGCGGCTTCCTTTTTTATGTGTTTATTCTTTATGATCATATAAATGCTTGGCACGCAGCCCTACATGTTTGAGCATATCGATGCAGGCATCCTTTTCCTCTTCACTAAGCACACTGATCATCTCGTGAATCTCTTTTGCATGATCTGGGAAGATGTCATCAAGCAAAGCTCTTCCCTGCTCTGTAATATGTGCAAATGTCACCCTGCGGTCTTCTGCACAAGCTTTCCGGCTAAGGAGTTCTTTTTTCTCCAATTTATCAACCACATACGTGATACTTCCGCTTGCGAGTAAGATCTTATCACCTATTTGCTGAAGCGGCTGATCACCTTTATGATACAGCAATTCTAATACAGCAAATTCAGTCGGATTCAGACCGTGCTTCACAATATGTTTGTTCATGTGGTGATTAATGGAGCGATAGGCACGTGATAGTACAATAAATAATTTCAAAGATTTCTCAACATTATGATTTTCCATTTTTTATCATCCTTTATGAAATGCAACCCACTAATGTGACATTAATAAACAATAAGTAAAATGTCAACATGTTGAACCATTTTTAGCATGAAAAAGAGACCAGAACGAATCACCTAATTTTTTAAAAATCTCACAAGTCATCGTAATAAAGATAGGTTCAATGCTATAATAAGTCTATTAGGTAATACGTTGGAGCGATGAATCATGAGTATACTGAAAGGGTTTTGGAAGAAGATCAAGCTTTACCTTATTTTGGTCGTGATTCCAACCCTCATCATTAGTTATTTTATCTACGAAAAAGAAACTGAGAAAATTGATGTAAAAAACAAACAAACCGCTACACTTATGTTAAATATTCACAAAAACCAAATGAATTATTTAATCAGTGAAACAGAAGCAAGATTAACTTCCCTTGCCATGGGATTTGACCAGCCGCTTGAAACGAAAAGAGTACAAAACATCCTAGAGAAAATCTATAAACAAGAACCTCGTTTTTCAGGCCTGTATCTCCTAGACCAAAAAGGAAATGTCACAGCCAGCACCACACCATTAAAGGAAAAAATCAACCTGTCATTTAGAGATTACTTTAAACGTATTCAAGTCACAAAACAGACCGTCATCACAGATAACTATGTAAGCCGCATTACTAAGCAGCGGATTCTCTCCATTTGTGTCCCTGTTTTGAATGAAAACGACGAAGTCACGGATGTGCTAGTCGCTGCGATTCAAATTGATTATTTAAGAAATATTATGAATGTATTAAACCCAGAGCTTCATTTTAAGATGCTGAATCAAAATGGAGACGTTGTGTTTACAAGTGGTCCACAGCCAGCATCTGAAAGTGATAGCACCGTGTCTACATATTTAGATGAAAACAGCTGGAAGCTGGAGGTTTTTCCGCAGCGTGCGACAACAAGTGAAGTCCTGTCTGTGATGCTGTTTCCTTTATCCAGTGCATTTATTCTCTTAAATATCTTATTCACACTCGTCCAATATATCATTTTAAGACGACAAACCCAGCAGGAACGCCACCAAAATGAAGCACAAAAACTTGAACTCATTGGAACACTCGCGGCAAGTACAGCGCATGAAATTCGCAATCCATTAACAGGCATTAGCGGGTTTATTCAACTTTTGCAAAAGAAGTATCGTTCAGAAGAGGATCAGCTTTATTTTTCTGTCATCGAGGAAGAAATTAAACGGATTAACCAAATCGTCAGTGAGTTTCTTGTGCTTGGAAAACCAACGGCTGAAAAGTGGCAAAATAATTCTGTGAAAGAAATTGTGAGTGAGATCATGCCAATTGTATTTTCTGAGGCGAACCTTTATAATGTCGAGGTTGATTTGCAAATCAACACCATTCAAGATGTTGGCGTGTATTGCACGAAGGATCACATTAAACAAGTGGTATTGAATGTAGCAAAAAACTCGTTAGAAGCGATGCCAAATGGCGGTCATTTGAAGATTGTCATTGAGGCTGAAAAAGAACAGGTCATCATAAAAGTGAAAGATACAGGTGAAGGTATACCAGAAGAGATGCTGAAACATATCTTCCTCCCTTTTATTACGTCGAAGGAAAAAGGAACAGGTCTTGGGCTTGTTGTGTGTAAACGGATCATTTCGATGTATGGGGGGACAATCGATATCGAGAGCGAAGTGAATAAAGGAACAACCGTGATCATCATGCTCCCTTCTGCACACTAATAGCTGAAACATTCAGCCGGTTTTGCTAATGGCAAGACCGGTTTTTTGATGTCAATAAGAAGGACGATTGACAGAAAGGAGACTCATTTGTGATACAAGATCATGAAAGGAAGCAACAGATTGTTGTTCATGAAAAAGAAGATACTGATACTCATTCATCAGGTTGTCCAGTTCTTGACTATATTTAATTGTCGTCTCACCTGTATAGCCTTCTACTTGAGCAGCTTCTACCATTTGTCTTCTCTTTTCATCAATTGACATTAATAGCTGTTCTTTCCGTACATAAATATTCATGATCTCAGCTCCCGCTATGAATTCGTCTGTCTACGCTCTAAATGATCCGACACCAAAATTATACTTTATTTGTAAATTAAATTAAATATGCTTATTTTATTTAATTTTTTACAGCCTAAAGACCTTTTACCCAATGAATTCTGGGGGTAAACTTCAAAATTGGACAGGACTGACACATTGATTAAACAGAATTTTATCCTATGCAGAAGACCAAAATCAACTATTTTCTCTCTCATTTTATGTCTATTTTCCTAAAAAAAAGCTGATCTTCCGCCTCATGCGAAATGATCAGCTCCCACTATTAAACCGTTTCTTCTTCGTAAATTGGCACCCAGCCCTCAGTTGTGACAAATATGCGAACGGCGACGACTTGACGATCTTCTTGAAGTGTAAAGTAGTGACGAATATTCGGAGGCACAGAAATTAAATCACCTGGATTCAGTCTCACATCAAAAAAGACGCCGTCTTTGCCTTGAATGGCAAAGATTCCATGACCGCTCACGATAAATCTGACTTCATCATCCGTATGATGATGCTCACGTTTAAAGTTTTGAAGCAGTTCATCAAGGTTAGGGGTCGCATCTGATAATGAAATCACATCCTGCGCTTTGTATCCTCTTCGCTCGGAAATACTCTTTATTTCCTCTTGAAACACAGTTAAAATTTCTTCCTTTTCATCATCTGTTAAATCGTACTTTTCTGATAACTGTTTTGGTAGTTTTTCAATATCCCAATGTTCATAAATGACCCCTTGCTGTTCTAAATACGCCCGGACCTCTTGTTCGTTCTCAAGTAACGTGTTCTCTTCATTATGAATGTAAATGGTCGCCATGTGTGTTTCCTCCTTTTTATTTAACAAGCTGCTTTTGATAAAGCGCTACTTTCAAATGATAGGTAAATAAAAATTCATAAGCCTCTAAGACTCTTTTGGCTTCAAATGCGGTTTTCCCCCAAACGGTGATGCCATGATTACGAATGAGTACAGCACCAGCATCGTCCGTCAGGTGCACTGCAAATTGTTTTGCAAGGTGCGGAATATGAGCTGGGTTTTCAATAATAGGAACAGTGACTTCTGCATCCTCTTCCCAATAACCAAGCGCTTTAATAATTTCGTTGCCTTTAAAACGAACTTCTCCTTTATCGCCATACAGCTCAGAAATGACATTGTTATCGATCGTGTGGACGTGAAGACAACATCCTGCTTTCGTCCGCTCATAAACGTATGTGTGAAGCAGTGTTTCAGCTGATGGCCTGAGCGGCTCATTCGGATGAACCGGCTGACCTGCTGCATCAACAAGAACAAAATCTTCATCGGTTTCTTTTCGTTTATCTTTGCCACTTGCCGTCACCAAAAACGTGATGGGATCATCCGACACTTTTATCGATAAATTGCCGCTCGTTCCGTAAAACCAGTCTCTTTGTGCCAATTCACGTTTGACGTCTGCTAGTTCCTTCCAGCGTTTACTCTTCTCGTCTGCCATTCCTTCACTTCCTTTATTTGATCAAATTGCGCTTTTAGATCAACAAATGTTTCATACTCTTTATGTACGAGCCCTAGCTCTTTACATTCGTTCAGTAAATAATCACGCGCAAACGTGAGATCCGCATGTTTCGCTGCCTCAATATCAGTCACTGAATCACCAATCATGATAATAAAATCATCTTCCTGCGTCAGCTCTCGAATAATGGAAGGCTTGCAGCAGCCACAGCCATTTTGGCATTCTGAATCACAAGCATGCGGCCATTCAATTTGAATATGGTCTTCTTTAAATGATGCATGGTTACAATAAATATTCTCTTGTTCGACAATCCCTTCAAGGATAGGGTAGACAAAAAAGTCCATACCGCCGCTGAGTACATAGAAAGGAATGTCTACTTTTTTGACATCATAGACAAACTGTTCAAATCCTTCACGAATCTCTGTATCCTCTAAAATAAATGACCGAATGGCTTCTTTCTGATCACTCGTCAGTAACTGAAACATTTGCCCGACGCCTTCTTGGATCGTGATCTCTTTTGCTAGAACACCATCCTTCCATTTCGTCCATTCTTTTGGAGCAAACTGCTTCATGATGCGAATGATATTATCATTTTTCGTAATCGTGCCATCAAAATCACAACATACAATTGGTTTTTTCATTTATTCTGCTACCCTTCCCCAAAGATCAAGTGCTGCTTGTAAGTCTTGACAAGTTGATGCTTTTTCTTCGATAGACTCTTTTTTGACCACCGCATCAATGATCGAACGAAAGGCTTTCCCTCCTCCGATTGCTCCCCGCGGATGTCCGTGAATTCCCCCGCCTGCATTAATGACATGATCAAGTCCAAAATCTTTGATTAAGATCGGCACCATTCCCGGGTGAATGCCTGCTGAAGGGACAGGAAATGTTTGTTGAACTGTATCCTCTTTCACACATGCTTCGAAAATGCCCATGGCATCTTTTTTCGGAAGGGCGACTGATCCATAAGGAGAGGGAAAAAGACTTAAATCAGCGCCAGCATATCGATTTAATTTGCCTAAAAGAAGAGAATGCGAGAATCCATAGTCTGGAGAGGATGTCATTGCACCGCTCACTGCCGGATGTGCCATGATCGGCAATGGGATCTCTGGATCTTCAGCCAAGCTTTGCATGACATCAAGTCCATAGGCAAAAACGTTGAATAATAGCGCATCAGCCCCGAGTTCGGCTGCCTTTCTTGCTCGATCTTTCAAATCAAAAGTTCTACCAGTTAAATTAACAGCATAAAGCGTGCGATGTCCTGTCTCTTCATATGTTTCTTTTAATATCTTTTTTCCTTCCTTGATTCGATCTTCAAAAGGCGCTAATGGGCTTTCAAATAAAATCTCATCATCTTTGATGAAGTCTACTCCACCTAAAGCCTGTAAGCGGAGCTGTTCTTTTAAATCCTCCATATCACGGCCGATCACGCCTTTAAAAATACTCATCAATAGCGGCCGATCAAACACGCCTACTTTCTTTCGTAGCCCCTCAATGCCAAATACCGGTCCTGGCAGACAGCTTTTAAACCTTTCCGAAAATTCAATATCGACGAGCTTTACTTTCCCATCCAGTGAAAGCTTTCCAAAAATCGTCGTCAACACCGCTGGTATATCAGCTGAAAAGTTCGCCTCAGGATAAGCAATGGTCACCTCTGATTGATACAGACCACCAATTGCCTTGGACTGTTCTTTTACGCTCACCACACGGCCTTTATGTTTTTTCAGCTGCTCCTTTTTGAGCTGCGGCAAGTCCGTCCATGACCCGACCGTTAACCCAAGTGCGATCTGCTCTGCTTTTCGGTCTATTTGTTCATCCTCTCGATGTGTTAATACGTATGTTGCCAGTAGTTCACTCACTAGGAATCCCCTTTCGATTGCGTCCTGTATATGGTCAATAAAAAAACCTCTTTAAGTGCTTGATCAGCGCGTTAAAGAGGTTTCGTCTCATTCATCCGAATCTTATCTCTCAGCGCTTGCTGCAAGAATTAGCACCGTGCTTCATGGAAGTCGGTTGCCGGGCTTCATTGGGCTAGTCCCTCTGCCTACTCTTGATAAGAATATTCAATTTTCTTAAATATTGCCTGAATTATCGCACCATTTTTTTACGTTGTCAATGGCTTTTTTTCAAATAACTGCAAGGCAGCGATACGATCAGCGGCTTCCTTTAGCCGCTCCTCACTTGTTAAAAGACCGACTCTGACGTAGCCTTCACCGTGAGCACCAAAGCCATTCCCCGGTGCAACAACAACATGTGCTTTTTCTAATAATACATCAGAAAAAGTTTCAGATGTATACCCTTCAGGCACCTTTAACCAAGCAAAAAAAGAGCCCTTTGGCGCACTGACGTCCCAGCCAATCTCTTTGCATGCAGCAATCCAAGTGTTTCGTCTTTTTTCGTACCGATCATTTTGTACTTGGACGCACGTTTGATCGCTTAAAAGTGCTTCTGCTGCTGCATCTTGAGTTGCTTTAAACAGTGACACAAACAGGTGATCCTGATAAAGCTCAATGGCTTCGATAACAGAGGCATTCCCTGCTGCAAAACCGACTCTCCAGCCAGCCATATTATACGTTTTGGACAATGTATAGATTTCAATACCTGTCTCTTTTGCTCCGTCTATTTGCAGGAAACTGAGGGGCTTTTCGCCGTCAAATCCTATGCCACCATATGCAAAATCATGGACTACACACATCTTATTTTCACTCGCAAACGCAACAGTATCTTCAAAAAATGTCCGGGTTGCAGTCGCACCAGTCGGATTATTTGGGTAATTTAAGTACATCAATTTTGCTTGATTCTTATCTTCCTTAGACAGTTGGTGGTAGTCAGGTAAAAAATCATTTTGTTCAAGAAGAGGCATTGTGACCATGCGAGCTCCGGCAAGCACAGCGCCTGACCAGTAATCTGGATATCCTGGATCTGGAACAAGCAGCGTATCACCTGGATTCAGTAAACATTGAGGCAATTCGACTAGTCCCGCTTTCCCTCCAAATAAGATGGCAATCTCTGTTTTTGGGTCAAGCGTGACGCCATATTCTCTTTCATAAAAAGCAGCTGCAGCCTTCTTTAGTTTCGCTGTCCCGCGGAATGAGGAGTATTGATGATTTTCAGGTTTTGCTACCGCTTCCTGCATCGCTTTCACAATATGTGGAGGAGTGGGCTGATCAGGATTTCCTTGACCTAAATTAATCACATCTGCCCCTTCCTGCATTTTCTTCTGCACTTTTTGAACAAGCGACGCAAAAAATTGTTTCGGTAAATGTTTCAATACATCTGATTGCTGGAATTCCATTTTTTCACCTTCTATTCAAGTTACGTGACAATACAATCACTGTAATGGATTGTTTTATGAATTGTAAAGCAATTTTGAAAAAAGATTGACATGTGAACTGCAGCTCTGATAATATCTAGAATTAAGAAATGCAAGCAGACATGAAACAATTACATATTGATTTCTCTTATCGAGAGTTGGGCGAGGGATTTGGCCTTTTGACCCCAACAGCAACCGACCGTTAATACCACTGTGAAGTGGGGCGCAGCAAGAACAGCGCCAAGACAATTCATTGTCTTATAGGGCACGGTGCTAATTCCATCAGACGTATGTGCTGAGAGATAAGAGAGGCTTCGAGCATACACGCCATCAAGCCTCTTTCTCTCAGGAGAAAGAGGCTTTTTTATATGATTTGGAGGGGAAGCAATTGGTTACACTTACGGCATCATATGAAGAATTAACAGAAAGTTCGGCAGTTGCACTTGCCATTAGACTTGGCTTGATTCGAGAGAGCAGTCATTTGACATGTACTGAAATTGGCGACGGAAATTTAAATTACGTCTTTCATATTTATGATCACAAACAAGCAAAAGGACTGATTATCAAGCAGGCCCTTCCTTACGCAAAAGTCGTTGGAGAAAGCTGGCCGCTGACATTAGACCGCGCAAGAATTGAAAGTGCAGCACTCATCAAGCAATCAGAGTATGCACCACATCTCGTACCAGCCGTCTATTATTCGGATACAGCTCTTGCAGTGACGGCAATGGAGGATCTATCACACCTTGAAATCGTCAGAAAAGGGCTAATTGCCGGAAAACAATACCCGTATTTATCAGATCATGTCGGAGAATTTTTAGGCAAAATACTATTTTACACGTCTGACTTTGCCACAAATCCTAAAATCAAAAAACAATTCGTGAAACAGTTTACGAATCCTGATCTTTGTGACATTACAGAAAAACTCGTCTTCACAGATCCTTTCTTTGACAGCGAAACGAATGACTTCGAAGAGGAATTAAGAGAAGAGGCACAAGCACTATGGGCTGATCTTGAACTGCAAGCAAAAGCAGCCGAATTGAAACGGATCTTCTTAACCTCTGCTGAAACACTGGTACATGGAGATCTTCATACAGGCAGTATTTTTGCAAACGAAACGGAAACGAAAATCATTGATCCAGAGTTCGCTTTTTACGGTCCTTTCGGATTCGATATCGGTCACTTTATTGCCAATCTGTTCATCAATGCTTTATCTCATGAGAATGAGCAGGATCAGCAGCACCTTTTTGATCATGTCGTCAATGTATGGGCAACATTCAAAGAAGTGTTCACAAAAGCATGGAAAGAAGACAGTATTGAAGCGTTTAGTGTATCGGACAGCTTTTTAGAAACAACGTTTGACCGTATTTTAAAAGAAGCCACCGGCTTTGCTGGCTGTGAGCTTGTTCGCCGAACCATCGGTCTTGCGCATGCGGCTGATCTCGATGCGATTCCATCACATTCTAGAAGGCTTCAGCAGAAAAAAGCAGCACTTACACTAGGAAAAACATTCATCAAACAATATCAAGCAGTGGAAACAGCGTCTGACCTCGTCGCATTATTCCAGCAAACTGTAAAGGAGTGACGAGTTTTGTCTAAAGAATTTGAAGTTCCCCGTTCCGTCGAATGGGAAGAAAACCGTATCAACATTTTGAATCAGCAAAAATTACCTGCTGAAACCGTGTTTGAGCATTTATATACAAAAGAAGATGTGTATGATGCCATTGTGACGCTAAAAGTGCGCGGAGCACCTGCTATTGGCATTACAGCGGCTTTTGGGCTTGCACTTAGTGCACAAGAGATTGATACAGAAGACATTGATCTCTTTAAGCGAGAAGTCGCTCGCCTGAAAGAATATTTAAACAGTGCTCGTCCAACCGCTGTAAACCTTGCCTGGGCATTAGACCGGCTTTATCAGCGCATTGAGCGTGCTGCTTCGGTGAATGCAGCCAAAACTGATCTTGTCCATGAAGCCATTCAAATTCAAATCGAAGATGAAGAAACATGTCGGCAAATCGGTCAAAATGCTCTTCAGCTCTTTAAATCTGGTGATCGAATTATGACCATTTGTAACGCAGGCTCGATTGCCACAAGCCGGTACGGAACAGCGCTTGCACCCTTTTATTTAGCGAAAAAGAAAAACCTCGATCTTCACATTTACGCATGTGAAACACGTCCTGTCCTTCAAGGCGCTCGTCTGACGACATGGGAATTGATGCAGGGCGGTGTAGATGTGACGCTTATCACGGATAATATGGCAGCCCATACGATGAAAGAAAAACAAATTTCTGCCGTGATTGTTGGTGCAGATCGAATCGCTAGAAACGGTGATACAGCAAATAAAATTGGAACGTTAAGTCTGGCTATTTTGGCTAAACACTTTCAAATTCCATTTTTTGTGGCAGCGCCTCTTTCGACCTTTGATGTGTCAACTCAGGATGGATCAGATATTCCGATTGAAGAACGCGACCCGCAGGAAGTAAAGGAATTAAACGGCATCCAAATTGCGCCTCCTGACGTGCAGGTATTTAACCCTGCCTTTGATGTCACTCCTCATCACCTCATTTCCGGAATCATTACAGAAAAAGGCATTATCACTTCCAACTATACAGAAGAGATTGATGCACTATTCACCGAAAGCGTGTCACTTTAATCAAACAAAAGCGCGGAGTTCTTATCATTTAAGAGCACCGCGCTTTTTTGTTTCGTTCGTTTTTGCTAATATTTCTTTTTTCTGTTCTTCTGTCAACACGTTCATTTTGACACATAGTGATGTGACAGCGTACATTTTATCTTTTTTGCCCCATAACATGTTAGCAGCCTCCTTTTTCCCTAGACCAACTTTTTTAGCTTAATAAAAGGATATGTCGCTCACTAAACATTTGGAACAGGTCAATTCATTTATTTTTGAACAAATGGGATGCCTTCTAATTCTAACAAGATCGCTTTCATCCCTGTCTTCGTCCCTGCATAACCAGTCAGAGTCATGTCTTTTCCAATGACCCGGTGACACGGGATAAAAATAGGCAATGCATTGCGTCTATTAGCCTGTCCAATGGCTCTGACAGCCTTTGGATTGCCGATCGCTTCTGCAATATCAGCATAGCTTTTTGATTCACCATACGGAATAGTAGAAAGTGCCTCCCACACTTGCTCTTGAAACGGAGAACCTGCTTGCTTGAGCGGGAGATCGAACACTTTCCGATCGCCCTTAAAATATTCATCCAGCTGTTTTTTCGCTTCTTTTAATACAGGCGTGTCTTCTTGTTTAAAACGGTCTCTCTGCTCTTTGACCAAAAACGATTCATCATCAAACTTCACTTCAATGATGGCACCATCTTTCTCTAGTATGTATAATGCCCCGATTGGTGCGGTATAGACTGTATAATACACATTAAAGCTCCCCTTCTTGTTTCTGCTGCCGGAGTGGAAGCGTGAGATGGAACACTGTTCCGACCCCTTCTTCACTCTCTACTTCAATGGTTCCTTGATGCTCTTCAATAATTTTATAACTAACCATTAACCCAAGTCCAGTGCCTCTTTCTTTTGTTGTATAAAATGGTTCTCCGAGACGCTTTAGTTTATCCTCTGTCATGCCGCAGCCTTCATCACGAAGAGAAATCACAATGTGCTCCTCCCCCTTCCTTTGAATGCTCACGTATACATTTCCTTTCTGAGGCATTACTTCAATCGCATTTTTCAAAATGTTAATAAAAACTTGCTTCAATTGATTTTGTTCACAGTAGATGAGCGGAATATCATCCAGCACATCTAAATGCATTTGTACATTGCCAAGATTGGCCTGTGCGTGAAGAAGGTCCATCGTGTCTTTGACAATTTGCACGACATTTTTTTCTTCATAGATGATGGCCTGCGGTTTCGCTAAAATCAAAAATTCTGTAATGATGGATTCGATTCTTTTTAGCTCTGATGTGATGACATTAAAATAGAGCGAATACTCCCCTTCAATGTTTCCTTTGAGCAGCTGAATGAAGCCTTTTAAAGCCGTCATTGGATTTCTAATTTCATGGGCAATTCCAGCAGCAAGCTCTCCGACAACATGAAGCGTATCCGATTTTCTTACCCGCTCCTCTAATTCCTTGCGTTCAGTCACATCTCTAAAGATGGCCAAATTCATGTTATGAATAATATTTCGTTTAAAAGAAAACTCCAAAATACGTTGATCTGGATGGTTCAGCACAAATGGAACTTCATTGTCCATCTCATCTAATGACATCGCCTGAGCTGGCTGCGCCAAATTTTCAATTTGATATGGCGCAAGGATATGAAAAAGATTCATTTCCGTTAAGTGATCATCTTTGAGGCCAAGCAGTTCACTTGCGGATGGATTCACATCAATAATCCGGTATTGATTATCGAAAAGAACAATGCCATCCATAGAGCCATTAAATACTTTACGGAATTTGAGCTCACTTTCTCGCAGCTCCTCTTCCATTCGCTTTCTGTCACTGACATTCCGTAGAATGGTTAAGTGCTGTCCTTCTAATACCGCATGCTTAGAGGTGAACTCAAGCTCTTTGAATTGGCCATTCGCCATTCTAAAGAGAAGTTCTTCTCTGATTTCAAGATTCCTGATATACCGTCTTCTTGTCGGCCGGTATCTGCGATCAGATTTGACTAGAAAATCCATGAGTTTCTTGCCAATCAGCTGATGCATCGGTAATTCAAAAATTCGGCAGGCTGATTCATTTGCCCTGACAATTTCTCCATCATCCGCCCAAATGATGATGGCATCCATCGCATTTTCGAATATTTCTCTAAAACGTTCTTCACTTTTTAGCAGCTTTTCTTCCATTAATCTTTTTTCTGTAATATCACGCATGATGGACATGTAAAAACCGCTCATCACATTGGATGTGATGGTCAGTTCGAATAATTTGTGCTGCCCAGATTGAAGGGTAACAGGAAGTTCTCCCTTTGCTTTCCCTGTTTCTTTCAATGAAGTTAAGAGCTGCTGGAGCGCTGGAAGATTTTCTTCTTCAACAAATTCATTTAAGTAGCAGTCTGTTAAATCTGTTTTTTGAAGTTCAAAGCTCTGGCAAAAAGAGTGATTGGCGTCAATCATACAACCATCCTGATCAAAAATGACCATACCGTCAATCGCTCGATCAAATAAATCTTTAAACAGCTGCTCATTCATCGAGCGTTCTCGCTCTAATATTTTCTTTGAAGAAATATCACGCATGACGACAATATATTGTTGATTCACCACGTCGTGCTCTGCTGCAAATTCAATATATTTTGTCTCTCCATTTTCAAGTTGAATGGAGATCTCTCTTTTTAAAGTTCCTTTTCGAAAAAAAATCTCAAGTGAGCAGTCAATTTTGTTTTTCGGGATGCCGTATAGGAAATCTAGAACGGATTTATTGAGGAGGTCTTCTTTCGGTGTTTGCACAAGCCTACATGTCGCTTCATTGGCTTGAATAATGTTGAGGTGCTGATCAAATATAAAAATGGCATCTAACGTCTTATTTAACAGCATTTTGTGCTGTATCAATTCATTTCGCAAATATTCGTTCTCTTTTTCTAATTTTCTGATATCTTTCGCGCCATCGAGCGTTTCAGTCATTCTCTTACACTCCTTTTCCAGCCTCATTCCTCTACAATATTTCTACAAGATTTTCATTGTTCCTTCATTCGACTCATAAAAAAAGAGAACTTTTTACACGAGGCTTGCTTCATTTGTTTCATTTGGATGACACGATTGTATAACGATTCTCTTTTCTTACGCTTCTTTTACAACCGTTCTACAATTTCACATCAAATAGCGAAATGAGCCAATTTGTATTTTAAAATGGGGCAAATGAGGGAACAGTGCACTTAGAACGTTTATGTTCGAAATGAAGCAGGAAAGGTGATGTTATGACGTCAACGAGAGACAGTTATTTCGATAATGCAAAATTTCTTCTGATTTTTCTAGTTGTTTTTGGTCATTTGTTACGGTCATTCATACATGATAATGACTGGATACTCTACTTATATAAATTTATTTATACATTCCATATGCCCGCTTTTATATTGGTGTCTGGCTTCTTTGCCAAAGGTTTTAGAAAACCAGGTTTTATGAAAAAAGTCGCAGTTAAGCTGATCATCCCATATTTGATTTTTCAGGTCATCTATTCTGTGTATTATTATTTCTTACAGGATCAAAGCATCTCTAACTTAAATCCGATTGATCCACAATGGTCTTTATGGTTTTTAATCAGTTTATTCTTTTGGAACTTACTACTCATTCCTTTTTCAAAACTGCCATTCCACTGGGCAATGATCGTTAGTTTATCGATGGCGTTACTTGTCGGTTACGTGGACAGCATTAGTGATACGCTCAGCCTATCTCGTACGTTTGTCTTTTTGCCGATGTTTTTAGCTGGCTTTTATTTAAAAAAGCAGCACTTTGAATTTATCCGAACAAGCAAAGGGAAACTGACTGCACTTCTTGTACTGATGGCCGTGTTCATGTTTTGCTATTTTTATGAATTCGATTATTCCTTTTTATTTGGGTCACAATCGTACGCTTCTCTTGGAGATGAAGGACTCATTGCAGCGATGAAACGAATGGCATGGTATTTACTTGCATTTGCTGCTACCTTTAGTTTCTTTGCATTAGTCCCTACACGCCGGTTCTTCTTTACCAAATGGGGCACAAGAACATTATATGTCTATTTACTTCATGGCTTTGTGATTAAGCTTTTAAGAACGACTTGGTTTGATGATTGGGCTCTAAATACGGCAAGTGTATTGATTCTATTGCTGCTTACGGTCCTCTTAACCTTTACCCTATCTAGTACATTTGTTAAAACTGTTGCACAACCAGTCATCGAGCTCAAAATGACCAGCCTGATGCGAACCATTACTGGCAGACAAAACAGTTATATTAAATAGAAAAAACGATCTCTCAGGATCGTTTTTTTCTATTTATTTTTTGTTTTTCTGTTCAGTATGACATTCATCGTTTTTTTTAGGCTTCATTAAGGTATCAATCCATTTACTGCTGTTTATATCTCCCAGCTCGCTGCCAAATTCCTCTTGCAAGATATCGGGGTTCATCGGTTTTTTATGGTCTTTCATATCTTTACTTTTCACATGTTTTTTAGTCACGAGATGCTCCCCCCTGTTTCCCTTGATGAGAATTTCGGTTCGCCTGGCGGTCTTCTGATTGCTCGTCAAATTGTGTTTGTCCTTGATCGTGTGCCATGCTTTCTGTAGGCGTCATATTATTCGTGAGTGCTTCATTTTTTGCTGTTTTTCTTTTCATCTGTCATCATTCCTTTTTAACATGTTTAGTTCTTCGCTCAATTGATCAAACAGCTCTTTCATTTGTTTGACTGTCACTGGTTTTTCCTCAGGCTTTAACTCATATCCAATTTGCCCATTCGCTTCTAGCGTTGCTTTTTTGAGACTGCTGATGTCTGTGATGCCCTGCTGCTTTAAGCGCATTTTGAATTGGTCCCTTGTCAGTCGCGTTTTTTTTAGCTTGTGATCAAGCATTTCTCCATCCTCTAAAATCACCACAGACTTCCCTGAAACCAATTTTTCAAAAAAATCAAATTGGATCGACAGCTTTTCCATAATCACAAGCGCCACAATAAAAATGGCGGCCGCATAAATGGTTTCAAGTAAATTATGCTCAATAAAGGGTTGGATAATAATCGATCCAATCGAAATCATGATGACTGTCTGTTGAACCGTTAATTGACTAATGGATTTAGGCCCTGCTATTCTCAGCAGCAAGGTACCAACGAGCAGCATTACAATTGCTTTCCATAACACATCCAGCACGTCTCTTTCACCTCTTACCTATAGATTGCGAACATCCTTTGTGATTTAGCCAGTTATATAATGGAAATAAAAAAACCAGCATTCAGTAGGAATGCTGGTCTGATTGTCGACAAAGAGTTAAAATGATCGTTATTTTAACTCTTTGTCTTCTTTTCAGCGTGATAGAAAACCTTTGCAGTCTAGGAAGGACGAGTACTGGCGCGGAGCGAATTTCACATTCGTGAGCACCAGCACGCAGGACTGACAAAGAATGCGAGGGTTTGTCTACACGCTGAAACCAGCATTCAGTAGGAATGCTGGTTAGCCGATGATCACACGCTCTTTCGGATAATGATAATTCGCTTCACTTTCCCGGCGGCCAATTAAATACAAGAAGCTTGGAATTCCAATCCGTCCTATAAACATGACGACCATAATAATACACTTACCAAATACGGACAAGTCAGACGTAATTCCGAGCGACAGTCCCGTTGTTCCGAAGGCAGAACAAACTTCAAATAAAGTTTCAAGAAGTGTATGATGGTCTGATAAAGTTAACAGAAACGTAGCACCGAACACTAAAATAAAGGCCATCATCGTCACCATGAGGGATTTATTAATGTCCGCTTGATGAAGCTCTCTTTTAAAGATTTTAATGGACTTATTTCCTCTCGCAAAATGAAACAGAGCAAGTAAATTAAGGGCAAACGTGGTTGTCCGAATTCCGCCCCCTACCGAGCTTGGAGATGCCCCGATAAACATCAGCAAACATAAAAATAACAGTGTCGGCTCTGTCAATTGCGTAATATCTAATGTCGAAAGCCCGCCACTTCTGGTAGCTGTTGATTGAAACAAAGAATAAAACAAGATTTCATGCCAGCTCTTCCCTAGAAAAGTAAACCGGGCTTCAAGTGCATAAATCCCGATTGCCCCAACGACAACAAGGAGACCAAACGTAATCGTTGTAATTTTCGTAAACAATGAAAACGATGCATGTTTTCGGTCTTGATTGAATAAATAATCCTTTACTTCGACAAGTACCGGAAAGCCAATAGCGCCAAAAATGATGAGCAGCATCGTGATAAATTGTACGAAATAGTCATCTTTATAAGGAATTAACGAATTCCCTGTAATATCAAAGCCTCCATTAGTTGTTGCACTGATACTAGAGAAAAATCCGTGTAAAAAAGCGCCTTGCACATCGTAATACTTTAGAAAATACATACTTAAAATCAGACCGCCTACAAACTCAATCAGCAAGATTAAATATAAGACCTGCTTCATGAGTTTTACAATTCCTGATAAGTTGCTCTGGTTTTGGTCTGCCATAATTAATTTTCTTTCTTTAATGCCGATCCTTTTTCGCATAACCAGCCAGACGAATGTACCAAGTGTCATAATGCCGATACCACCGATTTGCAAAACAAATGCAAGGATCCACATCCCGGTCACACTAAATGTTTGTGACGTATCGACAACAGTCAGACCCGTGACACTGACAGCACTCACAGCTGTAAATAGCGCATCAATAAATGTCCATTTGACTCCTTCTTGGTGAGCCACTGGCAGACTGAGTAGAATGAACGACACAGTCACAGCAAGAAAATAGTAAAGGGCAATCAGCTGAAAAGCCGACAGCCGGTCAATTAGTTTTTTCATTGGATTCATGGTTATTCCTTCTTTTATCTTTCTTTTCGAATACTTTATCATTTTAATGAAAAGAGAGAAGATTTTAAAGGTATTTTGTGCTTTATTTACTTTTTCATCAAAAAGAAAAAGACATCCTTACGCAGAATGTCTTTTGATCTTTCTTATTTTGCTTCTAGTCTTCTAATTCTTTCGTTTAAATCAGGGTGTGTTGAGAAAAGAGAAGCTTTTCTTTTACCACTGATTTTCAGTGTAGCAACAGCTGCTTGATCATCATCTTTAATTCTTGATGTATACGCCTCTAGTGAACGAAGCGCATGAATCATTTTATCTTTTCCTGCAAGGTCCGCACCGCCGCGGTCTGCATGGAATTCACGATGTCTAGAATATGCAAACACGACAAGGCTTCCTAAGATAGAGAAAATAATTTGGAAGACGATCACAGCGATAAAGTGAACAATCGGCACAAGCTCTTCACGTGAAACGAAACGGCTTGCGATCCATGCCGCAATTCTTGAAAGGAAGACAACAAACGTGTTGACGATTCCTTGAAGTAACGTCATTGTGACCATGTCACCGTTCGCTACGTGAGCGACTTCGTGAGCGATAACCCCTTCAACTGCTGCATCATCCATTTCATGAAGCAATCCAGTTGATACGGCAACAAGCGATCTTCTCTTAGAAGGACCTGTCGCAAAAGCATTTACTTCAGATGATTGGTAAATACCGACCTCAGGCATTTTAGAAAGGCCTGCTGCTCTTGATAGTCTGTGAACGCGGTCAACAAGCTGCTGCTCATCATATGTTAAAGAATCCTTTTCTGGATTTAACACACGCACACCCATCATCATTTTTGCCATCCAGCGAGACATCGCTAGTGACATAAACGAGCCTACAAAACCAACAACTGCACTGAATACAAGAAGATAAAGGATATTAAGTCTTCCGTCTGCTCCTATATAAGAACCAACACCAGTTGCTGCACTAATAACCGATAGGACAATACCAATCGTAGTGATAACAAGAATGTTCGTTAATATAAACAGAAATATTCTTTTACCCATACATAACCTCCGCTGTCATATTAAGTTCATTTGAACTTATTAATAAAATTATAAAAATAAACGTCTCAAATTGCAAGGAAAAAGGAATCGTTTTCTATGTTTATCATACTGGCTCAAACCTCGTCATTTCAATGATTACGCTACTTGCATCCGCTAAAAAGTGAACAAATTGTGACGCAGCGGTCCTATTTTAGTTTATTTTGCATTTTCATTAAAAAGAGATTATGATGTTGAATTAGATCAATAATCACGTTTTTGACGTACAAATGAGGTGGAACATGGTGACTTTTAAATTAACGAGAATTGACATGACGAGACTTCTGTATTCTCTAAAAGGCGAGGGAGATCTGACTCCGCTTCAGCTTTTGAATTTATCTGTAAAAAGCGATAAGGAACATGAATATGATGAATTAAAAATCCCTTCGTTTTTTGAAAAACTCGAACGGCGGAAGCAAAAATCAGAGCACGGGCTTTCAACGAACGAAATCGTTGAGCTTGGCAACTTGTGTGAGCTGACTTCTCTTAAATCGACAGCCATTCAAAACTGGATCAAGCGCGATATTAAAGATATGATCGGCCATCCAGAGCTTGGCAAGAAGTACTCCATTGATCAGGTCGTTATTTTATTAATTGTCCGGGATTTAAAATCAGTATTTGATTTTGATTCTATTCGTATGATCTTATCTGCCTTATTTAATACGATCACAGATCGAACGGATGATATTATCAGCCCCATCCGTTTTTATGAAGCATATGCGCACGTCCTTGATTTTATTTATCACCATACACATTTTCCATTAAAGGAAACGAATTTACGAGAAATGACAGAAGAGCAGACGGACAAGCTCCACGAAGAGTTTACAGAATTGACGAAGCCGCAATGGCAATTGATTAAAGGCATTATCAGTTCCACAGTTTTCTCCGTTTTCACTTCTCACTTGCAAAGCACAGCGCAAGAAATGATGTTGAATACGCTTCAGCTGAAAAAGGCTTAAAACTGAGCCCGAGGTGACCTTCATCACCTCGGCTTTTTTGTGCAGCAATTGCCAGCATAATTGCAGGCTGTTTTTTTCAAAATAAGAAGGCGCAACAAACATGAGGTGAAAGGAGGAATCTGTGATGGCAAATCGAAATCAACTTCTTGTTCCTGGAGTAGAACAAGCATTAGATCAATTTAAATACGAGATCGCTCAAGAATTTGGCGTGACTCTCGGTTCAGATACAGTCGCACGTTCAAACGGTTCTGTTGGCGGCGAGATGACAAAAAGACTCGTACAGCAGGCGCAATCTCAAATGGGCCATTCAACTAAATAAAGACATGGTGAAATACGCCGGATCTATTCTGGCGTTTTTTTACTGTTCATATGTAGGCTCATCCCGGTTTTCACGGTATGAAGGCGGTGTATTTTTCCCTTTTTGTTTGACGTCATTTCTGTTACGTTCGACGTACGGACGATTCTGACCACTGTCGTTTTTTTTTACATGCTTTTCAGCATCACCACGTGATGTGCCATTTGGATGTCTTTTTTCATCAGGATCAGTCGAGTGATTTTTTTTTTGCTCTTTGTCTTTTTCAAAAGGGCGGTCCTTTTCTTCTTTTCCCTTTTTCTCTTTATTTTCATGATTAGGGCTTGTTTGGTGAGGCTTTTGAACAGCTCCTTGCTCTTCCCTCTCAACTTCCTTCTGCTCTTTGTCTTCGCCTTCTGGAGCCTCTTTATCCGGCTGCATCTCATCGCTACCGTCTGTCTTTATATCTTCTTTTTTGTCTTCGTCTTTTTGATCTTCATCAGCATTTTTCGGCTCTTCTTCTTTGACAGCCTCGTCATCTGCTGGATCTTCATCTTCTTTTTTAACGTCCTCTTGTTCGTTTTCTTGCATTTCTTGATTTCTAATATAAGTTCCTGTTGAAATGCCTGCTTTTTGTGCCTTTTCTCTTGTTTCCAGGTCACCTTCCACAGTTTCTAGCTTATAATTGCGCTTTTGATATTCCCCCGAGATGGTGCTGATTTTACTTTTTACGTTTGTTTTGTATGTATGATCCTGCTTGTTTTCATAAACAGTTGAAATATAAATGCTTTTAGAGTGGTTCACGTATCCTTTTTTATCACAATCATCGATGATTTCCTGCACGACTTTGGTCATGTCGTTTTTTTCTAAATCTTTCATACTGGCCAGTACTTGCTTCGCATCTTTATTCAGCGGAGTGACACCGATCACTTGATAATTGTGATCGAGTTTCAGCTCAAAACTTGGGTTAATGTCAATCGTCATATATGCATATGCTTTTTGACTTGAGAAAGATGGCATCATAGTGAAGATCACGACAATAATTGCTGCAATTGATAGAATTCCTGCATTTAACGGACGTAAACGAAGCAGGTCAAAAAAACCGGCTCTTTTTCTTTCGAGACGTGATTCATTCGGAAACGTCACTTCTTGACCGATTTCATAGTCTTGCTGTTCATACTTTGTCCGCAGAAATTGTCCATCAGGGGTCAGCAGTGTGACATATTTTTTGTTTTTCTCTACTATAATGCCTCTTCTCATGAATTAAGCACCCCTTTAAGGTAATCTTTCAAATACACATAATCACCTGTCATAATGATCGCCATCGCAATAATATATTTTCTATTTCTCTCAATCGTTTTGCGGCTGACTTCCACTAGCTTTTCCAGCTGTTTGACTGGCAATTGTTTTTTCTGAAATAAAATGGTTCTCAGTTCATCGTGCTTAACGAGTGTATGGGCCACTTTAATGGCATTTTGTCTCGCATCCGCATGCTTTGGTGAATGCTCAAGCAGTTCTTGAAACGTAAGACCATATACTTTCAATCGTTCTTTAAAATGTTCAATCTCTTCTCTTCTATGTTCTTGTTCAATTAAACGCCTATATTCATTTGCAGAAAGCTCTGCTTCAATCATGCTTTGCGAGTACTCGCCATTCTCACTTTCTTGAAGGTCCATTTGAACCGTTGGCGCGTTTCTTGCTTCTTTTCGAATATAGTCGATTACTTTTCTTTTAATAATTAACTCCGCAAATGCAAGGAGTGAGTTGCCTTTTTCGGCAGAGTATTTTTCTATCGCTTCATTAAAGGCAATTAAGCCTACGCTGAATTCATCATCTTTTTCATCTATATATCGTTTACAAACGGATGAAACCGTCTTAGCGACAAATGGTTTGTATTGCTCGATTAATGCATTTTGCAGCTCGGTATCACCCTGTTGGATGTTGATTGCCGACTGCTCTAATGTTTGCTTTTTCTTTCCCTTTTTAAACAAAAGGCTAAGCAATGGTTTCACCTCAGTTCTCCCTATATTACTCATTTATGATAGCTAATTTATGAGGGAAGCGCAAAGGAAGAAATGAGGAATTCATTTCCTGTTACTCAATTGTGACATGTATTTCTTTATCTACTTTACAACGTTTCGTTTAAAAGCAAAGAAATAAGGGGGTATCCCCCCTTTTTTGTAATATACGTGTTATGAAAATGAAATGATATTTCTTTCAAAAAACCTACTCTTCCAGCCGCATCTCTTGTTTTTCCTCGTTTTGCTGGCCGCCTTTTCTTGATGGACTTGATAAAAACCAACCAAATGCTGCAATTGCGAGAAGAACCGTCCAGAAAATGACTTTCCATAATGTTGAATGAATGAAATGAGAGGACACGACCCCAATGGCTGGATGAGAAAGTGTATAGAGCGTCAGCTTCACGCCAACCCATCCGACAATGACAAATGCTGCTGTTTCTAGGCTTGGTCTCGTTTTAAGCAGTTTCACAAATACAGTCGCCGCAAACCTCATGATCACTAGACCAATGATACCGCCCAATAGAATGACAATAAATTGACCGCCATCAAGCCCGCCAATTTGTGGAAGGTTTGTTGCTGGCAGAGTCACAGCTAATGCAACAGCTGCTAAAATAGAATCTACTGCAAATGCAATGTCAGCAAGCTCAACTTTCACGACGGTTGCCCAAAAGCCGCTTTGTTTCATGTTTGTGTCTGCTTCCTTTTTCTTAAATACGTGCGATTTTAAAATATGGTGAATCGAAATATATAGAAGATAAATTGCGCCAATGGCTTGAACTTGCCACACATCTACTAAAAACGAAATAAGAAAAAGAGAACCAAATCGCATGACAAATGCTCCCGCAAGTCCGTAAAACAATGCCTTTTTTCTTTGTTTTTCAGGAAGGTGTTTGACCATCACAGCCATAACCAGCGCATTATCAGCTGCTAAAATCCCTTCTAATCCAATCAATACGAGAAGAACCCACCCGTACTCTAAAATAATTGCTGCATCCATCATCATTCCTCCTTATTTTTTATCTATTGTCCCACAACAGACAAAGGCTTATGAATGCAAAAAAGACCTTTGCCTGAAATGGCAAAGGTCTTGCTAGACATGTGATATGTAAATCATGCCAACAAAGCCGATGGAATGAGGTTCCATGTAATGACGACTTTGTTTCCGGTAAAAACCGGACGCTACTCCCCTTTGGTGGGATTAAGAATATTTAGATTACTTATATCATAATCAACAGACCCCGGATTGTCAACAGGTGACTTTTTATCTCCACCCATTGTTTAAGCCGTTGGTGTTTCTGTTTTTCTTTTTCTTCGTTTCAGCCACACGTAGAGAACAAACAATAAGAGCATACCAATTCCAATCGGCAATACATATGGTTCTAAAATGGTTCCAACCTCTTGCCAGTTCTCCCCAAGGACAAATCCTAGATACACATATACAAATGTAATTGGCGTAATCGCCAAAAACGTATACAGGCAAAAAACCCACACATTCATCTTCGCAATCCCACACGGAATGGAAATAAGGGTTCTGACCCCTGGAATAAACCGGCCGCTAAACGCAACAAATCCACCATGCTTTTCAAAAAAGGCATCCGATTTATCAAGTGACTCAGGTTTCACAAAGAAATACTTCCCATATTTATTTAAAAAGGGTCTGCCTCCGTAACGCCCTAACCAGTACAAGGTCAAGGGGCCTGCCACACCGCCAATAGAACCGGCAGCCACAACACCGATGAAGGCCATGTCCCCTTTTGAAACCCAGTAACCTGCAAGAGGCAACACCACTTCAGCAGGAACAAATTCAATGCATAATGCAAGAAAGATGCCGAAGTACGACAAATTCTTAAAGGCATCAGCTAATGAAATAATAAAATCTTCGATGTTTATCAATCCCTTTCACACATAATCAGTTTGACAGGCTATGCTTGCAAATCGTACCGTGCCACCTATTAAACGAATAAAAAACCAAAAATGATTCACTTTTCTTCGTTTTTTTACATTAAATTTGATTTTACTATAAAAAATGGTCAAAAAAAATGCTGAATGCCCTTTTTAAGTAAAGGAAAAGTGAACACAGGCGCCACTTGATCCGATATATTAAGTATATGTCTGTTTTTAGATACAGGAGGTTTTCTTACATGACACATTTAACAGGAAGCTACAACGGATGGCTTGTCTTTCTGTCAGTCGCTGTCGCCGCTGTCGCCTCCTACTCAGCTCTTCAATTAGCCAGCCGGGTGATCCAGTCGAGCGGCGCAAAGAAAAGAGTATGGTTGATCATTGGTGCGATGATCATGGGGATGGGAATATGGTCAATGCATTTTATTGGCATGATGGCGTTTCATCTACGCTCTGGTATCACATATGAAACACCCTTACTCATTTTATCGATTTTGACCTCTTTTATCGGTTCTTTCATTGCTTTTTCAATATGTATTCAGCAGCAACTTTCCACAAGACGACTTTTGATTAGTTCGATCACGATGGGCTCAGCTATTTGCAGCATGCACTATCTCGGATTGGAATCAATGGCGAATGTCACCATCAGCTATGACCCTGTTCTCTTTTTTCTTTCGTTTTTTATTGGTGCGCTCGCTTCATTCTTTTCATTACACCTTTTTTTCCGGCTCCATCGCTCTGAGAAAAGGCGGGAGGATCAGCTGTTAAAAATAGCGGGTGCACTGATGATGGGCGGTGCTATTGCGGGCATGCATTACACTGGCATGGCGTCTTCGACGATGTTTTTTCATTCAGATGGTCAGGTCGCTGCGGGTGGTTCTCTTGAAATGTCACCATTCAGCCTGTCGATTTTCATCGGCCTGATGACACTTATCGTCCAATCACTCATGATTTTCGGCGCCTATATTGATCACCGGATTATGTCACAATCAGATCAGCTAAAAGAAAATGAACAGCGGTTCCAATCACTGATCAAACATAATATAGATGGGATTATCGTGTTATCTGTTGATCGAAAAGTGATATCTGCGAATGACCCAGGCAAACACATTTTGAAAATGTGCAATTCCTGGATTGGTGATGATGTGAGTCAATACGTCATGCCGACTGAGATGTGGGAAGACTTTATTTATCAATCAAAAAAAGCAATTACGCGTGAAGCAGAACTGAAAGCAGCAGATCGTTTTTATTATTATCATGTTACATACATACCCGTACACGTCAACCATACACTTGACAGCATTTATCTCGTTTTTAAGGATTTAACCCAGCAGAAGATTGCTGAAAAAGAAATTCATGTGATGGCACATTATGATGCACTAACTGAACTTCCGAACCGTCGTCACGGAATTAATCATTTAAATGATGTTTTATCCGCTCAAGAAGAGACAAAAACGTCAACGGCAGTTCTTTTTCTTGATTTAAATCGGTTTAAAATTATTAATGATGCCCTTGGTCATAACATAGGCGATCTGCTGTTGAAAGCCGCCGCAAACAGACTAACCAAATGTTTGCCTGACAATGGCTTTATTGCAAGAATTGGCGGGGATGAATTTTTAATGATCTTTCCTCACATGGAGCATAACACACATAAAATTGAACAGCTTTTGAAAAACATCATTCGCCAATTTGAACGTCCTTTTTTCATTCAAAACCATCAGCTCATTACATCCATTAGTATTGGAATCGCCATCTCTCCGCAAAACGGAAAGAATGGTATGGAATTGATGAGAAAAGCAGATATGGCCATGTATTTATCAAAGAAACATAAACAAAGCCGCTATGAATTTTTTACTGAATCTATGGAGAGATTGAGTGAGGACAGACTCAATCGCGAGCTGGAGCTACGAGATGCCATTCAAAGAAAGCAGTTTGTGCTTCATTATCAGCCGCAAATCAGCGCCAAAACAAGACAGATGACAGGTGTTGAAGCCCTTTTAAGAATGAAAGCACCAGACGGTTCTCTAAAATCACCCGAGGCTTTCATTGAACTTGCTGAAGAATCCGGCCTGATCATCGATATTGGAAGGTGGGTCATTGACACGGCATGTCAGCAGGCAAAATTGTGGTATGACAAGCAATTGAAAATTCCTGTAGCGGTCAATTTATCTGCTAAGCAGTTTAACTCTGAAGACTTAATTGATTTGATTAAACTAACGCTAAAAAAATACGACCTTCAACCATCACTTCTTGAGCTTGAAGTGACAGAAAGCATGACAATGGACAACATCAAGCAGTCAAAACAAGTACTGACATCTCTAAAACAACTTGGCGTCCGTATTAGTATTGATGATTTTGGTACAGGCCACAGCTCTTTAAGCTATTTGAAGGATTTGCCGATTCACCGCCTGAAAATTGATAAATCATTTATCGAGGATATTTTGAGCGATTCAAAGTCTGAGCAAATCACAGGGGCTATTATTGCAATGGGGCACCAGCTATCTCTAGAAGTCATTGCTGAAGGTGTTGAAACTTTTGCACAAGCGCAACTTTTATCTGCGCAGGGCTGTGACGATCTACAAGGCTTTTATTATGCCAAGCCACTTCCAGCTAGTGATATTGAAAAATTTATCGCCTATCCTGCTCATCAGCTAGATACATAAAAAAGGTGCCAACCATGGCACCTTTCAGCGTGTAGACAAACCCTCGCATTCTTTGTCAGTCCTGCGTGCTGGTGCTCACGAATGACAAATTCGCTCCGCGCCAGTACTCGTCCTTCCTAGACTGCAAAGGTTTTCTATCACGCTGGGCTAAAAAGAAGACAAAGGGCTAAAATCAAGTTCATTTTAGCCCTTTGTCAACAATCTAAAAGGTGCCAACCATGGCACCTTTTCGTTTTATCTAAATAACAAATGCTGACTGTGAATACCTGCTTTTTTCAGCAGACTAATTAATTGCTCCTGTTCTTCACGCGAAAGACCAGAAAACGCCCGCGCAATTCGAAGAGAATGGATTGGATAAATTTTATCCAGATAACTGCGCCCTTTATCCGTTAAATGGGCATAAACTGACCGCTTATCCTTTGGGTCCTGTTCTCTTTCAATGAAACCATTTCGTTCTAACTTGTCAATTACGTACGTCACATTCCCGCTGACAAGCAGGAGTCTTGAGCCGATTTGCTGAAGTTTTTGAGCACCTCTCGTATACAGTAATTCGAGAACGGCAAATTCAGTTGGATTAAATCCATGCTCCTTGCTGTCTCTAATACTGTGTTCGGAAACGCTTTTAAATGCCCTTGCAAAAACTTTGTAAAGCGTCATTGAACGTTCTACTTCTTCTTCATTAAACGATAGTCTCATCACATATCTACCTCTTATAATATTTTTTTAACTTCAAGGCTTTCTTGCGGTGCAGTTGGAGCCTTTCGTAAAAAATAGAAGTACGTTTTTGAAAACCCTTTCAACCACATAAGTGACTCCATTCGTGTTATGTATAAGATTTCGATATAAACTTTTAAAATCCTTCTTATTTTTCACAATCATCTCGAAAAAAAGCTTTTCCAGCAAACCATCATGTTACGACAAATTTTAACATAATCTGTAAAGGCTCTATATTTCCTTACATTTGATTCGTCAAATTTCTACAAAATTCAATATTGCTATAATATTAAACACACAAAAAAAGAACCCTTCATGTGACAACGCACATGATAAGGGATGTTAAAGATAGCGATCTGTTTTGTTGAAAAAGAAATGATACTCTTTTTTTAAGTCACTAATTGTCATGTTCTTGGTCATATCAGGGCTATACACCCCAAGTGAGCAAAGCTGCTTCGTATAATAATGTCTTTCTTTCGCTAAAGCTTCTTTTAATATACGCCGCACGACATCTCCCCTCCTATCAATGGATATGGATCGGGTGCTTATGAGGACTTTTTATACAAATCATTTTGTACGGCTCTAAGAAGAGCATGTGCATTCTGACCCGCAGCCTGCATGAACTGCTCCAGCAGTTCATCCCTCTTCACATCTAATGCGATGATTTCTTTTGCCATACGGATGATCTGTGTTTTCTCCATCAAGTGCGCCTCCTCCTCATTTTTTCTTTTTATTATCATATGTTCACGTGATATGATTTGCACGTTATATGTTAATTTTCCTTCCATTGTTTTTCACTTTTTTCATTTTTGTGTTATATTATCTAACAAACGTTAGGTTTTTTTACTGACTTTTCGATATAATATGAAGAAAAGACTTGCAGGGGTGAGGATATGACGCAGGAAGATGTATCTTATAAAGATAAAAAAGTCATTTCAATCGGGATTGTCAGTGAATTAACAGGGCTTTCCGTCAGGCAAATCCGATATTATGAGGAACGGAAACTCATCTACCCCCAGCGCTCAACAAGAGGCACACGAAAATATTCTTTTTCTGATGTAGAACGTTTAATGGATATCGCCAATAAACGGGAAGATGGTGTGCAGACAGCGGAAATTTTAAAAGACATGAAGAAAAAAGAACAGGCATTAAAAAGCGGACAATATAAGAAAAAGATGCTGGAAGGTCAAATTAACGCGCACTTCCGGTACAAGAATCGATGAACTAAATAACAATCGCTTACTCAGCAAAATAGACTTAGTATCTGATCGTCCTGAATATGAAACGATGAAAGCACAAACCGATTCTTGCTGAAGAGTTTATTTCAGGTAGTGAAAGCAAATGCGTTACAGCTCATCTGAATCATTGAAGCAACAAAACGAGGCAGCAATTGCAGCCTCGTTATTAGCTAAAACAACCATTCAACTATTTATCACCTAAGATACTTGATCTTTAACGATTTAGTTTTTCAAATTTGTTCAGGAATCGAAACAGTTCGTTCATTGAGCACATTCCCCGTGTTTAGCGTCGTTTTGGGTTCAATTAAGAGCAAGTGAACTTCTTCTTCAGCAATGGGCTGATGTTCAACTCCTTTTGGAATCACAAGAAATTCTCCTTCATTAAGCGTTATTTCCCTATCCCTAAAACGGATGACTAGGTTGCCTTTCCACACAAAGAACATTTCATCCTCATCATCATGGTGATGCCAAATGAATTCACCCTTAATTTTCACCATTTTCATGTATGAGTCATTCAACTCTCCACCTATTCTAGGATTCCAATAATCATTTATTTGCGAAAATTTTTCTTCGATATTTACCTTTGAAATCAATCGATTCCCCTCCTTATTAAATGGAAACGTTTAATTGCCACAGCTAAGAAAATCTCATTTTCTCCTCTCAATCAGATAAAAGGGACGCAATGAGCATCAACCTCTTCTATCATTTAGTTTACATACTTCATTGGATCACGTAAAATCAAAAAACAGCATATAGATCATCACAATTTGTGATGCAAAAAAGGAGAGTTAGTTTGGATATTAAATCTTTGGAAGTATTTAAAGCCGTTGCCATTGAACAAAGCATCACAAAAGCTGCTCAAAAATTAAATTATGTGCAGTCCAATGTCACCGCAAGAATCCAACGTCTTGAACAAGAGTTAGGTGTACCTCTTCTCTATCGATATCATAAGAAAATATCTTTAACGCCTGCAGGACGTGAACTGCTGCCCTATGTAAATAAATTGCTATATGATTACGAAGAAGCGATAGAAGCAGTAAAGCTTTCCTCTACTCCGCGGGGATCTTTACACATTGGATCTATAGAGTCCACCGCATCTACAAGATTGCCCAGCATTTTCACAGAATATCACAAAACATTTCCACAAGTAGAATTGAGCTTGTATATGGCACCTACAGTCGACCAAGTTAGCGCTATCCTCAACTACAAAGTAGACGGGGCCTTGGTAGATGGGCCAATTCTTCATCCAGAAATCATCGAGTATCCTGTATTGGAAGAATCCCTCGTTCTCATTACAAGCTACTCCACGGAGCAATTCCAGGTAGAATCTATTTTACATGAGCCGTTGCTCTCGTCATTCGCCCATTGTATTTATTTAGGACGATGGCAAAAGTGGCTAGAGAACAACGGCTATCCTCCTATGAAGGTCATGGAATATGGTACGTTAGAGGGCGTCCTTAAATGTGTTGAAAGCGGGCTGGGAGTGACTATATTACCAAAATCTATGGTTGAATCTCGGGGGGAAGGCAAATTCACCTGTCATCCGTTACCAGAACCACATCGAATCGTACCCACTGTGTTGATCAGGCGACGTGATTCGTACATGACCAGTGCTCTGTCACAATTTATGGAGTTAATAGGCATTACGAATATGTGATCTGAGACAGATCATTGTTTTCATTAATAAGAACATGTGTGATAAAAAAGAGGATAGATAGAGCGACATTCTTTCAGCTCTTCTATCCTTTTACATTATCTCAACTTATGCCAAGCATATGAACGATTCTTTTTATTTAGATGAAGCGTCAGTTCCTTCAACAACCCCTACAAAGTCAATTCGTACGCCGCCTTTTTCAGGATCTTCTTTCACCCGAAAGGCAAGCGCCTTTTTTTCTCCAGTGTTTACATCTTTATAATTTGCATGAAAGACATGGATGCTGGCTTCTTCCAATTGGAAATCTTCATAAGAAAGCGTCTCAATTCCCCATTCCTTTTTCGATTTAAGAATGTCATTTGGGCTTGGGACTGCGCCTTCGACATAGACATTTTCCATTTTTCGTTTATTTCCTTCAGTTATCGCTTCTAGCATATGCTCTGATGCCACAAGTCTTCTGTCTTTCCCCTCGTCTTCTCTTGAACATGCACTTAGCAAAACAATGCACATGAAAATGAATAACAACTTCTTCATTTTTCTCTCCCACCTTCTCCTTAAAATGTAAAGGATGGAAGCGCTATATGCAATCTTTATTCAAAAAAGACTGTAAAACGTTACATTTTACAGTCTTTTGACTACATCAGTGTATGAAGAAATGCTGTTGCAATTCCAAAATAGATGAGTAAGGATAAAATATCATTCAATGTTGTGATCAGCGGTCCAGATGCAATGGCTGGGTCGACATTTAATCTGTGTAAAATAATCGGCACGACCGTACCTGCCATCGTCCCAATAATCAGTGTTGCAAGAAGCGAGGAACCAACAACAAAACCTAAAATCATATTGCCCTGCCATACCATGGCAACGACCGTAATAATGATTGAACAAACAATCCCAATATAAATACTTGTTCTCAGCTCTCTGAAAATCAAGCGCATAATGGTTTTTTTCGTTAATTCTTCTTTTGACAATCCTCTAATGACAACCGCTAGAGACTGTGTCCCTGTATTCCCTGTCATACCTGCAATCATCGGCATGAAGAATGCTAAAGCAACGACTTGCTGCAGGGTATCTTCAAAATAATTTAAGATACTGCCTGAAATCAGCCCAATGAATAAGAGCAAAATGAGCCATGGAAGACGGCGGTATGCCGCCACAAATGCCGGTGTGTCGAACGTGATATCTTTACCAGAGGCAGCAAACTTTTCATAGTCTTCTCCTGCCTCTTGAATCACAACATCAATGATATCATCGACTGTCACAATTCCGACTAAGACATTGTTCTCTTCTACAACAGGGATGGCAAGGAAATCATATCGTTCAATGAGCTTTGCGATTTCTTCCTGGTCTTGAAAGGCACCAACGGCAATGACTCTTGTAAACATAAGATCCTGCACTTTTTCATCTGGCTCACCTAAAATAAGATCCCTGTATGAGAGTACCCCTACAAGCTGTTTTTGATCATTTATGACATATAAGTAGTTGATCGATTCGGCAATTTCAGCAAAGCTTTTCAGCTTCACCACGGCATCCTGAACCGTATAATGCTGCGGAATCCAAACGTACCGATTGGTCATGATCCGGCCTGCTGTCTCAGCAGGGTAATTCATGAGAAGCTGGACGGCCTTGGATTCCTCTGCTTCCATGTTAGATAAAAGCTGATCCTTCAGCTCATCCTCCATCTCATCAAACAAGTTGGCAAGGTCATCGTTATCCATTTTGTTTGTGACGAAGGTGGCTTTGTCTTTCCCTACTTTTTCAAGAACAATCTCTTGATATTCCCGCTCCAGTTCACCCATCATTTCCGTCACGTCATCGACTGTTAAAAAGCTGAGAAAGCGGCCGCGATGTTTTTCTGGAAGCTCCTTGAATAAGTAGGCCATATCATAAGGCTGCAGTTCTTCCATAATGTTTTTAAATTCTTTACGTTTTCCATCTCTTAGTAAAATAATGATGCGTAAAATGAGTTCATCGTACGTAATGTTCTGTATCATCGCTGTTACCTCCCCAAAATCAGGAGATACCCGAATCCCTTAGATTGTGCGGGGGTCAGGATCTCCTCTATCTGATGTGTCAATCTGATCTTTTGACATACTCTCTATGTGTCTCGAATCGGGATGATCCATCCCCACACCTCCTTTTCTCATAAAAAAGCACCTTCAACCGAATGAAGGCGCTTTGTAAGCATGACAAATAAACACTTGCTCCTTCAATCGTAGAGCTTTAGCACTGTATGGCATAGGATTCATCCAGCTGCATTAAAAATCACCTTATGTCGATGATTCCTGTTGACCCATTGGCGTCTTTGGACATTTTTGGGCAGCAGCGTATCTCCATACAGGAGCCTCACCTAACGAAGTCTCATATTGTTGACACACTGAGATTACAGAAAAAGCGCAATGATGTCAATAAGCAAGATGCCAAGTTTCCTGATGTATTCGCTTTCTTTTCAAAAAAAGAGCGATCGACAAGTTGACCATCGCCCTTTCATGTCTTTTATTCCTCTTCTGGCTGATTCATATCCTCTTGGGAGAGGAGATGAAAGGAATCATGCAAAAACAAAGCATATCCTTCTCCATCAGGATGGGGAACATATTCCGCACGATCCATCGTCTGTTCTTCTTCTTTTTTCTTCATCATATTCTCTCGCCTCCTTTCCAGTAGTTTGTCCCAATGAAAAAACCTTACACATAAAAGTGTAAGGTTCATTTATACCTTAATCGTCCCATTCTTGCTTGAGGATTTTGCCTGTTTTAGCGGAAATCTCAAAATCAACTTCTTCGCCGCTTGGTGTCGTAATTTCAATTTCATACAAGTACACACCATTTTCTTTATCTAATTCTGAATCTGTGACTGTTCCTTTTACTTTTGCAAGGGCAATTTGTTCAGCCTGTTTTTTGGTGATTTTTACATTTTGTTTCTTTTCTTTGACTGGATCATTGAGCGCTTTGCCTGTTTTGGCATCGACATATACTTTATATTCAAAGCCGCCTTTTTTAATCTCGACCTCATATACCCATTTTCCTTTTTTACGCTCAAGATCTACATCATCTACATAGCCTTTCACAACTTTTAATGCTGCTTTTTCAGCCTGTTTCTTTGAGACAAATGAAGATTTCTTTTGCACCACTTGTTCGGCATTTGCCGTTTGATTTGTATTTTGCGCTTGAAGGGTGAAACCACCTGCGACAAGGGCTCCTGTGAATGCTGTAGCGACTAGTACTTTTTTTATCATATTTCATTCCTCCTCTGTTTGATTTCTCCTTTATCTTAAAAAAACAAGATGATAAAGGAAGGATAGGAAGATGAGAAAATCATGAGAAAATGATTAGTTTTCGTACGTAATGCCTTCAATATCTCCTGTATAGGCATTCACTAATACCTCTGCCTCTCTCCCATCCGGCAAATCGAGCTCTACCTCAAACACGAGCATTCCGCTAAAAGTTTCAAGATCTGCATCATCCACTGTGCCGCCCACTTCTTTTACGGCAATCTGAATGGCTTCTTCTACCGTTATTTTTGTGAGCTTCTTTTCTTTAGAGGTTGGCTTTTTCTTTTCTGCTTCAATCACCTTGAACGTGTCTTTCTCAACATCCACTTGATACAGTTCTTTTTTTGATTGAATCGTAAAGATAAAGCGATCCGATTTTTCTTTCTTTTGAATCACAGTACCCTTCACTTTTTTCACTGCCGCTTCTTCTGCTTGAAGTTCGGCATTTTTCTCATTTGGTTTTTGATAGCTCTTTAACTGTTTCATCTCTTTCATTTGACCGCTTGAGGAAGATGCAATGATTTGATAGATGCCATTTGAATTTTCAAGCGTCAATGTATAGTCCTGTTTATGATTGATCAAATCAATGTTTGTGATGTTTCCATTGTAGTCTTTTGCGATGATTTTTTTAATGTCTGCTTCGCTTAATATTTTTTTGTCAATGGTTTGAATCATGAGCATTGCAAAGGCCGCAAGAATGAAAAGACATCCTGCGAGTGTAAGCAGCATTTTCATTTTTTTAGACATGCAGCGCCTCCTTCCTATTTCCTATTTTATAAGGAGGAAATGAGAAATTGATGAGAAAAGACCTACTTATTTCTGAAAAAGAATGGTCATCACGGTTCCTTCACCGATACGGCTGTCTACCTTTAGCTCAGCCCCATGCTCTTCAGCAATTTGCTTCGCAATTGACAGGCCAAGTCCAGTCCCACCCGTCTCACTGTTTCTCGCTTCATCCACACGGAAAAAGCGGTCAAAGATTTTCGGCAGATCCTCTTCTTTTATGCCAATTCCTTTGTCTACAACCGAAATAAACGGTTTCTCTCCTGCTCGTCCGCAGTTCACATCAACTGGCTCTGCACTATATTTAACCGCATTATCAATCAAGATGGTCAAAAGCTGTTTGATCTTCTCTTCGTCTCCTTCAGCAATCACAGGCTGATCTGTTTGTATATGAGTAAGGATGGTTCGACTGGTTGCCACTTCAAGTGTATGGCCGACTTGGCTACACAATTGACCAAGATCAACCGGCTTCATGTCCAAGTAAAGCGGCTGCCCATTTTTCGCCAGTGTGAGTAGTTGATCTGTCAGCCTTTTCATTTTTTTCGCCTCATCATGAATGGCTTGAGAGGATTCTTCTACGACCTCTGGCCGGCTTTGCCCCCAGCGTTTTAGTAAATTGCTGTAGCTCATGATGACGGTAATGGGTGTTTTCAATTCATGAGAAGCATCGTGTAAAAATTGCTGTTCTTTCTCATAATGTTTCTCGAGAATTTCGGCCATTTCATTAAAGGTTTGACCCATTTGATACAGTTCATCCTTTGAATCGCCTGTTAATTCAATTCGTTTAAATGCCTTTTCTCTCATACTTGCTTTCATCGTATTGGTCATTCGGCTAATTGGGCGGACAATTTGTTTCGTTAAAATGTGGCCTGCAAAATAAGAAAGCACAATAAACAAAACGCCAGTAGTGATTAAAATCATTTTTAATAACGCCAAGTTCTCTTCTGTATTTTCAATTTCTTCATATACTTGCAGCGACACAATGTCCCCATTTGTCCAAATGACAGGGATAGCCGCAAACGCAATCATATGCTTATTGTATTCTTGAATTTCTGCTGTCTGACCAGATTCGTATGTAAAAGGAAGTGAGCTAAACGTAGATTCCTTCGTGACGGTCAGCTTTGATTCACCTTTCTCTGTGACGACACGGATCATACCATTTTGAGGCAGATACGCTTTCAGAAGCTCTGAAGATGGAAGGCCCTCTTCTTCTGACTTCTTTAGTGCAATCGCAATATTTTCAGCTACTTCCGACAGTCTGGACATATCTTTTTGCGTCAAGGTCATCGAAAAAATAAAATAAATCGCTGTATGAAACAGTAGCACCATTAAAAACAAGGACAACGATGTATAAAGCTGGATCTTATTTTTTAATCTCATGCTTTATCCTTTCATCACATAACCCACACCTCTCACTGTGTGAATCAATTGTTTTTCAAACGGGTAATCGATTTTTTTCCTTAAATAGCGAATATAGACATCAACCACGTTCGTGTCACCAAAATAGTCAAAACCCCAAACAGCTGTTAAAAGCTGATCTCTTGTGAGCACTTGCTGTTGATGTTTCAATAAATGAACAAGCAGGTCATATTCTCTCGGTGTCAGCTCAAGCGTCTGACCGCCTCTTTGAATTTCTCTTGTTTTCTCATTCACCGTTAAATCTGCAATACTTAGCTCAATTTCCTTTTCCTCTTGCGCATTGTGATTGAACCTCAGCTGTGCACGAATTCGCGCTAATAATTCTTCTATGTCAAAGGGTTTTGTAATATAATCGTTTGCCCCAAGATCAAGACCGCTGACCTTATCGGGAACACTTCCTCTTGCGGTAATCAAAATGATCGGTGTTGCCGTATTTGTCTTTCGAACCCTTCTAAGCACTTCAAGTCCGCTTAATTCTGGAAGCATGACATCTAGAAGCACTAAATCAAAACTCTCCTCCTCGAGCGCCTGGAGCCCTTTCATCCCTGTATCTTGGACTGTGACCTCATATCCTTCATATTCAAGTTCTAATGACAGCACTCTTGCAATTTTCTTTTCATCTTCGACCACGAGTATCTTCCCTTTGTTCATCTCTATCTCTCCTATCTAAAAGGCAAGCTTGTCTTTCCATTATTATATGTTGCCTTTCTCCATTGGAACAGTCACAATCTTCATATCTTATTTTTCATGAATGAGGAATTGTTATGTAATATGGTTGATTTTTATTTTCAGCTGATCCTTTCACATTACACAAATCAACAAAAAAAGCCTCTTTTCTGAGGCTGGTCCCTTACTTCTTTTTAGGTTGACTGACAAAAAGCTCATCTACAGTCGTATTCAAAACAGAGGCGATGTCAAAGGCTAATTGTAAAGTAGGGTCGTACTTATCGTTTTCAATGGCATTGATGGTTTGTCTCGAGACCTTACACCGTTTAGCAAGTTCTTCTTGGGATAATTTAATGGATTTCCTTAGTTCTCTTATATGATTTTGCAATTTAATCACCATATTTTTTTCTGTATATGAGTAATGTAACTAAATATATGACCGAAATCACAGTTAGGAACATGATGGGAGAAATCCCAAACCCCTTATCAGAATTGTTCCCCTGGGTCGTTAAAAATATAGACTTTGCGACTTCTAATAAAAGCATACCGATGACCACCATAAATGCATACGATTGAGCTTTTGAGTAGATAAATCTCTTTCTTTCATCACCCTTTTGAATCATAGGCGCGATAAAGATAAACAATCCGACCACTAATAAGATGACTGAATACACGACTTTTACAACATCCAACGGTTAGTCCCCTCCCAATCAAAATGTCAAATACTTTTTACATTTCAATCATATCATCCACTTAAAAAATGTCAAATACTTTTTACATTCTAAATTCTTTCGATCATTATAATGGAAAAACAATCATCCGCACATGGCATGTACCTTTTTCTTTTCTGTCATCATCTATCTTTTTATATGATTGCTTTTTCGCTCTGCCTTTTTTAGTTCTTTTCACCCATTTTCATCTATACAGGTGCAAGCTCACTATGCAGCATTTCCTTCTTTTTCATATGATACTAAGAGTTTTCCTCAAAAGGTGACTTCTTTCGGCAAGATATGAGGAGAACTGCACAATGAATAATTATTTGATTATTTGAAAAATTATTACAATTGACCCTTTCCGATCAAACATTTGTTTTATACAATAACATTACGCAACCTGAATCTACTTTGAAAACAAAATAAGGAGGGCTTTCTTATGAAAGGTGAAATTCGCTTAATTCCGTATGAAGTAAAAGCCAATGTGATGGAAGCGAAAGAGACGCCGGAAAGTATTCAGGAGATTAAAGCACCCGAACTTTGGTCAAGTGGCTTCAAAGGAAAAGGCATAACCATTGCTGTCCTTGATACAGGTTGCGACACGGAGCATCCCGATTTAAAAGATCAGATTATCGGAGGAAAAAACTTTACCGATGATGACAATGGAGATGCTGAGAATGTAAAAGACTACAACGGACATGGTACCCATGTATCAGGAACGATTGCAGCAACGGATCAAAATGGTGGCATTTTAGGTGTTGCCCCTGAAGCCAAGCTGTTGATTGTGAAAGTTCTTGGAGGGAAAAATGGCAGCGGGAAATACGAATGGATTATCAATGGCATTAATTATGCGGTTGAACAGAAGGTTGATATCATTTCCATGTCTCTCGGTGGGCCAAGCAATGAACCAGAACTGCAAAAGGCTATCCAACATGCGGTAAGCAGCGGTGTGCTTGTTGTCTGCGCAGCAGGAAATGAAGGTGACGGAGACGAGCGTACTGAAGAGTTCTCCTACCCAGCTGCATACAACGAGGTCATTGCCGTCGGCTCTGTCTCTCTTGCAAGAGAATCCTCTGAATTCTCCAATGCGAATAAAGAAATCGACCTCGTCGCTCCAGGTGAAGACATTTTATCCACTCTCCCTAACCATAAATACGGAAGACTAACAGGCACTTCCATGGCTGCCCCTCATGTGAGCGGTGCACTCGCCATTATTAAAAATGCCGAAGAAGAAGCGTTCCAGCGTAAGCTGACAGAACCTGAGGTATATGCTCAACTCGTACGGAGAACCCTTCCGCTAAAACAATCGAAAACCCTTGTAGGAAACGGGTTTTTATATTTAACTGCACCAGATGTGCTTCTTGAGAAAACATTGGAAGCAGAACTTTTGTCTCTATAGGTACATGTTAGGTCCTGAGAAAAGATAGAATTTTCTCAGGATTTTTTTAATTAAAATTATTCAAAATTTACTTTGACGAAATGAAGTGAACGTTATATAATCGAACACAATAAATTCATAGTTTGAGAGTCGGTAATTCGATCACACATCGAATTTTAATTGGGAAGACCGGTGAAAATCCGGCGCGGTCCCGCCACTGTAAGTGAGGAGAGCTTTTCGTTAATAATCCACTGTCATTAAGATGGGAAGGATGAAAAGCTTGCAGATTCGCGAGCCAGGATACCAGCCGCTCTATCACATCAAACCCCCTACGGTTGATAGGAGATGTCGGAAAAGCGTTCGTCATTGATACTTACGCCTTCTTTCGCACACACATTTTGTCTTTTTAAACCAGACATTTGCCCTCATCAATCTTAACCATGAGTGTGAGTGTCTTTTTATATTTAGAGGAGGAATTGGAATTGACAATTGTTAAAACAAGTAATCTAGGTTTCCCGCGAATTGGTTTAAACAGAGAATGGAAAAAAGCACTTGAGTCTTATTGGAAAGGTCAAACTGACCGAGAAACCCTCTTAAGCACACTCGATGAACAATTTTTAGCCGCTATTAAAACTCAAATTGATCAACAAATTGACGTTGTTCCTTCTGGAGACTTTACCTTCTATGATCACGTGCTGGATACTGCCGTTATGTTCAATTGGATTCCAGAGCGCTTCCGCAGCTTGAAAGACCCGCTAGATACATACTTTGCGATGGCAAGAGGAACAAAAGATGCTGTCTCAAGTGAAATGACAAAATGGTTTAATACAAACTATCACTACATCGTTCCAGAATACGAAAAAAGCACAGAATTCAAACTCACACATAACAAACCACTTGAAGCATACGAAAAGGTGAAAAAAGCGTTTGGTGTTGAAACAAAACCTGTCGTTCTTGGCCTTTATACATTTGTCGCACTTTCTAAAGGCTATGAAGCCAATGAAGTGAAAGAGATTCAGCAACGCCTAGTGCCGCTTTATACTCAGTTGTTAAAAGAGCTTGAAGAAGCCGGTGTAAAATGGGTTCAAATTGATGAGCCTGCTTTAGTCACAGCTTCAAGTGAAGACGTGAAAGCAGTAAAAGCCATCTATCAAACGATTAAAAAAGCTGTACCTGCCTTAAACGTTCTCCTTCAAACATACTTTGACTCAGTAGATGCCTATGAAGAGCTTGTGACGTATCCTGTTGAAGCCATCGGTCTTGATTTTGTCCATGATCAAGGACGAAACCTTGAACAATTTAAAAAACACGGCTTCCCAAAAGATAAAATTTTAGCAGCCGGTATCATCGACGGCAGAAATATTTGGAGATCAGATCTAGGAGAAAGATTATCGTTTATTTCTGAAGTGATTGCTGACGTGCAGCCAAAAGAAGTATGGCTACAGCCTTCAAGCAGCCTGCTACATGTACCAGTTGCAAAACATCCGAGCGAACAGCTTGAAGAAAAACTATTAAACGGACTTTCTTATGCCACTGAAAAGCTGGCTGAATTAACGCTATTAAAAGAAGGCTTATCAAAAGGAGCAGCTGCCATTGATGCAGACATCCATGCAGCAAATGAAGCACTTCTGACGTTAAAAGAATTCGCGAAAGGAACGAATGCGGACCTGACAGCAGAGCGCAACAGCCTTTCATCAAAAGATTTTAAACGTCCAGTTGCTTTTGAAGAACGACTACGCATTCAAAATGAATCTCTTGAACTGCCGCTTCTTCCAACCACAACAATCGGAAGCTTCCCTCAGTCAGCTGAGGTGCGCAGTGCTCGTCAAAAATGGCGCAAAAATGAGTGGACAGATGCAGAGTATGATGAATTTATTAAAAAAGAAACAAAAAGATGGATTGATATTCAAGAAGAGATTGGCCTAGATGTACTCGTTCATGGAGAATTTGAACGTACAGACATGGTTGAATACTTCGGTGAAAAACTCGCTGGATTTGCCTTTACAAAATTCGCTTGGGTTCAATCTTATGGATCACGATGCGTGAAGCCGCCGATCATTTATGGAGATGTAGAATTTACAGAGCCAATGACAGTGAAAGAGACGGTTTACGCTCAAAGCTTAACAGAGAAAAAAGTCAAAGGAATGCTGACAGGGCCTGTCACGATCTTAAACTGGTCTTTCCCAAGAACAGATATCTCTCGTAAAGACATTGCCTTCCAAATCGCTTTTGCTTTACGCAAAGAGGTAGAAGCGTTAGAAGCAGCGGGTATTCAAGTGATTCAAGTGGATGAACCTGCGCTAAGAGAAGGTCTTCCTTTAAAAGAGAGTGATTGGGCAGCATACTTAAACTGGGCAGCAGAGTCATTCCGTCTATCGACATCGTCTGTTCAAAATGAAACGCAAATTCATACACATATGTGCTACAGCAATTTCGAGGATATTGTTGATACGATTGAAGACCTTGATGCAGACGTGATTACGATTGAGCATTCACGTAGTCATGGCGGGTTCCTCGATTATTTAGAAAAACACCCGTATTTGAAAGGTCTTGGACTTGGGGTATATGACATCCACAGCCCGCGCGTTCCAGCTGTTGAAGAAATGAGTAAAATCATTGATGATGCACTGAACGTCTGTCCGACAGATCGCTTCTGGGTCAACCCTGACTGTGGACTGAAAACAAGACAAGAACCTGAAACCATTGCTGCTTTGAAAAACATGGTGACAGCTGCTGAAGTCGCTCGTAAAAAGCTAGCGCAGCACGCATAATTAACTCACTCTTCCCCTGCTGAACATTTGGCAGGGGTTTTTTATCCGTAAATTGTCCTGTTCGATCTCCTCCTACAATGATTCCTTTTCTATCATGATTCGTTTATACTAGAGAAGTCAGTCGAACAAAGGGAGGAAGACAATGAATCACGAAGCTTTTTTACAACGCGCAATTGATCTTGCAGTAGAAGGAGTAAATAGTGGCACAGGCGGCCCTTTTGGAGCGGTCATTGTCAAAGACGGTCAGATTATTGCAGAGGGAAGCAACAATGTCACAACGAGTAATGATCCAACCGCACATGCAGAAGTTACAGCCATTCGAAAGGCGTGCCAAACACTACATACATACCAATTAGAAGACTGTATTTTGTATACAAGCTGTGAGCCTTGTCCAATGTGTCTTGGTGCTATCTATTGGGCTAGACCAAAGGCCGTATATTTTGCCGCTGGGCACAAGGATGCAGCGACTTCTGGTTTTGATGACTCCTTTATTTATGAAGAAATCAATAAAGAATACGAATCAAGAAACATTCCATTTTACCAGCTGACCCTTCAAAAAACCCTTGCTCCATTTGAAGCATGGGACACATACGACAAAAAGAAAGAATATTAAAAAAGACACCTGCTCCACAGCAGGTGTCAGTAGATTGTTGAGAAAGGGCTAAATTTTAGCCCTTTTTTCTTTTCATGATTCCGCCACTTCAAGCTCTACTTCGATGTTTCCTCTTGTTGCTTTTGAATATGGACAGAATTCATGTGCAGCCTCAACAAGCTCTTTCGCTTTGTCATGGTCAAGCCCTTTAGCGGAAACAATCAGCTTCACACCAAGTTTAAAACCGCCATCACTTTCATCTTTTAATAGACTGACATGTCCTTCTACTTCTGATTCAATTTCGACACCTTGCTTCTTGGCGACTTGTTCAAGCGCCCCTCCGAAGCAGGCCGCATAACCCGCTGCAAATAATTGTTCAGGATTCGTACCAGTTTCTCCATCTTTCTTTGCGTTTGGCATCACAATGTTGTGGTCAAGCACACCATCATCAGAACGAACATGTCCTGCTCTTCCGTGCTTTGCTTTTACTTTTGCAGTAAATAATGGTTTCATCTTGATCTCCTCCTTCTTCTACTTATACCTTTCACGTTCTATTCGTTGCTCAAACATTTATGGCACATTGAAGAATTTTTCATTTTTAGTCTGTATTTATTTTAAAAAGGAAGAAAATCTTATACAATGATAAGTATGACAAAAAATAGTTGGTGACAGATATGACAAATGAATTTGAACATATGAAGCTGGAAAATCAGCTTTGTTTCTTGTTATATGCAAGTTCAAGAGAAATGACGAAGCAGTATAAACCATTATTAGAAGAGTTAAATATCACATACCCGCAATATTTGGCACTACTTTTGTTATGGGAGCATGGGACATTAAATGTGAAAACAATGGGAGAGCTTTTATATTTAGACTCCGGTACACTCACACCTATGCTAAAACGAATGGAACAAAATGGACTCATCATCCGCGAACGTTCGAAAGAGGATGAGCGTTCGGTCCAAATTCGTTTAACAGAATACGGAGAAGCTTTACAAGAGAAGGCCACTTCGATTCCATTTCAAATGCTGTCTGGAACAGGCAGATCAGAAGAAGAGCTGAAAACACTTCGCGCTTCTTTACATGAGCTTTTGCAAAAATTAACACAATCAAAAGGCTGAGGGAATATTCCCTCAGCCTTTTGATGTCTATTATTGAGCGACAGCTACTAATTCTACTTCAATGTTTCCTTGCGTTGCTTTTGAGTATGGGCAAACGCCGTGTGCTTTATGAACAAGTTCATCAAGTGCAGATTGCTCAATGCCAGTTCCTTTTACTTCTAATTTGACACCTAATTTGAAACCGCCGTCTGAACTGTCTTTGACTAAGCTTACATGTGCCGTTACTTCACTTTCAAAACGGATACGCTCTTGTCTTGCGACCATTTGAAGGGCTGAATCAAAACATGCAGAATAGCCCGCTGCGAATAATTGCTCTGGATTCGTTGCTTTCTCAAGCTTTTTCGCTCTTGGCGTTCCTGGCATTGCTACATCATGCTCTAGTACACCATCTGTTGACACAACCTTACCTTCTCTTCCTCCTACAGCTGATACCGTTGCAGTAAATAAAACTTCTGACATGAATATAACCCTCTTTCGCTCTATTAATGTTTTCTACAATTGAATTGTACACAATCTAAATTCAAGAGTCAATGAAAAACACTCACTTTCATCTTTCCTCCATTTTTTATTTTTATGAATGTGCAACCTACGATGATTGAAGCGGTCAATAAAAAAAGCCCTTTAAAAAGGGCTTTTTAGATCGTGATATGCTGCGGATTCGGTTTTTCTAGCGTATGGTTTCTGTTATCGGGGTCGGCATTAGGTGATGTGATCCATAATGCCAAGATCGTGATGCTTGTACAGACGACTGCCCATTTTTTAAAATTCATATAAACAATCCCCTCTCTGAATATAGATACGAGCATGTTCCGCTTCCCCATAGAACATGGAAGATTTTTCATAATCCTCCATTTCATTATAATACTTTGCGGTGTCTAAAGCCAGCTCTTCTATATCTGGATATGCATAGGAAGATTCTAAAAAATGGAAAATTCGTTTAATATGCTCTGCATCTTGTCGTAAGTACAACGCTTCTAAAAAAATGGTCTTCTGAATATGAATGTCATCCTGCAGAGCTTCTGCTCGTTTCATACATTCTTCTCTGTAATATAATGCTTCATTGTTTTTACCTTGTTTGTATAAGATCTGAGCGGCTGTATAAAGAGGGTCTATCGATCGACGAAGATGATCAGATTGGTTTTGATCAAATAATGAGATGGATTCTTTCATTAAGTCGAGTGCGCGGTTCAAGTCTCCCATTCTGTAATAGCTGTTGCCCATATTAAACAAAGAAGAAGCAATAAAACGCACATTCTGAAAGTCTCTTGACCTTGCAAGTGCTCTTTCGAGATGTGGCAATGCCTTTTCATGCCTTCTCATATCATCATAATTACCGGCTACAATAAATTCACACTGAATGGTACGAAGCGCATATAGTTCGTGCTGAATATAGACATCCAGCGCTAGTTTGGCATGGTGCATCGAAATGTGTGTTTGTTTCATGTGATAATATATTTCTGACATTTTAAAATGAAATTCTGCACGTTCAATATCGTCGGATACAAAAGAAAGCTTGTGCTCTGCCTTTTGATAGGACGATATGGCAGCAATGTACTCTCTCCGGCCGAACTCATACATGCCTCTGAAGAAATGATAGTAATATTCAAGCATGCCTGTGACATGCGTTTGATGCTCATCTATTTCTTTCGAAAGCTCGGAAAAGTTGGCGCGAAGCTTTCCTTCCTTTAATGGCTTTAAATAATCGAGCATGACCTCATGCCTGAATTCCATTAAAGAAAAATAGAGAAGCAAATTCTGATCTTCTTCCATTGAATCAAGAGAGGTGCGAATTTCCTGCTTTAACTGTTCTGCTTGTTCTGAATCAAATCTGCGGATTAATTCATACCACTTGTTGATTTTCACTCCAATATCCGAAGAGGGAATGATTTTCGCCATACGTTGCCTTCTCCAATCTTCTCAAAATATAAAACATTACCATATTTTATCATACTTGACCGAAGAAATACAAAAATGAAAGGAAAAAGAGAGCCTTGTGCGATAAGACTCTCTTTTGGATTGGTTATTCTCTTATTTGTCCTTGCCCACGAATGACAAATTTTTCAGAGGTTAGGGCTGGCAGACCCATTGGTCCTCTAGCATGCAACTTTTGTGTGCTAATGCCGATTTCCGCTCCGTAGCCAAATTCAAAGCCATCTGTAAACCGGGTGGATGCATTATGATACACAGCGGCAGCATCAACGGCTGTTAAGAAAAGTGCCGCATGCTGCTCGTTTTCCGTAATGATCGCTTCAGAATGCTTAGAGCTATACATTTGAATATGCTGTATCGCCTCTTCCATGGTCTTTACGGTTTTAATACTGACAATCGGCGCTAAAAATTCCGTTTCAAAATCAGTGGTCGTCGCTAAAGTGGCACTCGGTGCAAGTGCACATACTGCTTCATCGCCCCGTATCTCTACACCATGTGTCTGAAGTGCTTCAAAGAGCGAAGCGCCATGTTCTTGTGCCCATGTTTCATGAATGACAATGCTCTCAATGGCATTACAAACAGATGGTCTTTGTGTTTTCGCATTCAGAACAATTTGTTCAGCCATTTCTTTTTGAGCTGTTTCATCAATGTAAATATGACAATTCCCTGCACCCGTCTCAAGTACTGGAACAGTAGACTCTCTCACAACAAGATCAATTAAATGTTTCCCTCCACGTGGAATCAGGACATCTAGATAGTCATTTAAAGTGAACAGGGTTTTAGCCGTCTCACGGCCTGTATCTTCAATCAATTGTACACTGTCTACTGGAATATCCGTTGGTTGCAGCGCTTCGTGAATGACTTTCACAATCGCTTTATTACTATGAATGGCCGATGAACTTCCTCGAAGAATCACAGCATTTCCAGTTTTCAAGCAAAGAGTGGCCGCATCGACTGTCACGTTTGGTCTTGCTTCGTAAATCATCCCAACCGTTCCAAGAGGCACACGTACTTTTTCAATGAGAAGCCCGTTTTCTTTTTGAATGGTCTCTAATGTTTCACCAATTGGGTCTTTGAGCTGAATGAGTTGATGCGTAGCGTCTGCAATCGCTTCAATTCTCTCTTCTGTTAATGTAATTCTGTCGATCACAGATGGCGTGAACTCTTTGTCTATAGCCGCCTGAACATCTTTTTGGTTTTCGGCAATTAAATAAGCTGAAGATGCTTTTAATGCTTTTGCAATAGCGTCTAATGCAGCATTCTTTTGTTCAGTTGTTTTTAATAGCAGCTGATCTTTGGCTGCGCTTGCCTTTTTTGCTTTTTCTAGAACTTCATTCATCGTTTTCCCTCCTCAGTTTTGTACGTGCTGAACCCAGTGATCTCGGTGAATGACTTCAGGTTTTTCATGAGAAAGCTCATGACTTCGCATCCCTTTAATGCCAAGAAGCTCATCTGAATCATACAATGTTTGTCCTTTACCGACTAACCCGTTTGGACCAACAACTTCGACGACCTCTCCTTTAGAAAATTCACCAGCCACATCAATGACACCAGCTGGAAGAAGACTTCTTCCATTATGCAAAATCGCCGCCTCTGCACCCGCATCAATCATGATCTTCCCAGAGACTGGTGAGTGGAATTGAATCCATTGGCGACGGTTATTGACTGATGATAAGTCTTGTTCACCAATATATGTGCCGTCCCCTTGACCAGCGAGAATGTGAAGAAGCTTGTCTTCCCCTGTACCTGTGCCAATGAAGACTTTAACGCCAAGGGAGAGAGCTGTTTGTGCAGCTGAAAGCTTAGATTTCATCCCGCCTGTTCCAACCTTTGAACCCGTACTCTTCGCATATGAGAACAATTCATCTGAAATGTGAGTCAGCACATCAAACCGCTTCGCATCAGGATTCTCACTTGGATTGGCATCATAAATTCCGTTGATATCTGTTAAAATGATCAATTGGTCTGCATGAATTAAGCCACTGACCAGTGCTGATAACATGTCATTATCACCAAAGGTAAGCTCCTCGATGGACACAGAATCATTTTCATTAATGATCGGTAAAATTTTTCTTTCGAGCAGCTCCATCATCGTTGCATAAGCATTTCGATATCTTGTACGATCTGAAAAGTCATTACGTGTTAAAAGCATTTGTGCAGGCGTCATCTGAAACTGTGAAAATAGTTCTGTATATTTCTGCATTAACAAGCCTTGACCAACAGCAGCAGCAGCCTGCTTCCCTTTTAAGGTCACAGGTCTTGACGGATATCCTAAACTGCCAAATCCCGCCGCAACGGCACCTGACGAAATGAGAATGATTTCATGCCCTGCCTCTTTTAGTTTTGCGATGGCTTTGACATGATCCTGCATTTTTTGTTCATCAATGGCTCCCTTTTGCTCTGTTAATGAACTGCTACCAATTTTTATGACGATCCTTTGCTTTTTCATCATTGATTCCCTCCGCTATACCTTTCACCACATAAAAAATCCCTTTTTCTCCTTATGTAAAGGACGAAAAAGGGATTTTCCGTGGTACCACCTTCATTGAATAAGCATACGTCTGCTTATTCCACTCAACTCCTGTAACGCCAGGCATGCGCTTAGATTTTTCCTCTAAGGCTCAAAGGGTAGGTTCAGCAGCTGTCTGTGGCAAATGTTTCAGCGTGTCATTTGCTCTCTTTACACAGCAGGTCCTGCTTACTATTCCTTCTCAACGCTCGTTAATTTTTTTATATTATCACCAATTGCTTCGGAAAAGTCAAGCGGTCAATTAAACACAATCGTTTTATTCTCATGGACAATGATTCGATCTTCTAGATGCCATTTGACAGCACGGGCAAGCACGCTACGCTCAATCGTGCGGCCAATATTTTTTAATGCCTCTGCATCATCTCTATGATCTACCCGCTCAATATCCTGTTCAATGATTGGCCCTTCGTCTAAATCATTGGTGACATAATGGGAAGTCGCGCCAATCAGTTTAACCCCTCGCTCATATGCACGCTTGTAAGGGTTAGCCCCTATAAAAGCCGGCAGGAAGGAGTGATGAATATTAATGATTTTATTCGGGTGCTGTTCGATAAAGGCTGGCGTTAAAATTTGCATGTATCTCGCAAGCACAACCGCATCAATATCATATTCTTCTAATAATGCAAGCTGTTGTTTTTCTGCATCTTGGCGAATGTCTTTATTTGCCTTCACGAAGTGGAATGGAATGCCGAGTGCTTCGACTGTATCTTTTGCCGTTTCATGATTGCTGATGACAACCGCTATTTCAGCCATTAAATTACCGCTTTGCCATTCCCATAAAAGTTCATGTAAACAATGAAGCTCTTTAGACACAAAGATCGCCAGCTTTTTCAGATCACTTGCACGCGACATGCTCCACGTCATATGAAATGATTGCGCAATTGGCTCAAAGCTGCTTTTCAATTGATCTAAGTTGGCAGAAATGTCTTTCCAATCAAATTCAATTCTTAAAAAGAACCGGCCGCTCTCATGATCTGTTGTGTATTGACTAGATTCAATGATGTTTGCTCCATGTTCAAATAAAAAAGTAGAAACAGCTGACACAATACCAGGCTGATCCGGGCAGCTGACTAAAAGCCTTCCTTTTTGCTCATGCTTTTGTCTGTGTAATTCAAGTTTCTCTGTAATCAATGTTCTCATGTCTTATGACCTCATTTACATTTTTCATTCTAATGAAATATTATACTGGACTGGAAAGAGAAAAAGCAATTAAGCGTCGTATTTTTTATTGAATATTCATTCAATTCTGCACCTAGCGTGATATAATATGAATAGACCTTTTATCATAAAAGGAGTGATGGAGATGAAAAACATGACTTTGTTTGGTAAAGTGAGCTTTTGGCTCGGCATCGTATGTCTCATCACGGGCATTTATCTATTTATGACCGGAGAAAGACTCATTCCTTTACTTACATTTGGTGTATGTTTTCTGCTTGTGAGTCAGCTTTACCGCAAAAATGAAAACGATTCCAATCATCATTCGATGTAGCAAAAAGGCTGGCACATGTTTGCCAGCCTTTTCTTATTCAATGATTTTCAACCCGACCGCTGCTGATAAAATGAGTGCGATAAATAAAATACGTTTTGCGTCTTTCGACTCACCATAAAACAGCATCCCAACAATCGCTCCTCCAGCTGCTCCGATTCCTGTCCAAATCGCATACGCCGTTCCCATCGGAATTGTATTCATCGCAAGAGACAGCATCAGAAAGGAAAGCGAAAAGCCAGCTGCTATGAAGAAAATCCATTTGACATGGCGATCTTTCTGGAATTGATTCATCATGGTGACACAAAGCATTTCTAAGATGCCTGCCCCAATGAGTAAAAGCCAGCTCACGATTCAGCCTCCCCTTTCTTTTCACCTGTGGTCAATTTGAGTCCTAATACACCGCTTAAAAGGACCATGATCAAAAGTAATTTTACTAGCTGTACCGGCTCACCCATGACCATACCTACTATGACCGTACCTGCTGTTCCAAGTCCGGTGAAAACGGCGTAAAGTGTGCCAACTGGAAGTACAGTCGTGGCTTTCAGGAGTAAATAAAAGCTGACGACAATACAAACGATGGTTGCGCTCCATTCCAATATAGAGTCAGCATATTTCAACCCCATTACCCAGCCGACTTCAAATACGGCTGCAATCAAAACGTTTCCCCATTTCATTCGATCTCTTCCTTTCTTACCGATTCCAAGCAATTAAAAAAGCCCGGAAATCGATCGTTTGATCAAATCTCCCGGGCTTTTATCCCTCCGTGTCCATACGGCCCATTCTTAGAGGACCCTATGTGTTTTCTCTCGGTCCAGACTGCGCTGCCGCACGGAACCCTAGAAAACCAATTCATGATAATCAGATCTAGCATACAGCCGATTCTGTATGAAAAAGTGTATCACACCCTGACATGCCGGTCTAACACTTTGCTTTTCCCCTTCAAATATACTTGTTCATTTTTCGAAAGAAAGTGGATGAAAGCGAAGTATACTAAATGTTAGAAAGAGGAACGACCACATCACTGATATAATAAAACAAGAGGTGGATCAAATGATGATGACCGACGAACAAAAACACGAATTTTATCAAGCACTTGTTGATAAGAATCCACAATATGACGGCACGTTTTTTGCTGGTATTAAAACAACCGGCATCTTCTGCCATGCCACGTGCACTGCTAGAAAACCAAAATATGAGAACTGCGAGTTTTTCTTTACAGCAGAGGAGGCACTGCTTGCAGGGTATCGGCCGTGTAAGCGATGCACGCCTTTAACATATCCTAACAGCATTCCAGAAGAAGTCAAAACACTTGTATCAGCAGTTGAAGAGAGTCCTGAGAAACGGTGGAAAGAAGAAGATTTTCGCCAATTAGGGATTCACTCTGCAACAGCTCGGAGAAAATTTAAAGAAATCTATGGAATGACCTTTGTTCAATATGCTAGATCACGCCGAATGGGGTTAGCGTTTAAAGAGATTCTAAACGGAAAAAAAGTCATAGATCAGCAAGTCACCTTCGGTTACGAGTCTTCCAGTGCCTTCAATGATGCCTTTACGAAAATTATGGGAAATCCACCCAAAAAGGCGCAAGTCAATATTTTGCATGCGAATTTTATTTCCACTCCGATTGGGCGGATGATGAGCATTTCAGATGCAACCCATGTGTATTTGCTTGAATTTATGGACAGGCGAGGATTAGAAAGAGAAATTGAGAACATCAGAAAAAAACATCATGCCCGTATTTTAGTTGGAGAAACAAATGTCCATCAGCAATTAGCTAAGGAATTGGCCTTATATTTTGAAAAGAAACTCACGCAGTTTACTGTACCACTTGCTATACATGGCACCCCTTTTCAGAAAAAGGTATGGGATCTTCTCTTACAGATTCCACCAGGCGAAACGAGATCGTATCGAGATCTTGCCATCATGCTTGGCGATCCCCATTTGGTTCGGGCAGTTGGAAATGCAAATGGTGCCAATCAGTTGGCCATCATCATTCCTTGTCACCGAGTCATTCAAACAAGCGGTGAACTTGGCGGATATGGCGGGGGAATCGAACGAAAGAAATATTTACTTCAGTTAGAACAAAAGAAAAAGCGGCTCTCCTTATGATTCAAGCGAGCCGCTTTTTCCGTCACGAGTAACACTGTAAACATCAATCATTTGATCCCATTTTGAAATGGTTTTTTCTTTTTTCATCCCCATTTTCATTGCGACCTTGACTGACGCTTCATTGTCAGGGCGAATTAAGCTGACCATTCGCCTCACCTTCATATCGTCAAAACCATACGCAAGACAGCCTTTTGCAGCCTCAACAGCATATCCTTTTCCCCATGCCGATCTCTTTAGCATATAACCAATTTCAAGCTCTGTTTGTCCTTCGACATTTTGGAGAACAATTCCGCTTTGTCCAAGTGGTTCTTTCGTTTCTTTTTCTTCAATGATCCACAGGGATGTATGATACGTGCGGTCATTCTTTTGATTCCAAGCAATCCACTCTTTTGTCTGCTCTTCATCCTTTAGTGAAGGATAATACTTCATGACCTCTTCATCTTGGAATAGCTTTTCATATAAAAAAGGCGCATCGTCTTCATCCATTGTTCTCAGTCTGAGACGCTCTGTTTCGAGCACGATCCGTGTTTGATATGCCATTTTTATCCTCCTTGCTTACTTGCTAAAAATATCTCCGAACAACCCATTTGAATCTGGGGCAAAGTAATGGAACCCCGCACCCGTTAAACTAGCAGCTAATGCGGTCCACATGATTAAACTGACCGTCATCCACACAGTGACTTGTTTTCTTTTCGTACCGAAGCTCATACACATAAAAGCCGCTAAATGACTGCCAATGATAAAAGGACCGATAAGTGCCAAACCAGGGAGACCATACCGTTCCCAAACCTTTCTGGCTTTCAGCTGTTTTTTCTCTCCTTTTTCATCATGTTTCTCCTCTTTCCTCTTCAGCCACCACGCTTTAAATCGGTCCACGAAGACGATGAGTAGCAAGACGGTAAGAAAGTTGCCGACGAATCCAATAACTGCCGTTGTCACAGGATGCAGACCACTTAAAATCCCCAGCGGAACGACACCAACCACTTCAAAGAAAGGTAAAGCAGCCAATATAAAAACGAGTACATACCCCCATACAATATCCAATCACAGAACCCCTTTTCATTTTTGTCCTCTTCTCATTGTAAAGAAAAATGTGATCCCATATCTACATTTTTTTAGAAAAAGAAAAGCACATCGCAAGTGATGTGCTCTATTTACATTAAATGTTCATTTTTCTTGTTTGTTTTCCGTAAAAAAGCGATTGTGAGCAAAACTAAAATCACAATGGATACCAGACTTGTGAAAAGAAGCATGAGAGGTGATGTCCATCCAAGCCATTCGAATAGGAGCTGCGGTCCAAAGAAGATCACCGGAATGAGCGACACCATATTCGCCTTTAATATGGCATTTAATAAGACAATACACAGCAGCAACAGAAGAATGACGCCCCATCTTTGGCTCGAGGTCAGCACAAGTAAAGGAGTACCAAGTTTTTGGTCCAATAATTTCACTGTGATCAAGGCTGTCATCTGAAAAACACCTAATATCCAAAAGTAAAAGAATGCCCTCCTGCTTGTTTGAAAGGCAGAAGCCCTAAACATCACAATGGTCATGATCACATTGGCCACTATGATGAGCGGATAACCAATGAGTGCATACCAAGAATACGATAAACTTTGACTGATGGCATCTGCTAACATCATGTAAAAAAGAGATCCAATTAAAAAAGCACTGACAAACGGAACCCAGTCTTTATGATTTCTAGAGAGCTCTTTCGCTAGCTCATCAGCAAAGCCCCGTGGATCTCCGCCAAATACATCTTCCCCTGTTTTCCCATCTTTCTCAGCTTCGACAGCATGTGTCGTTAATTCATCCATCACCTCGTCGATCTCGTCCTGATTTTTCCCTTTTGATATAAGATAGAGTTGCAGCTCTAATAAGATGTGTCTCGTTTCTTTTGTTACCATCTTCTCACTTCCCTTTATGTAATAATCGCTCTACATTCCCTGACAGCTCATTCCATCGCATGGTAAAATCCGTCAGCGCTTCTTCGCCTCTTTGTGTGAGCGTATAGTATTTCCTTTTCGGCCCGCTCGCCGATGCTTTTGTAGACGTATGAACTAGTTGTTCTTTTTGCATGCGCAGCAAGATCGGATAAATACTACCTTCACTAATCTGATCAAACCCATAGTACGCAAGCTTCTTTGTCATTTCATAGCCATAAATTTCACCTTCAGAAATAATCGACAGCAGGCATCCCTCTAGAATTCCTTTTAGCATTTGTGTTGATTGCGTCATCATCGATCCTCCGCTTTCAGTATCTTGCATGACAAGATAGTTTGATCTTACCACACACTATCTTGCTATGCAAGATAGTGACCTAGAAAAAAATCACCACATAAAGGGTGATTTTTACGCCCAAGGCTTATCCGTCCCAAGTGCGTCAGCCAAAGCTTTACTATGCTTTCGGCGGCTTTTTCTTTCCTCTGCCCGCTGCTTCGCTGTTTGATGAAGCATGATTTCTTCCTCTGTTTCCGGCATGACTTGTGGGACTCGTTTTGGCTTCCCGTTTTCATCAAGCGAGACAAATGTAAGAAATGAAGTTGCTGCGAGTCTGCGCTCTCCAGACATCAAGTTTTCCTTAATGACTTTGACGAATACTTCCATAGAAGATGTGCCGACCCATGTCACATAAGATTCTAAGCAGACAGACTCTTTCTGTCCAATCGGCTCTAAAAAATCAACTGAATCCATTGATGCGGTAACTGTTTCACTACGGCTGTGTCTTGCTGCCGAAATGGAAGCAATGTCATCTATATAACTCATTAATTTCCCGCCAAATAACGTTTGGTGGTTATTCGTATCGAGGGGGAATACCCTGCTGGTTTTCACAACTTTCGATTCCTTGCAGTATTTGAAATTTTCTTCACTCATCGTCATAGCTCCTTCTTGCTGTTTTCGTTGATGCGGAACGACTTTTATTAAACACTATTCTATTAGGTTTGTCTAAACTTTTTGCTTTAGTCTCTCATGAGAGATTTTCTTTCGGAAATGTTTCAACATTTACTAGAAGGAGGAATAATATAACTATCGATAAACAAGGAGGCCCTTTGATGGATTCTATGAAATCAGAGAAAGTGTATAAAACGCCGCAATGTATGAGTGAATATGATGAGTTACAAGAAGTCCTCTTATGCAGTCCAATTTATATGGAAATTAAACAGATCATCAATGAAACCCAAAAGCATTTTGCAAGAGAAAATATTTCTCAAATCAAAGCCCTCACGCAGCATAAGCAATTCATCCAAACGCTGAAAAACCATCATGTCCGGCCTGTCCTTCTTCCTGCAAATGAACGTTTCCCTGAACAAGTCTTCACTCGGGATATTGGATTTACAATTGGACAGACTTTATTTGTTTCAAACATGGCAGCCCCTGTCAGACAAGGAGAAGAACATTCCTTAAAAGAATGGGCACAGACAAAAGGATGGACAACCATCACGCTGGATGATGGAACGATTGAAGGCGGCGATGTGCTTGTAGACCAAACCCGGGTATTTGTGGGGGTCAGCAAAAGAACAAATCTAGCCGCCATCCAGCAGCTCAAAAAAGAATTGCCGAATCACGACATCATTCCTATTCATCTTCCTTCTCACATTTTGCATCTTGATTGTGTGATGAATATTCTTTCTCATCATGAGATCTTGATTTACCCTGAAGCTTTTACGGAAAAGGATCTTCATATGCTCACAAAGCATTATGATCTCATTGAAATAAGTGAGCAAGAGCAGTTCACACTTGGACCAAATGTGTTGTCCATTGGACAGAAAAAAGTCATCAGCTTACCAATCAACCAAGAAACAAATGCTGCATTAACAACCCACGGCTACACCGTCATTGAAGTAGATTTTTCAGAAATCATTAAATCCGGCGGCTCTTTTAGATGCTGTACATTACCTATTAGGCGTTCATAAAAGCCAAAAAGCCAGCTTGTCTACTCGCTGGCTTTTTAAATGCTTACCTTCTTCCCTATATCTATTTCCTATCATATAAATGACAAGCCACTTCATGCCCTTCTTCGACTGCTTGTAATACTGGCTTTTTGTCCGCACATACATCCATTGCAGCAGGACATCTTGTCCGAAATACGCAGCCGCTTGGCGGATTCACTGGACTTGGAATTTCTCCCTTTAAAATAAAGCGCTTGCGTTTATCTTCCACATCAGGATCTGGAATCGGGATAGCAGACAGCAATGCTTGTGTATATGGATGAAGCGGTGTTTTATATAAAGCATCACTGCTAGTCATTTCCACGAGATGTCCTAAGTACATGACACCGATTCGATCGCTAATATATTTGACCATCGATAAATCATGGGCAATAAATAAAAACGTCAATCCTTCTTCTTTTTGCAGTTTTTTCAGCAAATTCACGACCTGAGCTTGAACGGATACATCTAGTGCAGAAATCGGCTCGTCTGCCACAATAAACTTTGGCGATAAGGCTAGTGCTCTAGCAATCCCTATTCTTTGCCTCTGTCCTCCGCTGAATTCGTGAGGATAGCGTGTAGCAAAATCATGACTTAGCCCCACCGCTTCAAGCAGTTCCTTCACACGTGCGAGCCTTTTCTTTTGACTGCCATACAATTGGTGGATCTCCATCGGTTCCAGCATAATATCTTTTACAGAGAGCCTAGGATTTAAAGAAGAATACGGATCTTGAAACACCATTTGAATTTGTCTATTGAAATCAAATGATTCTCGGTTCGATAAGTGATGGAGACTTTTCCCTTCATACAAAGCTTCACCTTCTGTCGGGTCATAAAGCCGCATGAGCACTTTTCCAAGTGTAGATTTACCGCAGCCTGACTCACCAACAAGACCAAAGGTTTCGCCTTGTTTCAGCTGAAAGGTGACACCATCTAATGCTTTTAACGTTCTTCCTTTCGATAGATGAAAATGCTTTTTTAAGTTGTTGACTTGCAGAAGTGGTTCACTTCCCATCACATCTCCCCCTCTCAGCTTTCAAATACCGCCTTGTTCCTGCCCATTCCTGTTCATATGAAGTACCAGAAAGAGAAAGAAGTTCAATCTGTCTGCCCGTTTTTGGCGAGTGAAGCATCATGCCATCTCCAGCATACATCCCTACATGGCGAACTGCTCCCTTCCCATTGTCATTGGCAAAAAACATGAGATCACCTGGCGCCAAATGATTTGATGCGACTGGAGTTCCTTGAACTGCTTGGTCACTTGCGTCTCTCGGTAATAAACATCCACACGCTTTGTACATGCTGTAAACAAAACCCGAACAGTCGTAGCCATAGCTGCTCATGCCGCCCCACAAATACGACAGTCCAATAAATTGTTTTCCTATGGCTAAGGCATCCTTACCGCTCATAGAAGAAGGTGATGAAGCGCGGCGCACATCTTCTTTTTTGATTTCTCTTCTTCCTACTGGAGTCAGAACATCAAAGGAATCGCTCATTTCTTCAACAGGTGCTAGTTCTGTTAAAAAACTAACCTCCATATCCGGTGTTCCATTTTGATATAAAACCGCTTTTTTCTGACAAACAATCAAGGGACTAGCAGCTGGTTCACTCTCTGATACTTCATTTAATTGCTCTACAGGGATATAACCTGGGTAGCCTTGCGGGTGTTTCCGGCTTGCCTGCTGCGGGATGACAACTTTCATCCAGCCATCTATCTCCTCCAGCCCAATGACTCGTTCGCCAAGCAGTACTTGGGTTTGAATAAGGTTTTCTTCACATAAGGCCAATTTCTGTTCATATGTTTGCTGATCAATCCATTCTTTGATCTGGACGGAACTTTGAAGAACGTGTCGATCCATATCTCTCGGCGACTGCGGTGCTGTCCATATATTTGCGACTGGAACCTTTGATTCATATAACATCATAAGACCCCTTTCACTCCTTGAATGCCTAATCCATGATGCGGTGGAAAGAGAATATCTTTTCCTTGATAGACAATTCCTCCGTCTATTAAGTCCTCTTTGAGCATAAGCGGCGCATCAAAATCATAACGGGTAATATTCGGCTGGCTTGCAGCAAGATGAGCGGCTGCGGTAATCCCTAGTTTTGACTCGATCATACTGCCAACCATGCACTTGACGCCGTATGCTTCTGCTAAACTATTGATTTTCAGCGCTTTTTTGATACCCCCTGTTTTCATTAATTTTAAGTTGATGAGATCACAGCTTCTCGTTTCTAACACCTTGATGGCATCATGGAGGCTAAAAATACTTTCATCTGCCATAATCAATGTGTCTGTTGCTTCCGTCACCCGGCGCAGAGCCTCGATGTCTTCTTTAGGCACTGGCTGCTCGACTAGTTCAATATCGAGTGCCTCCATTTTTCGAATGGCCACAATCGCTTCCTTCCACGTCCAGCCTTGGTTGGCGTCAAGCCTGATTTGAATATCCGGCCCGACTTTTTCTCGAATCCGCTTGATCCGCTGAATATCCGTATCTATATCATCTTTTCCCACTTTGATCTTTAAGGTACGAAAGCCTTCAGCTGCATATTGCTTCGCATCCTCTGCCATTTCTAGCGGACGGTTGACACTAACCGTGTAATCCGTTTCCAGCTGATCGCGATAACCACCAAGATATTGATAAAGCGGCAGGCCAGCCTGCTTCGCTAAACCATCGTAAATCGCCATATCTATTGCAGCCTTTGCACTCGTGTTTCCTACAAGTACACGGTCGATCGCTGAAAAGATTTGTTCATATTGTGACAATGAGGCCCCAATCAAGATCGGCCTCATCACAGCGCAAATAGCATAGTCGATGCTTTCCAGTGTTTCACCTGTAATGACCGATGTCGGCACTGCCTCTCCATAGCTGACATCACCTTGATCATAGGTGATGATCACAATAAGAGATGCGGCATCATACACCGTTCTTAATGCTGTTTTGAAAGGCTTCTTTAGCGGTACACTCGTTCTGCATGTGCGAACATCTACGATTTTCATTTGATCGCCTCTTTCGCTGCAACACCTGGGGAAATATGCAGTTTTTTCCCTGTAGCATCTAATGTAGCCTGCACGCCGATTGGAATGGCGAAGTTTGGAGATGAATGACCGATCCGAAAGCCGCCAAGTGCAGGTTTCTGTTGCGGGACAATATACGTCTCCCATAGCTGATCGAGCGTTAACGACTGCTCTTTCTTTTTCGGCTCACATTGATGAAAATCACCAATGATAAATCCCGCCGCATCATGTAATTTTCCTGCAGATGCTAAGTGCTGCATCATTCGATCGATTTTATATGGTTCTTCGTCAATATCTTCTATCAATAAAAGCTTCCCCTTTGTATCAATTTCAAAAGGTGTACCAAGTGTCGTGACGATAAGGGCAAGATTTCCTCCGGTGATTTCGCCTGAAGCCGTGCCATGATAAAAAGTGTGAAGAGGTGACAGGTGGTTCGTATACGAAAAGGCTTTCGGAGTGAATAGCTGTAAAAAGGTATCTTTTGTATACGGATGAACCTCCTCAAGTCCCACATCAGAGGAGAGCATTGGACCATGAAAGGTCACAAGACCCGTCTGCTGCTGAATCGCTGTATGTAAAAACGTAATATCACTGTATCCCCAAAAGATTTTTGGGTTCCGGCGAATGAGGTCATAATCAATGGCTTCTGCAATTCTTCCTGTTCCGTATCCTCCGCAAGCACAAATCACTGCCTTCACGTCTGGATCTTGAAACATGTGATGAATATCTTCCACTCGTTCATGATCATGACCTGCTAAATAACCATACCGGGAGTCGATATACTTCCCCTTTTTCACCTTTAGCCCTAAGCTTTCTAAAAAAGAAATACCTCTTGCTAATTTCAGCTCATCAGGCGGGCTTGCTGGTGCAATGATTCCCACTGTATCTCCTGTTTGAAGTGCCACTGGCAGATGGTTCATGCCAATCCCCTCTTTCTCTTCGTTTCTTTCAATCTATGGGCATCTTCTTCATAACATGAACGAATAAAGGAACAGACGCTTTTTTCAAAGCGTCCCAGATTGTTGACAAAGGGTTAAAATGAACTTTATTTTAACCCTTTGTCTTCTTTTCAGCGTGATAGAAAACCTTTGCAGCCCTAGGAAGGACGAGCATCGGCGCGGAGCGAATTTGACATTCGTGAGCACCGAAGCGCAGGACTGACACCGAATGCGAGGGTTTGTCTACACGCTGAGACGCTTTTTTCAAAGCGTCCCGTTCTCTCATTTTTTCATTTACTCTCCATCTACCTGTGCCCATTTCAAATCAATGTAACCAACAGGATGACGGACAATGCCCTTTACGCCTTCTTTTTGTAAATAGACTTGGTTATAAAAATGAATGGGAATGATCGGTGCTTCTTCCATCAGAAGTGCCTCGGCATCATGCAACATACGATTTCTCTTTTGTTCACCTGCTTCTTGACTCGCCTTTTTGATCAGCTGATCATACGTATCGTTTGACCAACCTGTCCGGTTCATCGCATTTCCTGTTTGGAAGCTCTCTAAGAAATTGATTGGGTCTGCATAGTCAGCTAGAAATGAACTTTGCGAGAATTGGAATTTGAGTGCCTTTTGATCTTCTGCAAACACATTTGCTTCCATGTTGGCAAGCTTCACATCTACCCCTAGCGCTTCTTTTAATTGCTGCTGAATGGCTTCTGCTTTTTTCTTATTTTCAGGCTTTGTACTATATGTTAATGTGACGGGCGGCAGCTTTGAATAGTTTTCTTCTTTCAACCCTTTTTCTAATAGTTTTACAGCTTCACTCGTATCATGTTTGACAAGATCGCCGCCAGCTTCTCTGAAATCTTCACCCTTTGAATCTAAAATTCCTGGTGAAACGAAGGCACGTGCTGGCTTCTCTTCATTTTTCGTCACGTACTCTACAATATCCTGAGGATTGATCGCCATTTGAAAGGCTTTGCGAATGTTCTTATTTTGAAAAGGCTCCATGTTGACATTTAGGCGATAAAAAAACAGCCCTGCTTGATCTTCAATTTGCACATCTTTGCTTTTTAACAGGTCTTCACTTTGTTCTGCCGGAACGAAGGCCGTATCTAAATCTCCTGATTGATACATTTGGTAATCTGTGTTTCGGTCACTAATCATGAGCCATTTCACTTGATCTAGCTTGACCGTTTGTTTGTCCCAATACGTGTCACTTTTTTCCATTGTAAAGCTTTCATCATGCTTCCACTCTGTCAGCTTAAACGGTCCATTACCGACAAAGGTTTTCGCATCCTTGGCCCAGTTCGGGTCCTTCTCCGCTACCTTCTCATTCACCGGGAAAAAGGCAGGGTTTGCGGTCATATTTAAGAAAGATTTCTGCGGGTATGCTAGCTTGACCTCTAGCGTTTGATCATTAACAGCCTTGACTTTTACATCTTCTTTCTTCCCTTTTCCGCTGTTAAACGCTTCGCCCCCTTCAATCATATAAGCTAAGAATGCCGCAGAAGAGCCCGTCTTTGGATCTAGCAGCCGCTTCCACGCATATTCAAAGTCACTTGCTTTGACTGGATCACCATTTGACCACTTAATCCCATCCCTTAAATGGAACGTGTACGTTTTTCCGTCCTTTGAGATGTCCCATTTTTCCGCCATGGCAGCAGATGGTTCGTGCTTTTCATTCAGTCTCGTTAATCCTTCCATTAAGTTATTGAGCCCTTGCCAGGACACATTATTAAAACCAATGGGCGGATCAAATGATGTCGGTTCGTTTTCATTATTTAATGTTAAAACTTTCTCTTCGCCCTTGCTTGAAGATCCTTTGCCTGCTTGCTCATTGGCTGTACATCCTGCAAGCAGCATCACTGCGATAAAGCACATACTGAGAATCCAACCTGTTTTTCTCATGAAAAACTCCCCCTTTGTGTTGAAGATAAAACCGTTTGCTTCGCTCGTTCATCTTGAAGCCAGCAATGTACTGCATGTGTAGGTGAACGCTGCGTTTCATGCGGCATGATATGATCACACACTTTCATCGCAGACGGGCATCGATCGGTATATGGACATCCTTTTGGCGGGGCAAATAAATCAGGCGGGCTTCCTTCAATAGGAATGAGTTCATCTTTCATATCCAGCCTTGGAACGGATTGCAGTAGCCCTTTTGTATAGGGATGCTGCGGACTGTAAAAGATATCTCGCCTTGTCCCAACTTCAACGATTTTCCCCCCGTACATGACGGCCACTCGATCAGCGACTTGTGCTACGACCCCTAGGTCATGTGTGATTAAAATAATCGTCACGCCTGTTTTTTTCTGAATCTCCTTAAATAGTTCTAAAATCTGCGCCTGTATGGTGACATCTAGTGCAGTTGTCGGTTCATCTGCAATCAGCACCTTCGGCTCACAAATAAGAGCCATTGCAATCATGAGCCGCTGCCTCATGCCACCGCTGAATTGATGCGGATATTGCTTCAGTCTCTCTTTCGGCTGTGGTATCCCCACCAAGTCAAGCATACGAAGCGCCTCTTCTTTCACTTCTTTTTTTGTCAGCTTCTGATGCACTTTTGCAGCTTCCATCAGCTGATCCCCAATTGTTAGCGTCGGGTTGAGTGCCGTCATAGGATCTTGAAAAATCATGGAGATATCGACACCACGGATGCTGCGCATGTCTTTTTCAGATAATGACAGCAAGTTGCGATCACGAAACCAAATTTCCCCTTGATCGACTTGTGCGCTGTATGCAGGGAGAAGCCGCATGATACTTTGAGACGTCACACTTTTTCCGCAGCCTGATTCTCCTACAATGGCGAGGGTTTCTTTTTCATACACATCCACATTCACCCCGCGTACCGCTTGAACAGAACCGCCATATGTCCGAAAGCTAACATGCAGATCGATAATCCGAAGCATTTTTTTCATCACGCCATCACCTCTTCATCTTCGGATCAAGCGCATCTTGCAAGCCATCACCTAAATTATTAAAGCAAAACATCGTCAGCGAAATAAAAAATGCCGGAAAGAATAAACGCCACCAGTGGCCATTATCTGACAGCACTGTCGGCAAGGCGTCATTGGCCATCACACCCCAGCTTGCAAACGGGGCTTGAATCCCTAAACCGAGAAAACTTAAGAATGCTTCAGCAAAAATCGCTGTCGGTACAGTTAGCGTCATCTGGACAATAATCGGTCCCATCGTATTCGGCAGTAAATTTCTGCGGATGATGCGCAAGCTTTTTGCGCCAAAGGTTTTCGAGGCAAGGACATATTCTTGGCTTTTCAGCTGAAGGACTTGACCTCTCACGATTCTTGCCATCCCGATCCAGCCTGTGACAGTGAGCGCCACAATAATAGTGACAAGCCCAGGCCCCATCAGGACCATCAATAAAATGACGACGAGTAAATACGGCAGACCGTAAAGCACCTCGACGATCCGCATCATGACATGGTCATACTTCCCGCCTTTATAGCCTGCAATACCGCCATAGATGACACCGATTGCAAAATCAATGAGAGCGGCCATCACGCCCACAAATAATGAAATGCGTGCGCCGTACCAAGTACGTGTAAACACATCACGTCCAAGCTCATCTGTTCCAAACCAGTGAGCAGCTGACGGTGGCAAGTTTTGCATAGAAAGCCGCTGTTCTGTCACACTATTCGGCGCAAGAAGTGGACCTAATACAGCCATGAGGAAAAGAAAAATCAGCACCGATAAACTAAACATAGCGAGTTTATTTTGTTTTAACCGTCGCCAAGTATCTGCCCAATACGAAAGTGAGGGTCTTTTAATGGCATGGACTTCAGATGTCTTTTGTTCTTTAGGAGCAAACCATTCATCTGGCACTTCATGCGCTTGATTCGTTTGATCATGCTGAAGGTGTATGCTCATGCCTTTCCTCCTTTCTGATGCAGCTGGATCCTTGGATCAAGCAGACGATATGTCACATCTACAATGAAAAGAAGGGTAATTAAGATGATGCTGTAAAAAACAGTAGTTCCCATGATGACAGGATAGTCACGGTTGTTAATACTCTCGACAAAGTATTTTCCCATTCCAGGGATCGCAAAGATTTTTTCAATGACAAAGCTGCCTGTTAAAATACTTGCGACAAGTGTGCCAAGGATCGTGACAACAGGTAAAAGTGCATTCCGCAGGGCATGTTTAAACACAATTTTATAAGGGGAAAGTCCTTTCGCTTTTGCAGTTCGAATATAGTCCTGCGACAGCACTTCAATCATGCTCGATCTCGTTAACCGGGCAATGATCGCCATTGGACCTACCGCCAGTGCAATGGTAGGAAGCACCATATGCATTGGACTTGTCCACATCGCTGTAGGAAAGAGTTTTACATTCACAGCAAGCTGCTGAATTAATAAGGTAGCAAAGATAAAGTTGGGTATGGATATACCGAAAACAGCAATCGTCATGGCGATATAATCAATCAAGCCATTATGCCGGAGGGCAGCCATGATTCCGAGCAAGATGCCGGAGATGACAGCAATCAAAATAGAGATAAGACCAAGTTCTAATGAGACTGGAAAACCTCTCGCCAATAAATCATTGACACTTTCAGAAGGCTTTTTAATGGAAGGACCAAAATCAAAAGTAACGATGGATTTTAAATAGATCATATATTGAACATAGAGTGGCTCGTCTAAGTGATAGTAGCTTTCGAGGTTTCGCTGGACAGTTTCGTTTGTATTTCGTTCTTCATTGAAGGGCGATCCTGGGATGACCTTCATTAAAATAAACGTTAAAGTTGTGATGGTTAAAATCGTGGCAATCATGGCAATCAAACGCTTGAGCAAAAAGCTGGCCATCTGCTGTCTCCCCCTCGCTTAACAAAATGTTGTACGTGCGGCAAGCTCTGTCATGACAAGCATCGCTTGGTAGGCTTCTAATATATTCTCTGCTTGGTACGTCACCGTTGTTGTCCCTTCGATGATGGCCGTACCCGGCATTAAATTCGCCCATTCGGCTTGTCCATAATTGGCAAACTCGATTTTCAGCACTGGCTGCTCAGGAGGCGTGAGCGGCTTCATTTGATGAATTTGTTTCATGGCAGCTTCCACTTGCTGCGAGATGAGGGTGCTCACTTTCGCTGGTGTTAAGCATTTCACAGCAGATCTTGAAATGGTTTCTTTCACCGCCACTGTTTTCACGCCAGGCATTAACTTTTCAGCTTCAAGTGCTGCTTGATCGTCTCCGCATACAAGAATGACCGGAACACCATAATAGCCTGCGACATACGCATTAAAGCCCATTTCACCAATCGGATGATCATTTATGTAAAAATGTCTGACACCAAAAATCATACTGTGAGACATCACACCTTTCATTGATGCCCTTGCATGATAGCCTAAAAAAACAGCGGCATCATACGTTTGATCTAATCCTTGGACCATTGAATAAGGCTTTACATCACCTGATATGAGAGATGCTTCCTCATGCAAATCTTCAATCAACAGATTATTCATTTTAGAATGGCTATCATTCACTAAAATATCGGTCGCCCCATGTGTAAGAAGAGCTTCTACACAGGCGTTCACTTCACCTGTCATGATTTTTCTCCCGCGCTCATAATTGTGCTGGCGGCTATCAACAAATGTATGATCAGCTAGACCAGTAATTCCCTCCATATCGACTGATAAATAGAGCTTCATCCCCATCCCCCTTTAATTAAACTTAAAATTTGTGTATATTTTTCTAAATTTTCTAAAAAATTATATGAGAACTTGATTGATTTTTCAATACAATGTCTGAAAATAAGGAAATTAGACTCAGGTAATACAGGTCAAAAGCATTGATGATAAAGGATTTAATTTACAGAAAAAACACCACTAGCTATGTCTTTAGTGGTGTTTGTCTGCTTCATCGATTTGCGATTTTAGTTGCGCATATTTTTTCATCGTTTGTGTAAACAAGTCATCGAACATTTGCGGTGCCTGCTGCTGGATGACTGCAGCGCCTTCTCCTGTAATCCCGCCTTTTGTTGCGACCCTGTTCACCGTTTCAGCAAATGTCAGTCCGTGTTCAACAAGAACTTGTCCTGTACCGAGCAGCGCATATGTTAAAAATTCATAGGCTTCTTCTAAAGAAAGCTCACTATTCCGAACAGCGGCTCTCGCCATTTCTTCAAAGATTGCTGCAATAAAGCCCGGAGAAGAGCTTGTCAAATTACTCGCCGCATCAAAGCGGTCCTCTTCCACTTCCCTGACGATACTAAAAGCTGAAAGCAGGCGGTGGAGCCGTTCTTGCGCCTCCTGCCCAGCGGTTTCACCATGCGCCACAAGGGATACACCCGTCCCTACGGCTGATGTCAAAGTGGGAATGTATCTAGACACCGGCTGATTCGTATGTTGCATTAATTTGTCTAACGTGACAGCCGCTGCCACTGATACGATATGAAGAGATGTCTTTGCGAGGCTCAGTTGATCTAAGACATCAAGTACAGCAAGCGGTGGTACACAAACAAACACGACATCACATGATGCAGAGATGTCATCTAAAGAGCAAATGTTGACATGCTGGTTCTTCTCTTTCAGCTGTTGCAGACGCTCCGTTTCACTTCGTGTATGGATCATAAACTGACTGGCATGAAGTACTCCTTTATCCAGCCATTTTTGTACCATCATATCTGCCATGCTTCCATATCCAATGATTCCAATAGTCTCCACAGTTTAATCTCCTCTATTTTGCTTAGATTCACTACTTATTTTAACAATTTCCCACAATGTTTTCATTTTTATCCCACACTTTTTTCTTACGATAAAGTCAGTATCCACCACATACGGTCAAACATCTTGAACACATACATGTAAAAATCGATGAAAGAGAGTGATCTTAATGACACAACACAAAGATGAAAAACACACTTCTTATGAATTACAAACGATTGAACAGCCGAAAAAAACACAGAAGAAGCCAAGTGGCTGGCTGAAGCCATTTGTCAGCGGGATTGTGGGCGGTACGTTAGCGTTAGGTGTTTACGTTCTAACTCCATATGCTCAGCATTCAGAAAATCATTCAACTGATTCGTCAACGAAAACAGCCGCTGTATCGACAAATGATACAAGTACAAATTCGTCAAAAACAACAGCGTCACAAACATCCAATTCGACCAGCAGTATTTCCAGTATGGTCGAAAACGTATCACCAGCCATCGTCGGCATTACAAACTATCAAACACAAAGTCAAACAACCACAGATTTTGGTGATATGAACTCACCTTTTGATGGATCACAGCAAAATCAAAACAGCAGCAGTCAAGAGCAAGAAAGCGGTACCGGATCAGGGGTTATTTTCAAAAAATCGGGCAGTAAAGCCTATGTATTAACAAACAACCATGTGATTGAAGGAGCAAATAAATTAACAGTCTCCTTGCATAATAGCAAGACGGTGGAAGGAAAAGTGGTCGGTTCTGACCCGCTGACTGATCTTGCTGTCGTCGAAATTAGCAGCAACGGCGTTACAAAAGTCGCTGAACTTGGAGACTCCTCATCCCTTCGTGCAGGAGAAACCGTCATTGCAATCGGAAATCCGCTTGGTGAAGATTTATCAAGAACAGTGACACAAGGAATTGTCAGCGGTGTCGATCGAACAGTGTCTATGGATACATCAGCTGGCGAAAGCAGTATTAATGTCATTCAAACAGATGCCGCCATTAACCCCGGCAACAGCGGCGGGCCGCTTTTAACAACAGACGGAAAGGTTGTGGGGATCACCAGTATGAAAATTTCTGAAACAGGTGTGGAAGGTATCGGGTTTGCGCTCCCAATCAATGATGTCAAACCAATTGCAGAGCAGCTTCTCACAAAAGGAAAAATCGAACGACCTTATATCGGTATCAGCATGCTGGATCTCGAACAAGTACCAGATGCTTATCAGCAGGAAACGCTTGGACTGACAAGCAGTCAGCTGGATAAAGGCGTGTACGTAAAAGAAATCGCTGCTGGCTCACCTGCTGCCAAAGCTGGATTAAAGACAGAGGATGTCATCACCGCCATCAATGGTAAAAAAGTGACAACCGGCAGTGAATTACGTCACGAGCTTTACACGAATGCAAAAGTAGGAGATACCGTCAGCATCACACTCGTTCGTAATGGAACAGAAGAAACAAAACAAGTGACATTAACACAATCTGAATCAAAGCAAGTCAGCTCTTAACGAAAAAAGCAGCTCAATTTTTATGAGCTGCTTTTTTCATGTTCACTTGATTGGGACTAATCTTTGTTCAATTTCTGCTCGTTTGTGCTCTAAAAATGGTGGAAGTGCTAATTGATCACCAAGCTCATCCACGCTTTCATCCACTGTAAATCCCGGACCGTCTGTTGAGATTTCAAACAAAATGCCGTTTGGCTCTCTAAAATATAGGGCTTTAAAATAAAAACGTTCTACAACACCAGAGTTGGTGAAACCGGCTTTGGCTATTTTATCATGCCATTTTTCAAGCTCTTCTGCGTCCGCTACACGAAAGGCTACGTGATGAACACTCCCTCTGCCAGATCGCTCAGCAGGTCCTTCTGCTTTTTCAATGACATGAATCTCTGTTCCAGCTCCGCCCTGTCCTGATTCAAAAATCGTCACGATTTCCCCATCATTTGATTGTTCACGTGCTTTTTCTGTGAAACCAAGGATGCTCGTTAACACACTGATCGTTTTATCTGCTTCTGCGACTGTTAATTCTACTGGTCCCAAACCTCTGATCGCAAAATCAGCAGGAATCTCATCATGCACTGGCGGCTTCGCTCCATCTTGCACGCTTGGTTCTACAGTCAAAAACAGCTGCTGTCCTTCTGGATCTGTAAATTTCAAGGCAGGTCTGCCGCCTCTTAAAGAAGCTGTTTCTTTCTTTACACCTTTTTCTTCAAAGCGCTTTTCCCAAAAGGTGAGTGCCTCCTCTGAAGTGACAATCAAACCTGTGCGTGAGATCGCATTTGTTCCGTCCAGCCGGCGGGCGAGCATCGGTATTTCAAAAAACGTCAGCTCTGTACCAGGTGAGGCGACCTCATCTCCATAAAATAGATGATACATCGATGGATCATCTTGATTGACTGTTTTTTTCACCAGTTTTAAGCCAAGGATTTGGCGGTAGAAATCAACGTTTTTCTGAGCATTTGCTGTTAGTGCTGATACGTGGTGAATCCCATTTATTTTCATTGTGTTCACTCCTATTATAAAATATCTCGAATTCAAGATAATATCCTTATGAATAAAATAGGTCATTTTAGAAGAAAAGTCAACCATTCGGCTGCATCTTTATTGGATGTTCGGCTTTCACCTATTAAATTAACATTAAATCGAAAATATTATTATATTGTTCGTTTTTAAGATAACATTCATCCTAATATCTCCAATAAACGAACACTTTTAAATACAAATACGAAAATCAGAAAATTTTTTTAATTCTTGTTTTCCTAAAATCGTATTACAATGAACAAAATACATGTCACAGTAACGTACGAAAGTGATGCAGGAGGTCGTGTGTAATGAACAAAGAACAACCAGCGTTAAAACAAGACATCGGCTTATTTTTTGCCCTATCTCTTGTCATCGGAACAATTATTGGATCTGGCGTTTTTATGAAGCCTGGCAACGTCCTTTCTTATTCAGGAAGCTCAGGCATCGCCTTATTCGCATGGCTGTTAGGCGGGATCTTAACCCTTGCAGGCGGACTCACAGTCGCTGAAATTGGTACACAAATCCCGCGTACTGGCGGTTTATATGCCTATCTTGAAGAAGTATACGGTGAATTTTGGGGCTACTTATGTGGCTGGGTGCAAATTATTATTTACGGACCAGCGATTATTGGTGCTCTTGGTCTTTATTTTGGTTCATTATTAGCTAATTTATTTTCTCTTTCATCTATATGGGCTACAACCATTGGCATTATCACCGTTCTTTTTTTATGTGTGATCAACATCATGGGAACGAAATACGGTGGTTTTGTCCAAGGACTGACCACGATCGGAAAGCTTGTTCCAATTGCAGCAATTATTGTGTTTGGCTTATGGAAAGGAAATGAACATATTTTCACAGCCGTCAATGAGAGTATCGCTCAGATGAACTTCGGTGCAGCAATTTTGGCAACATTATTCGCCTATGATGGCTGGATTTTGCTTGCAGCGCTTGGTGGTGAAATGAAAAATCCAGAGAAACTGCTTCCTCGCGCGATGGCAGGAGGTATTTTAATTGTCACAGCATGTTATCTCTTTATTAACATCGCCCTTTTGCATGTGTTACCAGCTGATCAAATCGTTCAACTAGGTGAAAATGCCACAAGCACAGCTGCTACAATGCTCTTTGGTCCCATTGGCGGTAAAATTATTAGTATCGGAATCATCATTAGTATCTTTGGCTGTTTGAATGGAAAGGTTCTTTCGTTCCCGCGTGTCATTTTTGCAATGGCAGAACGAAAACAAATTCCGTTTGCCAAAGCCATTTCACGCATTCATCCTACTTTTCAAACACCTTGGATCGCTGTATTTGTACAGATTTTGATTGCCATTGTGTTTATGATCGTCAGTAATCCTGAGAAGCTGTCAGAGGTTTCGATTTTCATGATTTACATCTTCTATGTGATGGCCTTTTTCGCTGTCTTTAAGCTAAGAAAACAAAACAAGGGAATGAAGCGCACTTATAGCGTACCACTTTACCCGCTCACACCGATCATTGCGATTATCGGCTCTTTCTTTGTCTTAATCAGCACCATGATCACCGATTGGCAAAGCTGCCTGATCTCCATGCTGATCGGCATTGCCGGACTGCCGATTTATTACTACATGAAAAAAACACAAAATAAAGCAGAGCGCTAAGACAGCCTCTGCTTTATTTTTTATATTGCTTAATGACCTTATAAGATTCGTTTAAATATCTCATCAGCCGGTATGGCTTACTTAAAACCCGGATGGGGAGTCTTGAAATAAATCCATTCAGATTCGCCTTATACTCCTGCGTCATCCGCTTCGGCTTTGTCGCAATTTTTTCATATACTTCTTTGTAAAATTCCTTCATGATGTCGACTTGCACACTGATCTTCTGATGACACTCTGTACACTCAACGCTTTTCATCTGATCATTCACATAAACGATGCTGTGGAGGGTCTCTTCTTGGCACCGAGTACAGTGTAGGTTTGCTTCCATTTCGGTTTTCTTCAAGATACACAGCTCCTTTCTCGTTTGATGTAGCTCTTTTTATACAATACGATAGCTGTCAGCTGTTTATTGGACAGATGCTTCCTTTAAAATAGCTGCCGCAGTTAATTCGTCGGTGACGAGCACCTGAATAAAGCCGCCGTTTAAGGCCCCTAAAATACTTTCAGCTTTATGGGTTCCTTCCACAACTGCGATGACTTTTTTCACGTTCTTTAATTGTTCTAACGATAATCCAATCACCTTTTGGTTCAGCTCATCTTGGACTGGTTTCCCTTCACCATCAAAGAAACGAAAACCAATATCACCAACAGCCCCTGATTGTCTCAACCCAGACAAATCCTCTTCTTTTAAATAACCGACTGTTTTCAATGTAGAGCCTTTATGCGGATTTCCAATACCGATCAGGGCAATATCAACATTTCTGCCTTCTTCAAGCACAGCTTCTATGTCCTGCATCGCCATCAGCCGCTCTTTTAATTCTTCTGTTTCTAAAATCGCAGGTGCATATAAATAGGAACACGTACCATTCATCTTCTTTGCCAGCTCATATGCCAGCTGATTCGCGTGAATGTCGACTGCCTGCCTGCCCATTCCGCCCTCTAAAGGAATGACTTTGACATCGTTTCTTCGCTCAAATGGATATTCCTTCACGAGCTCGGCAAGTGTGGTTCCCCATGAAATACCGATTTTCTCAGCGCCTTTCATGTTTTTAGAAAGATAATAGGCGCCCGCTTGACCGACTGCCCGTTTGACCATCTCAGACATTGTCCCGACACTTGGGACAACGACAGCATCCGTTAATTGAAAAGTTGTTTCCAGCTGCTTTTCAAGTTCCACTGTATGAATACTTTCGTCTTTAATGTACACTTCAACGATTCCCACATCTTTTGCTTTTTGTAAGAGCTTTGAAATGACTGGTCTTGAGACATTGAGCTTTTTTGCAATCTCCTGCTGCGTCCACCCGTCTGTATAATAAAGATGAGCAACCTTGACGAGCTGTCGTCTTTCTTCCCAATTCAGCATGTGACATCATCCTTTTAATATACTATGATTACCAGTATACCAAACATTCGTTTCTAATTGGAACAATTGTTATGAAAATGACAAAAAGAGCGATTAACGCTCCGCTCTTTTTCCCTCGCTATATTTAGGCTGATACGTTCTCCCGCCGTCTAATAAGAGTATCTGTCCGTGCAAATAGCTTCCCTCGTCACTTGCTAGAAATAAAGTGACTCCAGCAATATCTTCTGGTTTTCCTAATCTCCCGATAGGAATAAGTGATCGAAGCTGACTTTTCTCAAGCTCAGTCGGATAGAGCGTATCAAGCATCTGAGATTCAATGACGCGCGGTGCAATGACATTGATGCGGACATGATGGGAACCCAATTCCTTTACGAGCGAACGCATGAGACCAAATGCCCCGGCTTTTGATGCGTAATACTGGATGCCGCCGCCAGAGCCTGTTATCGCAGATCCTGATCCAATAATGACGACGCTGCCTTCATTCCGCTCACATAGATAGGGTGCTAATGCTTTGATGCAGTAGAAAAGACCATATAGATTCACAGCCAGTGTCTTTTTCCAAAGTGAAAAATCAACCTCTAAAAAAGGAAGGGATTTCGTCATTCCTGCTGAATAGACAAGATGCCCAATGCCACCCAACTCCCTTTCAGCTGCTGACGCCATTTGCTGAACACTTTCCCACGATGAAACGTCAGCTTGGAACGTCAGCAGCTGAGGATGCTGTTGTTTTAAAAGCAAAAGTCCCTGTTCATCTATATCTGACACAGCTACACGATGCCCTTCTTTTAAAAAACGCTGAGCAATTTCTTTGCCGATCCCTTGGGCGCCACCTACGATGAGAACTGGTTTTTGTTGATTAGCCAGCGCTCTCACCCCCATCAAGCATAATCGCTGCTCCATCTGTAAATGCGCCGTACGATGTACTTAAGAAAACCGTCATATGAGCCACCGTCTCCTTGATTTGCTCTTTGTCAGGAAGCAAATGGAGAGGCGGCGGAAGTAGTGCCAATACCCGGATGCCTTTGTCTTTAAATTCGCGCGCTAATCCTTTTGTCATGGCATTCAACATACTATTTGATGTAGCATGTGAGATCCCGCCATCACCTGTTATGCTGCCTGATGAGGAAATATTAATGATACAGCCCTGCTTCTGATCCACCATATGCCACACTGCAGCTTGACTGGAAAGAAAGACTGTATTTACGGACCTTTCCACTTCATCGACCCATATCTCAGGACTTACGTCATCAATCTCCCCATCTGCTGTTTGCTCGGCTTGATTGACTAAAATATCAAGTTTGCCGCATGTATCGATGACTTGTCTTAGCATCAGCGTGGCATCACGCGGTGTCTCAAGCGGATTGATGACAACAGTCGATTGGCCGCCTAATTTTTCAATGTCTTCGCTTATCGACTTTGCTTTTGATTCATCACGAAAAGCGTGTATGAAAACATGTGCACCTGCCCGGGCCAAAGCCAGGCAGATGGCTTCTCCAAATCCATCTGTGCTATCTGTCACAAGTGCCACTTTCTGATGAAGCTGGACGTGCACACGGATCTCCTCCCTATCCCTTGTTTGGCATTTATTTTCTCAGCTTACTCACAATATCAAGAGCTGCTTCATAAAAGCCTTCTGAGATGGTTGGATGCGGATGAATCATTTTGGCCATCTCTTCAGCTGTTCCTTCTAAATACATAAATGAGGAAGCCTCTGATATCATCTCCGTTACGTGCGGACCAACCATTGTAGCGCCAATGACTTCACCATATACGGTATCGTACACGAGTTTAATAAAACCGGTTTGAACACCTGCTGCCAACGCTTTTCCGCTTGCAGCTAAATCAAATCGCTCTGCCCGCACGTTTAGCCCTTTGGCTTTTGCCTCTTTCTCAGTCAGTCCCACACTCGCTACTTCTGGCAATGTATAAATACATCTAGGAACGATGTCGTGATTCATTCTTTCAGGCTCGCCGCATATATTGCTAACCGCAACAGCTGCCTCTGCCATCGCCGCATGAGCGAGCTGATAGCCGCCGGCTACATCGCCAATTGCATATACACCTTCAGCACTTGTCTTCATCTCATCGTTTACTTTAATAAAAGGACCATCCAGCTGAAGGTCCAGCTGACTGACAGCAGAGACATTTGGTCTTCTTCCGACGCAAACTAGCAGTCTTTCAGCCGTAAAGATGTGCGTCTCTCCTTTATCGTCTGTCGCATGAATCGCTTTGACTCCTTCACTTTCTGTTACTTCTGTCACCGTCGTTTTCTTTGCGATATGGATGCCTTTTTTCTTCAATTCTTTTTCTAGTAATTTCGACGCTTCTTCATCTTCCTGCGGAATAATCGACGGAGCGGCTTCTATAATGGTGACTTTTGATTGGAGACTCTGGAAGATGCATGCCAGCTCAAGACCAATTACACCCCCGCCAATAATGACGACAGATGCAGGAATATCTGGGATGTCAAAGATCGTATCACTTGTGTCAAATTGAATCTCTTTGAGCCCTGGAATAGGCGGAATAGCAGGTGATGAGCCAGTGGCAATGATCAGCTCTTTTGTTTCAATCGTTTCTGACCCATCTTGTTTTTTAATGTCAATGCGATTTTTTGTCACAGCTGTGCCTCTGCCGTTATATACATCAATCTTTCCTTGCTTTAATAAAAAGGCGATTCCGCCCCTGAGTTTTTCGATGACATCATCTTTACGTTTTCTCATTTTATCGAAGGAAAGAACCATCTCACCTGTTTCGATTCCCCAGCTTTTTGCTTTCTCAATGGATTCAATGACTTCTGCATGTTTGAGCAGTGTCTTTGAAGGGATACAGCCTCGATTTAAACAAGTCCCCCCTAGAAAATCCTCTTCAATCAATGCAACTTTGTGTCCACGTTCAGCGGCTTGAAGGGCGGCAGTGTATCCGCCAGGCCCTCCGCCAATGACTGTCAGATCATACGTTTTTGTCATCCGATTCATCTCCTACATTAGCAATTCAAATGGTTGTTCAAGCACTTTTTTAAGGTCTGTTAAAAAGGCTGCTGCTGGTGCACCATCTACCACTCGATGATCAAATGATAAACTGACGCCCATCATTGGCCGCACCTGAATTTCTCCATCGATCACTACAGGTTTTTCTTGAATGCGTCCAACACCTAAAATCGCCACTTCCGGCTGATTAATAATTGGGGTAAACGTGTCAATGGCATACATCCCTAAGTTACTAATGGTAAATGTAGACCCCTTCAACTGGTCTGGCAGCAGCTTTTGATCGCGTGCATTTCGACCAATTTCTTTTGCTTCTTTTGTGAGCTGTTTCAGCCCTTTTTGATTTGCATGAGAGATGACCGGAACCATTAAGCCGTCTTTCACAGCAACCGCAAGACCAATGTGCACATCCTCATGGAAATGGAGCTCATTTTGTTCAAACGTCATATTGATTTGCGGATGGCGCGTTAGGACACTGCTGACCGCATGGATGATGATTTCTGTAAACGACAATCTGTAGCCTGTCTCTTTTTCAATCGCTGGGAGCAGCTGTTTGCGCACTTCTTTTGCTTTTGTCATATCAATTTCACTTGTTAATGTGACGTGCGGCGCTGTAAAGGCACTTTGTGACATGCGATCTGCGATCACTTTTCTCATCCCGGCTAGTTTTTGTGTTCTCACTGGAGCAGCTTCTGCCTTTTGTGCGCCTGCTGCTTTCACGTCACTCTTCATGATTTTTCCGTGGACGCCAGAACCAGCAACATTCGCTAAGTCGATCCCTTCACGAGCAGCCACTTTTCCTGCAAGTGGTGATACGCGCTGGCCTTTCACGTTCGTATGAAGGGCCGCTTCGACATCCCGTTTTTGAATTCTGCCTTTTGGTCCTGTACCAGATACTTCGTGAATGGCAACTTGGTGATCTTTTGCCGTTTTTCTCGCTGCAGGAGTTGCGCGTACTTTCTCACCCACCGCTGGTTCAGCTTCAGTCGAAACAGATGGTTCAGATGGTGATGACGTTCCGCTGTCTTCAGAAGATGCTTCATCTGACTGCGCTGGCGGCTCGCTCGGTACCTGCTCATTAGCCTCTCCGATATATCCAATGACAGCATTAACTGGAATCTGATCATCTGCTTCGTAATATTTCTTTAGAAAAACGCCATCATCATAGGCTTCAACCTCGATATTGATTTTGTCTGTCATAATCTCAAATAGAGGCTCACCGATTTCAACCGAATCTCCTTCTTCTTTAAACCATTGAAGCAAGGTACCGATCTCCATCGTACTGCTTAGCTTCGGCATAAATATCTCTTTTGGCATGATCTTCTCCCCTTTACTTAAGAGCGCACGAGCTCTTTTGCTGCTTCAATAATATCTGGCACTTGTGGAATGACTGCTTTTTCCAGCGTTGGGTTGTACGGTATTGGGACGGCAAGACCGCCAAGTCGTTTAATAGGTGCATCTAAATAGTCGAAGGCTTCACTTTCCGCTATCATACTGGCAATCTCTCCGCCGTAGCCGCCTCGTTTCACTGCCTCATGCACAACGATACATTTGCCTGTTTTTTTCACAGATTCAATAATGGTTTCTTCATCTAATGGGACGAGCGTTCTCGGATCAATGATCTCGACATCGATTCCTTCCGCTTCTAGTTCCTTCGCTGCTTCGAGCGCTTTGTGCACCATAATGGCTGTTGCGACAATTGTGACGTCCTTTCCGCTTCTCTTCACATCCGCTTTCCCTAAAGGAATCGAATACTGCTCTTCTGGTACTTCACCAATTGTTTTATATAAAAGCTTGTGTTCATAGAAAATGACAGGGTTGTCATCATCCATTGCTGCTTTTAAAAGTCCTTTTGCATCATAAGCTGTTGAAGGCTGAACCACCTTTAGTCCAGGAATATGAGCCATCCACGCTTCTAAGCTTTGGGAGTGCTGCGCTGCGGCACCTGTCCCAGAACCTGCTGGTGTTCTGACAACAAGCGGCACTTTCCCTTTTCCGCCAAACATGTAACGTGTTTTCGCTGCTTGGTTTACAAGCTGATCCATTGCAATTGTAATAAAGTCAGAGAATTGTAGTTCTAAAATCGGACGCATTCCTGTCAAAGCCGCTCCGACTGCGCCTCCTGCGATGGCAGCCTCTGAAATCGGCGTATTGCGGACGCGTTCTGGACCGAATTCCTCGATCATCCCGCGCGTGACACCAAATGCGCCACCGTATACGCCGATATCTTCACCTAAAATGAAGACATCTTGATTTTTTCTCATTTCCTGACTCATTGCTTCTCGAACGGCTTCTAAATATGAAATCTCTCTCACTGTCGTGTTTGTCACGTGATTCCCCTCCTAATTAGGCGTATACATCCTCTAATAGTGTGTCAATTGATGGTTCTTTACTATTTTTCGCAAATTCAACAGATGCCTCGATCTCTTGCTTCGCTTCTTCTTGTAAACGAGCAGCCTGCTCTTCTGTCAGAACATCTAGCTCCATTAAGAGTGACTTAAAGCGTTTAATTCCGTCTTTTTGTCTCCATTCTGTCTCTTCTTCACGTGTACGGTATTTTTTCGCATCACTCTTTGAGTGACCCTTCCAGCGATACGTTTTCATTTCAATGAGTGATGGCCCTTCTCCAGCTCTTGCACGGCTTACCGCTTCATCTACTGTATTCATGATCTCAACCATGTCATTTCCATCAACTGTTTTCCCTGGCATTCCGTAGCTTTCTGCTCTTGTTGAGATGTCTTCAATGTTGATCATTTCTTTCACAGGACCAGACATGCCGTATTGGTTGTTTTCACAAATAAACACAACAGGTAAATCCCAAATGGAAGCAAGATTCAGCGCTTCATGGAAGCTGCCTTCATTTGTGGCGCCGTCTCCGAAGAAACAAAGGACCACAAAGCCTTCCTTTTTCATCTTGGACGTGAGCGCCGCACCTGTTGCAAGTGGAATACCGCCGCCAACAATTCCATTTGCCCCAAGGTTTCCTTTTTCTAAATCGGCAATATGCATGGAACCGCCTTTTCCTTTGCAGTAACCTGTTTCACGTCCGAACAGTTCAGCCATCATTTTATTGACCTCTGCACCTTTTGCAATACAGTGACCATGTCCGCGGTGTGTACTGACAATCTTATCTTCATCCTTTAACACAGCAATAGATCCAACAGCCGATGCTTCCTGTCCAACACATAAATGGGTCGTTCCATGGATTAATCCTTTAGCAAAGAATTGATCGACCTTTTCATCAAAATATCTTACTAACCACATTTGTTTATATAAATCTGCTAATTTCTCATGACTAATCTGTTCAGGCAAAGTGATTTGTTTTTGCATTTCTTCTCTCCCCTTTACATTTGTTCTTATGTGTTACATTTGTAATTATCATACGTTTAACTCTCATTGAAGTCAAGCATTTCCGTTTATTTTTTAAGCGTTTTCATCTTTTTTCAGAAAAAAAGAGAAAGGCAAAGCCCTTTTCCAAAGACCTTCTCTTTCTCTCCATCTCGTACATTCTCATTCATCTGGATACATCATGATTTTGACGCTTTCACCTTCTGGATGCCTAGCGCATTCTATCGCCTGACGAAGCTGACTTAATGGATATCGATGCGTCACCATTTTTTCTGTATGAACGACCTTTGCTTTTAAGAGCTCCAGCGCTTCACGATAATGGTATGGATGCGACGAATAAGCTCCGACTACTTTCACTTCATCATGGAAAAAACGTTCTGCTGGAATGGAGACATCCCCTTTCGGAAAGTGAGCAAAGACCAAAATCGTTCCGCCTCTTGCGACAGCTTGAAATGCTTCTTTTAAAAGCGCACTGCTCCCCACAGAAATAATAACAAGGTCCGCTCCCTTTCCACCTGTTTCTTTCATGACGCGGTTTTCTACTGGCTCAGATGCTGGATGAAAGGCGACGTCCGCCCCAAGATTTCTTGCTTGAAGGAGCCTGTTCTCATTTACGTCTGTGATCATCACTTTTCCAGCCAAATAATATTTGGCAAGCTGTAATTGAATGCAGCCAATTTGCCCCGCTCCAAGAATCAACACCGAATCTCCAGGATGAACGGGCGCCCTTTCAAAGCCGTGAAGACAGCAGGCAACCGGTTCGACCATCGCTCCTTGTTCATATGAGACGTCATGTGGGAGTTTGCCCATTGTATGCTTCACATGTAAAGCAGGAACACGAATATATTCCGAAAAACCGCCCGGCTCTACATTTGTGGCTGCAAATTGCGGGCACATTGTATAAAATCCTCTTTGACAAAAGTCACAAGTAAAACAAGGGACATGATGCGCTACATACACCCTGTCTCCCGTTTGAACATGTGTGACGTGACGGCCTGTTTCGATAATGTCACCAGCGATTTCATGCCCTAGCACTGTGCCAGGAGGTACCGTCTCATGTGTCGCTTTATAAATATCCGTCCCGCATAACCCGCAGGCACGCATTTTTAATAATACTTCATCATCACCAATGGCTGGCCGCTTCCGCTCCTCGTAACGAATGTCCTCTGAAGAATAAAAGACAGCTGATTTCATTTAGCCGCATCCTCCTTTTCATCACATGTCGCAAGACTCTGCAAGGATTGAACGAGCTGCTTGTACTCACTCATCTCACTTGAAATCCAGTAGCGTCCGCCAAATATTCGCGCAGGTCCCACTCTGACATATACTTTCCCGATATGAGGATATGGTTTTAAAAACAATTTTCCTTTAATATCGGACACGGCATATGTGTGCCACCTGCCAAAAGCACCTATTTTCAGCTCATCTTCACTAATCATGATATTCGTTGGCTGATTCAGGCCAGTGATGCTAGAAAGCATAAGGATAGGCAGCGTATAGACACCTAACACAGCTAATGGCTCAGGTCCTGCCGACATCAACGTATAAAGAGACCAGAGAAAAAACACACATATTAACAAGGCCGGAAGGAAAATAGAAAACATGGCAGACGTTCGGCTATAAGCATGCTGCTGCATGAGAGCTCCTCCTTTCAAATGACATGGAAGGAGCTTTCGCAGCTCCTCCACGCAATCATCGTTCACTTAATATGATCGATAATTTTTTCAATATCCTCTTCAATGCCAAATCCCGTTAAAAAAGATAACGTTTGAATCACAGGCGTTCCTTTTGTATCACTAACAGGCGTTGTCGTCACAATTAAATCAGCACCCTCCGCTTTCTGCGGAACCTCAGATGCCTTACACTGTTCAACGATGACATCGTATCCTTTTTCCTTTAATGTCTCTTCTACCTTTTTTGCCACAACCGTTGACGTAGCAACTGCCGTTCCGCAAGATACTAATATTTTTTTTGCCATGAGAATCCCTCCAGCTCATTTATTGATCTTTCTGATCTAAGCCCATTTCTTTTGCATACTGCTTTTTAATATCATTTCGCACCCAGTACCAAAGAAGCGCATATGCCAGTGCACAGACAATCGCTGCAATGAAGTAAGGGTTGCTCGGATCAAGAAGTCTCACCATGATCCAAGGAATGACGTGTGAACCAAGATCAATACCAGAGATCATATTTGCCCCTTCTGGGAAGTCGAAACCAACTGCTTTCCCCATTGTTGTGGCGAGTGGTGCAAGGTTCGTTGCAATGAAGAAAACAATCATTAAAGTAAAAATACTGTTAATGAGGCCGCGAATAATATTCCCACGAGCGGCAGCTACTGCCCATACCACTGTAAATGGCAGAACCGATAAGTCTGCAAACGGCAGCATACCATTGTAGGGAAGAACGACAGCGAGCAAAATGGTGATTGGCACCATCAAAAGGGCTACAGCCATATTCGCTGGATGACCAATGACAATCGCTGTATCCAAACCAATATAGACATTTTTTCCAGGGAAACGCTTTTGAATATAAGAACGAGCACCCTCAGAGATTGGAATAAGTCCTTCCATTAATAAAGCAACCATTCTTGGCATTAACACAAGCACTGCAGCCATTTGAATTCCAAGGGTCATGACACCTTTTGCATCATAGCCACCAAGAAGACCAATAATGATACCAAGTATAAGACCCATCACAAGCGGTTCACCAAAGATGCCAAAACGTTTTTTCAAAGTTTCTGGATCCGCATGAATTTTGTTTAAACCAGGGATTTTATCAATCACGCGGTTTGACGCATACATCAGCGGAGCGAAGTTGACCGTTTCAGCATGAGCCATCGATACGCCTTTTAATCCGAAATGGTGTTCAATCGTCGGTGCCGTCCAATCGGCGAGTTTTAGTGTAATCGCAGAAACGATTAAACCAACGGCAAGGGCTAAGAACATATTATGATAAGCGTAGTAAGTAACAGAAGCAGCGAAAATCAAATGCCAGAAATTCCAAATATCCACATTCAATGTTTTCGTAAAGTTAACAGACAGCAAAATAACATTTAACAAGAGCACAAGAGGAATCATTAAAGGGGCAACAGGTGTACCAAATGAAATAGCGGCTCCAATCGGCCAGCCGACATCTAAAATATCAAGCTTTAATCCAAGAGAATTGACCATGGCTTTGGCTGCTGGTCCAAGACCGCTTACGAGTAAATTAATGACAAGATTGACCCCGACAAATCCAATTCCGATCGTAATACCTGCACGGAAGGATTTTTTAAATCCTTGCCTTAAAATCATACCGAATAACGTCATAATAATTGGGAGCATAATTGTTGGCCCTAAGTCTAAGATGAAATCGACGGCTTGCTTGATCATACATCCACCTCCTGATTTTAAATAAAGCGCTTACATTATGTCGTGAATAACTATTGGTTTAATTCTTTTTGAAGTACATCAACGGCTTCTTCATACGATGTCATCTGAGATAAACTTGTCATTACTTCTTCTTTTCTGAAAAGCGTCATCAGTTTCTCTAACATCACGAGCTGCTTACTAGGTTCAGAGATTGCAAGAACGAACACAATTTTGGCTTGAACTGTCTCATGAGGGCTTCCCATCTTATGAAAAATAACAGGTTCCTTTAATGTCGCTACACTGATCGCCGGTTTGTTTACATGTTCAGGATCTGTATGGGGAATGGCCACCCCAAAGGTCGCAAGAGGAAGACCGGTCGGATATGTTTTTTCTCTTTCAAGCACTGCTGGTAAAAAGCTCGATTTAATATACCCTCCAGTTTCTAACCTTTCTGCTAAATAGGCAGTCACCTCCTCACTTGAAGATGCTTCGTATTGCAGCTCAATCAGCTGTTGATCTAACTCAAACAAGCTGTTCAAACAACCACCCCTTTCATTTGGTATAAATATGAACACATGTAACAAAAAGAATGAACATTTTAAAATAGAACCTTTTGTAAAGCGCTTACAAATAGATGTTTTATAAAATGTTCAATACTGTTACCTTTGTAAAGATATTATAATATTCGAAATTATAAGTCAATGTTCCTAGGAAAATTTTTATAAAAAAAGATGCAGCTTTTTGCCGCATCTCTTTCATTACATCACATCAACTTCTTGTTAAATATGGCTTCCTATATCTAAAAATTCAGCTACAAAAAGGTTGTCTGTCTGCTCTGTCATTTCTTTTTTTGTGCCGATTTTTTCGATTCTGCCCTCATTCATCACTACAACACGATCAGCGATATCAAACGCTTCTTCTTGATCATGCGTCACAAAGATGGTCGTCATTTGAAATTCTTGATGAACTTTTTTCAGCCAATGTCTTAATTCTTTTCTCACCTTTGAATCTAGTGCACCAAAAGGTTCATCTAAGAGAAGAGCTTTCGGTTTAACGGCTAGAGCACGTGCGAGTGCTACACGTTGCTTTTGTCCACCTGACAGCTGCTCTGGATAACGGTGTTCATACTGCGTTAATTGAACAACTTTCAGCAGCTCATGCACCCGCTCTTTGATGTCTTTTTTAGGCAGCCTTTCTCCTCTAGGTTTCATCTTCAATCCATAAGCCACATTATCAAATACCGTCATATTTCGAAAAAGCGCATATTGCTGAAAGACAAAACCAATTTGCCGTTTTCGCACTGGGATGTGAGTATAATCCTGTTCTCCAAATAAGATCTGTCCTGCATTCGCATCATCAAGCCCTGCAATAATTCTTAATAAAGTCGTCTTACCTGATCCAGATGGTCCTAGTAAGGATATTAATTCCCCATTTCCGATCGTCAAATCCACGTTTTGCAAAACCTTCGTCTGCCCAAATTGCTTTGATATTTGTTTCGCTGTAATCCCCAAGGCTGATCCCTCCATTCATTTTGAACGCTTGCCAAGCCTGTGATCTCTCTGCTGAATGATCTGCTTGATGATTAATGTAATGACCGCTACAAACGCCATGAGAGAGGCCACAGCAAAAGCCGCTTGGAATTGATACTCGTTGTATAGAATTTCTATATGAAGCGGCATCGTATTCGTCATTCCGCGTATATGACCAGATACAACCGACACTGCACCAAATTCACCAATTGCCCTAGCCCCTGCTAAAATGGCGCCGTAAAAAAGGGCCCATTTTATATTTGGAAGTGTCACAAGGAAAAAGGTCTTCCACCCACTGGCACCAAGCGTAAGCGATGCTTCTTCCTCATGAATGCCTTCATTTTGCATAAACGGAATTAACTCTCTCGCAACAAAAGGAAATGTCACAAAGATGGTCGCAAGAATCATCCCCGGTACAGAGTAAATCACTTTCCATCCATTTGCTAAAAGCCACGGTCCTAAAAGTCCATTTGAACCAAATAAAAGTACAAATACAAGTCCTGCAATGACAGGTGACACCGCAAATGGAAGATCAATGACAGTCGTTAACAAACGTTTTCCCGGGAAATGAAATTTTGTGATGAGCCAAGCAGCACTGACCCCAAAAATCATTTGAAGCGGCAATGTGATCATCACAATGAAAACAGTCAATTTAATTGCCGCAAGCGTGTCTGGATGTGAGATGGCAAGAAGATAAGAACTCCATCCTTTCTCAAAAGCCTTTGAAAACACAGCAATCAACGGCATGAGTAAAAACAAAATCAAAAAAGCATACACCACACCAATCAACATACTCTTCACCGCTTTTGATTCCGTCACAGGACTCCTGTACTTGATGCGGTGCTCTTTAAGAAGCTCCCTTTCCAATCGTCTCACCTCACTTCCACTTGTTTTTTCCGCTCGACAAACCACTGCAATCCGTGAATCAATAACAAAATGACAAATGATAAGAGCAGCATGAAACAGGCAATGGCTGCGGCACCTTGATAATCATACTGCTCAAGCTTAGACATGATCATCAGTGGTGTAATCTCTGTTTTAAACGGAATATTTCCCGCTATAAACACAACGGAGCCATATTCACCGAGTGCTCTTGCAAATGCAAGAGAAAATCCAGTCATTACCGCTGGAAACAAGGCAGGCAGCAGTACATGAAAAAAGGTCTGTTTTCTTGTAGCACCAAGTATGGCTGCGGCCTCTTCCACTTCCTGCTCAAGCCCCTCAATGACCGGTTGAACCGTTCTTATGACAAATGGAATGCCAATAAAAATCAGTGCCAAAATAATACCGAGCGGGGTGTAAGCCACCTTCACATGCAAAAATTGCCCAATCCACCCATTCGGAGAATAAAGAGTCGTCAAAGCGATGCCGGCCACTGCCGTTGGAAGAGCAAACGGCAAATCGATGAGGGCATCCAGGATGTTCTTTCCTGGAAACGAGTACCGCGTGAGAACCCATGCGATCAGTACACCGAAACCTGCATTGATGAGTGCAGCTGCAAAAGAAGTCGTAACCGTAAGCTGCAGCGACTTTAGCACCCGCGCATCACTAAAGACATTCCAAATTCCTTCTGCTCCTAATGAAGCCGTCCAAATAAATACCATAGATAAAGGAATCACGACAATCGCACTGACATAAACAAGTGTCACTCCGAGACTCAGCCCGAATCCAGGCAATACACGTTTTCTTTTATTGGCGGCAGTATAGCCTTTCTTCATCACGTCGCCCCCTATTTTTGTCCGCTATATATTTGATCAAATAATCCGCCATCATCAAAAAATCTTTTCTGCGCCTTTCGCCATCCGCCAAATGCCTGATCAATGGTCACCATATCAATCTCTTTAAATTGATCTTTATATTTGTTTAGCACTTCTTGATTTCTTGGTCGATAATAGTTTTTCGCCGCAATTTCCTGTCCTTTTTTAGAATACAAATAATCTAAATAAGCCTTTGCCACTTTCTCTGTTCCTTTTCGTTTCACATTTTGGTCGACAACGGCAACGGGCGGCTCTGCTAGAATACTAATGGAGGGACTGACAATCTCAAATTTGTCTTTACCTAATTCATGCAGTGTTAAATAGGCTTCATTTTCCCAAGCAATTAACACGTCACCAAGACCGCGCTCGACAAAAGTTGTTGTGGCGCCACGAGCACCTGAATCGAGTACTTCGACATGCTCATATAACTTTTTCACAAAATCCTTCGTTTTTTCTTCATCCCCATGAAAGGTTTTATCGGCATATGCCCATGCGGCTAAATAATTCCATCTTGCACCGCCTGACGTTTTTGGATTTGGTGTGATGATAGATACACCTGGCTGAATCAGGTCATCCCAGTCTTTAATATTTTTGGGGTTTCCTTTCTTCACAAGAAACACAATCGTAGACGTATAAGGTGTGGACTGATTTGGAAATTCTTTTTGCCAATCCTTTGAAAGTAGCCCTCGATCTGCAATGGCATCAATGTCGTACCCAAGAGCAAGTGTAGCCACGTCTGCTTCGAGTCCATCAATAATCGATCTCCCCTGCTTACCCGATCCTCCATGAGACTGCTGTATCGTCACATCTTCACCGGTTTTGTCTTTCCAATAAGTCTGAAAGGCTTGATTGTATTCCTGATACAATTCACGTGTAGGATCGTATGACACATTCAACAGCTGAATCTTTCCCTTTTGATTTGAGGCTTCATTCGCATTTGAGCATGCAGCACTTGTGATGATGAAAAGTGTCATTGCAATAGACATCCATATCCATTTTTTCATGTTATCCGCTCCCTTTCACATTGAATAGTGACACCAACCTTGCCGTTTTCAGTTCTATACGCAAAAAAGGCTCTCAGCGATTGAAGTACAAAAAAGTCCTGTACGTCAATGCCAAGAGCCTTCGGTTGTCCGATCAGCTATGTATGATTGATGTTAGTCTATATATTATTCAAACTATTCACAGGTGTCAACTATGTTTTTATTATAATGAAAAAAAGAAACGCCGTCTTGATGAGGCGCTTCTTTTCCCGGGAAATGCTATTGATCTGCAGCTACCTTTAGATTGACACCAACAGCAGTTCCATTTCTCGTTGAATCAGCTACTCCAGTGAATGTCCCTGCTTTTCGATCAATCAGTAAAGCTTGCACATTCCCTATATCAATAGGGGAACTGCCAAACTGGTGACCCATATCATTTAACTTTGTTCTTACATCTAGAGGGACACCTACTTCATAACGATACGAAGTTAAGCTGTTTGTGTAGATTCTTGGCTCTTCTACCGCATCCTGAAGCTCCATGTCATATTCAAGTAAATTGAGAATCGTCTGTGAAACAGAAGCAATGATCGTCGTTCCACCAGGAGATCCAACAGTCATGACAGGCTCTCCATCTTTAAAAATGATCGTCGGTGTCATACTTGATAATGGACGTTTATTTGGCTGGACTTCATTTGCACCGCCAGGTCGTGCATCAAAATCAGTTAGTTCATTATTTAAGAAAAATCCATACTCTGGAACAAGAATCCCTGTACCAAATAATTGTTCAATGGTAGTGGTGAATGACACAACATTTCCCCACTGATCTGCAACAGTAAAATGGGTCGTCTCACCAATGGTTTTATCTTCTGGCTGAGGAACAATTGGGGATGGATTTTTTTCATCCTCATATGCCCAAGGATCTCCTTCTTTCGGGCTGCGATTCATTTGATCTAATTGAATGAGAGAGGCTCTTTCTGAAATGTAATCATCGTCTAGTAGTCCTTTTAGTGGAACATCTACGAATTCGGGGTCGCCGGCATATGCGGCTCTGTCAGCATAGGAGAGGTGCATTGTTTCAGCAAGCAGCTGATATTTTTCGAATGATTTGGGGTCATACTGAGACAGGTTAAAATGGTCAAGTATTTTGAGAATTTGTAGCATAAACACCCCGCCTGAGCTTGGTGGAGGCATGCTTGCAAGCTGATATCCTTTATAGTCTCCCCAGATTGGCTTGTCAGTCTTGACTTCATAACGTTTGATATCTTTTGAAGTCATCGTCCCGCCAAAATCTTGAACTGTATTTGCAAGTGCCTTTGCTACTTTTCCTTCATAAAATGCTTTGCTTCCTTTTTTCGCAATGAGTTTAAATGTTTTTGCAAGACCTGGCTGGACAAGCAGATCTCCTTCTTCGAGCGGCTGATCATTCGGAAGAAAAATTGGCGCTGCGGCCGTTTTTTTCAATTTTCCTTGATGATCATCAATCGCTTTTGCCAAGACAGAATCAATTTTAAAACCATCTTCTGCAAGTTGAATGGAGGGCTCAATCAATTCCTTCATAGAACGAGTACCCCACTTATCTAATGCAGCTTCAAGACCTTTTACAGTCCCTGGAACACCTACCGCATTTCCATGTGTAGATCGCTCAGCAAACGGAATCACTTTTCCATCATCTGTTAAAAACATGTCAGGTGTTGCGCCCTGTGGTGCTCGCTCTCTGCTATTGATGATGGAAGTTTCCTTTGTTTTCCCATCATAAACCATCATAAATCCGCCACCGCCAATTCCTGACATCATTGGCTCTGTTACGTTAAGTGCGTACTGAATGGCAACAGCAGCATCCACTGCGTTCCCACCTTTTTTCAATACGTCAGCACCAATCTCCGATGCAAGCGGATGTGCAGTAGCCACCATACCATCTTTACCAACAGCTACTTTATTCCCATGAGTTTCGTTTGCAGTGACTTGGCTGACCGGCAGGAAAAACGAGAAAACAAACAGACATATGGACAAAACAGTTAGAGAAATGCGTTTCATGAACAACACCCCTTCCATATTCTTACTTTGACCTTACCGACTTCTTGACCAGAATACAATAGATTATTCTAAAATTTCAAAATTTTTCATTCTATCATCCTATATCTGCCAATCAAAACGCATGTTTTCAAAACATATGACATGCACATCTTGTAGTAATAAAGACATGCGTTTTCCAAGTTTGAAACTTCACGATATAATAAACTCATAACAAAGGGGGAAAAAGGATGAACCACAAAAGCACTTTATTTTGGGAATCTTATTGGGAAGAAAAATCAGGAAAAACTCCTAATCACGCCTCTGTTTCTGCTTGGGCATTTGGCGCAGATCCAGATCACTTGCTTGACCTTGTACAACAAGGAAAAAAAACAGCCACTTGTTCTGGATACCTTTTTTACGAAAAAGAACAAGAGCCTCTTCCAAAACCCGGTCAATATGCGGTCATTTTGGACAGCAGGGAGGAACCAAAAGCCATCATAGAGATCACACAAGTAGATATCATGCCAATGAATGAGGTTCCTGAATCATTTGCAAAAGCAGAAGGTGAAGGCGATCTTTCATATGACTATTGGTACAAAGAACATGAAGAATTTTTCACAGAAGCCCTTAAGCCGTACGGATTAACATTTAAGGAAGATATGCTTCTTGTTTGTGAGCGATTTAAGCTTGTTTATTCAGCTTCTTAACGTTTAAGCGGTGCCAAAAATGGTCCGCTTTTTTGCTTTCTTTTCCCCTTTCTGAAAAAGGTGAGTTGAGATCACATCTTTAGGTCAGAATAAGATCAAATAGAAAAAGTGAAGAAATTTTCGACTACACCTGTTTTTTTTCGACAAAAGAATATATAATTATTTGATGTGTGCATTGTCTCATTTATACAATGGAGGGTTTTTACATGTTAAAAAGGAAAAAAGACAAGTTTTCCGTCTTGTTAACGGAAATTGCTAAAAATTTAGATGAAACTGCTGAGTATTTTGTTAGCTATAAAGTAACAAATCAAACCACTCTGAAAGAATTTTCTGACACATTGAAGGAATATGAGACAAAAGGTGATAATCATGTTCATACCATGATTAAAGAGCTGAACAAAGCCTTTATTACACCGATTGAACGTGAAGACATTCTTCAATTGACGAATAGCCTCGACGATGTTTTAGACGGCATTGAGCATTTTTCAGCAACTTTAGAAATTTATTCAATTACAAGCTCTGACGAACATATCGACAAATTCAGCCACTACATCAGAGAATGTGCGAAAGAAATTTTAACGACTATTGAATTACTGGCTGATAATCGCTTGAAAGATATTCATCCGCACGCAATCAAAATTAAAGAGATTGAGCATAATTGTGACAATCTTCACCGCAAATCACTAAAGAACTTGTTTGGAAAAGAAACAGACCCAATTAAGGTCATTCAATACAAAGAAATTTACGAAACACTTGAAGAAATCGCAGATTCCTGTCAAAGTGTTGCCAACAATCTAGAAACAATCATTATGAAGAATGCGTAACGGGGTTAGTTAAACATGGATACATTACTCATCCTTACCATACTTATTGTCATTTGTGCACTTGCTTTTGATTTCATTAACGGATTCCACGATACAGCAAATGCCATTGCTACTTCAGTTTCAACAAAGGCGTTAAAGCCAAGACATGCTATTATTATGGCAGCGTTTATGAACTTCTTAGGAGCAATGACATTTACAGGTGTGGCAAAGTCCATTACAAAAGACATCGCAGATCCTTTTACACTTCAAAACGGATCTGTCGTCATTTTGGCTGCTTTAATTGCAGCGATTACTTGGAACTTGCTTACTTGGTATTACGGGATTCCGAGTAGTTCTTCACATGCACTGATCGGATCAATTGCAGGAGCTGTTATTGCCTCTGCTGGTTTTGGCGCTTTAAACTATTCGGGATTCATTAAAATCATTCAAGCACTTTTGCTTTCACCTATCCTGGCTTTTGTTTTGGGATATATCGTGTATACCATTATCAAAATTATATTCCGAAACAATAATCTCGCAAAAACAAATAAACAATTCCGACGTGTTCAAATTTTAACGGCTGCACTGCAATCGTATACCCACGGAACAAACGATGCGCAAAAAGCGATGGGAATTATTACGATGGCTTTAATTGCAGGTAATTTGCATACAACAGACGACATTCCTTTCTGGGTACAATTCTCTTGTGCGCTTGCAATGGGACTAGGTACGTCTATTGGCGGCTGGAAGATTATTAAAACAGTCGGTGGTAAAATCATGAAGATTCGTCCAGTAAACGGAGTATCTGCAGACTTAACGGGTGCAGCTATTATCTTCGGTGCAACATTTATTCACTTACCGGTTAGTACCACTCACGTGATCTCATCTTCTATTCTAGGTGTAGGTTCTGCACATAGAGTAAAAGGGGTCAACTGGGGTACGGCAAAACGTATGCTTGTCACTTGGGTGATCACATTACCGATTTCGGGAACTCTAGGGGCACTTATATACTTTGTGTTAAATGCGATTCTTTAATATCAAAGACCTGTCTAACAGGTCTTTTTTTATTTGTTTTCATCCTCTTTTTCTGCAAGCCATTTTTTCATGAAGCAGGGTTTCCAATCATATCCATAGAAATAAATAAGTATCCATCTGTCTATGGGAGAGAAGAACATGCTATTATTTTTTCAATTGACTGTTTGGTTATTGCTAGGTGCTCTTGCTGTATATGTATTTGCGGTATGGCGCTTTGAACAAAAAGTAAAAGAAAAGATGTTTGCAATTCGTAAAACGTGGTATTGGATTTATGTAGCGGGTGCTGTTGTATACTGGACAAATGACCCTGCTTCAATCTTCACCGATTGGATGCACTACCTGATTATTGCTGTTTTTTTCGCATTAACTGATGCCTTTATTTTCCTCAGCTCCTATATTAAAAAACTCGGAAATCATGAACTTGAAACCGACACCCATCAACTCCTAGAACAAAATAACGACCTGCTTCATTCTTACCTCAATAAACTAAAAACGTACCAATACCTATTGAAAAATGAACCGATCCATGTATATTATGGAAGTATAGAAGCATATATAGAGGGAATTGAACGACTGATCTATTCTTTTGCAGAAAAAATGAATATTCAAGCAGTTCTTTGTCCTTATGATACGCAGGAGCAAAAAGATGACCTGCTGCGGACACTTGATCAGAGAGCACTTATTCAAGCAAAGCTTGACAGGCAGGAAGTGTATTACGATGATTTCGGCAAATTGGTTCTCATCCCGTTTTCAGTAGCGGATGCACACTTTGTGATTAAGCTGACCTCTGAGGATATTGTCACTGAATTCGACTATTTATTAATGACTTCACTTACAACGATTTATGACCTAATCTTGCCTGACGAAGAGGAAGGTGATGAAGATGGAACACGCACTTCAAGGGGATAATAACAATCGCAAGAAAAACCCATTTAAGATTTTAAAGAAAAAGCGCCATATTAGTATGGCTGATTACAAAGTAAGTCCCCATACGGAGCGTATTTTCAAAAAGAATGAACAGCTCCTAGATGAGTATAAAAATAAAAAAGCTTGATTACACTAAAGGACGCGGAACTTTATCCGCGTCCTACTTCCGTTTTCACATCTACTTGCATACAATAAAACCAACTGCTGCAACGATTGAGGTGCCAATATGAAAAAGAAACTTAAACAATTGAGGTATGTTCAGTTTGCTGAATTTAAGCCATCCCCTTATATCTGCCGATTACATGAAAAAAGTGAAGCCGTCATTCAAGCGGCCAAAAAGAAAGACTCACTGATTTAATAGTTGAAGCAACTTCACTTTTGTTTTAGGACCGTATACTCCATCACTTGTTAGACCATTCATCAGTTGAAATCGCGCGACGGCATTGGCTGTTTTTTCCCCATAAACGCCATCAATGCCCTTATCTGCAGCTGTTTTGTCAGGATAAAAATACACAGCAGCAAGCGCTTTTTGGACGAGACGTACATGCTCCCCCTTTGTCAGAGGTGATGTCACCTTTAACACCCCATCCGGCAGTTCATAACTGAGCTTTTCTTCTGCAAGATAAATCTTGAGAACTTGTCCAACTCGAATCATGTTCGGGTCACTAATCTGATTCCATGTCTGTAAATCACTCACTGTGACACCATGGGCTTTGGCAATACTCGTTAGCGTATCCCCGCTTTTCACCACATATGTGATCACCGTTTCCGGATCACCTGCAGTCTCAATTCCTCTTTTAAATTCATCCCATGTAGCTAGCAGCAGACGTGGACATGTTTTTCCTGACCAATGCTGATGCGTCACCACATTTGCTAATGGAATGCCATGTTCTTTTAAAAGCTTTTGAATAAGCCACTGGGTATGTTTGACAGCTTGTTGAAAGTTTCCATCCTCATTTTCACAAATTTCAATGCCAATCGATTTTCGGTTGCCATCTCCATGTCCATCCCCAGCATGCCACCCATTTTCATTTAAAGGGAGATGCTGAAAAATTTCTCTGTCATCCACTGTGAAGTGCCAGCTTACCTCTGTTGTTGAGCGTTTGACATATGCCGCATGACTTTTTGCGTCAGCTCCCTTAGATGTATTGGCTGTGTTATGCACAGTTACATAAAGCGGCGTCATAGCATATCCTGGCCGATTTCCGTTTCCAACTGGAATAAAATCTTGATAAATTTGTACCATGTTTTGCACTCCTTTTTGCTAAATTGATGTTTGATCTTGCTCATCAATCGGTGGCAAACGTAAGACAAATTTGTTTGTTTTCGTCATAAGACTATGGTAAAATTTGAATTCAATCGCCGTTTTATCTTTGTAAAAAATAAAAAAATAGAATAAAAAACAGGAAAAACTTCCAATTTTCTTTGATTTTATGTTAAAATTGTTAAAAACAAGCCGATATAAAAAGTAAGCGATAGCTTTATTAGCCATTTAGTCCTATATGGACTTTTCTTTTACGGCAAAAATAGAACATACGTTTGTATGGAGGTTTTGACATGACTTATTTTTTAACCCATTTAGAAGAAGATATTAAACGGTTATACACTCAACTGCAAATAAGTGGTCCTGCTTATGTAGACATGCATAGGATCGCAGCTGAATTTCATGTATGGGTACACTACGAGGATACTGGCAGCATGATGATCAAACATCAAGGTCTTTACAGTATTATTTTAAACAGAGCCTTATCGTCAGAAGAACAGTGGCAGGATTTCGCCCACGAGCTTTGTCATGTGCTGAAGCATACAGGCAACCACTTTAACATGCACAAGCTCTTTCGAGAACTGCAAGAGTTTCAAGCAAAACAATTCATGTATCACTTTTGTGTTCCGACTTTTATGCTGCTGCAAATGACGCTCCCAAACCTTAGGCAGCAAGCCATTTTGCATATTGCTCAAACATTTCATGTCACTCGGGCTTTTGCTGAAAAACGGCTTGCTCTATTTGAACAGCGAAGAGCCGGCATTCAATTTCAAAAAGAATTCACTTCTTATTTAATGAGAGCCAGCAAGGTCGCAGAAAATGAAGCTACATATCAAACAAAAGCGTCAGCACACGTGACGTCAGAAGTTTATTCATAAAGGCTTAACACTTGTTTCAGCGCATTTGTGTATTGATAAAATTGTTCGGTTTGTGTATCACGCCTACGGCTCCGCCTAAAGTCTTGAAAGAAAGCTCTTCTCTGAGCTTGGCTAATTTCAATTTGAACACTTTTTCCTGTGAGGCATTGATTATTAATATTTTGAGGATGTGTTCCAGCAAATTGATCCGATTCAGATAAAAGCAAGGCATGGAAGCCATTTTGTGTGAGACACTTCACTGTTTCAGCAGCTTTTTCCCTGTCGGTACCGCCAACTAAAGTTTGTAGGACGTCTGTTTCTCCATAGCCGTGCAGTGCAAACGTATAATGATGTGTATGCACTTGAGAAAGACAAATCGGCTCATCAAAACGTGTGCTCGTAATGTGAAGAACATGATTGCCTTTCACTTTAAGGCCCTCGAATAAATACATAGAATAATCCGTTGCTACTTCATGGACCAGCTCGCTCACGCCAGATTCAATTCCGCCCGCATGAGGTGACAGGACGAGAAGCTGATCCCCTTTCCGCTGATGAAGAATTTGATAGTCGATCCCTTTTCTTTCATGAGCGGAAAGCTCTTCATAATTTTGATACGTATCTATGATTTGATTCATTCCATCTGCCCCATTTCTCTATATGAGCATAAGTCTACTGATCGCAAATTCTTTTGTAAAGTGTTTTCGAATAACCAGTGTGATCTGAATGCATCCTTAAATTTTCCTTATCTTTACGGGCTAACTGTTGAATGTTGAGAAAAAATGACCGATAATTGAAATGAATAGAACTTTTGGACTATATGAATCTTTTTGTAATCTCTCTCATATATTAGAATATTGCGATCTACACCTGGAGGAATTCATGTTTAAAAAGAAAACCACCATCATCCTTGCCATCTTATGTCTTAGCTTCGCTGGAATTATTTACTGGAAATGCTTCTCTCTTCAAGGCGTGTCTCACGGGACATTCATCCGCTCGATATCATCACCTGATGGAACCTATACCATTAACACGTATCGACATAGCGGAGGAAAGCTAAAAGAGAATGCGGTCAGAGCAGAAATTGAAAACAAACTCACCCATCACAAGAAAACAATCTACTGGAAGTACCCTGATAAAGATCCACTGATCAAATGGGAAAATGCACAGCTCGTTCAAATTGGACATGAGTTTTTAAATGTGGTCAAAGGTGAAACATACGATTATCGCTTTGATCAGAAAAATAGAAAATAACGAGCCAGCAAAAAAAACGAACCCTTTTTGGATTCGTTTTTTACGTTGACATCACCTTTTGCATAAATTCTTTCATTTCTTTGCTAACTGTCGTCAACCTGTCTACAATTTCACTAAACTCCGTCACAAGTTGGGCTTGTTCTGAAGATGACCCTTTCATATGGCCCATACTCTCAAGTAATGTATGTATATTAGAGGAAATCCCTTGCAATGAGCTTTCTATATTTTCCGTTGCACGTGAGGTTTCGCTTGAGAGCTTTTGAACCTCGCTCGCTACCACACTAAAACCCGCTCCCTCTTTTCCTGCCCTGGCCGCTTCAATTGAAGCATTCAATCCTAGCAAACTCGTTTGTTTAGAGATACCTTTGATCATTTTAGTAATATCTGAAGTTTTTTTCGAGCTTTCAAGTGTTTGCTGTGTTTGGAATGTCATTTCCTCACTTGTCGCAGAGAGCTCTTCTGAATGAGCCGCCACCACATGTACTTTTTCTTGAATACTTTGAATGATGTCGTTCAATGACTCCATATACGCCTCGAGTTCTATTTGATTTTTAAGCGGAAAACCTAAAGCGATTGCACCAATGACTTGATGATTTTCATCGAAAATCGGCAATCCCATTGCATTTAAAGGCGTCCCATACACCGATTCAGGTACGAATGTACTTGATGTTTCTCCTCTAAGCGCATTTTTCATATTCTGATCATCTGGTTTAATGGGATCTCCTGTCCGTATTTGAAAATCCACATCTTTTGATGGCAAATACAGCAAGAATTTTTCTCGATCAATGACACCCATCGTCACTTCATCTTTTAAAATCTTCATCATATAAGGTGCTGCGGTTACAATACTCTGTAGTATATCCATTCTCTCTACCCCCTTAATGTATTTATCGGTCATTCCTCTTAAATTTGATCATTATTTTTTAAAAATAATGATCAAGATTGAAGTTTTTTTCATATTTACGAGTAAAAAGTATGCCAATTCCTTTCTATATTCAAAAAAACGAGAATTTGCTATACTTAGAAAATCAACATATGATGAAATGGTCATGTAACCATTTTATATATTCACTGGAGGCGCATGTTGTGACACAACCCATGAAGTATGAGCGGGCGATCGTCATCGGAGGCGGAATAACGGGAATGCTCGCTGCAAAGGTTTTATCAAGTTTTTACCTTGAAGTATTGATCATTGAAAAGGACGAATTGCCAGACGCTCCTGAAAATCGTCTTGGCACGCCTCAAGCTTTTCATCCACATAGAATGCTGCCACTAGGCAAACAAATCGTGGAACGTCTATTTCCTGGTTATACAAAAGAATTACTCGAAATGGGCGGGTACAACACATGGCATCAGACATCTCGATTTATGACAAAAGATGGCGAGTTAGTACTCACCGATACTGAAGAAACAGCTGTCACACGACGTGCCATGCTAGAGTGGGTGCTGATGCAAAGAATGTTACGTGAGGATCGTGTTCAATTTTTAGAAAAACATGAAGCGATCGCTCTTCTTTTTGAAGAAGAAACGACTAAAGTGAGTGGATTACAGGTCAAAGATCGGAGGATAAAGCCTGGAATCATCAACAAAATGAGTGCGGACATAGTCATTGATACGTCTGGAAGAATGTCTAAATTGCCAAAATGGCTGAAAAGCGCAGGGCGAACCTTGCCGCAGACAGATGAGCTAATCGTGTCTCTTGGCTATAGCACAAGATACTACCAAATACCACCTGAGGCACCGAATCTGGAACCAATGGTCATCATTGGACAGCCAAATAAGAAAATTCCAACAGGACTGTTTGAACGAGTAGATCATGATTTAGTAGCGGTTCTTCTCTCAGCAGCTGGCGGCTCTCATTATCCAACAACGGACGCTGATCAGTTTGATGTAGAGACCGCTAGGCTGACCAATCCCTCTATAGCAGAAGCCATCACTCATTTAATTCCCTATACGAAACCAAAAGGATTTAGAGTTCCGGCTTGTGTCAGAAACCACTATGAACAAATGGAAGATTGGCCAAGCGGCTTATTGGTCATGGGTGATGCCTTATGCACATTAGATCCAATACATGGTCAGGGAATGACAAAGGCAGCTCTTGAGGCACAGACACTTGAGCGTATGCTCAAACAAGCACAAGAAGATGAGCTTATTTCTTTTGAACGGCATACCTTACAACAAATGCAGCACGCCAATGAGCTTGGCTGGTGGCTTTGTGCAATTGCGGATATGGCTTGGGAAGGCGTCGAGTTAAAAGGAACCCCCATTCCCCATCTGACATTTGTACAAGAATTTTTCAATTATTATGTACAATATGCCGTTCAAACAAAACAAACTAAATACCTTGAGGCATATCATCGTATGCATTCATTCTTAATAGAACCGAGAAAAATCATCAACCTAGAGCAGCTGCAAGACATGATTCAAGCTGACTCCACTGGTGAGGTCGGCCACTGGTGGCATAGGTGGGATCAAAAGAATGATGAATTAAATCAAGCTTTCTTCTACGAAGCTGTTCCTGATTTTCAATTACATCTGTTGCTAAAATCAACATAAAAAAAGCCCCTCAACGGGGGCTTTTAATTAACGTAATAATTGAAGTACGTTTTGTGGCTGTTGGTTCGCTTGTGCAAGCATTGCTTGAGAAGCTTGAGAAAGAATGTTGTTCTTTGTGAACTCACTCATTTCTTTCGCCATATCAACGTCACGAATACGAGACTCAGCAGCTGTTAAGTTTTCAGCAGAAGCACCAAGGTTGTTAATTGTGTGCTCTAGACGGTTTTGGACTGCACCAAGTGCTGAACGTTGTTTAGATACCGCACCGATTGCAGCGTCGATTTTTGCTACTTCAACGTCAAAGTCAAAACCATCTTCATTCACTTTAATATCTTTGACAGTCAATGTTTCAGCGTCCATTTTGCCGATCTTTACGTTGATATTTTGCTCAATGTTCGCTCCAATTTGGAATTGGAATCCATCCTCTACACTACCATCTAATAGATTCTTTCCGTTAAATGCTGTACGCTGAGAAATCCCATCAATTTCATCAACCAAAGCAGTAAGTTCTTCTTGAATCGCCGTTAAATCTTCAGTCTGCTGTGTACCAACGTTACCTGCTTGAACTGTCAATTCACGCATACGTTGAAGAATCGCATGAGTTTCAGTTAATGCACCTTCAGCTGTTTGAATAAGAGAAATACCATCTTGTGCGTTTTTAGATGCCATTTCTAATCCGCGGATTTGTCCACGCATTTTTTCAGAGATTGCAAGACCCGCTGCGTCATCTCCTGCACGGTTGATACGAAGACCAGAAGAAAGCTTCTCCATGTTCTTTTGCCCTGCTCCATTATTTGCAGACAAACGGTTCAGTGTGTTAAGTGCTGCGATATTGTGGTTAATTCTCATATTAAATGACCTCCATGTGTTTGAACCAATTAGACATCCATGTCCAAAAGTTCTAAATTAGAATTTTTTTGTAAGCCTTACAATCCATTTATCGAACTTTAATGGAATATGTTTAACAAAAAAGGAATAAATAAGGAAAAAGTCTTATTCATTATGATTGTTTCGCTAGAGTATGCCAAATTTAAAGGTCATTTTTCATGATTTATCAGAGGGATTTAAGAATCATAAGACTGGAGAAAATGTGAAGGAAAAAACAGCATAAAAAAAAAGCCCCATCAAGGGGCCTTTCATTAACGTAGTAATTGAAGTACGTTTTGTGGCTGTTGGTTCGCTTGTGCAAGCATTGCTTGAGACGCTTGAGAAAGAATGTTGTTCTTAGTGAACTCACTCATTTCTTTCGCCATGTCAACGTCACGGATACGAGACTCAGCAGCTGTTAAGTTTTCAGAAGAAGCACCAAGGTTGTTAATTGTGTGCTCGAGACGGTTTTGAACCGCACCAAGTTTACCACGTTGAGCAGATACTTGGTTAATAGCTTCATCAACAATCTTCAATTGTGCATCGAAACCAATATCAGCTTCGTCAGCAGCATTGTCAGCAAATTTTGTCACATCGATATCATTTACAGAATGAAGAGCTGCGATTGAACCATCAGCTTCTTTAATTCCTAGTGCACTTGCACCCATATTTTCGATGTTTACTCCAATTTGTTGAGTAGCGTTAGCACCAATTTGGAAGATCAAGCTTTTTGTAGTAGTAGGATCTCCAGTATCTTTAAAAGTACCGTCTAACAATTTTTTACCGTTAAACTCTGTACGGTTTGAGATACCATCTACTTCTTCTTGTAATGCTTTGATTTCATCTTGGATAGATGTAAGATCAGTATCTTTATCTTGTGTACCAGTGTTTCCAGCTTGAACTACAAGCTCACGAACACGTTGAAGGATTGAGTGAGTTTCAGTCAATGCACCTTCAGCGATTTGGATAAGAGAGATACCGTCTTGTGCGTTTTTAGAAGCCATTTCTAATCCGCGGATTTGTCCACGCATTTTTTCAGAAATTGCAAGACCAGCTGCGTCATCTCCTGCACGGTTGATACGAAGTCCAGAAGAAAGTTTCTCCATGTTCTTTTGGCTCGCACCGTTGTTTGCAGATAAACGGTTTAATGTGTTAAGTGCTGCGATATTGTGGTTAATTCTCATTTCCTATTACCTCCATGTATGTGGGACCTGACAGACGTCCTTGTCTGAAAAAAGTCCTTTATTCTAGGGCTTATCAACCCTGACAATTCTATTATCGGACGTAGTTATGGGATGTTTAGCAGATTTTTAAAAAAATATCTTATTTTTTTATGATATTCATCCTGTTTTTAACAATAATGTAAAATATAAAAAACTGCTGACCTATTATCAGCAGCTTTCATTTTATTAATATTGCTTGATATCAAACATTAAGATATTTTGGTACACCACATAATCTTTCTTACTTGTGAAAGGTCCTTTATTGTGTTCATCATTGATCTCATAAAAGTTCATTCCGATTCCAAAGCTTCTTTCTTTATACCAATTAAGAAAATCGTTGATTTCTTTCATTGAGAGCAGATAATCCTTTTGTAACCCATTGATCATGGTAATAGAAAGGATACCTTTCGCAGTTTCTTCTCCTGGTTTTGTTCCATCTTGGTCTTTCGGTTCTTCGGTTGTACCGTCACCTGGCTTTGTTCCGTCTTGATCCTTTGGTTCTTCTGTTGTACCATCACCTGGCTTTGTTCCGCCCTGATCTTTCGGTTCTTCTGTTGTATCATCATCTGGCTGTGTCCCGTCCTGATCTTTCGGTTCTTCGGTTGTACCATCATCTGGTTTTGTTTCCTCCTGATCCGTTGACACTTTTTGCAGATTTTTTAATTGAATAGAGATAACAGATTTAAAATTGTTTTTGACAGAATGACTACCAATTGATTCAGCATAGTCTCTTCCACCAATAACATATAATTGATCATCAGCAATAACTGCCACAGATCCAACTCTACCTTCAGGGATTTCATATAAAGAATCTTTAACTTGACTAGTTTTTGGATCAAATATTTGAACTTGTTTTAATAATTTGCTAGATCTATCTCCAATTTGCTGTCCACCAATGATAAATAGTTTATGATTATATGTCGCAAATGCAGCTTCATAGGCAAAAGAATTTAATTGAACATCCTTTAAGCGTTGCCACTTCCCTAGCGACCTATCATATTCTAAAATGTCTTTATCTTTCCCTCGGCTAACATTAGCCTCACCACCAGCAATATATATTTTCCCATTTATTTCTGAAATACTTCTACCTTGGTGATTCACTAATAGGGAACTATCTAAAGATTCCCACTCTCCACTTACCGTATCATAGGAATAAAAATTTTCTTTATAGGATGATAAAGAGGATACGATATAAATCTTTTCTCCAACTGTAACAGCTCGTAAGGCACCTGTTGTATAGGATGTATATATAAATTTATCAGGCATCTTAATCGGTTCTTCTGTCCATTGGTCAAGTTCTGTATCATAAACATCCATAGTTCTATGAACTGTTTTAGTCGTTTCATAGAGACCGCCAATGACATAGATTTTTTTGTCTACTGTCGCATAAGCAGCACCTGTTCTTGACCTAGGCATAGCTGATTTTTCTGTCCACGAATCAGTTTTAGGATCATACATATATGTTGAATCATTGAACTTAGACTGCTGGCTAGCTCCACCGAATACATATATTTTTCCGTCAACTACACCTACACTTGCTCCGATACGCTCTTCCGGTAAGTCCGCTCGCTTCGTCCAACCATTTGTCTCAGCTGCATGAGCCTTTAACGGATGAATTGTGACCATCATAAAAATGGTCAAAAGCACTAAAAATAATCCTTTTTTCATCGTTTCTTTCCTCCATCTCTTAAATATCCCTCCTTTTATCGACATATTTGTAATAAAATTTAATTTTTATCATTGTGCCCCATCGTAAATTCAGGATGCACTTATTTCTATTAATATCATTCAACATATATCAAATTTATCTGACATCACCTTTTCATAATCGCTTCTTCATCTTTCAACTGAATCATAAGTGAGGACTGAATATATAATAAATTGATAATGCGGCGTGCCATTTCTGAGGGAGATGCATTGTAGTCATTTCTGATCCATTCAATGATAAAACCAAAGATCCCGTATGAACGATACTGGACAAAATAACTGTCGTTGATTTCTGCATACTGATCACTCACAAATGACATTCTATTTTTGAAGATATATTGTATTTTCTTCAGCAATTGTTCTTGTATGTGGGGAATTCGGTCTTCCATCACTAATAAATCATAATAGTCGCGATTTTCAACGATATATTGAAATACATCGGTGCCCTCTGGTTTCATGCGAGTTAAATCCAACAGTGGATTTTCACGAGTCGGCTTACAAAATTCATATTCGAAATCGACCATTTCCCGGTGAATAACATCTGCTGCTAATTCATCTTTACTTTCATAATGTACATAAAACGTCGTCCGATTATAGTTTGCCTTTTCCACAATATCCTTCACTTTTACATGCGAATATCCTTTTTCTTTTACTAGTATTTTGAATGTTTGACGAAGTGTTTCTTTTGTTCGCTCAACACGGCGATCCTCTTTTTTGATCATGGGCCCCTCCTTTAGACACTTTTTAAAAAATGTTGATTAGAGATACATAAATTCATTTGTGTTGAAAACCTATACAAAAAAGATTTTTTGCTGATTGAAACGGAAAATCTTTCGTCCTACAATCAACTTAGTCATAAAGAAATGAATTTTTTGTGACATTTGATCTAATCTTTCTTCAGAATATCATACTATACAAAAAGTGAGGGCACATGATATGGAAATTCAAGCGATGGTCACAACAAATGAAAAAGATTTCGAGAAACAAACACTATTACTAGATGATCCAAAAGCAGATGAAGTGCTTGTCAAAATCGTTGCATCTGGCGTTTGTCATACGGATGCCACTGTATTAGATGGCACGCTCCCTGTTCCACGTCCTGCTTTATTAGGACATGAAGGCTCTGGCATAGTCGTGAAAGCAGGTTCTAATGTCACAACCGTTCAAGAAGGAGACCACGTTGTACTTGGTTTCGCTTATTGCGGTCATTGCCATAATTGTCTTGACGGGAACGCTGGTGGATGTGAAAACATGATTCCACTAAATTTTTCTGGTCGTAATAAACATAATGAAACGCCTATCCATACACATGATCATCAAGATGTATCACAATTTTTTGGTCAATCGTCATTTGGTACATATGCAACGGTTGATGAGAAAAATGTGGTGAAAGTAGACAAAGAAACTGATTTACGCTATTTAGGACCATTCGGTTGCGGCTTAATGACTGGGAGCGGTACTGTCTTAAATTCACTGGCTCCAGCTCCAGGTACAAGCTTTGTTGTGTTCGGTACAGGCGCTGTCGGTTTAAGTGGGTTAATGGCAGCAAAAATTGCAGGCTGTGATCCGATTATTGCCGTTGATATCCATGATAGCCGCCTTGAGCTAGCAAAAGAATTAGGTGCAACACATGTCATCAACAGTAAACATGAGAATCCAGCTGAAAAAGTTAAGGAGATCACAGAAGGAAAAGGGGCACATTACTCATTTGAAACAACTGGAGTACCAGAAGTCACACTAGCTGCCCTTCACTGCCTGCGTGTCAAAGGAACTTGTGCAACAGTAGCAGTAGGAAAACGCGATTTAACGTTTAATGTGACCAATGATCTCATGCTCAATGCGCTCACGTTAAAAGGTGTGATAGAAGGAGATGCCGTTCCTCAACTATTCATTCCTAAACTAGTCAAGTTCTTTAAAAATGGACAATTCCCAGTTGAGAAACTAGCAAAATTCTACGAATTAGAAGAGATTGAACAAGCTTTTGAAGATTCTAAAAACGGATCTACGATTAAACCAATTCTTATTTTAGATAAAGAGTATCGAGCTTAAGTCGTAATGAGACATGAAACTCAAAATCCCCCTTTCCATATAAAGGGGGATTTTTGCAATTTCATGCTCTCCTTACCTTTACACATACATCACCGGCGTCGATATTTTAATAATCTTCCCGCCTCGACGATAAAACCTTGGAACACGGCGGCTTAATGTTGCAATGACTTCATAGTTAATCGTATTGAGCATTTCAGCAATTTCATCAACAGAAATTTCTCCGCCCTTTTGACGGCCATAAATGACGACTTCCTCGCCTTGCTTTGCTTTCATTTCCCCTAAACTGATCATCGTCATATCCATTGTGACTCGGCCAGCAATCGGCATTCTTTCTCCGCGGAAAAGCATAAATCCTCGATTGGATAAAGCACGTGAGTACCCATCTGCATAGCCAATCGGTATGGTCGCAATGACTTCGTCAGGCTTTGCCACATAGGTTGCCCCATAGCTGACGGTTCTTGGTTTTGTCACCATTTTCTTCACGAACGCAATTCTTGCTTTTAAACTGAGAGCGGGCTCTAGCTGAACAGCGTCTAAGCTTTCAATGTATTGCGAGGGATACAATCCATAAAGTCCGATACCAAGCCGGATCATATCGGCACTAAATTCAGGAAACGCAATCGAAGCAGCTGTATTGTTCATATGTACGGTCGGCAGTTTGATCCCTTCTTCTTTCAAAAACCGAAGAAAATCAATGAAGATGCTGTGCTGAAGCAACGTAAAATCAGGATCAGGCTCATCCGCAGTAGAGAAATGCGTAAATATTCCATCCCACCTCAGGTGTTCACTCTTTTCAAGCGCCTTCACCACCGCTAACAGCTCTTCCTTTGTCCGTACACCTAATCGCCCCATCCCCGTGTCAACATTGACATGAATCCCAAGCCGGCGCTGGCTTTCTTCTTCCGATAAGATCTCATTTGCTTGAGCAATCCAGTCTTCTCGAAGGCCGGAGAGGTCGATTCTCCAGGCTGCGGCCCTTTTCACACAGTCGAGCGGTGTAAATCCAAGAACCAAAATCGGCGCTTCAATTTTTGCTCTTCGCAGCACAATACCTTCCTCTAAGCTAGCAACTGCGAGCTCCGTGGCACCGCTTTCTAGTGCCTGCCGCGCTACCTCCACTGAACCGTGTCCATAAGCATTCGCCTTCACGACAGCCATGATCTTACTTTTCCTTGGAATATGCGCTTGAATCGCTTCGATATTCCTTTTTATCGCATCAAGATTGACTTCAATCCAGACTTCCCGGCAAAGTTTTTTCATAATCGTTCCTCCTTTTAACATAAGTTTCTTCTGTAATTTGTGTTCGTTTTAACATATAGTCTATCTTTATTCATTTATACAAAAAACATTCAATAAGAACCAAGACCTGTTAATTCTTGAAAAAGCCTATATAGACTTGAATACTTACATTCACACTGAAATGACATTAATGATAGGACCTTACAAAACTGAAATAATTATGATGCTCTTGATAAAGCTTGGCTTTCACAATCTAGTTCAAAATAGAGTCCCGCAAACGGTCAATGCCGTGTCACTTCTTTAGTTGTAAATGATCTTTTAAGCGGCGAATGAATGAAGATAGAATTAGGAAATGGCTAGATTTTTTTCAATATCATCCATGGGAAAAGATTAGACTTTTCCTCTTCACAATTCTCTGAGGAAATTTCTTAAAATAGGTAGATATTCAAATCGAGAAGGAGCTTTAGCAATACGAGTAATGAGCAATATTCTTACTAAAAAATAATGTTTTAAATTTTTAATAGATAGATATTAAGTCGTTTTCTTCACAGAAAATTTCAATTCATCCCGAAAGGAAAATGTTCACAATTAATTAACACTTTTTAACAGGAATATCTCGATTTAATATCGAATTAATGACTTGTAAACTAATTTAAAAGGAGTGCTTTAGAATGAAAATGAAGAAATCTATGTATTCTCTTATTGCTGTTTCTGCATTGACTTTTACTATTGGAGGGGTTGCTTCTGCTCAAGAATCCGTTCAAACTAATCATCTTTCATCTATGCCTATTACGCTAAAATCTTTATCCGCGGATGCTCCAATTAAAACAAATGCAAGAAATATCACAATTAACGTAGGATCTAGTTATCCTATTGATGACATTGCCTCATATGCTGTTGTTGTGAAAGGATCACAGTATGTCTCTGTATCCGGTAGAGATATTAAAGGGTTAAAAGATTCAGGTAGTAACCAAGTAGAAGTATGGATGTATAAATCAAATGGCGCTCTATTAGGCGCTCTTTATATAACGGTTAGAAAGTAAATTAAAAAGCCTCTATTATGGAGGCTTTTTTTAAGCAGGATCACCAATACCTAACGTGTGAGTCACATTAGATTATTTTACAATTTTATCCTTATTCATAAATAAGCACCCAGTACTTCGCCCCAGGTTCCCCTTCCTCTACAACAGCCTTCCATCCTCTTTTTTGATAAAAAGACAAAGCTTTGTGATTTTCGGATACACATTTGAGAGTGACTGGTGTTCCGAGCACTTTGATCGCATGTTTCAGCAACAGATCGCCAGCCCCTTGACCAGCAGCTTCTGGATGTACAAACAAGAGATGAATAAAACGATCTGGTACATATAATGAGATGAATCCAAGGATTTTATTGTTCTCCTCAGCTAAGAAAATTTGCTCTTCCTGCGTATCTTGATCAAAATCTTGCAGTTTGATTTCTTCTGTATTGAGCCAGTGAAAACTATGACGTCGGGATTCTAAATAGATTTGTCTTAATTGTGGATAATCTTCTATGCTTGCTTCTCTAATCAACATCGCAACATCCCCTATGTTTGTTCATTCGCCTCTAAAATGTGTTTTGCCTGTGTTCTACCTGCCATTAACAATTGATCACTGAACTGCGAATCATTGACAGCTCGTGCAAGAGCAATTGTACCAATCATGCTGCTTACTAGTGCGTAACTGGTAGAGAGATCTATGTTTCCCGTATCAGCTATAAACGCCATAAACCGTTTCAATTCATCTGTATAGGCTTTACGTACCTCTTGCGATAATTGAGCAATCTCCCCTGCCAGTGCAGGCAATATACAGCCGATCTCCGTCTGATCACGGTGAACGGAACTTAAATAAAAGTCAATGATCGTCTGAATTCGAGGCTGGTCTGTTTTCTTGTCTGCAACACTTTGCAGCAGCTTGATCGTATCAGTAATAGCAAAATGAAAAGTCTCTATCACCAACTGATCCTTGTTCTTAAAGTGAGCGTAAAACCCTCCATGAGTTAGACCTGCCCCTTTCATAATGTATGGCAAACTGATACTACGGACGCCATTTGTTCGAAATGCTCGTGCAGCACTAGCGATGATCTGCTCTCTCACTTTTGACTTATGACCTTTCGGATAAGGCATCCTCTTTTCTCCTTCCTTTTAACTCATCTAAGTGTATTTATTAAAATATTATAATTATCATATTATCTTGTGTCAATTGACTGAAATCCACCTTTACTCACTCAGATGGGATTGACTTCGCCAAAATATGATGATTATAATATATTATGATCATCATATTTTGAAATTGGAGGTGCAAGAAATGATTCATTTAGAAACAGTAGATACATTAGTGATTGGATCAGGTCCGGGAGGCTACGTGGCGGCGTTACGTTCAGCTCATCTCGGCATGAAGACTGCGATTGTAGAACGTGATCAGTTAGGTGGCGTATGCACCCATGTAGGCTGTATCCCTTCTAAAGCGCTAATAGCAGAAGCAGAGCGGTTCAAACTCCGCACACAATGGGGTGGTTTTCAAGAAGGCGGTTCTTTCAATGAAGCTCAAGCGTTCAAAAAAGCGGTTGTGGAAAAACAAGCTGGAGGCGTCCAATTTTTGTTAAAGTCAGCGGGAGTTACTATTTTGGAAGGCGAGGCAAGCTTGTTCGATCAGCATACAGCGGTGATTCAACATGCCGAAAATGGTGAAAAACGAATCAACTTCAAACACCTTATATTAGCAACCGGCTCTCGTCCAATTGAAATTAAATCACTCCCTTTCGGAGGTCGTATATTGTCTTCCACTGAAGCACTATCCCTTCCCGAAATCCCTAAAAGCCTTGTCGTAGTTGGGGGTGGATATATTGGTGTTGAACTCGGACAGATGTTTGCAAGGTTTGGATCAAAAGTCACCATTCTAGAAGGCGGCAATCAAGTATTGCCTGGCTTTGAAAGTGAACTTGTCTCTCCTGTTGTTCGACAATTGAAAGAAGATGACATCACCGTGATTACAGGAGCAAACGTCATAGGTGCCGAGCAGCGTATGAGCGGAATTGATCTTCATTATGAGAAACAGAAAGAAAGTTACACGTTGAAAGCAGATTATGCACTGATTACTGTCGGAAGAAAACCGAATACAGATGGAACATTAGGTCTCCATTCTATCGGTTTGTCCATTACCCCTAACGGACTAGTTAAAATTGATGAACAATGCAGAACTTCCATTCCGCACATTTATGCAATTGGTGATATCACCGAGGGTCCTGCTCTGGCTCATAAAGCTTCCTATGAAGCGAAGGTGGCAGCAGAGGCAATCGCCGGGAAACCTTCGATGATCGATTATAAAGCGATCCCACTTGTTGTGTTTTCTAGCCCAGAATTGACGAGTGTTGGACTGAGCGAAACGGATTGCAAGCAACAATCCATTCCGACTGTTACTGGAAAAACAATGTTCTCTATTAATGGTCGAGCACTGGCATTAAAAGAACCAGAAGGATTTGTGAAGATTGTGGCCCATGCTGAATCTGGCCTTATTTTAGGAGCACAGATCGTAGGTGCAGAGGCATCTACTCTTATATCAGAACTTTCTCTCTCTATTGAAATTGGTGCTACAGTAGAAGATTTAGCCATGACGATTCATCCTCACCCAACATTAGGTGAAATGATCATGGAGGCTGCAGAAATGGCCACTCGTAAAGTTGAAAAAAATCTGGCACGATGATCCATTCAGGTGCATCTTTTAAAAATTGAGTAAAATAATCGCCATAGCCTACTTAGGAATAGGCTATGGCGATTTCAATTGAGTCATGATATAAAAGCAGCGGTATATTGATCTTTAATTGGATACCTCATCACGTTTTTTCCCTAACTTCATCGATAACTGCACGCCAATCATCAGCATCACGATGGCGAGCATTGCGACAATAGCAGCTTGAAAATGTCCGCTGATATCGAAAATCAAACCGATTAAAAATGGACCAAATCCTCCCATGATGTACCCGCCCATCTGCGACATCGCGGACCATGTACCGGCTTCTTCTGGCGTACGCGTTTCAATAATAGGCAGCATAAGCGCCAAAGGAAATAATCCACCTGCTCCAATCCCCAGAAAAATAACAGCTGGCAGGATCGGCATTGGCAGTAGAAGGAATATGAGGCCAATCAGCTCTGACAAACTGCATAAAATCAGAAATAATTTCGGCTTTCCTAGACGATTGACGATGTTTGGAACGAGTAATGCCACCGGAATCTGAATGAGCGTAAATATCGTAAGCAGCATGGCGGCATACTGCGGACTATTCCCAAAATCAAGCGCAATGGGTGAGATCCACGCTGTTAACGAATAGAACATGCTAGACATAAAGCCAAAGAACAAGGTGAATTGAATGGCTTTTTTGTTTCGCAGCGGTAATCTCAGCGGCACATCTGCATGATCCGCTTGTTGGTTTTGACGAGCTAGACCGAGCCACAAAATCAGTGCAATAACGCCTAAAACCGCCCAGCAGGATAACGCAAGTGGAAGGTTATGCTCACTGCGAAGGTAAATCGGAATGGTCAAGCCCGAAGCAAGTGCAGCTCCAACTGTCATCGATATAGAGTACACACTGACAATCCCAGGACTTTTCGGGAAATACTTTTTAATAAAACTAGACAACAATGGTCCGGCAAAACTTATTCCAACTCCTCCTGCAAAAGCAGTCGTAAGAAGGATGGTAACCGTTTGACTTGTACCACGCAGTCCAGTCGCAATTGTGATAAGAAAAATCGAGAAAAAAAGAGTTCTCTCTAATCCAAACCGGCGGCTTAGTTTCGTTGCTACAGGGGCAAACACTCCCATGCACAAGACCGGCAAAGTGGTTAAAAGACTTGCCGTGAGTGCACTAACGCCAAGGTCTGATTGAATCATGCTCATCATAGAAGCCACGGATGTAATGATTGGGCGCAAGTTTAAGGCAGCTAAAAATAAAGCAGCTAAATAAAATATTTTTTTTATCAATACTCTTCTTCCTCTCTCATCTTGTTGAGGTTACTATGAGTATAAATCCGCTTCATTCATTGATCAATACAATAATTCGTATTATGATGATAGGAAAATACTATCATTAATGAAAGGATGGCATATGGATACTCGTCACATTACCTATTTTATGGCTGTATTCGATCATTTACATTTCACAAAGGCTGCAGAGCAACTAGGTATATCACAGCCTACATTAAGCCAACAGATTCAGCTGCTTGAGGCTGAAGTTGGGATGCCGCTCTTTGACCGAATCGGTAAAAAAGTAGTTGCAACTGAAGCTGGTACGCTTCTTTATCAATATGGCATGAAAATGCTTCAGGCTGAACGAGATGCAAAAAATGCCATGAAAGAACTGTTATCTGAACAGCGGGGTACCGTTCGGCTTGCCGTCCTTCCCTCTGATCTTGACTTTCAGCTTGTTCCGCTTTTTGTAGAATTTAAAACGCTGTATCCAGAGATCAACCTAAAGGCTTTTTCGACCATCTTTGTTCGTGACGAGGTGCTCTCACATAAAGTCGATATCGGAATTGGGCTGCGCGGGCCTGCGGATAAACGACTGATTCAAATTCCACTTGGCGATGAGCCCTACGAATTGTTTGTTCATTCAGACAGTGAACTGGCAAAAAGGCGTGAAGTGACGCTAAAAGAGCTGACAAAGCATGCACTGGTCATGTATCCAAAAGGCTATCTAGGAAGAGATTTGGTCGATGACGTATGTAAAGAACACGGTTTTGAATTGGACACGGTCATGGATGTTGGGTCTGCCACTTCATTATTGCAGCTGGTTGAAGCCGGGATCGGCGCCACCATCCAGCCAAGAGGGCTGTTAAAGCAACATTCAGCATGGCCTAATATTGTCTCTATTCCTATTTCTGCCCCTGCTCCTGTTCGGCATCTTGAATTAACGTATTATGCCGATCGATTTGTGACCAAAGCGCAAAAACAGCTATCTGAATGGCTAATAGACTTTTTCAAATCAAGAACAAACTAAAAAGTGAGGGTAACACATGAAGAATGCAAACAGCATATTTACAAGAACAAACCGGGTCGTGATTCGTCAGTTTGATCAGCAGGATATTGAAGCATTTTATCAATACCGATCAAATCCCTCTATTGCCACATTTCAATCCTGGGAAAATTACACGTACGAAGACGCTGAATCATTTGTACAACACCAAATGACGCAACAACCTAATCAACCAGGGACGTGGTTTCAATACGCGATTGCCTTATCTGAATCCAATCAGTTGATAGGAGATTGCGCCATTCATACACTCGGCAGCGAGCCTAGAATCGTTGAAATAGGATTTACACTTGCGCCTGAATTTCAAGGAAAGGGCTATATTCATGAAGCCTTGAATTCAATGATCGAATATATTTTCACTACACTGAACAAGCATAAAATCATTGCCTTTACAGATGTACGAAACGAAAAATCTATTCGAGTACTGGAACGTTTAGACATGAGACGCGAAGGACATTTGCTACAAAATTATATGTCAAAAGGACATTGGGTCGATGAGTATCAATATGCCATTCTTCAATCCGAGTGGGCCGCGAAGCGTCATTAATCATTTATTTCCTATTCAAAATCCCTAAATAAGCGCTCCATGGACCCACATCGGTTCGATATCGTTCCGCCATGACTCGAACAATTTGGGAGATATGGGTGAAATCATGGACAACCCACGCAGAAAGTAATTCGCTCACTTGCACGACGCCGAATTCTGGATGGACGCCCTTTTTCTCTAGATCAAGATTTGAATGTGTCATACGCTGAATGTATGCCACATTCTCCATCCGCACATGATGAAACTCCGCTAGTGCCTGTTCTATCTGTCTTTCAGTTTGATTCAAATGGGCGTAGCGGTCAAATGCAGGAAATGGGGTATTCTCTCCATCAGCAAGAATGACATTTAATCGGGGAATCCAGTTGAATTTCTCTGCTTCAATCAAATGTTCAATGACTTCAACGGGATTCCACGTTCCCTCCCCTTCACGACTGTAAAGCCAATCCTTCGATAAACCTGACAAAAGACTTTCTAATGTACGAGGAGTTCGACTCAACATATCTAAAGCTTCATCCAAATTGAAATTCATATGGTAGCTCCTTTATCAATTTTTCTTTATTCTAATGTTTTTTGATTAGATTGCAACTCATACCGCAAAACAGATAAAGAAGAAAATAAAAGGTGCTTTTAATCAACCTTCTATATACAAATAGAACTTTTCTATAACACTCACCATCCTTTCTTTTTTTATAATAGAAAAAAATGAAATGTGGTGATATGCATGTCTACAACAATTGGTATTATGGGTGGTATGGGCCCTTTAGCGACGATTGATCTGATGAAAAAAATCATTTCTCATACACCAGCTATTAAAGATCAGGATCATCTCCATGTGATTGCTGATAATGATCCGCAAATCCCTGATAGAACCAATGCCATATTTGGGAAAGGCGAAGATCCTACAGAATATATGATTGCATCAGCTAAAAGATTAGAATGCGCAGGAGCGGACTTTATTCTGATTGCATGCAATACCGCTCACTTCTTTTTAGAAAACGTACAACAATCCACTCATATCCCTATCATGAATATGCCATTAGAAACCGCAAAGCACCTGAACAAACATCACTATACGTCTGTGGGCTTACTATGTACTGATGGCACATTAAAAACCCAGCTCTATCAAAAGGCTTGTGCCCATCACAAGATTGATGTCATGACTCCTAGTGAAAACCTTCAGAAAAACGTGATGAATGGGATTTATGCCGTGAAAGCAGGGAAATTGAGTAAAGGCGAAAGTGAACTGGCGTTAGCTGCAGAAATTTTAATCAATCAAGGAGCAGAAGCCATCATTGCCGGCTGTACAGAAATTCCTCTAGTTCTAAGGTCAACCAAAGCTGTGAAAGTGATTGACCCTACTGTCATTTTGGCGAAAGAAGCTGTAAAATTAGTGTATGAACTTGAAAAGCTAAACATTTAAAGAACGTCATATAAGGGGATAACATGAATATTGAGAATATAGAAGCGTTTATTTATGTATGCCAGCTAGGCAGTATCAATAAAGCTGCAGAAGCATTGTATTTAACCCAGCCTTCTGTATCAGCACGTATTCAATCGTTAGAAAAAGAATTAGACCTGAAATTATTTGATAGACAGAGAAATAAATTATCTCTGACGGAAAAAGGTGAACAGTTTTACCCGCATGCCAAAAAGATTCTCCATTCTTATCAAGAAGCAAAGCATAGTCTCAAACAAACGATGATCCCTTATGAATTGACGATTGGATGCGCATCCTCTATTTCCAATAATCTATTGCCTAACATATTGCCCGCCCTAAAAGAAAAATACGAAAACCTGAAAGTGAAAATTGTAACAGGACATTCAAAGGATGTTGTCCAAAAAGTGATTAACAACCAAGTAGACTTTGGCATTGTCAGGACTGAAACACATCCTCAAATTGAATCAATCCCGATTTTCAGCGATCCAATCGGGCTGTTCGTCCCAACTCATCACCCGCTTGCCAGACTAGGCAACATCAATATGAATGAACTAGAAGAACAACCTTTTATTTTCTTTGACTATGGGTCATTTGATTGGTTGATGCTCCACCGATTATTTCAAAAAAACAATATTACACCGAACATCTCCATTGAGGTTGATCATATGGAAACTGCAAAAAATTTAGTACTGCAAGGAATGGGACTATCGTTTCTACCTCATCATTGTGTTAGAAATGAAGTAAAACAAGGAACATTAAAACAAATTTCAATTGAGCCATCTATCAATTTCAACATCAATATTGAGTTCATTTATAAAAAAGGAAAATCCAAATCCGTTTTCATTGATCAACTCAAACAGTTTTTTCATGAATTAGATTAAAAAAAGCCCTTTTTAGGGGCTTTTTTTGGATTTGTTCTGATTGATTAGCTTTCGTTTGCCAACATGTATGCTGCCGTTTCATACATATCTTTCAATCCTGATCTCTGTGCGTACTCGGCCACAGTGATCGCACTTGTCGTCAGAAGTTCTATTATATGTTCATCCATTCCTGACCAAGTTCTCCCGCCTGCTTTTTCATACGCATGGATAAGTTTCGTTAATCCTTCTTTCCCAAAGAGAAGTTGATGCGACAAAAAGTCGGCAGATACATCACCAATCCCCACTTCAGACCAATCAATCACACCAGTAACACATTGATTTTCATCAATCAGAATGTGGCCAGGATGCAAATCTCCATGCTTCACTCCCACAAAAGGCGGCCATAAAGAATCTTTAGCTAGCCATTCTTGCCAGCGCTCCCATAAACCGCTGTTAATGGTGTATTGCGATTTGACACGTTCCATTCGCTGTTTCATTGATCCTCTTAATTCATGAGCACTGAGCATGTCCACACCGATCGTTTTAAAAGGCTGTTGATCTAAGGAATGTACATTCGCTAAAACTCTTCCTAATGATTCATAATAAGCTTGCGGTACATTCGTTTGGTCAAATCTCCACTCATAAGATTGCTGTTCCACATCAATACTAGCCGCCGGTACCCCCTCTAATTGTTTATAAGCAATCAGACTTTCTGTAAAGATAGACCACTTAGGAACCTGAAAGTGAACCTGATTACTAATGTAATCTAATGTCTTTTTTTCTTGTAAGGTATGTTTCATTGATTCAGGTCTGCGAGGCATTCTTATTATCCATTGATCACCATGTAAATCTTCGACGTGAGCGACACGGAAATCCACACCTGATTCATTTATTTTGATGGTATTCTCTAAAATCTCTAATCCGTGATGTTTGACTAACTGCTTTAATTCCAGTCTATTCATATCCAATCCTCCAATTGTTCATTTAGTCATGATCAATAGGCATCAAGAATATCATCACAAAACCCACAAACAGGCTACTTTATGTGGTCAGAGTAAACAAAGCTAGACATATGCCTTTCTTTGCATCATAAAAAACATACAAAAAAAGACAGACCGATTAGCTGCCTCTTTTCTAGTGAAATTGCATACTTTCCCGCTGAAGATCATTAAAAATGTGCAGACTACCCCGTTTACTCCGTTTGATGAAAACAGAGCCTTTGAACATATGAAATTACTGATTCAAAGTTTTCTGGCGTAATCTTCCTGCATGCATCATTTTTAACCATCCTCCTCTATATCATATAAATTTACTATACTTTATTTAAATATGACTTTCAATAAGATGACAAAAAGAAAGATTTAAAATCATCAAAAACCCTTTAAATTACATAAAATGAAATAATTTCATTTTTATGTGTTATGATATGGTTATTGATTCTTCTGTCTAATATAATTTATTAAACTCAAAAACCCGATGTACTATGAATTTTGAGTGTAAGAGAGACAATGAGAACAAATCAAATGTAGCTAAGTCATTTAAAAGGAGAATGGATATGACTCATTTAGAATTCGCATTCGGCTTGCTTCCAGTCAGTATGATCATCGCTTCTTTTATCGTCACATTGTTTGTACAAAAGGTTTATTTCATGCCAATTGTGAGCTTTATCATTTTGCTCATTCTGACATTTACACTTTTCAATGTCTCTTTCTTTGGCTGGGCTGTTGTTTACACTTTAGGCTCATTCATTGCTTCATATATAGCATTATTCATTATGAAAATTTTAAATAAAAAGAGATCATAAACTACATTCGAAAAGCCCTAGAAAGGGCTTTTCATCTTTCACTATCGTTTTTTCACTGGATGAATGTCCTCTCCCAAAAAGGCGGTATTCGGATCTTCACTATTTTCTAGAAATTCAGCAATTTCTTGCAGCTCTTGATTAATACGGTCATTCCTTGGCATATCTGGGTTTAACAGAAGGTTGGAGTGAATAGCAGTAGCTGTTTCATACAAGACATGTTGATCTTTTATCTGTTTGATGCACTGTTTCATGCGCAAGAAAAACCATGCGATCTCTTCAATGTCTTCCATCGGATAATGTGCCATTTTGAAGAGATTCTGCTGACGAAGGTCTCCTCTATCAAAAATGAGTTCAAGCTCTTCTTTACTGATATATAAATCCGAAGCTTCCTCCTCAATCTCTATTACTTCAACCATGGCGTCGTCAGCTGTATATAACCGCTCAACAAATTCATCGAAACTATCTGCCAGCTTATAATCTACCTCCATCTCTAAATCGAAATAGTGAATAGGAGGATGTTCCTTCGTTTCTCGGTAATCCATGGCGATCCATGTATCTTCTTCCCCGCTGATGAAAACAAGTCCCTCTGGTAGCTCCAATTCATCACTTAACTGAACACTATTCATAATTCCATCATCTTTAGCGATTCCTCTTAGATGATCGAATTGAACATGATCCTCTGCCCATGAATTCGGCCGTTCGGTTGGAAAAGCATTACGAACTGTAAAACCACCATTCCATTCTAAAATGAGTTTTTTGTATGTATCGGGTAAAGTGACTCCAAGTGTTCCCTCTGCTTCACGAATTTGTTCCTCATCTATCTTTTCTAACGTAAAAGGACTCTCTTCATCTTTCTCCCAGAATGATTTCAAATTCAAAATGGATGCCTCCCAGTATTTATTGAGATAAGTATATCATTCATATTTTTAAAATGACCACCAGATCCTCCGGCCATTGGCGGTCAAAGTATTAAACACCTTTTTTGTACTCTTAAAGCGTTTCATGGTCATAAATTCGACCATTAAAACAAATGATAAAACATCTTCATATTCCCCTTTACAGTTGACCGTCAGTCATTTATAATTGACCCTAAGTCATATATAATTGACCAAAGGTCATTAAAAGGAGGAAGAACGAATGAGTAAAAAAGTTGCTCTTATCACAGGTGCATCAGCAGGTATTGGAAAGTCCACAGCAATTGAATTAAATAAGAAAGGTTTTATTGTTTATGGTGCTGCTCGTCGAAAAGAAATGATGGAGGATCTCATCTCTCAAGGAATTCACACCATTTCACTTGATGTCACTGATGAAGAGTCTATGGTAAACTGTGTACGTGAGATTTTGGACAAAGAAGGAAGAATCGACGTGCTTGTCAATAATGCCGGCTATGGCTCATATGGTGCGGTGGAGGATGTATCTATGGAAGAAGCTCGAAGACAAGTAGAAGTCAACCTGTTTGGACTGGCCAGAATGACGCAGCTTGTTCTGCCTAATATGAGACAAAACAACTATGGAAAGATCGTCAATATTTCTTCTATGGGTGGTAAAGTGTGGACATCATTTGGCGCATGGTATCACGCTACAAAATTTGCAGTAGAAGGTTTTTCTGATTGCTTACGGTTAGAAGTTGAACCATTTGGTATTGATGTGATTGTTGTGGAACCTGGCGGGATCGCAACCGATTGGGGCGTCATTGCAGCAGAAAAACTTAAAACTGCTTCAGCAAAAGGAGCTTATAAAGAAGCTGCCAACAAATCAGCAGATAATATGGTAAAAACGTATTCAGGAAGTAATTTAACAAAACCAGATGTCATTGCAAATACAATTGTGAAAGCTGTCACTGTAACGAAACCTAAAACGCGCTATTTGGTTGGGTTTGGTGCTAAACCTATGGTGTTTATGAAAAATCTCCTGGGTGATCGTACGTTTGACAAAATCATTAAAAGATTCAGCTAATCACTTGCTCCCCTAAATATCTCTTTGTCTGACTCCAAATCAAAATTACCTTTGAAATGGAGGTTGAAAATAATGAAACGAGCGATGACAGATGAAGCGAAGGCTCTAAGAGCTCAAGCGATTTTAGATAAAGCAGCAGCGCTTTTTGAGACACATGAATATAACCAAATCAAAATGTCAGATATCGCCAAAGAAACGAAGCTATCAAAGGGCATACTATTTGTTTATTTCAAAACAAAAGAAGCTCTTTTCTTCCAACTATTATGCCGGGAATATGTAAAGAGACTAGAACGCTTCATTGAAATTATTTCTGAAACACAGATCAAAAACCTTCAGGATATCAAACAACTTTTTCTGAAAGAATTGGAAGAAATCATTGATAAAAATCCTATGTACATTAGATTAGAAGCCATTCGCACGTCTGTTTTGGAAAGAAACATCGACTCTGATACCATGCTTCAATCAAAACTGTTATTATTTCAAAAGCTAACGGAAATGACAGACTTACTTTGTTCAAATGATGTGATCAATGAGGCGCAAGTGATGGATATTTTTCAAGCTGAAGCAGCGATTATCACTGGATGCAAACTCACTGCCACTTTACCAGATGAAGTCATTACTATTATTGAAAATCATAATTTGCATGAATTTAAACGAGATTTTAAAACAGATGTGATGAATACAATGTCTTTTTATCTTGATGGTTATTTACACAACCTTGAGGCTTGACATAAAATGTTGTGCACAACAAAAGTGCATACAACACTTACATCTTCCTCATGTTCATGATGATTTTGACTGAAGCCAATATGAAAACAGACCTCCTTAAGGTCTGTTTTCATATGTTTTATACATTTTGAGATGCTGTGCGTCGAGCAATCATCGTCGTGTTTCGACATGTTTTTTGTTGTTCTTTGATTGTTGTATTCCGCATTGATTTTGTTTTAATAATTTCAAAATTTTATTTAACCTTTTGTTGGGCTGTTATTTAATTTGTTAATCTTTTTTACGTTGTCATAAACCATAACTTGTTTAATATTTTTCAAAATCGATACCATATTTCCTTTAAACCCTAGCAGCATAATGAATTGCTATGGTTGAATTAACGTTCTATATTCCATTACTACGTAGTTTATCACCTATCTTTAATTGACTTAGAAGCTTAAATATACTCAGAATCATCACAAATCACTTTTCAGGCCTACTCTTGAAAACAGTTTCAAGCTGAAATTTTCTACATCCCCTACTCACAATTCATTAAGTTCCCTTATATTCCATTTATTATCACATGATAGAATTTACAAAACACCGAAAAGAAACCGCAAAAATAAATGAGAAACAAATCTTTATTGCCATTAATAGCTACTTGTCACGTTTAAATTTTCATCAAAAAACAAAAAAGCAGACTCATTTAAGTCTGCTTTAAGCTATCTTTTAAATTCCACGGGAACACCTCTTGCAAATCACTCCTGACATTCAGGACATATCCAATGAATCTAACCACTCTTCACAATTTTCAATAAGCCACCTCATATATTCCACATATTGA
>NZ_JBPAFI010000002.1:573924-881784 GCF_050864245.1 Bacillus sp. XT-4
AACTGGCAAGATGATTTTTCCTTCTTCCACCTTAAACTTGCCTATCGTAAATATTGGCAGTAAATAAGTTATATCTGTAGATACATTAAGGTTAAAAGAAGTAAAATCAATCCACGGCAGACTTGAAATATTGAACATGTTTTCTGGCATATGAGGTTTCGGAAATAGGCTGCTGCTTTTGCTATATGTTTCAATGTCGGCTACACAGCTTTTATAAAACTGAGCAAAGTTTTCATCATAAGGCGTCCAAATACTTGAAAACGCCTTTGTTTCTTTATTTAAAATCGTATAACTAGGATGGAGAATCTCCCAGTAACCAAGTTCATCGTTCACTTGATCCATCCGAAATTCCGGTATTTTTTGCACAGCTCTTGCTAACAAATAAATTTGCACAGGATATACTTTTAGCCTTTTTTCTTTTAATATTGCATACAATTTTGTGATGTCTAGATCGATCACCAGACTATATGTGCATCGGGTTACCGTCATATAATGATGAAAGTGCTCTTTTCTCGGATAATTTTCTTCTATTTGTTTAAACATTTTTTATCTCCTCCTGAATGTAATTGCTTGTATTCAGGAGGAAGCTTTATCTGTTTTTACCACCACAATCATCCTTTCAAGAGTTATGTCATGCTTCTGTCCATTCAAAATCTACCATGAGCTTTGTTTATGATAAAGCCTCCAGCAACTCTTCGTAAGTAATCTTCCCTAACGTGAACTGTTCTAGATATATATATTTCTCCCCTGCCAATATAGAATTTGTAATTATCAGCGCTATCCTCTATTCACTTCTACCTTTACTATAGAAGCTTTTTAATTGATTTATCGTACCCAGCCAAATCATCAATTTGATAATAACCGACGGTTAACAATAGGCATGAAAAAGTGAAGAATGATGCCTCCGAAACAAATAGTTAATATGGTTCCAACACCGATAGGTCCTTTACATATAAAAGCTAATATGAAGAAAAATGCATATAATATTGTTCTCGAAAATGCGATGGTTCTTTTTGAAATATCTCGAAGAATGAGTGTTAAATGATCAATTGGTGTTGATGCGAATTTTGTTTGAAGATATACGGCTGTTCCAAGACCAATGAATATCAAACCAGCTCCAAAGCAAGTCAGTTTGCTAAACCACGTGCTTGTATCAATGACATATTTGATGAGGAGTAACCACAGATCAATACCGATTCCAGTCACGAACGCTGTAATCAAACCTAAAAAAACAGGTTTTTTTCTCACTAATATAGAATTGCAAATTAAGATGATGATAGAAATCAAGACCTCCCAGCTCCCTACGGTAAGACCAAATTCTTTGGAAAGGCCAACTAAAAGGGCATCAAATGGGGAAGCACCTAGTCCTGATTGTATTGTTAATGAAATTCCTAAACTTAATACGAGTACACCTAAACCGTAATAAACATACTTTTTTTTATTAGACATGATCTCTACTTAAAGATAATTCTTTTATCATTAAAACGTGCAGAATCCCGTCTTCCATAAATTCATCTGAAGCAGTTTGAAAACCAAGTTTTTTATAAAAACCTTCTGCTTGTGTTTGTCCATGCAGCTTTATCTTTGTAATTCCTTTTTCTTGCATGATTTTTTCCAGTTCTCTGATAATCACTTTGCCTAAACCGTACTGACGATAAGGTTTTAGGATGCAAATTCGTTCCAATTTACCTGTACCATCCACAATACGCACCCGACCTGTGCCGACAGGTTCATTCTCATGGCATACTAAGACATGCTGACATTGATCCTGAAGAGTGTCAAATTGATCAAATTCTTCAGACTCAGGTACTTGCTGTTCATCAATAAAGACTGACTTTCTAATATTAAGAGCAACTTGTAAGTCATTTTCAGTTGTTATTTTTTTTATATGCATTGTTTATCAATCCTTTTCTGATATTAGTCTGAACCAGGTGAAGCATTTATATGGTCTTATACTAGTAAGAATAAAATATTTTTATTGCAATTACAACAAAAATACAAGTTTTTTAAGATAGTGGGCATTTTGCAAGAGAAAGAAATTGAGAAAGCTGGTTTTAGTAGTGAATGTCAAGGCGGAATTAATGCGGACTATTGCGCCACTTATCAGTTTGGTATCTCTTGGCGTTATACTTCTCACTTTTGGTGCCTTTGTTTTTTAGTGATTAACATTTGAAGAAAGTTCTCAGAAAAAATCCCCTAGCCATAAAAGTCAGGGGTTTTACTTTGTTCTTCCCTGAAAAAGACTGATTTAATAAGGTTCTATGATGAGCCTTTCTGATAAAAAATGTGTGTTTACTGAAAAGGTTCGTCCCCAATCTGTCCCCATAAAAAAACAGACCCTGTATGGTCTGTTTTAATTTTGCCTATACGTTTTGAGAAATTGTATTTCGATTGATCATTGTCGTGTTTCGATCGATTTTTTGTGGAATGAAAGTTGTATTTCTATTCGACTCCTCCATTGTTGTATTCCGATTTGATGTTGGTTTAATCAAGCTAGATGCTTCATATACACCTGCACCTAGAAGGATAATAGAGCTTATAACAATCATTTTTTTAACACTCATAAAGACACTCTCCTTTTTGAATATTATGTTGGGCTTGAAATGCCTTCCTGTAATATTCTGTTGCTTTCTCAAACTTTCCTCTTTTTTCATGAATCACTGCAAGGTTTTTAGTGAATTCTTCTACGAAAACAAACAACTGCTTTTCTTCAAATGCCTGTAGCATAGCTTGAATCTCTTCCTCATCATTACTTTCATATGTTGTTCTTATAGAACGTATTAATAAAATTTCGTGCGGGTTCTCTTTATGAGAGACAAGTTCCAAAGCTTTATCCACTAATTTGGATGCTTCATCATTTTCTCCTGTCTTATATAGTGCCCAACAGAGATTAACATATATGACCGATTTTACATCGTCCACACCATCTTCTGATATTTCAAGAGACTCTTGATAATATTGGATAGCCTTTGCATAATCTTGTTTTTTTTCATAATTGTTTCCTATATTTAAAAGTGCCTTGGCAATCAACCTTTTATCCGCTATTTCTTCAGCGATGGAATAGGCTTTATTCAGATGTATTAATGATTTTTCATACTGCTTAAAATCATCATAATTTCCTGCTATTACAAATAAGCATTGAACTTTTCTAATCTTGTATAACTCATACTGATCGTATATTTCAAGCGCCTTTATGATGTGATGCATAGAAACATGAGTTTGTTTCATAATATAGTAGGCTTCAGCCACCTTGAAGTGAAACTCCGCTTGCTCAATATCATCGACAACCAGTGCGAGCTGCCGCTCAGCGATCTTGTAATATTGAATGGCCTGTACATATTCTTTTATACTGAACTCATACATTCCACGAAAAAACGCGTTGTAATACTGCAGCATGCCGGACAATTTATGGTTGGAGTTTTCTATTTTATCTACTAAGTCTGCTATGGATAAAGAGCGCTGCTCTGAGGGTTTAATATAATCAAGCATAAGCTGATGACGAAAGCACATCAATTGATAGTAAATCAGTAAATCCTGGTCTTCTTCCATTCGTTCAATTTCTTGTTCTACCTCAGCTTTCAAAATCTCTGCATCTGGAACACTAAATTGACGAATCATTTTATACCATTCATTTATTTTCACACCAACATGTGAAGAAAGAACTTTCTCCATCCCCTTACTCCCCTTCTACAATATTTCCTTATATTACATTTATTATGACATACAGAAATTTACAAGGCACCGAAAAGAAACCGCAAAAAGAACCATTGTACATCAATAAACCTTTGGCACATGTCTTTATCCTCACAAAACAAAAAGGCAAACTCATTTCAGTCTGCCTTCATCTTCTAGATTTCCATGAGAATACCTTTTGTCTTCAGGTAATTTGCATTGAATCTAGCCTTTTTTCTTTTAATATTGCATACAATTTCGTGATGTCTAGATCGATCACCTAGCTATATGAGCATCAGGCTACCGTCATATAATGATGAAAGTACTCTTTTCATGGATAACTTTCGACTATTTGTTTAAACATTTTATATCTCCTCCTGAATGTGATTTACTGTATTCAGGAGGAAGCTTTATCTGTTTTTACCACCACAATCATCTTTTCAAAAGATATATCATGTTTCTGTTTATTCAAAGACTACCATGACCTTTACCTAAGTTAAAGCCTGCAGCAACTCTTCGTAAGTTATCTTGCCCAACGTGAATTTTTCTAGTGCTATATATGTATTCTCCGCTGAGGTTTTCATTCTATTATGACAGTCATTCACTAGCTCATGTTCATTTGGTAATGGTTCATGTATATGTTCTGTTTTTCGACATGCTTCATAGTATCTTATCCCAAATATTCTTTGGGACATCGCATTGATGTGAATTCCGTCCGGATTAGATATAAGGCCTTTCGCAGTAACATAATAACAATTTTCATGATGATGTGCATATTTTTGTAGTACCTCATTGATCAGTTGATATTCCACACATCCTGCGCCAAATGCTGTCTTTCCTAAGAAATCGCCCAAACCACCTATCACAAGCGGAATGTTAGGTACAGATAATTCAGTTCTCAGCTCATGAAATAATCTTCGTATTTTTTCATTGTATTCTTTGTATTTTCCATCTTGGCTGTCACTTTCTCCTTGATGCCATAATATCCCGGCCAATTCGCTATCTTCCTTTGCAAATGTAGCTTCATTTATTGCATGACGAAATAATACCCCATCTCGTGACCACTCATCAATGGAACTGCCACCTTCAGCACATGGAATAAGACCAATTTTTTCTCCCTCATGATCCTTACACCAAGTCTCCGCGAAGGAAGCCGCCAGTCCTACACCAGCTACCGGCCTATCAAAATGAATAGGTTCAGTCATCATTTGCCATCTTCCATTTCGCAGCATCATGATTCTTTCATTATAAATTGGTGGCACTTCATGCTTGAAGCCTCGCCCCGCCATATTTGATTGTCCAATTAGTAAAAATGACTTCATATCTTTCCCCCTCTAAATATTTTATCAAAAATGTATTTACCTGAACGTTATCAGTTTACCCTTGCGCTGTGATTTCTAGAATTTCAATCATCTCTTGAAATTCCCTTAAAAACGATTACTTCTTTCTCGACTCATAAACATAATTCAAACCAAAAGCAATCTCTTTTAATATATCAATGAAAATGTGAATAGCCGCTCCTAGGTGTTTGTCTTTCCTATAAACGACCCCTACACTTCTAATAAGATTAGCATTGTTTATAGGAATAATCTTTAATCGAGGTTCGTTTAGATATTCAAGATAAGGAGTTGGTAAGACCGTTATCCCTATGCCATCTACCACCATATTAATTAATGACTGCATAGTTGTTACTTCAAAAATAGGATTGGGTAGAAAACCAATATCTTTACAACTTTTGTTGATAAACTGTCTGATGTAAAATTGCTCAGGAAACAAAATTGAAGCAGTTTCTTCTAATACTTCTAACCCCAACTTTTCACTTTGTGCCAGGGGGTGTTTAACAGGTACTGCAAAAGCCATATCTTCCGTGTATAAAGAGATTGTTTCAAATTCATCCCCTTTCATTGGTAAAAACACAATCCCTAAGTCCACTCTATTTTCTATTAAGTGTTTTTGAATATCCCCAGTACGGAGACCTAGTACAGAAATTTTAACAGCTGGATATTGCTGATGAAATTTAAATAATGCCGGTGGAATAAGGTAGTTCTCTACTGTTAGCAATGTCCCAATTGAGATTGATCCTCTTTGAAGCCCATTTAATTCATTAATCGATATTTTTGCTTGTTCAATTTCGTGAAAAATATTGCGAGTATATTTTAATAGGAGTTTTCCTGATTCAGTAAGAGTCGTTTTCTTACCAATACGATCAAACAAAGTTGTTCCAATTTCATGTTCTAAAAGTTTGATTTGCTGGCTTAAAGATGGTTGAGATATTCCAACCTTTTCAGCAGCTTTTGTAAAATGCAGTTCTTGACACATTGTATAAAAATACTCTAATTGCTTTAATTCCATTCTTCCGACTCCTAAATAGAAATTTTCACAAGTACAAACTTTATGATTTTTAAATATTAACATCTAATATACATTATTATACAAATAAAACCATAGGTACAAACTATAGTTATTATATAAATAATTGAATTGTTCTATAAAAATAAGTGTCTTAGACTATTACATGAAGGCTAGACTTACATGCACAAATAATTTCTTCAAACCATGTAAAGGAGGTCAGTCGATATAACAAGAACAAGTAACATTTTTTAGAAAGTATAAAAATTTTAATGTAGGAGGTTAAAACAAGTGAAGAATTTAAATGTCGCGATTCCAACCCCCTTTCATGAAGATGAAAGTCTGTACTTGGATGGATTTAAACCAATCGTTGAGTATTTAGCTGAAAATGGTATTGATTCACTACTCGTATCTGCAACTACAGGTGAACAAAATTCAATGAGTATTGAAGAAAGGATACAAATTATTGATTTTTTTAATCAGCAGGACTTTAAACATGTTGAACTAATGTTTGGTGTATCAGCTACAACGACAAAAAATGCAATAAAATTGATTGAACATCTTGAGGATTCAGTTTTCGACTCGATTCTCATTCAATTTCCTCCTTATATCCTACCAACTCAGGAACAAGCGATGTCTTACATGAATGAATTGTTAGAGCAAACCACAAAACATGTTGTTCTTTATAATAATCCTTTGCGCACGGGGTTTGAATTAAGTGCTGACTCATTTCACACTCTTATGAATCAAAAACACTCTCATTTGGTTGGGATGAAAGAAGAGAGTGATGTTAGACGCCTAAAAAATACAACTTTACCAGATGACTTTATCATGTTCGCTGGAGGGGACGTAAACCTCACTGAAAAAATATTAAACGGATGTAACGGGCTTTCTAGTATGGTAGGAAATGTTTATCCAAAAGAGATTCAAACATTTTTTAGTGACTTAGTTGCAAATAAGCCTGTGAATCTTCAAAAAATAAATCAACTAATCGATGAGGTGACACGTGGACATGCGATTGTCAATATTAAAAACCATTACAATGCTTTAGGCATAAAGGTAGGTAGGTGTCGTTCTCCCATTCGATAATTATTAATTCATTGCAAGCAGGTTCGAATCGTTTCATCCAGCTTGCCCCAATTCGTTATAAAAGATTTGGAGGGGTCTATAGCTGCCATGAGTATTCCACAAACGGAGCAAAAGAAAAGATCGAGTATGCAGACAAATAAAAAGATATTAACTGTTGTTGGTGTTATTCTAATTGCAGCAAATCTTAGGGCCCCAATTACATCAGTCGGTCCAGTATTGTCTTCCATTCGTGATCATCTTGGTATCTCTAACACATTAGCTGGTACAATTCCTACAGCCATTTTATTCACATTCGCATTGTTTTCTCCTTTTGCCCCCAAGATCACTCGCCGTTTGAGTATGGAATTAACACTGTTTATGTCGATAGCATTATTATTAGTTGGAATTGGAATACGTTCTTTTGGTAGAGTGGACACGTTATTTTTAGGAACCGTCATAATCGGTTCTTCAATTGCGATTTGTAATGTTTTATTACCTAGCTTCATTAAACATCATTTTGCAAACAAATTAGGTTTGATGACAGGCCTATATGCTGTTTCTATGAATTTATTTGGCGCTATTGGTTCAGGGATTAGCGCCCCCATTTCTTCATCATTAGGTTTCGGATGGTCAGGTTCCCTGGGTTGCTGGGGAATCTTAACTCTTCTTACCATGATATTTTGGGTACCAAAACTAAGGAACAACCAAGAATCTTTGGATTTTTTTCGAAAAGAGAATAAGAAAAGACCTATCAGCCTTTGGCGTTCTAAGCTAGCGTGGAATGTTACATTGTTTATGGGGTCTCAGTCCTTTGTATTTTTCACAGTCATATCATGGATTCCTGAAATTCTTGAAACTAAAGGGCTAAATGCTAATGAAGGTGGATGGATGCTATCATTGATGCAACTTTCAATGCTTCCTGCTACATTTATTGTACCTATTTTAGCTGGACGTTTTAGCAAACAACAGATATTAGTATGGATTTCATTTCTCTTGCTTGTTGTTGGCTTAATGGGCATTTTATATGGCGTGTCATTCCTTATACCTCTGTGGATGATAATGATTGGGATTGGCATTGGAATGGCCTTTAGCTTAGCCATGATGTTTTTTAGTTTACGCACAAAAAATACACAAGAAGCAGCAGAATTATCTGGTATGGCACAGTCTTTAGGCTATCTATTAGCAGCGATAGGACCTATTTTATTCGGCTGGTTACATGACATTACTTATCATTGGACTGTTCCTCTGTTCATGCTAATCTTCATTTCAGTCATAATTTTAATTACTGGTGTAAATTCTGGTAAGAACGTATATGTTACTTCTGCTAAATAAATAGCAACATTCATTAAGAATTTTTATGACACATGCATCGTAAAGGTTTTGAGTTAGTAACTTCTTCCCCAATTCGTCCCTTTTCAAAAAAATAAAACAAATATCTGTTGTCAAAAAACCCTTGCTTAGCAAGGGTTTTAATGATGATTCCGGCTAAACTCGATCCTGCAACCTCTCCCCTGTCAAGGACCGTTCAACCCCTATAACAAATAACCTATTTACTTCATTTATTTACAAATGATAACATTCATTAGAGATGGAGAACCAATATGCATACATATTCATTATGAAAAAAACTTTCAAAAGGTTTAATAATATCCACGGTTTCAGGAACTTTTTTTATTCACACCTTCTGCAGAAGCAAAATTCGAAACCATTCTAATCACTCTTGAACACTATACAGGCGCTCTTAAAGTGAATGGAAGTGAAAATGTAGCATGGTGGGTTGCTAGAACCATCATGTTGTTCTTTTTTTAAAATGAACTAAAACACAATGCTGAAACAATAAGGAGGTACTTGATTAGTGACACAGGAAAATAAGGCATCAAAAAGTTTGTTAATTACTTTACCCGCCGCTATTATCGCTATTGTATTGATTTTAGGAAAAATTGATACACCTGTAACAAACATTTTATCTTATGTAGTAGCTTTTGTTGTAATTGGTTTAACTGTTTCAAGCTTAATAAAAGACTACAAAAAAAGAAAGATTGATGACTCTTCGAAGGTGTAGCTATGAAAAACACGATAATGAGCCCTTCAATAGTAGAGATAAGGTTACCAAAATACGGTTTTATGATCTTAATCACACTATGAAACTATTGTATTGTTAAATGGCTCACCTGTCGTATCTTAAATTGACCACACTGAAAAATACAGTGTGGTTTTTCATTTCACTAATGTTTTTTTGTTTTAGAAATACAAAAGCCACTCTCGACTATCTCAAGAATGGCTCTGTATCAACATCTTTTCATATGAATCCGACTGGGTTCGAACCAGCGATCTCTCCCCGTCAAGGTGAATGACCTTATCCGAAACTTCCAGATGTTCTCTTAAAAAGACTGTTTTAATAAGATTCTATGCTAAGCCTTTCTAATAAAAAAAGTGCACTCCTGAAGAAAACTGAAAGGGTTCGCACCCAATCCGTCCCCATAAAAAAACAGACCCTGCATGGTCTGTTTTCATTTTGCCTATACGTTTTGAGATGTGTTTCTAATACCTTTTGATCAGCAGCCGTAGCTTCTTCAAATCGACCTTGTTTCCCATGCTCATCTGCATATACTATATAGCATGCTTCTGCATAAGCGAAACACTGTTTCTGCTCTACATACTGAAAGACCTTGGGCAACTACTTCTCATTTATATTAATAAAATAAATTGGTTTATACCATTTTAACAAGTAGAAATATCTCATTCTTATTTTAATATTGACTTACGTTAAACTTGTGAAAAAAACACATTCATGTATAATACAATTGATGTATCATACATGAATTTTAGGAGGGTGACCTTTTTGAAAAGAGAAGATGCCTTAAAACTAAGATCAGATATTAAGAAAATGATTATAATAACTGGGGTTTTTGAATCTCAAAATTTGCCCAATGGACCATTTGAAAAACCTCTACCAACTTCTCAAATGATGGCGTTAGAGGAAATAGAGATGGAAAAATTAACTGTTTGGCAACTATCCAATAAACTTAGATTAGAGACTTCAACTGTAAGTAGATTGGTAGATAAGTTAGTAAAAAAGGGACTTGTTTATCGTGAAGTAAATGAAAAAAACAGAAGAGAACTTTTTCTGCACCTCACAGAAAAAGGTCACATTACTGTTAATCGCTTAAGAGAACAATCCCTTACATTTTATCAACGTATCCTCAATAATTTATCAGAATCAGAACAAAAAATAGTTGTGGATGGTTTTGAATTATTTATTGATTCTATTTCTAAGTCTTTTGATTAGAGTGAGGTAAATCATACCCTTTGGAGGATAAAATGAGTTTGGATTTTGAACGTCCTATTATTGAACTAAAAGAGAAATTTGATGAATTAAAGAAAATGATGAAAGAACATAATGTAGATTTATCATCAGAAATTCAAGAATTAGAAAAACGTTTAAATAAAATGCAAGATGAAATTTATTCTAATCTTACACCTTTTCAACGAGTTCAAATTGCAAGGCTACGTAACCGGCCCACGACATTGGATTATATACCTTTATTGTTTACAAACTTTTTCGAACTTCATGGTGATCGATTATATGGTGATGATCAAGCAATGATAGGTGGTATTGCAAAATTTAAAGGGATGCCCGTTACGGTTATTGGTCATCAAAGAGGGAGAAGTACAAAGGAAAATATAGAAAGAAATTTTGGAATGTCACATCCAGAAGGATATAGAAAAGCGCTAAGACTGATGAAACAAGCTGATAAATTTAATCGCCCTATTATTACATTTATTGATACAATTGGCGCCTATCCAGGCAAAGGGTCTGAAGAACGTGGAATTTCTGAAGCGATAGCTCGAAATCTATTGGAAATGGCTACACTTAAAGTGCCAATTGTTTGTATTGTAATTGGAGAGGCATCAAGTGGTGGAGCTCTTGGCATTAGTGTCGGTAACCATATCCATATGTTAGAGTATTCATGGTACTCGGTCATTTCGCCAGAAGGAGCAGCATCTATCCTATGGAAGGATGCTAAGTATGCTCCAGAAGCTGCTAAACATATGAAAATTTCAGCAAAAGATTTAAAGCATTTAGGAATTATTGATGAAATCATTCCTGAAATTAAGGGTGGAGCACAAAATGATATAAAATCACAGGCAAAATTGATTGAATCTGTGATTGAATCATCTCTAAAAAAATTGATACCATTATCCTCGGAAGTGCTTATACAACAGCGATATGAAAAGTATAGACAAATAGAGAATAATAAATGAAAATATTTAAAATCCGTATCGGATTATCTTCCATCAATACTTTTTCTTAAGGTCCTCAAATCCTCCTCATAAAAAAACAGACCACGCAGGGTCTGTTTTCATTTTGTCTATATGTTTTGAGATTCTCCATCTCTCAATCGCTGCGCCATATCTAAAGCAAAATAAGTCAAAATGCCATCGCATCCGGCGCGTTTGAACGCCATTAATGATTCTTCAATTACAACATTTGCATCAAGCCAGCCATTCTGAATAGCTGCCATCAACATTGAATATTCTCCACTAACCTGGTAGGCAAAAGTAGGAACTTTAAATTCCGATTTCACCCGATGTATGACATCTAAATAAGGCAGCCCTGGTTTTACCATGACCATGTCCGCACCTTCATTCAAATCAAGCGCTACTTCTCTAAGGGCTTCATCACTATTGGCAGAATCCATTTGATAGCTTTTTTTATCCCCAGACAGTACATTCCCCAGAGCTTGACGGAAAGGACCATAGAAGCCAGATGCATATTTTACCGCATACGATAAAATTCTTGTATTGACCAGTTCCTTTTCTTCTAAAGCACTCCGTATAGCACCTATACGCCCATCCATCATGTCGGATGGAGCTACAACATCAAACCCAGCTTCCGCAAGGATGATGGCTTGTTCGGATAATCTACTTACACTTTCATCGTTTACGACATAGCCATTACGTAGAATTCCGTCTTGCCCATGAGTGGTATAAGGATCTAATGCAACATCACCGATTAATCCCAGTTCCGGGAATGCCCTCTTAAGCTCGCGGGCTGCCCGACAGATCAAATTATCCGGATTTGTCGCCTCACTCCCATCTGCATCTTTTTTTTCTGGATCAATAACAGGAAATAGCGCAACTGCTGGAATTCCCAATTCTACTGCCTGTCCCACGTGCTCAATAAGACGATCTAGTCCGACTCGCAACTGCCCTGGCAGCGAAACAATTTCTTCCTCTCCCGGTTGTTCCCGAACAAAAACTGGCCAAATGAAGTCATCAGCCGACAACCGATTTTCGGCAACCAATCTGCGGCTCCAGTCATTGTTTCGATTTCTTCTCATCCGAGTGGACGGATAACTCTCCATTAATATCATCTCCTACTGTTTTTTACCTAGTGGTTTTATTATTGCTCAATTATATACCGACTTTAAACAAAAATCCCGATTTTCGGCTGGAATTAACTTTTTCCTGTCTATATAGTACCTTAGATTGCTGACTTAAACCTTAACAGACTTAACGATCCACTTTGCAGAACACTTTCATCGTTTTGGTCCTAAGAATACTTAGAAACAACCTGATGGATAAAAACTGAACAAATATTCATTACCCACAAAACAAAAAAACCCTTGCTAGGCAAGGGTTTCACGATGATTCCGACTGGGCTCGAACCAGCGACCTCTACCCTGTCAAGGTAGATATATAGAATCCTGTGATGATCAGCGATATCCTCTATTCACTCACAAACCTTGATACATAAGCTTTCTTTATCCTTCTGTCCCCTCTTGTGTTCCTTCGTATTTTTTAAAAACTAAAAATTTTGTTACCTTTTTTGTTACCTTTTTATGCGCCTGTTTTAAACCTACGCCTGCCTATAAATTTAAGCTTTATCACCATTAATATATTTCACTAACATAGCTGCTGCGTACATAAAGAATGCAGCGATTAAACCATTCACCATACTCCCAAAAATGACAATCAACATCTGTCCTGCATAATCTGCCCATGTCTTATCTGGAAATACAGCAATGTTCCATATACTCACCAGCATATAGAATCCAGTCACAATGATAAACGTCCAAAGAACTAACTTTGATTTGAGCATTTACTGACACCCCCCATTATCCATTTTCTTCTATGATAACATGGGTTAATAATTAATCCTCAATCAATTCATAGTCTTAGTTTCGTCTAACTCACGTTTTAAGCGCTTCTTATCTTGTTATCCTTTCAAAACGTGTATGAGCAATACACAGAATTGGTTTCTTCGTATGTTGAAAAATATTCTTGTTCCAGGTAACCTTCAAAGCCCAAAGCAGCTTTAACTATATTTTTACTCTTATTTAGCATATCTCTTTGAACATCATCATCTCTCATGGTTGAAATATCATCCATAAACATCGCATATAATTTAAATCTATTTTTCTCATATTCAAATCTAAGAACCTTCACTTTTACCCCCCCTAAATTCATTTCCTTAATTATACAGGGAATTTAGATTGAATGGAAAGAATACCGTAGTTTTAAACGACAGTATTAGGAAAAAGTGGACTTTACCCCTATAGGTTTAATCGATAGTGAATTCATATACTCCCTAAGTTCATTTTAGGCAACTTAATATCCTCATTTGACTATATTCACCCATAATTCACGGTGAGTAACTGGATATAAGTTATCTAGCTCAGAGAGAAGCTAAACAATTTCAATATCGTTCTTTCTCTCATCTCTTGCAAGGATAAGCAAGTCTTTAAAATAATTAACTGTTGCTTTGCTGAAACTGTCCATTATCACCGCCAAAGAAATCATTAGATAAATAAATACAGGAACATTGCATATCATTACAATAGTTGCAACAATGCCTAAATTAGATGTGCCAGGATCAAACTCTATTTTTCTAAGAATAACAGTTGTTGCAGCCACGATAATTGTGGATATTATTCCAATAAAGAACAACAATCTTTTTTGATCATTAACATGATTAATCCTATCCATACGAGCAATTGCGCATGATATATCTTCCGTATCTAATGATTTTAGAATCATCATCTTCTTTTTATGTTCGGGATAATCTTGACCATCTCTAGGGAAGTTTTCTGTTAAGTAAACAAGGAGTCCACGTGAACTCAACTCCACCAAATTATGCTTTAAATTTTGCTTAGTAAACTTCTGCTTTCTAAATTCCTTAATTTCTCTATTTTCCTTCAGTGTGCTTCTCATTTATAGTCACCTCATGGATAATATCGGAAACTGCGCTTATGATTGAAGTTGTTTTGAGGCTTTTTTAAAAGTCAACAAGACTTTTCCTCTAACATATAATCATCTTATTGTAGAGGATGTCGTTATTAGTAATAAATAGAAAATATTTCAATTAAATTGCACCATTCGACAAATTATGTGTAAATTAAATGTTAATATTAGGATGTCTATTGGCGGTTCAATAGATACATAAATTTGAGAGGGAGTGTCATTTATGAATTTGAAAAAAGTTATCGGGGCTATGTTTGTTGCAGGGGCTTTATTTGTTTCTGGAATTCCAGTCAATGCAGAACCAGTAAAACCAGGGGATTTAACACCTATCAGAAATAAACATAAAACAGGAGAAGAATTTAAATGGATGGGCTATGAAAATGGGGTAGGAAAAGTTCGTATTTACTTTAGAGATGACAATGGAGATTCTTATTATGATGATTTCTATTGTGTCAAAGTTATCGAGGGCACGTGTTACGTCTACAAATGAGTCTAAGCCTGCTTCTAACTAGTGGAAGCAGGTTTTTTATCGGATTTTCTCATTTGGCTGCGGACGTATCAACCATTAAACAAGATGTGAAAGAAATTAAAGCCACAGTTACCAAGTTGGAAGAAAAAGCTCAGAGGTGAAGCTATATGGCTGAAGCCGAAAAAATTCTAAAAGCTATTCATGAACTTTCAGCACAATTAAAAGAAATTGAATGCAATATTGTTGAATTCAGTGATGAAGTAAAAGATGAATTCAATCAGATAAATGAAAAATTAGATAGACAAATGACCACCTACATTCATGTGTAGGTGGTTTTTTTCACAAAAAAAGAGCCGCATAAGCAGCTCAATTTATTTCAATATGTTTTTTGTTTCTGATGCACCAACAATCCTAATATTTTTATACGCTTGGAACAATGCTTTAATTTCATCATTAGTCGGCTCTATCGTTCTAATTTCTTTAATTTTTTCTTTAGCTTCTTTAAGTGTAGGTGATGCTTTTTCCATCTTCAGTCTAGCAATATAGTCACTGAATCCATCTATCTCATCATTTCTCCAGCCTTGTCTAAGATAGACAATATCAGTATTAATCTCTTCTGGTGCAAGTTTATCGTATAGTTTAACGACTGCACTCGTCAATAAAGCTTGTTGTGTAATAATGTCATGAATATCATTTCCAGCCATTATTTATCTCTCCTTTTATGCGATCCATTTTAGTGCTTGAACTACCCAAAAAGAAATACTCTCAGATGTTGTCTCGGACAGTTTTCCAGCCCTTAACGCTCTGTAAACAGCATCTTTAACAGACTTCCAAACGAGTTTATCCCATTTTAAAAGCTCCTTCAATTCTGGTTCAACATATTTATTCCATCTGATTTCTACGGATCGAGCTGATTTCTACGGATCGAGCTGTTTTCTTATTGCTGAAGAACTCAATACCTTTAAATAGTTTTTGCTTATTGTTTAATGCTAATTTAATTGCTTCTTTTATTGCTTTTGTTTGGCCAGCCTTTGTTTGAATATCACCGTCAATCTTCTGATTTATTCCTTGGAACTCAGGCATTGTGACTAGAAGTGCTAATTCAAGATCCTGTAAATCCTGTTTTGTTTGCCCTGGATAATATTCGTTGCTAGACGATTCTTCTGCAAAAGCATTAGCCGGTAAAACACTAACTATTAAAGCTAATACTAATAATCTAATTAACCATCTTATACCAAATTTCATCACTCATCCTCCTATGTAAACACTTCACTATAAAGTATATATGGTTATTTTTTACACAGTAAACAGGAAAAAGTTATTGTTTTATGCAGGGGTACTAAGTAGTGAGTTACCATCATTTACATATAGACCCCCTCCTCTATTCTCCTTATTATTAATTTAAGAAATAGTTTTATTGTGGTCAAAACTAATAGAGGGAATTGGAAAGAAATCTTTGAGCACGCAAAGAAAAACAAAACAAAGACATTAACTTTCCCAGGAAAGCCTTACTCAATAGCGATCTTTCCTCAAGTATATGGTGATGTCGTTACAGAAGAGCAATTCTATCAAGAATTAGCAAATATAATCATAAAAGAAGCCCGTATGGAATCTAAATTTACCGAGGTTAATTAACATGAGCGAACACCACGAAAACAAGCCAAAGAAGAGAAAAGAAACAATCGAGAACTATAGGATTACTACACAGGTAACACCAGAAGTAGAAAATTCTTTAAAGAAGTTATGGCTTCAAAAGAGTTTTATGATTTCGCCTCACACCTAATGTACAAATATAAAAAATTTTAAAAATGAAAAAGAACCCCAAAATTATAGGGTTCTTTTTCTCACATTCCTGGTCTAACATCATTTAAAGATACTTTCATATTAATCCCTCCCCTACTTTCTTCAAAATACTTCTTTTATTCAGTCCAAAATGCAGACGGAGTGTTCCAAACCTGATATTGCTGATCAATATAACCAAACTGTTTCTTCCACTCGCTCTTTTCCCATGCCTTTTGATTAGTGTAAGATTTATCTTTCGGTTTTGGAAATTCTCCATCTACATGTCCATTTTCAATATGATTAAAAACAGCAACTTTGTTCCCTTTATCAGTGTATTTGTACCATAAAGTGATCATTTTCACAGGCATGCGACTCCCCCTCATTATCACACAGGTTTACCTTATATCTCGCTTGTTTCCTTCTCAGTATCTATAAATTCAAATTGTCTTACTTGATGCTCCAGTATATAGCATTCTGAAAGCCATTCAGGTACGTACCCCAAATATCGTTCACCTAATTTTATTCTCTGTAAAGCTAAGTCAATTTTCATTTTCACCCAATAATAATGTGCAAAATGTCCAATATAATCAAATTGTTCGTATGACTCTCCTTCGTGTTCTAAATATGTTATGTATTCACTTACATAACTATATCCTTTCCCAATATGAGCATTATTTCTAACCCATATTGTTTGACCCTCATTTTTTAGATAAGCAATGTTCTTTTTATCAAATCTCTTCATAGCAAGAGCACCGTCTTTTAACAATAGCTTTTTGTCATATTTCTCTAAAAAAACAAAACATCCATTCCATCCATAATTATTTTCAGGTCTTATAAAGTCAGTTTTTTTTACATAAACATCAGTTGCTTCAAGATTGGTTACCTCGTAATTTATAAATTTCAACGAATGGTAATAAACCGGTGAGTTATAAGGCTTACAATAAAATCCCTCATTGTCGAATCTAATAATTTTTACATATTCTTTCAATTTTCACTCTCCTTAAAAGAATGATTTTATAAAATTCCTATATCTTCATTAACTCTCGATGAAAACAAAAACTTTCAATTTCAATTATCTCTCAAAATCTTGGAAAAAACAAACAAAAAACAGGTATATAGAATACAGTCTATACACCTATTAGACCTTACCTTTCATTTGCTTTAATCCCTGGCAAATTGCTTGCAGTGCATTATTAGCCCCCTTTTTCATTAGCAACCATTTTATCAACGTTCATATTCACTGAATAATTGTTGGTAAAATTCTAGTCACTGACACTTCGAATACTTAAAACGATCGATTTTTTGTCCGGTAGTATTACCCTTAACGACAACACCAAGAGCATTTGAAGCCTCTTTCCAACAGAGTGCCGATCAAATTGATCACATATTAAATTGACCACACTGAAAAATACAGTGTGGCTTTTAATTTGTTAATGTTACCTTTTTGTTTTTAGAAATACAAAAGCCACTCTCGATTATCTCGAGAATGGCTCTGTATCAACGTCTTTTTATATGATTCCGACTGGGCTCGAACCAGCGACCTCTACCCTGTCAAGGTAGCGCTCTCCCAGCTGAGCTACGGAATCGAATTATGTATCAGTTCTGGGCTTTCTGTTACTGACAGTCTCTATTATATAACCATCATCGTCAGTCGTCAATGGTTTTGTTCAAAAAAGGCACAAAGCCGGTATCCATACCGGCTTTTTACTGACTTTTATGATTGATTCACAAGGACGGGCTTTAGTTGATCTAGTGCTTGTTTGAAGTCCCTTTTGAGGTCTTCTCCGTTTTCTACGCCCACACTTAATCGAAGTAAACCATCCGTGATGCCTCTTTTTTCTCTTTCTTCTTTTGGCATAGCGGCATGGGACATTTTAGCCGGATAGGAAAGAATGGATTCGACTGCTCCGAGGCTGACGGCGAATACAGGTAATGTGACGCCATCGACCAATTCTTTGACAGCCGCTTGGTTTTCTAGTTCAAATGAAAGAACAGCACCTGCACCGCTCGCCTGCTTCCGCTGAATGTCTGCCCCTGGGTGATCATCTAATCCTGGGTAATATACTTTTTTGACCGCAGGATGTTCTTTGAGGAATGAAGCTAGTTCTAATGCGGTTTGACTGGCTTTTTCTAATCTGACTTGAAGGGTCTTTAATCCTCTAAGCACAAGCCAGCAATCCTGTACGCCAAGTACCGCACCGAAGGAGTTTTGCAACGAATAAAGTTCTTCTCCTAGCTTCTCATCTTTCACCACGGCTAAGCCTGACAGTACATCACTGTGGCCGCTTAAAAATTTCGTTGCGCTGTGCAGCACAACGTCTACACCAAGGTCCAGCGGACGCTGAAGCGCAGGCGTTAAAAACGTATTATCTAAGAAAGTCAGACAGTCATGTTCTTTCGCAATCTGTACGACACCTTCAATATCCGTAATACCGAGTGTAGGATTTGACGGTGTTTCCATGTAAATGACTTTTGTATTTGATTGAATGCCTTGTTTCACTTCATTCAATTTGGTCATGTCCACAAAGGTATGCTCAATCCCAAATCTTGAAAGAACTTGGGTGATCATTCGGAAAGTCCCGCCGTACACATCTCTTGTAACAAGAACGTGATCTCCTTTTGACAATAGAAGAAAAGCGGTTGAAATGGCTGCCATACCTGACGCAAAGGCAAGCCCTCTCGTTCCTCCTTCTAGCGCTGCAATGGTATCCTCTAATGCCTGACGTGTAGGGGTGCCTGATCGGGAGTAGTCATATTGACCAAAGTCATCGAAGCTGCTTTGGTGAAACGTCGATGCATGTTGAATCGGCACACTGACTGCACCTGTTGAACGGTCTGTTTTAAACGCATTATGAACGAGTTGTGTTTCGAGTGTCCAATCGTGTGTGGTCATTTCGTGTGTACCCCCTCTTTCACATTTGATAGTGCCTGTTTCAGGTCTGCTTTTAGGTCCTCCACATGCTCAATCCCGACTGAGAAACGGAGCAATTTGTTACACACACCGTTTGCGATGCGAATCTCTTCTGGGATGTCCATATGGGTTTGCGTTGCAGGATACGTAATGAAGCTTTCGACTCCGCCAAGGCTTTCAGCAAAACAAATCGTTTTCAGCTGCCTCAAAAATGGATTGACCCAGTCCTCTTTGGCTACTCGGAATGACAGCATGCCTCCCTTTCCTGGGTAAAGCACATCTTGAATTTCCGGCTGCTGCTTTAGAAAATCAGCTAATTCCTTCGCATTTGCTTCGTGCTGACGCATTCTCAGCGCCAATGTTTTCATTCCTCTCATTAAAAGCCATGAGTCAAATGGAGATAAAACCGCCCCAATGGCGTTTTGATGCTGGAACATGTCTTCCGATAGCTTCTCTCCTTTTGTGACGACAAGTCCGGCAAGAACATCGTTATGTCCGCCTAAATATTTGGTGGCACTATGAATGACAATGTCCGCTCCGAGTGTAATCGGTTTTTGCAAGACGGGCGTATAAAAGGTGTTATCCACAATGACCAATGCACCGTGTTCTTTTGCGATTTTCGCAACCTTTTGAATATCCGCTTCCTGCATGAGTGGGTTTGTTGGCGTTTCAATAAAGACGGCTTTTGTATTTGGCGTCATTTTAGAGCGTAAACAGTCTTCATCTGAAAAATCATCATAAACAAAGCGCAGTCCGTACTTTTTCCATTCGTTTTCAAATAGACGGTATGTACCGCCATATAAATCTGATGAAACAATGAGTTCATCCCCGCTCTCAAACAGCGCCATGATCGTTTGGATGGCAGCCATTCCCGAACTGAAGGCAAAACCGGCCGTTCCTTCTTCGAGTGAAGCAATCGCATCTTCTACAAGCTGTCTTGTTGGGTTTTTCGTCCGAATATAATCAAATCCTGTTGATTCCCCAATGCCTCTATGTCTGTAAGCTGTTGAAAGATAAACGGGAGGACTGACAGTACCAGTCACCTCTTCGCTGCGGTTTCCAATTTGCGCTAACTTCGTTTCCACATGTTCTGTCATTTGACACCATCCTAAGTAAAAATCTAATTTCAAAACAGAAAAACCCCTTCTTCATAAGAAGAAGGGGTTTAATCGCTTCCTCTTATCTTCCAAGCAAAAAAGCTGCTTGCTGGATTTAGCACCTTGGTACATCACATGAAGTGATGCATACCGGTTGCTGAGGTTTCAAAGGGCCAGTCCCTCCACCTCTCACGATAAGAATGTGTTGTCTGTCTGTTCTAATTCTTAATACTGTAACGCATTAAACCTCATTTTTCAAGGGGAAATGTAACGATTAATTAAAATTTTCTGTATTTTGCAGCAGATTGGATGTCAGCCAATTTGATTGCATGTTAGCATATAGGAACAACGCTGTTTTTCGTGTTACAATGAATGGAAACGTTTCACTTATGATGAATTTGGTTAGCTGGAGGAATGGATTATGGTGAAGAAAACAGGCATCATTCAAGAAGAAACCTTACAGTCAAAAGAACTTGGGGCAGATATGACCATTTTGATTTATTTGCCAGTCAATTACTCCCCCCTTTATACATATCATGTCATCATTGCACAAGATGGTCATGATTATTTCCGTCTAGGTAAAATAGGCAGACAGGCGGAAGAATTAATGCAAAACAAAGAAATGGAACGCTCGATTATCATTGGTGTCCCATATGAAAATGTGACTGAAAGGCGAAATACGTATCATCCAGACGGACCAAAGTTCGAGGCGTATAAACGCTTTTTGGCAAATGAACTAGTTCCGTATATTGATGAACACTACCCAACGTATCAAGTTGGATCAGGTCGTACATTTATTGGTGATTCATTAGGTGCTACGATCTCACTTATGACAGCCATTGATTATCCTTCGTTATTTGGCGGACTGATTTTGCAGTCTCCTTACGTGGATGAGTCGGTTCTGCAAGCAGTCAAACAGTCATCATCCCTTGCTCACTATGCCATTATCCATCAAATCGGGTTAGAAGAAACAGCTGTGAAAACGACAGATGGGCAAGTGCTTGACTTTATTCAGCCGAACGAAGAATTAAAGATCCTTTTGGAGAAGTCAGGTGCGGATTATTTATTTGAGACATTCGAAGGCGATCATAAATGGACGTTTTGGCAGCCGCTCATTTCACCTTCGTTAAAAAGAATGCTCCCATATTCGTTAATCAACTGAATTTTGTTATAATAAAAAATAATAAATACTTTCTTAATCAGGAGGGAACATGATGAAATACGGAGTTGTTTTATTTCCATCAAAAAAATTGCAAGACATTGCGAACTCTTATCGGAAACGTTATGATCCGAACTATGCACTCATACCACCTCATTTAACATTAAGAACACCTTTTGAATTAACGGATCTAGAAGCAGCTGAGGTCGTCTCCACCTTGCGAGAGTACGCAAAAAATGCTTCTCCTATTACGTTACGTATTAAAAAATTCAGTTCATTCGCTCCTGTAAACAACGTGATTTATATGAAAGTAGAACCGAACGAAGAATTAATGACTCTCAATGAGAAGTTGTACACTGATCCGCTTGCTGGTACACCTGAATATGCATTTGTTCCGCATGTGACAGTGGCTCAAAAGTTATCAGACGATGAGCATTCAGACGTTCTAGGCACATTGAAGCTGAGAAAAATTGACCACGAGGAAACGGTTGACCGCTTCCATCTTTTATATCAATTAGAGAACGGTTCTTGGACCGTTTATGAAACATTTATCTTAGGAGAAGAGGGTTAAAGACATTTGAATACAGTCATCGTAAAAGAACAAACACAACGAGAAGATGCTTATTATGTTCGAAAAGAAGTTTTCGTAAAAGAACAAGAAGTCCCGTTAGAGATCGAAATTGATGAACTTGAGGACGAAGCCATTCACTTTGTCATTTATAATGATGACAACAAACCACAAGCTGCTGCTAGACTGCGCATAATTGAAGGTCATAAGGCAAAGCTTGAACGAATTTGTGTATTAAAAGAGGCGCGCTCTTTCGGCCTTGGCCACCAGCTTTTAGAAGCACTTGAGTCTGAAGCGATGGCAAACGGAGCGAAAGAGGCTGTCATGCATGCACAAGTCCAAGCTCTTCCTTTCTACGAAAAGAAAGGCTACAAAGCCATTTCAGAACCGTTTGAAGAAGCAGGGATTACACATGTCAAAATGACAAAAACACTATCCGTTTAACGAAAATAAAAAGCCAGGGCATCATGGATGCTCTGGCTTTTTATTGATTCCACCTCGTTCGCTCAGGAAGAAAGCGCAGTCATTTAGACGTAAGTATTGATATGAACGCCCTTACCTTCTTCCATAAACATATCTCGTACAAAGCGTTCCCGCTTTTTTTGCTGTACTTTCGTTTCCGCTTCTGTCACTAAGTCCTCTTTTTTCTCCAGCTCTCTGTATACCTTGTCATGAAAGGTGCGAGTGACCTTCGTCACTTTCGCATAGTCTTCTTTATCCTGAGGAGCAGGACGATTGATATATTGAAAATACAGATCCGGCTGAATCGGGGCTATATATCCCATCAAGAACGCCTCCTTTGCTTCTCTTCTACTCTACTATTCCCTAATTATGACTGTTTGAAACACGCCTCATTTGATATGATTAGATGTGTTTCTTTTTAACATTGATTGACTATTGGAGGACTAGCTTTGAAATGCGCACGACGACATGATCGAACGATCTCATTACATACATATTCGAGAGAACACTATCAATTCCTCCATGATGAGGGGAAAAAAGGGCATTTATCTTGCCCATATTGCGGACAACCCGTCTTTTTTAGATTAAATATACATGAAGAACCTGCCTTTATCCATAAGCAAATATCTCAGCAAGAGATTTGCGAAAAAAGAGAACAACAAGAGGAAAAGAAACCGGCTGAACGAGAGGAAGAGGCATCCTACAAAGAACTTGGCGGCTTTCGCTTTCCAACCGGCAAACAGATCATCTCACAAACAGAAGAATCGGATGACTGGCAGGAACCACGATCCATTCAATTTGGCGAAACCTTTCATTTAGAAAAGAATGAAGAAGTGCATACCATTGACCTCTTTCCACACATCACCTTTAGCGCACCGCAGCTTCAAGCAGTCACACACAAAGACGGTCCGATGCTTGTGCTAGCTGGCGCCGGCAGCGGGAAAACAAGGGTACTGACAGCAAGAGCTGCTTATCTGATGTCGCACCATCAAATCCCTGCTCACCATATCCTGCTCGTGACCTTCACCACAAAAGCAAGCAGTGAAATGAAAGAAAGACTGCGTATGCAGTACCAGCTTCATCCTTCACAGGCGAGCCAAGTTGTGACAGGCACATTCCACAGTCTATTTTATAAAATGTTGCTTCACGATGATCGGGGCAAATGGAACGGACAGCATTTGATTAAATTCGACTGGCAAAAAGAGCAGTATATTCGCAAAGCGATCATGCATGAAGGACTTGATGAAAAAGACTATCCAACCGATCAAGTGCTGCAATCAATCGGCTATTGGAAAAATGCTTTTTTACCAAACGAACTTCCTGAGCTGAAAGATGAAAAGGAAAAGCAAATGTGGACAATCTATCAGTCATACGAACAGCAAAAGCGTGAAAATCAACAATTTGACTTTGATGACATGGCGATTGCCTGTTTACACATGCTGAATAAGCAGCCTGAATTGCTCAAACAATATCAAGAACGATTCAAGTATATTTTAGTAGATGAATTTCAAGATATTAATCCCGTACAATATCAATTAATCCAGCTTTTAGCTGGAGAATCCGAGCAGCTATTTTGTGTAGGCGATGATGATCAAGCTATCTATGCATTTAGAGGAAGCAATCCTGCTTTTATTCTTGACTTCAAACAGGACTATCCTTCGGCCGAGATCGTCCATTTACATGCAAATTACCGCTCTCATCATACGATTGTCGCAAGTGCAGACGCCATTATTAAGAAGAACCAGCATCGTTACGAGAAAACGTTAAAAGCCGTACGCGTGGAGAAAATTCCGCCGACTCTTTTTTATCCATATGACGAGGAAGAGGAAGCGACCATAATCGTAGCAGATATTCAGGAGAAAATTAAAAACGGTGCAAAACCGAATGACTTTTGCGTGCTGTTTAGAACGAATACAGGAGGCCGTGCGATTTATGAACGTCTTCATCAATCGGCGATTCCGTATCAAACCGATGCTGGCGTAAAAGCCTTTTATAGCAGAAGAATTGTTCGGGTGCTGCTCGCTTTTCTTTCGCTAAGTCAGGATGCAGATGATGTCGCCGCAATGAAGCTGCTGCTGCCCGTTTTCTTTTTAAAGCAGCAAACACTGAATACCATGAAGGCACTGACCATTACGGAAGATTGTTCTATGGTAGAGGCACTTGGAAAGCTAACAGACATTCAGCCGTTTCAGCGCAAAAAACTGCAATCGATCGTTCCCCTGTTTCGAACGTTAAAATCGTTAAAGCCATCTGAAGCTGTAGCGTTTATTGAACAAAGGATGGGACTTGGTGATTATTTAAAAAAACGTGTGAATGATACGAATGTGCTTGAAAAAGGAACAGATGACGTACGAGATGTGAAAACAGTGGCGAAACGTTTTGAAACAATTGAAGCCTTCCTCGCTCATGCCGAACATATGAAATCTGCTGAAAAGGAAAAATCAGATGAACCAGGCGTTCAGCTCATGACGATCCACCGTGCGAAGGGACTAGAATTCCAAACAGTGTACATCACGAGCGTGGTTGATGGGGCGCTCCCTCATGACTTTGCACTTGATGAGCTGAGAAACGGTGATGAAGAAGCCATTGAAGAGGAGCGGCGCTTATTATACGTTGCCATGACGAGAGCAGAACTATCCCTTTATCTATCCGTTCCATCATATAGAAGAGGAAAAATGGCTCACCGCTCCCGCTTTTTGTACCCTCTTTTAAAGAAAAATCGTGAATTATTCACACAAAAACAACAGGCCCCCCTTTAAATGGAGAGCCTGTTGTTTATTTTTTGTTGTTCATCATTTTAGCGATTGTATTAAAATCAAGCTTTTCTTTTCCACTTGTGATCGATTGAACGATTTTGTCTTCCATTTCTTTAGGTACACGTTTGTTTGCAAGCTGCGCCACTTTTTTAATGACACCTCGAACGGTATTCTCATCTTTAAAGTTCGCGTTTTGCAAAGAACCTGCAAGCTTAAAGACATCATTCATATTTACACCAGTTTTATTTTCCACGCTTTTAAAGAATTTATTATCCATTCCTTTGCCTCCTCTTTGTGGAGTAATCACCTTACTATATGAAAATAGGCGAGATATGTGCCTATCCTGCTGCCTTGTTAGCAAAGAGAAAGGAAAGCAAAAGGCTTCCCTATTGCTTCCCTCACCTTCTTACTGTTTAGTTAAAGAAAGAAGCACCAACGATGATTAGAAGAATGAAAAGCACGACGACAAGAACAAAAGTTGAACCATAACCGCCGCCGTAGCCTCCGCAATAACCGCCACCGTAACCGTAACAACTCATATTTAAGCACCTCCTCTTCTCCCTTACAAAATATGAAAAATACATGAAATGGTTTGGACGATCACATAAAAAAGTGCGGAATTTTTATTTCTGCTGTTTAAAGACGTAATCTGCCTCTCCATGACGGATCATGAATGCTTCTGTTTCTTTCGCAAAAGTATCCATTTTCTCGCCAAATGCTTTTAAGTGCTCTTCAAGATCCTTCGCTTTATTCGCTAGATCCATTTCAGCTTTTTCGTGCGCTTGCTCTTTCCCATCATGGGGTTTAGTGAACAAGGAACCGATTAATTGTTCGAATGCATCCATTCTGGTCACCCCTTCTCTCTTACATATGCATCACCCAAAAAAAGGGCAACAAAAAAACCGGATAAATCCGGCTTTTGTTTTTCCCTATTGAGGTTTCTTTTTCTTCCCGCAGCCGCAGCCCGTCTTCTTGATTTTCTTCGTATATACAGATTGTTGATTTGACTGCGCTGGATACCCTTGAAGCATATGTGACGGTGTTTCAGTTGGTTTCATCGCAACCCTTCCTTTCCTATTCCATGTTAGTATATGCATTTTCTTTAAGCGTGTCTGATCAGAATGCCTGTTTATTTCACAAGCTTCGACACGACTGCTTCAATCAAGCCTGCTGCTGCGGCAATCGCTAATAGTAAATTAAGCCACATGCTGATGACAGGAAAAAATATGTATATCAGTAGTAAAGCAGCAGTGCACCATATACCCGTACACCAATAACAGCTTAACAGCTCTCCTATCCAAGATCGCAGTCCCTTCCCCTTAATGACGATATAGGTCTCGACTTCGCCTTGTTCGTTTACCTCTTCTTGCTCTTCATGAAATAGACGGCGAAAGGGGGCTGTAATCGTATCAAACACGATCAATCTCGTCAGCCTAAAGGATGCGAGGGCAAATATAGCAAATGACAAAGCGCCGCTCATGGAACCTCCACCTCCTTCATTCTTCTTTTTCCGTCCTTTCTTTATATATGCAAAAAGAAAGACCGCCATGATGAATCGGGTGTAAATAAAATTGGGTTGTACTTTTTCATGCTTTCCGATTCCACCTTGAGCCTCTGCTGCATTAAATAATGTATAGATAAGAAAGGAGTGAAAGTATTGTCTATTGAAGAAAGTGCTGATTTATTATACACACAACTGTTAAACGAATTAATCAGCAATTATGATGATTTCATCGAGATCAAGGATTCCGAAAATGTCACGATTCATAAAACAGATGTAACAGCCGCACTCTCCCTTCAAGCGACCGTAACGACAATCATTACTCTTTTAATTCAAATTCTTGTACCAGATGATGAATTGGCTGCAGACATCACAGAACAGCTTTTAGCTGCACAACAAGTGACAGTTCAAAAGAAAACAGTGATTCAAATCATCAATTGTTATAACGTCACGATTACATTATCTGATGCATCCATTATGAACTCCGTACAAATTCTCACTCAAACACTGAATGTACTTTTAGTTGAAGCCGGCATTCTTTGACCCTTTCTTTTTCTAACATCATGTATGAAAGAGGTGAAATAATCGTGGCTGAAGAGAACGAAAAAAAGGAGTTTCAAATCAACACTGATGTTGATCCATTAACAAGCCTTCTTGTGAGTGATATTTTAAACAAAAATAATGTCACAGATGATCAGAAAGCAAACCTTTCAGAAGATCAAAGAAGGATGATTTTGAAGCTGGTTCAGGATTTACAAAAGAAAGCAGATGATTTCGTACAGCAGCAGCAAGAGAAAAAGCGTCAGGCAGAGGCAGCAAAACATGCAGAAGAGGTCGAGCCTGAACCACAAGTGCGTCCTAAACGAAATTCACTTCGAGATCGTATCCAGCAGCGCCGTCAAGCGCAGCAAAATAACGATTAAATAAAAATGGGTTGCCTGCTAGGATAAATGCCCGAGACAAAACCAATCATTCCAGCATTTAATAAAGTAAACGGAAGGAGGAAAAGAAATGGATTCTAAACCATACTCTTGGGTCGCTCTAGATCGTAACTGTACACACCACGGCGATTACCATCATAACTACGAAAGAAAAGCAGTTTGTGACGGCCACTATTATGATGATGAAGATGTTTTACAAGACTTTGATCAAGTGAGTGTCACAAAGCAAACATCTGAGGAAGTCATTATCGTTAGAGACTCTTGTGACATTAACGTTTCTTCTGTTGATGCACAGGTTGCAGCATCTATCCAAGCAGCTGTTCAAACAGCGATCATCACCATTACAAACATCTCAATCGCTGATGGTGACCTAGCTGACCGCGTCACGCAAGATCTCTTACAAGCAGCTAGCCACAAACAAACAAATCGCCAGAAACTTGTCATCGAAAACTCTAGAAACGTTACAGTCTCTACAATCGATGCGGACATCTCTATTGCCATCCAAACGCTTACACAGACACTTGTTGCGACGATCGTTGCAATTGGTATCCTCTAATGTACAAAAGCAGAGCGAAAAGCTCTGCTTTTCCTTTTTCTAAAAATACAACAAAGATAAATAGTCATTTACCCACACCAACTAGAGGGCGCATACATATGTTGTTAAGGACTAAAGTCAAATACCTTGTTAAAGGAGCTGAAATCCATGAGCTGCGGAAAACACCATGGCCGACATGATGAAAACTGTGTATGCGATGCGGTTGATAAGATTTTAGCAGAGCAGGAAGCTGTAGAAGATAAATGTCCTACGAGCTGCTACAGTAATTTATTAAGCCCGACAGTTTCTGGAAAAGATACGATTCCGTTTTTACTTTTTGATAAAAAGGGCGGATTGTTCTCTACTTTCGGAAACATTGGAGGATTTGTTGACGATTGCCAATGCTTCGAATCCATTTTCTTCCGGGTTGAAAAATTGCATGACTGCTGTGCCACATTATCTGTGTTAAGACCTGTTGATGTACACGGACATACGCTAAGCGTTTGTCACCCTTGCGATCCTGACTTCTTTGGTTTAGAAAAAGCGGACTTTTGTATCGAAGTTGATTTGAACTGTTTCTGCGCGATCCAATGTTTAAATCCAGAACTTGTCGACAGAGTCATGCCAACAAAAGATAAAAAGCATCATCACCACGGCTAAACCAATCGCCCGCTCATCTATCTTGTCATAAGTCAAAGCATCCCCTTCCTCACGAATGACAACCAATCATGCGGAGCAGTCAGCAAAAGGCGGCCGCTTCCGCATTGATTGACATTAGATGCATCAACCGGCGAGACACGTAATAAAGCTTATAGATGATGATGACAGTGCTCAAACACTCAAACAAATTTCCTTGTATAGGAGGGTTGAATATGAGCCGCAAACATTCATGGAACTGTGTAGCAGAGGCTGTTGAAAACATAAACGACTTACAAAATGCCGTCGAAGAGGATTGCCCAACCAGCTGTTACAGCAATCTCCTTTCTCCATCACATTCATTAGGTGACACTGTCCCGTTTGTTCTATTTACCTCAAAATCAAAACCATTCGTCGCATTCGGAAACGTCGGAGAAGTAGATGCTGGCCCTTGCTTCAGCACTGCATTTTTCAGAGTCGAACACATCTCTGATCACTGCGCAACACTCAGCTTGCTTATTGCATTTGACAAAGATCGTCATATTTTAGATTTTACAGATAAAGATTCCGTATGTGATGTGTTCCGTTTAGAAAAATCAAAATATTGCATTGAAGTAGACCTTGACTGCTTCTGCGCAATCGAGTGCTTAAATCCAAGACTCATCAACCGTAGCTGCTAACAAAAAAAGTCCCGTTATGGGACTTTTTTTATGTTCATTAAAAACCAAGTGGATGAATAGAAGAAATATCATCAATCGCTAATTCCACTGGATTACCGCCGCCTGCTGTGCGGATGACGACCATATTGTCTTTTCTCTCCATGATGATTCCTCTGTATGTTTTTCCATCGGCTTCGATGAGGCAAAGCGCTCTCGGCATATTATGCGGCAGACTTGTAAGAAAATCGACTTTCTCCTCGATATTCATTTGGCTTAACGGCTTCTTCACTCGTTTTCTTCTTGGTTCTTCTTTTATTTCATGAAATACGCCTTCTGGCTGTTGTTCTTGTTCTTGTACTGGCTCTCGATTTTGTGAATTATCTTTTTCTTGATTGATCTCCCGCTCTTGCTGTAGCGCAGGCGGCTCTTCTTTTTTCTGCTTTACTTCCTGTGATACAGGTTCTTGCACGCTCTCGTCGATTGCATCCTCTTTGGCGCTTTTATTGGTTTCTGAAGGTTTTTCTGACTTCTTTCGCTTTCTCACAATATTTTGCATGGCCGGCGCTGATTCATCATAGCTCGGCTGAACAATATACATAAGCGGCTTTTGATTCTCATCACCTTTATTTGACATACTGATCCCTCCCGAATGATTCATTCCTTATATATATGAGAGGACACCCCAAATCAGAAGAAAAATAAAAAACAGCATACCAGTGATTGGTATGCTGCAAATCAATTATTCGTTTAGCGGGCAATGATATGGAAGCCAGAATCAACATGAAGATTCTCACCTGTCATGCCGCGGGATAAATCACTGAATAAGAATAGTGCTGTATCGCCAACTTCTTCAGGAGTCGTTGTACGGCGAAGCGGTGCACGCTCTTCAATATCCTTCAGGATCGTATTAAAGCCGCTGATTCCTTTTGCAGATAACGTACGAATTGGACCAGCAGAAATGCTGTTCACACGGATGCCTTCCGCTCCAAGATCAGCTGCTAAGTATTTCACACTTGCTTCAAGGGCTGCTTTTGCTACACCCATGACATTGTAGTTAGAGACAACGCGCTCTCCGCCTAGGTAAGTAAGTGTGACAATGCTTCCGCCTTCTGTCATGAGCGGACGTGCTGCTTTTGCTACAGCTGTTAGTGAATAGGCACTAATGTTGTGCGCTAAAAGGAAACCTTCACGGTTCGTGTTCAAATATTCACCGACAAGCTCTTCTTTGTTCGCAAATGCAATCGCATGTGCAACACCATGGATGACTTGTACTTTTTCTTTAATCGTTGCAAAACATTTTTCGATTTCTTCATCACTTGTCACATCACAAGGAAGAATAATGGAATCATCACGCTCTAGCGTGCTTGCTAGCTCTTTCACTGATTCTGCCAGACGATCTCCAACATAAGTAAAAATCAAACGAGCTCCTGCTTCGTGAAGTGAACGAGCAATTCCCCAAGCGATGCTTCGTTTATTGGCAACACCCATCACCACAATATTACGGCCTTCTAAAGAAAAGTTCATATGTATTAAAGCCTCCTATTTTTTCAAGACATAGTATTAGTACCTGATCATAATCTTATCACAAATCATGAGATATTGACAATTTCCGTTGAAAGAAAGTTTTTATTTCAGAAAAAAGACCGTCCTCACAAGTGAAGACAGTCTTCTTTTTATGCTTTGACTCTGTTTTGCTGATAAGCAAAGTGGTTAGTCGGTCCGTGCCCAGCGCCAATATTCAGAGGAAATTTGATCGCCTCATGGACAAAGGTTTCTGCCGTTTCAAAGGCTTCCTTCATGGAACGACCTTTTGCTATTTCTGCCGTTAATGCCGCTGCAAATGTACAGCCTGTTCCGTGTGTATGTGGTGTATCAATATGTTCATTACTGAGTTCAAAAAAGCTTTTTCCATCGTACAAAAGGTCTGTAATGAGGCCGCCTGAAGGACTATGACCTCCTTTGATCACAACATAGCACGTGCCAAGCTCATAAAGTCGTTCTGCTGCTCTATGGCGATCTTCTTTTGTCTGAATGCGCATGCCTGTCAGCACTTCTGCCTCAGGGAGATTCGGTGTGACTGCATAACTGACAGGCAGTAACTGTGTTTTCATAGCAGAGACCGCATCTTCATTTAATAAAGAGGCGCCCCCTTTGGCAATCATGACTGGATCGACAATTAGTTTCAAGTCATATTGCTTCGTCTTTTCAGCAACGACACTGATCATTTCAGCACTCCACAGCATCCCTGTTTTAGCGGCATCTGGCAACAAGTCTTCTGCTACTGCATCAATTTGACTTTCGAGCGCCTCAATAGACAGTGGATAAATACCGTGAACACCAAGTGTGTTTTGAGCGGTAATGGCCGTAATGGCGGACATTCCGTACACACCAAGCTCCTGAAAAGTTTTCAAGTCTGCTTGAATACCAGCTCCACCACCAGAATCAGTACCTGCAATGGTTAATGCTTTTTTAATCGTCATGTCATCTCACCCTCTCATTAGCCAATCCATTGATGATAAATCGTTCTCGCTTTCGCAATATCATTTGTCCCATGTACAAGCGCTCTGCCATCTTTGAATAAAACAAGCTTGTACTCATCCTTCTGACACGAAAGCAAATAAGGATTTTCCAGCACATCCATTCCTGCTTTCTTTAGCTGACGGGCTACTTCATGCAGCGCCGGGGGTGCCCCTAGTGCACTGCGAATTTGTACGGTATTTCGTCCACATAATACATCTGCTTTTGCTCTTTGATCATATGAGAGAAATGGATATGTCTTAAGACCGCAGCTTGGACATTTTTTCTTTTTTAAAGACGTAACGGATCGAATATCAGATCGCTCGTTTGTCCATAAATCAAACGATCTTAATACCGGTGTGATGTGGTGTCCTGTTAAAAGCTTCAGTGCATCCGCCACTTGATAGGCCGCAACCTGCTGCACTACTGGACTAATAATTCCTGCTGTATCACATGTCATGCCTTGTGCAGGTAAATGCTCAAGCAGGCAGTGTAAACATGGTGTTTCACCAGGAATCACTGTGAATTGAATACCATAGCTTGCTACACAGGCCCCGTAAAGGAACGGAATTTGATGTTTGACGGCTGCATCGTTCGCAATCATTCTCACCTCAAAATTATCCGCTGCATCCACGATGATGGATGCCCCGCTGACGTACTCATCAATATTTTGAGCGGTCACGTCAAGGACGATGCCTCTCACGTGAACGTCACTGTTCACCTGCTTGAGTCTTTTCTCAGCAGCCACAGCCTTTGGCAGCCGATCAAGAACATCTTGCTCTGTGTATAGCTGCTGACGCTGCAGGTTGCTCCATTCAATATAATCTCTATCCAAAATGGTGACAGATCCTACGCCGGCACGGACGAGCATTTCAGCACTCGCTGTTCCAAGTGCCCCAGCCCCAATAATGACGGCCTTTGAGGCATGTAGCCGTTTTTGTCCTTCTGTTCCAATCGGCCTAAAAAGCTCTTGGCGTGAATAACGTGTGCTCAAAATGCTGGAATTCCTTCCTGCGGACTGCTGGCTGTTCCATAGTTTTTGAGTGGAATACGGCCTGCCTCGAAACCGAGTCTTCCAGATTCAATCGCCAGCTTCATCGCTTTGGCCATTTTCACAGGGTCCTTTGCGCCAGACACGGCTGTATTCAGTAATACAGCATCAGCACCCAATTCCATCGCATAAGCAGCATCCTTCGGCGAACCTACACCCGCATCAATAATAACTGGCACTTTTGCCTGTTCGATAATAAACGATAGATTCAGAGGGTTTAAAAGCCCTTGACCTGAACCGATTGGAGAAGCACCTGGCATAATGGCATGGACACCAAGTTCTTCTAATTTTCTTGCCAGCACCACATCATCTGACGTATATGGCAGCACGATAAAACCTTCTTCTAATAGCATTTCAGATGCTTTTAACGTTTCGACTGGATCTGGCAGAAGAGACCTTGAGCAGCCAATGACTTCTACTTTGATCATGTCACACAGTCCAGAAGCTTTCGCTAAACGAGCAATCCGCACCGCTTCTTCCGCTGTACTTGCCCCTGCAGTATTTGGTAGCAATGTATAGGCTGATAAATCGAGCTGCTCTAAAAAATTGGGCTGTGATGGTTCAAATATGTTCATTCTTCGCACAGCAAAGGTCAAAATTTCAGCTTCTGATACGTTGACCGCCTCTTTTTGAACTTCAAATGATGGATATTTTCCTGTCCCTAGTAATAGTCTTGATGTAAATGTTTTTCCGCCAATGCGCAGCATGGTGTCATCCTCCTCCTACAAAGTGAACGATTTCAATCGTGTCATTTGGTTGAATTTTTACCTGTTGAAAGGCTTCTTTATCTATAATTTCTTGATTTTTTTCAACGATCACCACTCGGTTTTCAAGTTGATAGGCTGATAGCAGATCAAAAACCGTGCCATTTTCCTTATCGAAATCAACCATTCTTCCATTCAATTGAATTTTCATACGAACAATGCCTCCTTTCGCCCAATCCGAAACGCATGAAGCCATTCCTTGTGAACAGACTCGCCTACTATCAAGCGGCGAATGATTTCCCCCGTAATTGGCGCAAGTAAAATGCCATTTCGGTAATGTCCCGTTGCAAAAAGAATACGCTCGTCTTCTGGATGTTTTCCGATATAGGGGTGCCGGTCGCTTGTCGCTGGCCGAAGACCTGCCCAGCATTGATCAATCGGCATCTCTCGAATAGAAGGCATGAGCTGAGATGCTTTGTGAATAACTGCTTCAATACCGCCAAGTGTCGGAACGGCCTGCCAGTCATTCGGTTTCATCGTTGCACCAATCACTAGCTTACCGCTATCCCTTTGAACGATATAACAATGATCATGATAGATGGTGTGTGCAAGCGCTGGACCGTTATTCCAAACAGACACGCATTCTCCTTTTACTGGATAGAGAGAATGTGATAACCCCAGTTCTTCTAAAAAACGGCCTGACCATACACCACTTGCTACAGTCAGATGATCACATGTGAAGATGCCTTTAGCTGTACTGACTGTCAATGTTTCTTTTCCCCTCTTTACATCGATAACGGGGGTAAACTCCTTCACATCCGCTCCTTGCCGAACAGCCGCCTGCCAAAAAGCCCTGCATACCGCATATGGCTCGACATGTACATCATCTGCTATCAAGCCTGCTCCTACAATGTCATCTGCTATTTGAGGCATACGTTCTTTTACGCTGCTTGCTTCAAGCCATTCAAATGTGGGCAAATGCTGCATCCGGCAAAGCGCACGCTTTTCTTGTTCTGTAAAAGCCACCTTCATAATCCCGCCCACTGATGTCCGAATATCAATGCCCGATTCATGCTGAAGGTCGACCGTTAATTTTTCATATAAAGCCTGACTTTGTCTGCCTACTTGAAAGAAAATATCTTCATCACCTTCTCCTTCAGCATGTGCACCCAGCATGCCAGCAGCCGCACTTGTCGTTTGCTTCCCGATCTCATTTGCCTCAAATAAGACAATCTGCTTTCCTGCTTTTGCAAGGTGATAAGCGATCGACATCCCTATGATTCCACCACCAATGATTGCAACATCATAATGCTTGTTCATAAGGATTCTCCTTTCGCTTTTCAGAAAACGTTTGCGCCATTTTGCGCGGCTGAGGATGAGCAAAAATCCCCGACATGACGGCTATTCCCTTTAAATCAACATGCATCAATTCTGGCAGTCGTTCTGGTGTGATTCCACCAATGACAACGACTGGAATGGACAGCGTAGAAGTCATTTCCTCCACAACCTTTATGCCTCTCGCCTGTAATCCGGGTTTGCATGCGGTATCATACACATGCCCAAACATGACATACTCTGCCCCGTTCTTCTCTGCTGCTTTGGCTTCTTCTATCGAATGAACCGATACCCCCGCATGGAGGTGAGGAAATTTTTGTCTTAATTCCTTTGGCGAAAAGCTGTGTCCAGGAAGATGAACCCGGTGAATATTGGTCAGCAGCGCAACATCAACTCGGTCATTGATAATCAGCTTTTCTTTCGGAACACCTTCTGCTAGGAGTTGTTTCACGAAGTGAACCAGCTCACCTGCTGCCTTCGATCGTTCACGAATATGAATAAAGTCTACTTCAGACGCAATGTCTTTTACTTGCTTGATGAGCTCCCTGATAGGAAGCGTATCATTTGTCACTGCGTGGAGTTCCATTTGCACCAACCCCATCTAAGCATGCTGTCTGCCACATTTCTTTTTCATACGCCATCTCCCAGAAATGGTATTCGTAATAGCTTGAAATCACGAAATTTTCTTTCATATTAGCCCGCACATGTTCTGGCGCTTTTTCTGCAAGTTCATCAAAACGGTTCACCTGTTCAAAAACAAGCTCTTTAAACCAATCCCCGCCATATGTCAAAATCCATTCTTGATAAATCGGATGGTCAGGTGTTGTTTGTTTCAGTTTTTCTCCTACCTCATAATAAAGCCAGTAGCACGGCAATAATGCGGCTAAAATTTCTTCAAAACGACCGCTTTTCACAGATCGGTACATATGCGAGGTATATGCATACGCAGTTGGAGAAGGTTTAAAGTTTGCCAGCGCTTCATCAGAGATCTGGAGCAGTTCTGTGAACTTTCTATGCAGTGATAGCTCTGCTTCATACGTACCCTGCGCATGATATGCCATTCTGCCTGTCGTATGTAAGTCCTCACTAATGGCAGCTCCATACGACTGTACTTTTGCAAAATGAGTTAAATAGTACGAATCCTGCATCACATAATAAGTGAAACGATCGAGTGAAAGTGTGCCATCACCAATCCCTTTCACAAAAGGGTGTGTAAAGCTCCCATTCCACCATCTAGCTGCTGCTTCTTTACATTCGTTCGAAAATGTCATGTTCCTCTCCTCCTGTTTTTCCATATAAAAAAACCACTTTCCGCGTGGAAAGTGGTTTGGAATTTGTAAAAAGCATAGTCAAACACCGCACCACTTCCCTACGCAGGTATGAACCTGTTCAGGTAATGAGGGTCTAAAAGTCTACACTTTTATCTCAGCCCTTTTAAAGGACTCCCCTAGTGGATCAAACATATATTGTTGTACCTCTATCTTAATCAGGATTTGTTCATCGGTCAAGGGTTCATTGCAACTCTAATTGGGCTCTAAGTCCTGCCACATACTCCCGGGAGCCAGACACAAGCACGCGGTCACCGCTTCTAAGCGTCGTATCCCCATGCGGTACTAAGCTGTCAATTCCTCTAAAAATACGGACAAACACCAAATCGCCGGTAAAAGGAAATTCCCTCAGCATGACATTATGATACCGATGATTGTTCATTTGAATTTGATACAAAGAAGAATCCTCATTTGTTAACAAGCGAATCGCATCAGGTGCTTCAATCAATGCCCTCAGCACCGTTTTAGATGATAAGAAGTTAGAAAAGGTATCGATCCCTGCTTCCTTTAAAGTCAGCTCGGCTTCCGCTTTGTTAACACTTGCAATGACTTGTTTAGACCCTTCTTCTTTTGCAAATAAAGCAATTTCCTTATTTTTCGTTTCACTGCCTGTAGCCACAACGAGCACATCCTCTTGCCCAATGCCAGCCTGCCTTAGCGTATCATCGTCATATTGTTCAATCGCTTCAACTTCAAAGATGGAGTCAGCAAGCAAGGCTTCTTTATTTTCCTGAAAGACGTGTAAAATACGGATGTCATATTCATCCTGATGTAAATCAAGCGTCACAGGTAACGTCAGCTGATTCGCTCCAATAAACGTCACACGCTTTTTATGATTGGTTTCACGTTCTTGTTTAAATAACGCCTTAAACCAAACAGGCGTTAAAATACTCGTGAGCACAGCGACTAGAATGAGGGCTCCTGACATTTTATGATCAATGACACCAAGCCGCTCACCAATCGTTGCAGCCGCAATAACTAGGGATAACGTCGAGGTTAATAAAAAACCCGAACCAATGACCTTTTTCATGTCATACCATTTTTTTAAATAAAGAATCGGAACGAGTTTACTAAGCAATAATGCAATAAACAGTAGCGGAATCATGATCATGATGGTTGGATCTTTAAAGAGTGACCATATATTCAGGTCCACACCAACCATCACAAAAAAGATCGGAATTAAAAATCCATAGCCAAATGAGTCCAGCTGCTGTACGAGTTCTTTATTAGGCGAAAGAAGAGACACAAGCACACCTGCTAAAAAAGCCCCCAGAATATTTTCAGCACCGAGTGATTCAGATAAGGCAACTAAGACTATAATGAGAGTAAAGATGGCTCTTGTCCCAATTTGCACCGTTCCTTTTGACATGGACTGAAAAATGGACTTTGTCTTAAATACCCGGCCAAATAAATAAAGAAGAATACCTGCCGCAAATAATAATAAGAGCAACCACATGTTCCCTGTTCCATCGCCATAAATGGAGGAAAACACAGCAAGTAAAATCATTGTCACCAAATCAGCAATAACGGCTACAAGCAAAATGATTTGACCAATATTCGTTTGCATCAACTTTTCCTCTTTTAAGGTAGGAACTACCACACCCAATGAGATGGTGGAAATAATAAGCGTCATTAAAAAGGCATTTTGAATAAATCCTGCAAGGACAAACGCATAAGACAGGATAAAGGACATACAAAATACGCCAACAAAAATAATGGTCGCTGTTTTAAATGTATTCGGTTCTTTTAAACCATTTGGTAGTTCTCGCGCTTTCTTCTTTGATTCAAAAGAAGAAAAATCTATTTCAAGTCCACTTAAAAACATAAGAAAAATAAAACCTAGCATGGATAACGTATCTAGCCATGCGTCGTGTTCAACAACTAGTTGAAGACCGCTTTTTCCAATGATGAGCCCCATGATGATTTCAGCGACAACGACCGGGATGGTCAGCTTAAATCGGTGCAATAAAATGGGGGTGAAAAAGGCTACAATAATAACGACAACGAGTGATGAAACAGATGTATGCTCCATTGGCTAAAGCCTCCTAACATTCATGTTTAATTTTTAAGTTTTACGTTAAAGCATTGATTCTAACAATTGCCCAAATGAAATGAAAGCCATTCGTTATATTTTCTAAAATTCAAACTTCTTTATATCCGATAAATGGAGGAAAAAATCAGGAGGAACCTTTATGAAATTCGATATCATCGGCGATATCCACGGCTGCTACGAAGAGCTGCTTACCCTCATACACAAACTAGGATACGAACTCAAACACGGACTACCTGTCCACCCTGATAAGAGAACACTGGCCCTTGTTGGTGATTTAACAGATCGCGGCCCTCGATCAGTTGCCGTGATGCAATTTGTCATACACGCCTATTCTAAGGGCGCCATCCGCTATGTGCCTGGCAACCATTGTTTTAAGTTGTATCGCTATTTGAAAGGAAATCCCGTAAAATTACTGCACGGCATTGAAACAACGGTAAACGAAATCAAAAAACTGCCGCATGATGAACAAACCATTTTATCACGTGAATTTAAACATTTATTTGAAAAGGCACCGCTTTATGATGTACTGATTCCGAATGAACTGATCATTGCACACGCAGCAATGAAGGAAAAGGATATTGGCAAAAAACCGAACAAACAGATGAGGTCTTATCTATTATTTGGAGCAGTCACCGGAGAAACATGGCCAGACGGTCGACCTGTCAGGAAGGACTGGGCAAAGGAATATCACGGAAAACCATGGATTGTGTACGGGCATACACCCGTAAAAGAACCAAGATTTATCGGTAAAACGGTTAACATTGATACAGGCTGCGTCTTTGGCCACAAGCTCTCTGCCCTTAGATATCCAGAGCTTGAGACAGTATCTGTTCCTTCATCTATGCCATATGATGATTCAAGATTTCAGCATTTCACGCAATAAAAAACCCGGTCCACCATGACAGGTGACCGGGTTTACTTGTTTACTGAAGCAATAATGTCATATCATCCGGCAAAGGAGCCGAAAAGGTCATGGACTCCCCTGTTATCGGATGCGGAAAAACAAGGGTTTCACTATGAAGTGCCTGCCTGCCTATTCTCTCGCTTGTTCCACCATATAGCGTATCTCCAACAAGCGGATGACCAAGGAATTGCATGTGAACACGAATTTGATGAGTTCTTCCCGTTTCAAGGATAAGGGACACATCAGACATATCTAAATGAGTATGTACCGCCCGCACCGTATAATGTGTTACGGCTTCCTGACCAGATTCATCTACCATTCGTTCAATAATGCTGTCCCCTTTTCGAGCAATTTTTGCTCTAATTGTTCCTTCCTTTTGCGTGATCATGCCATGTGTCATGGCTCTATACGTTCGCTTGACTTCCCCTTTTTTCTGCGCCTTTGATAAAAGGCTGTGTGCAAAGCGATGTTTAGCGACTAACATGACACCAGAAGTATCACGATCAAGACGGTTCACCAAGTGGACAGTCAGTCGAACGGACTGCTTAGCATAATGGTGAAGCAACCCATTTGCAATACTATGCTCAGGGTGCTCTCGAGAAGGAATCGATGGGATATATGGCTTTTTATTCAGCACAAGCACGTGCTCGTCCTCAAATAAAATATCAAGCGGAATGGCCGCAGGTTTTAGCCCATCACTCACTTTTTCCTCGGGAAATAAAATGGTGAGCCTGTCTCCCTCGCGCAGCTCATATCTCACGGTCACATGCTCTCCATTAATCAGAAGGTCACCGCCATCAAATTTAATATCTGTCAGCATTCGTTTTGAAATGCCAAGATCGATTAAGTAGTCCTTCAGCAGCCTGCCTTCTTCTTTGGCTGATATGGTTTTGTTTATCTTAAAGTATTCCAGCGAGAACAACCTCTTTCTTATTCTCCTTTGCCGATAAAGGAATCTTGCACCCTTTTCCAAAACGGAAATGGTCTAAATCGGGCAAACCGGACATTCTCGTCTGCCACTCGGCATTGAATGGATTTCACATCTTTATGCAGCAGCGACAAATGATCTATCGTCACCTGAAAATCCACATCATTAATCGGTTTGATCACACACGTATGGTGGTCCGGCAAAATGAGCGGCGAACCGACCGTTCTAAACACTCTGTTGTTGATTGAAGCCATTTCTGCCAGCTGGATCGCCCTAATGGATGGGTGAATAATAGCCCCGCCAAGTGCCTTATTATAGGCTGTACTGCCAGATGGTGTAGACAAACAAAGACCATCTCCTCTGAATGTTTCAAAAAGCTGACCCCTAATCTCAACATCTGCCACAAGTGTACCTTCCATACTTTTAATCGTACATTCATTCATTGCTAAATATTTTTCTTCCCGGCCGCCATCGTTGTACCTGACGATGACTTCAAGAATCGGATATTCCACAATATGATAAGGCGTTTTGGCAATGGCTAACACAAGCTTTTCAATTTCACTCGGGACCCAGTCCGCATAAAAACCAAGATGGCCTGTATGTACGCCGACAAAAGCGGTTTCGTTCAGACGGTTGCTATACCGGTGAAAAGCGTATAAAAGGGTTCCGTCTCCGCCAACTGTAATGACGAGATCGGGTTCCTCTTCATTTAATTCCATTCCAAAATCCAATAAGTAGGTCTGTATTTTATTTTTGAGTGTGTCAGATACAGAATTCCCTTTCGAAGAAACTGCAAATTTCATGAATTCTTCTCCTTTTCCACCTTGCTGCTATGAGAGGGCAGCATCATATTTGATCAAGCTTAGGCTCAGCTATCGTTTTTCTTTTTCCGGGAAAATGCCACTTGCGCTTCTTGAATTTCCCCTCTGATTTCAGACATCTCATCATCAAGAAGAGATGCTGCCTCAGAAGCTCTTTGAAGGCGCTGCTTGACCTTCTCCGGGATATTCCCGCTATATTTATAATTCAGAGAATGCTCGATGGTCGCCCAAAAGTTCATGGCTAATGTACGGATTTGGATTTCGACGAGGAGCTGCTTCTCTCCATTGATCGTTTGCAGCGGATATAACACAACAAGGTGGTACGAGCGGTATCCGCTTTCTTTATGTTCTGCAATATAGTCGCGTTTATCTACAACCACGAAATCTTTTCGTGACTGAAGCATTTTCTTGACGACTTGTATATCTTCTACAAATTGGCACATAATGCGAAGCCCTGCAATATCCTGCATCGTTTCAATCTCATGCATCGGGATGTTTTTACGCTTTGCCTTTTCCAATATGCTGGCAACGGGTTTCACTCGGCCAGTGACAAATTCTACTGGTGAATGGTCATCCTCAAATTCATACAGTTTTCGGATGCCTTTTAGTTTCACTTTTAATTCTTCGACTGCTTGCTTATATGGTGCGAGGAATTGATCCCATTGTTTTTTGTCCATGAAACTTCCCCCAATTCCAAATACCTAATTATTTCAGAGGAATGTGCTCTTCACTTTCTCTTCCATATCTCCGTAATTGGCATTGTCTTTAATATTGTCGATTAAATAGTTTAATTCCTGATGAAGTTGAATGAGTTCTAGCGTTTGCTCTTCCGCCGCCAAATAGACAGGGATTTCACGATTCATTGCTTCTTTTAATGGAGCCCATGTATGTTCTCCTAAAATAAGATACGTAAAAGACTCCTCAGTCTCAAGTATGTAAACGAACGCAAAGTGATCAGAATCAACAAGCATTTGTCCTGATGCTTTTGCTTTTTGAATTTGCTCATCTGACTGGACCGTCAAGATCAGCCTGTCTTCTTTTAAAGTTGCTTCTGTGATTTCAATTCTGTTTTGCATCATGATCTCCTTTACAACAAAGTACAGCTTTATTTTATCATATCAAGTTCAATATTGATAAACCGAACTTTTTGAGAAAATTTGATTTCTCCATTTCGTTGTTCATTTTGCCTCATTTAGCATCTATATACGTCTCTTTTTAAGGAATAAATAAGAAAAAAAGAAGCTTTTCATGTACAATAATCATATTTCCTCTAAATGAAAGGTTGATGTCAAAATGGCACAGGAAATTGAGATAGAACTAAAACAATTATTAATGAAAGAAGAATTTGAACAGCTAAAAGAATATTTTCAATTAAAGGACGAGGACTTCCTCACTCAAACCAACTATTATTTTGATACACCTCAATTTGATATAAAATCCAAATTCGCTGCATTACGAATGAGAGAAAAAGGTGGGCAGTGGGTCCTCACATTAAAGGAACCGCATGAGATCGGCCTTTTGGAAACCCACCAAACGATCGATCCTCCCGCTAGTCTTGAACATTTCCAACTGCCAGAAGGTGAAGTGGCAGACAGGTTAGTACACCTTCACATTCAAAAGGATCAAATCGTGTATTTTGGTTCACTGGAAACGTCAAGAGCAGAAAAAATGATCAAAGAAGGCTTAATTGTTTTGGATCACAGCCGATATTTAACAGTAGAGGACTATGAACTTGAATTTGAAGTGAGTGATTTAGACATTGGACAAGCTGCTTTCACAGCATTGCTTCAGCAATTTCAGATCCCACCAAGACACACGAAAAACAAAGTCGTACGTTTTTATGAAGAAAAAATGAAAACAAAAGAATAGATGAATTCCTTGAAGGAGGAACATGATGAACGTCAATCAACTTCAATCCTTTATGCAGCTTCAAGCACTCAAAACGTTACAATCTGATAATGGACAAACACAACTCACAGCTGGACAAGAATCAAGCGCTGAGACTTCATTCCAGTCGCTGTTGCAAGATTTTTTAGGCGGATCAGAATTATCTCGTCTCCCGCTTTCCATTTCTGCTTTCATGGGATCGGACCCATCAACGTCTCCGAACACGCAATATGCACGAATGAATCCATATTTATCTGCGATAGCGGGCAGTGAACAGCTTCAATCTCAGTCTCTTTATGCAAATGACAGCCAATTGAATACCGCAAATGGTATTGGAAACGTCTTAAATAACAGCTACACACCGCCTCTTCAAAAAGCTGTTTCAGGCTCTTCATCAAAAGAGATTAATCAAATCGTCTCACAAATGGCTCAAAAGCACGGAGTTCCAGAAAAGCTGATCCACGCAGTGATCAAGCAAGAATCCGGTTATCGCACGAATGCTGTCAGCCATGCTGGTGCACTTGGACTGATGCAGCTTATGCCGTCTACGGCTAAATCACTTGGCGTGAACAATGCCTTTGATGCAGCCCAAAACATTGAAGGCGGAACGAAGTATTTAAAACAAATGCTGCAAAAATATAATGGAAATGTCTCACTTGCCTTAGCCGCTTATAACGCAGGCTCAGGGAATGTAGATAAGTACGGAGGCATTCCTCCATTTAAAGAAACACAAAATTATGTAAAGAAAATCACAGCTCAATATTTCGCCTAAACCGAAGAGAATAACCTCTTCGGTTTTTTGTATGTCGCTTTTCACCCTTTTTTGACTGAATGTGTTATGATATGGTCAATTGAACACGGAACCTGTCTCCCTCACTTTTCCCAAAGGGCCAAAGCGGTTTGTTTGTGGAATTGAGTAGAGGTTGTTAAAATAAGTATACAATAATAGAAACAACAAAATAGAACAAACTGAATATCACTTTTGAAATACATGAAATTCGCAATAGGGTGAGCCATCCTATTAGCTACGAGTTAAAGGAGTAGTCAACATGGTACAATCGTTTAACGCACCTTACGAAGCGGTTGGAGAGGAACTTCTATCGCAACTTGTTGATACTTTTTATGAAAATGTAAAGTGTCATCCTTTGCTTCATCCTATTTTCCCGGATGACTTAAAAGAAACAGCAAGAAAACAAAAACAGTTCTTAACTCAATATTTAGGCGGACCGCCGCTTTATACTGAGGAGCATGGTCACCCAATGCTACGGGCGAGACATCTCCCTTTTCCGATTACTGAGGAGCGAGCGGACGCATGGCTTGAATGCATGGAGGATGCAATGGATCAAGTAGGACTAACCGGCGATATTCGTGACTTTTTATTTGAGCGACTGTCTTTGACGGCTCGTCACATGGTCAACCAAATACCTGAAAAGGACGGACGATCTTGAGCTGCAATCCGCATGAGCAATATTTCTCACATTGTCACGGACATCCTCAAAAGCCGATTGAAATCTATGTATTCATTGATCCTCTCAGCCCGGACTGCTGGTTATTAGAGCCATCAATTAAAAAGTTGAAAATGAAATATGGCCGTTTCTTCACTTTACGAACGGTTACAAGTTCTAGTATTAATGCTTTGAACCGGAAACGAAAAAAACATTTACTAACCGAAGCGTGGGGGAAATTTGCCACGAAAACTCAGACCAAAAAAGAACAAATGTTGTCTGAACAAATTGTGACATCACCTTATCTCGCCTCTCTCGCATTAAAAGCAGCTGAACTTCAGGGCAGAAAATGCGGAATGAAATTTTTACGACTCATTCAAGAATCGCTTTTTTGCCATCAGCAGGACGTCACCAGTGAACAAGTCTTGCTAGAAAATGCAAAAACGGCTGGACTGGACATTGAAGAGTTCCAGCGAGATATCCATTCTCAAAGTGCTGTCAAAGCGCTCCAATGTGATATGAAAATCGCAGCTGAAATGGATGTATCTGAGCTTCCCACTTTCGCCTTTTTTAATACGATAAATGGTGAAGAAGGATTAAAGATTTCAGGTGCATATTCTTATGATATTTACGAGGAAATTCTCTTTGAAATGATTGGCGAAAAACCAACACCTTCAGAACGACCGCCAATTGAATGGTTTATCGCTTACTTTCAATTTGCATCAGCAAAAGAAATTGCCGTTGTATATGACCTGACACTTGAAGAAGTTGAACGCGAGATGAAAAAGCTCGCATTCGCTAAAAAGGTAGAACGTGTACAAGTACATCAAGAAATGTTTTGGCGTTATACAGAAGGAGACAATCATTCAGATCTTGACGTTTACCGCTGTGAGAATGAACATGGGTGCTGACCCATGTTTTTTCTTTACCCCCAAAAAAGAACGCTTGTTCTATTTATAAGTACGAAGAAACCGCGCCGGGATAAGCGCGGTTTCACTATGTCTTAACGACAACAAAGGGGATGGGAGAAATTTTTCACGGTCAAACAAAGGGGTAATGTTTGTATGTGATTAATTTCACATCTGTAGTATATCAAATTTTGTCGACTTATGACAACCGATATACTATATGTTCATATTTTTGTCACAAAACATAAGAGGACTGTCACTTTCATATAGTGAAAGTAACAAAAAAATGGGGGGATCTGCATGCGCAGCACAACCATTGGACTTGTTGCCATTGGCTTATGTTTCTGTTTAAATATATTAGGCTTAATGAAGATGCTGCCTCTTTACCTGACATCTCCACTCCTATTCGCTTCCATTCTCTTTACACTCTATCGAATGAATTACCGAAAAACCTTCAAAGGTTTTAAATCGTAATCATTGAATGTACAAACCTCGTTCATATAGACGAGGTCTAGCGTGTAGGCAAACCCTCGCATTCGGTGTCAGTCCTGCGTGCAAAGGTTTTTTATCACGCTAAAAAGAAGTCAAAGGGCTAAAATCAAGTTCATTTTAGCCCTTTGTCAACAATCTGGTCTTTTTTATTTCAAGAAAAAACTCCTGCCAAAAGGTGAGTTTGCACTCACACATCTGACAGAAGTCTTCTCGTTACTCACCAGTCTTTGAGATGAGCTCTTCCATTTCCTTTAATTTTTCTTCAAACAATTGACATGCTGCCTCAATTGGTTCTTTTGATGCCATATCTACACCAGCTTTTTTCAGCACGTTAATTGGATAGTCAGAGCTTCCTGCTTTAAGGAAGTCTGTATAGCGCTCCACTGCAGGTTTCCCTTCTTCTAAAATTTGTTTACTTAATGCCTGAGCCGCACTATAGCCTGTCGCATATTGATACACATAATAGTTGTAATAGAAATGCGGAATTCGGGTCCATTCTAATCCAATTTCCTTATCCACAACCATACCGTCGCCAAAATACTTCTTATTCAGGTCGTAATACAGGTTCGTCATAAACTCTGGCGTTAATGCCTCCCCTTCTTGCGCTTTCACATGAATCAGGTGCTCGAACTCTGCAAACATCGTTTGTCTGAATACCGTCCCTCTAAATCCTTCTAACAAGTGATTGAGCACATACAAGCGCTGCTTTTTGTCCTCTAAATGATTGAGTAAGTATTCACCTAGTAATGCTTCATTTGTTGTAGAAGCTACTTCCGCTACGAAAATGCTGTAGTTTCCGTACGGATATGGCTGATGCTTTCTTGTATAGTAGCTATGAACAGAGTGACCAAATTCATGAGCCAGCGTAAATAAATTATCAATATTATTTTGCCAGTTCATTAAGATATAAGGATTCGTACCATAGCTTCCAGAAGAATACGCGCCGCTTCGTTTCCCTTTATTCTCATAAACGTCTACCCAGCGATTTTCGAGTCCCTCTTTTAATACCGAAACATATTCTTCTCCTAATGGCGCTAACCCTTTCAACATATAATCCTTTGCTTCATCATAGGTCAGCTTCATGCCAGCATCTTTTACTAATGGTGTATACAAGTCATAATTGTGCACCTCATCAAGCTTTAATACCTTTTTACGCAATTCAATGTAGCGGTGTAATAACGGTAAATATTGATGAACTGTATCAATTAGATTGTCATACACTTCTTCAGGAATACTGTTGCGTGATAACGCTGCTTCTCTTGCAGATTTGTAATGACGTACTTTCGCATAAAAATTATCCTTTTTAATCGAGCCGCTGAGTGTAGACGCCAAAGTATTCTTATATTGATCATACGTTTTATAAACGGCTTTAAAAGCATTCTTTCTCACTTCACGATCATCACTGTTTAAAAAAGTAATGAAGTTGCCATGAGTAATTTTCTTTTCTTCTCCATTTTCATCCTTAACAGAAGGGAACGAAATATCTGCATTATTAAACATACTAAACGTAGTGGATGATGTTGATAAAGGTTCAGAGGCTTCAGCTAATAAAGCTTCTTGCTCCTCACTTAAAATATGCGGACGCTCTTTGTTAATTTCTTCGAGAGCGTGAGAATAAAGTTTTAATTCTTCTTTTTCCAAAATAAATTGCTGCAGCTTATCTTCTTGAATAGATAAAATTTCCGGAACAATATAGGCAGATGTACTAGACAACTGTGTAAATAAATTGGATGCTTTATCATTTAAAGCCTGAAATGATGAATTTGTTGTATCTTCATCATATTTCATGTGCGCATATGTATAAAGCTTGCCAAGCTTTTCAGAAAGTTGATCCTGAAATGTTAGGGCTTCATACAAGACATCAGCAGAATGGGCCAGCTTGCCTTTAAATTGGGCGAGCTTCGGAATTTCTTTTTTTACAGCTTCGAATTCCTTATTCCAAGAATCGACACTTTCAAAAATATCTTCAAGGCGCCATTTGTTTTCTTCTTTTACTTCGCTTCTGTCTGGTAAATGATTGTTGTTATTTTGTGAAGTCATATGAATCCCCCTTGCATGAGTTGTGTTGAACCAACCTTTCGGAAAGTGAAAGAAATTGGTGTTGTATTTATCTTCTTTGTTTTGAACTATGTTTGTCAAATCATATGCAGAAATAAATACCAAACAAACTAAAAAAATGAGAAAAAAGCGTTTCTTTCTATTCAATAGCAGCACCACCTTTTTCTTATCATGATCAAAGTGGGCATGAAACATGCTAATGAAATAAGAAAGTATCTCGTTTTATCGCTTCATCTGCTGTTCGTATAGGCTTTTGATTCGACGTTACTTGATAATTACCCTCTTTCGTCATGTATAAAAACCCTAGTTTCACAAGCGCCCGTACATATGAAATGATCACCTCTTTGATTTCTTCTATTGTGACATTGGCATATCGGAGCTTCACTTCTTTATGCTGGACACATCGCTCAATTTCTTTTAAAAGAAGATGAATGGTCACTTGTTCTTTTTCCTTTCTAACCATCCAATCATAAAGACATCCTTGCCACACATAAACAGGGCTTGAAAAGATATATGCTTCTGTCAGGGGGATAAATAATTCTGTCGGTAGAAATGGCCATGCTGTTTGATGATGCTCATAAAAAATGGTTCTTAAACGCTTGCTTTCATTTGCTAAAATGCGGGGTGGCCGCTCCCTAAATTGCCGAATACACTTGAGCCACTCTTTATACAATTGATGATTGCTCGAGGAAACAGATAAGAGTGCTGGTAGTTGGCGATAAGCTGAAGGCGGTCTAACGGTCATTGAGGCACATATTTTCGTTGGCTGAAACACGAGAAGTTGATCCAGGTGGATGAATCTATTTTGGATCGGACAATAAAAAATGAGTCTCCTATTCTTTGACTGCCTTAAAATTCCCCAATGAATGGAGGAGAATGAAAAGAGCTGGCCACCCATTCGCTTTAAACGATTCGCCCCTATGATCCATATAGGATAGAGCCCCGCAGCACGGAGACCTTCCGTTCGTTTATGTAGCTCTTTCCACGAAATATTTGCACATTGAAATTCGATGGCATAGCTTTTATTTTCTATAGCAACGGTCACATCAGGGCGCTGCTGAATGTTTGAAACATACTTCTCTAGTAACGGCTCATATCCAAGCTGCGTGAGCCAATCCTTAAGAGCCATTTTCCCTGCCTGATGATAAGCTGTTTCACCGGTGGACGCTAATGGACATGCCGAGAGCTGTTTATGTGCAAAATGATGGACACGATGCTCACCTAGCTTTAATAGAACCTCCTGCCTACATTCAGGACAGTAAAATTTGCACGTAGCTCTTACATGCTCTAGCCGCCTTTTAGTCAGATGTTGTGTGATGCGAATCAGTTTGCCATTCTCCATGATCGCTGCATTCATATATTTCGCCCCTTGCTCTTTGATGACCGTATTATAGCTTTTTCTCTCACAAGAAAGCGAATATCGAAAATGAACTTTTATCGTATCAAAACACGATTTCAACCTACTTTCCCTTAGTAAAATAAAAAATCCCCCTTTTAGAAAAGGGGGGAAAATACAATTTTTATAAAAGTGGTGATAACAATCTTGCTGTTGATTCAAACAGCCTCACCCTCAAAGGTCTCTTCGCAAATTCTTCTGGAACAATTTCATGCGACTGCTCTAAATCACCTAAGAAGTCGTTGACCAGCTTCTCTGTACTTTTTGTTTTATAGAGGAAAGCATTCACTTCAAAGTTCAGATGAAAACTTCTCATATCCATATTTGCTGTACCAATTGATGCTAGCTCACTATCCACAATGATAAACTTACTATGCATAAAGCCTTGATCATATTCATATACCTTCGCACCTGCTTCTAAAAGTTCGGGGAAGTATGAACGGGACGCATGAAATACGATGCGTTTATCTGGATTTTTCGGCGCAATGATTCGCACATCGACTCCGCTCAAAGCTGCAATTTTCAGTGCGGACAAAATATCATCATCAGGTACAAAATAAGGTGAAGCAATCCAAATTGATTTTTTGGCGGAGATAATCATTGAGAAAAAGAGATTTTTAATGACTTCCCACTGTTTATCAGGACCACCAGCAATCATTTGTACGCCTTCTGCTCGACTCTCCATATGACTGAAATCTTTAAAATAATCCACACCCGAGCATCTTTCATTGGTCATGTAATACCAATCCTGCATAAAAATCTGCTGCAAATCACGAACGGCCTCACCTTTAATCATCAGGTGCGTATCACGCCAAAATCCATATTGTCTGCTTCTACCCATATATTCGTCCCCAATGTTTAGCCCGCCGACAAATCCTACTTCTCCATCAATCACCACGATTTTCCGGTGATTTCGGAAATTGATTTTATTATTTAATAAGGGCAGTCTCACTGGTAAAAACGGAACGATCTGCACGCCAGCCTTTTCTAAGTCAGCAATATATTGACGGGAGAGTTTTAGGCTGCCTACATCATCATATAAAAAGCGGACAATCACACCACTTTTTGCTTTCTCGATTAAAATGTCCTTTAATTCTTGTCCCAGATCATCATGACGGAGAATATAATATTCTAGATGAATGTGATGTGTTGCTTTTTTGATCTCTTCAAAAATATGAGAGAACGTTTCTTCTCCATTGGTCAGAACTTTAGAGGATGTGCGATACGTAATAGGGGTATGTCCAAGTCTGTGGGCCAGTTTAAATAAGAGCTGCTGATGGTCACCCATATGAGTCATTTTTTCAATCGCTTCTCTGTGGATACGTTCATCTTCCTGGACAAGCTGTTCGTCTAGTACCGCTTTCTTTTCAAAAAGTCTGCGCTTTTTAATATTGCGTCCAAAGAAAATATAAAACAAAAACCCGAAAAGCGGAAAGCTCCCAAGCAGCACAAGCCACGTAATCGTTTGAGAGGGGTTTCTGTTTTCTAAGAAAATGACAAACCCGATGAAGATAATCGATAAAGTGAATAGAACACTGACGGAACTTAATACACTTACCGCTAGATCACCGGCAAAAATTTGGATAATCAAATAAGCACCTATCGTAATGATAAGAAAAAATAGAACTTTGACTACATTTCTCATTTCATTTTCTCCTTGCCGATCACTTTATTTACTTTTTCATTCAGATAAAAAAGTCGATTCCTCTATAGAAATCGACTTTTGGTTGTTACGAGAAGTGCTGTTGAATCGTTTCAAGCGCATTCTCTTTGACAATCAGCTGACCGTATTCTTGCAGTCTGTAGATGCTGACCACTGATTCATGAGCATATTCAAGCAGAATACTAAGCTTATTCTCCACCTGCTCATCTGACAAATCCTCGTGGAAGTCAACATATAGATAATAACGGTTTTCAAACGAATATAAACTTGTCGTAAAATCCTGCATATTTAATTGAGAAAGTGCAATCAAATCTTCAAAGTCATCCATTTTTAATACGAACTGAAGTTGAAGTTTTTTGTCCTTCTCATTATGATCTTCTTGATCTTGCTCTTCTTTATGAAAATCATCAAGCAGAGCATCTAAACTTTCTTCATCTGTTTGATCTTTTTTATCTTCTGGAATCGGCAATTCGAGCTTTTGTCCATCTTTAGAAAGTTGGGCTTTTGTCACGACAATTTCAAGACCTTTATCAAGTGCCTGTACTTGAATCCAAAGTGGTCCCTCTACTGCAAATTCTTCTTCTTCGTGCACTTCGTCCATCACTTCCCAGAACAGCTCTTCACTGCGCTCACGATTATACCAAATCTCTTCACGGTCAAAACCGCGATCTTCAATATCACCGTAGGAAATATAAAATTTGACTGTATGTTCATTTATTCTTTCGATTTCCATTTTGCCAACCTTCCCTTCTATATAAGATGTTGAAGGGACATACAAGCTCCCAATTAATAGTACTTTACTACACTTTACCCGTTCCGTCTACATGTTAACCATTTAAAGAAATGAGGTATTGCTGTGTACTGTCTATTTTATGATAAAACATGAATAAAAGAAATAAAAACGCATTTTTTGCAGAGAAAACTTGCAGAAACATATATTTGAATTGTCTTCATATATTGGTTGTACGAGCTATTTTAGTGAAATGAGGTGAACTGGATGGAAACAGAGTGGATCGTATCCTTACTGATGATTATTGGCATAGACCTCATATTAGGCGGAGATAATGCATTAATCATTGCGATGGCCAGTCGAAGCTTATCAAATGAAAAACGAAACAAAGCCATATGGATCGGCACACTTTTGGCAGTGCTGATGAGAATCACCATGACTGGTGCTGCCGTTTATTTATTGACCATCCCCTATTTGCAATTTATCGGCGGTCTCTTTCTCCTTTATATAGGATACAATTTGTTAATTGAACAAAAGAAAGAATCCATTCGGATTAAAAGCAGCGGCTCCCTTTGGCGTGCTGTTCAGACCATCGTGATTGCAGATCTTTTTATGTCACTTGATAATGTGATCGCTGTTGCAGGGGCAGCTAAAGGGAACATGGTGCTCACTGCCTTTGGCTTAATGATTTCAGTCCCGATTATTATTTGGGGGAGTAAGCTGATTCATGCAGCACTAACCAAGTTTCCGATTCTTTTATACGGAGGGAGTGCCCTTTTAGCTTTTACTGGCGGAGAAATGATTGTCCGTGATGTAAAACTGAATGAATTTATGGCGCAGCATACAACACTTGAATTGTTGCTTCCCTTTTTAACCGTCGCAACCGTTATTTTAGCCAGTCTCTTTTACGAACAAACGGCTGAAAATAAATAAAAAAAGCTGCCAAATGATCGGCAGCTTTTCGTGTTCTCTATTAGTTAGCAAGTCGCTGAGCTTCTCGAAGTTGGAATGTACGAACCGTTCTAGGAAGGAAACGTCTAATTTCATCTTCGTTGTACCCAACTTGCAGTCTTTTTTCATCCAAAATAATTGGACGTCTTAGAAGACCAGGGTGCTCATTGATTAGTTTATACAATTGTTGAAGCGGCATTGTCTCAACATTTACATTTAGTTTTTGGAATACTTTAGAACGTGTTGAGATAATTTCATCTGTACCATCTTCCGTCATACGAAGAATCTCTTTGATTTCATCGATTGAAAGAGGCTCTGAAAAGATATTTCTCTCTTGGTATGGAATATTGTGCTCTTCTAACCACGCTCTTGCTTTTCTACATGATGTACAGCTTGGTGATGTGTATAATGTTACCATAAATCTTCACTCCTCAATTTGTAGAATGAATATTGATCTGTATTCTTAAATTAAAATTGTTCTAAATAAGTAATCTTTATAGTGATTATACTATAAAAAAGTAAGTGTGAACAGATTTTCTTGCAATTTTTGTGACAAAAACTAGACAATTTCATTCTTTTTGTGCTGATGTTTGAAGTCTGAACATTCTCATTTAGTCGAGATGATCGAAAATATTTTTTTGTTTTCTATTTTTAACGAGCTTCAGCACATCATCAACATCCTCATACGATTGTCCATACCATTCTTCGTCTTTATACGTATGGATTCTTTCGTACGTCTTTCTCATGGCCTCCATCATTTCTTCCTCATTATCTGTACGAGGCGACCAATAAAGAATTTCCATGCGGTTCACTTCATTCGTTGCAAGTGACCTGCGTTTATAACCAATTGATTCAGCATGCTTGAAGTGCTCTCTCTGATAAAACTTTAGGCGTTTTGCAGTATCTGCATCATCTTCATCTACAGGCTCGACCTCAAGCAAGATCGGTTTTCTTTTTTCCTTCAGCTTATGAATGAGCTTTGAGCCGAGGCCTTCACCTCTTGCATCCTTGGAAACAAATAAATAATCAATAAAGATGAAAGAATCAAATTCAGCGTACATCATCACATGATGAGGCCCTTCTTCTTTATGATAAATATCACTTCTTTCCTTTAATAAAGCTTCCATATGCTCTTTTGACTTCATTTCTTCTATCGGGAAGTATTCACTGAGCTTTTCATACCAATTCATGGATCCGCTCCTTATGATGTAGTTAAGAACCACTTCCTTATCTATTCCCGATTTCTTGCTATTTAAACGCCTGTACTAGTAAGACGCAGCAAAGCCATTGGTGGTTTCACTTTTTTTCAAGAGAAAGCAAAAAAAGTTTTATATCGAACGATTCATGAGCATTTGAAAGCAAGCAAACAAAAGAAGTGTCATTGCGACCTGAAACATGATGAAATAAAGGTACTTCATACGCCGGACTTCTTCCTTCTGTTTATTCGTGCGCCGATACACAGCAAATTCAACCGAAAACGAAATGATGCAAATGAACACTAAAAATGCGATCATCCACTTTCCTCCGTTTGGTTCCGTTAAAAAAGATATTGAAAAAAGCATCGTGACGATAAAAAAGTGAAGACATGAATAGCGAAACATCTTCCATAACAACATTTGATTTCCTCCTAGCTTACTCATTTTACATAAAAATTACCATCAACTTGTTTTTTTGTAAAATAAAAAAAGAAGCACTGATATCGCAGTGCTTCTTCTCTGTTCTTATTGTTTTGCTTTGATCTCTTTGAATTCTTCCTCAGTACAGCTGACAAAGTGACCTGGCTTAACTTCACGAAATTCCGTATTTGTTCCTTTATGAACAGATGGATCGTATTTAATCCGTTTGCGGTTACGCTCATAATCAGGATCTGGAAGCGGAATCGCAGATAGTAATGATTTTGTATATGGATGAAGCGGGTTTTCATATAATTCATTCGCTGGTGCCAGCTCAACCAATTTCCCAAAATACATCACACCGATACGATCGCTGATATATTTCACCATGGAAAGGTCATGGGCAATGAATAAATACGTTAAGCCCTTTTCTTCTTGCAGTTCTTTCATTAAGTTGACGACCTGCGCTTGGATCGACACATCTAGTGCAGAGATTGGCTCATCGGCAATGATGAAATCCGGCTCAACAGCTAACGCACGAGCAATCCCAATACGCTGCCTTTGACCGCCTGAAAATTCATGCGGGTATCTATTCGCATGCTCTTTATTCAAACCAACCGTTTCAAGCAATTGATACACACGCTCTTTACGTGCTTGCTTTGTTTTCGCAAGACCATGAATGTCAATACCTTCTGCAATGATATCAAGAACTGTCATTCTAGGGTTAAGTGAAGCATATGGGTCTTGGAAAATCATCTGCATTTGACGGTTAAATTCAAGCATTTTTTGTCTTGATTTCTTTCCGTGTACGCTTTCTCCTTTATAGAGAACTTCGCCATCTGTCGCATCATAAAGTCTAATGATCGAACGGCCGGTTGTCGACTTTCCACATCCAGATTCACCTACAAGTCCAAGTGTTTCACCTTTATAAATATCAAATGAGACACCATCAACTGCTTTTACAGTCCCTCTTGCTGTATGGAAATGCTGCTTTAAATTTTTAATTTCTAACAGTTTTTCTGCCATGCTATTCACCCTCTTTTACTAATACAGGTTTTTCGTAGCTACCTTCTAGTTCACGCATTCTCGCCTTTACGGAAGCAGGCGGTTCAACTTTAGGGGCATTCGGATGAAGTAGCCATGATTTCACATAATGCGTATCTGATACTTTGAACATTGGTGGTTCTTGTTCAAAGTCAATTTTCATTGCATAATCGCTCCGGAGTGCAAATGCATCTCCTTTCGGCGGGTTTGTTAAATCTGGTGGTGTTCCTGGAATCGCCGTTAGTTTCCCTTCAGCTCCTCCATCTGTGTCTAGGCTTGGCATAGATGCTAAAAGTCCCCATGTATATGGATGTTTCGGATTGTAGAAAATTTCATCAACAGTCCCTGTCTCCACGATCTGTCCAGCATACATAACGGCTACACGATCAGCAACATTGGCCACAACACCTAGATCATGGGTAATAAAGATAATAGATGTTTCGACTTTTTGCTGAATTTCTTTCATTAATTCTAAGATTTGCGCCTGAATGGTTACATCAAGTGCAGTCGTTGGCTCATCAGCAATCAATAGCTTTGGATCGGCTGCAAGTGCCATCGCGATGACAACCCTTTGTCTCATCCCGCCACTAAATTCATGTGGATATTGTTTGATTCTTTTTTCAGGCATTGGAATCCCAACAAGCTCTAAAAGTTCAATGGCTCTTTTTTCAGCCGCTTCTTTTGAGATTTGTTCATGCTTGAAAAGTACTTCTGTAATTTGTTTCCCGACCTTCATGGTTGGGTTCAAAGAAGTCATCGGATCTTGGAAGATCATTGAAATGTCTTTTCCTCGAATGGTTTGCATTTGCTTTTCCGTTTTCTTGACAATATCCTGCCCATCAAATAAAATCTCTCCGCGCTTGAAATAACCTGGCGGCATCGGGATTAATCTCATGATGGCCTGTGATGTTACACTTTTACCAGAACCAGATTCACCTACAATAGCAAGTGTCTCGCCTTTATTTAAGTGGAAGTTCACACCACGAATGGCTTGAACCTCTCCACCATATGTTTTAAATGAGATTGCAAGGTCTTTCACCTCTAGAATACGTTCACGTTCCATCCTAATCACTCCTTATTTACGCAACTTCGGATCTAAAGCGTCTCTTAGTCCGTCTCCAACCACGTTAAAACCAAACATTGTAATACAGATAAATGCGGCTGGGAACCATAATCTCCATGGATAATACGTCATGGCCGGAATTCCGTCAGAAGCCATTGTTCCCCAGCTAGCTAATGGAGCCGGTACACCAAGCCCTAGATAGCTTAAGAATGCTTCTGTGAAAATAGCAGAAGGAATCGTTAATGTCATTGTGACAAGAATTGGTCCCATTGAGTTTGGAATCAAGTGTTTAAATAAAAGTCTAGATGTTTTTGCACCTAATGTTTGTGCTGCAAGAACGTATTCTTGGCTCTTCAATTGTAAAACTTGCCCTCGAACGATACGTGCCATGTTAATCCAGCCTACGACTGTCATAGCAAGGATAATCGTTAATAATCCTTTTGGCAGAACAACCATCATTAAAATAACCATTAATAGTGTTGGAATTGCCCATAAAACGTCTGCGATACGCATCATCACTTCATCTGTACGGCCGCCTTTGAACGCAGCAATACTTCCCCAGATGATCCCGATGATCACGTCAAGAACTGCTGCAGCAAGACCGATGAAGATCGAAATTCTTGCCCCTACCCATGTACGAACAAACATGTCTCGGCCTAAATCATCTGTACCAAACCAATGCTCTTTTGATGGCGGCTGATCTGCGTTTAGCAAATCTGTCGTCGAATAATCATATTTCGAAAATACTGGAACGAAAATGGCCAGAATCACAATAATGAAAATGATTGCAAGTCCAACCATTGCAAGTTTATTTGCACGGAAGCGAAGCATGGCATCCTTCCATAAAGATAGACTAGGTTTAGAAATTTTTTCAGATTCTGCTGCGTCAGCTGTCGCAGGCACAAATAAATCTTTTCTCATCTCTTCCATGTGTTAGACCCCTTTCTTCGCCTTCGTCAGTTTAATTCTAGGATCAATAATACCGTAGAGGACGTCAACAACTAGAATACTGACTAATAGAATAATACTGTAGAAGACTGTGACACCCATGATGACGGTGTAGTCACGGTTTGTAATGCTTGTAACAAAGTGAGAGCCAAGACCAGGAATACCAAAAATCTTCTCCACGACAAAACTACCTGTTAACACTGAAGCAGCCATTGGTCCCATGTATGTGATAACAGGTAACAATGCGTTTCGAATGGCGTGTTTGATCGTCACAGCTGATTTTGTTAATCCTTTTGCTCTAGCCGTTCTAATGTAGTCACTATTTAATACTTCAAGCATACTTGACCGTGCAAGTCTAGCGATAAATGCCATTGGCATGAAGGAAAGTGCAATAGAAGGTAGTACGGTGCTTGCCCAAGACTCCCATCCTGCAACTGGGAAGATCGCTAAAAAGCTTGCCTCAGATGCAAATACATATTGTAATAGCGCCGCTAAGATGAAACTTGGAACTGAGATTCCAAAGATCGTTAAAATGGCAATCGTATAGTCTTGCCACTTGTTATGATAGAGCGCTGCAAGGACCCCAAACAATACACCAAATGCTAATGCGAGGAGAATTGCCTCAATTCCGAGGGTAAAGGAAACGGGGAATCCAGAACTGATTAAATCATTAACAGTTTGTCCTTTATATTTAAATGAGGGACCAAAATCTAATTTTGCAACTGAACCTAGGTAGCTCACGTATTGAACAAATAAGGGTTTGTCCAACCCGTAGTGCTCGTTTAGGTTTGCTTCAATTTCAGCAGGAAGTTTCTTCTCTCCAGAGAATGGACCACCAGGTGCTGCCTGCATGAGAAAGAAAGTTGCAGTTACAATAACAAACAGTGTGATTAAAATATATATTAATCGCTTACCGATATATTTAAGCAACGGAATTGCACCTCCATGATTTTACAACAATTTCTCTAATCAGCAAGAAAGGTATATGGAGAGACATCCTCCATATACCTTAAGATCCTTGCCGTAGATCTCTTACACTATAACTCTTACTTTTCGAAATGTGCCCATTTGTATTGAACATCACCAAGTCCAGATACAACCACACCTTTAAGTTTTGGATCTTGTACCCAAAGTTGAGTGTAGAAGTAAATAGGCGCTACAGGCATATCGTCGATGATGATTTTTTCTGCTTTTTTCAGCATTTCTTCACGCTTTGTTTTGTCTGTTTCTTTTGCAGAATCATTCAATAATTGTTTGTATTCTTTGCTTTCCCATCCAGTGTCATTGTTTCCACCGTCTTTATCTTTGTAAAGCTCAAGGAAGTTCACTGGATCGTTGAAGTCTCCTAACCAGCCCATACGTCCGATTTGGTAGTCTCCACTGTGGATTTTATCGATGTATACGTTCCACTCAGAGTTATCAAGTTCAACGTTCACACCTAAATCTTTTTTCCACATTTCTTGAATTGCTTGTGCAATCTTTTGATGAGCTTCATCAGTGTTGTAAGAAAGTTTCAAAGCTGGAAGATCAGAAACAGACTTATAACCTAATTCTTTCGCACCTTTTTCAAGAAGTTTTTTAGCCGTATCTACATCGTGATCTTTGAAGTAACCAGTTTTGTTATCAGTGAATCCTTCCATTGTTGGTGGAACGATTGCCATAGCTGGAACTTGTTCACCTTGCGTAATTTTGTCAACGATCGCTTGACGGTTGATAGAGTATGCAAGGGCCTTACGGATGTTTGCATTGTTTAAAGGTTTTACTTCTGTGTTGAATTTGTAGTTATAAATACCAGCGATCGTTTGGATTTTAAGACCGCCATCTTTTTTCAACGTTTTTAAAGACTCAGTTGGAAGGTTTCCAGTTGGAGAACCAGCCCAGTCAAGTTCGCCTTTTTTGAACATGCTAAGTTCAGTGTTTGTATCTTTGATCATAGACATGTTAATCTTTTTCAATTTCACAGTGTCTTTATCCCAGTATTCATTGTTCTTTTCAAGTGTGATAGAACCGCCATGCTTCCATTTAGAAAGAACGAATGGTCCATTAGATACGTAGTTTTCACCAGCATTTGTGTACCAGTTTTTATTCTTTTCAGCCACTTTTTTGTTGATTGGCATATACGTATAGAATGCAGTTAGTTCAGTAAAGAACGGTGTTGGGTTCTCTAGCTCAACTACAAGCGTTTTGTCGTCTTTTGCTTTAATGCCAACATCAGAAACTTTTGCTTCCCCTTTGTTAGCAGCTTCAGCACCTTTAATATAATAAAGCTGGTAAGCATATTGAGATTCATTTTTAGGATCTAATGCCCATTTCCAAGCATATTCGAAGTCTTGTGCTGTGACAGGGTCACCATTAGACCATTTTGCATCACGAAGTGTGAATGTATAAGTTTTACCATCATCACTTGTTTTGATATCAGAAGCCATTGCGTTTTCTGGCTTACCTTCAGCGTTAATTCTTGTTAATCCCTCAAAAGTCTGACGGATGACACTTCCTGAAGTTGAATCATTTGCCAATCCCGGATGTAGAGAAAAAGGCTCAGTGGAGATATTCACATTTAATGTTGTTTTAGCCTCTCCAGAACTGCTCGTGCTGTCGCCTGATTTGTTTCCGCTGAAACCACAAGCGCTTAATACAAGTGTGAAAATAAGCATTAAAGTAACAACAGACCAACGCTTTTTCAACTGTATTCCCCCTTATAATATGTTTTTAGTTCAAAGGTCTCGATAGAAGATGAGATTCAGATTTAAGAAATAGCGTAAAAAAGTCCCTGAATAGCTTACTTTCTATTTCTTTTGTTTTTTCTGAATTTTCACTATGTAAAGAGCCTAGCACAAACGTGTGAACAAATTCATTATAATGAATAGAATAATTTATTGCAATATCAATTTCACATATTTTTAAAAAACGTAAATGGGGATAAAGATTGATTTTTATAAACTAAAGTCTCAATCACTTCAACAAATTAAAGCGTAAATTGATTAAAATAATTTAACAAATTCAGCAGGAATAATGTTTTATACATATAATTAATCATCCTTTTTTAAAAAATTCTGACAGATAGTTACTATTTTATCTAAAATTTTAAGTGTCAAACGACATGATGAGAAGGTCACAAATAGGCTTCGTGACTTTTTCATGGTCATCCTTTATAATAGATAGACATACTGTTGCGATGAAAAAGAAGAGTACATATATTCACCATTAACAGAGAGTCTGCGGTTGGTGCAAGCAGATAATGGCATGTATGGAATGGGCTTTGGAGCAGCTAACCGAACACTTGATAGAGTGAGTAGGCTTAGTCGGAGCAGTCTCCGATATCAACGTCTTGAGTGATTTCTGATTTGAAATAACAAGGGTGGTACCACGGTTCATTCGTCCCTTTTCTGTTGAAAAGTGATGGGTGGGCCTTTTTATATTGAAGAAAAGAGGTTTTAGTATGACAAAAAAGACGATTTTCTCAGGCATTCAGCCTAGCGGTTCTGTGACATTGGGGAACTACATTGGAGCGATGAAGCAATTTGTCGATCTTCAGCATGATTACAACGGCTACTTTTGTGTGGTCGATCAGCATGCCATTACGGTGAGTCAGGATCGTTTAGCCCTTCGACAAAATATTAGAAGTTTAGCCGCTCTTTATTTGGCAGTGGGACTTGATCCTGAGAAGGCAACATTGTTTATCCAATCAGAGGTACCTGCCCACGCCCAGGCAGGATGGATGCTGCAATGTGTCGCTTATATTGGAGAATTAGAAAGAATGACTCAATTTAAGGACAAATCTGCTGGTAAGGAAGCAGTCGTTTCAGGACTATTAACGTATCCGCCATTAATGGCTGGCGATATTTTGTTATACGGTACGGACTTAGTTCCTGTAGGAGAAGATCAAAAGCAGCATCTTGAATTAACGAGAACGCTTGCTGAACGCTTTAACCGAAAGTATAACGACATCTTTACTGTACCTGAAGTCAAAATTCCAAAAGAAGGCGCTCGGATTATGTCTTTAGCAGACCCAACGAAAAAGATGAGCAAATCTGATCCGAACCAAAAATCTTTCATTACCTTATTAGATGAGCCAAAACAGCTTGAAAAGAAAATCAAAAGTGCTGTGACTGATTCAGAAGGCATCGTCAAATATGACAAAGAAAACAAACCTGGAATTGCCAACTTACTGACGATTTATTCTGTATTAGGGAACGTATCGATTGCAGAGCTTGAACAAAAATACGAAGGCAAAGGTTATGGTGAATTTAAGGGAGATCTTGCGAACGTTGTTGTGGATGCATTAAAACCGATTCAAGATCGCTATTATGAACTCATTGAATCAGAAGAGCTTGACCGCATTTTAGATGAGGGTGCTGAAAAAGCGAACCGTACGGCAAACAAAATGCTGAAAAAAATGGAGAATGCGATGGGTCTTGGCCGGAAACGCAAATAAAACAAGCTTGCAGCATATTCAGCTGCAAGCTTTTTCTAATTCACTTTTGATTCATTTTCCATTTCCCAAAGTTTTTCAAAAAATGGCTGTCCTTTAATCATTTTTTCACAAAAGGCTAAATGGTTTTCTGACCATCCATCAATGGTTTCGTTATAAAGCATGTTCCAAATTTCCTCGAAAGACATTCGTTTGATCTGGTTGTACATGCGCGGATTCCATTCTGTATACCAATAGGCAATTTCTGCTCGGTTTTGAAGCCCCTTTAGTTGATCTAGCGCCATAAACATCAGCTGCTTCAGCTGTCTTTCTTTTCTCGTTAATCCGCTGATATGCTGCGGTGGTAATGATAGGATGTGATATTCTTTCGTCGATTCAAGGCTGTCCGGCGTGAATTCATACTCCTCTGCCTTCACATCTTTCACCATTTCATACACCAATTGCTCCTGTCTTGGAATCAATCGGCTCTTTCTCACAGGGATGGAATAACCAATCGTATCCACAGCAATGATTCTAATCCCGTCCGTGACCACAAAGCAATACTCTAATTTACGGCGTTCATGATTTTTTCGAATATATGATTTCTCAAATACAGACTCTAGCAGCGTCTTCGGCAGCTCTGATAGATCATTCTCTATGTAATCAAACAAAGGACTCTGCACCTTGAGTAAAGGTACTTGATCTAACAGCTCCACGCTGTCCTCCTTGCGCCACTCATGAAAATGGCACACATTATAGCCATTCTCTTCCCCTTCAAACCAATTCACCCATACGTCATGAAGAAATAACATAACCAATCCCTCACTTTTTAAAAACTGTTGTCCACAGTATGGGCAAGGGATAGAGAAATTATTCCAACTTTATTAAAACTTCTCCCTGACGGAAGGACGGCTTTATTTCCTGGGAAAAGGAGAACGTCTCGCAGAGTCCTTTCACGATTTTCTATAAGAAGAACCTTATTTTAGCTTTTTAGGATCAAGGGCATCTCTCAGTCCATCACCTAAGAAGTTAAAGCATAAAACGGTAAGTAGAATCAGTAAACCTGGGAACAGTGGATACCACCATGCTTGCACCATAATGGAGAAATTTTGTGCATCTTGAAGCATGTTTCCCCAGCTCGCCGTTGGAGGCTGGATGCCGAACCCTAGATAGCTAAGTGTCGACTCAGCTAAAATAACAGAACCGACTTTTAATGTAGCAGACACAATAATAGGGCCGATACAGTTCGGTAAAATATGCGAAAAGATGATGACATGGTTTTTCGTTCCGATCGTTCTTGCTGCGAGTACGAATTCTCTTGTGCGAAGTGACAAGAATTCACTGCGGATCAGCCTGGCGGTTGTTGTCCAGCCAGTCAGCGCAAAGATTAAAATCAATTTATCAATACCCGGTTTAAAAATTGTCACTAGCGTGATCAAGAGAAAAATATCTGGAATAGACAATACCACATCCACCATTCTCATGAGCACAGAATCGACAAAGCCTTTAAAGTATCCCGCTACCGCCCCAATGACGGTACCAATGGTGATGGCTCCGACTACTGAGACAAAGCCAACTAATAGAGACACCCTCGCTCCGTATAGCACCCTTGAAAAAATATCTCGGCCAAACTTGTCGGTTCCCATAAAATGCTCTGCACTTGGAGGCTGTAGCCGTTTCAATAAGTCTTGCTGTTCCGGTGCGTAAGGTGCGATCACCGGGGCGAAAATAGCAGAAAAGATAATGACCAATAAAATAGCGGAGCCGGCAACCGCCAATTTATTTTTGAAAAATTTCTCGCAAAATAAACGAAGCATCGTCTCTGGTTTTGGCGGAAGGCCTTCTTTTAATTTGAGATCAACAGAAGGTGTTCCCATATTAGGTTGTGCCAATTGTGCTTCAGCTCCCTTCTAATATTCAATACGCGGATCAACGATCGCATAGAGAATATCCGCTATTAAGTTTCCAACGACCACGAGCACAGCAGAGATAACAGTCATCGCCATAATGACGGGATAATCTCTTGAAAAAGCAGAATCGATAAACAGCTTCCCAAGCCCTGGCCATGTGAAGATTTGTTCCACCACGACCGCGCCGCCAATAAAGGATGGAATCATGAGTCCAAAGATCGTAATAACAGGCATCAGACCGTTTCTCAATCCATGTTTGAAGATGACTTTGTTCTCTCTAAAACCTTTCGCTCGCGCCGTACGAATGTAATCCTGCCGCATCACATCGAGCATACTTGACCTTGTATAACGTGTAAGGCCGGCCATATCAGCCGTTGCTAAAACAAAGGCAGGTAAAATAATATGATGAAGCCGGTCAAATAGATTAAAATCTGCATTTAAGGTAGAGACACCCCCGGTCGGAAACCATCCTAAATTCACTGATAAAACCATAATAAGGATCAAACCAAACCAGAAATTCGGAATAGCCAGTCCGATAAATGATGTAACCGTAATACCATAGTCAAGTTTTGTATACGGACGTTTTGCTGAAAGAACACCAAATGGGATGGCAATGATCAGGGCAACTAATGTAGAAAAGATCATGAGGATGAGGGTATTTGGCAGCCGGGCAAAAATCAAATCAGCCACGGGCGTTCCTTTTTTTACGATGGATGTGCCAAAGTCACCTTGAAGCATATTACCAAGCCATTTCATATATTGCACATATTCAGGATCGTTCAAGCCGTACTTATCAATAAAGGCTTCCCGGTCTGCGGCACTAATGGTCGGGTCCATCATGAGTGACATCGGATCGCCTGGTGCTGCTTTCATAATCGCAAAGGACAAAATCGTAATACCAAACAAAATTGGGATGGAAAGAAGTGTCCTTCTAATGATATATGTAACCATGTGCACAACTCCTTTTTCATCGGATGGCCATACTATGATGAAAAAAGGGGAGACCCCTCCCCTTCTTCACTAGCAAACTACTGTTCAATCCACCATTTTTCGATTTTGTAATATTCATCTTTCGGGTGGTAAGAGTAGCCTTGTAGATTAGATGGCATCGCGCGATGTGAGTTGGCATAATAAAGGAACGTATACGGCTGGTCTTTTGCAATCAGCTCATAAATTTTTTCATATGCCTTTGAATACTCTTTTCGATCACTCAAGTTTTTGGCATCAACTAGCAGTTTATCGACTTCTTCATTTTTATACCAAATGTTATTTAAGCCTTTTTCAGACTGACTTGAATGGAAAATGCTGTATTGGTCAGGGAATGTCGCTAAGCTCCAGCCGAGTAATAACGCATCATAATCCCATTTTGGCGGGGTTGTTTGTTCGATTAATGCACTGAACTCCACAATTTGCGGTTTTGCTTCAATGCCAATTTCTTTGAGCTGCTGCTGGACAACGACAGCAATATCTTCACGGACTTTGTTTCCTTGGTTCGTCTTCAAGACGAAGGAGAACTTCTTACCGTCCTTATCAAGATAACCATCTCCATCTGTATCCTCCCAGCCTTCTTCCTTCAGCATCTTTTTCGCTTTTTCTTGATCAAATTCAAATACTGGGACATTTTCATTTTTAGGGTAGTTCCATGACAGCGGGCTTTCTGGGATGTTGGCTACTTTCCCGTCTCCATCTAACACTTGATCGACAATCGTTTGACGGTCAATGGCATGGGTAAGCGCTTGACGGACTTTTTTACTTTTGAACAGTTCGTTTTTCTGATTCCAGCCAATATATGAATAATTTAGCCCTAGATCAGATTCGATTTTGATATTACTAACTTTTTCAGCTGTTTGCAGTTCTGCTCCAGGTACTGCAAAGAAATCAATATCACCTGCGGATAGCTGGGCCATGGCTGCATTTTGATCAGGAATCGTTTTAATGGTGACTGTATCAAGGTATGGCCGTCCATCCCAATAGTCATCAAATGCTTCAAGTTTGACATAGTCTCCTTCTTTCCACTCGGCAAATTTAAATGGGCCAGAGCCGATTGGATTTTTTCGGTTAAATTCATTTTCGCCAAGATCCTTTATAGGGACATCACCTAAAATATGTTTTGGTAAAATGCCATAGCTTCCTAGCGTGACATTATAAAAATATGGATCTTTTTTATTCAGCTTAAATTCGACCGAATAGTCCCCTGTTTTTTTGACAGACTCTAATACTTCAAAGCCTGATCCACGCTCACCATTGTAATCCTTATTGATCGGAATGCTGTATGTAAACACAACATCATCAGCAGTCAGTTCTTCTCCATCATGAAACTTCACGCCTTTTCTAATGGTCACATCAAACTGTTTGCCGTCATCGGATTCTTTAATATCTTCTGCCAACGCCAGCTGTGGGTTAAGCTTTCCATCTGTTTGCAGCAAAAAGCTATAGATTCTTTCTTCAATATCAGAACTTGCCACGTCTGTTGAGTAAAGTGAGTTAAATAATGTAGGCTCTGCAATCGAACCAATGACAAGATCGCCGCCTTGAACAGGTTTACCTGTGGATTTCTTTTCACTGTCTCCAGACGTTTTATTTCCACCAGAACAAGCAGCAAGGATCAATGTAAAGATCAGCAGCAAACTGACCAAAATGGACTTTCTCTTTCTATCTTTCATAGACAATTCCCCCTATCTTTTTTAAAAAATGATGACAGAAGCCCGTTTTATCCCCCCTCTCAAAGATGAGATCATACAAGCGTGATCAAGCGTCGTAGAGGTGGCAGGCCACAAAGTGGTTCGTTTTTAATTCTTGAAATTGTGGTACTTTTTCTTTACAGACTTCTTTCGCATGCGGACATCTTGTATGAAACACACAGCCTTTTGGCGGATTAGCAGGGCTTGGTAAATCACCTTGCAGCATAATCCGTTCCCTTTTCACCTGACCTTTTTTACGGGTGACTGGAACGGAAGATAAAAGCGCCTGTGTATACGGATGAAGCGGATCATCGTACAGGCTATGCTTATCCGCAAGTTCCATCATTTTGCCAAGATACATGACGCCCACTCGATCACTAATGTGGCGGACCACACTGAGATCGTGAGAGATAAAGAGATAGGTGAGGTCAAACTCTTCTTGAAGCTCTTCCATCAAATTGATGACCTGCGCCTGAATGGAGACGTCAAGCGCTGAAACAGGCTCATCTGCTATGATCATTTCAGGATTCATGGCAAGTGCACGAGCGATACCGATCCGTTGCCTTTGTCCGCCGGAGAATTCGTGCGGGTATCGATTCGCAAAACTTGGGTGAAGGCCGACTTTGGATAAAAGCTGTTCTACTTTTTCATTTCTTTCTTTTAAGGAATATAAGTGATGTGTTTTGTAGGGTTCTTTGATGATACTTCGAAGTGTTTTTCTAGGGTTGAGTGATGCAAAGGGATCTTGAAAAACCATTTGGATGTTTTTCCTTGTTGATTGTCTTAGCTTTGATTCAGATACATGAGAGATATCTTGCCCTTTAAATAGAATTTGTCCTTCTGTTGGTTCATATAAACGAATCATCGTCCGTCCTAATGTGGATTTACCGCATCCAGACTCTCCAACGATGCCTAACGTTTCGCCTTTATAAATGTTTAAGTCGATGCCGTCAACCGCTTTGACTGCTCCTACTTTCTTTTGCAGCACCCCAGCTTTAATCGGAAAGTGTTTTCGTATATTTTTTAATTCCAGGATGGTTTCTTTCTCAGATTGATCTGTCATGTATGGTTGATTTTCAGCAAGTGTCATGTTTGGCTTGCCTCCTCATATAAGAAACACCTGACGCTTCTACCATTTTCAAAGGTTGCCAGTTTGGGCAATTCACCTATGCAGCGTTCCATTACTTTCGGGCATCTAGGCGCAAAACGGCATCCTGCGGGAAGCTGATCTGGCGCAGGGACATTTCCTTTTATCGCCGTTAATGGCTGAATGTCTCCGTCAATGACCGGAATGGATTCAAGCAGTCCTTCTGTGTATGGATGAAGCGGATGATCAAACAACTCTTCAACGGTTCCATTTTCAACAACCTGTCCGCAGTACATGACAATGACGCGGTCTGCTACTTCCGACACAACACCTAAATCATGCGTAATGAGAAGTATAGACGTACCAAAGGTCGAACATAAATCTTTCATTAAGGTCAGCACCTGGGCTTGTATGGTCACATCGAGCGCAGTAGTCGGCTCATCCGCAATGAGGAGCTTCGGATCACAGCTTAGCGCAATGGCGATCATGACTCGTTGACGCATACCGCCGGATAAACGGTGCGGGTAATCTTTGATGATTTGTTCTGGCCTGGAAAAGCCTACAAGCTTTAGCAAGTCAATCGCTTTTTTGGTCGCTTCTTTTTTTGAAAGTTTTTTGTGGTAAATGAGGATTTCTGTTATTTGTTCCCCGATGGTTAAGACGGGATTAAGTGAGGTCATGGGTTCCTGAAAGATCATGGATACATCATTACCACGAATATTGCACAATTCCTTTTCACTATATGTAACAAGGTCTTTTCCATCAAGCTTAATGGAACCATCCATAATCTTCCCACCAGTCCCATTAATCAGACCCATGATGGATAAAGACGTAATACTTTTACCAGACCCAGACTCACCGACTAATGCGACTGTTTCCCCTTTTTTGATACTAAAATCAACGCCATCAACAGCAGGTATTGGTTCCTTTTTTCGAAAAAAATAGGTTTTTAAGTTTTGCACTTCAAGCAGTGTGCTCATGCATTCGCCCCTTTCTCCATAGATCAAATGAACCGAATCAAAAAATTCCGTCTTTTTAGAATAAAAAGAATTATCAAAATTTATATTTGTATATTATTACATCAGCATGACGAAATCAAGAAGTATTTAGTAAAATTGTAATATGTCACTTTTTTTGAGAATGATTGTCTTTATGACTCTATCGCCTTTAAGAACGTTTCCGCTGGCTCCGCAATCATAGATTCCCCGCTGATTCGGTGCTCATCGAAATACTTTTTCACGATATAAAACCCAGTGGCATAGCCAAGCATTTTGGGGTAGTTCCCTTTTCCATAAAGGAGATTCTGTATCAGTCTTTCGTCGTCCTGCACTTTCTGATAAAGGTGACTGGATACCCATTTCTTGTACATGCGCTGCAGCTGCGATTCGTCATATAAAGTCGTCCACTTTGCTGTATAGCTTTCTCCATATCTATGATACACAGCATATTCAGCGAGCCCCTCCATCATGATTGTATCAAGGAATGTAAAATCTTTTTCTTCTTTCGTGAGAAAATGCAACCTGCATACATGATGATATTCATGCGTCAGCAACGTACCGATTCGCTCCTTCGGTGTATGCGGGGATAAAAAAAGAAAGATTTTGTCATCAAATGCCATGCCGGATTGAAAGTAAAATTGTTCTCTGATCTCTTTGCTGCTCTCATTAACAGGCAAAATAAAGACAGGGACATCAGGACCTCCCCACTTTTTTTGCAACGCTTTGTATTCTTTCATCACAAGCTGGAAATACCCTTTTTCTTTGAGCTTGTCGATCATTTCCAGGCAGGCGTTCCATGATCGCACCATTCCGTGATGTTGTAAATGGGCGAGAATAGATGATCCTTCTTTTTTCTCCGCTCCTTTAAAATAAGGGACAAAACGTGCCGCCAGCTCCTGAAATGATGATGATTGCTCAATGAGATATTGTGTATTGATCAGACCCATACCGCTGAACACCTCCATTTTCATCATATGCAAAAAGGCGGCGATCTGTTTATAGATCGCCGCCTTCTTAAGACATATTACGCTTCGTATTTTTTGAAGATAATTGTCGCGTTGTGCCCGCCAAAACCAAGTGAGTTGCTCAATGCAACTTGTACTTCTTTTGAACGTGCTTCATTTGCTACATAATCAAGATCACATTCTTCATCTGGTGTTTCAAGGTTAATCGTTGGCGGAATGACACTGTCTTTAATCGCCAGAACAGAGAAAATCGCTTCTACTCCGCCTGCTGCGCCAAGTAAATGACCTGTCATTGATTTTGTCGAGCTGATCGCAAGCTGATTCGCATGCTCTCCGAACACTTCTTTAATCGCCATTGTTTCAAACTTATCATTATACGGTGTGCTTGTTCCGTGGGCATTGATATAATCAATTTCTTCCACTGTTAAACCTGCATCACGAATGGCTTCTTTCATTGCACGTACGCCGCCTTCTCCGTTTGGAGCAGGTGCTGTGATATGGTATGCATCTCCAGTTGAGCCGTAGCCAACGATTTCTGCATAAATGGTCGCACCACGTTTTAACGCATGCTCTAATTCTTCAAGAACAACAATTCCCGCTCCCTCACCCATGACAAATCCGTCACGGTTTTTGTCAAATGGACGACTTGCTGTATCTGGATCAGGATTTGTCGAAAGGGCTTTGTTTGCACAGAAACCAGCAAACGACATTTTCGTTAATGGTGCTTCTGTACCACCTGTAATCATCGCATCTGCATCTCCGCGCTGAATGACTTTAAAGGCATCTCCAATGGAGTTTGTTCCTGTCGCACATGCTGTCACTGTACAAGAGTTAACCCCTTTTGCGCCAAGTGCAATCGAAATTTGACCTGTCGCCATATCTGGAATCATCATTGGAACGAAGAACGGGCTTACGCGTCTTGCTCCTTTATTTGAATACACTTCGAATTGCTCTTCGAATGTTTCAAGTCCGCCAATACCAGATCCAACCCATACCCCAACACGAGGTGCGTTTTCATCTGTAATTTCGAGGCGTGAATCTTCTAAAGCCTTTTGAGCAGCAACAACTGCATATTGTGTGAAGCGTGCCATCTTTCTCGCTTCTTTTTTCTCCATGTAATCTTCGATGTTAAAATCTTTTAGTTCTGCAGCTACTTTTGCTGTATATTCACTTGAATCAACACGTGTGATCGGGCCAACACCTGATACACCTGCTACAGCATTTTTCCATGTTGTCTCTACATCGTTGCCAAGAGGTGTCAAAGCACCTAATCCTGTAACAACTACTCGTTTCTTATCCATTAATTTGTGCACCCCACTCTTTTATCGGCCCCATCGCATAGCGATTGCGCCCCACGTTAATCCTCCACCAAAACCAACCATTACAATCACATCGCCGTCATGAATTTTTCCGGCTTCGATTTCTTCACATAGTGAAATTGGAATGGATGCTGCTGATGTGTTTCCATATTTATGGACTGTTTTCGACATTTTTTCAACTGGCAGCTCTAAGCGTTCGCGTGCTGCTTCCATAATGCGAATGTTTGCTTGATGCGGAATCAAGAAGTCTACGTCTTCTTTTGATAGTCCAGCTTTTTCAATCACGTTTACACTTGACTCGCCCATTTGTCTCACAGCAAATTTAAATACTTCTCTTCCATTCATGATTGTATGATCTTTTTCATCTAAGTACAAGTGCTTCCCGCCGCTTCCATCGGCTCCAAGCTCAAATGATAGAATTCCCTTGCCTTCGCTGACTGTTCCTAGTACAGCAGCACCTGCTCCATCTCCAAACAAAACAGCTGTGTTGCGGTCATCCCAGTCGGTAATGCGAGAAAGCTTTTCTACACCAACGACAAGCACGTGTTTGTAAGTGCCTGATTCGATAAATTGTTTTCCAGTAACAAGACCATACATAAAGCCAGCGCAGGCAGCGCTAATATCCATTGCACATGCTTTATGTGCACCGAGCTGCTCTTGAATCATACAAGCGACTGTCGGAAATGCTTGATCTGGCGTAACTGTCGCTACAAGAATCATATCAATATCTTCTGCAGCCACATCTGCGTCAGCTAATGCTTTTTTTGCAGCAGCAAGCGCCATATGAGATGTATTGACATCATCAGATGCAATTCTTCTTTCTTCTATACCTGTTCTAGTACGAATCCACTCGTCAGAAGTTTCAACCATTTTTTCTAAATCACGATTTGTTAATACTTTTTCAGGTATATAGCGGCCAAGGCCAATAATTCCAGCATTCATTGAATAAGACTCCTTTTACTCATACGAGCATGTGATATTGTGATCTTATATTAGTATCTGGTACTAATTTTACCTTATTTTTTTCTCCTTGGCAATACAAACGTCTAACCTTTCCTCTCACTTTTTTCATAGATTAATGATATACCAATAGTAGAAAGGAACATGTGATATGGCGCAAAAGGATATTTTCTCAGCAATGATGTTTGGTCAGCCGCTTGAAAAAGAGAAAAGCAAGGCAGAAAAAAAGGAGGAGCGTGCAGAGACTTCTTCAAGTGATGACTCCATTGACTACATGCATGTCATGAATCAAATTGGAAACATTATGAACTCCATCGATGAGCTGAAGCCTGTGTTTAAAGATGTTGGTCCTATGATTAGTGCCTTCAAGAAAAAATTATCATAAAAAAAAGCCACTATTCTGTGGCTTTTTTTGATTGTTGACAAAGGGCTAAAATATTTTAGCCCTTTGTCTTCTTCTCAGCGTGATAGAAAACCTTTGCAGTCTAGGAAGGACAGCTACTTGCACGGAGCGAATTTGTCATTCGTGAGCACCAGCGCGCAGGACTGACAAAGAATGCGAGGGTTTGTCTACACGCTGAAAGCCACTATTCTGTGGCTTTTTCTGATGCTGCATCTGCTTTTCCAAGCTCATATGCCTCTTGCATGACAGATGTAAACAAAGAGAGAAGTGGCTGAAGTGCTTGTGGATCAAGCTGAATCCCTGCTTTATCTAATTCTTCTTTTGCTTGTGGAAAATACTTCATCGCAATTTGTAAAAACTCCATCGATTTTTCGTGTTGCATGTTCAACGTCCTCACTTTTCATTTGGCAATTTGCCTGTTTTTTTGTAATTCGCAATATCCTTCTCAATGTCTTTCACAAAAGCGCGGTCTATGGTTGAGCTAAATTTCCCCATTTCGATCACTCCTTCTTTAAAGTCAAAGGAGTACTCACCTTGTTCGTTTAGCTTGCCTTCATTAAACTTCTTCGCAATGATACTGTACGCTTTATCGACATGCTGTACTGTGCTAGTTAACACCGTATGGCTTCCAAGGTTGGATTGATCTGTGACATATCCGATCGCAGATAAATTGTCGTTTTTGATTTGTTCAATGACAGGGATATTATAACCATCACCTGCTGGATACACAACATCTACACCTTGTTTTTTCAATTTTTGATAGAGGTTCACCGCTTTGTCAGCATCATCCCAGTTTTCGACAAATTCCGCTAGGACTTGCACATGTTCGTCCTGATATTTTGCACCTTTGATAAAACCGTCTACTTCACTTTGCCAATCATATGTAGCCAGAATACCAATCTTTTTTGTTTTGGACATATGCGCTGCTGTCATGCCTCCGAAAAAGCCCATTGCTTCTCCTTTAAACGTGACGTTTGTGACATTATCAGCTTGAGGCTTGCCTCCATTGACCGTGATAAATTGTGTTTTCGGATAATCTTCACTGATCAAGTTGAAAATTTCGCTGTATTCATTGCCATGGCCAATAATTAAATTGACTCCTTTTTTATGAAATTCTTCAATGGCATCAACGATTTTCTCCTTGTCGACCATCCCTTCCTTATAATAAACATCTACACCAAATGTTGATTGGATATTTAATAAGCCTTTATAACCTTTCGTTCCCCAAACTTGATCATTAATCGTATCGGGGACGAGTAAACCCACCTTCTCAATATGTCCTTTTAACGGCGCCTGCGAGCAGGCAGATAGCATAAGAAGAAGGAACGAAAAGATCATGACAAGCCGCTGGTACTTCATGCCATGTTCAACTCCCTTTGCAACACGCAGGCATGAACCTGTATGTTAAATATAGGTTTATTTTATACTGAAAAAAGATAAGATGGAAGATCATTCTTGCTTTTTGTCGAAAAATGTTGAGTTTTGTCTTTTCCATTCTGCTATGATTTCTTCTGCTTGTTTGTCATCTGTTTGTCTTTCTACCTTCAATTGATGGATCATTTCCTCCCTTTGATCAGTCCGTGCCCACTTTAAAAGCTCCTTTGCGACATCTTCTACAAAAAATGTGTGATCATCCTTTATTCGTCTCTCTTCATGGAGTGTCCACGGACCAAACATGCGTGGAAGGATAACAGCCGAAACGCTTTGTTCATGCGAATGGCTTTCGGGTTCTTCGTAAAACAAGCGGTATATGCCATGCTTCGCTTCGAGGTCTGTCTCTCTGTTCATTGAATCATCTGATTGAAAAAAGATCAGGTCATATGCCTCTTTCCTATCTTGACCATCAATAACGCGGACAAGATCATTGCGGCCGAGCCACATCATCCGCTCTTCTAATAACATTTTTTGCTCCTCTGACTGCTCCTTAGGATATGTGATATCCACTTGTATGCCCTCTTTCATCATATATTCACAAAGTGTCAGTCCAAAAAATTCATCTGCACCTATGATCAGTCCTGTTTCCATGTTCATGTCCCCTTTTTTAGCATATCGAATAAAAAGAAGAGCCCTTTCCATGAAGGGCTGTTATCATCCTATTCATTACAATTCTCTTTCATGCGATTTATAAAACTTGTGAATGGACTGAAAGATTCTTCTTGGATGATCAAACATATGCAAGGTGAGGTCCATCTGACAATGGTCTGGATTCATCATATGTTGATCAATAAAAGGCTTTGCATGTAGTTCATAGGCATACGGTGCGCCGTTTAGTCTCTGCCATATATGAATCGGTACATGAGCTGAATGAACGGGGCAAGAAGGAAGTGGATACGTTTCTGCTTCCTTTGCAGAGCACCCATAGCTCTGTGCGAGTTCTTTCATGAACTGTTTGTAGAAGAATTTGTGTTCCTTTTCTCTTTCTCTTTGTGCTTGCAGGTGTAAACATGGATTCATCATGGCTATAGACCTTAGCACTTCTGGCATTTCTTCGGCAAGACTCATGGCGACAAGTGCACCCATTCCCTCTGCCAGCACATGAATTTCCCGGTTTAATATTTCTTGTTTTAATGTGTGATGAACAAGCTGTTTCGCACTAAAAACAGCATCTTCACATCCCCAGTGATTCCCATGAAGATGACTATTAAACAATGTATATCCTTCATCCTTTAAAGCAGTTAATAGCTGGTTTCTTCCGTAATGCTGAAGCCAGAATGATGTATTTTCCTGCACAAAGTGATTTCGGTCACCGAGGATTAGAATGCCAAAGCCATTTGGTTTTTGAGGAAGGTGAATGACGTTCCACTGGGAACCAAGCTGGAAAAAACGTTCGCTTACACCCATATGGCCAGCCTCCTTTCAGTGATTCTGCTTTCTATGATATGAACAACAACTCTTGTAGGAATAAGGAAATCCCCTAAAGACAGAAGAATTCTTTTTATTTTTATAGTAGAAGGTCTCAAAATGGTCACATAAAGGCGGAAAACAGTCTTTTCTCTGAACTCGTATCTATGGTATGATAGTCAATAGATTGTTACATAAAGGACGGTGGAATAATGCATTACATTATCACCCTCATTTGGACTTTTCTGCTGACACATATGGCTGGTTACATCGTTTCATCTATGAATGGAGCTGCTTATGATTTTACGTTAACTTCCATTCTTGCCATAGTGTTTACGGTTATTTTATTCATCTTTGCTGAAGTAAGTCCAATGAAAGAAACAGAAAGTTCAACAGAACATTCTTAATATTGCTGGAAAAGAGCTAATGATTTGAGATTAGCTCTTTTTCTTTTTTTCAGAATGATGACCAGAAGTTGAGAGGGCACGCTAAAACCCCCTGCCGTCAATTACAGGGGGTTTTTGAGTTACACATCAACCGTTTCGGACTTCTGTTTGTCTGCTGACAAATGGCTTTTCGCTAGCCCTGTGAACAGGAAGATCGCGATGCCTGATAAAATTTCAAGCACACCACCCCCCGCAATGACAGGTCCTGCTCCAAAGCGTTCTGCCAGGACGCCCGATATGACGGCTGCAAGCGGGAGAAAGACATTCGATGACGCATTGATCACGGCATATACTTGCGGCTGATCTTCTTGGTCAACAGACGTTTGAATAATGACCATCTCTGGGACATTGATTGCACTGACGGCTGCACCAAAAATAAAGGAAGCTAGAAGAACGACTGGAAGCCATGTACTCATTCCAGTGATAAAGAATGCAGCTCCTTCAATCATGCCTGCGACAATAAAGAACAAGCCGAATCTTTTGATTTTCACCTTCGCCAGTGCAAAGCCCATCATAAACGCACCAACTGCGGCGACACCTCTTAAAATGGAATAAACCATTGAATCACTTTGCAGCGCTTCTGCTACATATACAGCGGATAATGCCTGCCACGGAGCTGCGGCGACATTCATTAAAATACAATAAAGGGTTAGTGCAAATAAAATATGATGATTTTTAACGACTAGAAAGCCTCTTTTTAAGTTATACAGATATGTATTCTTTGCTTGTTTAATGTCTGCTGCTTTTTCTGCATCTGACTTTTGGAGTTTAACGCCAATAATGAACAAGCCCGATATGATGAATAAAGCAGTGGTGATCAGGAGCGTATCTGCAGGTCCAATTAATTTGACCAAAAGACCAGCGACCATCACCGCAGCAAGTGCGACAATTTCAAAAGATGATTGCAGGATCGCATTTGCTTTTTGAATGAGATGCTTTGGAACAATCTGCGGAAGGATAGCCACAGAAGCCGGGTTATAGGCTGCACCTGTTGCCGATTGAATAACCATTAATGAGATCAATAACCATAGAGGCAATATGTGCGAAAAATGCAGTAGTGGAATAATGAGTACAATGGTTGCTCGAATGACATCTGAAGCAAACATCCATTTAGATAAATGGTGTCTTTTCATAAGAGGTCCTAGTATTGGGGCCAACAATGATGAAGGAAGAACTGTCACTGCTAGAAGAAGTCCGGTACCGAGCGCTCCATCCCCTCTTAAAATCAATAACCAAAGAACGGATGTAAAAGCAAAACTTTCTCCTGTATTTTTTATGAGTCTTGATATGAACAATGAGGTGAAGCGTTTATTCCAAACACTTTCACTGAGATTCATCTTTTCCATCACACAAATCCTTTCAACCTTATACTATTCTTACATATTTTACCTTAAACTTTCTTTTTTTCATACTATTTATTTGAAAATTGGAACTTAATTGTTTTTTATTATAAAGAAAAAAGAGGCATGACACATGCCTCTAAAGACTTATTCATATGGACTCTTAGTCAATTGCTTACGGCTTTCTTTGGTAAGTCCAAACGCGGTTATGGTTCGAGTTATCTGGAAAGACGTCTCCTGCTTTAAGCTTTATCTTTAAAGGATCTTTCACCATACTACCGGTCTCACCGATTTCGATATAAACACCATTATTAGGTGCCTTATTACCAGATTTAAACTGATGCTGTTGACCCATTTCCATCCTCCTTTCTCGATTGATGTTATTATGTCCCGTCCATTGTCTCTCCAATCCAACATGTAAAAAGTCCCTGCTCAGTCGAGACAGGGACACTTGTGATTTATTTAGGTTGTTGATACATGAGCTCTTTGATTAACGCTTTTTGCACATGCAGGCGATTTTCTGCTTGCTGGAATACTTTAGAGTGTGGTCCATCAATGATATCAGTCGTCACTTCTTCTCCGCGGTGTGCCGGCAAACAATGAAGGAAGATATAATCTGCTGCTGCATGTTGCATGAGTTCCTCATTGACTTGATATTCTTTAAATTCAGCTAGACGTTTCTCTGTTTCAGCTTCCTGTCCCATGCTTGTAAATACGTCTGAATAAATGACATCTGCATCCTGAACAGCAGCTACTGGATCTGTTGTGACGATGACTTCTGCGCCTGATTGTTTTGCAAACGCCTGGGCAGTCTCTGTCACCTCTTGAAGAGGTTCATAGCCTTTTGGTGATGCAACGGCAATGTCACAGCCTAACTGCGCGCAGCCGACCATTAAGGAATGAGCCACATTATTCCCATCACCGATGTACGCCACTTTCACACCTTTTAGTGTGCCTTTTGCTTCTTTAATCGTCAGTAAATCAGCCAGTGCCTGACATGGATGAGAGTAGTCCGTTAGTCCGTTGATCACTGGAATAGAGGCGTATTTTGCAAGTTCTTCTACCTTCTCATGTTCAAAGGTTCGAATCATAATGCCATCTACATACCCAGACAGCACCTGCGCTGTATCACCAATCGTTTCTCCTCTGCCAATTTGCAGATCATTTGAGCTGAGGAAGAGCGCATGTCCGCCTAGCTGCGTCATGCCCGCTTCAAACGAGACACGGGTTCTAGTTGAAGATTTTTCAAAGATCATCGCTAATGTTTTTCCTTTGAATAAATCTTGATATGGATGTTGTTTCATTTCTTCTGCTTTTTCAATTAAGTACGCAATATCATTGATCGAAAAGTCTTTTAACGATAAAAAGTCTTTTCCGTATAATGCCGGTTGCACGTCGACTTGGCTCATGCCGTCACTTCCTTTTTATATAATTCGTGGAGAGATACTGGTGATACATCTCCATCTTTTCCTTGCAGGAACGCTTGCGCTGTTTCATATTCGGTTAGAACTTGAACACCATGTGTGAGTGCTTTTACACGCTGTTCTTTTGCCTCTTCATCATCACCTAAATGAATGTGAAGCGATTTATCGTCTTGTTGCAGCCACGATTCAAAGCTGCCAGTCCAGACGTTAAAGCCTGCTCGTGTAGCTTCATCTATGAGTAATTCACTGCCATGAATATAGAGGGTCCCTTTCTGTTGCCAGATCGGCGCAAACACTTTTTTCAAAGCGCTTTCGACGTTCTTTCCAACACACATTCCTTCACCCGTCGCTTTCATTTCAGGTGTCAGCTTTAAATCGATATCTTGAATGGCATGTGAGGAGAAGACTGGGAATTTAACAGCTGTGCCCCCCTTATTCTTCGTTGCCGGATTCAATTCTTCAAGCGTTGCACCAGCTAACAGCTGAGTCGCCATTGGGATCATGTCAACACCCATGACTTTACTTACAACTGGAACAGTCCGGCTTGCCCGAGGATTCACCTCTAATACGAGCGCCTGGTTCCCTTTCATCACAAATTGAATATTCATAATGCCTTTAAAAGCTAATTTCTTTGCGATTTGTTCAGAAGCGTTATACACCTGCTCTTTGATGTCTTCACTAATAGAGACACTTGGCAAGATGGCAAAGCTGTCACCTGAGTGTACGCCCGCTTTTTCAATATGCTCAACGATTGTTGGAATGAATGTCGTCTTTCCGTCTGAAATAAGATCCACTTCCACTTCTTTTCCAGTGACGTACTCATCAATTAAGATCGGATAAGGTAAATGATCTGGCTGATCAAGTATTGCTGCCAATTGAGCTTCTGTATGGACAACGATCATGCCCATTCCCCCAATGACATATGATGGACGAATAAGAACAGGGTACCCGATGCTTGCAGCATGCCCCAGTGCTTCTTCTTTTGAATGAGCTGTATCTCCTTTTGCATGAGGAAGATTCAGTTCATCAAGAAGCTGATAGAATAAATCGCGATCTTCTAATGCATCTAATGTGTCAAAGGACGTGCCTAACAAGGTAACGCCGGCTTTTTCTAAACCTTCCGCCACATTGATTGCTGTCTGCCCGCCAAATTGAACGATGACAAAATCAATTTGCTCCGCTTCAACTACGTTTAAAATATGTTCTAACGTGATAGGCTCAAAGTATAAACGATCTGCAATCTCATAATCGGTACTAACCGTTTCTGGATTGTTGTTCATCATGATGGTTTCAAATCCAAGCTTTTGTAGAGTAAGAACGCCATGAACGGCACTATAATCAAACTCGACTCCCTGCCCAATTCGAATCGGACCGGAACCAATGATGAGTGCACGCTGCTTTGTTTTCTCTTGATGCTCTCCATCACTTTTGCCAAAGTACGTAGAATAGAAGTAATTCGTTTTTGCATCGAATTCAGCCGCACATGTATCGACAATTTTAAATGAAGCGGCAATGCCATACTCTTGGCGAAGCTGTCTGATATCTTGTTCACTGCGATCCGTCAGAGAAGCGATTGTTTCATCAAGGAAGCCTTTTTCCTTCACCTTTCTTAAGGTGTCTTTGGATAGCGTCCCCTGATGATTCTTCAATTCTTGTTCGAGTGTAATCATATTCTTGAAAACATGTAAGAAAAACAGATCAATCTTCGTCGTTTCATGAATCGTTTCAACGGTTTCTTGTCTGGAAAGCAGCTCCATGACAGCGAAGAAACGGCGATCGTCCGGTGTTTTGATTAATTCAAATAACTGTTCAGTTGAATGTTCTTTCAGTTCAGGCAAGTGGAAGCCCTTTGTTTTAATTTCAAGTGATGCGACTGCTTTTTGAATGGCAGATTCTAAATTACGGTCAATCGCCATGACTTCACCAGTCGCCTTCATTTTTGTGCCTAATTTCCGGTCTGCCTGTTTAAATTTATCGAACGGCCAGCGCGGGAATTTCACCACGACATAATCGAGTGCCGGTTCAAAGCTAGCATACGTTGTTCCTGTAAGCGGATTTTTCAATTCATCTAATGTATATCCGACCGCAAGTTTTGCCGCCATTTTGGCAATCGGATAGCCTGTTGCTTTCGATGCAAGAGCAGAAGACCGGCTGACCCGAGGGTTGACCTCAATGACAAAATATTCTTTGCTGAGTGGATCGAGAGCGAATTGGATATTACAGCCGCCAACGACATCAAGCGCTGAAATAATTTTTAAGCTCGCTGAGCGGAGCATTTGATAATCCTGATCCGTTAATGTCTGTGACGGTGCAACGACAATCGAGTCACCTGTATGCACACCAACTGGATCGATATTTTCCATGTTACATACAGTGATACACGTATTTTGACGATCTCTCATGACCTCATACTCGACTTCTTTAAAGCCAGCAATGCTTTTTTCAACTAAGCACTGATGAATCGGACTCGCTAGAAGAGCACCTTCAATCAGCGGTTCAAAAGCCTCTTCAGTTAAAGCGATGCCTCCCCCTTTACCACCAAGTGTGTAGGCTGGTCGAAGAATGACAGGAAAGCCCACTTCTTTTGCAAATTGAAGGGCGTCTTTCGCATTATCCACAATTTCACTTTCTGGTACAGGTTCATTCAAATGCTTCATGAGAGCACGGAATTTCTCACGATCTTCACCGTTTTCAATTGTTTCAACTGACGTTCCGAGCAGTTTTACCCCATGCTTTTTCAGCACACCGGCTTTTTCTAGCTCGACAGCAAGGTTTAAAGCTGTCTGTCCGCCAAGATTGGCTAAAAGACCATCTGGTTTCTCTTTTTCAATGATTCTTGTCACTGAATCAACTGAAAGCGGTTCAAAATAAATTTCATCAGCAAATGACTCGTCTGTCATAATAGTTGCTGGGTTGTTATTCACTAAGATGACGTTGTAGCCTTCTTCTTTTAAGGCCATACAACCTTGTGTTCCTGAGTAATCAAATTCTGCTGCCTGACCAATGATGATTGGACCAGACCCGATGACTAGAATGGTTTGTATGCTTTGATCTTTAGGCATGTGCGACTTCTCTCCTTGCTTGTTTCACTTTCTCAATAAAATCATCGAATACCCATTCACTTTCTGCAGGGCCTGGATGTGCTTCTGGATGAAATTGAACGGACATAATCAGCTTCTCTTTATGAATGAAGCCTTCAACAGATCCGTCATTCACGTGGAGGAATTTGACGTCCACTTCTTTGTCATTCATGCTTTTTTCATTGACCACATAGCTATGATTTTGGCTTGTCATAAAGACACGTTTTGATTCTGTATCTTGTACAGGATGATTCGCCCCGCGGTGGCCAAAAGGAAGCTTATACGTATCCCCGCCAAGCGCAAGAGCAATTAATTGATGACCTAAGCAAATGCCTAGTGTCGGGAAGGTCATCATGATGTCATGAATGGTTTTTAAATATGGCTTCATTGTTTTTGGATCTCCAGGTCCATTTGACAAAAGGATCGCATCTGGCTTGATATCAAATACCTTTTCCATTTGTTTGTACGGAATCACTGTGACTTTACAGCCGCGCGCTTCGAGTGAGTCTGCAATAGATTTTTTAAAGCCAAAATCAATGAGTGCTACATGTTCCTCGCCGCTGCCTTGTGTGTATACTTCATCTTCTGTGACCTGCTCAACCACATTGTCTTGCTTCATTGCAGGTGGCGTTTCATTTTCGTCTAAACTAAGCACTGCATTCATCGTTCCATTTGCTCGAATGTTCTGCACGACTGCACGAGTATCTGTATGTGTAAGAAGCGGAATGTTCCACTTCTGTAAATAATCTTTTAAGCTTACGGCTGCAAGGTGATGAGAAAAATGCTCAGCTGCCTCATAGACAACGACCGCTTTTACTTGTGGTTTTTTGCTCTCAAAGTCTTCATGATTGATGCCGTAGTTTCCGATGAGTGGATATGTGAAAACAATGATTTGTCCTTTATAAGAAGGATCTGTGAGCACCTCTTGATAACCTGTCATCCCTGTAAAAAAGACCACTTCACCTGTTATGCCAGCTTCTCCTGTCAGATCTCCTTCAAAAGAGGCTCCATCTTCTAAATTTAAATAACCTTTCATGCTTGTGTCACCCCGTATTGAATAATTAATAATATAAATGCATGTTTATGCGTTCTGGTGTAAAAAAAATTTAGACTGTTACTGCTTCATTTGCTAACACTTGAATGACCGCTTCTATTGCTTGATCCAATTCAACTTTTTTGACATTCAGTGGAGGTAATAAACGAATGACATTCGGACCAGCTGGAAGCACCAGCAAACCTTGCGCTCGAAGGGCTGTGATGTAATCACCTACTGGCTGATGACACTCAATTCCTGCCATTAATCCTTTGCCCCTTACTTCTTTCACGATGTTCAGCTGTTTGACTTCTTGCAGTCTCTTTAAGAGGTACGCACCCTTTTCTTTCACTTCTGAAAGAAAGTCCTCTTTGAATATTACATCAAGGGTTGCGTTCACAGCTGACATAGCGAGCATATTGCCACCAAATGTTGTACCATGAGAGCCTGGAGAAAATGCATCCCCTAAAGCTTTTTTCCCTATCACTGCACCGACTGGAAACCCATTTCCTAAACCTTTTGCGGCTGAAATAATATCAGGATCAAGTCCCGATTGCTCATAGGCAAATGCTGTCCCTGTTCGCCCAATACCCGTTTGGATTTCATCTACAATCAGCAGCGCTTGATGTTTTTTGCAAAACGTTTGAACGGCTTCTAGAAATTCAGCTGTAGCTGGATTCACTCCACCTTCACCTTGCACCACTTCCAGCATGACAGCTGCGACATCATCGATTTCACACGCTGTAATCGCTTCAGGGTCATTAAACGGTACATAATGAAAGCCTTCCAGCATCGGTCCAAAACCAGTTTTGATTTTATCTTGACCTGTGGCAGCCATACCAGCATACGTGCGCCCATGGAAAGAGTGCAAAAACGTCACAATATTTGTTTTACCTGTTGCTTTTCGGGCCAATTTGATAGCCCCTTCATTCGCTTCAGCCCCGCTGTTGCAGAAAAATACGAGATCTCCTGAACTGTTGGCTGCCAGCTTTTCCGCTGCTTTTTCTTGCAGTCCATTTTCAAATAGATTTGATACGTGCCAGACCTCGTCAAGCTGCTTCTTGATGGCTTGATTGACCTTTGGATGGTTGTGACCTAAATTCGTGACCGCAATGCCTTGTATAAAGTCTAAATATTTTTTCCCAGTTGTATCAACTGCCCAAGAACCTTCTGCCTCTTTAATTTCAACATTCCACCGTCCGTACGTTTGAAAGAGATGACTCACAGGACCGCCTCCTTTTGTTTTACAATTCGAGTTCCTTTAAAGGTATCTCCTGTAAAAATACTACCTTTTCCATTCACAATCATGACTTCATCCACATCTCCAGATAAAGCACTTAGCGCAGATTGCACCTTTGGAATCATTCCCCCGGAAATAATACCTTCATCGATGAGCTTGAGCGCTTCTTGTTCGGTGACAACGTCTAACAGCTCACCATTTTTTAAAATTCCTTCCACATCTGTGACAAACATGAGCTTATCAGCTTTCATAGCTCCTGCGACTGCTGATGCTGCAAGATCAGCATTTACATTTAACGTTTGGCATTCTTCGGTCATAGATAGCGGCGCAATGACGGGAATGAATTGTTTCTCCATTAGTGCTTCTGCCATCTCTGGATTGACTTCTTTGATTTCGCCAACGTACCCATATACATCTTGATCGAGAAAATCGGCGACAAGCATCTGTCCATCTTTACCAGATACACCGACAGATGATATATCATGCTTTGCCAGCTCTGAAACAAAGTATTTATTCACCGTTCCTGAAAGGACCATTTCGGCTACCTCTAACACCGGCTTTGTTGTTTTGCGCTGTCCATCTACAAATTCCGTTTTCACTTCTAATTTTTGCAGCATTCTCGTGATTTCAGGACCCCCGCCATGTACGATAGCCAGTTTAAATCCAGCAGCTTGAAGTGAGCGGACATTTTCATAAAAGGTATCGGAAAGTTCTCGAATGACACTGCCTCCACACTTGAACACGATCGTTTTATCCATGTCTATCTCCTTCATTATGTGCGATAGCTCGCGTTAATTTTCACATAATCATAGGTAAGGTCACAGCCCCATGCGGCCGCTTCACCATTTCCTTCATTCATTTGAATGAAAATCGTAATCTCATCCTGCTCTAGATACGCTTTTGCTTCCTCTTCTGAGAAAGACTGAGGTTCATTATGTTTAAACAGACATTGCCCGCCTAAGTAAACTTCCACCTCTTCTGGCGTGACAGAAGCTGCGCTATGACCGATTGCTCCGACAATCCGGCCCCAGTTGGCGTCCGTACCGTATACGGCTGTTTTCACAAGACTTGAACCTACGATTTTTTTTGCAATAATACCAGCTTCTAAGTTGTTTTTTGCACCAACAACTTTCGCTTCGATTAATTTGGTTGCGCCTTCTCCGTCTCTTGCAATCTCTTTTGCTAGATCTTCGCAGGCTAGTTTTAATCCTTCTTTAAACAATGGCCATTCTGGATGTTCTTCATTCAGTGCCTGGTTTTCTGCCATTCCATTTGCCATCACAAGCACCATATCGTTAGTCGATGTTTCTCCATCGACGGTAATTTGATTAAACGTCACATCTGTAATGTCACGAAGAGCATTTTGCAAAGCTTCTTGTTCGACATTTGCATCGGTTGTGACAAACCCGAGCATTGTGGCCATGTTCGGATGAATCATACCAGAGCCCTTTGCTGCACCAGAAATGAGAATCTCTTTCCCGTCTATCGTCAAGGAGTATGTCGTATTTTTAATGACTGTATCTGTTGTTAAAATCGCTTCTTCAAAGTGGCCATTTCCTGCTTTTGCTTCTTTTAGCTGAGCGATGCCTGTTTTGATTTTATCCATATCCAGACACTCTCCAATGACACCAGTAGAAGAAACAGCAATGTAATCAGGCTCTGTCCCTAACATGTCTGCACAGGCTGCCTGCATGTCGTATGCATCTTTTAATCCCTGTTCACCTGTACATGCGTTGGCGATGGCACTATTGACAATGACACCTTTTAGTTTGCCCGTCTTTTTCAAGCTTTTTTGTGTGACTTGAAGAGGCGCAGCTTGAAAGTGACTTTGAGTGTATACCGCTGCACTCGCTGCTGGTACTTCACTGATGATCAAGCCAAGGTCTTTTTTTGAATAGCGTAATCCTATATGAATCCCCTTTGCTTCAAAACCTTTTGGTGATGATACGTCCCCGTCTATTTTGACAATACTTTTTTCATTCAATTCGATCATGTTTGTTGTCTCCCCTGTTCTTATGGATAGAGAGGTGTCATTGTGAGGCCCGCCTCTTCATGTAAGCCTTTGATGATATTGAAGTTTTGAACCGCTTGGCCGGCTGCGCCTTTCATGAGATTATCTATGACAGATACAATCGTCAGTCTGCCTGTTCGCTCATCTAAATGAAAACCAATGTCACAGAAGTTACTGCCGTATACTTCTTTTGTTTGCGGATATATCCCATGATCTCTCACTCTTACAAAATAGGAATCTTCATAAAAGTCCTTCATCCGTTTCATTAATTCTTCTTTTGTGACATCTGCTTTCAATTGTGTATACATCGTCGCCATAATCCCTCTTGTCATCGGGACAAGATGTGTTGAAAATGTGATGTTCGCCGTTTGCGGGTTCCATTCTCTAAGTACTTGTTCTATTTCAGGTGTGTGCTGATGTTCATTCACCTTATAAATTTTAAAGTTATCGTTCAGCTCTGAAAAATGTGTGCCAAGTGAGGCTGATCGTCCTGCACCGGACACCCCGGTTTTTGCATCTATTATGATCATAGATTCATCGATTAAATTCTGTTTCATCAGCGGTGCTAATCCTAGAAGAACTGAAGTAGGAAAGCAGCCTGGGTTTGCAATGACTTCCGCTTGCTTAATGGTTTCACGATTCAATTCAGATAATCCGTATACAGCTTGTTGAACCGATGCTTCATCCGCTGCCCTTCGTTTATACCACGCTTCATAAACAGTTCCATCTTGAATGCGCAAGTCACCTGATAAATCAATAATTGGCACCCCTTGATTCATGAGCTTCGGTGTGAGTTCACTTGAAACGCCTGCTGGTGTCGCTAAAAACACAGCATCTGTTTCTTGCACAATACCAGCCGGATCAATGGCTTTTAATGTTTGGTCAGTAATCGTTGTCAGATGCGGATAAGATTGACTGTATAATTGCCCATCACCACTTGATGAATACAATATACATTCCTCCACATGTGGATGCTGCTTAAAGATACGAACTAATTCCGCACCACCGTACCCTGTAGCACCTATAATACCTATTTTCAACGTCAATACACCCTCTTGATCTTTGTGAAATTATTTAACATTATAACATGTATAAAAATTAATTCAATTGTATATTTAATATTTGTTTTCATTTTTTTTCATAAAAAAATCCACATATCTTCGTGAGACATGCGGATTTTATCTATTGTTCTTCATATTGAGGACCAGAAGCGCACTGCATAAATATAATAGGGAACTTGCATAAAAAATCAAATGAATGGTGAAGAAATCAGCAAACAGGCCGCCAAGCATAATGGCGATAGATGAAAAAAGCGCTGTCCAAAAATGATAGTGCCCAACTTCTTTCATTCGCTTCTTCTCATTTGTGAGTTCGGTGACGAGCAGTTTCTCTCCGTGCTTCTGAACACCACCTAGCACACCTAAGGCAATCTGAATCATATAAACTTGCTCTACTTCTGTGATATGCGGAAAAAGGAGAAGAAGAAACGCCATACCAAACGAATGAATGATTAAAAAGAGACGCCTGTCGGTCGTTTCAGGAAGTTTTCCTAATAATAAATGAATGAACGCACCGCTCAAACCAAACAGACCATAAGCAAGACCAAATTGAGAATAGCTCGACCCAACATTTTTAATAAAAAGAATATAAAAAGGGAAAATAAGACTACTGGCGAAAAACAGTAGACTTTGTGAATAGACAAACCATTTCATTGCTTTAGCATTCATTGTGTATTGTACCTTTCATAAAAGTAGTTGATAAATCTGCCATCTGGATCTGCTTGCTTTTTCTTTTGAAAGAATAGATCGGTTTTTGGATACGCTTGTTTCATTTGTGCTTTCGTTTGATAAGGCATGTATGGTAAGTAATAGCTTCCATGGTGCCGCAAGGTGATATCTGTCATTTGCCGGATGACCCGCTCTGCTTCTGCCTTCTCTTCTTTCTCAAAACCATAATTCACTAACAAAACAAGTGCAAACATATCTTCTTTCGCATATGAGAGATCCGCTTTTTCATTTTTTTGTACGTAGCGGATCGTGATGTTCATTAAATTCAATTCTTCCTGTTGTAAAAAGCTTCTCATGTCATCGATATACGCACGAAAACGATCAACTGGAACAAAGTATTCTTGAAGCACATCGGTATCTGACTCATTTTCATATTCTAAAAAAGCAGAATCAGACCGCATCACGTTATTTCTTGTGATCAGCTGGTCATTTTGACTTTGAAAATACTTCTTTTGCAAGTTCCATAGCAAATCTTTCCCCATATCAAATCTTCTCGAAAGGCCGAGCATAAATTTTAAAGGGATGACGAGCTGATCTTCTTTGAGCTCGCGGTATGGATCGATCTGTTGATCAGAAGTAAGTGAATAATTCGTCACATACATCTCTTTCAAAAAATTTGTTTTCGCTGTAGAGATTCTTGCGAGATGCATGCGCACTTCTTTATTGTTCTTTACATGCTTTTGAAAATAATCAGTGTATTCATCGAAGTGTAGAGAGGTTGTCTCCATTTTATATAATTCATCCTTTGTTAAGGAAAGCTCAACATCTAAAATGACACCAAATAAGCCGTATCCTCCAATCACGGCAGTAAATAAATCATCGCTAGGCTTTACTGTGATGATCTCTCCATCTGCTTTTAACAGTGTGAAAGAGCGCACAGTGTCAATAAGTGAGCCGTAGCGAATGTCACGTCCATGTGCATTTGCACTTAACGAGCCACCAATCGTAAAGATGTTTTGAGATTGCATCACCTTTACTGCAAGACCATATGGGTTCACATATTTTTGAATATCATCCCATGTGGCGCCGCTTTGGACCCGAATGGTCTTCTTTTTTTCATTAAATGATACGATTCGGCGAAATTTCGTCATGTCTAGTACAATGCCATTTTCATAATACGTGTGGCCACCCATACTATGCTGCTTTCCGGCGATTGAAATGGGCAGATTCTTCTCTTTTGCTTCTTCTAATACTTCTTTTAAAGATTCTATTTCTTTTCCTTGCACGACTTTTTTTATTTTGACCGGCATGAGGTGACTCACATCTGTAAACGCCTCAAGTCCTTGTCTTTTGTGTGCTTGACCTTCACGTATAGAGACTGATGCAAAAAAGGCAGCACCATATCCCATCAAAAGGACGATCCATATCCACTTTCGCTTCATTATAGGTACTCCGTTCTATAAAATTACATCCATTATATCATTCCATACTCCTCCTCTACCTTAATTTTTCATAAAAAAACCTGGCATGAGTTCAACTCATACCAGGTCGTATTTACTTATTGAATACCAAGCGCAATTTTTGCGTATCTTGACATTTTGTCACGTGTCCAAGGTGGATTCCAGACGATGTGAACTTCAGTTTCCTTCACTTCAGGCAAGTCGCTTAATGCTTTTTTCACTTCATCCACGATAACTGGTGCAAGGGGACACCCCATTGATGTTAAAGTCATTGTGATATCCGCTTTTCCATTCTCATCAAGATCGACATCATAGACAAGTCCAAGGTTGACGATGTCTACGTTTAACTCAGGGTCAATCACCTGTTCTAGGGCGCCTAAAATATTTTCTTTCAATGCTTCATCCATGATATCCACTCCTTTTTCAACTAGTATAACGTACTTTTCCTTTTGGCTAAACGTTTGTGCTTTTCAGGTGTGTCACAAACCAATCAATCGTTTCAAACATCGCTTGTCTTGAGACCTTATGGCCAGCCTGTCCATCTGTAATAAAACGAATCAGGTGCGGATCTTCTTTATATTGGGTTTCTGCTAACTCGTCATAAAGAGCTTTTGCATGTCTGTAAGGGACAACTGGATCGTTTTCTGCATGCCAGAATAACAGCGGTCTTTTGTTTAATCGATCTGTTTGCAGCGTTAAATCATAAGGACGCAGCGCGTCTAATTGCTGATTGACTTCTTCGTCCGTGATATCTTTCATCAACCCTTTGTGACGCATGTCCATGATTTGTGCTTGTAGGAATGTCGTATATTTCGGACTGCCCATCAAGCTGACTGCCGCTTTAATCCAATCATGCTTTGCAAGTGCACCAAAGGTCGTGATCCCTCCCATAGATGTACCTGCAACACCTATTAGATCAGCTTCAATCAATTGTTTTTCTTGAAAATGTGTCTTAAGTATATCGATTTCACGTATTTCGTTTAGGACGATTTCCCAAAACTTTGATGCCAGTTCCTCTAAGCTGAGGTTTTCTGATCTTACACCATGATAAGCACAGTCAGGCAAAATGACTCTCATGCCTTTTTCCGCCAAATGAAAGGCGAAGTGTAAGTTGTGCTCGCGTGCACTTGTAAATCCATGTATAAAAAATACAAGTGGCAGTGGTTTGTCTTTATTTTCAGCTTTTACGATATGTAAAAATGGAATATCGTGCGTCATTTGCTCATCAATGGTGATCACAGCCTATGAATCCTCCTTTATCATTCCCGTCTTTGTTTATTTTAACATGTAGACAACGAAGATGTGATAAAGATACACTATAGGTGGAGGCACCCGCACTAGCTGCCTCCTATTACTTACAGATCAAAGGAGATTTTATGGAGACTAAACCTTATCTAATCGCACTTGACCTGGATGGCACGTTATTAAAAGACGATAAAACGATTTCAGCGCGCACACTTGATGTCATTCAAAAAGTGAAAGACAGCGGGCATCATGTCTGTATTTCAACTGGCCGGCCATTTCGTTCCAGCTCTCCTTATTATCAGCAATTGCAGCTCGATTCACCGATTGTGAACTTTAATGGAGCGTTTGTCCATCATCCTCTTGATGAAAAATGGGGCAGATTTCACACATCACTTGATCTTCAAGTCGTGAAACAGCTTGTGGATATTAGTGAGGAATATAAAGTGCACAATGTGTTAGCTGAAGTGCTAGACGATTTGTATTTCCATTATCATGATGAAAAGCTCATTGATATATTTAATATGAATGCAAACAAAGTGACCGTTGGAGACCTTCGGGACAATCTTGGAGAGAATGTTACAAGCGTCTTAATTCACGCAAAAGAAGAAGACGTCGGAGCGATCCGGAGCTATTTGACAGATGTTCATGCAGAAGTGATTGACCACAGACGCTGGGCTGCTCCGTGGCACGTCATTGAAATCATTAAAACAGGTATGAATAAAGCCGTTGGACTGCAAAAGATCAGTGATTATTACGGGGTGCCACAGGAGCGGATTGTGGCATTCGGAGATGAAGACAATGATTTAGAAATGCTTGAGTTTGCTGGATGCGGGGTTGCCATGGGCAACGGAATTGATGCAGTGAAACGCGTCTCAAATGAAGTGACAGATACGAATGAACAAGATGGGATTGCAAAATTCCTAACGAATTACTTCTCGCTTTAATTTTTCCATTCATACATAACAGGTCGAAACGGGCATACTACCGTTAGACAGGTTGTCCTGTCAGCTTGTGTAAAGGGGCGGATTCCGAATGGGTAAAAGAAGCAAATCGAAACGCTTTATACAACAAGGTAAAGATTCAGTCAGTCTGCATGACGCACGTTTTCCGTATCGTTCCACACTTGAAGAAGCTGCGGAGGACAGGGGAAATATGAAGACTGATGCTTCTGGAGGTTCATTGTGAGAAACGAACTTTTTGATCAAGCCAAATCATTTACTGAGGAAGCCCTTACTTCTTCATTTCCATCTGGTTTAGAGCGTCAACAAGCAGTTCAGCGAGCTAAAAACGCCGTATCGTCTGCATTTGCTAATTCGACAGATGCAGAAAGAAACCAGCTGCATACGTTCCAAGACCTGCTTGATGATCTTTAACGAAAAAAGCTGTCCGCTTTGTGGACAGCTTTTCTTATGCTTATTTCACTTGGAACGTTTTCTTCTCAGTGATTTGCTTTAGCCCTTCTGCTTTTCCTTTAAATGTAACGACCGCTTCATACGTTCCCGGCTCCACACCGCTTGACCACGTATCTTGGAAGTCATATGTTTCATCTGCTTTCAGCACAAAGGATTGGATGGCTTGTGTGAACATACGGTCTTTCGAGTAACGGTATTTTTCATTTCCGTCTTCATCGTACACACTCAATTCGAATTTTTGGCTTGTGTTAAACGTGAATTCAATATCTCGATCTGATTCATTTTTGAGTGACATATGAAATTGAACCGAAGAACCTTTTTGGACGGGGTCTACTGTGAGTACAACGGTTTTTTCTCCCATTTGACCGGATACCTCCTTGTCTGGTTCATCCTTTTTTTGTTGTCCACAAGCTGTTAAAACCAATAGAACGAGAAAAAGCACTAACCCTTTTTTCATCTTCTACCCACCTTTTAATCTCGTCTGAAAAATCCAAGAATATTGGTTGTTTGAACAATATTTGTAAAGGCTTTTGGATCGACTTCCTTTATAATTTGTTCAAGTTCATACAGCTCATACCTTGTAATGACAATGACCATCATTTCTTTTTGTTCATTGGTAAATGCCCCTTTTGCCGGAACAGTCGTAATCCCTCTGACCATTTTTCCATAAATGGCTTCTTTGATTTCATCTGCTTTCTTTGTCACAATCATGGCAGTCAGCTTTTCATGTCTCGTATGGATGGCATCAATTACCCTAGTCGTCACATATAATGTGACAAGGGTATATAAAGCTTTCTCCCAACCTTGTAACAATCCTGCTGTAAAAATGATAATTCCGTTTAAAATGAAGAAATACGTGCCCACTGGTTTGTCTTTCCATTTCGCTAAAATCATCGCAATAATGTCAAGGCCGCCTGTAGATGCCCCATATTTCAGTGTAATCCCAATGCCAAGTGCAGAAATGACTCCGCCAAATACAGCATTTAATAAAATATCTTCAGAAACACTTGTCTCTGGTAAAATGCCGAGGAAAATCGTTGTCAGTGCCACACTAATAATGCTATACAAAGTAAAGGAACGACCAACCTTCATCCAGCCTAAAATGCCGACCGGAATGTTTAAAATAAATAATAGGATCCCTGTTGATAAATAAAACGGTGCATATTGATCGATTAAACTAGATAACAGCTGGGCAACCCCTGTAAAACCACTTGCATATACGTCAGCAGGGATTAAAAATAAATTCAGCCCAATCGCATTGAGTAAGGCACCAATGACGACGACGATGAATTTTTTTGCTTCTCCAATGAACATGTTGTCATTCCTCCACTTACCATTCTCTCTATGGTTTTCCCTAAAATTTAGAATTTGAACACGAAAAAATGATTTTCTATGATATAGTTAGGCTAAAAAGATGTAAAATATGGTTGATTTTTTTAGAAAGAAGGGATTTTGATGACTGTTCATATCATAGCAGACAGTGCTGCTGATCTGCCTCTTTCTTATTATGATGAACAAAACATGACACTCATTCCGCTGCGTGTATTACTCGGCGAGCAGGAATTTGAGGATTTGATCACCATTGAACCAAAACAAGTATTTGATGCGATGAGACAAGGTGCAAGTCCAAAAACATCACAAGCTTCACCGAATCGGATCAAAGAAGCCTTTGTTTCTGCAGCACAAACCCATACATCCGCTATTTATGTTGCCTTTTCATCAGAGCTTTCAGGTACATACCAAACCGCTGTGATGATGGCAAACGAAGTGAAGGAAGAATACCCTGATTTCGATTTACGAATCATTGATTCTAAATGTGCTTCACTTGGTTATGGACTAGCTGTCAAACACGCTCAATCACTTGCCATTGACGGAAATACAATACAAGAAATTGAAACGTCTGTAAAGCATTTTTGTGAATCTTTACAACATATTTTTACTGTAGACGATTTATCGTATTTAGCAAGAGGCGGAAGAATCAGTAAAGCGTCCGCATTTGTTGGCGGATTGTTAAGTATTAAACCCATTTTACACGTTGAGGATGGAAAACTGATACCCCTTGAAAAAATTCGTGGCCGTAAAAAATTATTAAAACGCATAATCGAGCTGATGAAAGAACGCGGATCTGACTGGTCTAGTCAAACTGTTGGCATTAGTCATGGAGACGACCCTGCACTTGCAGAAGAAATGAGGCAATTAATTGAAGCCGAATTTCATCCAAAAGAAATCGACATCCAGGTCATCGGCGCGGCTGTCGGGTCCCACTCAGGCCCTAGCACACTTGCCATCTTCTTTACAGGCAGCCCATCATAAAAAGCACCCTTCCCTGAAACATCACGGGAAGGGTGCTTTTCTTATGATAGCTTAAATCGGTGAACGGTTTCGTTTAACCTTGCCGTCATACTCATCAGTTCTTCTACTTGTTTGTTCATTTGATGGAAAGATTGCAGTTGTTCGTTTGCCGAGGCAGAAATTTCTTCGCTGCCCGCTGCCGTTTCTTCTACAACGGCACTAATATTTTCAATCGAGTGCAGCACTTGTCCGCCAAGCTCTGTTGATTGAATAATTTGGTCATTTAAGACCGCCATTTCTTGCTTAATATGTTGTGCTTTTGTTTCTATATCTTCAAAGGAGTGTGAGGTTTTGTCCATTGCATCTTGCTGCTGAAGTGATAGCTTGACCCCTTCTTGTACAGTTTGGCTAATGGATTGAATGCCTTTTTCTATATGACTTACCATGTCAAAAATTTGTCTTGTTGCACGAGACGATTCATCTGCGAGCTTACGAATTTCGTCCGCTACGACGGCAAACCCTTTGCCAGCTTCTCCTGCCCTTGCCGCTTCAATCGCCGCATTGAGCGAGAGGAGGTTTGTCTGGTCCGCAATATCAGAAACCGTTTTGGCCATTGCGGAGATTCCGCTTGCGTACTGAGTGAATTCTCCTGCAGACTCTTCAATTTGTCTCGTCGCACGTGTATTTTTTTCAATGGCTGCTTTTGTTTCTGTTAACGTGTGCTTTCCGCTTTCCACCGCTTCAATGGCATCCTCTGTACTACGGATGACTGTATGTGATCTTTCGGAATTCTTACGGCCATGTGAATCCATTTTCTCAATCAAACTAACGCCATGCTGAAGGTCTTCTGAAATCGCTTGTGAACCATTCGCCATTTCGTCTGTCGATACAGACACTTGATTGGCCGATTCCATAAGCTTTTTGTTTTCATCATCTAACTGAACCGAGAATGATTCTACTTGGCTTGATACATGGCTGATTTCTTGAATCAAGCTAATCAGCTGATCCGTCATTTGATTGAACGACTCATTTAAGCCACCGATTTCATCTTTCCGCTTGATGTCCATCCGCTCCACAGCGAGGTTTCCTTCGGCAATCTGTTTTGCCCGGTAAGAAAGGGATTTGATTGGTGTCACAATGGATCTCGTTAAACCAATATTTAAAAAGACGGCGATGACAATCAATGTGAGGGCTGCGACAGATGCGCTTGTAATGATCCTTTGCACATTGTCTGCCGCCTCCTCTAAATGGTATTCATACGCTTCTTGTGCTCTTTTATTCATCGTATGCACGTCGTTTAAAACACCGTCAATTCTGGCAGCCACTCGTCTGGCATCAGAGGCATTTTTTTCACCAATGGCATTGTTTGCTTCTTGCGTCCATGTATCAAACTTTGAATTTAACCGTGTTAGGGCTTCTTTGTTCATATTTCCTGCGTTTTTGTTTAACGTTTGCAGCTGTTTTTTCGCTGTTGATATATCGGTTTGAACGACCTCTAGCTGTTCATCTGAAAGGGTCATGGAATAATTGGTCATGGCTTGTTCGACACTTTCAAAGCTGGCCTTCGTTTTTTGTACGTTCAGTAAGGTTTGAACTTCTGTTTCGCTTGATGACTGAATCTTTGTCATGCTCACAATAATAAAGGCAATTACGCCAACCGCTAAAAGAAGTGAAATGAGTGAGTTGAGCAAAATTTTGATGCGTAAGCTCATGATGCTGCCCCCTCTTCTTTCAGAAGTGTTTGCTTCAGTCCATTTAATTTTTTGGTCAATTTCTCAGCATCTTTGAGCACCCGGATTCTTGCCATATCGATTCCGTCATTACTTAAGTCATAAACGATATGTCCACTTTTGATGTTGCTGCTTTTGACGAGCTGTTCGCTGAATTGATAGACGACTTCATCTACTTTTTTGACCATAGACGAAATAACGGCTTTTTCAGCTGTATAATACTGATCGCTGTCCACGCCGATTGCATATTTGCCTTGCGTTTGCGCTTCTTTTAATACACCAACACCCGTATAACCGGCTGCGGCATATAAAACATCTGCTTTCTTTTTGATCATGTCTTTCGCTATGTTACTGCCTTTGCCTGCATCACTAAATGTGCCAGCATACGTGGATACGACCTTGATTTTCGGATTCACTGATTTTGCGCCTTTTTGATAGCCTTGTTCAAATCGGTGGATCACCTCTGCATCGACTCCGCCCACAAAACCAATAACATCACTTTTTGTTGTCATGGCAGCAAGAGCTCCCGCTAAATAGCTGCCCTGCTCTTCTTTAAAAGTCACTGATGTGACATTTTTCAGTTCAGACACAGCATCAATGAGTAAAAATTGCTTTTTCGGATATTTTTTCGCTACCTTTTCTAAGTCTTCTTGCATACTGAAACCTACACCGATGATCAGGTCATTTCCATCTTTCACAAGCTCGGTCAGCCCTTTTTCATATGTATCGGTTTCTGCAATTTCTCTATAATCGAATTCAATGCCAAGCTCATCACGTGCTTTTTCTAATCCTTTAAATGATGAATCGTTAAATGATTGATCACCAAGACCATCATCCGTCAGCATGACACCAATATGTTTCGTATTTGATACCGGTGGTCCTCCCTGCTGATTGCTGCATGAGGCGAGTACCATGATCATAGCTGCCATCAGAAGTAATGAAATCTTCACTTTCATCCAAAAACACACTCCTTTTATCATCCTTACCCCTTATTTATCGGATTTGAGAGTCATTGTTTCAATGATAAAGTGAAGGATTTTCAGCTTTTTTCATGACTTTTTTCACTGAAAAAATACCATTATTTATGACAAAAATAAAAAAAGTGAGCAAATGCTCACTTCAGATTGTTGACAAAGGGCTAAAATGAACTTGATTTTAGCCCTTTGTCTTCTTTTCAGCGTGATAGAAAACCTTTGCAGTCTAGGAAGTACGAGCACTGGCACGGAGCGAATTTGACATTCGTGAGTACCAGCGCGCAGGACTGACAAAGAATGCGAGGGTTTGTCTACACGCTGAAAGTGAGCAAATGCTCACTTTTTCTCGTATGTCCACCCTTCTTTTTGGTAAACAAGATCATTTTTCATCAGATGACCTAATGCTCGTTTGAAGGCTGCTTTGCTCATTTGAAATCTTTCCCGGATATCTTCTGGATCGCTTTTATCCCCGTAAGGCATTGCACCGTTTCTCGTTCTCATGTAAGTTAAAATTTCTTCTGCATCGACAGATAATGCATCCTGCTTTCTAGGAAGCAGAGAAACGTTCACGGTTCCGTCCTCTTTCACTGCGATGACGCGTCCTGTCACGGTCGATCCTAATCTAGGCTCTTCCTTTCGTTCCGTGCGGTGGATAAACCCACGCACGCCTGTATCTGTCAGCATAAAAGAACCTGTCGCAATTAAGCGATAAATCGTTCCCGTAATTTCTTTGTTCATTAACGTTTCTGGCGCTTCAGTAAATAATTCACTGATCACATCTTCAGTGGCTGGTTTTGCGAACATTCTCCCGTAACTTGTCACTTTGAGCATACAGTATAGTTTGTCGCCTTTTTTCGGCCACGCTTCCTCAAAAGGCGGGAGGTGTTCAGTTGCAACAAGTGCATCCTTTGACAAACCTATATCGACAAAAGCACCCATATCTTCTACAACGTCTACAACTTCTACCCAGTCGTATGTATGTGCATTGATTTTAGGAATTTTCATCGTCGCTGCCAGTCTTTCTTCATGATCTACATATAAGTAGACCTCTACTTCATCACGATCTCCAATATCCTCTGTCATCTCACTGCGATGTAGGAGAACAGAATCTTCGCCATCTGTTAAAAAGTAGCCGTATTCCATCTCGTTATCTATTTGCAAGGTCAGTTGCTCACCTGGTCTCATGTTCTCTTCCTTCCTATCTGCCCTTAAAAGAGCGTTCGTTCATCTTTTGATTCACTTTATTCTACTATACTTCAGTCATCATGAACATCTCTAGTTCTGTTAGCTAAAGTGGACAAACTGTACTTGAATTATACCGCATACATCTGAACTCTCTTCGATAAAGTTTCTTCTTCCCCTATGGGCATGATAAAATAGACGCAATATCTATAGTTGGAGGTCATATGTGATGGCAAAAGAAAGTTCATTTGATATTGTATCGAAGGTGGAGCTACCAGAGGTGCAAAACGCCATTCAAGCAGCACTGAAAGAAATTAAAAACCGTTATGATTTTAAAGGAAGTAAAAGTGATATTTCACTAGAAAAAGAAGAACTCGTTCTCATTTCTGATGATGACTTCAAGCTGGAGCAGCTAAAGGATGTCCTTGTGACAAAACTGATTAAACGAAACGTACCGACTAAAAACATTGACTACGGAAAAACAGAACATGCCCTAGGTGGAACCGTTCGCCAGCGTGCAAAGCTGATTAGCGGGATTGATAAGGACAATGCCAAAAAGATCAATGCCTTGATCAAACAATCTGGTATAAAAGTAAAGTCGCAATTTCAAGATGACCAAGTGCGTGTGACAGGAAAAAATAAAGATGATTTACAAGAAGTGATGGCGCTTATGCGCAAGGCAGATTTACCGATTGACGTCCAATTTATAAATTTTCGATAAATTTCAAATTTTCCATTGATTATTTCCGATTTTTTCGATACAGTTGATGGAAGTTCAATTCATTGACATGTTCATATCGCTTTCTTATCAAGAGAGGCAGAGGGACTGGCCCTGTGAAGCCTCAGCAACCGGTGTAGTAGAAATCTATTTTCTATGACCAAGGTGCTAAATCCAGCAAGCAACTGCTTGGAAGATAAGAAGAAGAATTTCCATACAGCCAAAAAGTCTTCTTCTTATCAGAAGGCTTTTTTTGTTACATAGAAATAAGGAGGAAACCAATGGGCCTATTACAAGACTTACAAAATCGCGTACTGATTGCTGATGGAGCAATGGGAACACTTTTATACTCTTATGGCATTGACCGTTGCTTTGAAGAATTAAATTTATCAAAAGAAGATGAAGTCAAAAGAGTGCACGAGGCATATGTGCAAGCTGGAGCGGACATTATTCAAACGAACACATACGGTGCGAATTATATTAAACTATCCCGCTACGGTTTAGAAGAAGAAACAAAACGCATTAACACAAAAGCTGTACAAATTGCCAAAGCAGCCGCTGGCTCAGCTTATGTCCTTGGAACGATCGGTGGCATTCGAACATTTAACAAAAATGCCTACTCTTTAGACGAGATTAAACGGAGCTTTAGAGAACAGCTCTATATCCTTTTAAATGAAGAGCCTGATGGATTACTGCTTGAAACATATTACGATATTGAAGAAGCAAAAGCCGTTCTTGAGATTGCTCGCAAAGAAACAGCGCTTCCGATTGTCATGAACGTCTCCATGCATGAGCAAGGTGTATTGCAGGACGGGACACCGCTAAAAGACGGTTTATCTGAATTATCCTCACTTGGCGCTGATGTCGTCGGCATTAACTGCCGGCTGGGCCCTTATCATATGATTCAGGCACTTGAAGGTGTTCCACTTTTGGAAAATTCTCATTTATCTGTCTATCCAAACAGCAGTCTCCCCTCCCTTGAAGAAGGCAGACTCGTCTATGATACAGATAATGATTATTTCCGAAAAAGTGCACTTGAGTTTAGAAATCAGGGCGCACGAATCATTGGAGGCTGCTGCGGAACAACCCCTCAGCATATAAGCGCCATGGCAGAGGCGGTCAAAGATTTAGCACCTATCACCGAAAAAGAAGTGAAAGTATTAAAAGAAGAAATTATTTCCATCCAAGATCAACGGACAGAACCAGGTCTTGACGAGCTGGCTGTGAAAAAACGTTCGATTATCGTCGAGCTGGACCCGCCGAAGAAGCTGAACTTTGAAAAATTCCTCGTCGCAGCGAACGAATTAAAAAGTGCAGGCATTGATGCCCTCACGCTGGCCGATAACTCTCTAGCTACCCCGCGTATTAGCAATGTAGCATGCGGCGCTTTATTAAAACAGCAGCTTGATATGCGTTCACTTGTCCATATCACATGTCGTGATCGCAATTTGATTGGACTCCAATCCCACTTAATGGGGCTGGACACGCTTGGACTAACCGATATTTTAGCCATCACAGGCGATCCGTCTAAAATTGGGGACTTCCCAGGTGCGACATCTGTGTATGATTTAACCTCCTTTGATTTGATCCGTCTGATCAAACAATTTAACGAGGGACTATCTTTCTCTGGGAAGCCGCTCGGGAAAAAGACCAATTTTTCAGTGGCTGGCGCGTTTAATCCAAATGTCCGTCATATTGATAAAGCGGTCAAACGCCTCGAGAAGAAAATCGAATACGGTGCCGATTATTTTATTTCACAACCTGTATACTCTGAGGAACAGCTTGTGAAGATTCATGAAGAAAGCAGACATTTGGATAAACCGATTTACATCGGTATTATGCCGCTAACAAGCAGCCGAAACGCAGAGTTTATTCATCATGAAATTCCCGGCATTAAATTGTCTGACTCGATTCGTGAGATTATGGCCAAGGCAGGCGAAGATAAAGAAAAGCAGCGGACAGAAGGATTAGCCATTGCCCGTTCTTTATTAGATACAGCCTGTGAATTGTTTAATGGCATCTATTTAATTACCCCTTTCCTTCGATCAGATTTAACAGCAGAACTGACAACATACATCCATCAGAAAGAAAAGGAGCCAAACACCCATGTCAACTATCACTGAACAGCTCAAAAAGCGCATCCTCGTCCTTGACGGTGCAATGGGCACAATGATTCAAAACGCCGATCTCACAGCAGAGGATTTCGGCGGAGAAGAGTATGAGGGCTGTAACGAATATTTGAACGTCACAGCCCCTCATATTATCTCCACGATTCACCGGCAATATCTTGAAGCAAGTGCAGATTTAATCGAAACAAATACATTCGGCGCGACGAAGCTCGTTCTCGATGAATATGGACTTGGCCACCTCGCCTATGAATTGAACGTAAAAGCAGCTCAGCTGGCAAAGCGTGAAGCAGACCGTTTGTCCACACCAGAGTGGCCCCGCTTTGTTGTAGGCGCAATGGGGCCCACTACAAAAACATTATCCGTAACAGGCGGCACAACGTTTGAAGAGCTCGTTGCAAATTATGAAGAACAAGCCCGCGCCCTGATTGATGGGAAATGTGATGCTCTTCTTTTAGAAACGAGTCAAGACATGTTGAATGTCAAAGCTGGATTTAAAGGCATTCAAGAAGCCTTTCAAGCGACCGGTATTGAGCTGCCACTGATGGTGTCAGGTACGATTGAGCCGATGGGCACTACCCTTGCAGGCCAAGATATTGAAGCCTTTTATATCTCACTTGAGCATATGAAACCAATCAGCGTCGGCTTAAACTGTGCAACTGGTCCAGAATTTATGACAGACCATATCCGTACACTCTCCTCCATCTCAAAGTCGGCTGTCAGCTGCTATCCAAACGCTGGTCTCCCAGATGAAGAAGGGCAATATCACGAATCCCCTGCTTCGCTTGCTAAAAAAATCGCCGCTTTTGCAAAAGAAGGCTGGTTAAATATCGTCGGCGGCTGCTGCGGTACAACGCCTGCACATATTCAGGCATTGTCAGATGAAGTACGTCCGATTCAGCCCCGCAGCATGACGCATGAGTCATCACCGCATACCGTATCAGGAATCGAGCCCCTCATTTATGAAGAAGCGATGCGCCCCCTCTTTGTTGGTGAGCGCACAAATGTCATTGGTTCACGCAAATTCAAACGGCTCATTGCAGAACAAAAGTTTGAAGAGGCAGCAGAAATTGCCCGTGCTCAAGTGAAAAATGGCGCTCACGTCATTGATGTGTGTCTAGCAGACCCTGATCGTGATGAGATAGCAGACATGGAAGGCTTTTTAAAAGAAGCCATGAAAAAAGTGAAAGCTCCTTTTGTCATTGATTCAACCGATAAACATGTCATCGAAAAAGCACTCATGTATTCTCAAGGAAAAGCCATTATTAATTCTATTAATTTAGAGGATGGAGAAGAGCGCTTTGAAGAGATTCTTCCGCTTGTCAAGCTATATGGCGGTGCACTTGTTGTTGGAACAATCGATGAAACAGGGATGGCCGTCACAGCAGATCGAAAACTTGAGATTGCCGTAAGATCCCATGACCTGCTCACGAAAAAATATGGAATCCCTGCGAGTGATATCATTTTTGACCCGCTTGTCTTTCCAGTAGGTACTGGAGACGAACAGTATATTGGTGCTGCTGAAGAGACGATTAAAGGCATTGAGCGAATCAAAGCAGCACTGCCTGAATGTCTCACCATTTTAGGCATTAGTAACGTGTCTTTCGGACTCCCGCCAGTTGGCAGAGAAATATTGAATGCCGTTTATTTGTATCACTGCGTCAAAGCGGGGCTTGATTATGCCATCGTGAATACTGAAAAGCTTGAACGCTTCGCTTCAATTCCAAAGGAAGAAATCAAGCTGGCTGAAACTTTACTTTATGAAACAAATGATCAAACCCTTGCTGAGTTCACCCAATTTTATCGCGGGAAAAAGAAAACAGAGAAGAAACCAAAGATCTCCTTATCACTTGATGAAAGGCTGGCACTCTATGTCGTCGAAGGGACGAAAGAAGGCCTGATTGATGACCTTGCCCTTGCTTTGGAGAAATTTGAATCACCTCTTCATATCATCAATGGACCATTAATGCAGGGAATGTCGGAGGTTGGGCGCCTTTTTAATCAAAACGAATTGATTGTAGCTGAAGTGCTTCAATCCGCTGAGGTCATGAAAGCATCTGTTTCATACCTTGAGCAATTTATGGAGAAAAAGGACGCAAGCGGCAAAGGGAAGATTCTCCTCGCCACCGTCAAAGGAGATGTCCATGATATAGGGAAAAACCTGGTCGACATCATTTTGAGCAATAATGGCTTTCACGTCGTCGATCTCGGAATCAAAGTAACCCCACAAACATTGATTGAAGCGGTGCAAAAAGAAAAGCCAGATATGATTGGATTATCAGGTTTACTTGTCAAATCAGCACAGCAAATGGTCTTGACCGCTCAAGATTTACAAAAAGCAAACATCTCTGTTCCCATTTTGGTGGGCGGCGCGGCGCTTTCACGGAAGTTTACGAAGATGAAAATTTCGCCTCAATATGATGGCCCCGTCCTTTACGCCAAAGATGCAATGGACGGCCTGTCTTTAGCGAATGAATTAAGAACGAACCCTCTTCAATTTCAAACAAAACCCTTAGAGGATCAAGAAACACTCCATAAGGAAAAAGAAACAAAGCAGCCAAAAGCCGTGATTGAATTACTAGAAAAACGCGCGACACTTCCGGAGGCAGCGATATTCACGCCTGAAAATACGAAACGCCATTATGTACGGGATATTGATTTGCACCACATTATGCCCTATGTCAATGAGCAAATGCTGATCGGCCATCATCTCGGTTTAAAAGGAAAGGTCAAAAAGCTCTTGGCTGAACAGCATCCAAAAGCATTGGAGTTAAAACAACTGATCACAGATCTTCTTCAAGAAGGCAGAGAGAAAAACTGGTTTGCACCTGCATTTGTCTATCAATTCTTCCCTGCCAATTCAAATCGGAATGACCTGCATATCTATGATCCAGAAGCGCCTGACCGCGTCATTGAGACATTCCAATTTCCAAGACAGGAAAAACTTCCGTACCGGTCTATTTCTGATTATGTGCGGAAAAGCGGAGAGAACGAGAAAGATTATATCGCCTTATTTGCAGTGACGGCTGGTGCCCGCATACGAGAAGTTGCGCAGCAATTTAAACAAGAGGGTGACTATTTAAAAATGCATGCGGTCCAAGCTTTAGCACTTGAGCTTGCAGAAGGCTTGGCTGAACGAACGCATCAAGTAATTCGTGATAAATGGGGATTCCCAGACCCAGTCGATTTCACGATGGAAAAACGCTTCCAAGCCAAATATCAAGGTCAGCGCTATTCCTTTGGCTATCCAGCGTGCCCTAATCTAGAAGACCAAGAAAAACTATTCCATCTGCTGCAGCCAGAAAAAATCGGGATTCATCTCACAGAAGGGTTTATGATGGAGCCTGAAGCATCCGTTTCAGCCATTGTCGTTTCTCATCCTGAAGCTCGATATTTTAACGTTCACTAAAAAAACCTCCTGAATTGGAGGTTCTTTTTATAAATAAAAATGGAATAAATATGAAAAATTAAGTTTATTTACCGATATTATAAATGAAAGTCATTTACTTAAAAGGAGATGTTTGTCATGGTCAAAAAGAAGATCGGGGTTTTATTGCTTACAGGTCTCTTTATTGCTAGCCCTCTTTTCCAATCACCTGCTCAAGCAAGTGAAACGTCTACGAAACAAACAACATATTATACAGAAGAATTGGAGCATCTGTATCCAGACAGTGATTATGCAAACAATGATACGATGGACAAAGCTCAATTCTTACAGCACTCTCTTCATCTAAACAAGACCTATTTATATCACGAAGGCAGTATCTCTTCTATGAATGACATTGATTTTTATCGGTTCACCAGCTCTAAATTTGATGGAGCAGATGGCCGCTTTTCTATCAAACTCGTCAATGTGAAAGCTGGAAATGATTTCGATCTTTATCTTTACAATCAGAGCGGGTCACTCGTGTCTTCCTCTGTGCGGACAAACAACCAAAATGAAATCATCCATATGCCGAAAATTGCCGCCAGTACTGACTACTATTTAGCCGTCAAACCAAAGCAATTATTAAATGAAGAGGACAACATGTATCGTATTGTCTTTGATAAAAGTATTGAAAAAGGCACAACGAAACGATATGGATCACCTGCCACATTGAATAGTTTCAATGAAGCCGGATCTCCCAATTCTTCTTTTGATTTAAGCAGCTTGCCGCAGGATGCCGTTGTCACTGGACTGTCATTAGAAGCTGAAAAAGGTAGTACAAATGCATATAATTATGTATTCACTGTCTCTTCATTAAAAGGCGGAACAGTGAACGTACCTTGGAACGGTCAAAAAGTTGACATCTCTTCTTATAAAACAAGTCAAGTGCCGGCAAAAGACCGCTTTTTTGTTTCTTTTAATGCAACCGAGGTTCCTCAATTGATCGGTGGACGGTTAATCAAAGTAGGCGTTGTCTCAATTAAGAACTTACAGCTCACCTTTGAATATGAATACAACCGTGACCTCAATTATTAAACTATACAAAAGGAAAAGGGAGCACCAAAACGGAGTTTGTCTACACGGTGAAGGAAAAGGTATCCCCTTTTCCTTTTTCTTATGCGTTCTTATGGTACGATACATAGAGAGAAATCAGCTAAGAAGGAGTTGCGTGTATTGCCAAACGTTATTCAACGATCTTTAACCCTTGATGACATACCAGACCTTGTCGCATTGTCAAAAGAGGTCGATTGGCCTGATTACAATGCGGAAGAGCTCACATCTCTTTTAACAAATGGACACTTTACCGGTTTTACAACAACTGACGGACAAGTCATTTCATGCGCTGGACTTTTTCAGTATGACAGTGTGGCATCAATTGGAGCGGTCATTGTATCTGAGACACATCGAGGCCTCGGTCTTGCCCGTCAAATGATTGACACACTGCTTCGTCATAGTGATCCAAGTGTCCCTGTCGTTTTAACGGCTACTGTACAAGGACAGCCAGTTTATGAAAAAATCGGCTTTCAGACAGCCGGTTATATTCATACATACAAAGCACAAAAAACAAATCCTAGTGCGCTTCACCCGTCACATCAGATTCACCTTTTTCCCGCTGATGAAACGCACCTCCCGTCTATTGAAAGGCTGGATGAAAAAGGCGCAGGGACCAATCGATCAAACTTCTTAATAAAGCGAATGGAGCGAGCAGCATTTAAACTGATCGCAAAGGATGAACACCACGAAATCACCGGCTTCGCGTTTGGTGTGGAAACACCAGCTAATCTGATGATTGGCCCGCTTGCAGCAAACGATGAACAAACGGCGCTATCACTCATTCAATCACTTCTCACGTCTTATTCTGGCGCCTTTCGTTTAGATATGCAGGAAGAAACAGCTGAACGCCTGCATACATCACTTGTAGAAGCAGGATTTACGAAAACAAACGTCGCACATTTTATGATGATTCGCGGGAACGAAAAGCAGAACGATCCCGCGCTTCTCTATTTCCTGGCCTCACAAGCATTTTCATAAAAAATCAAAAAGCTGTAGACAGATGTTGTCTACAGCTTTTCTTTTTTATTTTTCGCCTACGGATGAGAGGACTTGAGCGAGTGCATTTGTGACCTTGCCATGCTCTGATGCATGCGGCCGGTCATCTCCATCTCCATAGCCGTAATCAATCATGCGATTACGGTTTAAGCAAAGCTTTGTCAGCTGAGGCTGGAATAGATCAAATAAAGCAAAACGATCTTTTAGCTGTGGAAATTGCTTTTGATACTGCTGAATTTCTTCTGCAAGCAGGCGCCAAAGCGTCGTTTCATCTAACAGATTGTGATTGTCTAACACGTTTGACACGTAACGAAGATTGCAAATAAACAGACCCGTAAAAATAAATTGTACAAGACCCTCAGGCGGCTCACTACGCAGCACTTCCTTTAGATCTTCTTCTAATGAAGCCAATTCAGGCAGCGGTTGATCACTAATGTTCACATCATCAACAAAATCTTTGATCGCCAAACGATGCGGCTTGTGATCTTTTAATACAAGAATTGTATTTTGTCCGTGCGGTGAAAACACCGTGCCATATTGATACATAAAGTGCAGAAGCGGCGGCATGACAACATGGAAGAATGACGCCATCCATTCTTTTGCTGACAGACCCGATTTTTCAATGAGCTGCTTTAGATAAGGCTCGCCTTCATGATCCTCATACGTCAGTGCCGCCAGCGTAACAGGGCTCTCCCCTTCATCTAAATACGTATAAATGCTTTCTCTAAAAATGACCCCAAGCATTTCAAGGTATTGATATGGCGCACCAGGTAGCTTGCTGTAATAAGGATGATCAACATTGATACTCGCATTCTCACCTGGTAAAATGACGCGGCATACATCGGATAAAAAGGCGTCTTGATCGGCAATTCCTTTAATATGCGCTGTAATACGTGGCGCAATCACCGTACGTTCTGATGGGAGCCCCCGGTACACTAGCGTATTTAAAATACTCATTGGCAGTTTAATATGATGCTTGCCTTTATTTGAGATGTTTGTAAAGGTTCTGATCGATTGCTGTGGAATATATTGATCCAGCCCTTCTCCTAAATACACGATACGGCGCATGGCTAAATCTTCAGGGAAATGCTGGATGATCATATGCGTCCACTGCCATTTATGAACAGGCATCATATAATAATCAGCCGCATTCAGCCCTTCATCCTTTAACACACGTTGGAATTGACGGATCGTCACTTCGTCTAATTCTTTGGCAATGATGTGCTCATAGTTCTCATGATCGACCGCATGGAAAGTCGCAAGCTCTCGGTGAACAGCAATCCAAGACAGCTGCACACATTCCTGCCTTTCAGGTGCATAGGCTAAGTAATCTTCGTAGCTGAACCCAATACGCCCTTTGTTATAGACGATCCACGGATGACCAGTCATCTCGCCTTCAATCCATGCGTAATCTGTATCTGTTAGCTCATCTGCACGAAGTGCTTTTTTCGACAGCAAATGAACATCCGCTAACAAGGTATGGTGAAGCTCTTTGATCAAATGACCAGTTGTTTCAGAAGACATTGGGATGATTGGCTGAATGTCTAGTAAAAACACAATGGCACTAACATCCTTTGTCCACGTTCCGTCTTGACAGCACTCGATCGATTCAGCAATCGTATCAAAACTATCAAACAAACGAGGTTTTGCGAGATAACGATATTTCTTCTGTTCGTGAATGATTAATTCGTATTGGGCGATGCCATCTTGATGATTTAGCTGAACGGGATGCAGCATATCCTCATACATATATTCGGACAGCATTTTTGCCACCATTCGCTGGTTTGCTTTTTTCCAAGCAGCAGGATTGACCGCTTTTTTCAATTCATCTTGTACACTCATCGGTTCATCCTCCTTACCCTTTAATTTCTTCAAATGTATTTGCGTGTTTATGTGTACCGAATGTCTGGAAAACATGCTTTTGATAAAGTGGATACACAGGTCGACGAGCCAGTTCATTGATAATGACACTGTTTCGGTACGCCCCTAGCCCTAAATCTGGTGCGCCTACTCCATGTGTATGAAGCTCTGCATTTTGTACAAAAATATCATTCTCACCTAATGTGTTTGTTTTCAATCGATATTCACGTTCAACCTGGAAGCGTCCTTGATGATCCCACTGAATATGATGGGAAATCGGATCAATAAATGGCGGTAATACAGATTGATAGCCCGTTGCCAAGACGACAATGTCTGTCTCATGCGTAAAGGATTCCTCTTTGACCCATTGATTGCATGAAAGCGATAAGCCGTCCCTCGTTTCCTCAATCAAATTGACCTCCGTCATCGCCTGCAGCACGGTGTTCAGCTGCTCTCCGCAAGTAGAACGTTCATAAAGCAAGTGATAAATATCTCGGATCATCGCTGAGCTGATGCCTTTATACAGCAAATCTTGCTGCTTTAATAGCGCATCTTTTTTAGGCTGAGGAAGCTCATAAAAGAAATCAATATAGTCTGGAGAGAAATACTCAAGACCCAAATTTGAATATTCCATTGGGAAAAACCCTTTAGAGCGTGTAAACCAATGAATATCCTTCGCCTCATCGTCTGATAAAATGTCATAGAATACTTCTGCCGCACTTTGACCAGAACCGATGACCGTCACGGATTTTCCTTTAAAACAGCCTTCTTTCTTTCGTTTCAAGTAATCAGCAGAATGAAACACCCGATCCCCTAAAGCTGGCTGAAGAGATACTGGTACCGCAGGCTGTGTGCCGATACCTAAAACAAGATGCTTACTTTCAAACACCTCTACCGTTTGATCTTTCACATGACGGACATGCACTTCATATCGTTTTTCTCCAGCTTTTTCAACGATGGAGACAGATTCGACATTCATGCCAAATCGACAAGAATCTAATTGATCCGCGACCCAGCGGCAATAATGGCTATATTCCTTGCGCGGGATATGGAAGTCTTCTAGAAAGTAAAATGAATACAAACGGTTTTGTTCCTGCAAATAGTTGAGAAAGCTATATTTGCTTTTCACATCCGCCATACTGACAAGATCCGCTAAAAAGGGGACTTGAAGTGTTGTCCCTTCAATGAGCATACCTGGATGCCAGTGGAACGCTTCACTTCTTTCAAAAAACAAAGCGTCAATTTCGTCTACTTCTTCAGATAATGCAGCAAGCCCTAGGTTAAATGGTCCAATACCAATCCCAATGACATCCACTACATTATTTTGCTTGTTGAACCGCGTCATGGTTATACTTCCTTTCAAATCGATCTCGATGACAAAACATCAAAAGACCTGTTTTATCTGGTAAAGTAACTGGTTTCACACGTTCGAATCCACACTTTTCAAAGACATGAATCATTTTTTCGTTCCGAATATCTGGCTCAGCCACGATTTTTTCTGTTCGTTTGTTCTGCTCAAACTGAAATGCTGTCATGGCTTGAAGCAGCGGAGCCGCAAATCCTTTCCCTACATAATCTGGCTCTCCAATTAACAGGTGAATGCCTTGATCATGCGGAGAAGGCTCATAGTACGATTCAATGATATCCCCTTTCACATTGTATGCTTCAAAATAGCTCATCGGCGTGCCATCAATGGTTCCTAAATAAAGGGTTTGATGCGGATCATGAATGGCCTGATAAAAGTGCTTTTCAAAAGCAGGAAATGGAATATTCAAATGCCAAAATGGGTGGACATACTCTTCTTGCATCCACTTGTGGACAAGCTGGACGTCCCGTTCATATTCAGCGCGAATGAACCCAATTCGATGCCTCATCCAATCAGCGCCTCCTTATGTAAAAAGAGCGGATTCAACACAGACGTGTACCTGGATTGAGTTTCTAAAGAACCCGTCAGCTCATCCATATCTTCAAACCTCGTGAGTAAGTTCGCTTTTGAAGGCAGCTCCTGTGACCGAAGAAGACTGTTCGTCAGCTCAGATGCACCATATGTCTCTTCATGCGCAAGCAGTGTGTCTCTAATCAGGGCTAATAAATCTTCTTCTTTTGCAAGCCCCTCTGTACCAAAACCATTCACAAGACCAAACAAATGATTAAAGAAGAAATAGTAACGCAGTCTCTCAACCGCTACATTGTCTGCACAAATGGTTTCACTTCTGACGCTTAAGTTTTGAACAAGCTTCGCAAGCTGATCCTTTTTCGATTCACTATAATAGTAGCCTTGATTGTCACGATAATAGAATGTGTGCGGATATCCATTCTTTAGCTGTACGACAGCATTTTGCTGATGGGCTTCAAGGGCAAGACCATACGTTTCAAACAACCAAAGCATCGGCTCTAACGAAATCGATAAATATTGTGTGAACCAATCACGGCTGACATCTTCTGTTGATCTGCCTTCAGCATCTGCTAATTCATTGATAATGCCTGAAAGCCTTGATTTTCCTCCGTATGCATGATCCTGACATAGCCCTGCAATTAAGCTTGCCCCTTTTTCATGATGCAAAAATGGATTTTGACGAATGACGACTTCAAAGCCAGATTCCGCCTCATCCCCTTGAATAGATAGATACGCAGGATCTTCAATCACACGGAATCCAGAGAATTTGTCATATAATGAAACGCCTAATTCTGTTTTTAAGATACGAGACATCTCAACTCCACGATCAAGTTCCTTTTGTTTGTTAACGCGTAAAGAGTTTGTGATCTTTACAGGGACAGAGAATTTAAGCATGTACGCAGAGTCTTTTTGATAGACCGTTCTAAAGGAAGATGTCGCTGTGTATTCAGATCCTAGCGGCCCTAAATACGTCAGCATTCCGTCCTCTATATAACGCTTGACGAACGCTTTCTCCATGACCACTTGGACTTGTAGCGGATGAATCGGAATCAGGACATATTGACCGCCTTCTGTTAACGTCATCAGTCTCTCTTTTTCTTCTGGCATCTGTCGCATGAGCTCCTCAAACATGAGGCTTGCCGCAGACTGTGAAATTGAAGAATCCTGAAGCACAATTGACGGATGTGCTTTAAAGTAATGAAGCTGGAAAGAGCCTTTCAGCTCAGGAGAATAAATAGCTTCCTCCTCTTCTGTCATTCCTTGTCTGCTTTTTGGTGTAGGATGCGTTAAATGCCCAAGAAGGAGTGACTGCTCCGCTTCGATATATTCAAAATCAGCTGAAGAAAGAGCTGCTCGATCACTTTCTCTCTCTCTAATGAATCGTTCAATATTCCGGCAGCTTAAAATGATGCGAAGCATGAACTCATCCTCTGCATCTGTGCGGCCATATTCAATGAGAAGTTCCTTTGAACATAAAGCAACAAGTGTGGTGTAATCGATGATCGTTCCCTGTTGCTCACTGCCTTGCGGGCGAAAGCGAACGGGAAAATCAAAGAGATGACGGCCTACAGGCGAAAAATATCGAATCGGAATGACAAGCTCAAGATCTTGTTTTGCTAATGCTGCTACAAATACAAGTGAGCCGTCTGCTTTTGTCTCTTTCTTTGCAGATCGATCAATTCCTGTTTCACGTAAAAAACAGTTTAAAAAGCTTTGCATCGTTGCATTTTCAGCCATTTGTTTATATTGACTCAACGTAGTACCCTCCCGGATTGAATATGAGCGATCCCGATATCAACAATGTCAGAAAGGATTTCCTCAATATGTGTAATAGTCGTTCTCGGATTTAACAAAGTGAATTTTAAGCATGTTTGACCATCGGCTACTGTTTTTGCTACGACAGCCGTTCCTGTTTGGAAAAGTGTGCGATGAATGATTTTATTGATGTCATCTGCTTGATGATCATCCATAAAACGGAACACGACTGCATTGATTTCTGGATCAGGATTGATCACCTCAAGATGCTCATTTTTCTCAATCAACGTAGTCACATCTTTCGCAAAATGGATGGTATGGTCAATGATACTTGCAAATCCTTCTTCTCCAATCATACGCAGAGAGAGAAGGAGTTTTAGCGCATCAAACCGGCGCGTCGTCTGAACAGATTTATTCACGAGATGCAGAATGCCTTCCAGTTCATCTTCCTTTGGATTGAGATAATCTGCATGGTAATCAATCAAACCAAAATGTCTTTTATCCTTTAGTAGAAATGCCCCGCAGGAGATCGGCTGATAAAATTGCTTATGAAAGTCGATCGTGATCGAATCAGCCAGCTCGATGCCATCTAATTTTCCTCGGAAGGTTTTGCTTAATACAAGCGCTCCTCCATAGGCAGCATCTGCATGAATCCACAAACCGAAAGGCTTCACCATGTCATATATGTCACGTACAGGATCAATACTGCCAAAATCAGTTGTCCCGCAAGTCGCCACGACTGCAAATGGAAGCAAATCCTGCTCCTTAAGCTCCATAAGCTTCTTCTGCAAATCATGCAGGTCCATTCGGTGATGTTCGTCTGTCTCAACTAACACAACAGCCTGCTCACCTAAACCTAGCTGAGATGCTGATTTTTTCACAGTGAAGTGGGCATTCTTGGAGCAAAGTATCCGCATACGGTTTGCCTCACTCGGCAACCCTTTCTGCTGTACATTCCATTGCCAAGTGTTTTCGCAAAATGCATCTCTTGCTAAAAGCAGTCCCATGTAGTTAGATTGGGTTCCACCGCTCGTAAAGGTCCCATCTGCTCGTTCTCCATAAGAAAACTTTTCACATAACCACTTGAGGATTTCCTCCTCAACCAAAGATGCAATGCCGCTTTGATCAAAGGAATCCATTGATTGGTTAAAGGAACTTACGATCACCTCTGCTGCCAGAGCAGGGATAAGAGGTGGGCAATGCAAATGTGCCAGGCATTTAGGATGTGACACATCAACCAAATGCGGTAAAAGGTGATTTTTTATATCTTGAAAAACAGACTCAATGGATTCACCAGCCGGTTGAATCTGGAATAACGATTCGACGTGAGTCGCTAATTTCCCAGGCAATATTCCGCTATACGGTCCTCTGCTTGTTTGCCACTCTGCCAGTAAGCTGTCGATGGATGTGTAGAGAGCCGCTTGGAAGGACTCCCTCCCAAGCTGGCTTTGTTGAATAAATAATGAATCGACAGATGGTTTAGTTGACTGCATCGTAAACTGCCTCTTTAAAAATCGTGATGACTTTTTCAAGCTGTTCTTCTGTCATGGTCAAAGGCGGTAAGAATCGAATCACACTTCCAAAACGGCCTCCTGTCTCCACAATTAAGCCTTTATCAAAACAATTCTTTTGAATGAGACTGGCTAGCTCTGGATTTGCTGGATAACTGCCGTCCACATCCTGTTTCTCATCTGGATTCACAACTTCAACACCAATCATTAATCCTCTTCCTCGCACATCACCGAGAGCAGGCACTTGTTTTTGAATGTCTTTTAGATTGGCCTGCATACGCTGACCAAGCGCTTCTACATGATCAAGCAGATTGGTTTCTTTTATATATTTAAGCGTAGCAGTTCCAGCTGCCATCGCCATTTGATTTCCTCTAAACGTGCCAATGTGTGCACCTGGATTCCATTGATCTAAGTCTTTGTCATAAATCACAACGGATAGTGGCAGGCTTCCCCCAATTGCTTTTGATAACACAATGACATCTGGCACAATACCAGCATGTTCAAAGGCAAACATCTTACCAGTTCGGCCGATGCCTGATTGAACCTCATCAATAATAAGTGGAATTCCTTTTTCTTTTGTGATTCGTCTCATTTCTTGTATCCATTCAATTGATGCCGGGATGGAGCCGCCCTCCCCTTGCACCGCTTCAAAGATCATGCCTGCTGGCGGGAGAATTCCACTCTCAGGATCATTTAATACACGCTCAATATAAGAACTGGAAATGCGATGTGAGTCTTTACCGCCGATTCCAAATGGGCAGCGGTATTCATATGGATAAGGCAGGAAGTGAACATCTGGCATTAATCCTTGTACTTTTTCCTTTGGCGATAAGTTGCCGCTTAATGACATCGTGCCATGCGTAGCACCATGATATGCTCCGTGGAATGATAGAATGGAACGATTTCCCGTCGCTGTCTTGACTAATTTAATTGCTGCTTCTATAGCATCACCACCAGTTGGTCCACAAAATTGAATTTTTGCTCTTTTTGCAAACTCTTCTGGCAAGTGAGAAAAAATCTCATTCACAAATTCTTCTTTAATCTCTGAAGTGATGTCCAGCGTATGCAACGGTCTTTTTTCATGAAGCATACGTTCAATAGCATCTATAACAACCGGGTGATTGTGACCAAGGGCAAGTGTTCCTGCACCTGCTAGGCAGTCATAAAATTCTCTACCATCTGCATCTGTCACGATCATACCTTCGGCTTTTTGCATGGCTAATGGGAACCGTCTCGGGTAAGACCTTGCATTAGATTCTCTTTGACTTTGTTGCTCTAAAAATTGCTGATTTTTAGAAACGGTTTTGATGGACATAATAAAACACTCCTCCAATTGATAAAGATTATCATTTTCATTTACTAGCCTAGAGGATGTAAGATACGAAAGTCAATTGTATTCAAAAAGATGATTCTAAAAGCATATGAATGCTATATTCTCTTTTTAACGAGTAATTTCGTGTATTTTTTACAAACATCTACAGCCATAAGGGCGATGTAACGTTTGAGTATGAAAAATATTGAAAAAAATTACAAAACAATTCTCCTGGTTCTTTTGCTCTATGCGTTGTAGCTCCCTTGCTTGATACGCGACGGCCGAATGAAATGAATGCAGTAAAACAAAAAATGAACGTTATTTTATCTTGATATAAATGGTTATGATGGTATAATTTCTCTGAAACGAAAGGGAATCGAGGGAGATCTGATGATTTTAACGAAGCATGACCTTCACCACTACTTGGCACAAGATCAGAAAGCACTTGCCATCAATCGAAAAAGACCAAAGTGGCTTGGGGATGATATTTGGAAATATCAAAGATATTTACGAAAATATGAGTACTATACGAATAGCGGTGCTACGTTACGCAAATGGTTTTATCGTTACTTACATAAAAAGAAAGGCATGCAGCTTAGCTTTGATATCCCAATTGGTGTATTTGGACCTGGGCTCAGAATCAACCATACTGGGCTGTTGATTGTGAACAAGCACGCCAAAATCGGATCGTTTTGTGATATTCATCAAGGCGTGAATATCGGTCAAAACCATCATGAAAAAGATGTGCCCGTCATTGGAGATCATGTATGGATCGGTCCTGGCGCTAAACTGTTTGGAAATATTTATATTGCGAATCATATTTCCATCGGAGCAAATGCAGTAGTGAATCGCTCCTTTCATGAAGAGCGGATTGTCATTGCAGGTGTCCCTGCTCAAAAAATAAAAGAAAAAAGCCCTTCTTTATGAAGGACTTACTTGACCAAAGCAGTGAGCCACATGAGATAAAATAAGATGGATAAACATGAGGATCATCCTGCCCGAGCCCCATCACCATTTATCCTAAGATGCTTTGGCGCAATCAAACCATCAATCGGTAGCAACTTGAAGTGAAACAAATCGCCACAGCCGTACTCTCTAATTTGCGTTGGAGTACCCGAAGACCAGCATGAGAAAGTACAAGACAAAGACGAGGATGGCAATCGCATAGATGAGAATGGACACAATCAGTACTGTCCAGCCCAACCCTTTTCTTCCTGTTTGAATGAGATATATTCCAAGTGTGAAGAGCCCGAGTAAAAGACCTAAGATGGCCCATAACCATTTATTTTTCCCGTGTTTTGGTGCATCAACGAATAGGTAGATTGCGACTAATATGGATACAAACCAACCTGTAATCCATTTCACATTCATCCGCCACCCTTCTTTTTCAATTTATTGAATCTTACTATACTTTTTTCCTAATCTTAAAAACAACTATTCAAATGAATGATTCGGAAGGCTTTGCCATTCTTCTCTCAGCATCCCATACCGCATCGAATCATAATACTCCCCTTGATAGTAACGTACCTTACGCAGTCTTCCCTCAAGGATAAACCCGCATTTCTCTGCGCAACGCATCATGCGTTCATTTCCAGACCAGGTGGTCAGGCCGATGCGTGGGATATCAATGTGTGAAAAGAGTTCATCGATCCATAGACGCAATGCCTTTGTACCAACGCCCCCATTCCAAAAACGTGAGTCATAAATAAGAATCCCACACTCCAGCCAGCGTGTGCGTTCATTCTCCCAATAATAAGAAACTGTGCCCTTTAATTCACCTCCGACATCAATGCCAAATAGTTTTGGCAGGACAGAATCATCCTGTAAATAGCGTTTTTTAAATGCAGCAAGCGATATGTCATGTTCAATAAAATACGGAGCATTCCACTTTCGATAGGCCTGATCTGGTGCTTTAAACCTTAAATGCCATACCACTTCTAAATCGGTTTCGTCTAATGGACGTATGCTCACAATCTCTTCTTTTTTTCCTTTCATCTGTTCACGTTCCTTTACTTTGTCGTTCTTTTAGCAAGATGACGATACTCGATTGGCGTCATGCCTTCATTTTGCCGAAACAGCTTTGAAAAATAAGTAGGGTCATCAATGCCTACATGTTCTGCAATGAGAGCTATTTTTTCATTCGTTGAAGCAAGCAGGCTTTTGGCTTTTTCAATTTTGAGTCGATTGATGTACTGGCTCGGCGTCAGTCCGTACACGGTCTGCATGCACCTTGTCATGTAATCAGGATGATAATGGAGAATCTCTGCCAGCTTCTCCATCTGTAATTTTTGCGTAAAATGACGTTCAAGATAGTGAACCACTTCTGAAGCGACAGTCTCCTTTGCACTTGGAATATGAAATGCTTCTTTTTGTAAATGAATGAGCATTTCCTCAAATTGAAGCTGCTTTTTGAGCTGAAGTTCAGACGCATCATCATTTAAAGCGCGCATCGCTGAAAGATGCTTCTGTAGCACGCTTCCCCCTTTCACTTTTCCTTTTCGGGGCAGACGAAATTCATAGCTTGCTGCTTTTTCAAAAGTGGCTTGATTTTGCTTCATGTCAAACCAGTGTTCTCTCGGCCGATCTGTAAACTCAAATGAATCAATTGAAAAATGCAGCCACTCATAAAGTGTTTCTTCTTTGCATGGAAGATGTCCACCATGGGCAAGTCCCGGTGATAAAATGATATATTCTCCCTCTTTTACGTGATGAGGCACCTCGTCTTCTGTGATCCACAGTTCACCTTTCGTGACATAAAGAAGATCAAATACGGTGAAAATTCTGGAGATATGTCGTTCTCCTGGGTGGAATACACCTTTGCCTGAAGCAATATAGACTGGAAATGGCGGTACAGTAAATGTAATAAACGGACCCATATTCATCCCCTTATGAAGTCGGATTTCTCCAATAAGTTTCGGTTTCATCTCTTCTTATTATAGTCGATGCAAGGTACACTATAAATCGGATTTATACGAAAGAAGGTGATGTGATGAAACCACAAGCACTGACAATACAAAAGGTTCAAGCCAAAAGTGAAAAATCCCACCCTTCATTATTTGCATTAACTTGGCCTATTTTTATCGAAATCTCTTTATATATGCTGATGGGGAGCGCAGATACACTGATGCTCAGCCAGTATTCTGACAATAGTGTTGCCGCAGTAGGGGTAAGCAATCAGCTACTAAATCTATTGATTGTGATGTTCAGCTTCATTACGACTGGGACGACGATTGTCATTGCGCAGCTTTTAGGAGCGGGCCGCAATCAGGAAGCGACCCTAGTTGCCTATGTATCACTAGGCACCAACTTCCTCATTAGCTTTGTGATCAGTCTTCTTATGTTTGTGTTAGCTGTGCCCATCCTGCATATCATGGGATTATCAAGCGAGCTCATGCCAGATGCAACCGTCTTTTTACAGATTGTCGGCCTGCTGTCTTTTATACAGGCGCTCATTATGACCTATAGTGCTATTTTAAAAAGCTATGGATTCACGAGAGATACGATGTATGTCACCATCGGTATGAATCTGTTAAACGTTGCTGGTAATTATTTGGTCATCTTTGGACCATTTGGCTTCCCTGTATTAGGTGTCATGGGTGTTGCTCTTTCCACATCATTTGCACGGTTGATCGGTCTAACAGCCATGATCCTCATTGTTCGACACCGCATTGGATTGCGGTTTTCATTCAAGCGAATGTTTTACATCCAGCGAACGCATTTAAAAAAACTGCTAAAAATCGGCATTCCTTCTGCTGGAGAACAGCTTTCTTATAATGGCTCTCAAATGATTATTACGCTGTTTATCACATTTATGGGCACGCAAGCACTGGCAGCAAAAGTCTATACCCAGAATTTGATGATGTTCATTATGTTATTTGGTGCCGCCATTAGCCAAGGAACGCAAATCTTAATTGGGCGCCTGATCGGGGCGAAAGAATTTGATGCGGCCTATCGAAGATGCATGAAAAGCTTATACTGGGCCATTGCCATCTCGCTTCTTTCTTCTACTGCTTTATCTTTATCATCGACGCATTTACTTACTTTTTTCACTAGCAACAGTGAGATCATTCAAATAGCGAGTCTCCTCCTCATATTGACGATTATTTTAGAGCCTGGACGTTCTTTTAATATGGTCATCATCAACTCCTTGCGGGCAGCTGGTGACGCGAAGTTTCCAGTCTATATGGCGATGATTTCAATGTGGGGCATCGGCCTTCCGATCGCTTATTTATTAGGCATTCAACTTGAAATGGGCCTTATCGGGGTTTGGATTTCTTTTATCGTGGATGAATGGGTAAGAGGTATCTTCATGTATAGGCGGTGGCGTTCAAGGGTGTGGACGGAGTACCGGTTTACTTCCACATAAAAAGGACTGCGGGTGCAGTCCTTTCAGATTGTTGTCAAAGGGCTAAAACGAACTTTATTTTACCCCTTTGTCTTCTTTTCATTACGTAATATCTTCTAAAATAAGTGCTTTTTCTTGTGTTGAAATATATGACCGCTTCGTAAAGACGCGGTATTCGTTTTCTCTAGTTTTATCTAAAATAGCCTTATAAAAGTGAGCAGCTGCTTTCACTGGTATCCTTGAATAAAGTGGGAATTCATGGAGATGGTCAAAAAATTCCTCATAGTACGCCTCTGCCTCAAACGCAATATATTCCCATACGTGCTGGAAGGCTTGATTGACGATCCCTTCTTGTAATTCTTGCTCTGTATACCCAAATTGATCCATGACTTGTTTTGGCAAATAAATGCGGTTCCTTTCCGCCTTATCCTCACCAATGTCTCGAAGAATATTGGTCAACTGCATGCCAATCCCAAGGGAAATCGCTGCTTCTTTTAGCTGTTCTTTTTTACGCGGTGCAATGATCGGAAGCAGCATTAATCCAACTGTACTTGCGACATGATAGGAATAGATGAGCAGTTCATCTAACGTTTCATATCGATGCTGCTCTAAATCCATCTCCTGTCCTCGCAGCAGGTCACGGAATGGGGATTCATCCATACGAAACTGTTGAAATGTATACTCCAGCGCCACCCACATTGGATCATCACGATCTACTTCTCCTTGCAAGAAACGTTCAAATGCCTCCTGAAAAGACGCCAGTTCTTCCTTTGGTGAAGGAGACTCATCTACAATGTCATCCGCTCTCCTACAAAAGGAATAAACAGCCCAAACAGCCTGTCTTTTCTTTTTAGGCAGCATGGAAAAGGCACGATAAAACGTTTTTGAATGGGTTTGAATGGTCTCTTCACATATTTTCAATGCTGTTTGCACATCAACCACTTAGCTTCACTTCCTTTCTGTTGTTCAGCTCTTTAAGCAGTACAGAAGCCATGAGCTTTGCACTTTGCATCACGATCGGTACCCCGCCGCCGGGATGGATGGAAGCACCTACCGCATATAGATTGTCTACATCTGCAACCTTTACTTGCGGGCGAAACACACCTGATTGAAACAAATTAGGAGCGAGTCCAAAGCTGCCGCCTTCAAACAATCCTTCTCGCATTGAATCATTCGGTGTTCTCACCTTATGCCAGACAACCGCCTCTCGCAGCTGTGGAAAGCCTCTTTTTTCAAGACGCTCCACCATTTTATCCACAAAGTCTGTCTCTTGTTCCCAGTTGATGTGATCTCCTGATGGAACAGGAATGAGCATATATAGGACACTGCTGCCTTCTGGGGCAAGGGATGGATCGATGGTCGATGGATTAAACGTATAAAATGATGGATCTTGAGGTATCGTTTTCGTTTGGAACACCTCTCTCATATGCTGATCAAAGTGTTCTCCCATGAAAAATTGATGAACAGGTGCTTCATCGTATACTTTGTTTAACCCTAGATACACCATCACGCAGCCGGAGGATGGAACGTATTTACGCCGGTCTTGTTCACCTAAACCAAGCTGTTTTAACGCCGCTGGATAATCTCCGTTCATCACAAATGCATCAGCTACTATGTGCTCATCATTTATTTTTGCCTTGACCACACGTTTCCCCTCAAACTCAAATTGTGCGACTTCTTCACTTTTTCTTATGCGTACACCCGTCTTTAAGAGCTGTCTCTCCAATATATCTACTAAACTCGCATATCCGCCTTTTAAATAGTAAATTCCGTGTGCGTGCTCACTATATGAAACAAGCGAATAAATGGCGGATGCTTCATACGGATTTCCTCCGACATAGAGGGTTTGAAGTGCATATGCATCTCGGAGGCGCTCATCTGAAAAATATTTTTTGAGAGAACTTTGAACGGTTCGATATGCTTTTAATTTCATTAAAATCTTCATGTTCGCTTTTGTAAAAAAGGTTCGTTTTTCATGAAATGATTTTTCTAGAAAAGCTTCCTGCCCTTCTTGAAACCGATCCGTCATTTCTTGCATAAATGTTAAATATCCCTGTTCTTCCTTTGGAAATACACGTTTGATTTCTTCTAGTTGTCGCCGTGTATCAGAGTATTTCGTGTAGGAGGTTCCATCTTGATAGTGGATCGTATACAGCGGATCGAGCTGCAAGAGATCAAGAGATGTTTCATCAATGCCTACGTCATGTAAAATGCCTTTTAACATATCAGGAAGTAGGACAATGGTCGGACCTTCATCTACTTTATATCCTTTCTCACGTACAAAAGCAAGTCTCCCGCCGAGCCGTTCATTTTTTTCAACAAGGGTGACATCATGTCCAGCTTTTTTTAAATAGAGGGCTGAGATCATTCCGCCAATACCGCCGCCAGCAATCAATATATGTTTTTTCATGAGGCGCTCCCCTTTTCTTGATGTGGCACTCTTTTATGCGTATGTTTCTCTTTTGACAGAATCGCATTTGTCGTAATACGAGCTGATTCTAAAATGGTTGGCAATCCACTGCCTGGGTGGGTTCCTCCACCAACGAGCCAGCAGTGTTTCAACTCATCAAATTCATTATGCGGCCTGAGTACCATCATCTGCGTCAACTGATGTCCAAGATTAAATGTAGCTCCTTCATATACATACAGCTCTTCTTCCCAATGCTTCGGCGTGATCATCCGCTCGACTTCAATATGCTGCCTGATATTCTTAAAGCCCGTTTTCCGCTCCAGTGTATCCAGCACAAGCTCTCTAAATTCTTCTTGATGCGCTTCCCAGTCAATACCGCTTTGATTATTGGCAACGGGTGCTAACACATAAAGAGCGGACTTGCCTTTTGGCGCAAGCGAATCATCTGTCACACTTGCATTTTGAATATAAATGGATGGATCATCCGGCAGCTCAAAGGTTTTCGTAATCTCTTTGACGAACTTCGCATAGTCATCGGAAAAAACGATGGTATGATGCGGCTCATCATATATCATATCTAAACCTAGGTACAGCATAAAGGTGGAGCATGAGAATTTTTTCTTTTTCAGTTTCTTCTCGCTATATTTCTTTAAAAGCCCCGGCTCTACAAGCTTTGTCATCACGTGTGCAAAATCACCATTTACGACGACCTCATCTGCCTGTATTTCTTCACCAGTTTCTAAGCGAATGCCCTTCACTTTCCTGCCTTCCGTCAGCAACTTCTCAACTCCAGTTGATAGATGAAGGGTAGCCCCAGATTCAACAGCTGCCTTTGCCATCGCTTCTGACAGCTGATTCACTCCGCCTTTCGGGTGATAAACGCCTGTGTCATGCTCCATAAAGGAAAGAATTGAGAACGCTCCTGGGCATTCCCAAGGTGACATCCCTAAATATTTTGATTGGAATGTAAAGGCATATTTCACTGATTCATTTGAGAAATAATCCGACAGCACATCATATAAGCTTTTATTTAATGAGAGCTGAGGAAGTGCTTTGATGACTTTTGGACGCAAATAATGATGGAAACGATCCATTTTACTTTGTAGAATCGGCGTTAGGCTGTCCATTTTTCGTTTTGTATCATTCATAAAACGTACATACCCTTCGCCCTCACCAGGTGCAAAGGCTTCTAGTCGTTTGTACATTTCGTCTCGATCTCGAATCATATCAAGCTTCTCATCTTGAAAGATTAATCTATACATTTCTTTTAATTCAATCACATCTATATAATCATAGAGATTCTTACCGGCAAAGGTGAATAGCTCCTCTGCAATATGAATCATACTGAGAAAAGTAGGACCTGTATCAAACGTGAAATCACCAAGTTGAAACTTAGAGTTACGTCCGCCAACAAAGGACTGTTTTTCATATATATGAACATCATGTCCTTTGCTTTGCAACATCATAGCTGCTGCAAGTCCCCCTGGTCCTGCTCCGATCACAATGATTTTCATTATCCTTTTTCCTCCAAATTAATTCACTTTAAGTTAATTATACAAATTGAAGCGGTTAGATCAACTTTTGATGTGCTCTAAAAGTCTCATGTTATGTAGCAAAAAAGCCGACTTCCTTTCAACAAGTGCAAGAAAGCCGACCCTTTGTTATGCTTCTATATCAATTCGATATGTTTCAAACCAATGATGAATCTGTGCCAAATGGGCAATGAGCTGTGGGCCTTTCATTAACTGACCATACCAAGGAACCTGGAAAGAAGCCCCTTCCGTTTCAATCAGCTGTTTTAATTGATGTGGATCTAAAAATTCATGAAGCACAGAATCCTTTTGCGCGAGACAATCTGTTAACATCTCTTTTACCGCCTGAGTATAAGCAGGATGATGTGTTTTCGGATAAGGGCTCTTCTTGCGATAAAGCACTTCATTCGGTAAAATTCCCTCTAATGCTTTCCTCAAAACCCCTTTTTCCCGATTTCCATACATTTTCATTTCCCAAGGAATATTCCATACATACTCAACAAGACGATGATCTGCGAATGGAACACGTACCTCAAGGCTCGCCCCCATGCTCATACGATCTTTTCGATCCAGAAGCGTGGTCATAAACCAAATCATATTTAAGTAAAAAAGTTCTCTTCGGGCTTTATCTACTCCGGTTTCTCCATCTAAAAGAGGGGTTTCTGCCACGGTTTCTTCATATTTGCTTTGCGCATATTCCTTCAGTGATAATTTCTTTTGCCATGAGTCTTGAAGAAGCTGAATGCGTGCTTCCGTTGATCTCATCCACGGAAATCCATTGGTTTCGCTTGCCATGTGAAACCATGGGTAACCTCCAAAAATTTCATCTGCACATTCACCTGATAAACCAACAACAAAATCCTTTTTAATTTCTCGGCAGAACCATAGTAAGGAAGAATCAATATCTGCCATCCCCGGCAAATCTCGCACTTCAACCGCTTCTTTCAAATAAGAAGCCAGCTCTTTTTGCCCGATGATACAGCTGTGATGATTCGTTTGAAACGCTTTGGTCATTCGATCAATCCACGGCCCGTCAGCATTGGGCTGAAATTGACTTGCTTCAAAGAATTGATCATTTCCGTCGTAATCAACGGAATACGTATGCAGCGGGGCTTTCCCTATTTTCTCAAAGTGCTTGGCGGCAATGGCTGTAATGGCACTAGAATCCACTCCACCCGATAAAAACGTACATACAGGCACATCAGAGACGAGCTGTCTTGTAACGGCATCCGTAAATAGTTCCTTCACGTGCTGAGCGGTGTCATCAAGCGAGTCTGTATGCTGCTTGCTTTTGACATTCCAGTACCTCCACACACGCAAACCATCTTTTGAAAAGGTTAGGGCATGTGCCGGCCTCAGCTCTTTCACCCCTTTAAATACGCCTTGCCCTGGTGTTCTAGACGGCCCTAGGCCAAAAATTTCTGATAAGCCTTCATGATCGACTTTGGCTTTCATCTCAGGATGAGCCAGAAGTGCTTTGATTTCTGAACCAAACAAAAAGGAATGATGACGTTCTGTATAGAAAAATGGCTTGACACCGAGCCGGTCTCTCGCTGCAAATAATAATTCACGCTCACTATCCCAAATGACAAATGCAAAAATTCCATTAAAATGGGTCACACACTCTTCCTTCCATTCTGTATAGGCGTGAAGAAGAACCTCTGTATCAGAATGCCCAAGAAAGCGGTGCCCCCTTTTGAATAATTCTTTTCGTATATCCTCCGTGTTATAGAGTTCTCCATTGTATACCACCGTATAATCATGGTGTTGATGGGTATATGTCATCGGCTGCTTTCCACCTTCAACATCGACAACAGCTAACCGTTTATGGCCGAAAAGAACGTGCTCACTTTTCCACGTATTTGTATCATCCGGCCCTCGTTTAGATAATGTATCTGTCATTTGATTGATTACATGATCCTGTTGGATGAGCTGCTTTTTAAAGTCTGCCCAGCCTGTTATTCCACACATCATCATCAGCTCCCATCCGTTTTTCATCAAGTGTTCTCATTTAGCCTTTCTTAGTTTATGCATCGTCTCCTTGATAGTTGATTTGTCCTTTTTTGCCCTGTGTATAGGACAAGCTTCATTTGGTAAGAAAAGAAAGAGGAAAGGAGGTTTTGCGAATGGAGAACCGCATGACCTATCTTCAGCAAAACCACCCAAAATGGTGTAACGGGTACTTACTGATGGAAAACGGTCATTGTCTGATTGAAGACGAAGAAGGAGACATCATGCTGCCTGAAAGCCTTCAAAGTTCTATGATCTGTTTGAAAGAAAAGGATCGATGGACAAAAGGAGAATTGCTCGGGTCTGTCGTTCTTTGTGATAATGGGAAGTTGATGGAGGTAAAAGGCGGTGAACGCATTCAATATACAGCGTCTCTTTCTAAAGGGTGGCTTGATTTGCTTATGTTCGTACCAGAAAGCGTCTTTTATCAGATCATTGACCATGTAGAACAGCTTGGCTTTTCCGTCTATGATTGTGTCTTCTCTTCCTTCCATCCTTCTCATCGCGTGTCTTTTTTTCAGTTTTCAGGAGACATGCAATCACTTGCCCTTCAATGCCACCATCATTCGGGTACAAATCAAGTTCAATTGGAATGGACGACATCTGACGGTCACCGGCTGATGTCTCAGTTTGATCTCACATAAAAAGGGCACTGCTTTTGATAAGCAATGCCCTTTTTATCTTAAAAGATATGGAAACCGATCGGCAGACGTAAGCCTAGAAGAATGGTCACAATGGCAACCACGATAAAACCAATGAATACACCCGTCACCGATTTTCCTTTTTTCTTGCGTACAAGGACCATTTCCATGAAACCAATCACAAGAATACCAAGTATCATTTTTCCAACATACTCGCCCCCGTAACCCGGGATTTTCATTCCTGTGCGAACATACAGCTCTACGCCTGTTGCAATAATAATCAAGTAGAACAGTCGTACGATCATATGCACAATTTTAGCGCCTTTATCGTTTTTACCTGCTAATGCAAAGGCAACGAAAAATAAAATAATACCTAGCACCCACGCTGTAATATGTAAATGTGTTCCCATTTGTGATTTCCCCCTTTATCAGAACAATTACCTTCTCATCGTACCACGAAATAAGTCGAACACAAAGCGACAATCCTGTGTCAACACGCCTTTATTTGACGCGATTTGATAACGTCCCAATTGGTTCAATTGTTACTTCAACCTGATCGCCTGAGGCTAAAAATTTTGGCGGTTCAAAACCTTTGCCGACTCCAGAAGGTGTACCTGTTGCAATGATGTCTCCCGCTTCCAGCGTCATCCCTTTTGAAAGAGTTGACACAATGTCTTCAATTGGGAAGATCATTAATTCCGTACTGGCAGACTGACGAACCTCTCCGTTTACCTTTGTTTCCACATGGAGTGCTCCATGATCCTCGATCACTGACTTGTGAACGATATAAGGTCCCATTGGACAAGTTGTATCTAAGCTTTTTCCTATGAAAAATTGTTTGTGTTTTTTCTGCAAATCTCTTGCCGTTATATCATTTAAAATGGTGTAACCGAAAATGTAATCGTGGACCTCTTCAGGAGCAATATTCTTTCCTGTTTTGCCAATGACAATGGCAAGCTCCCCTTCGTAATCCAATTCACTTGTCACATCTTCATGTAGAAGAATGTCCGCTTCATGCCCTACAACAGAGGTAGGCGCCTTTGTAAAGATCATCACGTCTTTAGGAATATCTGCCGCACTTCCCATTTCCATGACGTGATCTTGATAGTTTTTCCCAACACACATGATGTTTTTCGTTGGTTTTGGAATCGGTGCATGGAGTGTCACGTCCGAAAGCGGATAGACATAAGAGCCGCGGTCTTCTTCTTTTTTCTCCGCCCAATCAAGAAGCTGTTTGACGTGTTCGACAAACTTGTCCCCCATATTGATGCATTCAGATAAAGAGTTTGGCAATGTTTCTAGCTCAAATAGTTTTGCTTCTGCCTTTTTGACGTCCATCACCCATTCATCATCAATGACGACCCCGATAAACAATCTGTTATGTATCTCACCTGTAAAAAACTTCATGTTTTCCCCTCACAATCTTCATTTCACTACATTATGATGTCTCATTTTTATTTCTCTACGAAATAAAAAAAACCCTTTTTTATCATACTCTCTTTTAAAAAGGGTTTCAAAAATGAAGACCTGACATTTAGCGGTAGCGTCGATACTCCCACATATTCCCTTGATCCCATTTACGATCAACATTTCCTTGATGGCGGGAATGATGTTTTTTCTTCCCGCATCTTCGGCAAGAGTGACTCCGTTTGTGATGAGAACGTTTAGATCGATGGCTACGGTGTGATTTGCGGCAGCTTTTCTTATGATGTGATCTGTGTTTGCTGCGGCATGATTTTTTTGGTTCACTCTTTTTGCTACGGCAAGACTTTTTGCTTTTATACGACTTTTTACTTTTACATGGTTTCTCGCTCTTTACACTTTTCTTTGAGCAGCGACTTTTTTTAGAACGATAGCTTTTATGGCTTTTTTTGCTGCGATGTGACTTACGGCAGCCGCCTCCACCAAAGAACCAGTGACGGCGATTTGAATGACGAGAACGAGATGATTTGTGTGAATGTCCCGATTCAGGTTCACGATCTAAGTGATGATCACGCCCCTCACTTCGAAGTGAATCAACTGCATGCTCAATATGAGAATGATCAAATGTGCTCACGAACAATTCCCCTCCCAATCTGTGCTGACAAAACAAACAGACAAAGCTGTTTATCTTCTCTGCTTTATGTTACGAGACTCGATAGACAAGTGTTCTTGGCGAATGCCTCTTTCTTAGAAAACTCCATGAATACCTACCAGCAGGTACAGGACATTCCTTCATTTTCATATAGTGGAGGAGATATAGGAGGGTGATGAACGCATGGACACAGAACCTTTAAAACAACTGGATATCTGGATTCATCCAAAAGATCTCATGGAATTAAAAAAGGACGTATGGAACGATGAACCCGTCGAGGCCATTCTGAAAACCGGCCAAACCAAGTCACATATTTATGCCTCATACCGAGGATCACACATTCGAAAGCTCAAGAAAAAATCATATCAAATTGAATATCGAAAACCAAAGCAAAGACAGGGCGAATCCCTTTTTCACTTAAATGCAGAGTACAATGATCCTTCTTTCATTCGCAACAGGCTGTCTTTTTATTTCTTTGAACAAATGGGTGTGTTCAGCCCGTCCGCTTCTCATGTGTTTCTGACCATTAATGGAAGAAAAGAAGGCATTTATTTAAAAATAGAATCTGTAGATGAGCTGTTCCTCCAAAAACGACAGCTGCATGGAGGCGGCATTTATTATGCTGTAGATGATGACGCCAATTTCTCTCTTTTAAGTTCATTTGATAAAAAGCCTAAAAAACATCTTCTTCTCGGTTATGAGAAAAAAACGGGAACTCCTGAACACGACAAGCAGCTGAGTGAATTTATTTACTTTTTGAACACCGCAAGGGACGACACGTTTGCAAGTAAGATTGAGCAGTACCTTGATGTAACACAATATTTCCGCTGGCTCATTGGTGTTGTGTGTACCCAAAATTTTGATGGCTTTGTTCATAACTATGCCCTTTATGTGAATGATCAAGGAAGGTTTCAAGTAATGCCTTGGGATTATGATGCGACTTGGGGTCGTGATATTCACGGAGAGGAAATGGCGTTTGATTATATTCCAGTCAGCGGTTTCAATACATTAACCGCTAGATTACTAGACATCCCTGCATTTAAAAGAGACTATTATGCCCTTTTCCAGCACGTACTAGATACACATTTTTTAGAAAAACGGCTTCTCCCCATCATTGAGACATGGCATGCTTCGATTGATCAGCGAATTGGAGAAGATCCATATACGAAAAACCGACAAGACATGCTGCGTTCAGAGCGAGAATTAATCCGACAGTATATCAACAAAAGACGACGTTATTTACAAACTGAGATTAAAAAAGAGACATCGCACCTGTAAAGACACTTTCGAATTTTGTCACTTTAGTTCTCATATTGACGAAAGAGCTTTTTTTATAGAAAAATAGGGTATACTAACCATATCCTTCTATTTGATAAAAAATGTGAGAGTTGGCGTCCGTTATGATCAATTATGAAATTGAACAAAAAAGATTACATTTAATTGAGACCGCAAAAAAATTCGGAATGAATGCCGAAGAAACCATCAGGTGCAGTCAAGAGCTTGACACACTCTTAAATAAAGGCATCAAAACCACCTCTAAAGAATGCTCGAATAAAGGGTAAACCATACACTTCATTCCTCTCATCAAAGTTCTTCAAAAAGACAATCACATATTAAAAGACCCATCATAAGCTATGGTGAAACGCCCAAAAACGAAGTGCCCTATTTTTCTAAAGGATGTGCACCGCTATGCCGGCTATTGTTGGAGCCTTTAAAGTAAATGCCGTCGGAACGAGCGGAGTCGTTCATGTTGGAGATTGCATCACCATTTCTCCAAATAGTCAGGTTAAAACGTTTGCCGGCGCAGGCAGTTTTAACACTGGTGATCAATTACGCATTAGCAACTATAAAAGTGTGACAAATACGTATGATAGTGATGTCATTGATCAACCGCTTGTTGGTAACTTGTAAGGAGTGAGAATCCATTGAACTTCTATATTAATCAAGCGATACAAATTAATTACTTACGTGTGGAGTCTGTGAGTAACTCATCCGTTCTTCAAATCGGCAGTGCTGGATCAATCAAAGCACTCTCCAATCTGTATAACACTGGTAGCTACGTAGAAGCAGCACCTGCCGCAGCAGGCACACAAGGAATTCAAGAAGCTCAAGGCGCAAGCACGGCACCTTTTGTACCGCTTCAGTCACCAACAACATAAGTTCATCTGCAATCCCCGGAGGTGTATGCATATGTATGACTATCAAAACAGCGCTTCACAAATGTATGGCATCATTCAAAAGCAAACACAGCAAATCATGATGCTTGAAAAAAGGCTTAACGAGCTTCAGCAAGAAATGCAAATGATCAAAGATAAACCGACAACAACGATTGAACGGATTGATTATCAATTTGATCAACTGAAAATCGAGCGGCTGGAAGGCACATTAAATATCGGCCTCAATCCATCTGATCCAAATAGTGTTCAAAATTTTGAAGTGGGCCAAACAACAACTCCGGGAATTGGAATGATGCAGCAAGAAATGGCTGATCAATTTTTCAATCAAACACGCCAGCTTGTCGATGCATTCTTAAATGAAGAAGCACCGCAGCTTCTTGAAGAACTAGAGCAGCGATACGAAGGCTCGCTTGATGAAAGCAACAAACACCATATCATTGAGGACATTCGAAAACAAATAGACAGCAGAATCAAATATTATGCGGGGCAGCTGCCTCAAAGGGAAGATATGACCCCGCTTCAACGTTCCGAGCAAATTGCTGAATACGTGAAACATGATGTCAAACGGGCAATCGAGCACTTTTTAGCCCATATTCCAAATGAAACGAAAGGAGAGGAAAACGGATGAATTTCACAGTCGTCAACCGCAACATCGAAACCGGAAGCATTAAAGTAGTTGGGGTATCGTCCTCTTCCCTATTTATTATCGGGGACACGGATCACGTACAACTGTCATCGATTTTCGATACACCGCCAGAATCATTAATTATTGGCCCGTTTGTTCCTCTAGCCCCTCGATAATGATCAAGCGCACATCTCAAGTAAAGTTCTCGAAGGTGAATTCTGTCGGGATTGCGAGTGTTGTTCAAATTGGTGATACACAAGAGCTATGCCCGAACGTGAAGGTGTTAGCTGTTCAGCGAACCATTAGTTTGTTTTATGGAAATGAAGCTGAAAACCTAGATGCAAAAGAATTTGAAGTGTATTATGAGCCGATCCCATTGATGCTGCCAGAACGAGCGGTTAGAACGGCCTTTTATCATGAAAAGCCTCTCATTAAAGTGTCGTCCATTCATGTAGAAGGGGTCTCTTCCTCCTCTATCTATCAAATTGGCTCTACGTGCGGAATAAATGCCGTTGCGCGAGTGAAGCATATTCGAGAGTTATTTAGCAACAATGACGAACATCCGCCAAACTCACAATTGGACCTACCTTCGCATATGATGGTGATATGACTTCGAATAAAGGATGTCGATTATGCCAGCAATTGTCGGACCCATTTACATTAACTCGATTTCTGGGGGCGTCGTAAACGTCGGTGACTCATTTTATCTTTCGCCTAAAAGTTCTTCAAAATCTGCTTTAGGCTCTGGAGCGGGGAATACCGGAGATTTCTTGATTTTAAATAATGGCATTAGCGCCACCAACTATGTGGATCCTGACTTAAATGATCAGAATATGGTAGGCAATGCATAAAGCGGCTCCTCTACACTCATTTCATTTAGAGGAGCGCTTTTTTATGCTCATTTCTTTCTGCGTTGTCTTGATTTCTTTGTTTTGACCAGCTTGCTTGCCGGCTGCTTTCGAATCCATTTGATGTACGGAACAAGCTTTTCATCTTGTCTTAGTGCATCCAGCGTATTCAAACGTGCGGCAAGCTCCTGGTTTGTATAAAGAGCATGTACTTGTTTATGGCAAGGGATACACAGGAAGGCAGTCGGTAGAAAGGCCCCGCCCTCTTCTTTTGGGGTCAAGTGATGTTCCGTAAGGACGACCTCTTGTCTTCCGCACAGCTCACATAATCCAATCGTTTGCTTTGCCATCCTGAGATCACCTCACTTTACATTAATTCCATCGAGACTGTTGTTCCTTTCCCGCTTGGATCTGCTGGGTGGACAATCAGTTTCTTTGGCAGTCTCATCTTTAATTCTTCCACATGGCTGATCACACCAACAGCTAAATTTTGAGACTGCAGCTTCTCTAATGCTGTAATCACCGTATCTAACAAGTCTTGATCGAGTGTACCAAATCCTTCATCTAAGAAGAAGAATTGCAGCGGGAACTCACCTCTCAGCTGAATTTGTGCAGACAGAGCAAGAGCAAGTGCTAAAGACGTCAGGAAAGTTTCTCCCCCAGACAAGCTGGATACCGGACGTCTGACACCTCCATTGGCATCATCCCGCATCACAAAACCGCCCTCTGAATCGACTTCAATGGCATACCTTTGTCTTGTCAAAATCCCAAGACGATGAGAAGCATCACGGCTGACACTTTCTAGCTGTTCTTCTGCTAGGAACTCAACAAATGTATTCCCTTTAAACACAGTTTGAAGCTTATCCAGCCGGTCAATTTCTTGCTGCAGTTCTTCAAGGCGTTCATGAATGCTTGCAAAGCGCTGATGGTTTGCTTCAATCACTCGCAGATGCTCTTGTGCAGATCCACTCAGCGCTGTCGCTTCTTCAAGCGCTTTTTCCGCCGCTTTTTTTTTTAGTTGAATGTCTGTCCACTCGTCTTCATCCAGCGACTCACCTTTTAACAGTTCAGAAATTCGCTTTAAGTTTGCTGCACATTGCTTTCTTTTATCCTCAAATTCATCAATTTCCTGTTTGACTGTAAGACGTACAGATCGATCCATTAAAGCAGGTGCTATCTCCTGAGGATGAGCAAAAGGAGTAGATGCTGTTTCTTTTTGCCACGCTTTCTCAGCTTCTTGTTTTCGCCGCTTCGCCTCTTGGAGCTGACGTTCACTGCTTGAGAAATGGCTTTGTGCCTCACTAAATAATTGCTGTGCATGCTTAAATTGCTCGTACGATTGCTGTTCTTTTTCATTTAAATGAGCAAGAGATTGTTGAACTTCGTCCAGTTCATCAGAAAGAGAAGCGGCTTTTAAAGGATATCGCTGTAAATCTGTTTCATATTGATCGATCAGGTGTTGCTGGCTTCCCAGCTGATGCGCCAGCTTATCGAGTTCCTTCTCTAGATCGTATATGGCTGTTTGCAGATGCTCTTTTGCCTGCTGTTTTTCCTCTAGAAAAGAAATACTCTTCTCAATACGCTCTTGATAACCTTCCGCTTGTTGATCCTTTTCATCAATTTGTTGCTGCATTTCCTGCACTTGGTTGATTGTCAGGTGAGGAAAGGTCTGTTCAAATTGCGTCAGTTGTTCGGAAAGCTCAGATCGAAGCTCCTTGATCAGCATGTCTAGTTCTTGTATGCGCTGCTGCTCAAATGTCAGTTGATCTTTGACTTTGCTCATTTCTGCCGCTTGATCATAAGTGACGTCCATTAAACGAGCTCGTTTGCTTTCGATTGCTTGAATATCTTGTTTTACGCCTTTCCATTCTTGAATCAGCTGGTGCAAAGACTGCGGATTCTGTACTGCTTCTACTGCTGCAGCTACTTCAGAATCGGGGGCTTTTTGAGATAAAAAGGAGAACTGTTTAACTAATTGATTGGCATGCGTTTCAAGCAGCTGCTTTGCAGCAAACATGTCTCTAGCATATTCCTCTGCCAGCTTGAGCTCTTTATCCATTTTTACAATCCATTCATCAATTTGGGCAACCGTTTCTTCATGGACATTGTCTATCACAGCCTTTGGATCATGATGAATCGATCCACAAACAGGACATGGTTCACCGTCTACTAGCTCTGCCGCTAATTCTTTTCTTAATTCTGCCGATCTGACAACATCACGCTGTTTTAATTTTTCTTGTTTTTTGTCCTGCTCTTTATGACTCCATTCTGTAAGACCTCGTTCAAATTCACATACATAAAAATACAATTGCTCTATCGCTTGAAACGATTGATTTATTTTTTCATGATGATCTTTTTGCTGTTTTTGAAGCTTTTCATACGATTGTGTCGCCTGTGCTGAACGCTGTCTTAGCTCCTCAATCTTTTGTTCTTCCTTTTGAATGCTCACATTCATTCTTTGAACATTTTCACTGAAACGAAGTGCGTCTTGTACAAGTTTCCGCTCTTTGACAGAGACTTGTAATTGTTCCAGCTCATGCTTCAACTGTGTTTGTTTCGCAAGCGCACGCTCTAATAAAGATTGCACGTTTTCGGCTTCCGCTTTTTTTTGAGTCAATTGCTGCGCTTTTTCATGGTTTTGCTGCTCTAGTACGGTCTTTTCCTGAAGAGCTGTTTCTTTTTTTCGTTCAATTTCTTTTAATTGAATCAGCTGCTCTTTCTTTTGAAGAAGCTCTGGCTCATTTTCCATTTTCTTTTGCCGCGTTTGCTCATACTCCTGCGTCATTTGATCATAGATCGTTCGTTGATGAAGTAAATGTTTTTCTGCTTCCTGCTTCTCTTTTGATGCTTGAGAGAGCTGCTTTTCAGCCTTTGTTAATGCATCCGCATAAGGCTTTAATGTCTCTGCCTGCTCTGCAATGTGAAGTTGATTCTTTTTCTCTTCCATCGTGGATGCCAGCAGATTGAGGTTGTGTTGTTCCTTCTCGTACGCTTCTTGTTCCTTTTGATACTGCCAGATGGCTTGCGCTTTTGTAAAAGCAGTGAACGCTTCGTCCCGCGTTTGTTTTTTCTCATGAAAAATAGCTTGCGCCTGCGCAGCTGCTTCTTTAGCTTTCGCTAATGCCTCTGGACCAGCTTCTCCTAATCCAGTCAGTTCAGCCAGCAGTTCGTTTTTCTGACCATAGTGTTTTTGAGCCTTTGCGCGTAAACGTTTGACGAGCTGATCACCATATTTCTCCAAATTAAACAAACGCTGCAGCATTTGGCGTCTGTCGGCTCCTTTCAATGAAAGGAATTCCGCAAACTTTCCTTGGGGTAAAACAACCGCTCTCGTAAAATCGTCAATGGTTAAACCAAGTAATTCTTCTATTTTACGATTGACCTCACTTGCTTTATCTGCAAGAACTGTCTGCGTATCACCAATTTCAATCAATCGGCATAACGTCGTTCTAACCTTCATTTCATCTGCCCTTTTAAAGGCACGTTCCACTTTATAAGAAATATGGTGTTCCCTTTGCAAAGCGAACGTAAAGGAGACAGACAGCTTTTCTTCAGCTTGGTTCAAAATACCATGCGTATTATTGAGTGCACGTTCGACCTTGCCATAGAGTGCTAGTGTCATGGCATCTAATATGGACGATTTTCCGCTTCCAGTCGGTCCAAAAATACCAAACACACCTGCATCACATAAGGAGCTAAAGTCAATGGTTTGCTCTTCTCTGAAGCTATGAAGTCCTTTAATGGTTAGCGTGATCGGCTTCAATTCGCTTCCTCCTCTTGCATGTCATTGGCAAGCTCTAAAAATAGCTTGACGGTTTTTTCATCAGGTAGACCTCCACCTGTCTGACGCTCATAAAATTTCACGAACCGCTCTTCAATCGAGAGCTTTTCCACTTGTTTTTGTTCTTCTTTTTGCTGTAACTCTTTAAACTTTGGTCTAATATGGACAAATCCACTATGCTGTTTTCTAAGCTGATGAATTTGTTCGATCGACAGCTGATCTGTTAAGTGAATCTCTAAATCAATCCAGGCTTGAAGATCCCGCTTTTCATCCAGCCAACTGTGTACTTGGCTCAGCCCTTCAGTCGCCTTCCACTTCATAAGTGGTTTACCGCTTGATAAAAACACTTCTTTCCAGCTTGCTGTTTCATTCGGTTTTGCATCCACAATGGTGACTGATTTGGCGTAGCCTGCTTCAGAAAAGCTGTATGCAAGTGGAGAGCCAGAATAGCGGGCAATCGTTTTGGCACGTTTAATGGTTTGGGGGCGATGCAAATGCCCCAGTGCGACATAACAAGCCGCCTCAGGCAGACTTTCGGCCGCAACGGTATATGCGCCTCCCACTTCAATCGGCCTTTCCGAATCCGTTTGACTGCCACCTGCCACATAAATATGACTTGTTGCGATATTAACCGTATCCGCCTGAAATTGGTTGCTTAAATGTTGAAACATTTGTTGTATTTTTAAATTGTACTGATCACGGAGCAGTTTCTCTTCAAATGTTTCAGCCAGCACCTCGTTTAGCCTTGCTTCGGATGGGTAAGCGAGTGCGGCAATAGATAGACGTTCACTTGCAGAAGGAACATCGACATGAATTAAATCATTTGTCGGATATCCAATTAAATGAATCCCCTGCTCATTCGTTAAAGGAGATGCGGCTGATAAACGGTCTGGGTTATCATGGTTGCCAGAGATCACAACCACCTGACGCTTTCCTTTATCAGATAATGCAGACAGACTTTCATAAAAAAGCTGTTCTGCGCGAGCAGGAGGGTTCACTGTATCAAAGGCATCGCCTGCCATCACAATGACATCAATGTGTTCATCCTTGACGATTTGATTTAATTCATCTAAAAACTCCGCTTGCTCCTCAAGCCTGCTTCGGCCTTCAAGGGTTTTCCCTAGATGCCAATCCGCTGTATGCAGAATCCTCATGTGATTCACCTCTCATTCATTCCACCTATAAAGAAATTTCTAGATTTCCATCAAAGAAATAAAGGATTTTCTCCTCTAATGTTCTGTTTGTTAAACGCTCTACCGCTGCTGTATACAACGATATTTGCGTTTCATAGCGTTTTTTTAACATCGCTTCAGCTTCCTCTAAGCCACCTGAGAATCTGCCAGTCACTCGATCTGTTTTATAATCAAGTAAATAGAGCTTGCCATCTGCTTCAAATAAACAATCAATCATTCCTTGAATGAGCACAGGTTCACCTTCTGCATCAATATGGCTGTATACCTCTTTAACCGGTAAAACCATACTAAACGATACTTCTCGTTTCACCCAGTCCGCTTTCCGCAGTTTTTGACCAATAGCAGTAGAAAAGAAGGCCACAATTCCTTCTCGATTGATGGACTGGATTTGTTCATCTGTTAGTAAGTCTTTCTCTTTTAAAGAATGGAGCAGCTCTTCTACACGAGATTCATCATATGGTTCATTTGAAGGAAGAGGGATATGCTGCATGACTGTATGCATGGCCGTCCCTTGTTCTGCGGCTGTGAGTGTTTTTTTCTTCATAAAAGCCGGTCGTTCGTACAATGTCGCACGAGCTTTTCGAACGGAAGAAGGCACACTGTATTCATCCTGTATTTCTTTCATTCTTTTGATCTCAGAAACTGACTGCTTTGTCCCTACTTGGGAGGCCGCTAAATATGGATATCGCCATGAAAGCCTTTCTTTTACTTCCTCCTCGTACTCGCCATATCCTTCAACAGGCACCCCTTCCATTAATGCTTGTACCACTTCGTCTTGTTTTTGTTTTTCAAGTAACATGTCTTCTTTTAGAAGATCGGACGCTTGATGAAAGGTGATAGAAAATGATGATGGATGAGAGAGAACGACTTCTCTCGATTCTTCTAAAAGAGATGACATCGCTTGATGACGGATAAGAGCAGGGCCAATAAAATCTAAGTATGTTCTCGCTTGATAACGTTCAAAATCAGGGAGGAGCCAGTCGTCTCCGTTTGCGGCATTTTGCCACTTGCTTAAAGCTTTCACTTGATTTTTGACAGAACCGACTAAAAATAATTTTTCTTTCGCCCTTGTGAGCGCCACATATAGAACCCTCAGTTCTTCAGATAATAGTTCTTTTCTCATCTTTTTTTTCATCGCGATCAGCGGTAATGTTGCATAACTAATTCTTAGCTCAGGATGAATATATTTGCTGCCAAAACCTAATTCTTTATCGAGCAAGTAGGACTGATTTAGATCCATCATATTAAAGTTCCTGCCAAGTCCTGCAGTAAACACAACAGGGAATTCGAGTCCTTTACTGCTATGAATGGTCATCATGCGGACAACATCCTCTGTTTCACTGAACGTTTTTGCCGCTCCAAGATCATCTCCACGCTCTTGCATTCTTTCAATAAATCGAAGAAATCGAAATAGCCCTCTAAATGCAGCCTTTTCATACTGTTTCGCTCGATCATATAAAGCCCGAAGGTTTGCCTGTCTTTGCTTACCTCCTGGCATCCCGCCGACATAATCTAGATATTGTGTATCTCGGTACACTTCCCAAATCAGTTCTGCTACCGAATGCTGAATCGAAAAATCACGCCATTTGCGTAATTGAAGGAAGAAACGCTCCAGCTTTCTGCATGTCGGATGATCAGAGTGTGTCACACTCATAAATGCCTTCACAGCGTCATAATAAGTGCCTTTTTTATCACTTGTTCTAATCAGTGCCATCTCATTTTCGTCTAAATGAACAAGAGGTGACCTTAAAACAGCAGCGAGCGGAATATCTTGATATGGATTATCAATCACTTTTAACAAAGAAAGAATGACAGATACTTCTGTAGCTTCAAAATAACCTGAGGAAAGATTCGCATAAACAGGGATTCCCTGCTTCTTCAACTCTTCCATCATTTGCGGAGCCCACGGCATTGAGCGAAGCAAGATCACAATGTCTCGATACTGCAAGTTGCGGGTCAGCTGCTGTTTTGCATCGTACACTTGAAAAGGCTGTTCTACCAATTCTTTTATTTTCTTCGCAATCACTCTCGCCTCAAATTGTACCGTCTCTAGCTCTTCTCGTTCTTCATCGTTTTCTGTGTCGTGCTGATCTAAATGAACAAGAAGCATTTCTGACGTCGTGTCTTCGCTTTGCGGATAACTCGCTCCAAGCTTTAATTCAGCTTGTTCGTCATATTCAATTTCTCCAACTGTTTCTCCCATCAGCTGTTTGAACAGAAAGTTGGTACTGTCTAAAACATCAGCCCGGCTGCGGAAGTTTTTATTTAGATCAATTCTTTTACCTGTTTCTTTGCTGTCTGCTTTGAATTGTTTATATTTATTTAAAAAGAGCATCGGCTCTGCAAGTCTAAAGCGATAAATGGACTGCTTCACATCACCAACCATAAAGCGGTTGCCTTCGGCAGGATGTTTTCCTTTAGACACGAGCTTTAAAATCGTTTCTTGGACAAGGTTTGTATCCTGGTATTCATCCACAAGTACTTCTTCAAATTGCTGTTGATAGTATTTAGCCGCTTCTGTTTCAATGAGATTTCCTTCTGCGTCCTGCTTCGCTAAAATGCGCAAACAATAATGTTCTAGATCCGAAAAGTCTACGATTGATTTTTCTTGTTTTGCTCTTTCGAAACGCTCTCCATATTGAATCACAAGCTCTACAAGTGTTTCTACAACTGGCTTCATTTCAGCCAAGCTTTTTAAATGCTGATCGGGACTGCGCATAAAGTATTCATCTTTTAGCTTTTCTAATTGTTTTTTGGCTTGATTGCGTGCATCTGTTGCTTTTTCTAACAGAGCTGGGTCATAGTCATCCCCTTTGCAAGTCTTTAACCTTTTAAAATTGATGTTTGGCAAAAGCTCATAAAGTGTCCCAAAATCATCTTGCTGCCTTATTAATTCATTTACTTGCTCTAAATCATCTATAAAATTCTCTGCTCTCGGTGCTGGACCGCCCGGCTCTTTTGATAAAGTGAGCGCTTGTTCCAGCAGTTCCTGACAGCTTCTTAAAACGAGAGAAAGGTCCTCTTTGATATATGGATAAAAGGGTAACTCTTCTACCTTTGTCTGTGTATCCACATCATAAAGAGAAAGGAATGCCCGCATCCATTGTTCGGGCGCTGGATGTGACCTAGAAAACTCATAAATTCTTTTGACAAGCCATTGAAGATCTAAATCATGCCGATCAGATGTGTAACGATCAACGAGTTCAAAGAATGACGGCTTTCCAGCCTTATACTCATCCTCAAACAGTTCATCTAACACTTCATCTCCTAGTAATTCTCCTTCTGTTTGATCAGCCAAACGAAAACCTGGATCAATGTCAATCTCATAATAAAAGGTACGGAGAACTTGCAAACAAAAGGAGTGCAAGGTAGAAATATTGGCACGATTCATAAGTGACAGCTGTCTCCGCATATGAAGGGAACCAGGGTTTTTAGATAGTTCTTTTTCAAGTGCTTCAGTGATCCGGTGCTTCATTTCTGCTGCTGAAGCATTGGTAAAAGTCACTACGAGCAGCCTGTCCACATCAACTGGCTGCTCCGGCCGAGTCATTTTTCGAATGAGCCGTTCAACCAAGACCGCTGTTTTCCCTGACCCTGCAGCCGCAGCAACAAGAATATCTTGTCCTTCTGAAACGATGGCGTTCCATTGGTCATCTGTCCAAGTACTATTATTCGGTTTTGGTATTTGCATACTGATCCCCTTCTTTTTTGATCCGGTCTAACATGACATCATCCTTCTCAGAGGTGAGCACCCTAAATTCATTATCTTCTATTGATTCATCAAATTGGCAAATAGACTTAAAGGAGCAAAAGCGGCAAGGGGTTTGATCCTTTAATTTATATGGGTTTATCTCTACCTCACCGCTTGTAATTCTTTCTCCTGCCTCTTCAAAGGTTCGCCGAACGTGTTTTGTGAGAATATGAAAATGATCTTCACTTAATACCGCAGAGTCAGATCGGAAAGAACCATCCTTTTTCAAACCAGCTTGGATGACTTGTGATCTTCCTGATTCGAGTGTTTGATCCATCAACTTCACTGCTTCCACATCTTCGAGCAATAGACCCTTCATTTTAAATTTCTTCAATATTTCCTGCTCAATTGCATCCTCTGCGAGCGGAATAGGGGCTTGAATGAGCGGGTCATGAATATGGAAGTATAAAATTCCTGCCGGTGTCGCTTCCATGCCAAGCCATTCTTTAGAATACGTAATGGTCAGGTCTAAATAAGTGAGCATTTGCAAGGCTAAACCGTAGTAAACTTCTGCTAGATCAAGTCCCTTCTCACTGGACTTATAGTCGACAATTCTTAATAGAAGTCCTTTTGATCCTTCTGCTTTATCCACTCGGTCAATCCTTCCAACAAGCTCCATCGTGCAGCCGTTTTTTAATTGAAAAGTAAACGGCGGCAGAGGTCCTTGACCTCCAAAACCTAACTCAAGTCCAACCGGAGAGAATCCGCTCACTTTTGCATGTTCGCTTAATATAGAAGACACCCTGATGAGGATTTTTTGGAGCTTTTCTTTTATATAAGCATGCCGATTAGAGCTTAATAAAATTTCTTTTTGCAGACGTGGAGCCAGCTGTTCGATTGCATGCCTTGAGTAGGTCACACAATCTTCCTTCGTTAAGTTTTTCCAATCCTTTTTTTGTTCAACAAGCGTATCTGAAATCAGTTTTAAAGCCGAGTGAAAGAGCTGGCCGATATCAGGTGCTTCTAATTTGTAAAATTGTCGATCTTTTAGTTTTAACCCGTGGGAAGCAAAATGAGAAAATGCACATGCATTGAATTTCTCCATTCTTGAAACACTGCCCTGAATATGGTCACCGTAAAGTTCTTTTGTGACATTCGGCTTTAAACGTTTCGCTCTATTTGTAAAGAACAAGCTGGACATGATTTTTTTTGATACGTCACGGTTGGACGAGGTCATCAAATGATTATATACACTCCACCATACGCCGCTGATCGGATATTGATTGAGCCATTGTTGCAGCTGCGAAACGGTATAGGATAACGAGACATGCTCGTTTGTTACAAATTTTAATTGCTGCTGATCTTCCAACTGCTCTGGATCTAACACATAGAGGGCTTGCTGATGGTTTGGCATCAGTTCCTCACAATACTTGATGAGGGTCGAAGGCAAAAGAGACCGCCCTTCCGTATCTGAAGCTGAATAGGATACATACAGGTAGTGCGATGGACTGGACAGCGCTTGATATATCAAAAATTGTTCATCCAGCAGCCGTTCCTTCCCTGTCTCTGCCAGCTCTGCTCCTGCCCGTTTTAACCATTCCCGGTCGTCTTCAGACAATACACTTTCATCAGAGGGTCGTGCAGGTATAACCCCATCATTTACTCCAATGACAAACGTACACTTTACTTGATACATTCTGGATAAATCCATACTTCCGATAAACACTTGATCAAGTGAAGGGGGAATCAAAGCGAACTTGAGAGAGGACAGTCCTGTATCTATCATCTGTTGAAATAATGGAAATGAGAGCTCCTCCTCGCCCAGCATTTCAACAAATTCATCCATCAATTGAATGACAGCATCCCACACTTGCCCATGCTGCATCGCTTCAGCTAACCTGCCTGCTTCTTCTGCCTCAAGCCTTGCCTTTTCAAGCTTTTCTGGCACTTGGGCTTCCTCTAGAAAGACATACACTGCCTCCACCATGTCTCTTAGCTTTTGCGCTTTTTTCAACCTTTTTTGCAATTGAAAGAGAGGCGGAACAATCCATTCTTTTACATCATTCAGCATTTGCTCCATTTCTATTTCTTGATCGGTTTGTCCAAAATCTTCATCTAGTGATTGGAAGCGGCGATAATGAAAGCGTGAACCATTCGTCCAGCGTTCACCTTTTACACCGTAAGCAATACAATAGTTTTCAAGCTGATCCGCCTGTTCTCTCGCTTTGTTTTTGGCGAGTTCAAGCGGAAATAAGAACTCCGTTTTCACACAGCGAAACACCGCCTCATACCGCCAGTTCCCTTTTATGACATCGAGGCTCGAACGAATGAACTCAATGAGCGGATGATACTGCATCGATTCATTTCCATCAATAAAGAAAGGAATATCGTAATCTCGAAACACCTCTTTTAACGTATCTTTATAGTCGTCTACATGTCTTGCAACAATTGAGATGTCTCGTAACCTAAGACCTTCCCCTCTTACTAAATCAAGAATATCTCTCGCTACTCCCTCAATTTCAGCTCGTTTATTTGCACTTTTCGATACGGTAAGGTGAGGCGTTTCTTCTTGATATGGCTGCAAAGGTCTCTGTTCATATTGATTTTCTAAATAAGCTAGATCTGGGGTATGAAGATGCCGCTTATTTCTCTCCAAAATGTTCTCAGAAATAGCCGCTCCGCACTCTTTGGCCAACTGATAAAGCTGGGAATATGTCTTACCTGTCATGCGAAATAAATCAAGTTCATTTGGCTGCGTGTCATGATAGGAACGATCCACTGTGAATGCAGCTGTTATTTTTTCTGCATGTAGCAAAAGCTGTTCAATGACAAGAAGCTGCTGGGGGGTAAACTGATAAAAACCATCTATATAAATGTGTGCCCCTCTCAATTCTTCTGATAAAGGAATTTGCTGAGCCAGAAGTGTCAAGTAATCCTCTGAGTGCACATACTCATCTTGCAGATGCTGCTCCATCTGCTGATAAAGAACATGAAGATCATGCAATTTTTCCGCCGCACGTCTTTCTTCTGTATACTCTGAATGCATGCTGGATGCCGAGATTTTTTCAATATCCTCCGGCATCATACAGTACCTTTTGAATTCAGCCATCGTCTTTTCTATTTGCTCAACAAATCCCGGTTTATCACTCGCCTTTTTGAATACCTTAAACTTGTCTTTCTGTTCTTCTATTACTTTTCTTAAGAGCATTTGAATTCCTGTGCTTGTGACAAATTGACGGTTCGCACCGCCAGTCTGCTGTAATATAGACCAGGCAAGCCGAGTAAAACTAAAGACTTTGGCCCTGATCATTCCACCAGCTTCAGACGTTTTTGCAAGCTCATATTCCATTAAAAATGTCATTTGATCCGGGACTAAAAAAATGATTGGCGGACCCAGCGGATCAAGCCGCAGTTGTTCTTTGATTTCTTCTAGAATTGCAGTCGTTTTTCCACTCCCCGATCTGCCTGCTAAAAACTGAATCTCCACGTTCCACAACACCTTTCTTATGTACTCATATTCTAGCGAAAATAAAGGTAAATAGCTATTTTCCTATCACCTTCCCTTTCTCCTCCGATTGAAAAGAAAATAGGCACCTTTCCCGACTCTTTTCATATCATAAACCATCATGATCTAAAAGGAGGCTGGCAATATCATGTATTACGTTTATTATGACTACTCGCCATATGACATGCGCCAAAACACAAGGATCATTGCAGACCTTGAAAAGGCCATCAATGGCGAATATTCTGCGATCCAATGCTATGAAAAACTTGCACAAAAAGCAAAAAATCCTGAAGCGAAAAAAATCATTCAAGAAATACGTCAGGATGAAGTCAGACATTATCAGCTATTTACAAAGCTATACTATTCTTTGACTGGTAAAAACCACAAACCAAGCATAACAGAGCCTTGTCCAGACCAATTTAGGGAAGGTCTCTTATTTGCCTTTAAAGACGAACAAAAAACAGTCGATTTTTACTTAACGGTATCAGACTATGTCCGTGATCAAGGAACAAAGGAATTAATGAAGCGTATTGCTCAAGATGAACAGCAGCATGCTGTCTGGTTTCTATATCTTTTAACGCACCATGTTTCTTAGTTACCCCTATTTTAATAGGAGATCGTATGTTCCGTCAAAAAATGAAATTGCTTTTTTGCTCATTCAATATGTGAAATAAAGGGCTGTCATCATCAAAACGCCTCTTCGCTTTTCCTTTTTTAATGATAAAACGACCTTTTGACCATAAAAAAACTCCTCTGCTACAAATCGCAGAAGGAGTTTTTTGTTATTTAATGAAATTTTGCTTCATTGCTTTGCTGCTGTTGTTTTAACAATCCATCAATCGAAAGCATCTTGCTGCCACTAAGTGTCAAGTAAAGCGCCATGACCATTAAAGAAAGTTCAAATTCATAACCGCCCACAAATCCTCTTGAAAAACCAACTGTGATAATGGCTACAGCCATAATTGGCACAAATAAAGCTGCGAAAAGACGTGTGCCTAAACCTAGAATCAGGGCAATTCCACCAACCAGTTCAATTGTTTTGACAATATAGGCCATAAATTCAGGAACACCAATTTGACCAAAAAATGCAGCAGTGCCTCCTAGTCCACCTTGATATGCTTGAAGTCCATGTAAAAAGAAAATAATGCCTAAGATGACGCGTACAAAAAGTGTTCCTATTTCTTGATTTGTTTTCATATAGTGATTTCCTCCTATTTTTACACTACATCATGTAATGTTCATTCGTAAAAAAAAATTAGTAATTTAAGTTGAGCATAATCATTAAGACCACCATGAGGATGGTTGATGTCACAATTGGGATAAGTGGTACATTGAAAGGTATGTTGTATGTTGGGTTTAAGATTTTTTGGATTCTTAAATTTAATGCTCGGTCTCCAAAGGACACGGCAAATTTCGTTTGTTTTTGAAACTGGGTTCTATTTTTAATGAGTTTCAAAAGGGCTTGCCCTACTCCAAGCTCAGTCCCTGTCTGCTGAATGGCATAGTCATCTGCAATGACCTCACGAAAAACGGAGTAACTTTGTCTCATATGCTTTAACACAGGAATGTACCAAATCACTTTTGTGAGCATAGAGAAAGTGAAAGTCTTTAAAGGGTCGTAGCTGTATTTGTGATGTAATTCGTGATAGACAACCGCATCGATTTCTCCTTCATCCAGCATGTCTATAAGCGCTGTTGAGAGATACACTTTTGGCCGAAGCATCCCCATTGCGAAAGCAAGCGGTTCATGGCAATGAAACACAATGATCTCATTTCTATACTTGTCTGATAGACTTTGCGTTGAATGTTGATCGACTGCCATCATCATATTTCTTTTGAAATGAAGATACTTTCTGATCTGCTTTGTCATATAGAAAACGGCAAAACCAAGCGTATACAAGACGAACGCATCCAGAAAATACTTTAAAGGAGTGAATCCATAAAATTCGAGAACAGATTGACATACATGGATCAGGTTATATGCTTGATTCCAGCCAAAAAAGCTTGAGAGTACATAATAGCCCATCTGGTAAAAGATCACTAAGCCAATCAATATACCGCCTAAAAACAGCAGACTCGACTTCATTTTAATCATGTCGTTTCTCCTCTTTTTTGGATGCAAGCCTTGCTTCGAGTACCTTCAGTAATTCAGGATCAGCACTTTCAATTGCGTCCACCATATGATTGACTGCAAGGGGGCCGAAATCATCCATCAGTCCTTGAGTAATCCATTTCGTTTGCTCATTTAGAAATTCTTCTTTTGTTAAAACAGGGTTATAGATAGATGAACGCCCTTTTGTTTTCTTTTCCACAATTCCTTTTTCGGTTAATCGATTGAGTACCGTCATGACCGTGTTGAAATTAATTGGCTTCTCATCTGACAGTTTCTGCTGTACCTCTTTAATCGGCATATCCTCACCTTGATAAAGGATCTCCATAATCCTTCCTTCTAAAGGACCGAAAAAGCGGTTCAATCCCTTTTCGTTATATTTAAAAGAAGGAATTTTCATGTCATCACCTCACACTATGTAGTGTAGTGTAATTGAAAATGATAGTCAACTGATAACAAAAATAGGGGAAAATCGTTGTATATTGTATTTGTTTTTGGCAAAAATTATATGTCATTTATATCAAAAACAATCTTTTTTCTAACAGAGTTAACCATAAGATAATCTTATGAAAATACTAAAAAAATTCGTATTTTATTTATAGAGACTTTTGTATTATAGTGAAGATAACAACATTTCACTTACTGAACAAATATACAGGAAGAAGGTTTATATGTGATGAAGCAAGGAAACAGCCTTCGAACCGATCTCATTTTGATTGCGGTAAGCGGTTTAGGTGGATTCCTTTTGTCTCTAACAGGGATGTCTATCGGCTGGATGATTGGCACATTAATGACAGCTGCATTTATTGCCCTGCGCCGTCCCGCCCTGTTTCAGCGTAAAGGAAAGAATACCTTACGTATTCACAGTAGATGGCTACTCCTTGGTCAATTCATTCTCGGAATCGAACTAGGACAAAAAATGAACATGAAAGTCCTTCACATTTTCGCTGAAAATTGGCTTCCCGTGAGTTTCATGCTCGTCTTTTCTATTTTATTAGCCATGCTCTCCGGGTTTGTCTTATGGAAGCTGAGTAAAACAGATATGCTGACCAGCTTTGTCGGCACTGCCCCCGGCGGTCTTTCCGCTATGCCGGGCATCGCCCAAGAGGTTGGAGCAAATACAGCTGTAGTGAGTCTCGTACAAACGATACGTGTGTTAATGGTCGTACTGACCATTCCATTTACGGTATTTTATTTAAATACAAAAAGCCAATCAGATGTGGTAGTCGCCCAAGGCAGCGCCTTCTCATCAGGCGTTTTCACAATATCAAACATTTCTTGGACTGCTGCACTCATTTTAGGGGCATGGCTGATGTCACGCCTAGCCGTGCGTCTTCACTTTCCCGCCCCTTGGCTGATCGGCAGTATGTTAGGTGTGGCGGCTCTCCAAGTAGGGGCAGGCGCCTTGACAGGTCATGATTTGATTCCTTACTGGCCAGCCCAAGCGAACATTGCGTCACAAGTATTTCTAGGGGCAACCATCGGGTCAAAAATGAATAAACAAATGTTTGTCGGACTAAAAAATACCTTGATTGTGGCCGTCGTCAGCTCAGCCGGATTGATTGCTGCGACCGTTCTCAGTTCAATTGCCATCGCAGAAATAACAGGTATTTCTGTCATTACGGCCATTCTTGCTTTTTCGCCTGGCGGTATTGCAGAAATGGCCACAACAGCTGTTACACTTCATGAGGATTCCACATTTGTTGTGGCTGTACAAGTCGTCAGAATTATTTTGGTCATCGCCATGCTGCCACCGTTTTTTCGTTTCTTACATCATGTCTGGGCAAAAAGACAGACTGATTATAAAGCCGCTAAATAGAAAAAGCCGCTCTACTTATGCAGAACGGCTCTTTTTTATTCATCATGATTCCTTTTTACACCGACTACTTGATCCTTTGAGATCGTTCCAAAATGCCGGCTGTCAAAGCTATGTATTCGATTATCTCCGATCACGAAGTAATGATTGTTTTGTATGTTCTGACGACCGGTGATGGCTTTCAGCTGAAAATCACCTGTTAGGACGTTGCCCATTTTATGTTTTTTCTGTTCTTTTAAATACGGCTCTTTCCATTTTACACCATCAACAAACAGTTGATCATCTTCATATTTGATTGTTTCTCCTGGAAGCCCAATGACCCGTTTGATCAAGATTTGATTTTTAGGGCCATGAAATAATACATAGTCAAACCGGCTAATTTTCGTGAGTTTTGGCGAGAACTTGTTAATTAATAATTCTGTTCCATCTGTAAATGTCGGGTCCATACTAACCCCTTCTACTTTGTACGTGACAAACATGAAATTCTTTACTTGGAACAACAAGACGATGCATGTAATAATCATGAACCATAGCAATGGCTTCTTTTTCATTAAGAGCCTCCTTTGTCCTCACGCTGACTCATCCGAATATTCAACCTATTTTCTACTCTCTTTCCAACATACCATAATAAAGCAATGACTAGAACCGCAAAAATACTTCTTAACGGATTCTTTACTAAAGCTGAAATGTCATAGCCGATAAAACTAATAATAAAGAGCATGACACACTTCCCTGATAAAGCAGCTAATGAGAACTGCCAGACGCTGATTCTTGATAGACCTGCTACGACATTAACGGCAGCAGACGGTGTAAAAGGAAAGCAGAGTAAAATAAACAACGGACCAAATCCCCGCTTTTCAACCCAAAGCATTAGCTTTTGAATAGAAGGGTGTCTGCTAATAAAGTTCAACATCCTCATCTGTCCAAATTTTCTGATCAGTAAAAAGACAAGGATAGACCCTGCACTTGCACCAATCCAGGTCAATAAAAAGCCTTCCCATAGCCCAAAAGCATTTGCATTGGCCACCGCAAATGCCACGAGAGGTAAAAACGGTAGAAATGCTTCTATTAAAGGGAGTAATATAGCCACAATGGGTCCAAAAGCCTTGTAGCTTTCAAAAAATGATGTGATATTTTCATGAGTAAATATAGAAAGAAATAATGGCAACTTGTTTGACTCCTTCAAGGTTTGTCTATCTTTCATTTTACATGGAAAACATAAAAATATACAAATGAATCCCTCTCAGCCCCCCCTTGAGATTTTTTAACTCATCCGATATAATAAATAAGAACAAATGTTCTACACATAAAGAAAGCAGGCATGGACATGACGAGATTATCAAGCGTACAACTTCAGATGATGGAACAGGCCATCTTTCTTCCAATGGTCATCTCCATCCTCAATCGTGATTTGACGCACCTTAAAAAACATCAAACATTCAAACTAAATGAACCATATATTCAGCTAGTCACCTCTTCATTAAAAGAAGCACAAAAAGCCCTTTATCAACTGAAACAACAGTTACGTAAAGAAAAAATGAACGTACAGCAAATTGAACACGATGAAGGATTTACGACATATTTATTTCTGATCAATGGCTATGAAGAAAAGCATAAATATTTTAATCCCCGTATACGTCATCGTGTAGAGGAAATGCTCACCCATTATTTCCTCCATTCAGGAAAATAATATGGTTATATTTTACATTTATAGAAGGAACTCTTCACTTTTTGGCGAATTGATTATTATACCAAAAATTAGGAGGTTCCAACTCATGTTCAAAAAAATAACAGCACTTACCTTAGCAGCAGGATTACTTGTGCCAAGCACAGTGTCAGCATTAGAACCACTGCAAACAGGAAAACAAGCCCCAGCAGCATCTACACAAATAACAAGTGTAGCCTATACAACGGTTTCTATCGTTGGAAAACGAGTAAAGTTTGAAGTGAAAGCACTCGAAAATCCTTTCAACATGAATTACTATAATCGAATTGCTTGGACGAGTACGGACGAAGAGCCAAGTGTATTCAATGACAATATTCTATCGGTCATTGTCGCTAAAAAAACCGGACAGTCTTATCAAGTCTTTTCATACGAAGCGCTCACTTCGGTAAAGGACAAGATTGAATCAGGTCAAAAGGTGTATGGCTGGGCGCTTGCTTTAAATGGTGTGTGGTACCCAACGATGCCTGCAACCCTCTATTATTAAAAAAAAAGCCTGCCACAGCGGCAGGCTCCAGATTGTTGACAAAGGGCTAAAATGAACTTTATTTTAGCCCTTTGTCTTCTTTTCAGCGTGATAGAAAACCTTTGCAGTCTAGAAAGGACGAGTACTGGCGCGGAGCGAATTTCACATTCGTGAGCACCAGCACGCAGGACTGACAAAGAATGCGAGGGTTTGTCTACACGCTGAAGCCTGCCACAGCGGCAGGCTCTTTCTCCATTATGACAATTCGAGCTGTTTTCTCAGCTCTTGTCTCACTTCTTCTAATCCTGGTCCATCTAACTCAAAGTAATACACATTCCCAGGCTGGTAATCGTGCCCTTTTAACTGGATGGTATCCACTGATTTTAATGAACTCAGTAAAGGGAATAGACCGATCAACTGTTTCATGGATAAATTGGTGGAGACGTTATCTCCAAGTGTATCAATGATGTTGTCATAAGACGGTATGGACGAAATGGATTTGGATTTTTCAAAGATGGCTTGAAGTGCTTCCATTTGGCGCTTTCCGCGCATGAGATCACTATCTGCCTTTCTCGTTCTCACAAACGCTAATGCTTCTTCACCACTGAGCGTATGCGTGCCTGTTTCCACATGAACTTTTCCTTTTGAATCCTTTTCCATTTGTTTTGCAATGCCTTCATCTTCAATCGTTACGTCAATTCCATTTAGCTCATCGACAATGTCTTGAAACGCCTTAAAGTTTCCTGCAATCACATAGTCTACCGGGATGTTTAACAAATTCTCTACCGTTTTGACTGATAAATCTGCACTCCCAAACGCATGGGCGTGAGCAATTTTATCATATCCTCTCCCCGGTATATCAACATAAGAATCACGAGGAATACTTAGGAGCTTGATCGTTTTGTCTGTTCGATTCACCGTCGCCAGTAAGACCGCATCACTTCTTGCTTCGTCTACCGTTTCACCTGGACGGCTGTCAATCCCTAAGAGCAGCACCGAAAAGCTATCCTTTCCTGGATCAAAAGCTTTCACACGCTTTTGCGAGGTCTCTCCTCTTTCTAAAGATACTTGCGCTTTATTCGACGCTTTTGAAATTTTATAGTATGCATATCCTGTGACAGATACTGCCATGATCATGACAAATGCCATGATAAACAGCACGACTTTCACCCAAGGTCTTAGCCTTCTTTTTGATCTTGTTTTCTCCTTCATCCTTTCCGAACCCTCACTCTATCTTAGTCTCACAATGTAGGTTCCACTATAACATATTTTGATGAAAGTTTCCTGCATGCAACATATTTTTATGTATCCACAATAAAAAGCTGCTCGATAGGAGCAACTTTTCATCCATTACTTTTGTTCAATTCCTTTTTTCACTTCATCAATCATCGCATTCAATGATTCAAGGCCGCCGCCCGCTAAATACCACATGTCAGAGTTTAAATACACCACATGATTGTTTTTAACCGCTTTGACTGATTTCACATAATCATTTTCAACAAGCTGTTTCGCAGACGTTTCTTCTCCAATCGCCGCACCGCGATCCACGACAAATAAGTAATCTGGGTTCGTTTTGACCATATACTCATACGAAATGCTTTGTCCGTGTTTATCAGATGGCTCTAGCTTTTGATCTGCTGGTGTAATCCCAAATACATCATGAATCAGACCATATCTTGACTTAGGACCAAATGCCGTCATTTTGCTGTCGTTCGCCATAATGACGAGACCATTTTTCTTTAACTTTTTGGCTTGTTTCTTTAATGCATCTACTTTTTGATCAATAGCAGAAAGTTCTTTTTTGACTTGGTCTTCCTTATCAAAAATCTTTCCTAATGTTTCAGCATTCTTTTTAAATGATTCCATATAGTTTGCGTTATCTACATCCATATAAATCGTCGGAGCAAATTTAGAAAATTCATCAAATGCATCTGCTTGACGGTGCTGAATAATGATCAAGTCAGGCTTCATCTCTGCAATTTTCTCAAAGTTTGGCTCTTTTAACCCGCCGACATTCTCATATTTGTCACTTTCATATTTAGATAAATAGTGAGGAATCACTTGTTTTGGTAAAGCTGTCACGTTGACACCAAGCTTATCAAGTGTATCGAGACTTCCCATATCAAAAACGACGACTTTTTTCGGGTTTTTCTTGATCTTCACACCGTCTTTATTCAACATATCCTTTACTGTTACGGTTTCCTCATTCGTTCCCGCTGTTTTTCCTTGGTTACCACAGGCAGCAAGGACAGCAATCGCTGTTAATACTGTTATCATCCAAATCCATTTTTTCATGATTGATCACCTCTTCATTTTTTCAAGAAAAATATAAGCAAATACGCTCACCACGAATGACTTCGATCGGTATGCGCATGTCATAAATGTGTTCAAGTACTTCTGTTTGAATCACTTCATCAACGCTTCCTTCTTTGACCACCTGACCCTCTTTTAAGGCGACGATGTGATCTGAATAGACAGATGCAAAGTTAATATCATGGAGAACAACAACAATCGTTTTTCCAAGATCTTTCACGAGCTGCTGAAACAGCTTCATCATTTCAACTGAATGGTTCATATCTAAATTGTTTAAAGGCTCATCTAAGAAAATATAATCCGTATCCTGAGCCAGCACCATGGCAATAAAGGCTCTCTGCCTTTGTCCGCCGCTTAGTTCATCTAAATATTGATGCTGGATTTCGACGAGTCTCATGTATTGAAGCGACACATCAATCATGTTCTCATCTTCTTTTGTCAAGCGGCCTTGAGAGTAAGGAAAGCGGCCAAAGCTGACAAGCTCACGAACGGTCAGACGCACACTCATGTGGTTCGACTGCTTCAAGATGCTCATTTTTTTCGCAAGCTCCTGAGGAGAGTAGGCACGATAAGGTTTGTCCTCTAAACAAGCTTCCCCAGTATCAGGTTGAATCAGGCGGCTCATGATGGACAAAAGCGTACTTTTGCCTGCGCCATTTGGACCAATGAGAGAGGTCAGCTGTCCTTTTTTTACACTGACAGTTGTTTCGTGAAGCACTGTTTTTCCGTTATATGTCTTACTGACTCCCTTCATCACGACCATGAACGACTCTCCTTTAAAAGTAGATAAATAAAATACAGTCCGCCGACTAAATCAATCAGCACACTAAGCGGTGTTTGAAACGTAAAAACCTTTTCCACAAGAAATTCCCCGCCAACAAGCGCAATGACACTAATGAAAAACGAGCCTAATAGCAAGTACGTGTGCCGATATGTACGAAACAGCTCTCTTGCCACATTTACGACGAGTAAGCCAAGAAACGTAATCGGGCCGACGAGCGCCGTCGCAATAGAAACAAGGACAGCAATGACGATCAGCATCTTTTTTGTGATCCTGTCATAGTCAATCCCGAGATTCACAGCCTGTTCCTTTCCTAACGACATGACATCTAATTTCGCGCGGAAGGTCCATATATAAAGACAAAGTGCCGCAAATAAAAGAGAAGCGAAGAGTAAAATATCTGTGTTCATGTGATTAAAGCTGGCAAAGGACTTGTCCTGTACGACTTGGTATTCATTCGGGTCAATGAGCATTTCCATAAAGGAAGAAAGACTTTTGAACAATGTTCCAAACACAATCCCGACAAGCAGGAGTAAGAAAATATGCTTGTTTTTGCGCTTGAACATGACCGTATAGAGCAGCACAGAAAACAGAATCATTAATCCAACGCAGAGAAAGAAATTCAGGTTCTTATTCGCGATCATCAAATTGGTCGATCCAAAAAGATAAATAATCGCCGTTTGCAAAAACAAGTAAAGCGCGTCTAACCCTAAAATGCTTGGCGTTAAGATTCGGTTGTTGGTCAATGTTTGAAATACAACAGAGGAAAAGGCAATCGCGCCTCCTGTCAAAGTCATGGCAAGCACCTTTTTTAAACGGCTCGGCACTGTGTACTCCCAGTACCCCATTTGAAAGGTGACGAAGATGACAATGAATACGGCTGCAATGGCTGCAATGAGAAATAATGTTCGTTTCTTATGCATAGCGCTTCCTCCTTAATAACATGTACAGGAAGATCGCACTTCCAATAATGCCGACCATAAGCCCGACAGATATTTCATATGGATAAATGATCACCCGTCCGAGTACATCACATATGAGCACAAAAATGGCCCCTAATAAAGCCGTATGCGGCAGGCTCTTTTTCAAGTGATCCCCTCGGTAGATCGATACAATATTCGGAATGATTAAGCCGAGGAAAGGTAGCATGCCAACAGTCAAAATCGTTACAGAAGTAATCATCGAAACAATCACCAAACCAACTGCCATGACACGTTTATACGTTAAACCTAAATTGACGGCAAAGCTCTCACCCATACCAGCCACTGTAAAGCGGTCAGCATATAAATACGCGATGATCAATAGAGGAACACTCACATAGAGCAGTTCATAACGCCCCTGAACAATAAGAGAAAAATCCCCTTGCAGCCATGCGGATACGTTTTGGATCAAATCATATTTATAGGCTATAAACGTGGAAATTGAACTAATAATTCCGCCAAACATTAAGCCGACTAACGGTACGTAGATCGTATCGTTCACCTTAATATGGCGTAAAATTTTTAAGAATAATAGATTGCCAGCTAACGTAAATAAAAACGCAATCGCCATTTTCATCAGCGGGCTTGCTTGTGTAAAAACAAGCATAGCGGTTAAAATACCCAGCTTGGCCCAATCCATTGTTCCTGCAGTCGTTGGAGAGACAAATTTATTTCTAGTCATGCTTTGCATGATAAAACCGCATAAGCTCAGGCTCATGCCAGCAAGCACAATACTCATCAGCCGCGGGATGCGACTTGAAAATAAGGTGTTCATTTGTTCATCTGATAGATGAAACAACTGTAAAAGAGACAGGTCCTGTACTCCGACAAACAGCGACGCACATGCCAAACACACAAACAACAAACTTAATTGGTACAACTTCATACAGGGTTCACACTTTCTATCAAGCTCTCTGCCACAAATGATTATCATTATCAATTAACGGCAGTTCATATATTATCATATTTAGTGAAATATTCAATAGTAGAATGAGAAAGGGTGAAAACCGCATAAAAAAACAGCTTTTAGGATCAGCTGCTTTTTTACGCTTCAATATTCAATTGAAACTGCCCTTGCAGTTCCTCTTCAGCCTCTTGAAATAACTGCCGCAAATTCTCTGCATAATCACCAAGCTCGTCTTTGCTTGCTTGATAATGAATCCATGTCAGCTCTATAGGCAAGCTCACTTCTCCTGTTAAACAGTCCCAAAGGGCATCAAGATTTTTCCCGTAATGATCAGGAAGTTGTAACACTGTTTTTAGTTGATCATGAAGCTCCTCTTGTGATCTGCACATCGCACCATTTAGCTGTACTTTTTTCATTTCCCTCCCCCTCTTCTGTCTTTATTTTAAACGAATTGGAGAGGAAAGAGAAAGAATCCATTTCACTTTTGCCTCTCTCTGAAACTTAAACTAAGCAAGATCAGACAGGCAGCCAACACGAGCATGAAAAAGAGCGTTAACACTGTCTGAGTACCGTACATATCAGCAAAGAGACCCACGAACACACTTGGTATCCCAAGACCTAGATACGCAAACAAGTAATACCCAGCAACGGCTCTAGCCGCTTCCTTCTTCCCTTTCTCAACAATCAGCTGGAGACCGCCTAAGTAAGTAAATCCATAGCAAGCTGTACCCGCTAAAAGAGTTCCAGCAAGGACAAGGAATATAGACCCGCTATTAGCACCGAATAACAGCAGGCCATATCCGCACGGAAGACAAATAAAACCGATACGAAGCGCTGCACTGCTATTCATCTTTCGGACAAAGGGCTGCATCAGAACACCTGCCATATTAATAAAAAACAGCGCCGGGCCTACCCACAATTCATAGCCATTTAATTTAAGCTGTGCTGGCAAAATCGAAATGACAAGACCGCACACAGACCATGCGATAGCAATGGCTATGTTCGCTGGCATTGTTCCTTTTGGAAACCTCGGCATGTTCATGAGCGGTTTACTTGCATCCCCTTGTACAGGCGGCACCAAAAAGAATACAGCAACAATCGTCAACATGATCAAGACCAACACAATCCAATAGCTAAGAGGCGTCAGTGACACTCGCTCAAAAGAAAGAATCGCTGTAAAAAGAGCACCTCCTCCAAATCCAATTGAACTGCATAATGCGATAAACGTTGGGATCCAGCCCGATTTCTCTGGATATAAAGCAATCAAGTAGCCAGTACATGTGCCAACACTTAACCCAAGCCCCACTCCTTGCAGCAGCCGGGCGACAAAGAGCATTTGTATGGTCGGCTGCACGATCATGAGCAGGGTGGCACATAATGAAAAGCAAAGAGCGATCAATAAAATCGGTTTTCGTCCAGCCCGGTCAGACATGCCGCCAAGTAACAGTAATACTGGAATCAGTCCGAAAACATACGCAGCAAACACAAGGGCTGTTGACGCCTTTCCGTATCCTGCCTGCTCTGCATATTCCGTATAAAGAGGGACTTGCAGGTTCACTGCTGTTGTAATCATAAAAAGGCTAAATAAAACGAACACAAACGGAATCATAGATAGCTGTGCTGTTTCTTCTTTTGATGCAGGAATCATGGGACTCTCTCCTCTGTGTAAATGATATGAACCAGTGTACACATCATTTGGATTTCTTCCCACATCCAAAAATGAAGCTATTGACCAGTCCATAATTCCATGTCATCATCAATGATGACATGACAAAGGAAAGAAGGTGCACTGTGTACATTCATTTAGACCGTTCCAGCCCTACCCCGCTCTGGCAGCAAATCGTCAATGGCATCATTCAAAAAATTCATACAAACACCCTGAATCCTGATGATCAGTTGACTCCGACAAGAGTATTGGCACAAGAGCTCAACGTATCTCGATCCACCGTACAGCTTGCCTATGATGAACTGCTGGCAAGAGGCTATGTCAGCACCTCTAGAAGAGGCGGAACAAAGGTCATTTCAAGTGATCACTATGCTGCTTCTCCCCCACATCAAAACGAACCACCTTTTGCACTTCCGACAAGACCTCACTTTGACGAGGCTGAAAAACAAATGGATCACTGGCTCTCGGCCAATCAATTTCATGAAACACTTGAGATTGATTTCCGCCATCAAGAACCAGCCATCGACGACCATTTTCAAAACATATGGAAACGCTCGCTTCTAAAAGCACTACAGCGCTTAAATATGAAAGATTGGGGCTATTCTTCTCCGCATGGATTATGGGAAGTGCGTTCAGAAATTCGCCAATACTTATCGGTTGAACGCGGCATTGATATAGAAGAAGACCAAATGGTGTTAACAGGGGGCACACAGCAAGCCATTGACTTAATTTCACAAGTCATGCTCAAAAAAGGAGATACAGTCGCTGTTGAAGATCCTGGTTTTCCTGGAGCTAGGTTGTCCTTTCTACATCGCGAAATGAATATTTACCCCGCACCAGTCGATGAAGGAGGAATGATGGTGAATACATTGCCAGAACGTACAAAGCTGATCGCTGTAACGCCCTCTCATCAGCGGCCAACCGGTGTCTGTATGAGCGTCAATAGAAGACGGGAGCTGCTGCAGTTTGCTGTGCGGCATCAATCTTACATATTAGAAGATGATTTTGATGGGGATTATCGTTATCATGGCGGACCGCTTCCTTCTTTATTTTCAGAAGCACCCGATCATGTGATCTATATTGTCAGTTTTTCCAAGGTACTTGCACCAGGCATCCGCCTTGCTGCCATCATCGGCTCCAAAGCAGTCATCAAAGAAATCGCTGCACTGCAATCACTTATTCAAAGACAGCTGCCGATCATGGAGCAAATCACTCTTGCCTCTTTTTTCAGAGAAGGAGAGTTTACGCGATATGTCAGGCGGATGAGACAGGTGTATAAAAAACGGCAGGCAGCGATGATGGATGCTCTTTTGACACATCACTTTGACAAACACTTCCGTTTATATGGAACCGATACAGGCCTTCACGTCTTTTTGGAAGGAACATCAGACTTTGATGAACAAGGTACGATTGAGGCCGCAAAAGCGGCAGGTGTCGGCATTTATCCATTAAGCCCCTATTGTTATGAAAGCAAAAGGAAAGGGTTGCTGCTTGGCTTTGCCTGTACGGATGAAGCCATGATTCAAGAAGGTGTACGCCGATTAAAGCAAACACTGCACATCTAAAAAAGCCTGGAAGTCTCTCTTCCAGGCTTTTCATTGTGATTGCTGAACGTTTCCTACTTCTTCAATGAAAGAGACTGTCTCTTGCAATCCATCTTGAAAATATTGAGTGGCTGACATAAACAGCTTTTCTTGATCAGGACGCTTCAACAGCTGCTCTACCTTGCTCATTCCTTTTTCAAATGAAGCAAGACCTGTCTTTAATTGTTTGTCTGCCTTTTGATACACAGCTGGCACTTCTTGATGAGTAAGCCCTTTTTGAATGACACGGTCGAATGCTTTCGTCGCTTTTGTCAATTTTTCATTCACTTGAATTTTTCCGTGTCCATCTGAAATAAATTGATCGGTCATGTGTTCATATGCTTCATTTAACTCATCCATATAACGCTGAACCCATTGTTCATACGCAGCTTCTTTTGTGTTTTGTTTTGAAGGCGGCTGACCTGCTTGATTGCAGGCTGTGAGTAGTGTCACTGTCACGGTAAATAGCAGCATCAAATGCCATCGTTTTTTCATACACGGCCCCCATTTCTCTTTCCCATTTGTTCATATCGGTCAAATATGATCAACTTTTACCTCATACGAACACCTTGCAAGAAATGACTTATTTTTATTGTAACAGACCGCATGTATCACTTCTGTGATTTATGCGGAAATGAATGAAAATCCTTCTAATGGTTCACATTTCCCTGCCATTTCATGATGATACAGTCAATAGACGACGAGAAAGGCACATTTGGTTTCAATCTAATTCATCTTCGCCATTTTTTCTCCAATAAAAAAGACCCCTTTCGGCGCCTTTTATGATCCTACCCATTTATTGCAGCTTTCCTTTACAAGCAATCTCCAGCTCTTCTACCACTTCGCCATCTTGAATGAGGTATGCTTTTTCATGAAGATTCACAGCAGGACAGATGTGATTCGGAATAATTTGCACCTTCTCACCGATCTGTACACTTTGACGAAAGCCTTCATGATAGATAATGGCATGCTCGTCAAATACGCTTGAAACAAATACATCATCATATTCTTTCACTTTGCCTAAGCCCTCTGTTTTGGTCAGCCCTTTTGTACGTGTTTGTGCCGTCAGCCCCTTGGCCCCTACATCTGTAATCACCCGGCGCTCTGTCGGTTTACTAATGACCGTTGTCAGCACAGATGCTGCACAATGTGAATATGTGCCGATTACATTGGACTGAGAAGCATCCATCAAGATGTATGTGCCTGGCCGTATTTCTGTGACTCCTTTTGGAATATCAAATTGAAATAAAGATGGCGGTGTTGATCCAATACTGACGACCTCTAGCGGCATACCAGCTTCTTCTGCAATCTGCGCAAAACGGAGCGTTCGATTTACAGCCTCATTGTATAATGTCTGGCAATGTGCTTTACTTTCCGCTTGATACGTATGACCATCATGAGAAAAAATCCCCTTTAAATGAACGGCATCACTTGTTTGAATCGCCTCTAATATGTGGCAGAAATCATGTTCTTCAATGACACCAGACCTTCCCTCTCCAACCTCTATCTCAATTAAAACCTCCGCTTTTTTCTCTGATTCACAAAAGACTTGCTCAATCTGCTTCACATGCTCAACACAATCTATACCGAATGAAATCTGTATCAACTCTGCCAGTTTACGAATCCGCTTGAGTTTAATCTCACCTACAATTTGATTGGCGATAAAAATATCCTTGAGCCCATGGGCTGCCATTACTTCAGCCTCTCCTACTTTCGCCACCGTAATGCCAGATGCACCTTTCTCTTCCTGCAGCTTGGCAAGTGCAGGCGTTTTATGAGTTTTCGTATGAGGGCGCAATTTGACATGCTGACGGTCTGCGTATTGCTGCATCGCCACTACATTCTCCATCATCACCCTTTTATCAATGAGTAGTGCCGGCGTATCCAGTTCTTCATACATCATCCCCATGACCCCTTTCGTTATATAAAAAATTATATGATATAGATAAATTATATATTTTTTTATACGATAATCAATGGTTTTTTCTGCAAAAAAGTGATGACGATGAGTAAGCAGTCCAGCGGCTGTCTGCCGCTGGTCTCTCACTAATAACGATTACGAAGTTCTCTTAAGATAAAATCATACACAAGGTTGAGCTGCTGTTCCTTTGGATACAGCATAAATTCTTGTTTCTTAGGAAGACCTCCATCAAGTCGATCTTGAAATTTCGTTCGGAGATACGCTGTTCGGTGTACCTGACTCTCAAATGACTTATATGAGACATCTAATTTGACCGATTGCTCATTTGTAAAAGTAACAACCGTGTCTCCGAGGGATGATTCCTGAAAGATATGAATGTATTTGTGGGAGATCCATCCGCATTGAGGGCGGTTGGATGAATAGGTTGGGAAGAAATACAGATGATTGGATGAGTCAATCACGATGGGAGGCTTGTGGGAAATACCTGTTACTTCGTATGTTCCCGCTTTTCTGCCTGCATAGCTTGAGCCAAAGAACCTGCAACTGCGTTCTATAATTTGCAGCGGCTTTAATTCAACGTAAAAGCTTGTCTCTCTTTCGATCACTTTTGAATATACTCGTTTTCCTTCTTCAACCGGAAGGACCGCCATTGTTGTTTGATTAATGACGTATGAATCTAATGGTGTTTCACTAATTCCTGACACTTCATTTCCTCCTGTGTTAATTTTTGGTTATTTTAGATACTATTAATCTATCACCAACGTATAAGAAACGACAGGATTTTTTCAATATTTATTTAAAATTATCTTTTTATCATGTTTTTTAGTACATTCGATCTATCTAAAAGCCATTTTTAAAGATATATCGCATCTTGTCGACTGGACAAGTGGTGTCGATATGGCTCAAAAATAAATTGTCTAAAAATTATAAATTCTTGTTGATTTTTTCTCCGCCAATCCATATACTATAAAAAAGGCATCGGGGGGATTCTTTATGAAAGAGAAAAAAACGTATGCTGAGCTCATGAAGTCCCGCAACACCCAAAAAACCGAAGAGAATGGCGTTACTATTTTAGACATTTATATTCAAATGGTTTTAGATGAGGCGCTTTATAAACAGCGCTTAACCTTCCTTAGAGAAGAGATTGACAAGGCGCTAGATCAGCGTGATGAAAAGCGTTTTAATGACCTGTCAGCTCAATATGCAGAACATTGCTTACATCAATCATGATGATTTTACTTGCGGCAGAGAGACAGAAACTTGTCTCTTTACCGCAAGTTTTTTGTTTTTATCCATTTAATATGGTTCCGCCATTCACATGAATCATTTGTCCATTCATATAAGAAGAGTCTTCGCTCGCTAAAAATAAATAACTCGGTGCTAACTCTACTGGCTCACCAGGCCGCTCCATTGGGACATCACCACCAAATTCAGACACTTCCTTTTCCGTAAATGTGGATGGAATCAGCGGTGTCCAAATCGGTCCAGGCGCTACCCCATTTACCCGAATCCCTTGTTTGATAAGAGATAGAGATAATGATCTTGTAAACGTTACAACCGCCCCTTTTGTCGATGCATAATCAATTAAGGTTTCATGACCTTTATAAGCAGTGACCGATGCTGTATTAATAATACTGCTTCCTTTTTTTAAATGAGGGAGCACCGCTTTTGTTAAATAGAACATGGCAAATATATTCGTTTGAAATGTCCGAAGAAGCTGGTGAGAGGTAATCTGTTCAATGCTTTTTTGCGGATGCTGTTCACCTGCATTGTTGACCAAAATATCAATCGAACCGAAAGCATCTTTTGTTTGTTTGACGACCTCGTGTGAAAAAGCTTCATCGCCTAGATCGCCTGCTATTAAGATAACGCGACCTCCCATTTTTTCAATATAGTCCTTCGTTTCTTCCGCATCACGATGTTCATTCAAATAAACAATCGCTACATTGGCTCCTTCTTTCGCAAATAAGACAGATACTGCTCTTCCAATCCCGCTGTCTCCACCTGTGACAATCGCCGTTTTCCCTGTCAGCTTTTTGCCTTGCACCTCTCGATCAAAGATAGGTCTAGGGTTCATTTTATATTCAAGTCCTGGACGTTCGTTCTGATGCTGAGGCGGTAACGTTTTCTTTGGCTGCTTTGTTGACACGTCAGACCACTCCTTCCTTTTTATCTCGTTTATTTTTATGTGTTGCTCATTTTTTTATGTATTTCGCTCTTGTTTTCATTAAAATGTATGATTTTCAGCATCGTGGAAAAATTATACACAACAAGTGACTGGAGGCGACAACATGGAACAAGAACATAAAGGATCGGAACAAGCAAAGTCATTATGGCTAGCTGATAGTGAGAAGCCCTCTTTTCCTACTGTCAGCGAAGATCTTACAGCAGATGTCATCATTGTCGGTGCTGGTATTACCGGTATCGCTACTGCATTTGAAATGACAGAACGCGGACTGGATGTCATCATCATAGATGCTGATCAAGTATTGCAAGGAACCACCGGACATACAACAGCGAAAATTACCTCCCAGCATGATGTGTACTATCATGATCTGATTCAACATATTGGTATGCCGAAAGCCCGTTTATATGTAGAAGCAAATGAAAAAGCTAAGGAACTCATCCAAGCACGTGTGAAAGAGTATGACATTGATTGTCATCTTGAGGTAAAAGATGCTTATCTTTATACAACAGAAGAAAACGGCGTCAAAAAGTTAAAGAAGGAATTAGATGCGTACAAACAGCTCGGTATCGATCGCGAATGGAAAACAGCGCTCCCGTTTGATGCTGGCATCAAGGCAGCCCTCGCCATGACGCAGCAGGCACAATTTCATCCTCTTCATTATCTTCATGCACTGATCGATCAGCTCATTGACAGAGGCGTGCGCATATTTGAACAGACAACGGCAGTCGATGTAAAAGAAGGAAAACACCCTGCTGTCATCACAAAAAGTGGCCATCATCTGATGGGGCGCTCTATCATTTCATGCTCACACTTTCCTTTTTACGATGGCAAAGGACTGTATTTCACGCGAATCCATCCTGAGCAATCTTATGTCGTCGCAGCCAAAACAAAAAAACCGCTTCCAGACGGCATGTACTTAGGAATTGATCAGCCTGCCCATTCATTAAGAACAGCAAAATTCCATGGAGAAGACGTCGTGCTCATCGGTGGACAAGGCCATAAAACCGGACAAGGCGGAGATGAATCCGCACACTATGAAGCACTAGAAAAGTTTGGTGAAGCGACCCTTGGCATAACGGAAGTCCTTTACCGCTGGTCCACGCATGATATGGTCACAATGGATCAAATCCCATACATTGGCCGCCTGACATCACATCATTCGAATATTTTTGTGGCAACAGGCTTTAGAAAATGGGGCATGACCACTAGCCACGTAGCAGCAACACTGATCGGAGATTTGATCGAAGGAAAATCGAATCCTTACGAATCCATCTTTACTCCATCAAGACTCGTGTCAGACGCATTCGTAAAAGACTTTATCAAAGAAAACACCAATGTTGCAGCGAAGCTGATCAGCGGTAAATTAAAGCGAGCTGATCAAACAATTGATGATTTAAAACCGGGTGAAGGCGGGATTGTGTCTTATGAGCATAAAAAATGTGGCGCTTTTAAGTCAGAGGACGGCGATATCTTTCTTGTCGATACAACCTGTACTCATTTAGGCTGTGAAGTCGCGTGGAATAATAGTGACCGCACGTGGGACTGTCCTTGTCACGGGTCTCGTTTCTCCATTACGGGAGAAGTAGTAGAAGGTCCGGCGAAAAAACCACTAAAAAGGTCATATAAAGAACAGTAAAATTTCACTGTTTCCCCTTTAAAAAATCCAATATTATCCGATAAAAAACATAAAGTCTGATATTTTTGATGATCATGGGGGGACAAACACATTGTTATTTAAAAAAGAGAGTAAAAAGAAAAACACTGCTTTTTTCACACAGCAGGATGATGGGATAAAACGAATCAATTTTCCGGAGAATACGGACATTGCCAAACAAATTAAAATGATTGATTTGACGCAGCAAGACCTTTTTATCTTGAAACAGCTGAATCCAATCGTTCAAGATGAAATTGAACATATCGTCGATAAATTTTATAAAAACCTAGAAGTCGAGTCTTCCTTGATGCACATCATTCAAGATAACAGCTCAGTCGAGCGTCTAAAGAAAACACTACGCATTCATATTAGTGAAATGTTTGCCGGTGTGATTGACGAATCTTATGTGGCCAAAAGAATTAAAATTGCACAAGTTCATTTAAGAATTGGACTTCAACCTAAATGGTATATGGCAGCCTTCCAAGACCTATTGCTATCCATAATGGATTTATTTGCCCAGCATATCCAAGATTTCAAAGAATATCAGACGGCAGTGAAGGCGACGACGAAAATTTTAAATCTAGAGCAACAGCTTGTCCTAGATACGTTCCAAAATGAATACTCTAAAGTTCGTGATGAAGCAGAACTACAGCAAAAAGAGCTTCATACAAAAATTACAGAAACATCTAATTCACTTGCTTCTCTCTTCTCAAACACAACAAATGCAGTGGACAAACTTGTATCAAAATCTGATGAGATGGCGGATATGTCACAGGCTGGCACAAAGATCTCAGCACAAGTTGAAGAGAAATCAATTGGCGGTAAAAAAGAGTTAGAAATTCAGCAGACGCAAATGAACCAAATTGACGGCAGTATGACAAAGATTGAAACAGAAATTAAACGCTTAGAAGAAATTGCGAAACAAATTGAACAAATTTTTGGGATCGTCACAGGTATTGCGGAGCAAACGAATTTACTATCTTTAAACGCTTCAATCGAATCAGCTCGAGCAGGTGAACATGGCAAAGGCTTTGCTGTCGTTGCAAACGAGGTTCGCAAATTATCAGAGGATACAAAGAAAACGGTTTCAACTGTATCTGAGCTCGTCAACAACACAAATTCACAAATCGCCATTGTGTCACAGCATATTGCTGATGTGAATTTACTTGTGACAGACAGTAAAGAAAAAATGACCCAAATCAACTCGCTATTCGATGATATCGTCAGCAGCATGAACTTAAGCAAAAACCAAAACGGAAAAATTGAAATAGATTTGCAAACATTCCTAAACGAATTGAAAGAAGTCAAACAAACAGTGTCCCAAGTGGCAAGTTCGGTCGAGTCCTTAACGAGTCTGACAAATCACTGATCCAGTCATTCTTCTTCAGTTTTAGTATAATAGAGGAAAAGATAGAAAAGGCGGGATTTGATTGACAGCAATTTGCCTAGTCAGACACGGAGAAACCGATTGGAATGCAGCAAAACGAATTCAAGGACGAACAGATATCCCTTTAAATGACACTGGTAAATGGCAAGCGGAACAAACCGGTCTTTACTTAAAAGATGCCCACTGGGATGTTGTCATTTCCAGTCCGCTATCAAGGGCAAAAGAAACAGCTCATTTGATTTTACAGCATGTACATGCACCGCTCGTGATCATGGACGATTTTATTGAACGTGACTATGGCGACGCTGAAGGCATGTCATTTGAGGAACGTCAGAAACTGTTTCCAAATAAACAGTATCCAAATATGGAACCACTATCGGCACTTCAAGATCGAATGCTAGAAGGTATCGAAAAAGTGAGAGCAACCTACCCAGATCAACGGGTACTAATCGTAGCACATGGTGCTGCCATCCATGCCTTACTCACCTCACTAGCTGACGAACATATGGGTATTAAGGATACAAGACTTGAGAATGCCTGCTTAAATTATGTGGAATGGACAGATGGTCAATGGAAGGTGAACGATTACAACGTGGTCAACCACTTAACACAATCTGCTCCTTCTTAAAGAACCTGTTTTCATAACAGGTTCTTTTTCATGTCAAAAACAATGATAAAATAATATTTTTTTATATCGAAATTCGAAATAGATGATAGCCTTTTCTACCTATTTTATGGCATTTCGGGTATCGAATGTTTATCCTCAAATGGATCATGAGAAAAAAAGCACGATTCCTTTTTAATAGAAAACCGTTAGAAATATAAAATAAACATATTTTACCATCAATTCCAAGCGACTTAATTCCCTATTTTTCGCTAGGACTTCCACAAAAATTCAGGTCTACTCTTATTTGCCTATCTCTATTAAACTGAAAATACAGAATAATCAAACGGATCATTCTAATAGACTACGGATGATTATTCTGAAATAAGAAAAAGGGATGTGGAATGTGCGTGAAAAAGAAAAATGTGATGACAAGTGTTTTATTGGCTGTCCCTCTTCTGTTTTCAGCAGGGTTTGGAGGCTCGATAGCAAATGCCGAGACTGCCTCAAAGTCAGAAAGCGAAAAAAGCTATATCGTTGGCTTTAAAGCTTCTGCCACCACAAACAGCTCTAAGAAACAAGCAGTGACACAAAATGGTGGGAAATTAGAAAAACAATACCGCCTCATTAATGCTGCACAAGTGAAGATGTCTGAACAAGCCGCAAAAAAACTTGAACACGACCCTAGCATTGCTTATGTAGAAGAAGACCACAAAGCAGAAGCATATGCACAAACCGTCCCTTATGGTATCCCTCAAATCAAAGCTCCAGCCGTACACGCTCAAGGTTATAAAGGTGCTAACGTCAAAGTAGCTGTCCTTGATACTGGAATCCACGCCGCACACCCTGACTTAAATGTTGCAGGCGGTGCTAGCTTCGTCCCTTCAGAGCCAAATGCCACACAAGACTTTCAATCACACGGAACTCACGTAGCCGGAACCATTGCTGCCCTTGATAACACGATTGGTGTTCTTGGGGTTGCGCCAAGCGCCTCCTTGTATGCCGTTAAAGTGTTAGATCGTTACGGCGATGGACAATACAGCTGGATTATCAGTGGTATTGAATGGGCTGTTGCCAATAACATGGATGTCATCAATATGAGCTTAGGCGGACCAAACGGCTCCACAGCGCTTAAAAATGCTGTAGACACAGCGAATAATCGCGGAGTAGTTGTCGTTGCCGCAGCAGGGAATTCAGGTTCAACTGGCTCTACTAGCACCGTTGGCTATCCTGCAAAATACGACTCTACGATTGCTGTTGCCAACGTGAACAGCAACAATGTCAGAAACTCATCCTCTAGCGCAGGTCCTGAATTAGATGTTTCTGCACCTGGTACATCGATTTTAAGTACAGTACCAAGCAGTGGATATACATCTTATACGGGAACATCGATGGCATCTCCTCATGTAGCAGGAGCAGCAGCGCTTATCCTTTCTAAGTATCCGAATCTATCGACTTCTCAGGTTCGTCAGCGCTTAGAAAATACGGCAACACCGCTTGGTAATTCGTTCTATTACGGAAAAGGATTGATTAACGTTCAAGCAGCTTCTAACTAAAATAAGTGTGACAAAAAAATCCGGCTAACTGAGCCGGATTTTTTATTTATTGCTTTTTCGATGTTTCCTCTTTTTTCGATGTTTCCTCTTTTTTCGCCGCTTTTTCCATATCGATGATTCTCTCCATCATCGTCGGGTGTCCATAGCGGAATATTTTCACTAAAAGTGGCGGATTGACTTGGGAAAGCCCTGATTTTGCAAGCTTTTGAAATGATGTTACCCCCGCCTCTCCATCTTTCGTCAAGTTCACGGCGTATTCATCAGCTGCACGTTCTTGATGCCTTGACACAGCATTTGTAAAAGGAGAAGCAGCAAATGACAGCATAGATACAATGATCAAAAGAAGCGGAAGAGCAGCAACGTCATATGGTGCCTTCAGACGAAATGGAGAAGCGCCTTTTTGGTAAAGGGAAAAATAAAGACGATCAATGGCAAAAAATCCAACCAGAGACAACACTAAATATCCTGCTAAACCAATATATACATGCTTCATCACGTAATGTCCCATCTCATGCGCCATGATAAATAAGATTTCACGGTCTTTCAGCTTTTGAAGTGTCGTATCCCACAAAACAATACGCTTATTTTCACCAATTCCTGTGACGTAAGCATTCATCGTGTTTGTTTTCTCTGACATGTTGACTTCATATACATGATCTGCTGGAATGTGCGCTTTCTCTGCAAGAGTTAATATCTTTTTCTCAAGCGCTTGATCCTTCAATGGGTAAAAATCATTGTAGAGTGGATCAATAACGACCGGCTGTATAAAGAAGAGAAATAGTGTAACTGGAACGGTTAAACACCAAGCATACAGCCACCAATATTTCCTTTTCTTTTGAATGAGCCAAAAGAACACAATCGCGCATAGAACAAGCAGTGGATATTGAATCCAAAAATCAAGCGTTTGGTCTTTTAGCCAACTTGCCGTGCTTTGTGCTGAAACACCGTAGTGCAAGGACAACTGGTAGCTCACCCACTTGACCGGCAATGTGATCAGCATCGTCAAAAGTGACAGCACAAACACATACACAAGTTTGCTCAAAAGATGAAAACGAGCTGCTGCCAAGCTCCAATCTGCTAATTTCCTTGAAAACCCTGAAATGAGCAAAAGGAAAAAGACATACCAATCTAAAGGAATTGTCATAAAGTACAACAGGTTACGAATGTTCGAGTAACTTCCACTAATCACAAGCTCATGGCTTGTCATAAATGTATGCGGGTCTGCACTTGTCCCTTTCACACTGTCAGGGACAGATGAATCCCCCATTAGAAATAAGTAAGAATAAATAAAAAGACCGTACAATATGTATGCTACCGTTGCAAGAGCTACCCATTTGCGTACTCGCACTGGTCAGCCTCCTTTCCATTTCTCTCTCTATTGTAATCACGCACGTTTTTGTTTAGAACCTGTCTCATGTGGCTCCATCATAGCATGCCCTATCTGAAAAAGCTTGAGTGAAAAAAATGATTATGCTGTTCAAAAATCGGAGAAACTAACCATAAAAAAGTGAGTTGGAGGTTCATCATGAAGAAAATCCTTGCAGGAATTGTGATCTTTGGGCTTTTACTGATTACCTTCTTTTATGTGTTCAGCCGGACAAGTGACATCTTCGATGAAAATCGAGCAGAGAAATTATTGCTTTCACCGACGAACCAGTCCATTTCTTATGAAATAGATGATAAAGATACAACTGAGGATCTAATTGAACAATTAAACAAAGGGAAACAAACAAGCAGCCATCTCAAAAAGAATGTAAAAAAGCCAGATTATATCGCCAAGGTCATGTTCGGACGGACAAATGGCACTTCTTTTCAGCTATGGACCAACCGCTCTCAAGTTGTTTTTTTAGTAGACGGCACCTATTATGAATTAAATCAAAAACAGTCAAATTCCTTTCGAAAACAGGTACAAGAAGCGATTCAAAAAGGAGCCTCTTCATAAGAAGAGACTCTTTTTTTATTTACTTGTTTCTGCTTGGTACTTATCCTTTAGCGCTCTTCTTAAAATTTTACCAGTCGTGTTTTTTGGAATATCATCAATGAAATGGATCGTTTGGGGCTGCTTATATTTCGCCAAATAGCGTGAACAATGTGTGATGATGTCTTCTTGATTGATGTGAGCATGTTTCTTAGGGGAAATGTAGCAGACAACAGCCTCTCCTGTGTTTGGATCGGGCACACCGATGACAACGGCTTCTGCTACAGCTTCATGTTGATAAAGCACTTCTTCTACTTCTCTTGGATAGACATTATACCCGCCAACGAGAATCATGTCCTTTTTTCGATCGACGATATAAATATATCCGTCTTCATCTCTTCTCGCCAAATCTCCTGTGTACAGCCAGCCATCTTTCAGTGCTGCTTCTGTGTCTTCTGGCATTTGATAATAGCCTTTCATAATGTTTGGCCCTTTTGCAATCAATTCTCCGACTTCGTTTGGTCCAACTTCCTCTCCAAGTTCATTCACGATCTTATTTTTCACATTCATAATATCAGTTCCGACTGAACCTGGTTTTCTTTTTCCATCAAGGGGATTGAATGCCGTCACTGGGGAAGCCTCTGACAATCCATAGCCCTCTAACACCGTGACACCGAACTTTTCTTCAAAACCGTGAAGTAAAGCAACAGGCATGGACGCACCGCCTGATATACAAATCCTCACCGACTTCATCGCTTCCTCATGACCTTCCTGACGATATAAATAGTTATACATGGTTGGAACACCAACAAATAGCGTTGGTTTTTCTTTCTCCATCATTCGTAAAAGCTCTGATGGGCTGAAATGCGGCAGGACATAGATGGTCGCTCCATGAATCAAGGGGGCATTCATACAGACGGTCAAACAAAACACATGGAACATCGGCAATGCAGCAATCACCTTGTCCTTCTCATCAATTGACAGGTACTCCGCAATGTCTCTTGCATTTGAATATAGGTTAACATGAGTGAGCATTGCCCCTTTTGGTTTTCCTGTTGTGCCAGATGTAAATAAAATAACGGCCGTATCGTCAGGTTGTATGGAAGGATGCTCAGTTTCCGGCGCATCTCCAGACACAAGCTTTCCGAAGAAAACAAGACGATCAGATACTTCTTTTAAACTTGACCTGCACGCAGATTCATTTTGTGCACAAATAATGACTCGTTCAATAGCTGGAAGCTGTTCATACACCTGCTCGTATATCGGCAGAAGCTGATCCGGTGCAACAATCCCTTTTACATCACCAGTGACCAGCATATAGCCGATTTCACTTGGCGTATATGTTGGATTGACAGGTACAACAACAAGTCCTGCCTTTAATGCACCAAAAAATGAAATCACAAAATGCGGTGAATTTCCTAAAATCAGCGCGATATGATCTCCCGCTTGAAACCCTTCGCTCACTAAACCATCTGCAAAACGTTCGATACTTGTCATCAGTTCTCGATAGGTCCACTTGTCCCCTTCAAAGATCAGTGCGACGTTCTCTCCCTTGGTCATCGCAGTCTGCTCAAGATTTTTGATCAAATCCATTCTCCCACCCCTTATACTTCATCAATGAATGAATAGCCATTCATTTTATGACCAAACATTCCTCCTTTCTATTATAATAGACAATCGAAAAAATCCACAAGATCAAATGTAAACCGCTTTCATCCCTTTCATTAGAAAAAGCACCGCTATCTCTAGCCGTGCTTGTCCTTGCTTAATAAATCAAATCCAGAAAATCTTCTTTTGATACGTTACCAAAATAATGGCGCATATCCATGTCTTCTAATACATCACTAATGGTTTTGCGATCATATTGCTGCCCAATGAGTCGTTTCTCAATATCAGCAATATCCCCTACACCGAAGAAGTCACCAAAAATTTTGCAGTCTTGAATGATGCCTTTTTTCACTTCTAATCGAAGATCAATCGATCCAGCTGGAAAACGCTTAGAGTGCTGCAAGTTAAACTTAGGTGAACGGCCGTAGTTCCATTCCCATTTTTGGTATCGATCACGAGAAATCTCATGAATCTTCTCCCAATCCTTTTCTGTCAGCTGATACTCAGGCACGTCTCCGTTCGTGTCAAAAATATAGCTTAAAAGAATTTTTCTAAATTCTTCTGTTGTCATCTTTTGATCCATCAGTTCACTAATATTCGCAACCCTGCTTCTAATGGATTTGATGCCTTTTGATTCGATCTTTTCTTTCTTCACATTTAATGCCGAGACAACATGTTCGATTTCTGAATCAAATAATAGGGTGCCATGACTGAAGATACGTCCTCGTGTAGCAAATTGAGCATTCCCCGAGATTTTACGTCCATCTGCCATGATGTCATTTCTGCCGCTTAATTCCGCTTTGACGCCAAGCTTTTCAAGCGCTTTGATGACTGGCTCGGTGAATTTTTTAAAGTTATGAAAGCTGTCCCCATCGTCTTTTGTAATAAAACTGAAGTTCAAGTTTCCTTTGTCATGGTAAACCGCACCACCGCCAGATAACCGGCGAACGACTTTGATGCCATTGTCTTCCACATATTTTGTGTTGATTTCTTCTATTGTATTTTGGTTCTTTCCAATAATAATAGACGGCTGGTTGATGTAAAACAGCAAATACGTTTCTTCTGGATCTAAATATTTTAAGCAATACTCTTCAATTGCTAAATTAATCATTGGGTCATAATGTTGCTCGTTATCGATAAACAGCATCTTTATCTTCCTTCCTTGTTCCATCTAAGCCCTGAATGGGCAAGCTGTATATTGCCAGTATATAACGCCTGTGCTTCATTGACTAGGTCTTTATGCCGACCGAAATGAGGCAGATGGGTGATGATGAGCTCCCCAACATTTGCTTCACTAGCCAGCTTCCCTACTTCAGTACTGTTCATATGTCCTGCACCCGATCCGTCTTGTCCGGCGTAAAAGTTGCTTTCGGCAATAAGTAAGTCTGTATCCTTGCTAAAAGGGATAAATGCATCTTGATAGCTGGAGTCAGCTGTATACACCACTACAGCCTCATTTGCCTGAATTCTCATCGCATAGCATTCTGCCGGATGAACCGTTTTCAAAAAATCAATTTGAAATGGTCCGATTTGAATGCCCTCTTCTGGGTGATAAGGTTTTGTCTTTGTATGTACATCATCAGAGAGCCGCTGAAATGCTGCTTGATCCCCGGTATGTCCGTAGATCGTCAGCGGACCACTGCTATTTCCTAAATGATAACCCACTAGCTTCGCATATTGGAGAGGTCCGATATCTGCAATATGATCGTGATGATAATGAGAAAGGAGTACAGCATCTAGTTCTTCTATATCAATGTATTGCTGAAGCTTTGACAGAACTCCACTCCCGCAGTCGACAAGCAGACGAAAACCATCTGATTCAAAAAGATAACCTGATGTGGCTTCACCAGCTGCTGGAAATCCTCCGTAGCAGCCAATCACGGTTAATTTCATCGTCATATTTCCTCCTTTTCAAAAAATCCCCTTCTTACAATATACCCATTTTTCATAAAAAAAGCATTCTTCTTGCCTATTGTTACAAAACAGATTGACAATTACCAATCTGTTATAATACAATGATAGCAATAAAACGTATTGGAGGATGACAAATGCTAGGAAAAATCACTGAGTTTTTTAGAAATTTGCCTTCAAAAAAATGCACAAAATGTGGAAATGATTTAATGGAACAGCACGAGTGTTACGGTAATGAATGTGAGGAATGCTCACAAGTAAGTTATCTTAAATAAGGAAATAAATAGAACAAAAAAGCACTTTTTTCCTCCTTCGTCAGTTGGAGTCAAAAGTGCTTTTTATTTTTTCTGAAAAATAGGTAAAAAGGTAAAACCCTTGGTACAGAAGGGTTTTTTAGTATTTTCATATGATGACTTTTAGTTCTGAAGGCACTTTTTATTGACTTAAAACAACGAAGGGGGTTCGAAGTGTCCATTTTTTCAAATAATTTTGTATTTTCTTAATATAATTTAATCGTGGACGAACCTCTTTAATTTTAGTTATACTTTAATTCATATATTAAAACTTAATATAATGGGAATATTCCTTTAATGAATATGTTAGGGAGGAAATCTATGAAAAAATTAAAATTTGGATTAGCTACTCAAATCCTAATCGGTCTTATTCTCGGTGTCGTGGTTGGTGCGATCTTTTTCGGTAACCCTGGTGTTGAGACATATTTAAAACCAATTGGAGACTTCTTCTTACGACTCATTAAGATGATTGTCATTCCGATTGTCGTATCTAGCTTAATTTTAGGTGTTGCAGGTGCGGGTGATGGTAAAAAAGTAGGGAAGCTTGGTTTTAGAACCATTCTTTATTTTGAAATTATCACAACGTTTGCGATCATCCTTGGTCTTGTGCTTGCGAACTTTGTTCAACCAGGTGCAGGCGTTGACTTTGGACATACAGAAAAACAGGATATTAGCCAGTATGTTGAAACGGAAAAAGAACAAAGCAGTAAATCAGTTGCTGATACGTTCCTTCATATCGTTCCGACGAACTTCTTCCAATCATTGGCGGAAGGTGATTTGCTTGCGATTATTTTCTTCACTGTATTATTCGCACTTGGCGTTTCAGCAATTGGTGAACGCGGCAAACCAGTGCTCGCCTTCTTTGAAGGTGTGTCACATGCGATGTTCCATGTCGTCAATGTTGTGATGAAAGCTGCACCATTTGGTGTGTTCGCGCTCATTGGTGTGACAGTATCAAAATTTGGTCTTGAATCTCTTGTTTCATTAGGTAAGCTCGTAGGTCTTGTTTATTTTGCGCTCGCTCTCTTCCTTATCGTTGTATTCGGAATTATTGGAAAGATGATTGGCGTCAATATTTTCAGATTTCTTGCTTACATGAAAGACGAAATGCTTCTCGCCTTTAGTACATCCAGCTCTGAAACAGTTTTACCGAGAGTCATGGATAAAATGGAGCGCATCGGGTGTCCAAAAGGAATTGTTTCTTTTGTTATCCCAATTGGTTATACGTTTAATCTAGACGGCTCCGTCTTGTATCAAGCCATTGCGGCGCTTTTCTTAGCGCAGGTATATGGCATTGACCTCACAATCGTACAGCAGCTCACACTAATCCTTGTACTGATGGTGACATCAAAAGGAATGGCTGCCGTTCCTGGTACATCCTTTGTTGTATTACTTGCAACACTTGGAACGATCGGTGTTCCTGCTGAAGGTCTAGCCTTTATTGCAGGTGTTGATCGTATCATGGATATGGCAAGAACCGTTGTCAACTTAACTGGTAATGCACTTGCAGCTGTCGTGATGTCTAAATGGGAAGGGCAATATGACCCTGAAAAAGGACACCGCGTGATGACTGGACAAGATGTACCTGAGCCAACACAACTTTCAAGCTAATCAAAAAGAACCCCGCGATGGGGGTTCTTTTTTTATACTGTGATTAATTTGCTTTGAACATAGTGGTACAGTAGATTGGCTGTATGAATCAATGAGTCTTCATGGGTTCTTTCAAAGGCATGCGAAGAGTCAATGCCAGGTCCAATCAGTCCATGAATGATATCATGCCCTGCTCGAATCGCTGCTGACGCATCTGAGCCATAATAAGGGTATATATCAAGGCGGTAATCGATTTTATTTGCCTCAGCTAATGCTGCTAGATGTTTGCGGAGACCATAGTGATAAGGACCGCTAGAATCCTTCACACATATCGACACACTGTATTCATCGGTTGATTGACCGTCACCGATGGCTCCCATATCAACGGCCAAATATTCCACCGTTTCTTCCGGGATATTCGAGTTCCCACCGTATCCGATTTCTTCATTATTTGAAATTAAGAAATGTGTCGTATGCGGCAATGTGATGTTCTCTGTTTGAATGCGGTGAATCAATCTCAGCAACAACGCCACACTTGCCTTATCATCAAGGTGTCTTGATTTAATAAAACCTGAAGACGTCACTTCCACTCTAGGATCAAATGAGATAAAGTCTCCTACTTGAATGCCGAGTGCTTGCACATCGTCTGCATTTTTCACTTTCTCATCTAAGCGAATCTCCATATTTTCTTGATTTCGCTTCGCTTTTCCAGCATCCTCATATACGTGAACGGACGTTTGATGCATCAGAATGGTACCTGTGTATGTACGGCCTATTACTGTTTCAATTTCACAATACTCGCCTTCTATCGAGTTATATTGAAAGCCTCCAATGAGTGCAAGACGCAGCCGGCCATTTGATTTAATTTCTTTGACCATCGCACCGAGCGTATCGACATGTGCTGTCAGCATGCGGTGTTCCTTGTCATCTGTTCCTTTTAGGGTGGCAATTAATCCGCCTTTTCGATTTCGCTTCGTTTCAATATGTAAATCTTGTAAAAAACGTTCGACAAAGCCAATCACTTTCTCAGTATTTCCTGATGGACTTGGGATTGACACAAGCTTTTGAATAAGCTGAACCGTTTCATTTACTTCCGTTGTCATTCGGCATATCCTCCTTCATCTAAAAGAAATTCTTTCCAAGCATGCCTTTTTTCAGCATCCTTCTTAAAATATATCGCTTCGGGTTCCTGATGTCTAATTTCTAATCAAAAAAACCTTTCTCATGGAAGAGAAAGGTTTTTCAATTAAGCTTCTTCTTGTTTCATTTTTCTTATGTTCCAAGCAAAGTATGCTGTTGTTGCAGCCATCATGATGATGGCTACTGTTCCAAGAATCGCTGCTTGGTGCCATAAATAACTGTTATCACCGCTTGCAATGATCGTTCTAAATCCGTTGATGGTATACGTCATTGGAAGCAGACTATGAATGACTTGGAAGAATTTTGGTACAAGCTCAAGCGGGAATGTACCCGCACTTGCTGCAAGCTGAAGAACCAAGATAATGACGGCAATGAAGCGACCTGGATTCCCCATCGTCGTCGCAAGAAGCTGAATGATCGCTAGGAATGTCAGACTGACGATGATCGCAAAGAGATAGAAGCGCCAGAGGCTTTCCACCTCAAGTCCAAGTCCAAAGATGAGCATGGAGCTTGCAATCACTGCCTGCAAGATACCGACTAAGAGGAGCACACTATATTTGCTGACAAACCATTCAAACGCATTTCTAGGGCGTCCTGCAGGATCTTTCATTGGGAATACAACAGTCAGCATAAGAGCTCCAACAAAGAGTCCCATTGATAAAATATATGGTGTGAGCCCTGTTCCATAGTTATCAATTTTTTTCGCTGTATCATTCTCTGTTTTGACTGGGCTTGCAATCATATTGTAATTGTCCTGCCCCGCATCAATGTCTCCTGTTTCATCTGCAGCGCTTTTTAGCTTATCAGAAAGCTTTCCAGTCCCACTTTTTAAGTCGCCTAATCCTTTATCAAGGGATTTTGACCCTTCAGCCAGTTTAGATGAGTTGCTTTGGATACTCGCTGATCCACTTTCTAGTTTATTCAATGCTGCACTAAGCTGGCTTGAACCGTTTGCCAGTTTATCCGCACCACTTTTCGCTGTATCAAGCTTTCCATTTGCTGTTTGCAGGCCATCTTGTAATTTCCCTTGACCCGTTTGAAGCTTCAGTGCACCTTGATACAATTTATTCGTACCGGATGTCATTTGATCAATCGCATTTTGTATGGCGACTGTTGATGTATACAGCTGTTCTGTTTTCTCTGGCAGCTGCTTGACTTGCTGTAGCTGTGCTTTTGCAGATGCAACCGCAGACTGAACTTCACTTGCGTCAGGCAGTTCCTGCAGCGCCGCTAAGCTTTGCTCAAGCCCAGACAAATCAGGCAGTTCGATTGTAGGAAGACTGTCTAGCTGATCCATTGCCGCCTTTTTCTCTTCATCTGTCATCGAGCTGTTTTGAATAATACTTTTTACTTTTGCATCTCGATTAGATAATGCTTCTTTTAAAGAAGCAAGTTTGTTACTAAACGTTTTTGCATCTTTTTTCACCTGATCAATCTTAGGCGCCATCTTTTCAAGATTCGCTAATTCAGGTGAAGACAATACTTTCTCCACAGCAGCGATTTTTTCTGAAAATGACTGTGCTTTATTGTTCAGCTGCTCAATGCCTGCTGTGAATTGCGGCATTTTAGAAGAAAGCTGCTCATGTCCTTCACGGCTTGTGTTTAACCCTTCGGTCAATGTATCAATTCCTGTGCCAAGTTCACCAAATTTCTGATCAATCGTTTGATAGCCTGTTAAGAGCTGACCAAGACCGCTATCAAGAGATTGAATTCCAGTGTTCAGTTCACCCATTTTTCCTGCAAACTGATGAACACCTTCGCTATACGTTAACGTTCCTTCTGCCAATTTCGCCAAATTGTCTTTTAACTTTTGGCTACCGTCTTTTGCGCTTTTTGTTCCGTCATCAATTTTCTTCGCTCCATCGCTTGCTTGATCTAATCCTTTTGCAATCGTTTTGAAGTTATCAAAGATGACCTCTGCATAATTTTCTGTGACTTCCTTTGAAACCGAATCTTTTAATTTGATAATGGCGTTATTCGCAATTTGAGACGCAGCATAGTTTGCGCCTGGATTCGTATAATATTTCAGATTCGATTTTTTCGGATGTTTGTCTAGTACTGTACTCGCATTTTTCGAGAAATCTTTCGGAATCTCGACGACGAGATAATAGTCTTCGTTATTTAACCCATTGATGGCCTTTTCTTCACTATCAACAAAATGCCATTTAAAACTATCGTTTTTCTTCAATTCCTTCACTAAATCATCGCCCACTTGAAGGGTTTTGCCGTCATAATGACTGCCTTCATCCAAGTTGACAACCGCTACAGGTAATTGATCAACTGTACCATATGGATCCCAGTAAGCTTTTAAAAATACACCACTATAAATCAGTGGAATAAATAAGACAGCTAAAATCGGGATCAGTAGTTTTTTGCTCGTCACAATGTCTTTCCATTGATTCCGAATTACATTCATTGCTGTTTTCCTCCCATTGGTGAATGACTAAATTAAGAATTCGGTCATTTGAACTTAAAAAAAATTATGTTGTTGCAGACAGTCCTTTTAGTACATAAAGCTCGAGCGATTCAGCGACCTCTTCTTTTGTTAAAGGCTCATATCGCTTTTCCCAGTCAAAAATAAGTGCAATATATAGTTTCACCATCACAAATGCCGTCAATTCAGGATCACAGGGCTTAATGTCGCCTTTTTCAATCGCTTCTTTTACTTTTGTTTTAATATAGCGAATGATCATCTGTTCCATTTTTTCAATCATTTCTTTCACTGCTGATGTGCCAAGCTCCGCATTTTCCTGAAAGATTTTAATTGTAAGCTGGTGGTTTTTTCGAAATTCTAATATTGCAAAGAGTGCTAAATGAAGGTTTTCTGAGAAACTATTCTTCTCATCTATTGCTTCATCTGCAATTTTCCTCATCTCCATTAACAGTGATGTGAAAATTTCATCGAACAGCTCTTCTTTGTTTTTGAAAAAAGTATAAATCGTTCCTTTTCCAACGTTGGCAAGCTTTGCTACAAGGTCCATTGTCGTGGCTTTATACCCGAACTGGGTAAATGCCTTTGTTGCTCCATCTAAAATCATTTGTCTCCTATCAACACTCATGATCTCACTCCCAAAATGACTATTTGAACGTTTCGGTCATTAAGTACAGAAAATAATATACCACATCTTTTTCCTCAGATGCAACAACTTTGTTCAATTTTATTATTCACCACTCTTTTCTAAACATACGAACATGAAAAACTCCCTTTCCATGACAGAAAAGGGAGTTTGTTTTTTATGAAAATAGATAAGATACAGCTTCTGAGATGGCAGCTTTTCCTTGATCAATACAATCAGGAATTCCAACACCTTCAAATGCAGCACCCGTGATATAAATACCAGGATATGATTGCTTAAACGTTTCTCTCATCGTCGAAATCTGTTTTTGATGACCCACATGATATTGCGGCATGCTTGTTTTCCAGCGAGTCACTGTCGTCAGCTCTGGATCTGCTTTAATATCCATGATTTTCTTCAAATCCTCCAGCACGATGCTCACGATTTGATGATCAGACTGTTCGACAATTGATTCATCGCCAGCTTTCCCAACATATGCACGAAGCAATGTTTTTCCTTTAGGTGCAGTGTGAGGCCATTTCTTATTTGTCCACGTACATGCTGTAATGGAGAAATCACTATTTCTTGAGATGACAAAACCAGTGCCATCATATTCATTGTGAACATCCTCTTCTTTAAATCCGAGTGCAACTGTTGCAACAGAAGTCGATGTCATGTCATGCAAGTACTCAAGCCCTGCTTCTTTTGGAAACATGGAATAGATCGATTGGTGAGGAGTTGTCACAATGGCAGAATCTGCAAAAAGCGTTTGACCGCTGTCTAATTGAACGCCATAACCTCCCTCGGCTTTTTCGATCTGGGTTACTTTTGTCCCTTTGTAAATCTTCGTCAGCTTGAGTTTACTTTCGACCGCTTCAACAAGTGCTTGCAGCCCTTGATTGATTGTCTGGAACTGTCCTTGCTTTTTCGCTGTCACTTGTTGCGCTTTAGCATGCTGCTGTGATTTTTTCATCCCAAGAATCAAACTGCGATGCTTCTGTTCTGTTTGATAGAACTGCGGGAAGGTAGACATTAAGCTCAGGCGATCAATGTCACCAGCATAAATGCCTGATAGTAGCGGTTCAATTAAATTCTCCACCACTTCATCACCCACACGTCTTCTAAAAAATTCCCCCAGAGACTGATCTTCTGTCTGTTTGCTTTTTGGCAAAACGAAATCCATCGCTGCACGTGCTTTTCCGACAACTGAAAAAAGCCCAGTTGTAATGAAAGGACTGATTTGAGTTGGAATGCCCATGACAGCGCCCTTTGGCATCGGATGAAGGGTTTCATTGACTAATACATACGCTTGCCCTGTTTCATTATTGACGAGCTGATCAGATAGGCCAACATCTTTTGCCAGCTGGGGTCCACTGACCTTTCTTTCTAAAAATGAATCGGGTCCACGTTCAATGATATAACCGTCTTTATATAATGTTTGAATTTTTCCACCTAGCCTAGGACTCGCTTCAATAAGAGATATTTGGATAGGAAGGCCTTTTTCTTCAATTTCCTTTTCCAAATAGAAGGCGGCGGCCAAACCTGTGATGCCACCGCCAATGATGACAAGGTGTTTTTGATTGTCATGCATAGGATCGCCTTCTTTTATATGATTACTTGCTTTCATTAAGCTTCTTTAATACGACTGCTGCCAGTGCATCAATAAATGCTGGTTTCGCATTTGGCATTTCTGGACGATAGTAAGCTGCACCAATTTCATCCGTGACGACTTTACATTCATAATCATTGTCGTATAACACTTCAAGGTGATCAGCGACAAAACCAACAGGCACGTATACAAATGTTTTATAGCCTTTTTGCTCAAATAGGTCACGCGTGAGATCCTGTACGTCTGGTCCAAGCCACGGATCAGGCGTATTGCCTTCACTTTGCCAGCCAATTTCATAATGCTCAATTCCTGCACCTTCAGCAATCATTTTTGCAGATTGTGCAAGCTGATCAGGGTATGGGTCCCCTGCTGCAATAATTTTTTCAGGAAGACTGTGTGCAGACACAATCAGCACTGCTGAATCTCTCTCTTCCTGACTCATGGATGCATACGTCTCTTTCACTTGTTTCACCCAATAGTCCACAAACTTCGGCTCATCGTACCAGCTTTCAACAGAAGTAATGTTCAGATGGCCAAGCTTTTCTGCTTCATCTTGTGCACGTTTGTTATACGATTTCACACTAAATGTGGAGAAGTGCGGTGCTAGGACAATACTCACCGCTTCTGTGATGCCATCTCGGTGCATATCAGCGACCGCATCTTCAATGAAAGGCTCGATGTGTTTTAAACCAATGTATACATGAAATTTAATCTCGTCTTGGATCTCATTCAAATGTTCACACAAGCCATTTGCCTGCTGTTCTGTAATTTTTGATAAAGGAGAAATGCCGCCAATTGCCTTGTAGCGGTCCTTTAAATCTTGCAGCATCTCCGGCTCTGGCTTTCTGCCTCTACGGATATGTGTATAGTAACGTTCAATGTCTTCTTCTTTATATGGGGTGCCATATGCCATGACAAGTAGCCCCATTTTCTTTTTCTCCACAACCAACACTCCTTCAGATCATTTGAAATCATTTAGATGGATGTCTTTTTATGTTTAGCTGAATAATCGTGAATAAAATCTGTCAGCTTCTTTAACGTGTCTGGTGAGACATCAGGAAATACCCCGTGACCTAAGTTAAAGATGAATTGATCTGATTTCATCCCTTGATCTAAAATCGCTGTTGCTCTTTCTTCAATCACTTCCCAAGGAGAAAGTAAAATCGTTGGATCAAGGTTTCCTTGTAACGTTTTTGTTAAGCCTTCTTTTCGCGCTTCGTCTATACTCATACGCCAATCCAGTCCAACGACATCAAGCGGCAAGTCATGCCAATCTTTCGCTAGATGGCTCGCACCGACACCATACATAATCATTGGTACGTTTTCAGACTTCAGCTCTGTGAAAATACGCTGCATGACAGGCTTAATGAAGGTCCGGTAATCTGCTGCATTTAAAGCGCCAACCCAAGAGTCGAAGATTTGAAATGCTCGGACGCCTGCTTTTACCTGAGCGCGTATGTATGTGATCGTCATATCGGCTAATTTATTCATCAAAAGCATCCATGTCTCTGGCTCACTGTACATGAGCGCCTTTGTTTTATGATAATTTTTAGATGGACCGCCTTCGATCATATAGCTTGCCATCGTAAAAGGTGCACCTGCGAAACCAATCAGCGGAACATTCAACTGCTCCTCTGTTAACAGCTTGATCGTATCAAGCACATACGGCAGGTCTTCTTCAGGATGAAGCTCTCCAAGACGCTGGATATCTGCCTTTGTCCGAATAGGCGAGTCAATCACTGGTCCAATTCCATTTTTAATTTCAACATCCACACCAATAGCTGGAAGCGGAGTCATAATATCTTTATATAAAATAGCGGCATCTACACCATATTGTTCTACAGGAAGTCTTGTTACGTAAGCACATAGCTCTGGCTGATGCGTAATTTCAAATAGCCCGTATTTTTCTTTAAGGGCACGATATTCAGGCTGCGAGCGTCCTGCCTGTCTCATATACCAAACCGGTACATGGTCTGTTTTTTCCCCTTTGCACGCCTTTAAGAACGTGTCATTAAAAGCCTTCGTTTTTCCCATTACCTTTCATTCCACCTTTCGCCTCACACTCTCTTTGTATAAGGCTCAAACACTGCTTTTACTATACCGCTTTTTCAGGGCTCGGTATACTAAAGCGGCTCAATGTTCAAAAAATCGCCGAATATTAACGTCCAAAAGCCTCTGGCTTGATATAAGCACTGCCTTCGCCTTCTTCTTGTGTTTGAGTATTGTATGGAACAACCTTATACTGCGCATCTGAAAACACATTCGCATACGGCATTGTGTAGCTGTTTGTTCCTGTTACAGAATCGATCAGGGTCTCGCTTCCATTTCTCTTTTCATAAATACGATATTCAACGCGTTTGTCTTCCTGTTCATCCCATGACAGCTCCAATGTAAAGAGCCCTTTGATTTTAAATGCATAACGTGCTTCAAAGCCTGACAGTCCTTCTAAATGGATTGGCGATTGAAGTTCTTTAATTCCCTCTGGTTTTTGGAATGTTTCATTGGTTATTTGGGCTGTCGTTAAAATATCTTTCATTAACTGCACTGGATACTGACTGCCGCCAGTTAAATAATGACTGTTATCCGTTTTGTCATACCCCATCCAGATTGCCCCTGTTGTACTAGGCGTGTAGCCAGCAAACCAAGCATCTTTCGTTGCCCCTTTGACACCGGAATACGTAGTTGTGCCTGTTTTACCAGCCAAATCTCCAGCGTATGATCCGCTCTGAGCGGTTCCGCCTTTGACGACCTGTTGAAGCATTCTTGTCATATTCCAAGCATTTTGTACGCTAAACACTCGTTCTTCTTTGTTTCGATTTTTTTCAACGGTTTCACCATCATCATTCGTGATTTTCTGAATGAAGAACGGCTTTTTATAGACGCCTTCATTTGCAAATGTATGAAATGCTCCAGCTATCTGCAACGGAGAAACCCCTTTTTCTAAACCGCCAAGCGCTATGGCAAGTCCTTTATCCGAAATATCCATTCCCATTTTCTCAAGATAGGATTTAGACGTATCGATGCCAAGCTGGCTTAACGTCCATACGGCAGATGTATTTTTACTTTTCATGAGAGCCTCTACCATCGTGACCCTGCCTTCGTACTGTCCATCGTAGTTCTTTGGAGAATAGCCGTCATAGCTTTTTTCCTTGTCCTCAAGCAGTGAATACGGTCTGAATTTTTTCTCCTGCATCGCTGGACCATATACTGCGATCGGCTTAAAGACAGAACCAGGCTGTCTAACAGCTGTGACTCTGTTATAGCCTCTTGCCTGATATTCTCGTCCGCCTATTGCTGCTTTTACACCACCAGATGCGTTGTCAATAAACACAGCGCTGCCTTCAGGTGACCCGCTTTTTCCCGGGAAATAACGATTGTTTTTCATCGCATCATAGGCAACTTTTTGCAAATTCATATCGATTGGTACCGTAATGGTATAGCCGCCTTGAAGCAATTGTTCATGCGAAATCGAATACTGTGATTCTGCTTCTTTAATCATGAGATCTACATAACTGTCCACCCAAGGGGTTTCTGATTTCTTTTTTAAATGAATACCAAGTGTTCTTCCTTTTGCTTCAACTGTTTCTGTAGAAGACAAATATCCTTGTTCATTCATTAAATTCAGGATGGTATCCCGTCTTTGTTTATTTTTATCTGGGTGTAGAACAGGGGAATACGTTGAAGGTGCCTTTGGCATGGCAGCAAGTGTAGCTCCTTCACTGACAGTGAGATCTTTTACATCTTTACTAAAATAGTAATTGGCCGCTGCTTGGATCCCATAGACGCCATGACCAAAGTAAAGCTGATTCAAATACATTTCAAGCAGCTTGTCCTTTGAATAATCTCTTTCTAAATTGATCGCAATAATGACTTCTTTTGTTTTTCGAAGAAACGTTTTATCATTTGTGAGAAAGATATTTTTGGCGAGCTGCTGGGTGATGGTACTGCCGCCTTCTACCTTTCCACCTGCTAATATATCTCGATAAACCGCCCTTGAAATCGATTGTGCATCAATTCCGTGGTGCTCATAAAAGCGCTTGTCCTCTACAGCAACAAAAGCTTTCGCCACTTTATCTGGGACCTCTTTTAATGACACAGGGTCCCGATTTTCTGAATACATGCTTGTGAGTTCTTTTCCATTCTGATCAATGATTTTCGAGGAAGCGTGAAAAACGAGCTTCTTCTCATCTATGACATAATGTCCTAAAAATAAAATGGTCAGATAGCCAATAAATGAAAGCACGATTGTACTTCCTGCAATGACTAATGGAATGATTATCTTCTTTTTCTTCAAATTAGGTCACCTCATTCCTTTATACGGATAGTATGGGATGTATTGCTTCATAATATGTTTTATGGATTGACTACCAAAGAATTATATATCATTCTTTTGTTATACTATCAAGCAGGAGGCGGTTTAGATGAATTTCTATATTACATATGGAACAGCAGACTTTTTGCAAAAAATCGCAAAAAAACATCATCTTGAAAATCTGCTTTATACGGTCGGTAAGGAACAAGCGGCTCTTTTTCATGAAACGGAGGGTGAGACAGTCTTTAAAGCCCCCCATGCCTATGATGTGATTTATACAAAAGGTGAGCTCGTCCAATCTGGCTTTGTCACGCTGAATCATATCCCTGTAAAGCTCGAAAGCAGAGCACTTTTTGAATCCACCTTTCAGAAAAAAACAAACATGTCAGAACACCAGCGCGGCTTTCAGGCGCTTCGTGTGTTAAGACCAAAAAAGGATGAAGAGGTGTACTTGATTTTGACACTTTGGGAATCTGAAGACTTATTTCAAGACTTTCAAGAGTCAGAAGCGTTCTTTCAGCCGCACGAGGATACTGGCTCCATCTTCTCTCGTCCTGCCTATCTGACATCCTATCATGCCGTCATAGACCATTAAGGAAGTGCTGCTCTTCGCACTTCTTAGATTGTTGACAAAGGGCTAAAATGTTGTTTATTTTAGCCCTTTGTCTTCTTTTCAGCGTGATAGAAAACCTTTGCAGTTTAGGAAGGACGAGTACTGGCGCGGAGCGAATTTCACATTCTTGAGCACCAGCACGCAGGACTGACAAAGAATGCGAGGGTTGGCTACACGCTGGGAAGTGCTGCTCTTCGCACTTCTTTTTTTCATAAAAAAAGCCCTTCTGCTGGGCTTTTAACGCTTTTCTCTAAGCTCGTACCGATGAATGATTGGCTGAAGTACATAAAAATTCAGCAAGATCCATCCTAATAAGATGGGCCATTTGAGCATAGGTGAAGCACCTTTCATCTGAATAAGTAGTACCAACAGTGGAATCAAACAAATCATCAAAAAGCTCATCTTTGAAACGAACGTTTCTTTGATTTGATGCCGGCAGCTTGGACAAAGCATCATTCTCGTATGCGATAAATGAAATTTTTCGACGAAAGAAAATGCTTTTGAACAATTTGGACAGCTTCCCAATGCCACTCCCCCTTTTTCAAGCTTCATACTTAACCTTCGACTTTTATGTAAAATGACCTTTTCTGTCATTCTCGACATCCTCTTCTGTTGAAAGATTCTAACAATTACCATACAATCAGTAAAAGAGCCTAAAGGAGGTTTTCGGATCAATGACAGTATCCACTTTACACAAAAGGATCAATGAACGTCTTGATGAACATTATGAGGAAATGGTTGAAATTAGACGCCATCTCCATATGAATCCAGAACTTTCTTTTCAGGAAGAGGAAACAGCTGCTTACATCGCTCAATATTATGACAGATTACATATCCCAACACGTACACATGTAGGCGGACATGGTGTACTCGCTTTTATTGAAGGAGCTTCCCCTGGACCGACCATTGCACTGAGAGCTGATTTTGATGCACTTCCCATTCATGATGAAAAGGATGTACCTTACCGTTCAACAAAACCTGGCGTCATGCACGCATGCGGTCACGATGGCCACACAGCAACACTTCTCGTCTTAGCGAAGATCTTACATGAGCACCGAGATCAATTAAAAGGAAAAATCGTCCTCATTCATCAACACGCTGAAGAATATGCCCCCGGCGGTGCGAAACCAATGATTGAAGATGGCTGTTTAGACGGTGTTGACGTCATTTTCGGCACCCACCTTTGGTCCTCAGAGCCATGCGGCACTGTTCTTTATAAAAGCGGGAACTTTATGGCAGCCGCCGATCGTTTCTCTATTCAAGTGCAAGGGAAAGGCGGACATGGCGCACAGCCGCACCTGACGAAAGATGCCGTACTCATCGGTTCACAAATTGTAGCCAATCTTCAGCAGGTCGTGGCCCGTAAAGTCAACCCGATTGATTCTGCGGTGGTATCTGTAGGGGGATTTGTCGCTGAAAATGCCTTTAACGTCATTGCAGATTCGGCCGTGCTAACAGGTACTGCACGTTCCTTTGAAGAGAGTGCACGCCATATCATTGAACGTGAAATTGAACAGGTGGTGAAAGGTGTCTGCCACATGCACGATGCCTCTTATACTTATGAATATGTAAGAGGCTATCCTGCAGTCAAAAATCACCCTGCACCAACTGAATATATAGCAGAAATAGCCAAACAGACAGAAGGAGTCACAGAAGTAAAAGAAGCCGAAACCCAAATGGGCGGAGAAGACTTTGCTTACTACCTTCAGCATGTTCCTGGTACTTTCTTCTACACAGGCGCTATGCCAGAAAACAGCCAAGATGTGTATCCACATCACCATCCGAAATTTGATATTAACGAAAACGCAATGCCTGTCGCAGCAAAGGTACTCGCTCATGCCGTCCTTTCCTACGATGAATAAAAAAAAGCCGCTGCCACCAGCGGCTTTTCTATTTCGATTCTTTCAACACTCTCAAGTGAAACACATGGCGTGCGACTTCACCAAGCTGTCCTGTCAGCTGATGATTTGCCACCCCGCCAACAGCGGCACCGACCACAGGCATTAATTGAAACAGCTTCACAAGGTCAATATAATCTCGATATTCCTGCTGAAAGCTATACCAATCCATTTCTTCCCGGGTTGTTTCCCATTCTTCAATGAGTTTCATCATTTTTTGACGGTGTGTACTGCTTGAAAAGGCGAGTTGAAAAATACAAAGCAAAAAGAGCCTTTCCTCTTTTTGAGACAAATCAAATCCATATATACAGGCAAGCTCATAAAGACATTTCATTTTAATACTCAAAAGTAGAGGGAAATCCGCCATTCCGAGAAACAATCCACCCGCACCTGTGCCAATTCCTTCAATCGCAGCGGCCTTTTGATAATATGTCACCTTTTCCTTTGCCAGCTCATTTCGCTCTACAAGAGACAATTGTTCATCAATGACTGTAAATGAAGTAAAATGGCTTCCTGATACGGTGGATTCAACCATTGTTTTCACCGCACTTGTGATGACTTGATGAAATCGAGCAGGGATTCGGCGATTCACTTGCTGCTGAAAACCTTTTGAAAACCGCTCGATCTTGGATGGTTTTCTTAAAAAACGCATTTGAAAAAAAATGGCCTCTTCATACAGTTCCCGTTCAGCTGCATTCATCCCAGTTCCCTCCTTGGTGACATCATACACACGCTGTAAAAAATGCTTATCTCATCTTTTTTAATCTGCTTTGTACGTAAGGCTTGAATAGGACAAGCACAAATACCAATGAAATGAGAAGAGCAAGTCCGCTTCCCTTCCATCCACCTGCTGGGAAAACGGCGGAGCTCAGTACAATTGACTGGATGATGAGTACATTTCGTACGAGAACAAAAAAGCTTCGATCTTTTTCTTGCTGAGACACAGGATAAAGTGCCTGTAACGACAGATGAGCAAAGTGCTTTGTTAACGGGACAAGCTGTACACCTGTGATAAAGACTGTAAACAAGACAAGTAATGCCCCCACCCAGCCTGCTGCACCTGTATACAAGAGGATGAGCACAAACACGACCGTTAACCTAAACACTAGACCAAAATAGTCATTTGAACGTAAAAACGCCCTCACATACATATAAGAAAAAGCTTTACGCTGTTCATAAGGGACAAATTGCAAGACCCAGTCCATATACGCCCTTCTTTTCACTTGTTTCTTTAAATGAGGGACATCCGTAAATAAGTTTGCCAAGCGGTAAAAACGCTGTTTTCGTTTTAACTCATCAGAAATATGCAATTCCCATTGAAAGGGCTGTTTTTTTACTGTATTTGTTAGATAAATGAGATAGACAGCATATAAAAGATAAAAGACGATGGCAATGGCATAAGCTGCTTGTAAAACGGTATACATTAACATTGTATTGAGCAGAAAACGAATCACTGCATCAATCCATCTCACATGTTTCCCTTGAAAATAAGTGATTCTCCACTGAATCGCTGTATTCAGACCTTTTATTAAGATCATTTGCGCCAAAATGAGCACATATAGCATCAGATCGCCTGAGGAGACAGTCGAATATAGCGGAAGTGCAATAATGGACACGGCAATCAAAGGAAATAACTGAGAAATGAAGCTAAAGTTAAACGCTTGTTTTAAATAAGGGTCCATCTTAGCTTCCAAAGGAAGCATAAACACAAGATCTGCCTCTTTGATCAACGTTCGCACGTAAGAACTAGTCAGTACCAATGAGAAAACAACTGCCATGACCCAATAGGATGGGAAGTGAGCTGGAATATGCTTCAGCCAATTACTGTACCAGCTCGCCCCGCCTGCAAGGAAAAAAATGAGCACAATCACAAGATGATCATTGAACATATATTTTAAATATTTTCTTGTTTCTTGTACGTGTTCTTCTAATCGTGATTTCCAAATGGTTTGCGTTGTTTTACTCATAGCTTTCTTCCTTTGTTAATTCCAAATAAAGATCATCGAGTGTCGCATCTCTCATGTTGAACTGTTCTCTTAGTTCTGTCAGTGTTCCTTTCGCTCTAATTTCCCCTTCATGCAAAATAATAAAGGAATCACAATAACGTTCCGCTGTGGCTAAAATATGCGTTGACATCAGAACACTTGCGCCGTTTTGTTTCGCCGCATTCATCCGTTCTAATAGTGCGTTGATCGCAAGCGGATCAAGCCCTAAAAACGGCTCATCGATAATATACAACTCTGGCTCCACAAGAAACGCACACATAATCATCACCTTCTGCTTCATCCCTTTAGAAAAATGAGCAGGGAACCATTTCAATCTCTTCTCCATTCGGAATTCCTTCAGCAAAGACGGCAGACGTTCTTCTAATTGTTCTTTTGAAAGGCCGTAAGCCATCGCTGTCAGCTCTAAATGCTCTTTTAACGTTAATTCTTCATATAAGACAGGTGTCTCTGGAATAAACGTAAATTGTGAACGATACGCCTCTTGATCTTCTTGAAGGGTTCGTCCATTCAGCTCAATGACCCCTTTATGAGGTTTCATTAATCCAATAATATGACGAATGGTTGTACTTTTTCCCGCCCCGTTTAAGCCAATGAGACCAACGATTTGGTTTCTTTCTAATTCAAATGAAATATTTTTCAGAACGGGATTCTTTGTATATCCACCCGTTACATCTTTTACAGTTAGAAGGGACATCAGTTCGTTCCTTTCTTTCTTTTTTCCTTTATAGTACCAAAAACGAAAGACAATTTGAAATGTTTACCTATAGACAACTCATGAATAAAACATCGGCATACTGGTCATCATAATGTATGTAGAAGAAATGAACTTGATGACCAATACGTAAATGAGGTGTTTGTTAAAGGCAATAACCGCATGACAAGTTGGTTTTTCATCTAAAAACCTTAGCTTCTGTTTTGCTTCACTGATTCTTGATTTTTGTGTCCTATACAAATATGTATACGACGAATCAAAACGTCAAATGAGGTGTTTACGGCAGAAATAGCAGGCATATGAATTCTTTATTTCAGTAAATAGAGAATTCAAAAGGCATATCAAATGAAAGCATCAGCATTTCTTCTGCAGGAGCAGGATGAGCGACCAAAGGAGTTCGCTTGTCCTGTTTTCTTTTTTGCTTCTTTTTGTGATACGATAAAGGAAAAATAATGAGGAGTGACATGGCGTGAGCGACTGCATTTTTTGCAAGATCATTGATGGAGACATTCCATGTGCAAAAGTATATGAAGACGAGCATGTATTGGCTTTTCTTGATATCAGCCAAGTAACAAAAGGACATACCCTTGTAATCCCGAAAATACATAAAGAAAACATTTATGACATGACACCAGAAGTGTCTAATCATTACTTCCAAGCGATTCCAAAAATCGCTAGAGCCATCAAACAAGAATTTGAACCAATTGGTTTAAACCTTCTGAACAACAACGGTGAAAAAGCCGGACAATCTGTGTTCCATTACCATATGCATATTATTCCGCGTTATGGCAAAGGCGACGGCTTTGGTGCCGTATGGAAATCTCACCAAGATCAATATACATCAGAGGATTTAAAAGACATTTCTTCTGCCATCCATACGCGCCTTACCTCATCTTAATTGATGAGGTTTTTCTTTTTTTCGCCTCTTTTCTGAGCTTATCCTCTGAATCGTAAGATATTTAGGACGATTCAAATTTTTTGTCCAAATGCTTCAAATTTGTGATAGGATGGTTTTATCTTTTGATCCATTAACGCGAGAAATAGGGAGAGATTGTGATGAAGCGAACGACGAATTTTAATGCTGGTCCGGCGGCGCTGCCGCTAGAAGTGCTTCAAAAAGCACAGGAAGAACTTGTTGATTTTAAACAAACCGGGATGTCTGTGATGGAACTTTCTCATCGCAGTAGTGAGTATGAAGAAGTCCACAATAAAGCGAAAGCACTCTTGGTAGAATTGATGGACATTCCAGAAGATTATGAGGTCCTCTTTTTACAAGGCGGGGCAAGTCTTCAATTTGCAATGATTCCGATGAACTTCTTACATGAAGGCGAAACGGCTCATTTCATCCAAACAGGTGCTTGGTCAGAGAAAGCCTTGTCAGAAGCAAAAGGGTTTGGTGAAACATCAGTGTTTGCCTCAAGTGAAGACGACAACTATTCGTATATTCCAGATGTAGATGCGTCCGTTTTAAATGACGGTGCTTACTTGCACATCACATCGAACAATACCATTTTCGGTACTCAGTGGAAAACGTTCCCGAACACGTCACTCCCGCTTATTGCCGACATGTCCAGTGATATTCTCAGCAAAAAAATAGACGTGTCTTCATTTGATTTCATTTATGCCGGGGCACAAAAAAATCTAGGGCCTTCTGGTATCACGATTGTGATCGCGCGCAAACGTTTATTAGAGAAAGAAAAAAGCGGCACACCTAAAATTTTAAAATATTCAACACATGCCAAAGCCAATTCTCTTTATCACACACCACCGACTTTTGCGATTTATATGCTGTCCCTTGTCCTGGAGTATGTGAAACAGGCGGGCGGCGTAGAAGCAGCAGAAAAACGCAATGAACAAAAAGCAGCGCTTCTGTATGACACGATTGATCAAAGCGGCGGTTTTTACAAAGGGCATGCACGTGCTGACAGCCGTTCGCATATGAATGTCACGTTTACCCTGCGTGATGATGCACTCACTGCATCCTTTGTGGAGAAAGCAAAACAAGAACAAATGGTTGGACTCGCCGGCCACCGTTCTGTTGGCGGATGCAGAGCCTCGATTTACAACGCCGTCTCTATAGAAGACTGCCAAAAGCTTGCGGACTTTATGAAAAAGTTCCAGCAAGAAAATGAGTAAAAAGGCTTTTCTATCGTGAAATAAATTTGTTATAATAACGAGAAATATAAAGTCATGACTCTTGCAATAAATGATCAGCCATATTATTGGAGAGTTCTAAGAGCTTAGCAGAGGAGAGCATAGAAATGAAAACAAAAGAATTAGTGATTATGTCATTGCTTGCAGCAATGGGAGCTGTTTTGCATACGATTTTCCCGCCCATCTTTTTCGGAATGAAACCTGATATGATGCTGGTCATGATGTTTTTAAGCATCATCCTTTTTCCGAAGGTACAGCATGTCGTTGTGATCGCCCTAGTCACGGGGGTCATTTCCGCTTTGACAACAGGTTTTCCAGGCGGACAAATTCCAAATATGATTGATAAACCGGTGACAGCCTTTATCTTCTTAGCCCTTTTCTTATCTTGCCAGAAGATCAAGAACAAAGTCGTTCTGACCGCTGTACTCACCGCTGTTGGGACCGTCGTATCGGGCGTGATTTTCCTATCTGCCGCTTTACTGATTACTGGACTGCCGGCTGCGTTACCAGCACTTCTTGTAGGTGTTGTCCTGCCAGCAACTGTGATCAATACGATAGCTATGGTATTTGTCTTCCCGATTGCTCAGTCCATATTAAAGCGCGCAAGAATGATTGAAGTCGCTTAACGAATAACTGAACCTCTTCATTAGATGAAGAGGTTTTTTTCATGCTTCTATAAAAGAAAAAGGGTAAGCAGCAAAATGGAGAGCGAAATCCCTGCACCTGCTGCACACACAATTGCTTTTTGTCTTAATACATGTTTTGGCGGATAAGACCCCGCATACCCAAGCTGCCTTACATAATGAATAGAACCACCTGCGAAAATCACACACATACACGTAAAAACGAACAGAAAGACAGACAACCTTCTCCCCTCCCTTTTCTTCAAAAGTATGCTAAAATAAAGCAAGCTATGTATGGAAGTTCAATGAAGCTGATCGTCAGCTCAGAGAGAACATGCGAATGTGTAAAATTTGACTAGAGGTGATTGGAATGGCTAGTGGACGTTCTTTATTAACAGGATTATTTGTAGGCGGTCTCCTCGGAGGTGCGGCAGTGCTCCTGACGACTCCCTCTTCTGGCAGAGATGTACGCGGAAAGATGAAAGACGGCTATGACAAATTCGAAGATACGCTGACAAGATTAAAAAGAGATGGACAAGCTTTAAAAGAGCAGATTGTTGAAACCGCAAAAGAAAGTGCTGAGGTCATTAAAGAGGTCGGAACTGAATTGCAAACATCCATTCAGCAATGGCGCGAGGAAATCAAACCTCATCAGCAGGACTTACAAAAGGAAATTCAGGAAATTGAGGAAAAGCTCAAACAACTGGAGAAAACCTTACAAAACTAATATACTCACAAAAAAATATTCGTTTACAAAAGTGTGCGGGGTGCGTATCCCGCACTTTTTTTGTTGAAAAAAGGTTATTTTGTCAATGTTTTTCATGACTTTTAAAAATTCTTGAATTTTCAGCTTTATTAATCTTTATTTTATTGGCATAATAGAATTACAAGAAAAAGAGAAGTAGGTGAAATGGATGAATCATTCGGAACAGCCTTTCGATGTAAAAGAAGCACTTTTATTCAGTCAAAGAATGGCCCAATTGAGCAAAGCTCTTTGGAAATCCATTGAAAAGGACTGGCAGCAGTGGATCAAACCGTATAACCTAAATATCAATGAACATCATATTTTGTGGATTGCGTATCAATTAAAAGGAGCTTCAATATCAGAAATTGCAAAGTTTGGCGTCATGCATGTATCAACGGCGTTTAACTTCTCTAAAAAATTAGAGGAAAGAGGATTTTTAAAATTTTCTAAAAAGTTAAACGATAAACGCAATACGTATATTGAACTAACGCCAAAAGGCGAAGAGACATTCCATAAACTACTCGAAGATTACGACCCGGCCCGAACTGGTATTGTCAAAGGCGCACAGCCGCTCCATGACATTTACGGAAAGTTCCCTGAAATTTTAGAAATGATGTGTATTATCCGAAACATTTATGGTGAGGATTTCATGGAGATTTTTGAGAAATCGTTTTCAAACATTGAGAAGGACTTTTTGAATGAACGTGGGAAAGTCACGAAAAAGCCTGAAGAACTTGAAGACTCAGCGGAGGAAAAAGCGGCTAAAGCAAATCAAATTGTTTAATGATCTTTATAAATTCATTCATTAACGGCTGAAACAGCCCTTGATCATGCAAAGCAAAAATCGTCTCATGAACATCCAGCTTTTCAATTAACTGTCCCGCAAACAGCGCAAGGAGATCGTCGAACATGACGTAGCCTTGTGCTTTTTGCTTGTCCATTTCATCTGAGAGCTCAGCACAAATACGCTCAATGTCCTTTGCCTCTTCTTTCGATACACGCTGCCGGATCAATAGCGCATAATATGGATAACGGCTCATATCTGTCGCCGTCAGTAACAGTTCCATATAATATTCGAGCTGGCTCATTCGTTCCTCAATACTCATGTACGTTCCCTCTTTCTCTTAGTCACTCTATTTTAGCCGAAATTACTCATTGACGAAAGAGACGAACCTCCCCCTTATGTCTTTTTTTCTTGAAAAACCCAAAGTTTCCTCTCTTTATTCCATATGAATGTAACAATTTATTTTTTTTCATGAAAACCATTGATTTTTATCCTCAGGAAGAGTAAATTATCTTGAGATATTCAATTAGTTTTTTTGAGATTGGAAGGATGAAAAATGAATTGTTGGAAGACCATTAATCTTGAAAAGGATTATGGTTATACGAGAATGATGATTTCAGCCATATGTCTTACTGTATTTTTTTTCATTATGGCATTTTTATGTTTTCAACTGACTCATCCTGAAACGAGACTCAGCAGTCACAATGCACCACTTTTTGTCGTGCTTTTACTTGCGACATTGCTTGTCCACCGCGTGGTTCACTTGATCCCAGTCATGAAACATAAGAAAAAAATGACGTTATTTAAACGAAATTGCTGGCAGCGCGTGCCTAAGAGAGTGATGCTTTTCTCACTGCTCAGCCCGTTTTGTGTCATCTCACCTGTTTACTTTGTTTTAGGAATGGCATTTCCAATGTACGCACACTATTTTATCATGATCGCAAGTATTCATGCAGGCTATTGTTTGCCTGACTTTTTATTTGCTTGGAAACTGCTCAAAGCGCCAAAATCATGCATCATTGATCAAGCCCAAGACGAGTTTGATATTTTAGTTGACCCAACTTCCTCATCATGAGGTTTTTAAAGCCAACTTCTATCTTTTTCATAAAAAATTTGGTAATGTAGTATGGGAATAGCATAGAGAGGGGGGATCTCCGATAGTTTTATTTTACTTCATCGTCTTTGCCGCGTTTATTGTGTATTCAATAAACAGGCTTACTAATACATTATGCCTTGTCAGAGAGATTCCTGAAGAACGGCAAGATAAGGTGTTTCGCTTTATCAATGTATCGATACTGATCTTACTGATCTCATCATTTGTTGAAATTACCATATCTATTTAAGATCAAAGCAAAAGCTGCCTGTTTGATGGCAGCTTTTTGTGTATGATGATCTATTAGCAAATCCAAGATGCACCGATAATGATCAATAAGATGAATAATACGACGACTAGTGCAAAACCGCCAGCAAAGACTTCTCCTCCCATGTGAAAACACCTCCTGCCAGTTCTTCCTCTGTTCTAAGCTCAGTGTATGCAGAAAATTTTAAAACGTTTAGGCACTTGTCATCGTTTTAAAAAAGAACCGCCCGCACGCATGGCAGGACGGCTCCTTTCTGTAACAGCGATTTAATTAATAAAGATATGCTGCACCAACGATGATCAGCAAAATGAATAGCACGACCAATAAAGCAAACCCATTAGAATATCCTGCTCCCATATAATTCAGCCTCCTTTTTGTGATCAATATATGTGTATGTTGGTCGCAAAAATTTGACTAGACGAATGCCCTCCCATTTGCATTTCTTTTTACAGCATGTCACAATATGTTATGATACAAGCAATGATAAATAAATTGGAAAGATTAGGAGTGTTTTTTGAATGAAAAAAATGGCTTTAGCAGCTGTAACAGCAGTAAGTGTTTTAACTCTTGGCGCATGCAGTAGCGGTGACAAAGAAGTGATCGCAACAACAAAATCAGGAGATGTCACAAAAGAAGAGCTTTACACAACACTTAAGAAACAAGCAGGTGGAGATGCTTTAAACCTACTTGTTCAACAAAAGGTTCTTGCTGACAAATACAAAGTATCAGATAAAGAAATTGATAAGAAATTGGAAGAATATAAAAAGACACTTGGTGAAGATCGTTTAAAACAACTTCAAGATGAATTCGGAAAAGATTACATCAAAGATCAAGTAAAATATGAGCTGCTGACTCAAAAGGCTGCCAAAGCTAACATCAAAATCACTGACAAAGAAGTAAAAGCGTATTACGATGACCTAAAAGGGAAAATCCGTGCAAGCCACATTTTAGTTGCTGACAAGAAAACAGCAGATGAAGTAGAAAAGAAATTAGATAAAGGCGAAAAATGGGATGACCTTGTATCTGAATATTCAACTGACACTGCTTCAGCAGCACAAGGCGGCGATGTAGGCTGGTTCGCAAAAGATGGCCAAATGGATGAGAACTTCAGTAAAGCTGCCTTCAAACTAAAAGTAAATGAAATCAGCAAACCAGTAAAATCTCAATTTGGTTACCATATCATTAAAAAGACCGAAGAACGCGGTAAATACGATGACATGAAAGCAGACTTGAAAAAAGAACTGCTTGATCAAAAACAAGCCGATAACAATGAAATTCAAACGATCTTAAACAAATTGGTGAAAGATGCTGATGTGAAAGTAAAAGATAAAGAACTTGAAAATACATTCAAAGAAAAATCTGAGCAAACCACACAACAAACAACAAACCAATAATGAACGAAAAACCCCTCTACATGAACTTGTAGAGGGGTTTTTTTATTCTTATTGATTATGCAATCGAATGGTCCTCATGCTTCGCCGTTTCCTGGGATCGTTTCATTTGCTGTCCTTGACGTCTACGCTCTCTCTCCTGCTCCATTCGTTCGATAAAGATTTCTCCCTCTTTTTCAATAAAGGATTGATCAATCTCTTGCTCCTCTTTGGCTGTCGTCATTAATTTATAGGCACAAAAGATAATACCAATGATACATGCATATACCCACCATGGAAAAAATAACATTGTCTTCCCCTCCTTTTTCAGGACTAATCTCTCTTCCTTTGTGTTACATGCTTATGCGAAAAGAAGACAAGTTATGAAAAAAAACGCCCGCATCAAACGGGCGTTTTATCATGATGATTCATTGTGAAAGGTTGGTTTATAAAACGAACGATTCTCTAGTGCAAAAATACGCTCTGTATATTCTCCTGGCTTCACATGCTCAAGCGCACGATCCATCATGTTCATTTTTGCATCTAAATTATCTATATAGTGGAGAATTTCGGCTTCCTTCACCATTGGTGGTTTAGGACTGCCCCACTCCCCTTTTCCATGATGACTCAGCACTAAATGCTGCAGAATCAGAATTTCCTCAGAATCAATGCCAAGCTCCTCTGCGGCTTTCGCAATTTCTGTCACCATAATAGAAATGTGGCCAATTAAGTTCCCTTCTACTGTATATGTGGTGGAGACAGGACCCGAAAGCTCTTTGACTTTCCCTAAATCATGTAGAATGATCCCTGAATATAAAAGATCTCGATCTAGTGATGGGTATAGATCAACAATGGATTTCGCTAAATGAAGCATCGATACCACGTGATAGGCAAGACCCGAAACAAACTCGTGATGGTTTTTCGTAGCTGCTGGGTAATCAGCGAATTCCTGTCCATATTTCTTCAGCAAATGTCTTGTGACACGCTGAATATTAGGGTTTTTCATATCAAAAATATATTGCATGATGGTATCCATCATATCGTGCTTTGGAATAGGAGCTGTTTCTAGAAAATCATCAATGCGGATTTGCTCGTTTTCAGCAACAGGACGTATATTCCTAAGCTTCAGCTGATTCCTTCCGCGATAATGATGAATATCACCTACTACCTTCACAATGGTTTGCGCAGCATATGTGATTTCATCATTCTGCTTTGCATCCCATAGCTTCGCCTCAATATCTCCACTTTGATCTTGAAGAATTAACGTTAAAAATGGTTTGCCATTACTCGCAATCCCTTTAGTAGATGATTTAATTAATAAATGCAGGTCAACTTGTTCGCCGACGTCATAGGTCATGATCCCTTTAGCCATTCAATAAATGCTCCTTCCATGTTTCTGCTCATATAAGTATAACATAAGTCATAATTTGTCAATCATTCCACTACTAAACTCGTAATCTGCCCGTCTTCCGCTGCTTGTTTCATATAATGATGACAAGTGAAATAAAACAGCTGTGTTTCAAAACGAGTGAGTTCACTCATCAGCTCCAGCACCCTGTCTAGACGGACATGATCAAAGTGAACGAAACTGTCATCCATCATAAATGGGAGCTGACAATCTTGCTGGTGGGACAAAGCAAGTGCAAAACGAATCGAGAGATAAATTTGCTCACATGTTGCTTGTGAAAGCTCCTCCGGGCGGAATAGGCGTCCATCCCTCCGTTTCACAATCAGACGGTCATCTTCGGCAGAAAATAAAATCACTTCATAACGATCATTCGTCAACGGCTGAATAAATCGGGAAGCTGTTTGGAGGAGTGCTGGTAGCCTCGTTTCTTTATGCTCATTGAGTTTCTCTCGAATGACGGAACGAACGAGCTGAATAGCCGCCCATTTTTTCGCTAGATGCTTTGCCTGCTCCTGCTCTACAGCAAGCTGATGAGTCAAATCAGACACCGTACCTGATGCTTCTATTTGGCGTATTTCTACTGCTAATTCTGCCAAGCGTTTTTTCATATTCGTCACATTCTCTTGCATGTCATTCAGACGCCTTTTTGCTTGTGCACACTGCTCCTCAAGGGTGCGTAAACCTTTACGGACAATGACCTCTTCCTCATCTATATAACCGCTTTTGTGCAGCTCTTGGTTCAGCTGCTGCAAATTGTACAGCCGCTCCCGGTATTCTTTTGATAGATGAGATAGGACATGATAATCTTCTTTTGACGCTGCTTCTACTTTTCGAAAAAGCTCGTCCGTTTGTTTTTCATAATATTGAACTTCTCCTTCTAATGTTGTCAGCTGCTGCTCTACATGTTGAATGGATACGTGCAATGTCTGACGTTCTTTTTCTCTTTTTTCCTCATCTTTCAATATCTCTTGAAAAGCTGAGATATTCTCTTGAATGGTCCCTTCTTTTCTTTGAAGGAGACTCATGAGCGCTGAAACTCTTTGCTCGTAGATCGATTGCTGCTGTGTGAGCATCTCTATTTCCTTGTTAAGCGCCTCATATGCCGCTGTATTCGCTTTTAATTGTTTCAAGATATGGAAAGCTTCCACAAGGAATGAGAGCTCTGAGGACAACCCCAGCTGCCTTCTCATACCTTCTACTTGCTGCTGTACAGGTTCCAGTTCCCGCTCCCAGTCTTCATATTGCTGTATCATTCTTTCGTATAAAAGCTCCTTTTGCTTCACTAGCGTTTCAGCTGAAGCTGTTTGAACTTGAAAAGAATGATAGGCGTTACTGTCGTTTGCTTCCTTCAGCTGAGTCTGTTTAAGCACTGGATAAATAGCAATCAAGATAAATACGGAAAATCCTGCAAACAGTAACGTCACCCAGCTCTCTGCTAAAACGAATAAGACCGTGAGAATGATAGCACATAGCACGAACATCAGCGGGAATAACCACACTCTGGAATGCTTCTGTTTCACTGTAGCCCTTGTGCCCCTGACATCTTCTGCATCTTGCTCTTTAACGGGCTGTTCCTTTAATCCTTTTAGAGCGGTTTCCGCTTCTTCCAGCTCATGTCTTGCATGATCAAACCGGTCATCGAGCTGTGTTTTCCTATCCATTAAACGAACGTATTGGCTCACAGCCTCTTTTAATTCCCACTCAAAGTCAAGTGAATCATCCAGCTGGTCAAGCTTGATTGGACGCTGCCACTTCAGCTTCGCTGATGCTTCTTCTATTTTTTGTTTCAAAGAATTCTGCTCTGTTTTCCCTTCTGCTAAGCGTTTCTTCACAAGTTCAGCATCAGATGATTCAGCTATGACTCGCTTCATCTCCAATACCGTATCCTTGTCATAGAGTGGCTGAACTTGCGTGAGCGACGTTTGCAAATGATCTAATTTTTGTTTCAGTGCCGTCACTTGCGCCTTTTTTGGGTGAAGGTGTGATTCTAATTTATCAAGTTCATGCGCGGTTTCCGGTCTAAACCGTTTGACTCGTTCTGGATAACTAGCCAAATCTTTTTTTAACTCTATCTTGTTTTCTATCATAGGATAAAGTCGAATATGTTCCGTCAAAAGCTGAATCTCTTCTTCAGTCTGTCTCATTTCATGCTGAAGCATTTCTACCTTTTCGGTTAATTCAGCTTGTTCTTTTTTCTTTGCGGTATAACGACTTTCTACCAATTTGGCCTGTTTCAACTTACCTGACAGCTCTTTTACATGATCAAGCTGCTGATTTAATTCAGGCTTACGTCCATTCGGTTTAAAAAGCTGCTCCTGCTGTTTTAGCAGCCTACTGTCCATTTTGGATGCCGCATCTGAGCCAAACAAACTTGAAAAGAGTAGAAATTCCCCTATTTGATCTTGATTTAATGCTTGTACATTTTGCAGACCAAACACGTCAAAAGAATAGATCGATTGGTATAATCTGCGATCCGTTCCCTTTAACATCGCATGTAGAAACGCTTCATCTTTCACTTCACCATTTGGCAGCAACACCTGAGCTTGGCCGCCATGATCAGATGTTCTTTCAATATGAATCACACCTAATTCCTCATCTAAACATATAAGAGAACCACCATAAAACGAGCCATGCTTTGGCTTATACATATGGCTTTTGGAAAAACCAAATAACATCGATTCAATAAACGCCTTCAATGTCGTTTTCCCCGATTCATTCAGGCCATAAACTAACTGAAAACCGTCATCAGAAAAGTGGAAGGTTTGATTGGAAAATTTCCCGAAATTCGCAATATGGAGTGAACGTATTTTCATCATGCCTCTCCTTTTCTCATAATTGCTTCAGCTGTTCTGCCAGCAGCCTTTGTGCCTCTTCTTTAATATCGATCTCGTCCTCTTTTGTAAGAGCTTTTCCTGCTTTTCTATAGGTTGGATGACGCTTGATCGGTAAAAGCAGCTCATCATACGCATCAAACTCGGCAATTTCTGCTGTTAGTTCTGTCAAAAAAGAATCTTCTGGATAGACGGCATCTTCATGTGTCCGGCAGTCAATCGACATCACCCAAACAAACAAGTCTTCATCTTCCTCCTGTTCATGAAGTACAGCCATCAGCTCCTCAAGCACTTCAAGCTGTGTGAGCTCCATATAAGCAGGAGCATCGCCAGTTAGTACGATTTTCACAAAATGAGGAACACCTCTCTCTTTCAGTCCACTCATCTTTTTGTCCACAAGTGTCACAAGATCGGTCATATGAGCGGTATGTGTGATATCTATTGTCAATGTCTCAAAGATGACATCTGAACAGCTCATAAACTCCGCTCTTTGAGCATCTTCAGATAGGTAAACGACATAACAGCCTTTCTCTCCTGTTTCTTTTATATGTCTTCCTTGTACGTTTCCAGGATAAATCACCATTGGGTCTTCATGCAGAAGAGCCCGCTTATGAATATGTCCAAGCGCCCAATAATCAAAATCCCGCGCTAGAAGCTGCTGTAGCTGAAATGGTGCATATGCATCATGCCCTTCTTGACCTGCTAAAGTGCCGTGAAGCATTGCAATATGATAGGGGGCATTTGTTGTTTTTTCATAATAAGGTGTCATATTTTCATGGACAGCTCGCTCTTTGTAGCTGAACCCGTAAATACTTGCCACAAGCTGACCTTCTCTATAAAAGGCTTGCTCACTTGGCGTACTGCTCAAAAAAACGTGAACATTCTCTGGCCACTCAATTGGTGTCCATTCACCACCTAAATGATCATGATTACCATAAATAATAAACACTTCAATCCCGTGTGATTGTAGCTTAAGAAACTGATTTCTTAAAAAAAGCTGTGCTTTTAGGCTACGGTTCGATTCGTCAAATATATCTCCGCTAAGCAGCATAAAGTCTACTTCTCGATCAATTGCAAGTTCAAACATGTTCTTGGCACTTTGAAATGTACTTTCTTTCAACCTCTTAAAAATTCGGTTCGGTATATTGGACATTCCCGCAAACGGACTATCTAAATGAAGATCTGCGGCATGAATAAAAGTGAGCTTCGTCAAACGTCTATCTCCTTGTACGTTACTGTAGTTGTCCATATTTTATCACGCCGTTTTTACGAATGCACGTTCTATCGCTCTCATTCTAAAAAACACATTTTTAGGGGTGAAAAAAGAGGTTTTAACTTCCTCCTTGTATAATTCATTAAAAAACAAGAAGGAAGGGAAGATCAGAGATGGAGAAAACCTACTATTTGACTGTATTTGATTCGTCAGGTGAAACCTTATTAAACGAAAAAATCACCACAGATAGTGATGAAAAAGCAAAAGAATTAGGACGTCATCGTTTAATCGAACAACAATACACAAAGCATTCTCACCGGCTCGTAAATGATGCAGGTAAACTTCTTTTATTTGAACGTTAAAAAAGCCGGCATCCGCCGGCCATTCAATCTTCTATTTAATGAAACACAGGACGTCTTTTTTCCAAAAACGCTTGAACACCCTCCTGATGATCACGGCTTTGTCTCAGTCTAGCTTGTGCAGCACGCTCTTTTTGAAGAACGGCTAACAGCTGTGATTCTGACTGCTGAAAATAAATCATCTTTGTTTCAACAAAGGCTTGAAGCGGCATATTTAAAAATGGCTTGACGCACGCTTTTTGATACGTATCCACCTCATCTTGAAACACGCCGTCTGCAAGGCGAAGCTTGAGCGCTTCTTCAGCCGGCAGCTTTTGTCCGCTCCAAATCAATTGTTTAGCGGTTTGTTCACTAACTCTTTTGGTGAGGAAAAAATGCCCTCCGCCATCTGGGATTAACCCGATTCCATTAAAGTTCATGGCAAGTTTAGCATCTTGATGCATAAACAAATAGTCACAGCTAAGGGCAAAGCTAAAAGCAAGACCAGCCGCTGCCCCGTGGACAAGTGCAATCGTCACTTTTTTCATACCGGCTAAAGAAAGTGTAATTCCCTCGATCAAATCCATCACGCGATGAAAATCTTCTTCACGATCTTGCTTTAGCATCATGCCAATATCTCCGCCTGCTGAAAACCCTTTGCCCATCCCCTTGAGTACAACAATTTTCGCACTGCTCTCACTCGCTGTATCACACGCTTCCTTCAATTCAGCAAACATGTCAACATGAAACGAATTATACGCTTCAGGTCTATTGAAAGCGATTTCAAAAATATCCCCATCTACCTGACAATTGATATATCTCATCATCCATTCCCCCTCTTTCTTTTCAAGCTCATGACTTACTTCAATTTCCATCAAGCAATTCCTTTTCCTCTACACAAAAAATTTCAAGATCAACTGATACTAAAATAAGCATAATTGTTGAAACGAGAAATATATTTTTATATAGTAAAATAAGAAATAAAACATCATATGAAAGGGGGAGAATGGTTGATAAGAAGTTCCATATGTATATTGATTAGCTGCATCGTCATGTTTTCTCCCTTTTCAAATGTCGTTTTTGCTTCACAAGCAGAAGCGAGCACACCGAGCCTGATTTCTCCATCGATTTATGATGAAGAAATCAACGCTGTGAAGACACCTCCATTTTCAAAAAAACATGCATCATCTCTTCTGTTAAAACAGAGGTTATCAATGGGCGCTTCAAAAGCTTTTCTTGTAAAGCTTGCACCAGCCACTGCGTTATCCATTGATTTATGTTTTTTAGAAATGAAGTGTGCAATCCCCATTATGTACCAATCAAATTACCTCGACTGATTCATTTTATTTCATCCGTACTCACTATATGAAAAACAAAACCTATCATATTCGGAGGGATAAAATGAACATTAAAGAAAATGATCTTCCTGGGATTGGAAAGAAATTTGAAATTGAAACGAGAAATAGAGAAAAGATGACGATTGTGATTCATGATGATGGCAGACGGGAGATTTATCGTTTCGACGATGAAGATCCAGATGAAGTACTGTCCACCATTTCTCTCGATGATGCTGAAGCCCGGCAAATTGCTGCCATTATTGGCGGTATGGTGTATAAGCCGCAAGCACTTGAAACGATTGAAATGGCGTTCAATGATTTGATCATTGAATGGTTTAAGGTAGAAAAAGACGCAAAAGCGGTTGGACATACACTCGGCGATTTAGATGTGAGACAAAATTATGAAGTCACCGTCATTGCGATCATTAAACATACAAATGAAAAATTACTCAACCCCGGTGCCGATTCGATTATTCAAGCAAATGATACGATGGTCATTTCAGGCGAAAGAAAACACTTGAAGCGATTGATACGTGATTTTCTTTCTAGAGGGGGAGAGTGATGAATGGATCATTTAGTCTTTGAAGTTGGAACGGCGCTTATTCTCATCGCCATTGCCAGCTTAATCGCCAATAAAATTAAATTTTCTATCATTCCTTTTCTCATTGTCCTCGGGATGATTGTTGGTCCGCATGCACCAACCATCGGGATCATTGATTTGAAGTTTATCGAGAGCACCGAGATTATTTCATTTTTTGGTAGAATGGGTGTCCTGTTCCTTCTATTCTACCTTGGGCTTGAGTTCTCTGTCGGCAAACTCATAAAATCGGGTAAATCCATTGCAGTCGGCGGATCTATTTATATTTTGATCAACTTTAGCTTAGGATTGCTTTATGGGTTTATCACAGGCTTTGGATTCCTTGAAGTTCTCATTATGGCAGGCGTTATCACCATTTCATCCAGCGCCATTGTCGCCAAAGTCCTTGTCGATTTAAAACGGACAGCGAACCCTGAAACAGAGTTAATTCTTGGGATTATTATGTTTGAGGATATTTTTCTCGCCGTCTATTTATCTGTTGTATCCGGTCTTGTCCTTGGAGATGCCACGTCCGTTGGCGGTGCCTTATTATCTATTTTAATCGCTTTTGGTTACATGATGATTTTCTTTATCATCGCACGTAAGCTGCCAAAACTATTAAACAAACTATTCGATATCCGTTCAAATGAAGTATTTATCATTGTCATTTTTGCCGCTTTGTTCTTCGTGGCTGGTTTTTCAGAGACGATTCATGTCGCAGAGGCCATTGGCGCTCTCTTACTCGGTCTTGTGTTTTCAGAAACAGAGCACTCAGACCGCATTGAACATCTCGTTGTTCCTTTTAGAGATTTCTTTGGCGCCATGTTCTTCTTCAGCTTCGGATTGAGTATTGATCCATTTACATTAGGAGATGCCTTCTGGCTTGCGATCGGTGCTGTCATTCTCACCTTGATCGGGAACTTTACCGCCGGGATGTTTGCTGGAAGAAGAGCCGGTTTCTCTCATAAAGCCTCTTCTAATATTGGATTAACCATCGTATCAAGAGGAGAGTTTTCCATCATTGTAGCCGAACTTGGGATTGCAGGCGGGCTTGCCGCTACATTGAAGCCATTTGCTGCATTATATGTATTAATCCTTGCGATTTTAGGACCGCTAGTGACGAAAGAATCAAAGCGTATCTATCAAATCCTAAACAAAATCTTCAAATGGAAAACTGAAAAACCAAAAGTAAAAAGAGAAACAACCATTTAATTGAAAAGGGCCCTGTGCTGGGGCCCTTTTTTTATATCTATTCAAATTGCTGAAATGCCGTTTCTTGCTTCACTTGTTCTTTCGTATCCCCGCGAATGGTTCGGATGACTTTCTGATTGCGGTAGATCGAAAGTTTTAAATTGGTCGCCGCTGTTCCATGAGAGTGATCGAGGTTCGTGAATGTAAAGAAATGATGAGACCGTTTGTCTTTAAACACAAGCCTGAAGTCGTCTGTCACTTTAAAATGCTTATCGCTCTCCCATTCAATCAATGGTTCATATACGCTAAACCATTCCGGAATATTAGGCGTATATCCTGTAGCCAATACCACATGATCGGCTGTGATTTTCTTTTCTTTCTTCAGCTGCCATTGTTTCAAATGCAGCTCTAACTGCTGCTCATCCTCCATATGTATCGCTTCAAGCTCCGTCATTGGCTGAATGAGTACAGATGGCTCTTCTCCTGAAACGGATCGATGGTACAATTCCTGATAAATGTGAGAAAGCGTCGATGCATCTATGCCATTCCTTAATCCTGCCAGTCTAGGCAATGTGTTCATCCGTTCTTCATAAGGAAGGGAATGAAAATATTCAACATACTTAGGTGTAAATAGCTCCTGACCAAGCTCCGCTGTCTCTAGTTCTCTAAATTCACTTGAACGTGTAAACCATGAAAGCTGCTTTCCTTTCTTCTGATGCTGAAGCAGGTCTAAGAAAATTTCAGCTGCACTCTGACCTGAACCAATCACCGCCACCGTTTCAGCTTCATGAAGTTCTTTTTGTTGATCCACATAACGGCTGCTATGGGTCACATGCGGCAACGCAGCTTCTGGCACATCGACAGGAATCATCGGCTTGCTTCCAGTACCAAGGACGACATGCTTTGCACGATATTCAGAAAGCACCCCATCTTTCAACCGCCGAACTTTTACAAGATACCCGTCTTCACAGTCGGTCACTTCTTCCACCTTCATCCCGAACTGACAGCTATCCAATTCACCTGCAACCCATGATAAATACTCATTGAATTCTCTCCGGGGGATATCAAATTGTTCAAATGTATAAAAGCGGTGAAGCCTGTTTGATTCATGTAAATAATTTAAAAATGTATACTTGCTCCTTGGATTAGCCATTGTCACAAGGTCCGCTAGAAAGGAAACTTGTAAGTCCGTTCCTTTGATGAGCATACCAGGATGCCAAGCAAATTCGGTTTCCTGTTCAAAAAAACAGCATGTCACATCTTCATACTCCTCTAATAAAGCGGCCAATCCTAAATTTGCTGGCCCAATCCCAATTCCGATCACATCCATCATATGTACACCTGCTTTATCTTTTTACCCCCTATATACCCTTTTACAAATGAAAAAAACACTGCGTCACCGCAGTGTTTACATGTGAGAAACAAATAATGACTCAAGAAACTGAATCTTCTCCTCCGTATAGTGCTCATAACGATCATTATAAGACTTTGGATCTTTTGGATTGGCATACTGCGTAATTTTTCCGGTTCGCGGATCAATGAATTTACTCGCAGCGCCGCATCCAATGCCAATGATCGTCTGCACCTCTTCCATAATGATAATATTATACAAACTTTCCTGTCCATCTAACGAATACCCGACATTTTCGAGATTCCCCAAAATGTTTTTTTGTCTGTATAAATAGTACGGATGATAGTCATGTGCCTTTGTCCAAGCAACCGCTTCATCCATCATACGTGTGATCTCTTCTCGGTCTGCCACTTGATACTTTTCCTTATTGCGGGTCATTTCAGACGCTCTCTTAAAGGAAAGGGTATGCACCGTTAAAGATTCAGGCTTCAGTTCTTCTGTCTTGTTCAAGGAATGTTGGAATTCCTTTAGCCCTTCTCCTGGCAGCCCAATGATTAAGTCCATGTTAATATTATTCATGCCATACTGCCTTGATAAATGATACTTTTCAATCGTTTCTTCCACACTATGGTGCCGGCCAATCGCTTTCAATGTTTCATTCTCATATGATTGCGGATTGATACTAATCCGGTCAATATGATAACGGTTGAGCACTTCCAGCTTATCAGGTGAAATCGTATCAGGTCGTCCCGCTTCTACAGTGACTTCCCGAATATGTTTCACATCTGGAAAAGAGCGATACATCTCCTCATATAGCAAATCCATTTCTTCTGCTGTAATACTCGTTGGAGTACCTCCGCCAAAATAAACAGTCGTCACTTTAATCCCATGTTCCTTTAACCATTCGCCCATTTTTTGCATCTCATAATGCAGCCCAAAAAGAAACGTTCCCACTCTTCCAGCTTGTCCTTGAATGGCATAAGCAGGGAACGTGCAATAAGCACATTTTGTTGGACAGAAAGGAATACCGATATAAATACTCACTTCCTCCTGTAGATCGTACAGATCTGGAATGGCTTTGATTTGACGATCAACAATCTCCTGCATCAAATGGATCTTTTCATCATGAATCAAGTAATCGCGCTTTAACGCTGCATGTGCTTCTTCCTTTGTCATGCCTTCTCTTAGCATCTTATGAAGTAATTTCGTAGGGCGTATCCCCGTAAGAATCCCCCATTTTTGCGTCATTCCTGTATATTCCTGAAGCAGATGTAAATAAACAGACAGCACAGTGTTTTTGATTTGCTTCCAGCGCTCTTTTTCATTCAAGCCCTCTGGCATCTCTCTTGTAAAACGACTCGTCATATCTGATCCAGCAATATGGCCAGAAGCCTCCACCCTACCATGGGTTTCTTTCCAATCAAACACCATCACTAGGCCATCATCCACTTCACCGGAATCAAACAGCACTTCACTATCTTCTTCAAATAAATTGGCTATATTGACAAGCGGTCGATGAAATCGTTCATCAGACAGCCCTTTAACTAAAATTCGCATCGTATCACCTTTATCTTCAAACTTGTTTCATTTTACAAAATTCATCTAGGAAAAGCAATGAAGAGAACAGACGAAGGCCCTGCCATTTCTTAATAGACAGGGCCTTCATTATATTATCGTTTAATATCAAATTGATGTAAAAAACCTTCCCTTTGCTGCATTCTAAAGTATTCTTTGATCATATAAGCAACACCCTGTTCATCATGAGAACGTGTCACCCAATCGGCTTTACGTTTGACCGAATGAGGTGCATTCCCCATCGCAACGCCTAAGCCAGCTAACTCAAGCATCGGGATGTCGTCTGTCCCGTGACCGATCACGACCGTATCTTCTAATGTAAAACCTAGTGCTGAAGTTAAAAGAGAAAGTCCTGCTTCTTTCGATACCCCTTTGCATACAATGTTCATTTTCTCATCACTGATCTTAATCAGATCCACAGATGGGAATGCTTGTTGAATGGTTGTGTGGATTTCAGGCTGAAGTGCTGCCGTCGAATACACTTCAATGACAGGTGTGCTAACCGGTTCATCCATGAGCATATCACTTAATGATTCAACAAATTGAACGGGATAGAAAATGGGATCAGATGGATGAATCAACGTTTTTCCCATCAGTTGAGACTGTGTTTTTTTCCGATTGCCGATTGAGAATTTTTCATGTAACAAGCGAACATTACAATCAAAGCTTTCAAGGATCTGCACAAGATTAAATGTTTTCTCTTCCGTTAATTTCTTCACATGGAGCGGCTCATCAAGCTTATCAGCGATAAATGCACCACTATGCGTCACAAGAGTTGAAGTCGGTATTTTCAACGCCTTGGCAATTTTTTGCGCGGATCGAAAATGACGGTTGGTGACAATCGTCACGTAAACCCCTTTTTTCTTAACATATTCCACAGCTTCTTTTGTAGCGGAATGGATTTTCCCATTGGAACGAAGTAACGTTCCATCTATATTGAGTGCAAGTAGCTTTTTTGACACTGAGGCATCCCCCTTCTTGATGACTGTACTTACGATGAGGATATGCCCTAGCTTATCGCTTTAGAACATGCAGTTGAAGCAGCCCTTGTTTTATGCCTCAATCGCAAATAAAAAAAGCCTACCCCTAGGCTTTTTTTTATGTATGGTTTGGATGCGTAACAATGGCGTGATGAAGCTCCCCATGATCCCCTCATCTTTCACACACCAAAGCATTGCTTATATCATATCCCCTTATGCTTTGCTTTTCTCCCAGAAGCGCTTCTCTCTCATTTGGCTCATCGCCGTAAATCCAAAGTGGAACGCACCCAATTCATCACGATAGCGCTTTTTGAAAGCACTTTCAATAAGTATTATCGCAGAATTTACGAGCTTCGACAACCCTTTTTTTAAAGATATACAAGCGGCGATATGAATGAAAAAAAGGGCGAATATGATCGCCCTTTCAATTAATTTTCTTCTGTATTTCCATAAAGCTCTTCAAGAGGCTTCATGATAATTTTATTTAATTCACCGATGAGAACACTTACGCGTTGTTCTGCTTCCATCAACTGAGAGATTTTATCGTGTTGCTGCACAAGTGCAACCGTTTTTTGCGCTTGCTCTACTTCTTCTTGTGTAATCTCTTGACCAGTCATTTGTTTTTGTTGAAGGTTTACTTGAATGTCACGGAAGTTCTCAAACATTCTTTTAGAGGACTCATCCCCATTTACCTCATCATAAAGATTTCTTAAAGCTGAATATTCTTCGCTATGACGCAGTGCTTTTTCAAGGTCATATGCAACATCATAAAGATTTACAGACATGTTATGTCTCCTTTCTATCCGTTATCACCGATATGGATCGGCGGACACCACTCCACTATAACAAACTATGGCTTTCGTTTCACATATATACAATAAATTCATCGAAATTTCTCGATCTTGCCTTAGAATAAGGTGACAAAAATCGCTTGGACAGCACCGATCAATCCACCTAAAAGACCGCCTAAAAATGTGATCATCTTCAGCTCCTTATTAGATATGCTGATCACAAGCTCTTCCATTTTTTCAAGCGGGAAAAGTTCAATTTGTTCACGAATAATTTCTTCAAATTGGAGCTTTGCGAGCAGTCCCTCAAGCGCATTAGATGCGGCTTCAATCCCTTTATCAATGAGAGATGGAGCAAATTTGGTCTTAAGATCATCCGCTACTGCACTGATGTAAACTCCTACTGGTCTATCTAACAGCACCTTTATAGAAAAATGTGAAAGCAATTGCTTTTTCACACTAAATAGAAGCTCTTTCACATTCCATTTTTTATCAAGCTCATGTAAAGAAAATTGCTTTACCTTGTCCCATTCTTGAACAAGTAGATCTGATAAAAACCTTTTTGTCTCTGCATTCTTTAAGAACTTCATCATTTCAGGATGTACGCGATCAATTAAGCTTGAATTCCCTAAAAACATTTGGACCATACTGCCAAGCATTCCTCGTTCTTTTAAGAAATCATCTATCATATGACCGAGTCTTGCTTTTCCCTCATCACTTTCAAAGTAATGAATGCCTCTCTTTAAAATATAATCTGCGGCATCTGGAATTTTGGATGCAAGCTTATTTTCTACATCCTGTGGCAGCAGCTCAGACAACGTTTGCTGATCATACTTTTCAAGCAGTGAGTGGAGCTTATGATCAGTCCACTGATGAAGCCATGCGTCAGCTTTAACGTCAGCCTCTGAAAAACCGTATTTTTCTAACATAGAGAAAACCGTCATTTCCATATCAGCACCTTTATCAATATATCGGTGCACTGCCTGCAATATCTCTTGCTTTGCCTCTGATGATTCAAATCGTTTTTTAATACCCTCTGGCGTTAGTAAATGCTCCATCACCATGACGCCAACCTGCTTGGCTACTTCATCTCTTCTTTTAGGAATGAGACCCGGTGTAAAAGGGAGCTGCTTCCCAAATAAATAATATGGCTTATACGGACGAAAAAGCATTTTAATTGCGAGATGGTTTGTTGCTGCCCCTATCACTGCACCTATCACAATCATAAAGAGAAACGTTGTGAATATATCCAAAGTCGTCATCTACCTTTCAAACAACACCTGAAGTTTATTGTTTTTATCTATACGTATTATAGTTGTTGTCAAGAGTCCAAGCAAATGAAGCATTCAATGTGACATATGAGACAACGATCTGTCGTAATGATATAGGAACGCCAAGTTTATGTAAAATCAACAAAAAGTGTTTTTCAGATGTTAAAAAATGAATTTGAAAAGTAGGTGTTGTTTCATGATGTCAACGCTCGGCATTGTCACTCTTTCTCCGAAGCATGAAGAAGCATTCACACATCAGCTTGCCAAAGCAGCCTCTTCTTTTGAATTAGAAGTTGTTCGTTTTTCACCTCTAGATTTAAAGCCTGCTTCAAATGTCATTCACGGTCAAAAATTTAAGACTGGCAAAGGATTTGAAGCGTCAGAATTTCAGATTCCTGACTTGATTTATGATCGTTGTCTTTATCAGCATGACGCACAATCAAAAAAAGCAAAACCTATCATGAATTGGTTAAAAAAGTATCCAAAAACCGTTTTTTTGAATACTGGAATTTCAAATAAAATGCGGCTATTCGAGCAGCTCCGTCTCCTCCCTTCTTTACAACCATACTTACCTGTCTGCTCTCTATTGACAGAGCCTTCAGACCTTCTCAACTTGGTCAGAAAGGGCGGATATTGTAAAATACAGCCGCTTTCTCAACAGCACGCAGCACCCTCTTGCTTCATTTCTTTAAGAGACAAATCACTCATTACTGTGCAGCTAAACGCTAAGCAAATCATCACCTTTTCACATTCAGCAGAGGTTGAGCGTTGGTGCAAAAAGTATATCGGCCGATCTTTCCTTCAATTTTTTAACACGAATGATCAAAAAGACGTTATTTTCAATGAAATTAGGATTTTTCTTATAAAAAATTCACAAAACCAATGGAATAGCATGGGGATTCATACAAAACCATCAGTAGAAAACAGCCTTTTAAGCAATACACAAAATTCCATTCATGTGGTAGCCTTTGATCACTATTTAAACTCATTAAAGCCACACATCAAGGAGCTGCTGTTAGATGATATTGCCTCCATTCAGTCATCTCTTCCAGCGTTTATAGACAAAACTTTCTCACCGTGTATTGAATTCGCTATAGACTTGCTTCATACAAATGAAGGCAGACTTTTCATCTCAAATGTAAGATCAAAGCCAGGACGATCCTCTTTTTTAAAAGCTTACCCTGAGAGGGAGAATCAATTGATTCAGACCATACTTGAACATGCCAAATCGATGATGGCTGAAGAAAAGGAGGTTCCTTATGAAGAGAAAACGCTACATCATCGCTCCTCATTCAGCAAGTGAAAAAACAGTACATCTCCCTGCTCAGTTTAAAGAGCAGGGGGCAATTTTATCTATTGCTTTAGGTTCTTGTTTAGTAGATGATTTCACCATTTCCTATCATCATCAATCACAAAGGATTTTATTATCAGAAGACCTTTATCGCGCTTTACTCATTCCATACAAAACGAAAGCTGATGTCATATTAGTTCAACATACACTCTATATAGGACCTCTCATCGGCATTTTCACTGCAGGATTCGAACAAAATACAGCACCTTTAGGCACTAGGTCTTCCTATTTTATGAAACTGTTGCAATCTTGCAGGCAGCATGCTGGTTTTGCATATCTTTTTGGTACTCATTCTATCGATTGGGATAAAGGAATAGTAGACGGTTTGCTTTACCAAGAGGAGCGCTGGGTAAAAAAGCAGATGCCCCTCCCATCCGTTGTTTATGACCGGCTGCCTAATAGAAAGGCTGCTCAGTCGGCATTCATTCAAGAAACAAAACGAAAACTCACTCAAGACTACGATATCCCTTGGTTCAACCCTTATTTTTTTAATAAATGGGACATTCATGAACAGCTATTAACAGATGAAAAAACAAGCTTTTTCTTACCACATTCCATACGATTAGATCCTTTTGATGCTTTAATTAAAATAGAAACACTCCTTCATCTGCATCATGTCATTTATTTAAAACCAACAAACGGCAGTCACGGAGACGGTATTTATCAGTTAAAGAAGACGGAAAACGGGATCACTGTCTGCTCAAATAAAGGGAAATCCACTTCATATCATTCCGTAGACCATTTCGTGAAAAAACTGCGAAAAGATTGTGCAATGCAAGACTTGATTGCACAACAAGGCATTGAGCTTCTTCAAATAGACAATCAACCACTGGATTTCAGAATTCATACGAATAAAAATAAGTATGGTCATTGGACTGTTACAGCCGTTGCTGGAAAAGTTTCAGGAGATCACACTGTCACAACCCATCAACTGCATGGTGGTTCAGTAAAAACACTGTATGATATCTTTCCTGATGCAGAGAAACGTTTGAAGATTTTGCAAGAGCTCTCTGATACTGCCCTAGCACTTAGTCGTGTGATAGATGAAAAAATGCCTGGTCTGATTGGGGAAATTGGCTTTGACTTAGGTATTGATCACTTGGGTGCTATCTGGATGTTTGAAGCCAATTCTCGTCCAGGCCGCGAGATTTTTCTGCATGCACCATTGAAAAACTCAGAATGGCTGATTGGGAAAAGAATCGTTGAATACGCATCTTACCTAACACAAATGGCTCTTACTCCTATAGACCATGCAAACGCCTACTGATGTTTTCTTTTCATGTCTCTGAAATCTGTGCTTTCCCTATGCTCTTTTCATCAGATGAGATACAATAAAACCAAGTTCAAGGTTGTTTCCGGATTGTCGTGTGTATTTATTGTTTCATCAATAAAAGCAAGGAGGCAATGATGATATGATTTCTCATTTTCAATGGAAACCTCTCTTTAAAAAAGCGCAATTACCTGGCTGGAAAATATCCTTTTTTCATAATGGTTCACACTATGAAGGCATTTATCACAAAACGGGTGATATTGAATGGGGCTCTCAGCTTCCGCCTCATGAAGTTGAACCAACCTTAAAAGAAGAAATCCACGAATTAATGCTATTCCATGTGTATGATTAAACTGTTTAAGGAGCCTCGCCATGTTAGAAAAACTAAAACTTGTTTACGGACACCATATCATCAGTTCACCAACAAATGATAAACAAATTCTCTGGTATCAAACAGACGAAGGCGAAATTTTCGGAGTAAACAAAACGGAGCTAACAGAAAGAGAAACGCTTCTTCTCAATTCATTCCTCACACCAATTGATGTACCTCATACGCAGGAGACGGAAGAAGAACAGAAATGGTACAGCTATCTGTTTGAAAACAAATCAATCACCATTGATCAATCTGTCCGTGTTCATTTTTTTAAAATGGAGCACCAAGCAGAACAAAGACAGCAAATAAAAGAGGCTGTGAACAGCAGCCTCGAACATATTCATTTCATATGGACAGGCACTGAAACAGCTATGCTCATTCAAACAAATGCTACATCAGAAAATGGTCAACTTGAACAGCTACATGATTTGTCTCAAGCCATCACAAGTGATTTTTTAACAGACGTTGTCTTCATGCAAGGACAGCTGCATTTGCCGAATGGAAATTTAAAAATGAGATTATTAAATGAACATCAGCTCTTTTTATGGCATCTGAAGCAAGGAAAACTTAGGTCAGGGGTTGCAACATTTTATCAATGTCTACCTGCTTTCATTCGCCATGATACAGACATGGTTTCTGCCGCTATTTCAGATGCATTTATAGAAACAATCTTTGATCGGGACGTTTACCGGACTCTCACGACCTATATGCAGTGTAATTTAAATGCATCGCAGGCAGCAAAAGCGTTATATGTTCATCGAAACAGCCTTCAGTATCGGATTGATAAATTTATTGAACGGACAGGGCTAGATATACGGCATTTTCAAGAAGCGTCAGCTGCTTATTTCATGATGAATCTTCTCGATCTTTCTTAAATGATCCTATCATGAGCACCTTGCCTAAAAATGAAAATAAGATGTTGTGCACGTTGTCCATTTACAGACACCCTTCCTTTTTATACACTTCATTTATAAGTAAAGCGCTTTCAAAAAGGACTGGGAGGCTACCACCTATGGCTGAAATGATGCTGAATCAAATTTATAAAGTGTACGATAACAAAGTAACAGCAGTAGATAACTTTAATCTACATATTGAGGATAAAGAATTTATTGTGTTTGTTGGTCCATCTGGGTGCGGAAAATCAACAACCCTCCGCATGATTGCAGGCCTTGAAGAAATTTCACAAGGAGATTTTCTATTAGACGGCAAGCGAATGAATGATGTGGCACCAAAAGATCGGGATATTGCGATGGTTTTCCAAAACTATGCCTTATACCCTCATATGAATGTGTACGATAATATGGCTTTTGGATTAAAGCTTCGAAAATTTCCTAAAGCAGAAATTGATGAGCGGGTACGAAACGCTGCAAAAATATTAGGGCTTGAACAATACTTAGATCGAAAACCTAAGGCATTGTCTGGAGGTCAAAGACAGCGTGTTGCACTTGGAAGGGCCATTGTGCGCGATGCCAAAGTCTTTCTTTTGGATGAACCTCTCTCTAATTTAGATGCTAAACTTCGTGTTCAGATGCGTGCCGAAATTTCTAAACTTCATCAGCGGCTGCAGACGACATTCATCTATGTCACACACGATCAAACAGAAGCCATGACAATGGCTACTCGGCTTGTTGTCATGAAAGATGGCTTTATTCAGCAGGTTGGCGCACCAAAGGATGTGTATGAAAACCCAGAGAATGTCTTTGTAGGAGGATTTATTGGCTCTCCAGCGATGAACTTTTTTACAGGAAAACTGTCTGACGGAGCCATTGCCATTGGGAATACGCACATTCGTGTACCAGAAGGAAAAATGAAAGTATTACGCAGTCAGGGCTATATCGGAAAAGATGTGATTCTAGGCATAAGACCAGAAGATTTCCATGATGAGCCTGTGTTTATAGAGGCTTCAGAAGGAACAAAAATTGAAGCAAACGTAGAAGTGGCTGAATTAATGGGAGCGGAAACGATGCTTTATTCTTCTCTCGCTGGTCAAACGTTTATTGCACGTGTTGATTCTCGCACAGATATTCAGGCAGGTCAGACGATCCCTCTTGCCATTGATATGAATAAAGCGCACTTCTTTGATACAGAGACTGAGCTCCGCATTCGCTCAGCTGAATGAGAAGACGTTCCACAAACCATCACCATTGGGTGGTGGTTTTTTGTATATGAAAACAACATTTACCATGTTCTTTTTCCGTATGTTTTTTTCGTTGCGAACCATAATATTTAGTACAAAGCAGTTACCGCATTGGGTTTCGCCAAGTGGCAAATGACTTGGTCATTTCGCTGGTGCGATTCCAGCAAACCCAACCAAAAAAATCATATATAAAAAGGAGATTCACATCATGGCAAATTCTAATAGTTCAAATCAATTACTAGTTCCTGGAGCAGCGCAAGCAATCGATCAAATGAAATACGAAATCGCTTCTGAGTTTGGTGTAAACCTTGGAGCAGAAACAACAGCTCGTGCTAACGGTTCAGTTGGTGGAGAAATCACGAAACGTCTTGTATCTTACGCTCAGCAAAACCTTGGCGGAACAAAAGCTTAATTTCATATCTGGATCATAGAAGGCACCTCTTATGGTGTCTTCTTTTTTTGGTTTTATCCCTCACCGATTCCTTTTGAATTCATATGATGTATTAGAAAGGAGCGGATCTTCATGGACATTATTTCAGGTGTGAATTTTGAACTTCTACAATTTGTTGGTCTCTCTCTATTATGTGAATATGCTCATAGTATTCGGTCCTTTCATCTTTATAAAAAAAGCATGACATAAAACTGTACCATTTTAAGTTCTTTTCACTTATAGTATGTAGTGGAGGGATCGATCAGATGAAAATAGCTCTTTTCGGTGCTCATGGACGTGTAGGACAAGCATTTCTTCGTTTCGTAAAAGAAGATGATCGTTACATGGTTCGCTCGTTAATTCGGACAAACCGGGAAGAAATGCTTGCGGGTATGTTTCAAGTCACCGGCAATTCCAGAAATCAAGAGGATGTTCTTGAAACAATTAAAGGATCAGATATTGTCGTGAGCTGTCTATCAACAGATGGTGATGATACTTTATCTGTTTCAATGGAGCATATCGTACAAGCCATGAAGCAAACAGGAACATCAAGAATTATAACGATTGGTACAGCAGGGATTTTGAAAGCAAGGCAGCAGCCTGAGCTTTACCGCTTTGAAACAAATGAATCAAGGCGAACCACTTCCCGAGCTGCTAAAGAACATGCCAAAGCATTTGAAATTCTTCAATCAACTGAACTAGATTGGACAATCATTTGTCCAACCTATTTACCAGATGGAGAAGTGACACGGTCATATCGCTATGAAAAGAATTTTCTCCCTATAGATGGACAGAAAATCTCAGTTGAAGATACCGCACACTTTTTGTATCAGCAGTTAAACTCAAAAGAATTTGTGCATCAACGCGTCGGTATCGCTTATTGACCATTTAGTTCGTGTAAATGATATACAACCAGTAAAAGTCGAGATCATTTCATGAAGCCTCGACTTTTTTCATTGCCATGAAAAAAGCCTCTTTCAAATTGAAAGAGGCTTTTTCTACTCATCCTATCAGCTACTCGTCACAGCTCCCTTTTGTAATTCGTACATTTGCGCATACAGTCCGCTTTGCTCCATGAGCTCTTCGTGGCTGCCGCGTTCGACAATCTCACCCTTTTCTAACACCAAAATCATGTCAGCTTTCTTAATAGTCGATAATCGGTGTGCAATGACAAAAGTGGTTCGTCCTTCTTTGACGACATCTAGTGCCCGTTGAATGATGGCTTCTGTTTCTGTATCGATGTTAGCCGTCGCTTCATCTAGAATTAAGATCGCTGGATCGTATGCCAGTGCACGGGCAAATGAAATCAATTGACGCTCCCCAGAGGAAAGAGTACTCCCCTTTTCAACAACTGGTTCATCAAAACCTTCAGGCAAATGCTTTAATAGTTCTGCTGCGCCCACTTGCTTTAAGGATGTTTCAATCGTTTCTCTTTTAATGTCTTCATTTCCTAAACTGACATTGGACGCAATCGTTCCAGAGAACAAATAAGGATCTTGTAGTACAATGCCCATTTGCTTACGCAGCGTTTGGCGCGACTGATCATAGATGCTTTCTCCATCAATGAGGATGTCCCCATGCTGAATATCATAAAAACGTAGCAGCAAATTCATGATCGAACTTTTCCCAGAACCGGTATGTCCAACGAGTGCCACCGTCTGACCTTTTTTCGCCTCAAAGGTGATGTTCTTTAATACATTTTTCCCTTCATTATACGCAAAGGTAACATCCTGAAATTGGACGTGTCCCTCTAGTTTCTTCTGAATTGGTTCTTCCACTTCAGTACCTGGCTCATCTAATAATCGAAAGACCCGTTCAGATGAAACCCTGGCTAATTCTAATCTAGAGAATTGATTCACAATGCCTGTAATCGGCTGGAACAAACGATTTAAATAATCGACAAATGCATAGAGCACCCCAATCGACACAATGCCCGTCGCACTTAAGGACGCGCCGCCAAAATACCAAATGAGTGCGACATATGCTAAGTTCCGAAGCAGATTCACCAAGTTATGTGAGAGCAGTGAATTTAAATGAAGCATCTTTCGCTGATATCGAAAGTGATTGTTATTCAGCTCATCAAACTCTTCTTTCGTTGCTTGTTCATGTCGAAACGCCTGAATGATCGTCATTCCTTGAATGGCTTCATTTAGCTTGGCATTAATTTCACTAATGATGGAACGAATGCGGTGATTGTAAACCGACGCAAACTTTCGATAAGTCATCGACCATAGGAAAATAATCGGAACAGCCACTAAACAAATAAGCGCCAGCTTCACATTTAATAAGAACATGGCGATATAAATTCCAACCATGTAAATGGCACTTGTGACGAAATTAGCGAGTACTGTTACATATAAATCACGAATGGTTTCTGTGTCATTCGTAATCCGCGCGACAACCTTTCCAGCCGGTAAATTATCAAAATACCGTATCGGAAGCGTTTGAATATGTTCAAATACGTCCACTCGCATTTTTTGAATAATGCGATTTGCAATACGCTGGAGTAAATAGTGCTGCCCATATTGAAAGAAAATCGCAATGACGAGCATCCCAAAATAAAATAGAACAAGCTGTACCAAACCACTGATTTCCGGCTGATAAAAAGCAAAGATTTCCTCTTTGGATAAACGCTGTACCTGATACGTCTCACGCTCGCTCCCATTTTCAATGGTGAGCTGATCCCCTTTTATTGTCCGGCTCCCGTCAAATCGAATCGGTTCATTCACAAAATAGTAACCAAATCCGACTTGCACGACATTGATTTGCTTTCCAGCTTCATTTTGATTCTGTAGCCGGTCACTTCTTATATAGTTATTTCCCTGGTAATAAACCGTTTTATCTGTTTTTTCATTTACCTCAACATACGGTTTTTCTACACCTAAAATATGATCATCAATCATTTTTTTCCCAATGAAAGGTCCTGTCAACTCAGCACCAACTGCAATGATCAGAAAGATCAAAGCAACAGACAATACTTTTTTATACAGGAGTGCATAGGCAAGAAGTCTTCTCCCTGTTGTCATGCCTCATCCCCTCCTTCCAGCTGATTTGTCAGCTGTTGACGCAGAAATTGCTCTTTATACCATCCATCCTGCTGAATAAGCGCTTGATGGGTTCCCTTTTGAACAATACGCCCTTCTTCCATGACAAGAATGAGATCCGCATGCTCAACAGCTGATAGACGGTGGGTTGTAATAAATGTCGTTTTCCCATGACGATTTTGTCTTAAATTCTCTAAAATAGCCGTTTCTGTTTTTGCATCAACTGCAGATAACGAGTCATCCAAAATCAAAATGTCTGGATCAATTAATAAAGCACGTGCAATGGAAATCCGCTGCTTCTGTCCTCCTGACAGCGCCACTCCCTTTTCTCCAACCATGGTTTCCAAGCCTTCTGGTAAAAGGCGTAAATCCTTTTCAAAGTAAGCATCTTTAATCGCTTGTGCTAATTCAGCTTCTCTCGCGTCTCTATGACCGAAACGCATATTCTCTTCTACACTTTTAGAGAAAAGGACATGATCTTGCGGAACATAGCCAATCCATTGGAACAGTTGATCCAATTCAATGTCCTCAATTGGAACACCTGAAAACAAGATCTTTCCATCACCTGTCGGATACTGACGAAGAAGCTGTTTGACAATCGTTGTTTTTCCGCTTCCCGTTTTTCCTGTAATACCAATCGTTTGCCCTTTTCGTACAGTAAAGGAGACATCCGTTAGATTATCTTTAGAGGAAGTTGGATACCTAAATGTCACATGTTCAAATCGAATATCGCCAGGCTCTTGTAATGTTTTTGGCTTGGCTACGTCAGTTACATCCGGTTGATAACTGAGTGTATGATTCAACCGGTCTAATGAGGCATTTCCTCTTTGCATGATATTAATCAATTCACCAATGGCAAACATTGGCCAGATCATCATCCCCAGATAGACGTTAAATGCAACAAGCTCACCAATGGTTAAATCACTTTGGAACACAAGATATGCGCCGTAACCGATACCGATTAAATAACTGATCCCCACAAGCAATTTCACCGTCGGCTCAAACAATGAATCAATGATCGCCACTCTCATATTTTTTTGAAAAACATCATCTGTCATTTCTCGAAAGCGATTCACATCTTGTTTTTCCTGTACAAAAGACCGAATCACCCGAACGCCGGCAACTGATTCTAATACACGATCATTCATATCACCAAATGCATCTTGAGCGACTGTAAAGCGTTCATGAATTTTACTGCCATAAAACGCTATCAAAATCGCCATCAGCGGCATCGGAATAATGGCCATTAAAGTTAATTTCCAGCTGATCGTCAGTCCCATCGTAAAAAAGATCATCAGCATGTAAGCAGTGGAATCGACTAATGTTAAAACGCCAAAGCCTGTTGTTAAAGCCACAGCATTCAAATCATTTGTACCTAACGCCATTAAATTTCCGGTGTTTTTCTTTTCATAAAAGGTGGGTGTCATCTTAAGTAAGTGGCGCATTAATTTTCCGCGCATCACACGCTCCATGACATTCGCGCCGCCAAATAACTGATACATCCAAAAGTAGGTGAGCGCATAGACACTGACACCAAGTAAGCAAAAAATGGTTACGTAAAATAAGATACTGGATGTTGTAAATTGACCAGACCGAATGTCATCAACCGCTTGACCTAGATACCTCGGTGGCAGCATTTCAAGCACATTCACAATGAGCAGCAGCGTAATGGCGATTGTATAGCGCCTCCACTCTTGTTTAAAGAACCAGCCTAATTTCACAAATACTGAAAACATGTTTGTCTCTCCTTTTAAAGCTAGCCGCTTTCTATATTTTCCTGATTGTCACCTTGTTTCGTTTTTTGAGCTTTTGTCATTTGTCTTGCCTTTGGCATGTTCACATGCTTTCACTCCTCTTCATTTAGTTGTTGATGCATTCCATTATTTCGAGATACGAAATGTATACAACAAAAAAAGAGGCAACCAGCTGACTGGTACGCCTCTTTTATACATGATAAAAAGGCGCATGTTGACAAATACGCAACATACGCCTTGATTCATCCGATCAATTGGAACATACGAGTCCCTTTTCAATGACCAATGAAGGTGTAATTGTCACGTGAATCAACCCATTCATGCAGTTTGATTTCATTCTTCCAATGATGTTGCACATGACATTTCCTCCTTTTGGCTCTTGAATCTTTTTTTATCTTATAGTGGCTGTCACCATTTTGTCAATAAATATTTTTCAATAAATGAAATTTTCTAACAAAAAGTTCACACCCTTTATGTGTATCTTTTTCAGATATCGGGTATACCATGAACGTATAGACTCCTTTTGAAAGGAATGAGGACATTGTTTCAAGCTGATCGGATGGTCGTTGCGTTTGATGGACATGAAGACAGTAAGAAAGCATTAAAGAAGGCAATCGCTTTAGCCAAAACGTTGCATGCCGAGCTAACCGTTGCCTACGCTCATGATGGGAAATCCAGCAGACAGGTGTTTGATGCACCTCGCCCAATGACTGGCGGCGCTTATATCGGAGGCGGCATGGCAGACCTTCAAACACCCCCTGTGTATGTACCTCATGATGAACAGCAAAGTCCCTTGATTTTTGAAGATCATACAGAAGAGGTCGTTGCAGAAGCAAGAATGCTGTTAAATGAAGAGCAGTTTGAAGCTACGATCGAAATTGTTGAAGGGGAGCCTGCAGAAGCGATTATCGAATACGCTGAAAAGATTTCAGCAGACCTCATCGTCATGGGAGCACGTGACCAAAGCAGATTGAAAAAAATGCTCTTTGGCAGTGTAAGTGAAAAGTTATCGTCCAAATCAGATATACCTGTACTGATCGTGAAATAAATATGAATCACAAAAGGCTGTAAACCAATGTTTACAGCCTTTTTCTTTTTACGAAGAAATAGATGCTTCGCTTTCATGCTTAATTTTCTTCTGGAACCCTTCCTGTACACGCTTCGTGATCTCCCCTGGAACACCTTTCCCAACTGGCTGACCATCTATCTCTACAATTGGAATCACTTCAGCTGTCGTTGAACTAATGAAAATTTCCTGCGCATGCAAAAGTTCGTCTTTACTCATGCGGGTTTCTTCCACACGACATCCTTCTTCCTGACAAACCTCTAGCAGCTTTCTACGTGTAATGCCGTTTAAAATCAGGTTATTTGCTGGGTGTGTACGAATGACACCGTCAATGACGGCATATACATTCGAGGACGTCCCCTCTGTCACAAAGCCGTCTCTTATTAAAATCGCTTCAAACGCACCAGCTTCAGACGCTTTCTGCTTTTCCATGACGTTATATAAAAGGTTTAAGCTTTTAATATCACATCTTAACCAGCGAAGATCTTCAGACAATAGAGCTTTCGCACCAGCTGTCTGCTCTTGAATAGGCTTTTTCACTTGAAATGTATATGCCGTAATCTGAGGGGTAAGTGCACCATATTGATGTTTACGAGGTGCGACGCCTCGCGTGACTTGAATATACACGCCGCCATCAATCACTTGATTATCTGCGACTAGCTTCTTCAAATTCTCTTCCATATCGGATACTGTACCTTGCAGATGAATGCCGATTTCCTTTGCACTCTTGAATAGACGCTCAGTATGCTCTTTTAATGTAAACAAAGTTCCATTATATACGCGGATGACCTCATAGACTCCGTCGCCAAATTGATAGCCTCTGTCTTCAATATCAACATGTGCATCTTTTTTTTCAATAAAATCCCCATTGTACAATACTTTCATATGGAATCTCCCCTTCGCTTTGCTTAATGGTTGAATCTGATGCTATCTTAGCGGATAAATGTAAACGTTTCAATGATTATTCAGAATTATTTCATATCCATTTGACTGGATAACCTTCTATTGTAACAAATATAGATTCATAACCAAAAAGATTCCAATTTTTTAGCATCTTCTATATTCATAGGCTCTTTTTTCCTGTATACTTACTCCATATGAGCACGACAAAAAACAGCGAAAAAAGACAGAATCCACTACATGATTCGACACAAACTACTGATTTATTGGAGCGATTGTAATGCAACGGGTTACGAAAAAACAGACACCTTCAAACACGATGCTGCTCTCAAAGGCAATTGGTCTAGTCATTCTGACATTGATCCTTTTTTTCATTTGGGATATATCTAAAACCAATATGCAGGCAGCAGATCAACCGAATGAAGTGTCTGCGAGCAGTCCATTTCGAGACACAAGTACAAGTCTGAAAGCAAAAGATGATTCGCCAAAAACATTAGATGCACATTTTAAGATCAATCCAAACAAACATGTAACGGATCAAACGATCTTTTTGACCTTTGATGATGGCCCTTCTGCTACATCAAATCAGCTGTTAGATGTGCTAAAATCACAGCAAGTGAAGGCCACATTCTTTATGCTCGGGCCGCAAATCAAAGAACACCCAGCAGCTGTGAAAAGACTTCATCAAGAAGGTCATCAACTAGGACTTCATGGCATCACGCATGATGTGAAACGCTTTTATCAAAAAAGTGATTCCCCTGTAAATGAGATGAAAGAAGATCAACGTATATTGGCTTCTGTTACTGGTGAATATACACATCTTGTGAGAACACCTTATGGCAGTTCTCCAAACTTAACAGACCAGCAAAAAACACGTTTAAAACAAAAAGGCTTTGTATACTGGGACTGGACCATTGACAGTCTTGACTGGAAATATAAAAGCTCAAAATATGTACCAGAAGTATTAAATCAGCTGCAAGTGCTTGAAACCAAGTACCCTAAAGAGCCAAAAATCATCTTAATGCATGATCAGCCAGCTACCGCAAAATACTTAAACAGTCTGATCACACAATTAAAGGCGAAGGGCTACACGTTTGAAGTCCTTGATGAAACAATGAAGCCACTACAACAATAAAGTAAACCCGCACCTATTGGATGCGGGTTTTTTATGATTTATAAAGCATTCACAAGCTCGCCAATTCGTTCGTGAAAGACAAGATCAAACAGCGGATCGAATTCCGTTTCACTTAAATTCATCATGACCTTAAAGATGGATGGATGATGAGCAGCATCTTCTGGAATATATCGGGCTGGTGCCACTTCTAAGGAAGTTCCCATGACGAGTAGCATGTCCGTTTGCTGGAGCGATTTCTCCACTTGATCAAAGTGCTTCACCATGTCCCCAAAAAGGACAACATCTGTTTTGAGCACTCGCCCACACGCGCGGCCGTCTGATGAAATCCGCTCACAAACCGGTACCTCTTCTTGTAATAAATAAGGCAGTTCGTATGTTGACCCGCATGATGGACATGTAGCTGTTTGAATGGAACCATGCAGTTCATACACATGCTGGCTTCCCGCTTTTTTATGCAGACCATCGATATTTTGCGTGAAAATATCCACGCGTTTTCCTTGCTTTTCTAAATTGGCTAAAAAAGCATGTCCAGCGTTTGGCTCGTACTCTCCACTCATCTTCATTTGAAACAATTCTTTGAATTTCGGCCAAAATTGATGCGGATGTGATAAAAAGTAGGACCGGCTCATTGCCTCCATGCGAGAAGTATCTTCTGTCCATAGTCCACCCGTTGATCTAAAATCGGGAATTCCCGATTCTGTGCTCATCCCAGCACCTGAAAGGACTGTAATATGTGAGGCCTTTGATAATCTCTCTCTTAGCGCTGCCACTTTTGTTTGATCCAACCACCATTCCTCCTTTATTCACCGAGCTGTTTCTCACCTTTTTGTTTCATATAAATGGTCTGTCCAGGGAAAGCAAATTCTACCCCTTCTTCATGGAAAATATCAATAATGCGATAGTTAATATCCTGCTTAATATCCAGGTTTTCAGACCAAGCCGTTGTGTTTGTATAAAAGTTAAAGAATAAGTTTAAATAGCTGTCTGCCAGCACATCGAAATTCACCATAATCGTTTCCTTATGAACCCCATCATGCTCATAAAGCATTTGCTTCAGACGTTTGATGCACTTATCAATGTTTTCTTTCGGTGTATTGTAAGATACGCGAACGGAGAACGTAATTTGACGTTTATTCATTCTCGTCCAATTTGTGATCGGCTCCTTTGAAAGGGTCGAATTTGGCACGGTCACCACCGCTTCAGCAGGTGTTCTAAATTTTGTGCTTCGGAAGGTAATGTCCTCTACAGTTCCAAGTACACTTGGAGTCTCTACAAAATCGCCCATTGTAAAAGGCTTCTCTGTAATAATCACAATTCCTCCAAAAAAGTTTGCCACTGTATCCTGCGCAGCGAGCGCAAAAGCAAGACCACCTAGACCAAGCCCTGCCACAAGTCCGTTCACATCATAATTAAACTCTTGTGCAATGACGCTAATACTCAGTGCAATAATAATAAAACGAAGAACCTTTGATAAAAATGGCGCTAAAATATCATCCATCTCTAATTCAAATTTTGAATTCACTTTTTGAAATAAGAAAGAAGAAGCTGCAGTTAGATTACAAAGTCCCCACGTCAGCATCAAAATAATAGAGGATCTATACAATTTGACAATGACATCCATATGGTGCTCAAAGTATGGGGCTTGTCTTAACGCAAAATATAAACCTAGTGCCACAAAAAACAGTCTCGCAGGTTTTTCAAACGCCACGACAATTTGATTAATGACTTCGGTTTTAGACCGGTTTGTCAGCTTAAAGAGCAGGTGAAACAAGTACTTCGTAAATACTTTTCGAAGTAATAAAAAAAGCAATAAAATACAAAGGCTAATGCCTATTTGGATCGCAATATCGACTGTAAAATATGTATCCATCCATTTTTGTGTAAACATCTCTGTCTCTCTCCTTTAAAACAATCCTCTCTAGTTTATAATATAACCTTCGTTTATGTCCTCTCTTAAATGTCTGACCTCTATATAAAAAGCCTCGGGACCTATCCCGAGGCATGATGTTCAATTATGAAATTTTGGCTTGAGACATATCGACGGGCAACAAACTACTTTTTCTTCTGAGCCTGATCAAGGAGAGTCGCTTTAAACATTTCAGCATCCGTTTCGGCCTTAATACGTTCTTCCACTCTAATTCTCCCTTTACCCAATCATCTCGCCTCCTTTTTATCATTATAAAACATCAGAATTTTCAGTCAACATGACGAAAGCACTAATATTTTGACGAACGCTGACGATTTGGACAAAATTGATCGAAGAAAAATTGATGTAATTCAGGTTTACTCAATCAAAGCTTGCTCTATTCCTGTAAACTTTTCAAAATGATACATCAAGCTTTTTCAGTACATGAGGTTCCATGATAATACGGCGCTCTTCTTCTCCATATAGTAAAGAAGGAAAACCACCAAAGCATTTGATATGATAAGACCAGAACTTATGTCAGGGAGCTGGAGCAAGTGTATATTATCGCACATAGAGGGTCATCAAGTGCAGCCCCAGAAAATACAATCGCTGCGTTTGATGTAGCTGTCGAGCAAGGAGCAGATTATATTGAATTAGACGTACAAATGACCATGGATCAGCACGTCGTCGTCATCCATGATGATACCGTTGATCGAACGACGAACGGAAACGGTTTAGTCAAAAGCTATACACTTGATCAGTTGAAAAAATTGGACGCAGGAAGCTGGTTTGACCACCAGTATACGAATGAACGAATTCCAACATTACAAGAAATTCTTGAAAGATACAGTCAGCGGATTGGGATATTGATCGAGATCAAACACCCAAAACGGCAGATAGGAATCGAAAAGGCCGTTGCCCGCATCATCAATCGGTTTGCCTATTCTCGTCATATCATGATTCAATCTTTTGATGTTCATGCACTGCAAAGAATCAAAGCATTCGCCCCTTCTCTTCGCACAGCTTTGATTATAAAGCCTGATGCATTTAAACTAACGAAACGAAAGTTAACGACATACAGCTCGTTTGCAAATTGTCTTAATATGAAGAAAACGATGATCAATAGATGGTGGATAGACCGCATCCAAACATTCGGGATGGATGTGTTTATATGGACTGTAAAAGATCAAAAAACAGCGGATCGAATCAAAAAATATCCAATTGATGGTGTGGTAACCGATAACCCGCTATTTTTTCAAAAGGAGAAATGATGCAGATGAAAACTTATTTCGCCGTTTTTATCGGTGGATTGATTGGTACACTTTGCAGATATGAACTAAGTCAAACTGTCATCAGCCAGACATTCCCCTATGCAACGATGATTGAAAACATTTCCGGCAGCCTGCTTCTTGGTTTTGCGACAGGATACTTTCTATTTCAGAAAGGAAAAAAAGATCTTGCAGCTTTGATTGGAACAGGGTTTTGCGGCGGGTTTACGACCATGTCCACCTTTTCTAAAGAGACAGTTCTTCTGTTACAGGCAGGGCAGTTCAATTTAAGTATGATGTACATCCTGCTCTCAGTCATTGCTGGAGTAGCCGCTGCTTTAGCTGGCCTGATCCTTGCTGAACGGCTCTTTCATCAAAATAAGCAGCAGAAAGGAAGCAGATAAATGATTGTTTTTTATACAGCTGTAGCTGGAGGGATCGGTAGTGCATGTCGTTTCTTCATCAGCCAAACAATCCAGAAAACTCCATCCCATGCCCTTTTCCCGTACAGTATTATTTGCATTAATTTATTAGGTGCAGCCGGTTTAGGTTTTCTCACAGGCGCTGTAACGTCCAATCATCCACTGCTAGTGATCATAGGAACCGGTTTTTTTGGCGGCTTTACCACATTCTCTACGTTTAGTGTAGAATCTGCGACGATGCTGATGCAGCGTAAAATTGGGAAACTTGCTGCCTATTTACTTGTGACAATTATCGGCTCTTTATGCCTTTTTGCGGCGTTTTATCAAATAGGACAACTTCTGTTTTAAATATCTGTGATGGCAGCTAGGCTGATGAGCAGTTGATCCATCAGCTGGCGCTTCATTAAAAATAGTGTCTTCTCACTATAGCCGATTTCAATTGCACATTTTGCCATGCGCCAATCTCGAAAATACTTATAATCAATGAGCTGCTGCTCTATTTCATCCAATTCTTTTAAAGCCGTTTCAATACAAGCAACAATCAGTTCATACTGGCTTTTCTGCTCTTCTAATTTTTGACGTGCCATATGATGATGTTGGAGAGAACTTCGCTTTTCAAGCTGTCTTTCAATATTTAAAATGGCTGCTTGATAGTTCTTGAAATTTTTCAAATGAAACTCAATACGTTTCATTGAGGTTTTTTTCTCCGCAATACTTGCTGTTTCATACCAGAGCATGTCCATCCCCCTTTTACGAACGTTTGTTCTTATTGTATACGAACATACATTCTCAAAAAAGAGGCTAAATACCTAAAAAAAACCTTGAGCTTATTTTTCGCTCAAGGTCATTTCATTTACTAACAGCGGCTCTTTTATATCAAGCCCTGTGCGTGTATTTTCTTTTTCTGATGATGTGACGCCTTTTTTCAGGTCGATCTTTTTCACATAGCGCCCATCCATCTCCAAGACCTTCATCCGAATATCATCAAGGTAAATGGATTGTCCTTCTCGGATATCAATGTTCTCATTTAAGATTAGCCCGCCTATCGTATCAATTTCTTCATCATGATATGACATTTCGATCAAATCTTGAACTTCCTCTAATCTCACTTTTCCATCTAATATATAATGATGCTCCGCTCTCTTTTGAATGACAGGCTGCTCATCTTCATCGAATTCATCTCGAATGTCTCCAACAATCTCTTCTAAAATATCCTCCGTTGTGACAAGTCCAGATGTCCCGCCATATTCATCCGTTAAAATCGCCATATGCATTCGATCGCGCTGCATTTTGACGAGAAGCTCTTGAATTGGAATCGTGTCAATCACTTCAATCACTGGATAAATATAATCTTGAAGCTTCAGTTGATCTTTTTCTCCTTGATACACAATATCTGCAAAGAGCTGCTTTTTGTTGAGCATGCCAATGACATGGTCTTTATCCCCTGAAAACACGGGGAAGCGTGTATACTTTTCCTTTGTCATGATCGCCAGTATTTCGTCTAACGGCATATCTTCTGGAATCGCACAAATTTCTCTTCGCGGTATCATGATTTCTCTTGCGATTCGATTATCAAAATCGAATATCTTGTTCATATAATTATACTCTGATGAGTTGATTTCCCCATTTTTTAAGCTTTCAGATAATAAAATCTTTAATTCCTCTTCGGAATGGGAATGTTCTTTTTCAGACCCCATATCGATACCCATCATTTTCGTTAGTACACGGGCTGACCCGTTCAACACATAAATGAAAGGGTACATAAGGATATAAAATGCATGCAGCGGTCCTGACAGCCAAAGCGTCATTTTTTCTGCCTTTTGTATGGCAAGTGTTTTTGGTGCAAGCTCGCCAACAACTACATGCAAAAAGGTAATAATAGAGAACGCAAGTGTTGCTGAGATCAGGCTGATTGCTGAATCAGGAATGTTTGTCAAACCAAAACCTCGAACTAAAAGTTCTTTTACTGCCGGTTTACCGATCCACCCTAAACCAAGGGATGTCACTGTAATACCGAGCTGGCAGGCTGACAAATATTCATCTAGCCTTGATGTCACCTTTTTCGCCATGATAGCCTTTTTGGACCCTTCGGCAACAAGCTGATTAATTCTTGAACTTCTCACCTTTACAATGGCAAATTCAGATGCAACAAAGAAAGCTGTTAAAGCAATCAAAACTCCGACTATACTCAGATTAACAATATCGTCCATTTAACCTTGCTCTTTCTTAGAAGAACAAGGAGTCACCTCCTGATTGATGATGTTGTCTTTTGCAAAACGGTTAACTGATTAAATAAGACTACTTTGAGGGCCCCACTTAACCACCTCCGGTTCACGTAAAATCCGTCTCTCTACATATATATGAAACGGTATTCATTTTATCTTACCATAAATAATCTGAAAATTCCTGTATCGCTACAGTATTTTAGAGATGACAACCTAAATTGATGGAAATGCCCTTTGTTTCTTCATATTGGCAGGAAATCTGAACAATTATCTTGTATTTCAGACTCGAATTATATTAAACTATTTTCATAAACTATAACGTGACGGTTAGGAGGAGATGTTCAGATGGGGCTGAGAAAAAGTATCGTATTGGTGAACTAGCACAGATTGCACAGGTGACGAAACGAACTGTAGATTATTATACGAATCTAGGGTTGCTTGCGCCTGTTAGATCTTGCTCTAATTATCGTTATTACGATGAAAATGCTTTAAAACGATTACAATTAATCGTTCTTTGCAAACAGCAGAGATTGGCTCTTTCTGACATCAAATCCAGATTAGATGAACAATTCCCTTCTCAAAAGGAAGAACATGACGAACTTGTCCATTTAACCTCTGATATCGATCGGATGAATGAGCATATGGACCGCATTTTGGCACGTTGTAAGCAGCTTCAGCCAGAACAACGTGAAAAACTAAAAGAGCAGCTTACTCCTGAAAAAATGACGACTGTCCAATCATTTTTACTGCTGTTAAGTTAAAATTTTTACTAAACAGGAGGTGTTACCTTCGTTCTCAAAGTCAGAACGAAGGCCTTAATTGGACATAGTGAATTTACTCATAGTTGCTTTACTTATAGCTTTAACCGCGTTTTTCGTTGCATCGGAGTTTGCGATCATTCGCTTAAGAAGCTCAAGAATTGATCAATTAATTGCAGAAGGTAATAAAACAGCAGTTGCTGTCAAGCACGTCACGACTCACCTTGATGAGTATCTGTCGGCCTGTCAGCTCGGTATTACCATTACCGCCCTTGGGATTGGTTGGTTAGGGGAAGAAACAATTGCGCACATGCTTGCTCCACTATTTGTAGAGCTGTCGATTCCTCAATCAGCCAGTCATATTGTCACTTTTATTATTGCGTTTAGTATTATGACGTTTTTACACGTCGTGGTTGGAGAGCTTGCACCAAAAACACTCGCCATTCAAAAGGCTGAGCAAGTGTCCCTTCTATTTGCTAGACCGCTTATGATTTTTTACAAAGTGATGTTCCCTTTTATCTGGGTATTAAATGGATCTGCTCGTTTGTTAACAAAAGCATTTGGTCTTCAACAAGTTTCTGAGCATGACATGGCGCACTCTGAAGAAGAATTGCGGATTATTTTATCTGAGAGCTATAAGAGCGGCGAGATTAACCAGTCTGAATTCAAATATGTGAATAAAATTTTTGAATTTGATGACCGTCTGGCGAAAGAAATTATGATTCCTCGTACCGAAGTTGTCAGCTTCCCGCACGATATTACGATTGAGGAAATGCTGAAAGTGACCAAGGTCGAGAAATATACACGTTATCCAATTGAAGATGGCGATAAAGACAACATTATCGGTGTTGTGAATATTAAAGAAGTACTCACTGCATGTATTAGTGGTGAATGTTCCACAAGTGATACGATCGAACATTTTGTAAACCCGATTATTCATGTAATTGAAACAGTTCCTGTTCATGATCTACTGCTTAAAATGCAGCGTGAGCGTGTACACATGGCCATTTTATCAGATGAATATGGCGGTACAGCAGGACTTGTAACAGTTGAAGACATCCTTGAAGAAATCGTCGGTGAGATTCGTGATGAATTCGATATTGATGAAATCAACGAAGTGCGTAAACTGGGAGAAGACCACTATATCTTTGATGGAAAGGTCCTTGTAGATCAAGTTAACCTGCTACTAGGTATTCAGCTTGATAACGAAGAAGTCGACACAATCGGCGGCTGGTTCCTTACACAAAAATATGAAGTCGAGAAAAATGACGCGATTCGTGAACAAGGCTATGAATTTATCATTAATGAAGTCGATGGACACCATGTGGCATACATCGAAGTCAAAAAACTAAACGAACAACTAATAGAAGCAGCTGAAGAAGGCGCTTCTTAAGAAAAAAACGACCCTTGCCTTAGCAAGTGGTCGTTTTCTTTATCCCTTTTCGATTAACTTAGCTTCAAGTTCTTTGATTCTTGTGTTTAATACTTCTGTCATCGCACCTAATCTTTCTTTTGGCGGCAGATGATCAAATTCAGACAGCTCAATCGGTTCACCAATGATTAAGCGCATTTTCCCCTTCTTAAAAAGGCTTTTCGCATTAGAAGGTCCTTTGTACGCTGCTGGTACGATTGGTGATTTGCCGAGCTGCGCAATCGTAACGGCCCCTCTTTTTAAAGGAACATCTTCTGTTGTACGTGTTCCGCTTGGAAAAATCCCAACGATTTTCCCCTCTTTTAATAATTTAATGGGCGTTTTAATACTGCTTGGCCCAGGATTCTCTCGATCAACTGGAAAAGCATGAATCTTCTTTAAAAATCCGCCGATCCATTTATTTGCAAACAATTCTTTTTTCGCCATGTAGTGGATCTCAAACGGAAGAATTCCTGCGCCTAATGCAAGAACATCCACAAAACCCTCATGCGTACAAGCAATGACAAACCCCCGGTCTGTTGGCAGATTCTCTTTTTGATATACTTTGATTCCGCCTCGGAGAGCAAAAAATGCTTTGACGGTATAGCCTGAAAATTTATACATAGTGCACTTCCTTTGTTTGAAGAATGAAGGATTTGTTTCTATTATAACAAATTTTTTATTACCTGGTACTAAAAATTTTCTCCTGCTGATAAAATAGAGACGGTTCACTAAAATCATCTTTTCACTTAAGAGACCGCTCCTTCTGTATTCAAGTATGTGTTTTTAGGAGAGAATAGAGGAAGAAATGTGTCCAAAATTGTCGTTTTTTGAGTTTTTTTCCTGATTTGTTCTATTGAAAACACTTTATAAATGATGCAAATTTCGCTATGATAAGGAGAAATGATTTTGATTCGGTGAAAGAGATGAGTAATGTACGGCCTATGAGAAGTTTCGTGCAACTTTATGCCTTTCTTATGCGTGTATAACATAGAGGGGAGAAAAATCAGTGACGATCGATGAAATTTATCAAATGTATATGAACGATGTTTACAGGTTTCTGCTCTCCATGACAAAAGACAAACATTTGGCAGAGGACTTATTGCAGGAAACCTTTATGCGTGCTTATATACATATTCATTCCTACGACCATAGCAAAGTGAAACCTTGGTTATTTCAGGTGGCACGAAATGCTTTTATTGATTATGTCAGGAAACATAAAAAAGAAGTGACCATATCGGATGATCTCATTGGCGGCCTTTTACAAACGTCTGTACAAAGTCCCGCTGAACAGATTGAAATAAAAGAAGTTCTCAACATGTATTTGGAGCAGCTTCCAGATAACTACAAGGAAGCGTTGACATTGTATTATTTAAAAGAACTAAATTACAAAGAAGCATCCAAGGTCATGAATATTACTGAAGCAAATTTTAAAAGTGTTTTATTTCGTGCAAGGCAGCGCCTAAAAGCACTATATAACAGAGGTGTTAATGATGAATGAAGAGTTTAATAAGCGATGGGAACAATATAATAATGGCGAGATGAACGAGGAAGAAATGATGGCGTTTGAAGAAGAGCTCGAAGAAAATGAAAAACGCTTAAGCCAAGAACTGAATGACTCAGATTGGACAGACTTCTCCATCAGTCCTGAAAAACAAAAAGCCATTTTACAATACGGAAAAAGAAAGTCCTATTTACGTATTTCTGTGCTTGCTGTCATATCTACACTGATTATTTTACCGCTTTGTACACTAGGTAGTTATCTATACTACGGCGTTGGCGGAGCAGACAGTAAAGGCAATCATTTTATGGAAACGGCCGCTGTAACAGTCGCCCTAACAAAACCGAATGTCGCCATTGATATGAAGGATTTAAAAGGGCAAGTCAAACTATTTGGTATGAACACAGAACTTAAGCTACAAAAACAAATTGGCAATAAAACAGAAGCCATCGGCAGTGAACAAATCGAAATGTTTTTCGATAAATTAAAGCAGCCTACGATCTCTTATTATGGCGACAGCGCACGTAATACGGAGGATTTCTTTACGCACCCTTCGTCTCAGGCAGATACATCAAAAAAACAAACACTCACTACTCTAGACAAGCTACCTGAAGGAACAGTGAGTGAAGTGTATGTATCCTATGACAAAGCATACACACCGAAAGACGTGTATTCATTTGCTAAAAAATATGATATGAAAGTGCTTTGGAATGCGATAAAAACAGAAGATTCATTAAGTGGAAATCAGCGTCCAATCGGTTTTCCCGGGAAAGACTCTGAATTTTTAAAAGAGCTTCAGCACACATCAAAAACAGAGGTTGATCAGTTCAAAGATGCCCTCGCCTATGTCAACCAGCATCCATCCTGGGCAAAAACGATCTCTGGCAGACCTGAACTTGACCTCTCTAACCGAATACGCTACATCAATCAAAATGGTGTCACGGTTTACGGTTCTGTTGTCACAGGTCCTTCTAAAGAAATAGAGAAATTTGTGAAGACAAAACGCATTAAAACGGCCAAAGTGAGCGAGGTGGAATTATGGAATTGGTAAGAATTTTTAAAGAGCATAATGTGTTTGGCTGGATTTCGGTCGGCACCGCTATTTTATCGCTGCTCATGCTGAACCTCGCCATTATCAGCAATGTGACATTTTATTCGTTTCAAATGCTTCCTTTTGCAATGGCCGCAGTTCCATTCGGTGTGATTGAACTGTTCATTAAAAAAGGCCGCACTGGACCAGGTTTCCTAGGCGTCGTTCTGAATATTTTTGTCATCGTTTGTGTCTATGCGATCGTCTCCATTGATGTCGATCTTCAATTAGGTTTTTAATACTAAAAAGCCAGTCATACTTGACTGGCTTTCAGATTGTTGACAAAGGGCTAAAATGTTGTTTATTTTAGCCCTTTGTCTTCTTTTCAGCGTGACCTGAAAACCTTTGAAGTCTATGAAGGACGAGTACTGGAGCGGAGCGAATTTGACATTCGTGAGCACCAGCACGCAGAACTGACAAAGAATGCGAAGGTTTGTCTACACGCTGAGCCAGTCATACTTGACTGGCTTTTTCTGTACACTCTTATTTTTTGTTTAATTCGGAGTGCTTTCTTGAATATAAGAAATAGACAACAAGCCCAATGGCAAGCCAGATTAAGAAACGAACAAATGTGATGGTGCCAAGCTTATAAATGAGCAGTCCGCAAGATAGAATAGCCAAGATTGGAATGAGCGGCACTGCGGGGCATCTGAATGCTCTCGGTAAATCAGGCTGTGTTTTTCTCATGACAATGACAGCAACTGAAATCAAAATGAAAGCTGAAAGTGTTCCGATGTTCACTAGACTTGCCAGCTCATCAAGCGGAATGAATCCACCCATTAATGCTGACAATGTTCCAAAGAAAAGAGTATTGATATAAGGTGTTTTATGTTTTGGATGAACCTTTGAAAGAACCTTTGGTACCAAGCCATCACGAGACATGGCAAACATGACACGTGTTTGGCCGTACAGCATGACAAGCATGACCGTGGTCATCCCTAAAATCGCCCCAACATCTACAATACCCGCCACCCAATTTTGACCGGCTACTTGTAAAACAAGAGACACTGGATGGGATACTCCCTCAAAGTTCATAAATGGAACAATGCCTGTCATGATCGCACTGACTACCACATACAACACGGTACAAATCAATAAGGAAGTGATGATTCCTCTTGGCAAGTTGCGGGATGGATTTTTTGTTTCCTCTGCCGCAGAAGCAACTGCATCAAATCCGATAAATGCAAAGAATACGAGAGCTGCTGCACTTAACACGCCTGAAGTTCCAAAAGGAACGAATGGTGTCCAGTTTTCAGGTTTTACATATTTCACAGCGACTAAAATAAAGAGCAGAATCACCGCAATTTTCATAATGACCATAATGTTGTTGACTCGTTTTGATTCTTTAATACCGAAGTACAGCAAGAAGGTGATGATCATTAAAATAATAAATGCAGGAAGATTAAAATATGTCACTTGACCCTTTAAACCACCTGGTGCTGCTGTTAATTCAACCGGTATATGAATCCCTATCCCATTTAAAAACGACACAAAGTAGCCTGACCAGCCTGCTGAAACGGCACTAGCGGCTAGCATATATTCTAATATCAAATCCCAGCCAATGATAAACGCTAAAAATTCTCCCATAGATGCGTACGTAAATGTATAAACAGATCCTGATACTGGCACTGTGGAAGCGAATTCCGCATATGACAATGCCGCAAATAAACATGCAAGACCTGCAATCACAAATGATAAAACAAGTCCTGGTCCTGCTGTGACGGCGCCTGTACCTGTCAGAACAAATATCCCTGTACCGATAATCGCTCCAATACCAAGCATCGTTAAGTCAAATGAACCTAATTCCTTTCTTAACGCTTTTTCCCCTTGTGTTGCCGCAATTAGCTCTGAAATGCTCTTCTTTCTAAACAACGAATTGCTCATACCATCACTCCCAAAACTTAGTATCCGTCTAAAGACGCCACCACTTCGTAATTCACTTTATTTTCTGAATATTTAGATTTAATTTAGCGCAATAAATTAGTGGCGTAAAATTATTATATATGAAAATTAAAAAATGAAAACACTTTTTTTCGAAATAGAGTGAAAATTCTTATTTATCAACAAAATATTTGTCAATCATCAGGGTAGATTTTCTTCAATCTTTATTCAAATCATAGCTTGGCTTCTTCTATTTATTATACAACATACAAAATTATACTTTTTTGATATAATTTTTATAAAGTGAAAATAAAATTATTCTTTTGATAACTTGTCTTCACTTTTGCTTATTTAAAAGCCTTTAGACTCATAGAGAGCTATGATAAAGGACTGATTGAGCTGCGCAAACGATATACAAAAAAAGAGACTGCCTAGTAAGCAGTCTCTTAAGATCCATTATTAGTTTACAAATGTCTTTGCGCCAAGGTAAATTGGCTTCCAATAGCTTGAAGTCATATCGCTGATCGTCACACCATCAGAAGCAGCGTGGATAAACTTGTTGTTCCCAAGGTAGACACCCATGTGAGATGGGCCAGATTTATAGGTTGTAAAGAAGACAAAATCTCCAACTTTAGGTGTTGAGACGCTTTTCATTGATCCCCAAAAACCTTCAGTTGTTTGTCTTGAAATCTTTGTTTGTTTGTTAATGATATACCACATAAAACCGCTGCAATCAAAGCCTTTCGGTGTCGTTCCACCCCATTTATATGGTGTACCGTTTTGTGCTTTCGCATCTGCTACGAGTTTAGACGTGTTTAAAGAAGAAGTAGCAACTGTTTTTTCTTTGACAGGTGTTGGTTTCACTTTGGATGTCTTTTTCACTTTCAGCTTTTGTCCAATTTTAATCAGATCTGTTTTGAGTTTATTTAACGATTTCAGCTCTTTCACTGTCATTCCATATTTTTTGCCGATTTTAGATAAAGTATCACCTTTGACAACTTTATGAGTGGCTGTCGCTGAAGACGCTTTTACTTTTGTTGTTGTTTTTGATGTTTTCGTTACCTTTTTTGAAGAAGTACCATTCACTTTTAAAGTTTGTCCAACATAAATCGTGTTAGATTTCAGTTTATTGTCTGATTTAATCTTACTCACGGTTGTTTTGTATTTTTTCGCTAGAACAGAAAGAGAGTCACCTTTTTGAACCTTTACTGATTGTGCTGAGGCAGCTCCGGCAAATAATGTCGTCCCAAGTAGAACTGCACTTGCAGCTGTGATCAATTGTTTTTTCATTTGTTCCTCCTGTATGTATCTATCGTGATCCGAATTTTTATCTACTTTCTATTATAAGGATCGAATACCAGAAGAAATAGTCTTGACTTCCTACGACATTATGCTTATTAATTCGGCAAAAATTATTTTTTTTTAGGGTTCTTTTTATTTCATTTTTATTACACAATCATGACAAAACAAATGCATCTTGTCATAGATAAATCATACATTCATTTCTCTTTTTGGTTCATTCTATGTAAAGTGGACCTTTACAATTTTAAAGTGAACTTTACGGTGCTGTCATTTGGAATCCACACTTCTGCTCTACCATTGTAAACGTGAGAGCGATACATAAACAATGAGGAGGCAAAATGAATGAGTGTGTTGAAAAGCTCGAAAACGAAAATAGCTGCAATCGCAGCCGCATCAGTGTTATCGATTGGTATTTTTTCAGGAATTGAATTTGGACAGGCTGACAAAGCTGAGGCTAAAAAGAAACCAAAAAATGACGTACAAAATGTGATCGTGCTCATTGGAGATGGCATGGGAACACCTTACCTTTCAACTTACCGCTCATTTAAACACAACGGTGATCTTTCCAAGCAAACAGCGTTTGACCCTTACCTCACTGGCATGCATAAAACATACCCTGATGATTCTAAAAGTAACATTACTGATTCAGCAGCAGCTGGTACAGCCATGGCAACTGGTCAAAAGACATACAACAACGCCATTGGTGTAAACAAAAATGGCAAAAAACTAAAAACAGTATTAGAAGAAGCAAAACGCAAAGGAAAGTCTACTGGTCTCGTCGTCACATCTGAATTAACCAATGCGACACCTGCTGCGTATGCCGCCCACGATGTGTCTAGAAAAAACACAGCAGCCATTGCTGATGATTTCTTCGATGAGAAAATTGGCAAACAGCATACAGTCGATGTCATGCTTGGCGGAGGACTGATCGATTTTGTCCGCAAAGATCGTGATTTGACGAAAGAATTTCAAAAAGCAGGCTATCGTTACGTAACCAATAAAGCTGACTTACAAAAAAACAAACAGCAAAAATTGTTAGGCATTTTTGCTGACGGTGGTCTCGATAAAGCAATTGATCGTGATAAAATTACCCCTTCCTTGCAAGACATGACATCCTCAGCCATCAAACAGCTGTCTAAAAACAAAAAAGGATTTTTCCTCATGGTTGAAGGCAGTCAAATTGACTGGGCTGGACATGACCACGATATTGTCAGTGCGATGAGTGAGATGAAGGATTTTGAAAAAGCATTTGAAGAAGCCATTCGTTTCGCAAAAAAGGATAAAAACACATTAGTCATCACGACAGCAGATCATTCAACTGGCGGCCTTTCCTTCGGGGCAGACGGCTCGGGCAGCTGGGATTATCAGCCTGTCAAAGCAGTAAAAAAGACACCTGATTTCATTGCAAACAAAATTGCAGGGGGTATGACGGTCGAGACTGCGCTCAAACAATACATCGACCTTGATTTTACAAAAGAGGAAATCGCCTCTATTCAAAAGGCAGCTGAAACAAAAGATCCTGTTCAAATTGATGATGCCATCGAAAAGGTCATCAATACGAGGTCTCATACAGGCTGGACCACATCGGGTCATACAGGGGATGAAGTACCATTTTATGCTTATGGACCAACAAGTGAGCAGCTAAAAGGGCTCATGGAAAATACAGATCAAGCGAAACACATTTTCAAACTGCTGAAAAACCAATAAAGTGCTAATCACAAAAAAAGATGTCTAGTCGTAGACATCTTTTTTGATCATTAAGTGAGATACTTCCTATGAACCCCTTTTCCATCGTATGAAAACATCACTTCTTTTCCTTCAAGAACTGACTCGATATGCACACTTCTTCCCCATAGCTGATACAAATATGGAAGCACCTTTTCTAAGTATTTGAGATCAAGCTCAATGCCTTCATACCAATGTTTAATATAGAGTTCATTGTTTTTTAAATAGTCACCATCGATGACTGTCAAATACGGAAAGCCGCCATTGACCCTCATGCTGACTAGCTGATCACGGACTGCCTTCCATTCTTTATCAATGACTTTATAGTCTCTCCCCTGCTTTTGAAACAAGTACAAATCTTCCCTCATCACAAGGTCTTTCGTTAAGTAATTTCGAATAAAAGAAATGTCTGATTCAATTTCCCGCACTTCAAACATTTTACTGCGACCGGACCCTTCCGTCACTCCTGCTTTTTTTAATTCCTCGCATGGATGATCGTAGCGCTCTTCAATATCTTCAAAAATCTTCAGCCCTAAATAGTAAGGATTGATTCCTGTCTTAGATGGCTGCACGACACCTGCATTTAATTTGGCAAATTCAATCGATTCACTTGAATCTAAATCAAGTTCACGCATAATCCGCTGGTGCCAATACGATGCCCAGCCTTCATTCATGATTTTCGTTTCTAGCTGTGGCCAAAAATAGAGCATTTCCTCTCTCAGCATCGTCAGCACATCCCGCTGCCAAGGCTCTAGCTCCCGGGAGTGTGCCTCGATAAAGAGCAAAATATCTTTTTCTGGCTTTGGGGGGAATTGCTTGATCGTTTTCTTTTTCTCACGTGTTTTTGGTTCATCCATTCCCCACAAATCATCATATGGCGTTTGACGTTTTGGTTTGTCCTCTTCATATTCATCTTCATCGTCGAGATTCCAGCTTAATTTTGAACGAACAAGCGACGGATCAATATGCTCCTGCAATGCCAATACAGCATCTAAAAAGGACTCGACTTCTTTTGTACCGTGGATATGTTCATATTCTTTAATTCGCTCTGCTGCCGCTGACATACTTTCCACCATATCTCGTTTTGTGTTTTGGAAACGGCAGTTGTTTTTAAAGAAATCGCAGTGTGCCAAGACATGAGCCACAATTAGTTTATTTTGAACAAGCGAATTGTTATCAAGGAGAAAGGCATAGCAAGGATTTGAATTAATCACAAGCTCATAAATTTTGCTTAATCCTAAATCATAATGAAGCTTCATTTTGTGAAATTGCTTTCCAAAGCTCCAGTGGCTAAATCGTGTTGGCATGCCATATGCACCGAATGTATAAATAATCTCCGCGGGACAGATTTCATACCTCATCGGATAAAAATCCAGACCAAATCCTTCTGCAATTTCTGTAATTTCATCAATGGCTCGTTGTAAAAGACGCTTTTCAGATACGCTCAAAGAAACCATCCCTCCTCATCGGACTTATCCCTACTATATGAGCGTACCTAAAAAAACATGATGTTCAGCCAGTTGTTTAGACGACTTCCATTTCTTTCATGGACTGCCCGCCGAACGCTTCAAAATGGATATTCTCTTCCGGAATGTCCAACGCTTTTAGAATAAGGATCATCTCTTGAGTAAATACTGGGGAACCGCAAACATAAAATTGGCCTTTTCCTTCACCAATGACTGATTGAAGGAAAGGTCGGTTAATCCGCGTAGCCACCTTCTCAACCAGCTCACTCTTTACACTCTTTTCAAATTGTTCGTTACAAAGGATAATACGCCCCTCTGGAGATGAAATGAGAACGTGTTCAAACTCTTGTTCAAAAGCAGTTACATCCTCTAGTCTGTCTGCATGAATCATCGTGAATGGTTGATTGTTATGCGAAGCTGTTTTCACTAAACCAATCAGTGGTGTGACACCAGAACCAGCACTAATCAAATAAACGGGTTCTTTTGTGTCATCTTTCAAGCAGAACATTCCCTGCGGCATACTGACGTGAAGAATATCGCCTTCTTCCATTTCATCATGCAGGAATGTGGATACATGCCCATCTCGTTTCACGGTGATGCGATAGTAAGATGGGTGATATTGATCTGATAAACTGTATTGTCTGCTGCATACATAGGCTTCACCCGGCATATCTACCTGCACCGTAATGTATTGACCAGCTTCATACATTGGTAGCTCAGATTCATCTTCTGGTACTAAATAAAAGGAAATGAGTGATGGAGATTCTTGTTTCTTTTTCTTCAGAATAAACGGTTTGACATCTGTCCATCCACCAGTTTGTTTCACATTTTCAGCCATCATTTCTGCCTCAATGGTGATGAATATATTCGCAATGATTTCATATGCAGCCTTCCAAGCCAACAATGTGTCATCTTCCTCTGATAACCCAAATACCTCTTTCATTGCTTCAAGAAGGTGATATCCGACGATTGGGTACTGCTCTTTTTTCACCATGACACTGACATGCTTATGGGCAATTTGTTTCACAGCAGGAAGCAAGTCTGCCAAGCGATCAATGTGCAGTGCAGCTTGATAGAGTGTTGCGGCAAGCGCCTCTGGCTGGCTTCCATTCATGAGATTTGTTTTATTAAACTGATTGAGTAGCTCTGGGTGCTGTCTAATCATATTTTGATAAAAAACAGTCACAAGTTTTGTTCCCTCAGCTTTTAGAAGAGGGGCTGATTGTTTAATGGCATTCATTTGATCTGTGGATAACATCGTTATTCCTTCTTTCAAAAGATGTATTTTGAATACATCTTTATCGTAATGGATGACAGCTTATAAAAGCAATATTTAAAATGCATGTTTTAAATGTTGTCACATTTAGTACTTTCTCGAACAGTTTTTGTCTAAAATGTGTTACGATGATACAAAACTCTATTAGGTTTAGAGGTCGTCCAAATGAAACTTACGAATTATACAGATTTCTCATTAAGGGTACTCATTTATTTAGCTTCGAGAGAAAACAATGAACTGTCAAATATTCAGCAGATTGCCGATATTTATGGCATTTCGAAAAATCACCTGACAAAGGTCATTTACCATCTAGGAAAACGTGGTTATGTAGAAACGATCCGCGGAAGAAATGGTGGGATTAGGCTGGGGAAAAGCCCAGAAAGCATTAATATTGGTGAGGTTGTCCGCTATACAGAGGATGATTTAGTCATGGTGGAATGCTTTGATCCGAAGAAAAACAGCTGTATTATCTCCCCGATTTGTTCATTAAAGCACGTACTTCATGAAGCACTCACTGCTTATTTACGCGTTCTTGACCAATACACATTAAGTGATTTAACACAAAACAAAGATGCTCTAAGAGAGCTTCTGCTCTAAGGCGAAAGAATTTATTTCTTTCGTCTTTTTCTTTACCTCCTTGTAATAATAATTTATTTAAAATTATTATAAATAAATATTGACTATCATGTTTGATTCAATATAATTAGGGTATATAGATTGCTAGAAACCATTTTTTGTTTACAGGAGGAGAAAAAGAATGACAAATTCTAATCATAAAAATTTGACGACGAATCAAGGCGTGCCAGTTGGCGATAATCAAAACTCAAGAACTGCTGGTCACAGAGGGCCTTCATTTCTTGATGATTACCATTTGATTGAAAAACTTGCACACTTTGACCGTGAACGTATTCCAGAGCGTGTTGTTCATGCAAGAGGCGCTGGCGCTTATGGTGTGTTTGAAGTAGAAAATAGCATGGAGAAACATACAAGAGCAGCTTTCTTAAGTGAAGAAGGAAAACAAACAGATGTTTTTGTCCGTTTCTCAACGGTTATTCACCCTAAAGGTTCACCTGAAACATTACGTGACCCTCGTGGTTTCGCTGTCAAATTTTATACAGAAGAAGGCAACTATGATCTAGTTGGGAACAACTTGCCGATCTTCTTCATTCGTGATGCACTCAAATTCCCTGACATGGTTCACTCTCTTAAGCCAGATCCTGTAACCAACATTCAAGATCCTGACCGTTATTGGGATTTTATGACGTTAACACCTGAATCCACTCACATGCTCACATGGCTCTTCTCTGACGAAGGTATTCCTGCGAACTACGCTGAAATGCGCGGTTCTGGTGTTCATACGTTTAGATGGGTAAACAAATACGGAGAAACAAAATATGTGAAATACCACTGGAGACCATCAGAAGGCATTCGCAATTTATCAATGGAAGAAGCTGCAGAAATCCAAGCAAACGACTTCCAGCATGCGACAAGAGACTTGTATGATCGTATTGAAAAAGGAAATTATCCAGCATGGGATCTTTACGTTCAGCTTATGCCGCTCAGTGATTATGATGAACTAGATTATGATCCATGTGATCCGACGAAGACGTGGAGCGAGGAAGATTATCCGCTGCAAAAAGTGGGCCGCATGACACTGAACCGCAATCCAGAAAATTTCTTTGCTGAAACAGAGCAAGCTGCTTTCACGCCAAGTGCCCTAGTACCAGGAATTGAAGCATCTGAAGACAAACTGCTTCAAGGTCGTTTGTTCTCTTATCCTGACACGCAGCGTCACCGCCTAGGTGCAAACTACATGCGCATCCCAGTGAACTGTCCTTATGCGCCTGTACACAATAACCAACAGGATGGCTTTATGACAACAACTCGTCCAAGCGGTCATATTAACTATGAACCAAACCGTTATGACGATCAGCCAAAAGAAAACCCTCACTACAAAGAAAGTGAACCCGTTCTTCACGGTGACCGTATGGTGAGACAAAAAATTGAAAAACCAAATGATTTTAAACAAGCTGGAGAAAAATATCGAAGCTACTCTGAAGAAGAGAAACAAGCATTGATCAAAAACCTGACAGCTGACTTGAAAGGCGTAAATGAAAAAACGAAATTACTTGCGATCTGCAACTTCTATCGTGCAGATGAAGATTATGGACAGCGTTTAGCGGATTCACTCGGTGTGGATATTCGTTCATATCTTCAAGGAAGCATGAAATAAATCTTCTTTTCAGCTGGAGCACCTCTTTTTAAAAGAGGTGCTTTTTTATAACCGAAATATGTTAATACTAATCAAATGACCCGTCACTGGATGAAAATAAATTTCTGCATGTGCTGCAAATCGTGTGGAGCCTTCCTTCACGGTCACGCGAAACACATCTTTTGTTTGATCTTCATTCACTTGTGTACGTCCAATGTAATGATAATCGTTTAAAGCGGCGCCTTCATATTCATCTTGCAAGGCAGTATACGCAAGTCTTTCCCAATTCTCTGCCGGCTGCACAGCTGCTTGTGAAGATGGATGAACCATGAGACTGCCAAATAAAACAATTCCTGCTGCAAAAAGCATCCATAATTTCGGGTGCATAATATCAATATTCTCACTTTCATGTCTATTTTGTTTAGGTTTTGCTGGTTGGTTCTTTTTCATACATCAAGCATTTATTCAGCCTATAATTCCCGGTACCCAGTTTATGCAGACACCAACTTTTCCCCTGAAAAAGTCGACCTGATCCGAGCAAACTAATGAGGACTTCTCAAGGGAAAGGAGAAGGTTTAATGAATGTGGCAGATTATGATAAGGCACTTTATTATACGCATCGCTCGCAATGGGATAATTTACTTATTCTTATGGTCCGTACGCAAGATGATTTGCTCTCAAAACGTATTGAGCATTTCTTACATGCGTATCAATTTAACCGGAACGATGCAGATGTTGAAAAATGTTTATATGGACTCCTGCAGTATATCGACCATGCTTCAGAGGCTGCCGTTGCTGAAGCATATGCAGAACCGATGTACACATAAAGAAAAAGGCTGATTTTCTTTCAGATTGTTGACATAGGGCTAGAATGAACTTTATTTTAGCTCTTTGTTTTCACCCTTTTACTGACCGCCTTTCATAAAGAAGAAAAGACTTCATGAGAAATACTCATGAAGTCTTTTGAAATGTCCACCATGACTGTTTACAACAGCTCTTTCGGCTGATTTTTTTGATAATCTACCGCATAGAGAGCGGCCTGAGTTCGATCTGCCAGCTCTAACTTTGATAACACATGAGACACGTGAGTTTTCACAGTCTTTTCAGAAATAAACAGCGATGAGGCAATTTCTTTGTTACTTTTCCCTTTCGCAATCTCAAATAAAACATCACGTTCCCTATTGGTCAACTCGTTCATCAATGCCCATTTCTGCTCTTTAGGTTCAGTTAGATGCTGGACAAGAAACGCTGTAATATGACCATCTAGCTGGTACGTACCATTTTGCACCTCAATCATTGTCGTGAGAAGCTTTTCAGGTGCTACATCTTTAAGCTGATAAGCCTTTGCTCCCGCTTGGATAGCAGGGATCACATAGTCCTTATCTGCATAGCTTGTCAAAATGACAATGCGGACATCCGGCATATCCAGCGTCATTTGCTTTGTCGCCTCAATCCCATTCATTACAGGCATAGAGAGATCCATCAAGACAATGTCAGGCTTTGTCTGCCTCACTACCTGTAGTGCCTCTTCTCCATTGGATGCTTCACCAACGATGTCCACATCTGGCTGGGTTTGCAAGAAAAAGACCAGTCCTTTTCGGACAATGTGATGATCATCTGCAATGACTACCCTCATGACAATCCCTTCCTTTCTTGAGAAAATGGCACCTTTACTTGAATAGTGGTTCCTTTACCAAGCTCAGACTCTATACAAAATGTCCCTCCAGCTCTTTTGATGCGGTCAGACATACCTTTCAGACCGAGTGAAGGAAGACTCATTTGTTCATCATACTGAAATCCCTTTCCCTGATCGATGATTTTCATACCAAACGTATCTCCTGATTGCTCTAGTTTGACCTCTACTTTCTCAACGCCCGCATGCTTTTGGCAATTATTGAGAGCTTCTTGGCATACGCGAAATAAGGTCTCGTGCTTTGAATGATCTATTTCCATACAGCCTGATAAAGACAATGAACAATTTAGACCTAAAAGCTGTGCATACTCTTCAATCGCTGTCGTAAATCCTTTTTCAAGTCCTTTTGGTCTTAACTGCCATATGAGTGAGCGCATTTCAATGAGGGCATCTTGTGATAAATGCTGAATAAAATCAATCATTTCACCTAATTTTTGATCACTTGTCATTTGACGCGCTGCCTTTGCAGTCAAACTCACGGAAAACAGCATTTGATTCACAGAATCATGTAAATCCTGCGCAAGCCGGTTTCGTTCTTCTAGCAGTGCATGCTGCTGCTCATTTTGCACAAGCTTCATACGCTGAATAGCCGTACCAATTTGCAGTGCAATACTTTCAAGCAGATTCAGCTCCTCCTGTGTAAATGTGACCTTCCCTTTTGCCGCCACATTTAATAAGCCAAACGTTCGCTTGCATGCTTGGAGCGGAACGGTTGCATGATGGGTAATTCCTTCTGTATCTCCAAGCTTTTGCTCAATCGCCGTTTCAATCCGTTTACAATTGATGATATTGGTCGCTGATTGCAGTGAGCCTTTTGTGTAGCGGTTGATGCAATAGCAATCGTTTTGACACATCAATTGCTTTCGATCCTTTGCCAGTGCTTCAGGTAAGCATACTTCTGCCATTAGTTCATACGATCCGTCTTCTTCTATAAAATAAATCCATGCTGTTTGAAAGCCTGTCACTTCCATAAGCATATGAAGCACTTCATGAAGCGTTTCCTTCATTTCCATCCCTTCATTTAGCTTTTCAGCAATTTCTTTTAACGTTTTTAATGTTTTGACTTTTTCTTGGTAATCTCCCATCGTGTGTACCCCCGGCTTTTACTGCCTCTCTGATCAATATGTTGATTATACCATGAGCATCTGTGCGGCTCTTTCTCAAAAAGGATGATTTTTTCTCATCCTTTTGACTGAGAAAAAGCCATCATGCATGACATGATGGCTTTTTGATATTTTATTTAGCTGTTTCTTCCACAATGTCATAGACGACTTTCATGACTTCTTCTGATAAGTGTTTCAGCTTTTCTTCGCTGTCTGTTAACGATGTGCCTTTGACTGCAATATAAAATTTGACTTTAGGCTCCGTACCAGAAGGTCGTAAACAAAACCATGAGCCATCTTCAAGGAAATATTTCAGGACGTTTGATGCCGGCAGATGAATCGTTTCTTCTTTCTTTTCAGCCACAAGGTGCCTTTGACTTGATTGATAATCCTCAATGATCGTAATGCGCTGACCAGCGATAGAAGCTGGAGGGTTTGATCTAAAGGTATGAAGAATAGCAGAAATCTGCTCTGCTCCTACTTTCCCCTTTAAGGTTAATGACTTTAACCCTTCTCTGTAAAATCCAAATTCCTTAAAAATATCAACAAGCGCATCGTATAATGACTTCCCTTGTTTCTTATAAAAGGCTGCGACCTCAACTGCTAATAACGCCGCTTGAACTGCATCTTTATCTCGTGCAAAATCACCGATCAAATAGCCGTAGCTTTCTTCATAGCCGAATTGAAACGTGTATTCTCCGCTTTCTTCAAACTGCTTGATTTTTTCTCCGATAAATTTAAAGCCAGTGAGCGTATCAATCGTGTCAGCTCCAAATGCTGAGGCAACAGCACGCCCAAGCTCACTTGTCACAATCGTTTTCATCACAACGGGGCGAGGCGGCAGCTGACCTAGTTTTTGTTTTTCAGATAATAAATAATGAAGTAGTAAGGCGCCTGTTTGGTTGCCAGTCAAAACGGTAAATTCACCATCATGATTTTTCACAGCGATACCTAATCGATCTGCATCTGGATCTGTCGCAATCAACATATCAGCATTTTGCTTTTCGCCAAGCTTGATGGCGTATTCAAAAGCGGCATGCTCCTCTGGATTTGGAGACGTAACCGTCGAGAATTGCGGATCTGGTTTCTCCTGTTCAGGTACAACCGTCACATGCTTATAACCAAAGGCCTGAAGTCCGTTTCGGACAGGTTTATTCGCCGTCCCATGAAGCGGGGTAAACACCACTTTAACATCGACTTCTTTTGCAAGCTCAGGGTGCACACGAATCGTTTTTAATTTTTCCATATACGCTTGATCGATTTCTTCACCAATCATGCGGATCAAACCATTTTGCTTCAATACTTCTTCTGATTCCACTGAAATGGCTAATTCATTTTCGATGGCATCTACTTCTTTAATGACTTGATCTGCTTCAAATGGGGGCATTTGGCCTCCATCTTCTCCATAAACTTTATAGCCATTATATTCTGGCGGATTGTGACTTGCTGTCACAACAATCCCTGCAAAGGCATTCAGTTCTCGAACTGCAAAAGAGAGTTCTGGTGTCGGACGCAGTTCGTCAAATACGTATGTTTGAATGCCATGCGAAGCAAGTGTTTTGGCCGCTTCCATCGCAAATTCAGGAGATTTATGGCGTGAATCATAGGCAATGGCGACGCCTCTTTTTTTTGCATCCTCTCCATGTGCTGCAATATACGCAGCAAGACCAGCAGATGCTTTTCGAACAGTGTAAACATTCATTCGGTTCGTTCCAGCACCAATTTCTCCGCGCATTCCTCCAGTACCAAACTCAAGGTTTTTGTAGAAGCAGTCTTCAAGCGCTTGATGATCATCTTGATGTGCCTCCAGCCATTCCCTTAGCTCAGTATCCAGGTGCTTCTCATTGATCCAACGCTCATAATTCGTATTCCAACTCATGGTCGTCCTCCCAGCTCTTATCATCAATAAAATAACATCTACTGTTATTTTATATGGAATTATCCTTCATGTCATGTTATATCATGAACATATGAAAAAACGATGAACAAAATAAAAAAAGCCGATACACGATCGGCTTTTTACTTATTCAGCATCAAGCGGTACGACTGCTTCATGGAATAGTCGGTCTAATTCAGTTTGATGTTTCTGTTTTGTCGCTTCATCCCAGCCAAAACGATCTGCCATATAGTCAACAACAGGCTGTGCATACGTTTTTGCCCAATTGATATTAAATAATAGGCTGCCTGTTCTTCTCAAGAAGAAATCGACAGGTGTTACAGCCAATTCTTCTTCGATCGAATAGACTAGTTCAGCCAACACATATGCGGGAATGTTTCGTTTGTCTGCTTCCCCTTGAAGCTGCTCTACACGCTTGAAGACATTGCTGACGTTTGAGCCATATTTCTCAGCTAATTTTTGTGCAATCGGTTCTGTCAAACCAACGGATGCTCCTTCTGCCGTTTTCGCTTGAACAAAGGATGCCATATTTTTCGAACCGCCTACATGCCCACCTGAAATTGGCATATGTTTCGTTTTACATGGTCCGAAATCTTTTCCAGTTTCCTCTTTCAGTCCATCACGTACAAGATTCACAATGTGTTCAGCCATTTTACGGTAACCTGTTAATTTACCGCCGGCAATCGTGATTAAGCCTGAAGATGATGTCCATACCTCATCCTTACGAGAAATTTCTGAAGGATCTTTCCCTTCTTCATGAATGAGTGGACGAAGACCAGCCCAGTTAGATTCAACGTCTTTCTCTGTAATATGAAGATCTGGGAACATATATTGAATGGCTTTGATCACGTAATCACGATCTGCTTTTGTCATACGCGGATGTTCTAGCTGTTTTTTGTAAACGGTATCTGTTGTTCCCACGTACGTTTTTCCTTCTCTTGGAATCGCAAAGACCATTCGTTTATCAGGTGTGTCAAAGTAGATTGCTTGTTTTAATGGGAAAACAGATTGGTCAAATACTAAGTGAATTCCTTTTGTATGCTGTAAATGTTTCCCCTCTTTTGAGTGGTCCTTGTCTCTTAGCTGATCGACCCATGGACCTGTCGCATTGACGATTTTTTTCGCATATACATCGTATGTTTTCTGTGTTGTGACATCTTCAATGACAACACCGACAACTTTGCCTTTATCATAAATAAATTCTTTTACTTTCGCATAGTTGACCGCTTCTGCCCCGAATTTCACAGCCTCTTTCATGACTTCAATTGTCAGACGTGCATCATCTGTACGGTATTCAACATAGTAGCCCCCGCCTTTTAAGCCATCCTTTTTCACAAGCGGTTCTTTTGCAAGTGTTTCTTTCGCACTTAGCATACTTCTGCGTTCACTATGCTTAACGCCAGCTAAAAAGTCATATACTCTAAGTCCGATTGAAGTTGAAAACTTACCGAATGTCCCGCCTTTATGCATCGGAAGAAGCATCCATTCTGGCGTTGTCACATGAGGACCGTTTTCGTATACGATGGCACGCTCTTTACCGACCTCTGCGACCATTTTCACTTCAAATTGTTTTAAATAACGAAGTCCACCGTGCACTAGTTTCGTTGAGCGGCTAGACGTACCTGCTGCGAAATCCTGCATTTCCGCAAGACCGACACGCATTCCACGTGAAGCCGCATCAAGTGCCGTACCTGCGCCTGTAATACCCCCACCAATGATAAACACATCATATGGTTTTTTTGTCATGTCCTGAAGCATTTGTTCTCTTTCTAAGCTAGAAAAAGTCATCTCTTGTTCCTCCCATGTTGTACGGTAAAGAAAAAGAGACCGCAAACACCCAAAGCGTATTTCTACACTTCGGTGCTTGCGGTCTCTCCAGTTCTCCAACCGTTCTATTAACTTACTTGAAGTATACCATACTTTTTGTTTATTTGAAAGCTTGAGCTGCTTTTACAGCCTTTTTCCACCCGCTGTATAACGAGTCACGGCTGTCTTCTTCCATTTTAGGTTCAAAGCGCTTGTCAAGGTTCCATTGTTTTGCAATGTCTGAACGGTCGTTCCAGAAGCCAACTGCTATTCCCGCAAGATAGGCCGCACCGAGTGCCGTCGTTTCATTAATTTCTGGACGTTCTACTGGTACATCGAGCAAATCACTTTGGAAGCCCATTAAGAAATCATTCTTTACAGCCCCGCCATCGACACGCAATGTTTTAAGTGAGATGTTTGAATCTTTTTCCATCGCATCTAAAACATCTTTCGTTTGATAAGCAAGTGATTCTAACGTTGCACGAACAAAGTGCTCTTTAGAAGTACCGCGTGTTAAACCGAATACTGCACCTCGGACATCACTATCCCAATATGGTGTGCCTAAACCAACGAATGCTGGTACGACATATACGCCGTCTGTTGACTCAACACGCTCAGCATAAGCTTCACTGTCTTTTGAGTCTTTAAACATTCTAAGTCCATCACGCAGCCACTGGATCGCTGAGCCAGCAACGAAAATACTTCCTTCTAAAGCATATTCAACTTTGCCGTCGATGCCCCATGCAATCGTCGTTAACAATCCATGATCCGACTTAATTGCTTTTTCCCCTGTATTCATCAACATGAAACATCCTGTACCATATGTGTTCTTCGCCATTCCTTCTTCAAAGCAAGCCTGACCGAATAACGCAGACTGCTGATCTCCCGCCGCTCCTGCAATCGGAATATTTTTACCAAAGAAGTGATAGTCTGTTGTTTCACCATAAATGTGTGATGATGGTTTGACGTCTGGCAGCATGGAAGCTGGAACACCTAAGATATCAAGTAGTTCTTCATCCCATTTCAGATCGTAAATATTGAACATTAACGTTCTTGATGCATTTGAATAATCTGTCACGTGTGATTGCCCGCCAGTCATTTTCCAAATGAGCCATGTATCGATTGTGCCAAACAGTAAGTCACCATTTTCTGCTTTCTCACGAGCACCTTCGACATTATCTAAAATCCATTTCACTTTAGTACCTGAGAAATAAGCATCAATGAGTAGACCCGTTTTATTTCTAAACGTTTCATCGTGCCCTTGCGCTTTTAGCTCATCACAAATACCAGATGTTTGTCGTGACTGCCAAACAATTGCATTGTAAACAGGTGCGCCTGTATGTTTATCCCAAACAACAGCTGTCTCACGCTGGTTCGTAATTCCGATACCGGCGATTTGATCTGCTTCAATTCCTGATTCGATTAAAGCAGTTGAAATAACTGATAGAACAGAGCTCCAAATTTCATTTGCATTGTGTTCTACCCAGCCTGGGTTCGGAAAATATTGATTGAATTCCTTCTGAGCTGTATGGGCAATTTTACCTTCTTGATCAAATAAGATCGCTCTTGAGCTTGTTGTCCCTTGATCTAATGCGAGAATATATTTTTCTTTTGCCATGGTGTTTTCCTCCCCTTACATACTTTCATTGACAGCATTTGTCTGGTTTTTCGTAGAAACATAGAGTCCTAACAATACCACAACTAAAATAACGCTTACAATCCAAAAGGCTGGTGTGACGTTCGCTTTAAAGGCTGCATTATAGAAAACACCGCCAAATGCACCGCCCAAAATTGGACCAACAACAGGAACCCAAGCATATTTCCAATTTGATGGACCTTTACCTGGAATCGGCAGAATGGCATGTGCGATTCTTGGACCTAAATCACGTGCAGGGTTAATTGCGTAACCAGTTGTACCACCTAATGAAAGACCAATCGCGACAATTAAGAAACCAACAATCAGCGGATTGACTCCGTCTGCAAATTTATTTGCACCAATCGCTAAAATTCCTACCACCAATACAAATGTACCAATGACTTCACTGAGCACGTTTGCAAAAGTATGCGGAATCGCAGGACCAGTTGAGAATACGCCTAGTTTTGCACCTGGATCGTCTGTCGCTTTCCAGTGTGGTAAGTAATGTAAGAAGACAATAATAGCTCCGAGTAATGCGCCAAGCATTTGACCGACAATATACATTGGAACATCAGCCCAAGGAAAACTTCCTTCTAATGCAAGACCTATTGTCAGCGCCGGGTTTAAATGTGCACCGCTAATTCCTCCAGTGGCATAAGCTGCAATCGCTACTGCAAATCCCCATCCGAAAGCGATTACAATCCAACCGGACTGATAAGCGAGCGATTTCTTTAAACTGACTGCCGCACACACACCGCCTCCAAAAATAATCAGAAGCATTGTACCAACGACTTCACCCCAAAATGGTGTCATGAAAAATTCCTCCTCTGGTTCAGTTGCCATCCCCTATAAATGTGTAGAAAAGATACAGAAAAAAAGATCCACAACAAACATACTTTACATCAGGGTCATTTGTCACCTAGTAAAGTGTCGTTGTGGATCTCCGTTTCTCCATCACATGATATTAACTTAGTGCTATAGTATCAGAGGATGAAAACGTTGTCAATCAATTTTCACATTTTATCTTTTTCACTTTTGGAATGCTTTCCAAAGCTCTGTATTCGATGTGGTGACTGCTGTCGCCCCTGCTGCAAGCGCCCGTTCTACATCTTCTTTTGTTCGGATAAATCCTCCTGCAAATATTGGTATTCCAGCTCTTTCGCGCACTTCTGTAATTAAATCTGGCACGACACCCGGCAATACTTCAATAAAATCTGGACGATGTTTTCCGACAAACTCCATGCTTTTTTCCATCGCACTTGTATCAAGTAAAAACATTCGCTGGATGGCATATACCTTTTTCTGCTTGGCTTTTACTATGACAGAAGACCTAGTAGAAATAATACCAGCTGGTTTCATTTCCTGACAAATAAATTCCGTTCCGTACTCATCATGTTTGATTCCGTGAATGAGATCGACATGGACAAACATTTTTTTATGATGTGCATTCGCCTCATTCATGATGCCCTTAAGCCGCCCTAAGTGAACATCTAGTAAGACCCCATATGTAAATGGACTTTTTAAAAATTCCTCAAATTGCTTCATATTGCGAACAGCAGGTAGAATGGGTTGATCATGAAAACTCATATGCCGTCTCCTTCTAATGTGTATTGGTTCTATCTTCTCCTTACAGTAATAGAATCGCATGTTTTTTTCAATACACCTAGTGTGCCCATTGACCATTCAGCCTAGCAGATCAATTAAAACCTGATCCTTTCTGGACATAGAAAAAAGCAGAGAAACCTCTCTGCTACAGCGTGTAGGCAAACCCTCGCATTCTTTGTCAGTCCTGCGTGCTGGTGCTCACGAATGCCAAATTCGCTCCGCGCCAGTACTCGTCCTTCCTAGGGCTGCAAAGGTTTTCTATCACGCTGAAAAGAAGACAAAGGGCTAAAATAAATAATATTTTAGCCCTTTGTCAACAATCTGAAGCAGAGAAATCTCTGCTATAATTGTGCCATGCTTTCTTTTAAAGTATGAATAATGAATGAGGCGTCTTCATCAGTGATATTTAGCGGTGGGGCGAGCTGTGCCACGTTATTATAGCCAGCCACTGTATCGCCATTTTTCCCGATGATCAATCCTCGCTTTTTACATTCTGCAATCAATTGACCGACTACACTTGGATCAGCTGGCTTTTTTGACGCCTGATCCTGCACAAGCTCAATTCCAAACAGCAGGCCTTTTCCTCTCACATCACCGACAAATGGATGCTCTTTTAACTCTTGCAAACGTTCGAGCATGTCTTGGCCAAGCGTGCCTGACCGCTCCACTAATTGCTCGTTTTCCATGATCTCTAGATTAGCAAGTGCCACCGCACAGGAAGCAGGGTGACCGCCAAATGTATTCACATGCCGTAGCCTGTCATACGTATCTTCTCCTGCATACGCTTCATAAATGTCTCGTTTCACGCACGTTGCAGATAGCGGTAAATATCCACTTGTGATCCCTTTTGCCATGGTGATGATATCTGGTTTCACTTCCTCATGCATAAATCCAAACCGCTTTCCTGTCCGGCCAAAGCCGCATATGACTTCATCTACAATGAGAAGCGCTCCATGGGCTTCACAGATATCTTTGACCTTCTTCAAATACCCTTTTGGCGGCATTAAGATACCGCCTCCTGTAATCATCGGCTCCATGATGACGCCAGCAATGGTCTCACTTAATTCCCACGTCATTGCTTGATCGATTGCATCAGCACTTGCCAAGCTCTCTTGATCTTCAGGGTGCCGGTACATATCAGGCGGTGCGACATGGATAAACCCCTGTCCTAACGGTTCATATTTGTACTTACGCTGCGCTTGACCCGTTGCGGCAAGAGCTGCTGCTGTATTGCCGTGATACGATCGATATCGGGAAATGAATTTTGTTCGTGTACTCTCTCCCTTTTGCGCATGATATTGTTTGGCAATCTTAAATGCCGCTTCATTCGCTTCAGAACCACTGTTAGAAAAGAAGATCACATAGTCCCCGTCTAGCCATTCATTGAGCTTCTCAGCCAGCTGAATCGCTGGCACATGGCTTTGTGTCAGTGGGTAGTAAGGCATCGTATTTAATTGCCTATACGCCGCTTCTGCAAGCTCTTTACGTCCATATCCGGCATTTACACACCATAGTCCTGACATTCCGTCTAAATAGCGATTTCCATGAATATCTGTCACCCATGCGCCTTCTGCCTCATGAATCACCATACTTTCATTTTCTTTGTTTGTCCCTTTCATATGATGCCAAATGTACTGATCATCTTTCGCTTGAAGATCTTGTGCGTTATGTGTTTTCATCTTCCCACGCCCCCATGTATCCGTTTTCATCATCAAAGAAACTTAAACCGGTCCTGCATATGACCTCTCCATTCATTATATGGATAAAAAGTGAGGCATATGAAAACAAGACCGCCCGTGTCGTTACTCTCATTATAAAAAAGGGGCCAGACACATTACATTAGACAGATCGTCAACTGATTGAAAAGAACGATGAGACACTCTACTTGATCCCTTGGCAAATCTAACATATACCGTTAATGGCGATTTCCCTGTAAAAATTCATAAGCAATGATCGCAAATTCAAGCGCTTGACGTTTTGGCGCTTGCATCATATCCTCACCAAGTAAAGCATGAAGCTTATCCAATCTGTGATAAAGCGTCTGCCTCACAATATAGAGCTGGCTTGCGGTTTCTTTTTTAGAACCGTTTGTCTGTAAAAAGATATTCAGCGTCTGATAGAGCCTGCCGCTATTTTGTTTATCATATAAAATCACCGGCTCCAAATACTCTTTCACCATGCATTCTAATAACCCGCTTTCTTTCATGACAGGCATCAATCGAAGCATATGTAAATCTTGATAAAATGGGCTTTTTATCCGTTGCGGCATCACTTTCTTTAAATGCAGCACTTCTTTCGCTGCTTGAAAACTTTTTCTCATGTGCTGAAATTGCTCACAATATGAACCGATTCCATAATTGATGACTGCCTCGCCGGGCTTCTCACGGTCATATAATTGCGTGATGTCGTTTGCCGCTTTTTCTGCACGCTCTTTCCAGTCCTCAACTTTTCTTGTATTCAATAAAATAAATAAGGTTTGTCCTTGATGCTCGTACACAATCAAATAGAAACCAGCACGCTGAAAAATAGAACGGCAAGAGACAAGAAAATAAAGATTCCCTGCGATTTCTTCTATTTGGTGGTTTTTTTGAAAGAGCATCACCACACAGCCGGTCGGTTTTTTCAGCCCTTCTGTCTCCTCAAGGTGTTCTATGATCTCTCTTTCTGTATGATCTTCATGAAACCATTTTTGCAGCCATTCATTCTCTTTTGTCTTCTTCAGCTCTTCTGTATACAGCTCTCTTAAAGTTTGCTGGGCAAGGGCATTCGCTCCTTTATCCATCACAAGCAGTTCAAATTCCGAGAGTGTGTTCGATTGATGAATGAGGACGAGGTCTGCAAAGGTTTGTTTGAGTGCAAGGACTTGTTTTTGCGTCACTTCATATCCTTTTGGTAATGAAGCATATTGCAAATAATTCATCACCAGCTCTTCTGTTTGTTTGGAAGAATCACATAAAATAATCGGCTCACCTTGAACAGGGATCAGCAGTAGTATCCCTCTCACATGCTGATACACTTGATCCAAAATATCCATCTGCGGATGAGGAGTTAGTAAAAGCTCATTCAACTTTGACGACAAGGCTTCTAAATCTGCCATCATCTGATACTGACGTTCAATCATCATCGTATGGAGATGCTGTGTAATATTGACGAACTTCACTTCTTTTGTAAACAGAATTAGCGGAAAATCACGTTCTTCTGCATAAATAATCAGTTCTTCCGGTACATCAAACCGGAGCGGTACAAACTCAATACATAATCCAGCCGCACCTGAGTCAATCAACTGTCTTAAAAACGCCTGAAAGACTTCCAATTGATCATGGAAGCCTGCGGCCGTCGTTAAGATCAGCTCGCCTCCGTTTAACAAATCCTCTACAGCAGGCACTTCAAGTACATGTACCCATTTTACCTGCCGAAACAATCCCTTTTCCCCAGCTAACACTTTCGCATGCGTAAAATGCTTCGTTTTTAACACATCACTTACTTGAAAATGAACATCTACATTCATTCATAAGTCCCCCTTTGTTTGCCGTCCCCTATCCCAGAGGGTGCATGGATAAAATCCATAATAAAACAGGTAAAGTCACAATACTGAAAATCGTACTGAGAAACGTCGTGCTTGAGACAAACTCAGGTTTCGTTCGAAATTGCACAGCCATCAGCGTGGTATTCGCCGCAGTCGGCATCGCTGCAACTAAAATCATAATTTGTTTCACCAAATCATCTACCGGTAAAATAAGCGTAAAGCCGAATGCGATGAGTGGTGAGATAAACAGCTTCAGCAGCACCGCATAGGAAATATTACGATAATCCACTTGTTTAAAAGAAATCACTGCGAGCTGCATACCTAAAATCAGCATAATCGTCGGTATCGCTGCATCCCCGACCAGCTGAACACCTGTCATAAGCTCTTTAGGTAATGAAAGGTCAATGAGCTGAAATAATAGACCAAGAAGAGCCCCGTAAGCAACAGGCATACGCAGCACTTTTTTTAGAACGACCTTCAAGTCTCCCGCGTCCTCTCCACCTTTTGCTGCATAATACATGCCGATCGTACTCATGACGAGCTGCTGAAGGACCATTAGCACAATCGCAATATCTAAACCAGCTGCTCCAAAAACAAGAAGGACAACAGGCGTGCCATAATTTCCATTATTCATAAATGCTGATGACAAAATCATGGCACAATACGTTTCATTCGAATACCCGTAAATTCGAGATAAAATGAAGACACATAAAACAAGTGAAAGACAAAGCCCTACGACAAATATTGATAAGTACACATAGTCCATCGATACTTTATTTTGATAAAAGGTTTCAAACGCAAGAAATGGTGACATTAAATATAAAGACATTGATGAGAGCGTATGTATATCAAAACCAATTGTCTTCTGCCCAATATACCCTATAAGGAATATGCCGAACACTGGCATTAAGACAAGTAAAAACTCCATGTAGCACCTACTTTTCTCTAGATGAATTCCTTCTTTTTTACCCTCTTATCATACCACTGATCATCAATAAAAAAGAAGCTTCCTTATGAAAGGTCGCTTCTCTCCTCATCCATATAAAACACTTCCCATAAATGACCATCACGATCCTGAAAGCTCCAGCCATACATGAAATCATGGTCTTGTTTTTCTTTAAACGGTGAACCACCAGCTGCAATCGCACGCTCCACAAGCTCATCAACCTCTTCCCTCGTCTCGACCTGTAAAGAGATAATGACCTCTGCGCCATTTCTGGCATCTACCAATTCCTTCTCTGAAATGGATTGGAAATGCTTAAGTGATAACAGCATGACTGTGATCGTCTCATTCATCACAAAACAAGCAGCATGTTCATTCGTCAGTTCTTGTTGAAAGTCAAACCCCAGCTGTTCAAAGAAAGCCTTTGACTCATTTACATGCTTAACCGGCAAATTGATATACAGATGTTTAGATTGTCGCCCCATATCCCTCTCCCTTTGTAAAACATCATTTCCATTCAGTATATTCGTCTTTTCATTTGGCATCCCTTTGTCGCATGAAAAAATAAGCGGTAAGTCTCATTACCTTATTTTAACAAAAATGTATAATAAATCTCGTGCACAATACTAAATGAACTAGGAGGTTTTCTTAATGAAAACAATCGCAAAATCTTTGATGCTCTCCACCACTGTCCTTTTATTCGCTTCACCTATTACACAGACAGCTGATGCTGCATCTATTCAAACGAAGCAGGTGACAGCAGAAAGTGATTTTCAGCTTCCTTCAACAACAGACACCATTAAACAAAACATCGAACAATCTTTCCAAAAACAAGAAAAGTGGCTACAAAAATTAGAAGTGATTGCCGGACAAGAAAAACGTGAACAATTTGAACAGTTTTTCAACCAGCATGTAGGACCTGATTTAAAAAATCTTTTAGAAGAGTCTGATCTTACATGGAAACAAGTAGAAAAAACGATTTATCAATCTCTTGTTAAATCAGACGTTCCATTTTTAGCTGCCAAAAGCATTGCCCATTTTGCTACAGTGGCATTAAAGAAAATGTAAACATACAGAAAAGCGCCTCGCATAACTGCGGGGCGCTTGTTTTGATTATTTCTTATATTCAATATGGTACACGTCTCTTCTTCGGTCTTTCAGCTGACGAACCGTCCCATCTTGACGCTGCCTTCTTAATATTTCTAAGTCGACATCACCGACAACCACCATTTCAATATTCGGGTTGCATTCCCCTACAATGCCATCTCTTGCGAATTCAAAATCAGATGGTGCAAAGATGGCTGATTGTGCATATTGGACATCCATGTTTTCTGTTTGCGGAAGGTTTCCGACTGTTCCAGAAATGACCGTATATATCTGATTTTCAACCGCTCTCGCCTGCGCACAGTAACGCACTCGTAAATAGCCTTGACGGTCTTCTGTACAGAATGGAGTGAAAATAATTTTCGCTCCTTTGTCAGCTGCAATTCGAGCAAGCTCAGGGAATTCAATATCGTAGCAAATTTGGATCGCAATTTTACCGCAGTCCGTATCAAATACCCGGACTTGGTCACCAGCTGAAATCCCCCACCATTTTCTTTCATTCGGCGTGATATGCAGCTTATATTGCTTTTCAATCGTTCCATCACGTCTAAATAAATAGGCGATATTATAGATTTTCCCTTCCTCTTCAACGAAATGAGAACCACCAATGATATTAATGTTGTACTTGACCGAGAGATCTGTAAACAAATTGATGTAGTCCTCAGTATATTCTGTGATCCGCTGCACTGCTAGACTTGGTGATCTCTCTTCTAAATATGACATAAGCTGCGTTGTAAAGATTTCCGGGAAAACGGCAAAGTCAGCTGACGCATCTGATGCCACATCCACGTAATACTCCACTTGATTCATAAACTCTTCAAAGGAATGAATTTGCTTCATTGCATATTGAATGACACAAATACGTACTGGGAACGCCGATTTATAATATCTTTTCGATTGCGGGCGATAATCGACATTGTTCCATTCCATTAGCGTTGCGTACGTGCTGGAAGCTTTATCATCCGGCAAGTAATTCGGATTGATCCGCATCAGGCTAAATTCATTTAACAGCTGAAAAGATAGCACAGGATCATAAATTTGGTGCAGCATAACTTGCTCTACATATTGGCGAGGCGTCATTTCCTCTTGATATTTATGATAATTCGGGATACGTCCGCCAATAATGATGCTTTTTAAATTTAATCTTCTCGCTAAGTCTTTTCTTGCTTCATATAAACGATGACCGATTTTCATCCGGCGGTACTCAGGACTGACCATTACTTCAATTCCGTACATATTCATCCCATCTGGATTATGGTTTGTGATATATCCATCATCTGTGATGTCCTGCCATGTGTGACGATCATCGTATTCATCAAAGTTAATTAATAAACTTGAACATGAGCCAATAATTTCTCCCTCGAATTCCGCACAGAACTGGCCTTCTGGGAAATGTTCAAGGTGGCTTTCAAGGTGCTCTTTTTTCCAAGGGTCCATGCCTGGAAAGCATACCTCTTGCAATGCAATGATTCGGTCGATATCTTCTTCTCTAATATTTCGAATCACCATTCTTTTTTCAAATCGCGTTAAATCTAGTTTTTCTGCCATGATGTATTGCCCCCTTACTGATCCTCTTTTTCAAGCTGATGGAATAGCTGGAGCAATTCGATTTCAGCCATGGATTCTAATCTCGCGTCATATTCTTCAAACTGCAGTGTGCTCGTCACTTTATTTGGCACGATGACACATTTCATACCCGCTCGTTTGGCAGCGATTGACCCATTCACAGAGTCTTCAAATGCCACGCAATCCTTTGGCTCAACGCCTAAGCATTGTGCGGTTTGCAAATAAAGTTCTGGGTGAGGCTTCACTTCTTCCACATCGTCTGACGTGCGGATACATTCAAAGTAATCGAAAAGTCGAATTTGTTTCAGGTGATCAGACACCCATTTATAATCTGAGCTGGAAGCAAGTCCAATCTTAATTCCAAGCTCCTTTGCCGCTTCTAAATAAGCTTCTACACCAGGTCTTGCTGCTTCGTCCTTCATTCTCTTTTGAAAACGTGAACGCCGGTCTTCTGTGAGTGCCTCATGATCTAATGTCTTCCCTAACTGCTCTTCCAAATATTCAAAAGGCTTAAAACCTGCCTGCGTTCCAATCACATTTCCCCATACAGATAGAGGCAGCTCCGATTCATGCTCCGCAAACATTTCCTGCAGAACCTCATATTCATGTGTTTCTGTATCTAAAATTAATCCATCAAAATCAAATATAATCGCCTTTACCAAAGAGGCCACTCCTTTTTTCCGAAAGTCTGAAATATCTTCCATACTGCTATCATATCGTGAATAAAATTGACTTTCAAAGATGAATGTCTGCTAAAATGATTATGTATAAAAGGAGCCTGCATCGTTTTGTCAGGCTCCTGTCATGTTCGATTCTTTCTGCAAGAGATCCAAGCGCTCCGATTCGTGGAGAATAGACATTGTTGAAAAAGAGCGGAATTGGTATTACAGATCTTGAAGGTTTCTCCGTTCCCTTAAAAATAGTATGTGCGACGACCTTGTAAGTTAACAAGGAAGTTCACACCAACTTTTACGCATTTTGAAGGTGACGGCCTGCAAAATCATCTAAATCAAACGGGAAAGAAAAGCCGCACGCATTAACTTGTTCACGGTTGAGTTCAAATAACTCACGATCTCGTTTTGTGATATGTCGCTTCGGCTTTAAAATAATGGTATGTAATAGCTGAAGACCTGATAAGATACGAAAAGCATCATCCATTGTCCCGTTATACACACCATCAATGAATGTAAGCGGGGATTGTTTTTCCTGCTCTTCTCCATTGACAGAATGGGATAAAAGATCTTCGATTTCCTTTGATACTTCTTCAATTGCCTGCTCTTGAAGGTCTGTCGCAGCTTTCATTAATCTCACGTGGCATCTACCTCTCTGTCGTTATTACTCCATTCAGAATAGCACAGAAAAAAAGGCATTCGCTAAGGTAAGTGTTTCCTATATATACCCAAAGAGAGGACGAATATCATGATCATAAAAGGACACACGCTCTCCCTAAAAGTAGGTGAGCAGCAAAATGGCATTTCCTTAAGTCAATTTTTAAAAGAGGAAGTGTCTGCCTCTAAACCGATTATCCATTTTTGGATGGAGCACCAAAAAGTCCGTCTCAATCAAAAACCTGCACACCATGCTGCAAAAGTGAGTACAGGTGATCAGATTCTCATTGATTTATTTGAGACGGAAGAAAGTGATGTAACGCCAGAATACGGTGAATTAGAGGTACTCTTTGAAGACGAGCATTTATTAATTGTCCAAAAGCCTGCTGGAAGGCCGACGCATCCAAATGAAAAAGGACAAACAGGTACGCTGGCGAACCTAGTCGCTTTCCATTTTCAAGCAAATGGAGAAGAAAAGCGGGTCAGACATATACATAGGCTGGATCAAGACACAAGTGGCACCGTCATTTTTGCCAAACACAGGTTGGCACATGCTGTACTCGATCAAATGCTTTCAAAAAAAGCAATTAACAGAACGTATCTTGCCATCGCACAAGGACTGTTTAAGAAAAAGAAAGGAACGATCCAAGCAGCCATTGGACGTGATAAACACCATGCCGTCAGAAGGAGGGTTTCTCCTACTGGTCAAAGCGCCAAGACTCATTATGAGGTCTTCCATCTCAATAAACGTTTACAGATGACGGCCGTTAAGCTGCGATTAGAAACAGGCAGAACGCATCAAATTCGGGTCCATCTTAGCAGTCTCGGGCATCCTTTAGCTGGCGATACATTATATGGCGGGAAGCGTGACCTGATACACAGATGCGCCCTTCATGCCAAACAAGTAGACATGAACCATCCATTCACAGGTGAAAAGCTGACGATAGAAGCACCGCTCCCACCTGATATGGCTGAATTAATTGACAATATGTAGAAAAAAGAGCCTGATCATACAGGCTCTTTTGACGTTAGACAGATGCTCTTTTCGCATAAATAATGTACCGCTCTGGTGCGTTGCCGACAAAATGAAATGGATAGCATGTGGTTAACACAAGCTCTTCTTTTTTATTTTGTAAGGTAATAATGGATGTATCATGCTGATCCACAATTTTCGTATGCGTAATTTCATAAACAAACTCACCATACGGTACAGTGATTTTCAGCTGATCCCCAATATCCAGTTCACCAGTCCGGCGGAAGACCGTATCCCTGTGTCCCGACAAAACGATTTGTCCATTTTGATCAGGATAATAACTGCCTTTATAATGACCGACGCCTTTGGCAAGGTCGTCCGCATCTGTCCCTTCAACAATCGGCAAATCGGCTTTTAATTTCGGAATGGTCAGAATGCCAGAGGCTTTCCCCATTTCAGGTGAAAATTTTTCCTTTGTCATCCCTTGATCAGTTTCTACGACCTTCTTTGCTTCCTCTAACGAATGTGCTGTTTGTAAGTGAGTAGAAGCGATTTGCCAAATTCCCCAGCCAAGCACCACAATCCCCGCTGACATAACAATCACTGCAAGCCATTTTTTCATGCGTTAACTCCTTTGTCTTTGCTGATGATTCTTTAGCTTGCTGCTGCCTTTTCTTCTTGTTTTGCTTGTTGAATTCGGCCCTCTTTTTGATACACAATAGAAGCTCCCTCGAAGCTCTTTACAAAAGCAACCGTTGCTTCTAAATCTTCTGGGCCTGTTTCCGGATTTTTCCCTAGCCGCCCAATCGGTGCATACTTACTTCCAGTGGCAGTCGCCATGAAGTTGTTCACTGTGAGTGTATACGTTTTATCGAAATCAACGGAAGAACCATCAGGCAGTTTTAAGTCGACTACTTTATATGTTAACGGATCGTACGAATAAGAAAAGCCTGAAATGCTATAATCTGGTCCAAATTGAGGAGATATTTGAGCTTCAATGATATCAACTAAATCTTTCCCCTTGATGTCCAGCTTTACTAACACATTTCCAAATGGCTGAATATTAAAGAGGTCTCCCCAAGTAATGGGTCCTTTTTCGAGATTTTGTCTGATACCGCCGCCATTCATCATGGCAAAGTCACTTTTCATTGAATATCTCATACCATCAGCAATGAGGTTGCCAAGTGGTGTATCACCATCATTGGAATAGCCACCTTCCATCTTGACGCCAGCTTCTCCAACAACCTCACTAATAATCGGCTCCACTTCTTTTCCGTAATGGGCTAAAATGTCCGCTGCTTCCTGATCCTTTTCAATACCAGCCTGGTCTACATACTGGATGTTTGCACTCTTTTTGACAATATCTTTTGTTTTCCGGTCAAGTGTGACATTGACTTCTCCAATTGCCTTTCCGTATTCAAAGGCTTGGACAATTAATTTTCCATTCACTTCTCCATTAACCACTTCGTGATTATGGCCAGCGAAAATGACATCAATTTCGTCATCACCTTCTTTGGCGAGCCTTGCGCTTTCTCCAGTAATGGTATCGCCATTTTGAGAGGCGGTCATATGAGCCAGAACTGCGATCGCTTTAATTCCTTTTTGCTTTAATTCTTTCGTTGCTTCATTGACAGCTTTGACTTCATCAGTAAATTGAATGTCTTTAATTCCTTCTGGCATGACCATGCCTGCCGCTGATGTTGTCACAACCCCGATAAAAGCCACAGGAATTCCTTCGACATCCATGATTTCATAGGCTGGTAAAAGTGGTTTGCCAGTATCCTTGTATTCACAGTTTGCACAAACAAGCGGGAAGTTCTGCCCATCGTATCCTTTTGTGCCTTTCGGGTGATCTCCACCTTTTAAGATGCGCAATAGTTCATCCACACCTTCATCAAACTCATGGTTGCCAACTGTCCCAACGTCAAAGCCGATGTTCTCCATTAGTTCAACGGTTGGTTCATCTTGTAAAAGAGAAGATATTGGCGAGCTTCCGCCTATCATATCTCCTGCATGAACTGTCAGTGTATTTTTTTGCGCAGCTTGCTTTTGTTTTATATAAGCCGCCACATAATCCATCCGTCCATATGTTCCTTTACTGCCATCACCTTTTACATCCAGCTCATATTGCTGATCAATTTTCCCATGCAAATCATTCATGCTTAAAATGGTTAATGGAACTTCACGGGTTGATTCTGACGCCTGATATCCAGCCTGCTCTGCTTCTTCTTTAGAAACAAAAAAGATACGTTTATCCACATCGATCTCATTCCAGCTGTCAGGTGATACGTAGGTTTTTGCAGATGAATCACCCACATAACGTGTGAGCCCTTTTTTCTGCTCGCGTGCTCTAAATTCAAACGGCTGTTCTAGCAGAGGGTCTTCTTCATTCCAAATACCAAGCCCTTTTTCCTTGGCATCTTTCACTGCTTGCTGGAACATCAGATACTCTTTTTCATCTCCAACAGGCCAAATGAAATAAGTAGGGGCATATCCTTTTTTCACAAGCTCTAGGTTCGTATTCAGCCCTTTTTTGGTTTTGACTTGAGCTAAAAGACGTCCATATCCATCCTTTGCTTCCGGGCCAATCTTTAATGTGACTCGATCACCACTTGAAAGAAGGGTTTTTAAATAATCCGTCGCTTTTTGTCCAAAACGCAGCTGGTTTTGATCTAATTCATTTTTTGGCTTGTGGTAGGTTTCTGGTGTGTCCATATTCACGAAGCGTACCTTTGTTGTGCCGAGCACAGGCTTCTTCAAATGAATGGTATCTCCATCCACAACACGATCTACCGTTGCCTCATATTCTTTTTTGATTTTTGGCGGCTTTGGCTGGTGCTTCAGCAATTTGACATCGGTTTTATGTCTTGGAAGTACTTGCAACGTATCGTATCTGCTTAAAACGCCAGTAAACTCATACCATTTTCCGGTCTTCACTTGATCAATGGCACCCGTATCAACCATGACTCTAAGGACTGTGCTATGATATTTTTTATCGATGATGACCACATTGTATCCACCGCCAGCTGGCTGATCTGGCGCTTGTTCTACATAGCCTTTTATCTTCACTAATCTTCCTTCATATTTACCTGCCTGATCCGTTTCCAATTGTTTCACTGAAACTCTCTTTGGCGAAGGCAATGGTTGATTCACAGCATCAATCTTCAGATGGTCTTGATCTGGCACAATTTCAATGAGCCCTTTATAAGTCGTGATCTTGCCTGTCACCGTGACCTTCATGCCAGCTTTCAGTTCTGGAAAATTCTTAGGCTGCGCAGAATAAATATTGAGACCAGCTGTTTTGTCTTGAATATATGTTGATAGTTTCCCATTCCCTATAGCGGATTGATCTGCTGTTACGATTCCGCTCACTGTTACCGTTTCTCCTATCAGTTTTCGGGCTTTTTTTATGTTCATCGGCTTTGTTTGTTTCCATAAAGTCTCCTTTTTCTCAGAAGAAGAAAACGCCTCAGCAGTCATCATACTAGGCAGTAAAGATTGCAGACTAAATATCACCAAAATCAAACAACAGACCATTCGAATGGATTGTATACGTTTCATTAGATTTCTCCCCTTTGAACTTCATCTCTTCTATTGTACAAAGCAATTATTGAGACTGGATGGATTTCATGTAAAACTGATCTCAATTACTTGGAAACGTAATAATCACACGTGTCCCTTCAAAGCTTTTGCTCTCAAAACGAATGGTACCGCCATGGCTTTCAATAATCTTAATGGTCATCATTAATCCAAGACCCGTGCCTTTTTCTTTCGTTGTGTAAAAAGGTTCGCCTAATTTCCCAATCTCCTCTTCTGGTATGCCCTTTCCTTGGTCTTCAAATATCAGCATCATTTGGTCGTTTTTCAATAATGAAGTCACTTGGATCACACCTGTTACTCCATCCATCGCTTCAATTCCATTTTTAAGAATGTTAAGGAACACTTGTTTCAGTTCATTTGGAATGCCTTGAATATGTGGCAGAGAGGGAGCCAAATTCTTTTGAATCGACACTCCTTTTAAGACCGCCTGAGATTCAACGACCATAATGACTTCTTCGAGGAGAAGGTTCACATTCACCGGTTCAAATTTAACAGATTTGCTTCTAGAGAGCACAAGGAACTCGTTAATAATAGACTCAAGCCGATTAAACTCTGACATCATCACATCGGCATAATCCTTCTGATACTTTTTACTTTGAATCATTAGCTGTAAAAAGCCTTTTAACGACGTAAGTGGGTTACGTATCTCATGGGCAATACCAGCTGCAAGCTGTCCAACTGCTGACAGCATTTCAGACTTCATCAGCATTTTCTCAGACTGTTTTTGACTTGTAATATCCTCCGAAATCCGCATGACAGTAGACTGCATTTTGTCAGGGTCATCGATTCGGTGTAAAGAGACTCTTTCCCATCGCTCACGCCCTGATAAGTCCTGAAAATACAACTCACCTGTCCAGCTGCCCTCTCTTAAACACACGTCCCATTGTTTCACTAGATCATCACATTGACACAACGCATAATAGACAGAAAAAATATCTTTTCCGATCAAATCATATTCATGCTGCTGTACAAACTGACAAAAGCGCTGATTGACACACTGAATAACACCTTCTCCCGTTGCAACCACAATATGAATATGGCTGTTATCAAGTGCTGTCACCGCAAGATGAAGAGCCTGCTTCAATTTCGTCATTTCGGTCATTTTGATCCAGGTCATCACCGCTCCCTCGCGATCTTGATCATAGAAAGGCGTCATATGAACCGTGAATTGTTCTCCTTCGTTCGTTTCAATTTCACGTTCGATCACGCGCCTATCTGAAATGACAGATTGAATATCCTGATAGAGCATTTCCTTCGATAGCTTCTTCACCATCGACTGAAAAGTTTGCTGGTGCCGGGTTTGAGCTGAAGTAAATAAAGAGGCAGCTGTAGGAGTGTGATAGCGAATATTCATTTCCCGGTCCACAAACAACGTGGCAAGTTCTGGCTTCACAGACGGCCGGTACAGTTCTTCTCTTGTCACCTTTAAGTTGTTTATGATATTAATAAAATGCTCGTTTGTTTTCTCGCGCACTTCTATTTGCTTGTTTTTTTCTTTTAATTGAGCCCTTGCTTCTTGCTCCTTTTGTTTGACCTCATTGAGCTCATTTTCTAAATCGACAATTCGCTGTTGATAAACCGAATTCTGCTCTGACATCCCTTTGTCCCTGCCGTTCTTTTGATTTTTTCCTCTCTCACTCATCCGAATGAGAATGACGTATACTCCTTTAAAACGGCGATCAAAATGTTTCACTGTAAAATCAGCATACTGCTTTCTGTCATTTTCCGAAATGAGGACATGTTGAAAAACAACCTCAGTCTCTTCAGTCCACACCTTTTGAAAGCTTTGACTTAGTATCTCTTTCATATAATCAGGGGTTACATATTCACATAATTCATCTGAGACTTCTGCATGCGCTAAGAAAGAATAGGCACCGTTTGATATCGCGAGGATTTTCTCGCAATCGTCTATGATGAAACATGCATCATACTCCTGCTCTACTTCTTTCATATATTGGACAGCTCGTTCTTTTAACTCCGTATGACCTGCATTGTATTTAGGAACGTTTGAGTGGGTGTAAATGTTCCACTTTTCATTTAACAAATGAAATAAACGAGGGATATTGGGTACCTTTTCATTCGGTCCTAATATCAACATCCCTTGATCCTTTAGTGCATATTGGAATCGAGATAAGACTCGTTTTTGTACTTCTGGCTGGAAGTACATCAGAACATTTCGGCAACTGATAAAATCGAGGTGGATAAAAGGTGAATCGATCAATAAATTGTGAGGAGCAAAGACAATATGTTTTCTAAGCGACTGCTTCACAATAAAAGCGTCACCTTTTTTTTCGAAATATCGCGCCCTCCATTTTTCTGGCATCCGTGCCATAGACTCAAGCGAATAAACACCTTTGCTTGCACTTTGAATGGCTTTCCGGTTGATGTCTGTTGCAAACACTTGAAGTTCAATGGACACTTGTCTTCGTTTCATTTCTTCTAAAAATAACATCGCAAAAGAATAGGCTTCTTCACCTGTAGAACATCCTGCAATCCAAATTCGGCATCGAGATTTCCCATTTTTTAATGTATTATCAATGATCGACGGAATGATGTGATGTTCACATACTCGAAAGGCTTCCATATCTCTAAAAAAGGAAGTCGTGCCGCTTAAAAGCTGTACATGCAGGCGATCAAGCTCATCTGGTTCTCTCTCTAATAAACGATCGTACTCGGACAACAAGGAGATCGATTGGTTCGCACTCCTCATTCTTTTTTGAATGACAGAGAGCAGTCTGCGCTTCTCATAGGTTGAAAATGCAATTCCTTTATGCATTTCAAGACGTTCAATGATTCTGATCAAAAAAGGGTCTGCAACATCTGTATGCGGAACGTTGATGATGTTGGCTATATATGACGCAAGTGCAGAAGGGTCTTGAAATGTTTGATGATACATACGATCAAACCCACTATTTGTCTCACTGCACGATATGGCTGTACCGCCTTGCTCAACGATTTGAAGCAGACCACTTCCTACACAATAGCCTTTTTGAAAAAAGATCGCATAGGCCTCTTCCTTTTGCACATTGGCAAGTGACTGAAACAACGAATTCACAGCACACGCCTTGTTTGTAGGATGCTGCTCTGTTATGTGTAGCCGTTTGTCTTCTGTCAATGTCACAGCTGCATGCTGCGGACAAACATAAATCGTATTTTTCATGACTTTCTCACCATGCTTAATCGGCTTTGCCCGGTAGCCAATCGGTAAAACAAGTGCTTCCAAATCAGTTACACAATCGCCTGTCACATGATTTTGCACAACAATAAAAGAGGCATTTAATTCATGCGGAAATGATTGAAAAAAAGCCTCAAGATGATGCTGTTCAAACGGCGAAACACCGATGCCAATCACTGGTGCCTGCACATGTTCGTCTTCTATCAAACGATTAATGATTTTGTCCTGCATCTGGTACCCCCATGTTCATTCGTCTGATACATTTTTTCGACAAAAAGGAAGAAAACCCTCTAATTGTAAATAATGTTTTTGCATGAAAGGAGGAAAACTTCCTCACATTAAAACAGACTGTATAAACAGAAGGAGGATTCTTTATGCAAAACGATCAGCAGACAAACGTTCAAGGACATGCCCAGCAGCCCCAATTCAATCATGGCGGGCATGAGTTATTTGATTTACATGAGGTATTGGCAGGGACCATTAATATTTTGGATCAATACATGATCTTTCGGCAATTTATCCAAGATCCCGCATTATCCGACATGTTAGATCGACAATATCAATTTGTATTGTCCCAGTACAACGTCACGGTAGATTGCTTTTCTACTGGTCAAAAGCCTAGTGAAGAAACATCTACTTATATGATGAACGAACAGACACAGGTGACATACGGAATAAAACCATCTCAGCCTAAGAAGCCAAATCAATCATTACAGGATGTAAAGGATGCGGGAATTACAGGGCATATGCTTGGTCTTATGAAATCTCATGCTGGATTACTCTCAATGACTGCATTAGAGGTCACAAACCCTGTGGTACGACGTGTGCTTGCAGCGCAAATCCCGAACTTTATTGAAATGGCGTATGAAATTTTCTTATATCAAAACAAACATAGCTATTATCAAGTTCCGCAGCTTACAGCTCAAGATATGCAGGCGATGACATCTACATTTGCCCCTATGCAGGGACAAGTGCAGATGCCGCCGAGCAAAGCCAACCAGCAAAAACCGCTTCATTAAACAAAAAACGGCTAACCGATTTTCAGGTCAGCCGTTGTTTCTTTGATAATTCAGTTTAAATTGCTCTTCAAAATCTGTGAGACGTTGTCCTGTCGCTTGTTCAAACCCTCTATCAAAACGACTAGTTTTCGCCGTTTCCTCCATGATCTCATGTATGACATCTCGTCCATAAAGCTGCACAAGCTCATAGATCATATAGTAGCTTTGTAAATAAACATCTGTCTCATACGTCGTACGAGATTCTTGCCAGTCTTGATCAGAATAAAGAGATTTAAAAGGAATGACGTCAAACCGTTCAGACGTGGCGTTCAGCACATCATAGGCCGTCCATTCTGCTGTTCCTTCATGGAACCAAAGAGGAAAGACGACTGGAGATACATTGTATGCATGCACCTTTTCATAGAAAACAAAATGGGCATACTCATGAATGAATAACGTGTTGAAAAAGTATAAAGGCAGTGTCTCTTTCTTCAACAATTCTTCCCGTTTATCTGGGTATAATCCAATCATATGATCAACATCAGAATAAAAACCTGTAATATGCTTGATACCGGCAAATTGCTCAATCGTCTCTTTATCATCAAAATAAATGATATCTAACGGTTTATCAGCTTCATACTGAAACACTGACATCGTCCTCTTCTTTGCCTGCTCAAGCGCTTCTATGGTCAGATCGACAAAGGCGCCCTCATCCTCTGCATAGTAGATTCGAATATGTTCATAGACTTGCTTATTGAGTCCTTCCGTTAAGACCGTTTTAGGCGAAGAATGCTGCTCTAGATATTGCTCTGCCAGCTGGAACGCTACATAAATCAAGTACGCAGTGAACGCATAAAAAATCAAACCTGCTGCAATCATTCCGCTTACAAGTTTTTTATGAATTAATGACGGTTTTGCTTTCATTTACTCCCCACCTGAATTCATCCTGCAACCTCTTTCTCTTTCTATGAAAAAACAAAGATCAACAAGAGGTGATATATTTTTTACTTTATGCAGTCAGGTGCGCAAGGTGCGGTTCCAAACAAAAAAGCCGCATATGACATACGGCTTTTGTCGTAGCTATTTTGATTCAGGGAAGACACGTCGAACCGTTTCAGTAAACTCGTCGAAGAATCCTGAAATTGGCTCTCCACTTCTAATACGTTTTCCGTACCCTGCCATACGATCGACAAAGTCTGGATTAGCAGATACATACACATTATCAATTTGTTGATCCGTCGATTTGACTTTGTCAGAAATTTTCTTTTTCAAATCGTCTGTTACATCTCCGCTTTTATTGCCTTCAAGCACGACAGCAACAAATGCATTTTTCCCTGTGACAAGTACGTTCGCTGTTTTCACTTCAGACATGTTGGCAACAAGCTCTGATGCCTTATCTGCCACTTTCACCTTCTGAGGTGTTTGCACATTTGGTTGATCCTGTCTCATGTTGTCGTTCTTATATGTGACATTTTCATACTGTCGTTTCATTGTTCCTCTTCGTTCATCGCCTTGGTTGTTCATTCCACACCCAGCAGTGATCAATGTTGGAACGAGTAATAAAGATAGCATCCATTTCTTATTCATCAATTGATTCCCTCCTTTTGCTCATAGGTTTTTCATCCAGCAGACTTTTTATGCACACATCCTCTATTTCAGCAATGAATTCATAAATCAGCCTTGATTGGTCATCCTAAACATGATGAAGAAGTATCATCACGATCAAATGGAGGGATTCGTTTGTTTAAAAAGAGAAAAGGTATGAGTACTGGTGCAATGATCGCAGCATCAACAGCCATCATTGCATTATTTTCACCACTATTACGGAGAAGACTAAGCAGCATGACTCAAATGAATTTGTCCTCAATGATGAAAGGCAAAGATCAACACCATCAAGAGTCATCTCGTCATGAGTCCCATTCACATTCACGTAAAGACTCAAAAGGCACAGCTGAAGTAGGACAAGTGATCAAGCAAGCATTCACCGCTGTCCAGCCTAATGAAACAAGCCAGCATCAAACATCATCAAAAACATATCAAACTCATCAGCCGCCGAGAGAGTCTTACGCCCAGTCTCTTCACATTGATGAAAGTGTCATGAATGTAATGGATGATGAATCCATTCAGCAAGTGCTCAATGACATCGAGCACAAATAACTAAAACAGGAGCCTTTTTTTCAGAAGGCTCCTGTTTATTCTCCTGAAAAATGCTCTTTCACCATGATGCAGAAGGAAGGCAAGAAGGTGATTTCGATCGTGATAACAAACCGTTCCACACCATCTAATAGTATCAACAGCTCTTTTTCATGCTGCCGGTCCTTTTTTATTTCTACATGTCGCACAGTTTTAAAGGCATATACTCCTAAAACGGATGCGTCCTTTTTACGAATAGCCTTCAAAGAAAATTCTTGTACTCCAAGAGACATCGTCACCACAAATCGCTCTTCCTCATTCTCAAACCGAAACGTTAGATCTTGATATTCAATGGGCATATCTCGTTCAAATCCTTCATCAGGCCACGTCTCAAAAAAAGAAAGCCAGTCCGTTCGATCAGGAAATTGTTTTCTCCTCATTTTAAACCCCTCACAAGTGAAATTTTTATTAATTATCTTGTTTCCCCTTTTCTTTTGCAACAAATTTTAGTAATTTTAAAAAGGTGATTTTATTTTGCTAAGAGACCTCTTTATTAATTTAACAATTCTTGTCACTTTCCATTATTTATTGATGCTTGTGTTTAAAGAGAATTTTTTAAAAAAGGAAGACACCTTGCTCAGACAAATTTTTAAAGGAATCATTTCTGGGTTACTCGGTGTCCTCTTAATGTTTTTCTCTATTAAAGCAGGACCAGCCATCATCGATTTAAGACATATCCCCCTTATTTTAACGGCATTTTATGGAGGCATTGCACAAACGTTCATTGCAGCCTGTGTGATCATTATTGGCAGATTATTAATCGAAGCCAATGTCGCTTCTTTCATTAATATTTTTTCCATGATATTTATCGCCACAGCTTCCTTTTTAATTGCTGAGCGTCATATCAATCACGTCGTAAAAATGCTGTTATCTATTACCATGAGCAACGTCATAGCGACTAGTTTATTTATCTCCATCGTCAATGAAAGATCGTTTGAACTGCATGCTGCCTATTGGATTTTCTCGTATATTGCCGGTTTATTTAACTTTTATGTCATTGAGCATCAAACAAAAGCGTATCAGATGTTAAATTTGTATAAATTCCAAGCTCATTATGACTTTTTAACTGGTGTTTTAAATAAACGGAAATTCGATGAAATATTAAGTGATGCTTTTTCTCTGAACTTAAAGCAACCTATCCATCAAATGTCCTTGATTTACCTAGACATCGATTATTTCAAAACCATCAATGATCAGTATGGACATCATGAGGGAGATATCGTTTTAAAAGAAATCGGAACAAGGCTAATTAAGAACACAAGAAGCTCTGATTATATTGGGCGAATCGGCGGTGAAGAATTTGCTGTGCTTTTACCGAATTGTTCCGTTGAAAAAACATGGCAAATTGCGGAACGTTTACGAAAAAAAATGGCGGATCAGCCAATTTATTTACAAAACGGAACATCGATTCACATTACGGTGTCAATTGGATGTGCTTATGATGCAGGAACAAGTGAAAACATCAAACAATTACCGATTATTGCAGACCAGGAGCTCTATAAAGCGAAGCAGTCAGGCAGAAACCAAGTGAGCTTTTCTGGACGTAAAAGAGAACACTTAACATAGGCTTTTTCCTCAATTTGTTAGCGCTAATTATTTTTAAAAAAGTTTTCGTATAACAGTTGTTTTTTCCCGCAAACACTGGTAAAGTAAAGGTAATTATTTTTGTTCGTATCATCTTTAAGAAGAAAGTTTTGAAAGAGTTTTCGTCTTTGAAGTTTGTGTAAGAGCAAGAATAGTGAATTTAAGCGTTAAGATCGCTTTAGGAGGAAATTTCATGTTAGAAGGTAAAGTAAAATGGTTCAACTCTGAAAAAGGTTTCGGATTCATCGAAGTAGAAGGTCAAGACGATGTATTCGTTCACTTCTCTGCTATCCAAGGCGAAGGCTTCAAAACTTTAGAAGAAGGTCAATCAGTTTCTTTCGAAATCGTTGAAGGTAACCGTGGACCACAAGCTGCTAACGTTAACAAAGCGTAATTTAAGAGCATCTGCTCTTTTAGCACTTTATAGAGTGAAGGAAAACCGCTCGGCTTATGCCGGCGGTTTTTTTGTGTAATAAAAAAAGAGAACCTGACAAGAGGTTCTCTTTTTATTTGTCCTTCTGCTTTAGTTTCTGTAAAGCAGAACGATACATATCATCATTCATTTTCGTCTCTGGTTCTTCTTCTTTGACAGGTGGTTCTGGCTGTTTAAACTTTTGAAGCGCCTGTCTATAGAAATCATCACCTGACGGAGCATCATCTGTCTGAGAAGGCTCTGACGCTTTTTCTTCCACTTCAGGCTCTACAGGTCTCGCCGCAACTTCTGGCTCGCTATGCGGCACGTCAGGATGATTCGATACATCTTCTTTGATCTCTTCCTTCTCGGCCGAAGCGTGTCTGACATTGAACGCTACTAATCCGATAATGACTAGAACAGCAGCTACTAACGCTACAATAATCGTCGCCAAAAGAACCCTCTCCTTATCGCTTAAATGACGCAGTGACTGATGCTACACGTCTTCCTAATGCTTTCCCTAGCTCAATGCCTTCTGAAGAAATCACTTCATCAGAATCAATCGGGCACGTCACACCTGCTCCATAATAAGAGCCGTATAACGCATTTTCTGGAACATTTCCAGGAAGGCCGACCACAAGCATCCCTTGATGGAACATCGGCGTAATCAAATTGTGCATCGTCATTTCTAATCCGCCGTGTGTTGTTGCAGTGGTACAGAAAACGGCACCGACTTTATCGATGAGTTTTCCTTCTGCCCATAAATACCCAAGACGGTCAATCCATGTCTTTAATCCAGAACTAATGGTACCAAAGTGACCAGGGCAGCCCCAAATGATTGCATCCATTTGATCAAGCTTGCGGATATCCGCATCTTTCACATGATCAATGAACACTTCAGCTTGCTCTGTTTCACCTGCGCCAGCTGCAATCGCTTCTGCAAGTGCTTTTGTATGGTCACCTTCACTATCGTATACGACATAAATTTTCATGTACGGTCCCTCCACACTTATCTTGCATCTTGGTTTGCTTCCTTAGGTGCTGGAAGCAATGTCATTTCTTGTTTCTTATCCTGCTTTTCTTTTCGCTTTTTATCCTTACGTACATCTCGCAGGAATAAGCTAAGAATCACACCAGCTGCACAGAATAATGTCACCCACATGTAAGCATCATTGATGCCCATCACATTTGAATCAACTTGTGCTTTCGTAAAGAGCTGGGTAGACACATATTTTTGAGCAGCTTCTGCTGTCATGCCCATATGGTGCATCACATTAGAGACAGCCGCCTGGAATGAATTCATAAAGAACGGGTCAGCTGTATTCGTTTGATCTGCCATATTGGAATAATGGAATGTCGTGCGATTTGTATAAATCGTCGTGATCAAACTCGTACCGATCGAACCACTGATTTGTCTCAGTGTGTTTGACATCGCTGTACCATGACTGTTTAAATGCTGCGGTAATTGGTTCATCCCAGCAGTCATGACTGGCATCATCAAGAGTGACATACCAAAGGCACGTACTGCATACATGAGCACAATGTGACTATAAGATGTATCAATCGTTAGCCTTGTAAACTCGTATGTGGTGACAACTGTAATCAGCATCCCCACAATGGCAAGTGGACGAGGTCCAAATTTATCAAACAAGATCCCTGAAATTGGGGACATAATGAGCATCGCAAGTGCCCCTGGAAGCATTAATAGCCCCGATTGCAATGCAGTAAACCCAACGAGGTTCTGCAAGTAGATCGGAAGTAAGAACATCCCAGTGTATAAGGCAACGGTAATAATAATGTTAATAACACTTGATAATGAGAAAATGCTGTATTTAAACACGCGGAAATCAAGCATCGGATTATCCGCTTTTAGCTGTTGGAAAATAAAGAGAATAATCGCAATCGCACCAACAATAATCGTAGATAGAACAATTGGATCTGTCCATCCATCACTTCCCGCTTCGCTCACCCCGTATAGAAGCGAAGCAAAACCAACGATCGACAGAATCGCACCAAGGCTGTCCAGCTTGATTTTTTTAGGCTCTACAATATTTTTAAACATAAAGAAAGCCGCGATAATGACAATCGCACCGATTGGTACAAGTCCATAAAACATAATACGCCATGAATAATGTTCAATAATATAACCAGATAGCGTTGGTCCAACAGCTGGCGCAAACATCATCGCAAGACCAAAAATCCCCATTCCTTTCCCTCTGTTTTCTGGAGGGAAAATAAAAAGGATTGTTGTCATGACGAGCGGCTGTAAGATACCGCCACCGACTGCCTGAATCAAACGACCAATCAGCATCGTAGAAAAGTTTGGCGCAATACCGCAAATAAAAGTCCCTAGTGTAAATGAAATCATCGCCACGAGGAATAAGCTGCGCTGGCCAAAACGTGTGATTAAAAACGCAGATAACGGAATGAGCACACCGTTGACAAGCATGTAACCTGTTGTAAGCCACTGAATTGTCGTCGCACTCACATTAAATTCAGTCATTAAATGGGGCATGGCTACGTTCAAAAGCGTTTGGTTTAAAATCGCTACGAACAAACCGGCCATTAAAATGATCAGTAAAGACAAGGAGCCTGCTCCCTGTTTTGTCGCTGCAGGTTGATTTGCCATCTCAGACAACCTCCTTTCATTTTTTGATATCAGTCATCATTAAGATGAAATTTTGACAGAAGCATTCATACCTGGAAGTACTTTGTCAGATGGATTTTTAATTGAAATTTTCACTGCTACTTTTTGTGTCACTTTCGTGTAGTTACCACTTGAGTTTGTTGCTGGCAGCATATTGAATGTTGAGTTTGTTGCATAACCAATTTGTTCAACTGTTCCTTCAAATGTTGTATCAGGATCGCCGTCTACAACGATGTCCACTTTGTCGCCTTTTTCAATGTTCTTAATGTCTGTTTCTTTAATATTCGCTGTAATGTAAAGCTTGCTTAGGTCAATCGTTTCACCAAGAACTGTCCCAGGCTGCACTTGTTGGTTGTTTTGTACTTCTTTTTTGACTAATGTGCCATCAGCCACTGCTTTAATGTTTGTTTTTGCTTCTCCTTCAACTTTTGCAACTGTGCTGTCTTTTTGCACTTCGTCACCTTCATTGATGTCCCAGCCTTTGATTTGTCCAGCTGCTGGCGCTGTAATTTGGTACATGTCACCTGTCACTTTTGCTTCATCTGTTTTTACGAAGTTTGTGCTTTCGTAGTAGTAATAAGCACCTCCGGCAATAATGGCAAGAATCACAATAAGGCCAATAATATTTGTTAGCAATAAACGCCCTCTGTTCATGTTTTGTTTCTCCTTTCATGTATAAAAATATAGTGTCATCTGCTTTAGCAAACTTAGAATGCCCATCATCTGACAGATTATGAAACAAGCTCATAGAGCTGCCTGTTTCCACTTTTTCTACTCTGCTGAAAATGGTGTGCAGCCCATTTATACTTATTGTTCACTTATGAGCAAAAAGCAGAAAAAGAAGAAAAGACGATCGGCATCTTTTTTTGAAAAACTTATATTTAACAAGATTAAATATTAATAAATGAAAATTGAAATGTCAAAGAGAAAGTTTTACTTTTTTTCTGGTGATCCCTTCCTTCTCCACACAAAAAACCTTTCAGCCCTTATGCTGAAAGGTTTTTTTGAATGTTCTCTTTAAGAAAGAACTTCTTCCTGCTGAAAAAATTTTTTTAATGCGAGAAAAACGTCTGATTTTTGCTTCAAAATATAATGCTTAAATTTCTCATCCTGAATATGTTTATATGCTGACATTAACGTAGAATGCCGATTATATTGATTCACTTCACCATAACAAAATAAATTGGCTTTTTTCATAATTTCAGAAACGAGCTTCACGCACCGTGCATTATCAGAGGTCAAATTGTCACCATCAGAAAAATGGAAAGGATAAATATTATATCGTGACGGAGGATATCGTTCGTCTATGAGCTCTAGTGCCTTTCGATAGACAGAAGAACAAATGGTTCCCCCGCTCTCTCCCCGAGAAAAGAAGTGCTCCTCATCTACGACCTTCGCCTCTGTATGGTGGGCAATGAATTCGATCTCGACTGTCTCATACTTTGTCCGCAAGAAACGTGTCATCCAAAAGAAAAAGCTTCTCGCCATATATTTTTCCCAAAGCCCCATACTTCCGCTCGTATCCATCATCGCTAGGACAACCGCTTTCGATTCTGGTTTGGTGACTTCATTCCACGTCTTATACTTAATATCCTCTGGATAAATGGGATAAAAGGAAGGGCTTCCTGTCATGGCATTTCGTTTAAATGCTGACAGCATTGTGCGTTTTTTATGGATATTACCGGTTAACCCCGTTTTGCGAATATCATTAAACTCAATTTCCTCGACAACGATATCATCAAGTTCCTTTTGTTTAAGATTTGGTAGCTCCAGCTCACGAAACAGCGCTTCCTCTAAATCCATTAATGAGACTTCTGCTTCGTAATAATCATCACCGGCTTGATCTCCAGCACCTTGCCCTTTTCCCTGCCCTTGCTTACTGTCAGATCCATCCCGAGCGACCACATCGCCAACCTGGCTGTCTCCATCCCCCTGACCTACATGCTTATTCTTATCATAGTTGTACCGAATTTTATATTCATCTAAAGAACGGATCGGAATTTTGACCACATCTTTGCCATTAGACATGATGATGCTTTCCTCTGTGACAAGATCCGGCAAATTGTTTTTAATCGCCTCTTTGACTTTTTTCTGATGACGCTGCTGGTCATCAAAGCCTTTTCGATGGAGGGACCAGTCTTCCTGAGACACAATAAACTGACTTTTTTCTTGCCGGGACATCCATCCCCCTCCTCACCTTTTTGGACAATTCTTGTACCCATCGATTCCATTATCGTATGCTGGCCGTCGTCGAAATGACGACGATTTCTAAAAAAGACATTACTGGTGCTGGTTTGCCCCAATAATGCCTCCTTCATTTATTAACGATTCAGAAGACTACCTACATATTTTAAGAGTTCATTTGCACTTGTGGAATTATAGCCATGCTCATCAATCAATCGCGCCACTACTTCATTGACCTTCTTCAACTGCTGCTCATCCGGGGTTTTCGTCGATGTCGTAATTTTCACGACATCTTTCAAATCGGCAAAGAGCTTCTTCTGAATGGCTTCTCGTAATCTCTCGTGAGAATTATAATCAAAGCGTTTGCCCTTTCTCGCATAAGCCGAAATCCGAATGAGGATTTCTTCTCTGAATGCCTTTTTGGCGTTTTCAGAAATGCCGATCTGTTCCTCAATTGAACGCATGAGCTTTTCGTCAGGATTCATTTCTTCACCTGTTAACGGATCACGCAGTTTGTTTTTATTGCAGTACGCCTCAACATTATCTAAGTAATTATCCATGAGAGTTTTCGCAGACTCCTCATAGGAATACACAAATGCCTTTTGAACTTCTTTCTTCGCCATATCGTCATACTCTTTTCGTGCGACAGAAATAAAATTCAAATAACGTTCCCGATCTTCACTTGAGATCGATGGATGCTGATCGAGTCCTTCTTTTAAGGAACGGAGGACATCCAGTGCATTGATGGATTCCATGTTCTTTCGAATAATGGTGGATGAAATGCGGTTAATGACATATCTCGGGTCAATTCCGCTCATTCCTTCGTCATGAAATTCCTTTTTCATCTCATCAATATCAACAGATTGGAAACCTTCGACACTTTCCCCATCATACAGTCGCATTTTTTTCACCAAATCGATATCAGATCGCTTCGGCTCTTTCAGCCTTGTCAAAATAGAGAACATCGCAGCCACCTTTAGCGTATGCGGTGCAATATGAACATCTGAGACATCACTTTCTGAAATCATCTTATGATAAATGCGTTCTTCCTCTGTCACCTTTAAATTATAAGGGATCGGCATCACAATAATTCTTGAGTGTAAAGCCTCGTTCTTTTTATTCGAAATAAATGATCGGTACTCCGTTTCATTCGTATGTGCAACAATCAATTCATCCGCACTAATCAACGCAAAACGCCCCGCCTTAAAATTTCCCTCCTGCGTTAATGAAAGAAGATGCCATAGAAATTTCTCATCACACTTTAACATCTCTTGAAATTCCATCATTCCACGGTTCGCTTTATTGAGCTCTCCATCAAACCGGTACGCACGCGGGTCTGACTCTGAACCAAATTCAGCAATCGTTGAAAAATCAATACTTCCTGTTAAGTCGGCAATGTCCTGAGATTTCGGATCAGACGGGCTGAAGGTACCAATGCCGGTCCGTTTGTCCTCTGAGAAAAAAATTCGTTCCACTCTCACATCCTCAATGCGGCCGCCATATTCCTCTTCGAGCCTCATCAAGTTCAAAGGTGATAAATTCCCCTGCACACGTATGCCGTATTCTCTATAGAAATCCTCCCGCAGATTTTGCGGAATGAGATGAAGCGGATCTTCATGCATTGGGCAGCCTTTAATCGCATAGACTGCGCCATGATCTGTTAGTGAATACTCTTCCAGCCCTCTTTTCAGCCTTGTGACAAGCGTCGATTTCCCGCCGCTGACTGGACCCATTAACAATAAAATACGCTTTCTGACATCTAAACGTTTAGCCGCAGGGTGAAAATACTCTTCCACTAGCCTTTCCAATGATTCCTCTAAACCAAAAAGCTCCTGATCAAAAAATTTGTAGGTTCTGACCCCATTCTCCTCTTCAATCCCGCTATCCTTAATCATATGATAAACGCGAGAATGAGCAGATTGAGCGACACGTGGATTTTCTTTAATAATATCTAAATATTCGCTGAATGTGCCTTCCCATTTCAGTCGCTGCTCTTCTTCTCTGTGCTGTTCAATTTTCTTTAAAATATCCATATGAACCTCCTCTTTCAAGATTGAAGCTAGAAATCAGATACTGTTTTACAATCTATGCGGAGGCGTCCTATTACATGCTTTCGTTCTTCAAAATGACGAATTGGCAAACTGAATTGACAACCATCCGCAAGACCCTTCATAATAAAGGAAAAACAGGAGAAAAATGATCTTCATCTCCTGCTTTTCAAGGCGAACATCACAACATATGAAACCGGCAGCAAAGGAACAAAGGGATAAGGGGGAGCTTATATGAGAACGGTCATTATGATGGGCGTCATCATTACGTTTTTAGTATCCATTTTCACAGCTGGCTACGAAGGCAAGCCTGGTAAATGAAAAAAAGGATGTTCCATCAGCGGAACATCCTTTTTGATTTCGTTCATATTTTCAGCACTTACATATTCACTGAAAGCGAGATGGGATCTCGGCTTTTTATCATGTTCTTATATCAAATCTCGGTATTGTTGCTGGCGAAGCGCCTCATACACAAGAATCGCTGCCGTATTCGATAGATTCAGTGAACGAACATGCTCTGTCATTGGTAAACGTAGACAGCGATCCATATTCCGTTCAATCAAATCTTTTGGCAATCCACTTGTCTCTCTGCCAAATACAAAGAAGTAGTCTTCATCTAGCTGCGAGTAATCGAACGTTGTATGCGGCTTTTGCCCAAACTTTGTGATATAGAAAAATTGCCCCTTCGGATGAGCCTCAAACAATTCATCTAATGAATCATGATAGACGACATTGGCATATTTCCAATAATCGAGTCCTGCACGCTTCAGCATTTTATCATCTGTCGAAAAACCAAGCGGACGAATCAGATGAAGTGTTGTATTTGTTGCTGCACATGTTCGCGCAATATTTCCAGTATTAGCTGGAATTTCTGGTTGATATAAAACGACATGAAGTCCCAAAAAAGTTCACCTCTAATTTTCTTTTCCGCTCAACATTATACCATTAACTATCCTTCGGAGCATCGTCCAAAATGTGAAAAAACGTATAAAGAATACTAGGTGTATAAGCCGTTGAATCTTCATACGACCAGTAACGCATACGGCTGTCATACGTTTGTGCATTCACAAGAGGCATTCCGCCTTTATCATGATCAACAACAATGGTTGTATGATTATACCTACCGTCACCCTCAAAATCGTAGCAAATCACATCACCTATTTGAAGCTCCTGCGGCTCCTTGAGCTTCTTCGCTCTCAACCCCGCTTTGGAATTCGCTAAATAATTTTTCATCGAATGTGCCACCGTCCAGCTGTAGCTCCATGTATGTGGACGAACCCACCAGCCAGATCCACGGTTCGGATATCCTCTCGTTGGCGCATTCCCTGCTTTTAGACATTGTGAAATAAAATTCGTACAGTTATCTTCGAAATTTTTATATGCTGGATTTCGTTTATTCCAATACGTCTCAGCATATTGAACAGCAGCACGCCGGTCATAGTGAAAAGCTCTTCCAAATTGGTCTTCGTTTTGGAAGCGCTCATCCACCTGATCTTCCTTTTGTCGTTCTTCTAACATCATCCGATCTTTCACAAGCATGTCGTTATAAAGAAACGCTTCTCTTTTCTCAACCTGTTCCTCTAAATAAAAAGAATCGTCTATATCCTTACAGACATAAGTGAGGTGAGCGAGATATTGTACTTGCTGAGCTCCATCATCTTGAATAGCTGAATCGAGAAGTTTTGCTTTTGCTTTCGCCTTGACAATCTCAACTTGTCTTCTTGCAAACAGCTCTTTCTTTCGCTCCACAGCGTCCACATCAGACATCAGCTGCGGCTGTTTGATCGTACTGCCATTTAATAAATATGCCAGTCTGTCTTCTAACGTTTGTTCTAATAATTGTTTCACACAGACACCACCAAACTTTTTTTAACATCTCTGTTTGGTTCATTCTATGTTCAATGGGAGGTTATTTAGTATTTAAAGGTGTTTGTAACAATTCAATCCCTTTGATGATCTCTTGTTTTGCTTCTTCATCACTTTCCCGCTCAAGGGCTTTTTCGAGTTCTGAAAGCTGCTGACCATCGCCAATTTTACCGATTGCCCAAGCAGCCGTGCCTCGAATGACCGGTCTTGGATCTTTATGCATCAGGTCAACCAAATCTGGCAAAGCAGATGTATCTTTAAAGTGAGCAAGTGCCAAAATGGCATTCCGCTGAATAGGCTTTTTCCCTCGCCATGATCCAGAAACATGACCATACTTCTCTTTAAATTCACGATTGCTGATTGTCAGCAGTGGCTTTAAGAGCGGCTTTGCAATTTCAGGGTCCGGCTCCATTTCAGGATGTAGATGAAAGTCTTTCCCTTTATTAATTGGGCAGACCGTTTGGCACGTATCACATCCATACAACCGATTTCCTATTTTCGAGCGAAATTCGTCAGGTAAAAACCCTTTTGTCTGTGTTAAAAACGAAATACACCTTTGAGAATTGAGCTGGCCTGGATTCACAAGAGCACCCGTTGGGCATGAATCCACACATTTATTACAAGTTCCGCACTGGTCTTCTATTTTCTCATCCGGTTCAAATGGAACATTTGTAATCATCTCAGCCAAATAGACATAAGATCCGAACTCAGGTGTGATAATCATACAGTTCTTTGCACTAAAGCCAATGCCAGCACGTTCGGCTACAGCACGGTCAGACAATTCACCTGTGTCCACCATTGATTTTGTACGTATATCTTCGTGTTTACTGCGCAAAAATTCTTCAAGCATGTCGAGCTTTTTTTTCAGCACAACATGATAATCAGTTCCCCATGAAGCCCTGCAAAAAATCCCTCTTCTTGCATCCTTTGTACTTCGGGGAGCATCTTTCATTTTAGAAGGATATGCGAGCGCAATGGCGACAATTGATTTTGCTTTTGGAAGCAGCAAAGCAGGATTTGTTCGTTTTTCGATATCAGGCTCTTCAAAACCGGACAAATACCCTAACGATTCATGTAAGATGAGGCGGTCCTTTAATGAATCAAATGTATCAGCACTCGCAAATCGAATTTTATCGACACCAATTTCGTTCGCATATTGAATTAATTCTTCTTTTAATTGTCCAACATGAATCACCTTGCAAACCTCCTTTCTTTGTTTCTTCAGTTGTTTTCAGTATAATACGAGTGTATCATGACCGATTGGAGTGAGTCACTGTGAAGATACAAATGGAAATCTCCCAACCTCAAAGCCCGTCTATCCATGTTGGACAGATTGAATATTCACATATTGAGATAGGAAAATCCCCTCAAATGTTAAAAGGCCGACTGCGCCTGTTTCAAGAATCTTTGTTTTTTGAATATGAAGATCAAACTTTGGAAGAAGTACCAGCGATCAAAGAATGGACGAATCTTCTAGAAGATGTCCCCTTTCTTCCGCTTCTTGCTGATATTCAAAAAGAACAATTTATTGACTCGACCAATTCCGTACAGGATTTGTCGATATTTTTTTCACTAAAATATTTCTTGCCTATCCTTACATTAGATGCCGATCAATTGAAAGGGCCTCTTTCATTATCCAAAAATGAAACTGGTCATATTGAATGGCAGGATGGCGCAGAGCTTAAAGGGTTATTTTCTCAAGCAAGTAAAGCTCAAATTTCTCAAGACACAAAAAGCATTCTTCAAATCATTCTCTTCCCACCATCTATTTCCCGGGAAAAGAGTGAAGCGCTTATACAATCCTTGACGAAGATGTTTATACAAATACATGGTGGAGAAAGTGAATATGAACTCATTGAAAAAGCACTGTAGGTCACAGTGCTTTTTACATTATACTGACATAATAAAAAACGCAACACTTCGTTTATCTATGAAACGAAATACTGCGTTATAAACAAAATTATGTATTGGAGCGGGTGATGAGAATCGAACTCACGACATCAGCTTGGAAGGCTGAGGTTTTACCACTAAACTACACCCGCATCAATCTTTTAGAGACAACATCATTGCGTTGACTTTTATTATGTTACAACTTTCTTAACAATTCGTCAAGAGAATATGAAGATTTTTCGTCAAAAAATTTCATATTCTCCATATATATTACGATAGTTATTTGTCTAGCTGGATATAAAATAAATAGGCATGTGACTTATTCTTCAGCGCTTGCTTAGGATTTTTCTCAATCACTTCAAGCATCGGTGAATTTCCGTCTTTCCCCATTGCCGCTGTATACGCAATCAGTGCCTTTCCTCCAGAAGTTACTTTGACCGTATCAGATTGTGCAGAAAAAACATAATCACTTACTTTGAATGGAAAGCTTGCTGTTGCTTTTGTCATTCCCTCATTCTTGTTATCTGACCACATACTAAATTGTGATTCATATGTATCTTTCTCATGCCTTAATTGTAAAAGTACATTCATCGTTTGGTCGGTACCATCCTGATGTAACGTAAAAGTCGAAGAAGATGCTTCCTTATCAACTAGCCGGCCATTTTTGTAGTGGCTCCCGATAAAAGTAATACTCTTATCATTCTTCGTTAATCCTTTAAGTGTAAGAGCTACTATTTCATTCGTCGTTGATGCCTCTAGTAAGTTTTTTTCTTTCTTTGTCAATTTCATTTTTTCAATAGTTACTTGGTTTTTAGAGTCAGACCCTGTTTCTATTTTAGAGATCGTTTTCTCTGTCGTTGTTGTTTCTGCAGCCTTCTCGCCGCATCCTGCTAATAGAAAAACAGTAAATAAAAGAATGCTCCATTTCTTAATCATTGATATCCCCTTTTATACATTTATTTTTTATTATACTAAAATTTGGTTGATTATACAAAAAAAGATTAGGAGAATTCTCCTAATCTTTCGCTTTTTTCTGTTTCATGGCTGATAGGAATGCCACAATGAGAAAACTGACAGCAAAAATGACAACCATATAAATAAAAAAGTTTGGTTTGATTTGGAACGTAAATGCAGACGAACCTTCCATCTCAAAAGCAAGACTGTTAAATAATAATTCATTATTTGTTTTTGATTGAAATAAGTGATAGAACAGAACACCAATGGTCAGCATCGGAAAACCTAAGAAACCTAGGAAACTACCAACAATTGCACCTTGTTTCATTGCCTGAACGTTCATGATCGTTGTCCTCCCATTCCACCAAGCAATAACTGCTTCATAATAGACTTACCATCCCCCATAAACGGAAGAAGGTAGAGCAATTGAATAAAATACGTGATTGAAAAAATGAAAAACCCTGTCGAAATTGGATTTTCTTTTAGAAATAAAACAGTCACAATGATTCCGACTGCGCCAATGAGCCCCGGCAAAAGCGGACCAAGCAGTGTAATCCACACTTGTTTTTTCTGAAATGGGTCTAAAACAGGCCTCACAAATTTCACAGACATCATATCGCTCGCAAAAAAGCCTTGAGGACCATCCCGGCCGGCGAACTTCCGATGTGCATACCCATGTGCCGCCTCATGCAAGGCAGTTCCAGTAATTAATCCGAAATAAATAATCGTAAAATAAATCGCAATGGCTGCAATCGATGGATCAGGAATAAATAAAAAGGCGATTCCCGCCATGATCATAAAAAGCACCCAGAAAAAGATGATTTTGCGCGTTACCATCAGCAGAGCCGTACCCAATATGTGAAGAAATGAATGACCCGTGCAGTCAAACCGCTCTTTCATCTTTACTTGATACTGCTTAAAAAATTGACAGAAGGCTGTGACAGTCCGATATGGCGATTGATAATGAATCGACAGCAAGTGATGCTGATTCAGCCCCATCATCAATTGATAAAAATCACGGGCAATCACAGACTCATCGACCTGAAACAAATCGGCGAGCTCTGCCGTAATACTCGCCTCTGTCCTTTGACCATCCACTTTCGTTAACATATGATATGCACTTTCGTTAATCGGAAGCGAACTTCCGTACTGCGTATCAGTCAAATGTCTTTTTTGTAAAGTCACATATGGCGCAAGTGCCGGCACCCGCTCAATCTTTAGCTTATTGTTAAGAAGTTGAATCATGTGAATACCTCCATGAAAAACCTTTATATATGGCAAAGATGAGCAGACATTCAAATCCTGCCACAAGCAGCCACTGAAGCATTTGACTCGATTCCCCTATCACATAGTTTCCAATAAATACAATCGGAATCATGATTAAAATAAGCGCTCCAAACGAGAAAATACCTGTGTAAGGATTATTTCGATCAAGGGGTAATAAAATACCTACCACATAAAAGAGAGCCGTTGCATTACACAAGACAGCAGCGCCAATCAACACGATCCAGATCTGATCAGGGAGCGTCAGTGTTGTGATCATAAATAAAACAATTTGGATCACACCAACGAGCAAAAGTCCGAGGAACTTATAAAGAGCCACTTCCCACGGCCTTAGACCAAACGTTTTATACATCCCAAGCATACGTTTGTCATTGCCAAATGAATTAAAAGCTGTTAACCCAGCTAGCGCACATAAGACAAAAAAAGCTTCTCCTTCAAAGCGGAAGGCAAACTGATAACGGACAAATAAAATGACAATAAGGAGGATGAGAAAGTTTAAAATATTTTCTTCATTTCTCACTTGTGACTTTATTTCCTTTACAATGAGTGACCACTTTTTCGAAGATGAAAATGGCAGTTTGTGCAAAAAGGTTAACGCTTTTTTCTCAGCCATAATTGGCATTAAAGCAAGAGAAATAAATGCGCCTCCCGCAGATAATAAGATGAAGAGGATCAACATCGCATAATTCACCCCGTCAGGAGACATCCCTTGTGCCGCTAAGAAAAACGGTGCTGTAAAATACATCAAATGATAATCAAACTGTACATATGATTGCTGTATTTGATTAATGTCGAAATGTGTCATTCCATAGGCTACAACTAGCGCTAATAAAACAAATATCGCTGCAAATTTTTGCAACGGTAATTTTAATTTTAGTACGAGTAAATAAGTCACGTTGTAAATGAGCTGAAGCAGTGTTAAGACAAAGAGCGATTGCAACAGCACCATCAAAAAGAACGTAAGAATAAAGAAAATACCGATCCCTTGTGCAATAAAATTAGGTAAAAGCAAGATCCCGATGAAAAATAAAACAAGCCCTGTCACGACTGTCACCATCGGAATGAAGTAACCAAGACTTTTTTGAAAGGTAGACAGCGGAAACCAGCTGAGCTGCATAGAAAAACGATCTTGTTCAGGTGTTCTGACTTTGATCAGCACAAATAACAAGCTTGTAAAAATGGATGCATTGATTGCCATCGACACAACCAACAACCCAAGTGAACGTTCATCTCCATTTAAGAAAGCCTTCATAAAGACACCCGTAAAACTGTATCCGATGATGGCTCCCATTGTGACTGCAAACAAAAAGAATAAGACCACAATGATTCGCTTCGTTTGAGTATCAAAGAGCTTATACATCTCCTGCTGCCACATTTTAAGCATCATTTTAGAAATGATTAATGATTTCATCAAAATGTGCACCCCTATCACTTAACATTGAAGCTTTCAGAAACACCTGTTCCAATGTGCTTGATTGATACTTTTCTTTTAAGGCTGAAACCGTCCCTTCATCCATTTTATTTCCTTTAGAAATAATGGCGATCTTGTGGCACAGCTCTTCCGCTGAAAGCATATCATGCGTTGAAAGCAAGATTGCACCATGGTGCTCGGCATAACGTTTCATTAGTTTCTTTGTGTTTATAACCGCTTCAATATCAAGTCCTCTAAAGGGCTCATCCATGATCACTAATTGACTCTCAAGCATAAAGGCAGCAATCAGCTGTGTCTTTTTTTTCATTCCATGGGAATAGGTTTCAATCGGTCTTGATAAAGCTGATTCCATATCAAACAATTCAATTAGTTGATTTCTTCTTTGAATTGTTTTACATTCATACATAGAAGAAACGAAATCTAAATATTCAGCACCAGTCAATGCTTCAGGGAGCAGCAGATCATCTGGAACATAGGCGACTTGTTTTTTAAAGGATGGATCATCATTTGTGACGTCCTTGATATGAATGGTTCCTTCTGTATGCTTAATGATGCCGAGTACACAGTTAATCATCGTTGTTTTACCGGATCCATTTGGTCCAGCCACAGCAACGATTTGATGAGGGGCAATTTTTAAATGAAAATCATTGACAGCAGTCACGTTATTTTTATACGTCTTGGTTAAATTCTCGATCGTAAACATATAACCTCCAAGTGTCTGCATATTCTTTAAAAACAGATCAGGCTAAACCGCCCGCCACAGACGGTTTAGCCCTGGTGTCTTATCTAAGAAGTAAAAAGATGAATCCTAAGTATAGCTACTTACATTCAATTTGGACTTTTAAGCCACTTTCCCACTGAACGGCTCCTGTAAAGCTACCCTTGCCGTTTGCTAAACACCAAACTGCTGCTCCTAGAACAACTGTTGCTCCCAATCCAAGAAGGACAGCAACAAATACTAAGAACCAAGCTTGGTCCATAATAGCAGGTTCCATAGTGGAATAGTCAACTTGCGGCGCTGCATAAGTCATACTTTTCACCTCCCAGCTTATGATGATCGTATCATAGGCGTCACACTCCAAACATCAACAGAAGATCCCATTTTTGACCGAACGTATTTTCGTGTAAAATGTGACTTTTTATTCAATTGTTCATGTTCAACTGTATAAATTCTCCCTTTTTTACTATTTTTCACCACAACATAAGAACCACAAGACCCAAATATTGGCAATGAATCCATCTTTTTTCTGCCTTTTTTCAAATAGTTCATTTTCATCATCTCTTCTATTTAATCTTTCATTTTTTTGAGATAGAAAGAATTCCCCCGATATATCAGATATAAAAGTCCTAATTATATGTCGTTAACACATCAAATACGACATATTAACTGATAATTCCAACAAAAGAGTGAGCATATTTTCCTTCTTCTCTTGTCTCTTAAAATATGTATATACAAGAAAACCTATTGGGAAAAAAGCCCTTGCCTTCTTCCACAGCACATATCATTTTACTTGCATCTCTTTCTATAAAAAAAGCAAAGCAGCCCGACAAGTATGACTGCTTTGCTTTCATTTATGAGGAACTTGCAGCAGAGGCTGTATCAGGAAAGTAATTGTTCCCAATAATTTCACCAGCAGGAACGTGTGGTCCTGCATCACCATTTCTTTTAAATGGGAGAAGCGGGAAAACAAGTTCTGCTAAATAATAAGATTCTTCTAAGTGCGGATAACCAGAAAAGATAAATGTATCAATACCTAGAGACTGATATTCTATTATACGTTCTGCTACTGTATGCGGGTCCCCGACGAGCGCTGTTCCTGCCCCGCCTCTAACTAAGCCAATGCCTGCCCAAAGATTAGGGCTAATTTCAAGCTTCTCTTTATTCCCTTGATGTAATTCAACCATTCGTTTTTGCCCTACTGAGTCCATCCCTTGTAAAGTCTTTTGCGCCTCATCAATAGTCTCTTGATCTAAATGACGAATCAGATGTTCCGCTGCCTGCCAAGCTTCATCTTCCGTTTCTCTCACGATCACATGAAGTCGAATACCAAACCTCACCGTTCTTCCTTCCTTTTCAGCCTGCTTTTTCACTTGTGCGATTTTCTCTTTTACTTGTGCAGGCGGCTCGCCCCAAGTTAAATAAACATCTGTATGTTTTGCAGCGGCTTGAATGCCTGCTTCTGATGATCCTCCAAAAAAAACGGGTGGATGTGGTGTTTGAGCTGGTGGAAATAGCAGACGTCCATTTTGTGCTTGCAGATGCTTCCCTTGAAACTGAACATTCTCTCCTTTCAATAACCGCTTCCAGATGGTCAAAAATTCTTCTGTTGCCTCATAGCGTTCATCATGAGAAATGAATAGCCCGTCTCCTTCAAGTTCTTCTTTACTTCCTCCCGCTACAACATTGATCAGCAGTCTCCCGCCTGAAAGCCGATCAAATGTGGAGGTCATTCTAGCAGCAACAGACGGCTGCATCAACCCTGGCCGAAGAGCCACAAGAAACTTTAAATGAGTTGTCTCTGCAGCTAAAGCGGCCGCTGTCAGCCATGGATCTTCACAAGATCTACCAGTAGGCAGCAAGACCCCTGTGTACCCAAGCTGATCGGCAGCTTGAGCAATTTGTTTAAAATACGGATAGTCTGCCTGTCTTGCCCCTTTCGATGATCCTAAATAACGCCCATCCCCATGCGTTGGAATAAACCATAGAATATTCATCATATCGCCTCCTATTATTTTTCACCTTGATAACTTGTGCGCCATTTGAGCAGTCGCTTTTCTAACAGCCGTACAAATGAATCAGTCATCTTACCAACTACCGCAAAGATGATAATCCCTACAAACACTTTATCCGTTTGCGAGAATTGTCTTGCATCCATAATCATGTAGCCAACTCCACTACTCGACCCCATCAATTCAGCCACCACTAAACCAAGCCAGGCAATGCCTAATGAAAGCCTCACGCCCAGAAGAATATGAGGAAGGGCAGCAGGTAAAATGAGCTTTGTGATATTTTGATACAGATTAAACTCTAAAGCGCGAGCCACATCGAACAGCTTGTTATCTACACTGCGAATTCCTAGAAAGGTATTGATATAGATTGGAAAAAAAGCCCCAAGTGCAATCAATAAAATTTTCGCTGATTCATCAAAACCAAACCAAAGAATAAATAAAGGAGTCACCGCTAAATGAGGAACTGTTCTCAGCATTTGCAAGGTCGGATCTACATACTGCTCGGTTTTCCTAGAAAAACCGACACACAAACCCATCGCAAGTCCTAAACCTCCCCCAAGTAAAAACCCGCATATTGCTCTGTAGAGACTGATGTAAATATGGCCAAACAGCTCACCGGAACGAATCAACTCACGAAAAGATTCTGCAATGACAGTGGGTGCAGGTAGTACAGTAGAAGAAACGATTTGGGAAGCAGCAGCTCCCTGCCAAATCGCAATGAGTAAAGCAGGTAATACAAGTCCTTTTAACATGATGAAGGATGAAGCTTTTCTCCTTTTTTTCTTCATTCGCTCGGTTTTAGTCACAAGGGCTGGGTTAGATGCAGCTTTCATCAATTCTTCTCCTCTTTCAGCATTTTTTCAATAAACGAATTATCTACCACCTGATTGACATCAATCTTCCGCTGTATCGCCTTTGTTTGATATTGAAAATCAGCTGTATGCTGCTGGGCGTTTATGATCTTCTTAGAAATGGGCTCATTGAGCGGCTCTGTATTGTTTAATACTTGTGTCACCACCTTCTGATCTAATTGTTTCAAACGAGCATAAAGTGTAATGGCTTCCTGTTGATGATCTTTCTGCCATTTCACCGCTTTGTCATATACTTTTAAAAATTGCACCACTAGTTCAGGGTACTCATCGGCAAACTTGGTTCTGACAAGTGTGAATCCAGGTGAATATAAATCGGTCGCTTCTCCATTAACCAGTAGCTTTGCTCCCTTTTCTATCGTTTCAAGTGATAAGAACGGCTCCCAGATCGACCAAGCATCAACTGACCCATTTTCAAACGCAGATATTGCCTCATCCGGCTGAAGCTGAATGATCTGGACATCCTTTGCAGATAAACCTGCCTGATCTAATACTTTGTATAAAAAGTCAAAACCACTGCTTCCTTTGGCAACGGCGATTTTTTTCCCTTTTAAATCTTCTACTTTTTGAATCTCACTGTTCTTATTCACTAAAATCCCATTCGCCTTTAACCCATCCTGAGATAAACCAATTTCCTTAAAATTAATACCTGCTGCCTGACCAGCTATAACAGGTGAATTACCAACCTGTGAAAAATCTAATTGATTGGCGGCAAGCCCTTCGAATTGGGGAGGACCACTTTGGAACTCCACCCACTTGACTTTCACACCTTCTTTTTCAAATGATTGCTCAAACCACCCTTTTTCCTTTGCTAAAAGAAGTGGGCTTAGACTTTGCTGAATCCCAATCCGAATCTCTTTCGGCTTGTCTTCTGATCCATTCGCTGCTTGACGACCACACCCAGCTAATACAAGGAGGATACCCAGAAAGAGAACGATCCTTTTTTGCCTTTTCATTCGATTTGACCTCCTTAAATTCCTGAGCCATTCGTCAGTAATAGCTCATCTGTTTTCTCAAATTCTGAAAGCACCTTTTGTCTTAAGCTCTGAAAAGCTGTTGACGTTCTATTCCGCGGGAATGGTAAGTTCACGGGAAGGATTTTATGAATTCGGCCGGGTCTTGCTTGTAACAGCACAATTTCATTGGCTAAATAAATGGATTCGTCAATATCATGAGTGACAAGCACCATCGTTGTTCTTTTCTCCTGCCAAATATCCAGCAGCACATCCTGTAAGTGTTTCCGTGTAAATGCATCTAGCGCACCAAAAGGTTCATCAAGCAATAAAATCTCCGGATCACGCAGGAGTGCTCTTGCAATAGCAACACGTTGTGACATCCCGCCTGAAAGCTCATGTGGATAGGCGTGTTCAAAGCCTTTTAACCGAACAATGTCAATTAATTCATCCAATTTGCGGCGAACAGCTGCTTGTTTTAAATTGAAATTGGCAGCGATATTTTCTTCGACCGTCAACCATGGAAATAAGCGATGCTCTTGAAAAATAAAGCCCTGTTTCATTCCTGGTTCTGTCACACGCCTTTCTCCTATCACGATCTGCCCATCATAATCTGTATCAAGCCCTCCAATCATCTTCAGCAATGTACTTTTCCCGCAACCGCTCGGACCAATCACCGTCACGAATTCACCAGGAACGATGGTGAACCTTACGTTTTCAAGCACTTGAATGGTTTGTTTGTCTTTCCAAAAAGACTTATCCACAATATCAACGGAAATAGTCAATGCAAGTTCACTCCTCTTGTCATCAGATAGATACACAGAAAGACCCTTATCCCAAAAGAGAGATAAGAGCCTTCGTGTTGTCCGATCAGCTATTCATATTGAGTTGTTAGCACCATCCTAAATCATATTATTCCTATGAATCAACTATATTTTATAAAATAGTTATTTCGACCTTGTATGCTTTTCATCAATACGATCGTAAATCTCTTCTATTCGTTCTTGATTGCTGTAAATTTCATATTTGTTCCGCTCAATCAAAATGTCTAATGTGATATCCAAATGTTTTCTGTATTTTTTTCGTTTTTTCTTTTTCTCCATCTTCATCTTCCCTTCAGATTAAAATAAAAAAAGGCCCTTCACTCATGCCTGAGTGAACGAGCCTTCGGTTGACCGATCAGCAATTCTTGTTGGTATTTTCAGTATGCTTATGTTAATACATACTATTCCGACATGTCAACTATATTTATTGTTTTTTCAGATTTATCTAAAAAATGATTGACCGGGCAGTAAACAAGATTTATAGTCTTATTAAATATTTCTTATTAAAATAGTTGGTTTTATCTAACAAAAGGAGGATACACACATGTCAGAAGAACTTCAATTTCGTTTAGAAACAAAAGCAATACACGCAGGTCAAGAACTGGACTCAGCCACCTATTCAAGAGCTGTACCTATTTACCAAACAAGCTCTTTCGGTTTTAGAGATAGTGAGCATGCGGCGAATTTATTTGGACTTCAGGAACCCGGTAATATTTATTCACGTATTATGAACCCGACAAATGATGTGTTTGAAAAACGGATCGCTGAGCTTGAAGGCGGAATTGGTGCACTTGCTGTCTCCTCAGGACAAGCAGCGACCACTTACTCCATTTTAAACATTGCAGGAGCTGGTGACGAAATCGTATCCTCTAGCAGTCTGTATGGCGGCACATATAATTTATTTGCTCATACCTTGAAAAAGCTTGGAATAACAGTAAAGTTTGTGGATTCCTCAAACCTTGAAGAACTTGAAGCAGCCATTACAGATAAAACAAAAGCAGTGTATGCAGAGAGCATCGGAAATCCAAAAGGCGACATTTTACATATTGAAGCCGTATCAGCCATTGCACACAAGCACCACATTCCTCTAATTGTGGATAACACACTTGCAAGCCCTTATTTGTTAAGACCGATTGAATTTGGCGCAGACATTGTTGTCCATTCAGCGACGAAATTCATCGGCGGCCATGGCACATCCATTGGCGGAGTCATCGTCGACAGCGGCAAGTTTCCTTGGAGTGATAGTGATAAGTTCAAAGGCCTGACGGAACCAGACCCTAGCTATCATGGTCTGACGTATACAGAAGCGATTGGCGAAGCAGCTTATATCACAAAAGCACGTGTACAGCTCTTACGTGATCTAGGGGCGGCTTTATCACCATTCAACTCATTTTTACTCTTGCAAGGCTTAGAAACATTGCATCTTCGCCTTGAACGCCACAGTGAAAATGCATTGAAGACAGCACAATTTTTACAAGATCATCCTCTTGTAGAATGGGTCAGCTATCCAGGTCTTGAAGGCCATGAATCCTTTGAGCTGGCTCAAACTTATTTACCAAAAGGGCAAGGCGCCATCCTCACATTCGGCATTAAAGGTGGCAAAGACGCAGGAAAAAAACTCATTGATTCGGTTCAGCTTTTCTCACATCTTGCAAACGTAGGCGACTCTAAGTCACTCATCATCCACCCTGCCAGCACAACGCATCAGCAATTAAGTGAAGCAGAGCAAAAAGCCACAGGGGTGACACCAGAACTTATTCGTTTATCTGTTGGAACAGAAGCGATTGAAGATATTCTGGCAGATCTAGAACAGGCGATTTCAAAAAGCCAGTCTTAACCAAACAAAAAAAGCACACACCTGTGTGCTTTTTCTTATTGACTAGTGATTGATTAATCGAATATCTTGGAAGGGATAAAACACGAATGATGTTGTCCCTTGAATATCACTCTTTGTAAAAAGACCTAAACCGTTGCGACTGTCCATTGAGTTTTGGCGGTTGTCACCCATGACAAAGTACTTTCCTTTAGGGACTGTAAGAGGACCAAAATCAGGTGTCAGCAAGGTGCCATCTGCGGCAGCTTTCTTTTTGTTTGATGCTAAATAAGGCTCCGCCACTTTTTGACCGTTCACATATAGCTGGTCATTTTTCATTTCGATTTTATCACCAGGTAAACCAATCAATCGTTTCACATAGTGAGTACTGCGGTCTTCCCCATCAAGAACGATGATCTGTCCGCGTTTATAATCGCCGAAGTAATCGACTGTTTTATTCACAAACACCCGCTCTGTATTATGCAGTGTCGGTTCCATAGAAGTCCCCTTTACAATATACGGTGCGAATAAAAAGTTACGAATGATAAAAACAGCAATAAATGCGATTAAGATGGCTTTGATCCAGCCCCATAATTCTGATTTCTTTTTTTGTGTTTTTGTATTTGTTGTCATAAGCTCCTCCTGAAATCCCCTAGGACAAAATGAGTTATCGCCAGCTGACCGCTGACGCCACGCTTGTTTCTCCCTAAATATAAACATATTTTGCCAACAAATCAAGCTGTAAGAGAGAAAAAGGCAAGCACCTTTCTGTGCTTGCCCAAAACTCAGTTAGTTAGCAGAAGAATCCGCTTCTGTCTCTTTGTTTGTTTTACCATAGAAATAATCAGATGGATTCACTGGTTTAAAATCAGATAGCTTATGGAATCGAAGAAGATCCCTGTATAGTACTTTATCTGACAAGCTTAACTGATTATCAACACGGGCTTTAATCGCTTCTGTCTTTTTGTTTTGTTTCACCACTTTACCCGTTTTTGTATCGTAGACCGTATTATCTACAAGGGTATATTTTGGTGTCACATAGTTTCCGTTACGGAATGCAACAGTTTGATCGTGCTTCTTAGAGAATAAATCTGTTCCAAAATTCACGTACTCATTTGAATCAATACCTTGTAAGTGAAGAAGCGTTGGCATCACGTCTACTTCACCGCCATACGTATGATTCACGCCGCCTTGTTTCCCAGGGATCCGAATCATGAGCGGTACACGCTGATTTTGTGCATTTTGATATGGCGTAATTTCTTTCCCTTGAATCTCACTCATTGCACGGTTATGGTTCTCAGAAATACCGTTATGGTCACCATATAATAGAATCACTGAGTCTTTATACAGACCCGATTTTTTCAAGTCCTTAAAGAATTGTTCTAATGACTCATCCAAGTATCTCGCTGTTTGGAAATAATTATCCACTGTTTTATCGCCAGTTGTTGCCTTAGCGATTGTCGCATCTTTCTCATCTAAATTAAATGGATAATGGTTGGTCAATGTCATTAAGTGTGCGTAAAATGGCTTTTTCATTGATTCTAACATTGGGATTGATTCTTTAAAGAATGGTTTATCCTTCAGACCCATGTTTACAAGGTTTTCTTCATCCATGTTGTAATAAGATGCATCGAAGAATTGATCAATTCCCATATGTTTATAAATCGTGTCACGGTTCCAGAAAGATTTATAATCCCCGTGAAGCACTGCACTCGTATAGCCTGCTTTTTGATCTAAGATGGCAGGAAGTGATTGGAAGGTATTTTCACCTTTTGTCACAAACGCTGCACCCTCTGGTAAGCCAAACATACTATTATCCATCATCAGCTCAGCATCAGAAGTCTTCCCTTGACCAGTCTGGTGGAAGAAGTTATCAAAATACGTAAAATCTTCTTTTCCATGAGCTAGTTTGTTTAAAAACGGCGTCACTTCTTCTCCATTTAACTTGTAGTCAATTAAAAATGACTGGAAGCTTTCTAAATGGATTTTGATGATGTTTTTCCCTTTAGCTTGACCAAAGTATTCTGCATTTGGTTTCGCATAGTGAGAGGTCGTATAGTTCACGACATCCGTTAAATCATCACTGCTCGCATTTGCTACCTGCGTTGCATTTTGTGCGGTTTGCACGCCGTCATAAATCGCATAGTTATAAACACCTAAATATTTCACAATATACTTATGATCAAATGTTCTCGTCAATAATTCTGGACGATCTTTTTCAGCTAAGTGTAGGTTAACGAAGAACAGTCCAACACCTGCAGCCACAATCAGCAGCGCGAAAGTTTTTTTCATTTGGAACTTCTTCACTTCTGGTCTCCAAATGACAATGGCAATTAAAATGATGATATCTAAGAAGTACAAAAGGTCATGCGGCTTAATACTTGCTAATACACCGCCAGTCATACCTCCCCCAAGATTACCCGCTTGTTTCATTGTCGGGAATGTTAAAAAATCATCAAAGAAACGATAGTACGCTACATTCGCATATAAAAGTGCGGTCATAATAAAATCAATGACAATTAAAGCAATGGCCGATTTACGCCCCTTCAAAAAGAGAGCAAGTCCTAAAAACACGATGGCTGAACTGAATGGATTTAATAAGAGAAGACCCTCTTGAAAAGATCCCTTCACTCCTAAATTAAAGTCCATTTTGTAGGCTGTGTACGATTTTGCCCAAAATAAAAGGACAGCCAAAACAAAAAAGCTATATTTGTTCGCAAATATTTTTTTCATAAAACCTCTTCTTTCTTATTTTCGATCTGATATAAATGAAATCATAAAAAATTTACATTGATTTTGCAAATGTAAATCTTCTGCACCAAGCATTCCGATGCTCTTTTCTCCGCAGGTTACATGTGCTCCTTTAATATAACGAATAAGAAGCATCATAAGTTTCAAAAAAAATACGAGTAAATAAAAGGAAAAATATCCATTTACATTAAATTTACTGCCGCTTCATGTTTCAGAGAATGATGAAGGTTTTGTAAATCACTCAGTACTACTTTACTTTTTTCATCTAATCGTGTCAAAGTAATTATAAAGAAAAGGAAGAATCACCTAGGCTTTTCGACTCACTTAGCCAAATTTATACAAAATCCGAACCGATTTGCTTTTTTATTGTGACTCAACCTCCAGCAATCCATGTATCCTCTCTGTTGCCACAAACCTAAAAAACAGTTTTAAACAAAAAAAGCTTGATTTCCCCTACCAATGTACGGTGTGATAAAGGTATAGCTCCATCAAATAAATCAAGCTGGAGGACATCCTATGAAATCAAACAAACAAATCAACATATTTGAACAAAGATTCTCAGAAGAAGTGATAGACATCATGGCTGTTACAGGACCTTCTGGAGTCGGCGCAGGAAAAGCAGGAAAAGAAACTCTTTGGACTGCTTCAATCCCACTCATTGCATGGAAGGAAAAAGACCGCATCATAACCGAAAAAGTGAGACTGTGCTGGTTAACAGATGAAAAGGGATTACGAGAAAAACAAGCGCAATTACATAAAGAATCTATCGTCACACTTCAAGTACGTAAAGGTGAAGGTGAAGGTGAATTTATGCTCGTTTCACTTGTTGATACAGATACTGAAGATAAGGAACTTCAAGAAATATTAGAAGAAGCTCAACAACCTATCTTTTACCACGATGACAAGCTGGGTACTTTTGAATTAGTGAAAGGACTGGACTTATTTGAAACAACCATCCAGTGGGGCAATGAGGAGTGCCTTCTTTACTTCAATCTTGAAGAAGAGGAAGAAATGAATGACTCTCTGAAAACGGCTAGACAACTCGTAGAAGAGCAGACAACATGGGATGCCTCCATGAAGTCATATGCAGCAAATCAGCTGCTTGAACTAGCAAAAGATTGGCAGGAACAAGACGACTCCGCTGAAAATTCAGAAGAGATCACACCGGATCAATTTATCAGCCGCATCTCTCTTGAAAGCCTCCATGCTTATCCAAATGGAGAATTCGAAGCCTACTATCATGACGGAGATTTATTTTGGGGACATGTCATCATTGTCTCTGGCAATATGAATGGAACGTTTCAAGATGCACACATTGCTGGCTAAAGAAAGGGGGATGGATAAATGAAGATCAAAGCTTTTGACGAATTAAATCAACTAGGAAAAACACCTATTGTAGCCAAAATAGGCGGGTTTCGCCCTGATCCATCTAAGTACAGCTGGTTTGCTGGTCATTTTTTCATCCAACGTGATAAAGGGTGGCCGGCAGATCAAGATGGAGCTATGATTCCCATTTTACAAATGTATTTACCCGAAGTACCAGGGGGAATGAACGGCTTTGATGAATGTAAGATGATTCAAATTTTCATCAACAAGAAAACCCTTCCGATCGATATCGCCAAAAACGGTGAGGGCTGGAAACTCATTGAATATTCATCAATGGAAGGATTAGAAATCGCTGAGACCCCTGAAGACGTGAAAGGAATGAAACCTTTCCAAATAGAGTGGCTCGAAGGGGAACAACCGGATTATCCATGCTGGGAGGAAGCTTGGTCATACGTTGACTTATCAGAGGTTAATGAAAGTGAAGAAGCGACAGATCATTTCTTCGAGCATTACTCAAACTACTCGTTCACAAAAATCGGTGGATACGGAGCTTACATCCAATCTCCTCCCCACCAAATGTCAGGAGAATTCATGCTGCAAATCGCCTCAGAGGAAAAACCTCGGTTCATGATTGGTGATAACGGCACGATGTATTTCTATTACGACAAAGACAATAAAGAATGGTTCATGCACTGGGATTGTTTTTAAAACCAATTGAAAGGAACCATTCCCCTTTCTAAACGTAATAAACGATATGAAGGGGGTCAGTGATATGGGATTCATTTTAGACATCTTCAATCTTGCTCTGTATATCCCTTTTTTACAGGTAGATGAAGATGATATATCACGGAATGCAGCACAGCTAAAAAAATACAGCTGGTTTCAAGCGTTATTAAGTGAACAAACGAGCAGAGAGCTGATCATTTATGATCAAGGAGTCCGCCGTGTAATTGGTCAATTTAAGACGAGTAAACTCCATAAGAAGACATACAACATCAGATGCGAACGAAAGGTACAACAAGCCATACACCGTGCCATGTCAAAACACGGAAAGATCCGCACTTAGCTGTGGCTCTTTCCGTACAAATGTAATAAATCCTTTTGAAGAAAACAATTGACGCTCGGACAACTCTCCCCGTATATTATGTATAAATCCATCTTTTTTTAGAAAAGGGGGCCTTACATGCGCTTGTTTAAGAACTGGAGAAAAAAGCAACACAAACAGCCGATTACTTCAGATACGCAAGAAGACAGCATCCCAATTAATTTTTCCACCCTTCCCTTTGGCACAGACACCATAGATGATTTTTTGTTCAACTTAGACCTAACCTCAAAACTGATAGATCCATACAAAGAAGCAGACACGAACAAATAGAACCTCAACTTTCGTGAACCCTCATCCAATATTGGATGATTTTTTATACTTAGAGGAAGGTGTCCCCCTATGAAGACATATTATTTCGTCAGACACTGTCAAGCAGATGGACAATCCGAGGATGCGTCTTTAACACCTCAAGGCATCACACAATCGCATGAGCTCGCACAGCTTTTTTCCGGCATTCAGCTCAACCAGATCATCTCAAGTCCTTATAAACGAGCGATTCAAACCGCTGAGCCCCTTGCTCATGCCAAACAGATAAAGGTACAAATTGACAAACGTCTCTCTGAACGTAGGTTAAGCAGTCAACCAATGGAAGATTGGTATGAAAAACTAAAGCTCAGTTTTTCGGACATGCATATGACCTGTGAAGGCGGAGAGTCGAGCCAAGAAGCGATGAATCGTATTGTAGAGGCACTCTATGAACAAATAAAATTAGGAAGAGATCATACTTTATTCGCCACTCATGGCAATATTATGAGCCTGCTTCTAAAACACGCCGATCCCGCAATTGGATTCAAGGAGTGGGAACAACTAAGCAATCCAGATGTCTACATCCTGAAATATTTTAAAGCAGACCATGTAGAAATAGAAAGAATATGGCATAAATAAAAAAGGCAGGGTTGACCCCAGCCTTTTTCTTATGAAAAACAACTATTGATTATAGTAAAATGTCTGTACCCACTCATAGGGCTTCTTACGATCCGCACACCATTTCACAAAGCCTCTTGTCTCCGTCTGCTGAAATTCCTTCCAGTCCGATAAAAGCTGGTTATAGTAGACTGCTAGTTTTTCAACATTGGTTTGAACCTTTTTATCTTCGATCAGTTTCATGACATCTTGAATCCCTTGAATTCGCTCATGATCTTTCTCATAGGTGCTTAAATAAAGATCTTCATGTATATGATGAAACGAATACCACAAAGCCGAGAAATAGGTTTCGCAAATTTGAACAATCACTCGCTGCTCTTTGCTGCCTCCCATCTCTAATGCCTTCAATAAATAGGGCAGACCTTCCCCCTGATGCACAAACAAGCCTTGCCAGCGATACGGTCTCACATCCATTGGATCAATATTTTCCCACTCTCGAAGAACAGGGTGGATCACCCCATGTACCAATGGATACACAAGCAAATGATGACCATCCTCAAAACGTTCAATGTAATCAAACAGCCAAGCAACAAATGAACGCCGTGCTGTAAATTCGTTCTTATTCATCTCTTTAACAAAAGACTGAAGAACCTTTAACGCATCTTTACGCAGACCCTGTTCTTTCCTTACACAGTACTGTCTAAAAAGCGGATAATCATGTGATCGCTCATCTTCAATAATAGTCTGTAATATCGTCTTCGTTTGCAAAATAACAACTCCGCCTCTTTACATTCATTCTATTGATATATTATAACCAATTGTAACATCCACATGAAACTAGTAAAAAGATGAGTTGGCCTTTTTCTTTTATAAAACCCTTGGCATCCTCAAATCCATTCTTTTCTGTGTTCATGAATGAATTGAATGTCTTTTTGATAATGTTCAAGGTGCCCGTCATGAATCATTTTTTGAAAGGCTCTATCCCCTTCACTCGCTTTTCGCTTCATGTATTGACATAAACCTTCTAAACGCAGCAACACCATGTCCACATAATCTTCTGGTATTTCCTCACCATAAGCTTCAAAAAACAGTTTGACTCTATACTTTATATGGACTGCATGCTCTAATGAATGATAATTTACGACCTCCCCTGTTTCAGTGCGAAAAAGTCTACTGAGAGGCACACATGTATAAAGAGTATATGCAATATCCCAAAGCCTTGGACCAGGGGCAGCTACATCAAAATCAATGATTCCCACTGGCTTTTTATTGTTGAAAATAATATTGTACATCGCAAAATCATTATGGCACACAACCTCTATGTTGTTAGGCGTATTGTCCATTCGTTCCCAATCGTCTGAAATGGGAAAATCACAAACAGCATCATGGTACAGTCTAAGCATTTTCGCTATTTCTTTTAAAGCATTGTGAGAGCACATGTATTCTTTTAAGGGATCATGACCGGCCTCACCTTCAATGAAGGACAAGATCTCTCTACCTTTTTCATCAACCCCTAAAAACGTTGGAGCATAGGAGAAATTCTTTTTTTCTAAATGCTTTAGCAGCTTTTGTATATTCATATTATCTGACTTTACCTCTCTGCGAACCGTATCTCCCGAACGATATACGTTCGAGACATTTCCACCTGTCAATAACTCCTCATAATCATTTTGTTTTTTCATAAATTCTCCCCCAAAACTGGGTCACAATGATGATGCCAGCTAAAAGATGTGTATGTACCCACAAATATTCATTTAGTTACACAAAGGTAGCACACTGTTTTATGTGAATGTGCTGCCCCATTTTGTTTCCTTACATGGTTAAATGTATCTTATCAAATATTGCAAATCATCTAAAGATTATTCTGCTAAAAGAAGTACATGCTATTTATTTTCTAATAGGTTTCTATTTTTATCTAAATAACTCATTTAAACCACAAAAAAACGTTTCACCACGAGGGTGAAACGTTAGGTTTACGGTAAAAACCAATCATGAAACTTTTAATAGATACCGGTGGCCGGGGTCGAACCGGCACTCCGTGAGGAACACGATTTTGAGTCGTGCGCGTCTGCCAATTCCGCCACACCGGCATGATCATTAAAGAGCGCAACTTATCATAAAAAACAATGGTGCCGAGGGCCGGACTTGAACCGGCACGGTAGTCACCTACCGCAGGATTTTAAGTCCTGTGTGTCTGCCAATTCCACCACCCCGGCAGTCTTTTCAAAAAAGGCGACACCCGGATTTGAACCGGGGATAAAGGTTTTGCAGACCTCTGCCTTACCACTTGGCTATGCCGCCATAATTGGAGCGGAAGACGGGATTCGAACCCGCGACCCCCACCTTGGCAAGGTGGTGTTCTACCACTGAACTACTTCCGCATATCAACTGGGCTAGCTGGATTCGAACCAACGCATGACGGAGTCAAAGTCCGTTGCCTTACCGCTTGGCTATAGCCCAATAATAAAATGGGGCGATTGATGGGAATCGAACCCACGAGTGCCAGAGCCACAATCTGGTGCGTTAACCACTTCGCCACAACCGCCATAGATGTTATGAATCATATAATTGGCAGGGGCAGTAGGAATCGAACCCACACCGGAGGTTTTGGAGACCTCTGTTCTACCGTTAAACTATGCCCCTATGAAAATAAAAATGGTGGAGGGGGGCGGATTCGAACCGCCGAACCCGGAGGGAGCGGATTTACAGTCCGCCGCGTTTAGCCACTTCGCTACCCCTCCACATTTGAAAAACAGTGCCGGCAAGAGGACTTGAACCCCCAACCTACTGATTACAAGTCAGTTGCTCTACCAATTGAGCTACACCGGCAAATAGTGGTGGCTCGGGACGGAATCGAACCGCCGACACACGGATTTTCAGTCCGTTGCTCTACCAACTGAGCTACCGAGCCAAGTATTCTTTTTAAAAAATGGCGGTCCGGACGGGACTCGAACCCGCGACCTCCTGCGTGACAGGCAGGCATTCTAACCAACTGAACTACCGGACCATTAGAGGAAAAATTTGGTTGCGGGGGCAGGATTTGAACCTGCGACCTTCGGGTTATGAGCCCGACGAGCTACCGAACTGCTCCACCCCGCGACGATATAAAAGATATGGTGGAGGATGACGGGCTCGAACCGCCGACCCTCTGCTTGTAAGGCAGATGCTCTCCCAGCTGAGCTAATCCTCCGAATAAAATGCTGGTATGTATTTCTATAAAAATGGTGACCCGTACGGGATTCGAACCCGTGTTACCGCCGTGAAAGGGCGGTGTCTTAACCGCTTGACCAACGGGCCCTTTATTATGTAAATTGTGGCGGAGAGCAAGGGATTCGAACCCTTGAGACGGGGTTACCGCCTACACGATTTCCAATCGTGCTCCTTCGGCCACTCGGACAGCTCTCCAAATTGGCTCCGCAGGTAGGATTCGAACCTACGACCGATCGGTTAACAGCCGATAGCTCTACCACTGAGCTACTGCGGAATGAAGAAAGCCTGGCGATGTCCTACTCTCACAGGGGGAAACCCCCAACTACCATCGGCGCTGAAGAGCTTAACTTCCGTGTTCGGTATGGGAACGGGTGTGACCTCTTCGCCATCATCACCAGACAATTTAGTGACAAAAGATATTATACTATGTATTACAAATAAATCAAGAGATATTTCAAAAAATGTTCTCTCAAAACTAGATAACAATGTTCATTTTTCACATTAGAATATAGGTTAAGTCCTCGATCTATTAGTATC
>NZ_JBPAFI010000020.1:0-915 GCF_050864245.1 Bacillus sp. XT-4
TGGTGGAGGATGACGGGCTCGAACCGCCGACCCTCTGCTTGTAAGGCAGATGCTCTCCCAGCTGAGCTAATCCTCCATATTGTGTCGTTTCGAATGTCTCTCGATCTGACAAATAGTATTATATAACGATAAGATATTGTTTGTAAAGACTTTTTTAAAATAATTTTTGAATTTATTTTAAAGCTGTTTTTTCACATCTTTTCGTTAAGGCACCTAAAGAAGTTTACCACTTGTCTCTTCATTTTAAAAGTCTTTTTTTCATTTTTTTATGTTTTTTTGTTAAAAAGGGCATTAATAGCGCTTTTTCAATGTAAAAACAGCTCTTTTAAAGCTGAAAAATGTTTGTTTTATTCCTTATATCCTCAGATAACGTGCATTTAGAAACGAATTTTTTTATTATTTTATTTTTCCGAGAAACCATTTTGTATATTTGCTTTATATTAAATTGATCCTGGTCATTTCCCAAAAATTCGTCTCAGTGTTCCCTTGCCTCATCAAACATTGTGGTGCTTAACTCAAATCTTCCTCCCCTCTCTCATTAGCAAACCAAGATGCCCTTTGCTCTCTTATGTAGGTTTCAATGATCTAGCAGCAAGCGCAGTTCGCTACATATGGTTGCCAGAGGAGAATATCCTTTTTAGACATGTTTACTCTTTTGATGTTGACTCTTAACAAGATGAGCGAGCGACGAGATTGGATGATAAGAATATTATAGAATGTCTAAAATTCCAGTGAAGGGGATGAAATGAATGAGTTATTGAGAATGTAGTGAAAGACCACGATTTTCAATATAAATAGATATATCATTTATTAAAACACAAAAAAGACCAGTTCCGATTGGAACTGATCCTTTGAAAAGCTTGGCGGCGTCCTACTCTCACAGGGGGAAACCCCCAACTACCATCGGCGCTGAAG
>NZ_JBPAFI010000021.1:0-809 GCF_050864245.1 Bacillus sp. XT-4
GCCACAGGAACAGGAGCGACCGGTGCTACAGGAGATACAGGCGCAACCGGAGCGACAGGAGCCACAGGAGCAACGGGTGCCACAGGAGCAACAGGAACGGGAGCGACCGGTGCTACAGGAGATACAGGTGCTACCGGAGCGACAGGAGCCACCGGAGATACGGGTGCCACAGGAGCAACAGGAACGGGAGCGACCGGCGCTACAGGAGATACAGGTGCTACCGGAGCGACAGGAGCCACCGGAGATACGGGTGCCACAGGAGCAACAGGAACCGGAGCGACCGGCGCTACAGGAGATACAGGCGCAACCGGAGCGACAGGCGCAACCGGAGCGACAGGAGCCACCGGAGATACGGGTGCCACAGGAGCAACAGGAACCGGAGCCACCGGTGCGACAGGAGCCACCGGAGATACGGGTGCCACAGGAGCAACAGGAACCGGAGCGACAGGAGCCACAGGAGATACAGGCGCAACCGGAGCGACAGGAGCAATTGGAGCGACCGGTGCAACGGGAGATACGGGAGCAACTGGAGTAACCGGAGCCACAGGTGTAACGGGAGATACGGGAGCGACCGGAGTAACCGGAGCCACAGGTGTAACGGGAGATACGGGAGCGACTGGAGTAACCGGAGCCACAGGTGTAACGGGAGATACGGGAGCGACCGGAGCAACTGGAGCCACGGGTGCCACGGGAGATACGGGAGCGACTGGAGTAACCGGAGCCACAGGTGTAACGGGAGATACGGGAGCGACCGGAGTAACCGGAGCTACAGGTGCAACAGGAGATACGGGAGCGACTGGAGTAACCGG
>NZ_JBPAFI010000022.1:0-794 GCF_050864245.1 Bacillus sp. XT-4
TTCACTGGAAAAGGTGCCGATAACATTAAAAGCTTCTACAAAGAACTCGCCGGAAATGTGGACATGTTTATTAGCTTTATTGATAAACAAAAAGCCTTTCATGAAGGTGTTTCTGGGACACTTGATGATACAAACTTTGGCGGCGACACCTTTGTAGAAGAACACTTTTTAGACAACGCTGTACATATGGGAATCAAAAATGCCAAAAGTATTGTTAAGGATCAAAAAAAAGCACTCAAAACGATTTTTCAAGATATTGATGACCTCATTTCTCTGGAGGTATTTGATAGTAAAACCTTTGACGAAAAGATTGCAGATGCGGAAGATGAACGGAAGAAAACGGTTAAAGATTTAATAGAACTTGATCAAAATCTAAAAGATGAATATGCTTTGTCAGAGACTGAGGAGAAGGCTACAATGGCATTGTACGCAGAAATGATCAATGCCACAAATGACGGAAAATCCATTTCGCCTATGAATTTTGACAAGAAAGCGTATCAAAATAGCGAAATCTACAAGGCAAAAAGCGATATTGAGAAGCAAACGTCTGAATATCTGAAAATCAAAAATGATCAAGAAGAAGCTCGCAAGATCGCAAAGGAACAAGAAGCACTCGCCAACCGTCCGTGGTATGAAAAAGCTCTTGATTACGGAGGAAATATCGTCAATGAACTGACAGGCGTGAACGATGCAAAACGTGCCGCAACAGGTGTCGATCCGATCACAGGTGAAGAACTCACCGCAGGCCAGCGAGTCGCCGCAGGCGGCATGGCAGCAGCAGGCTACATCCCGAT
>NZ_JBPAFI010000023.1:0-682 GCF_050864245.1 Bacillus sp. XT-4
AGAAATATCAATCCCTATTTCTTTCATTGCTTTTACAGCATTCGGATTTAATCCATGAGCTTCGATACCAGCACTATAGACCTTCCACTCATCTCCAAGATGTTTTTTAGCCCAACCTTCAGCCATTTGACTGCGGCAAGAATTACCGGTACATAAAAAGTATATTGTTTTCTTTGACATGTTGATCGTCTCCTTTAATGTATAATCATTAGCCAGAAATACAAAGCTAAAAGTGTGATGAATAGCGTTGGTACAGTTAAAATGACCCCTATTTTGAAATATGTCCCCCAGGAAATCTTCACACCTTTTTGAGAAAGGACGTGGAGCCATAGTAGTGTTGCTAAGGAGCCAATGGGCGTAATTTTTGGTCCTAAATCAGAACCAATGACATTTGCGTATATTAACGCTTCTCTCATCATTCCTTGTGTATCGGTGCCGGATATGGCCAATGCATCGATCATGACCGTTGGCATATTATTCATGACAGATGAAAGAATCGCTGCTATAAATCCCATACCAAGAGTCCCTGTTAATAAACCTTGATCTGCTACAGCTTGAATCACGCTTGAAAGAGCATCAGTAAGCCCTGCATTTCGCATGCCATAGACAACAACGTACATACCTATGGAAAAGAAAACGATCGCCCAGGGAGCTTCTTTTAGAACGCTTTTTGTTTGAACAG
>NZ_JBPAFI010000024.1:0-608 GCF_050864245.1 Bacillus sp. XT-4
ACTGGTGTAACTGGAGATACTGGACCTACCGGTGCCACTGGTGTAACTGGTGATACCGGACCTACCGGTGCTACTGGAGCCACTGGTGCTACTGGAGATACCGGGCCTACTGGTGCCACTGGTGTAACTGGAGATACTGGGCCTACTGGTGCCACTGGTGTAACTGGAGATACTGGGCCTACCGGTGCTACTGGTGTAACTGGTGATACCGGTCCTACTGGTGCGACTGGAGTTACTGGAGATACCGGTGTAGGATTAACAGGAATTGAAGCGTTTGATCCGGTAGTAAGTCCTACTTACCCGGTAGGGCAAGTAGTGACCTTTAATGGCAGTACGTATGTAGTAAATACTGCACCACCGACAGGTACACCAGATACTTCCCCAGACTACACATTACTGGCTGCAGCAGGATCAACTGGAGATACTGGACCTACCGGTGCCACTGGTGTAACTGGTGATACCGGACCTACCGGTGCTACTGGAGCCACTGGTGCTACTGGAGATACCGGGCCTACTGGTGCCACTGGTGTAACTGGAGATACTGGTCCAACCGGTGATACTGGTGTAACTGGAGATACTGGGCCTACTGGTGCCACTGGAGTTACTGG
>NZ_JBPAFI010000025.1:0-569 GCF_050864245.1 Bacillus sp. XT-4
TCGTCGCTGCTCTATTTGCAAACGATGGTGCAGCACTTATTTTGACACCCATTGTTTTAGCCATGGTCAGAGCATTAAACTTCAATGAAAAATTAGTATTCCCTTTTATTATCGCGAGTGGGTTTATTGCAGACACAACTTCACTGCCCCTTGTCGTTAGTAATTTAGTGAACATTGTAACAGCCGACTATTTTAACATTACGTTTATTGAATATGCATCCAGAATGGTTGTTCCAAACCTTTTTTCGTTGCTTGCGAGTATCGCTGTACTGTACCTTTTCTTTAGAAAGAGTATACCTAAACGCTATAATATGAATGATTTAAAACACCCGAGTGAAGCAATAAAAGATCCAAAGATGTTTAGATTATCTTGGTATATATTAGCTTTTTTATTGATTGGTTATTTTGCAAGCGAATTCTTATCTATACCTGTATCTGTCATAGCTGGTGTGATTGCCATTTTATTCTTGGTCATTGCACAAAAAAGCCCTGCTGTTCAAACAAAAAGCGTTCTAAAAGAAGCTCCCTGGGCGATCGTTTTCTTTTCCATAGGTATGTACGTTGTTGTC
>NZ_JBPAFI010000026.1:0-569 GCF_050864245.1 Bacillus sp. XT-4
TCGTCGCTGCTCTATTTGCAAACGATGGTGCAGCACTTATTTTGACACCCATTGTTTTAGCCATGGTCAGAGCATTACACTTCAATGAAAAAATAGTATTCCCTTTTATTATCGCGAGTGGGTTTATTGCAGATACAACATCGCTTCCACTTGTCGTAAGTAATTTGGTGAACATTGTAACAGCCGACTATTTCAACATTACATTTATTGAATATGCATCCAGAATGGTTGTTCCAAACCTTTTTTCGTTGCTTGCGAGTATCACTGTACTGTACCTTTTCTTTAGAAAGAGTATACCTAAACACTATGATATGAATGAGTTAAAACAACCTAGTGAAGCAATAAAAGATCCAAAGATGTTTAGATTATCTTGGTATATATTAGCTTTTTTGTTGATTGGTTATTTTGCAAGCGAATTTTTATCTATACCTGTATCGGTCATAGCTGGAGTGATTGCTATTTTATTCTTGGTCATTGCACAAAAAAGCCCTTCTGTTCAAACAAAAAGCGTTCTAAAAGAAGCTCCCTGGGCGATCGTTTTCTTTTCCATAGGTATGTACGTTGTTGTC
>NZ_JBPAFI010000003.1:0-458223 GCF_050864245.1 Bacillus sp. XT-4
CGATACAATATCGAACTCATGCCTCGAAAGCTGTCTCATAAAAAAACCGCGTCTAAATTTAGGGGGTCACTTCACAGAAGGCGGTTTTTTTATTTAAGCATGATCCGCTGGGAAAACAATATCGGCGTCTTTCCTAGCGGCTTCAAGAACCTTCATGACAGAAAGACTGTCATCAAGCCATTCATAACACTTTTCGTCATTTCCGGTTTCAATGATATGCTGAAATGCTTCTGCTTCATAAAACAGGCGGTTTGAATTGGTTTGTGCATTGAGTGAAGTGACTTGGTCTCCTATATGCAGCAACACTTCCTCACAGCCATTCGCACCATTTTTCACATGTAGGAACCCTTTTTCCCCTTGAATCAAAGCGAAATTCATACTGCTTGTATCTTTGCTGCCAACACTTGTGGCGATGAAATCATTGTAAGTAAAAGTTAAAACACCAGATGTGTCGATGCCGTTTGGATGGCGGTTGGCCCGGTAACGAACGTCTTTCGGTGAACCAAATAGATTCATAATGAAATGAACATTGTAAATGTTAATATCCATGAGGGCACCGCCAGAAAACTCTGGGTTAAAGACATTCGGCGTTTCCCCGGCGAGCAGTTGATTATATTTACTTGAATATTGACTATAGTTGCATTGAACGAGTTTGATTCTGCCTAATTGATGAAGGTGTTTTTTGATTAAATGATAGTTGGGCATATGAACGGTTGTAATGGCTTCAAATAGGAAGAGCTGCTTTTCCTTTGCGAGAGCGATTAAGGCTTCTAGCTCTTTCACATTAGAGGTAAAAGGCTTTTCGCAAATCACATGTTTTCCGTGTTTCAATGCAGCCGTGGCATGCTCGCTATGTAAACGATTGGGTGATGCGATATATACCGCTTCTATGTGGGGATCTTCTAACATAGCGGTTAAATCCGTATAAGTCGTTTGCACCCCAAATTGATCTGCGAGTTTCTTTGCCGTGGCTTCCTTTCTTGAATAGACAGCGTGGCAAGAAGCACCTTCAAGCTGTTCAATTGCCTGGAGGAAACCTTCCACAATCACACCTGTTCCAATGGTTGCTATTCTCATTCTATTCATAACCCCTTCCATACGATTGATGTCACGTCAAGCTGTCTCTAGTATACCTGATGTTTTCATACAACGTGTACTTAACAGCTAGTCGCAGAGGGGTGCCAGTAAAAAATACCGGCACATCTTTGGCAGCCCTTACAATTAACTAATGTTAGCTAATGTTTGTTTTGTTAACAATTGAATGGCCGCCTTCCTCTTTTTTAACTCTTGAATGGATTTTTGAATATCTTCTACTTTTTGTTCGAGTAGCTGTTCCGCTTCTGTTTTCGACTGTTTCTCGAATAGTGACGTGATAATTTCTCGAATTTCTTTGAGTGAGAAATCTAGCTTTCTTGCTTCAGTGATAAAGGATAGCATGAGTACATATTTTTTATCATATAAACGATAGCCGTTATGTGCTCTCTTAGGCTCGGGGAGCACACCCTCATTTTCATAAAAACGAATGGTTTCAATATGTACACCAGACATTTTTGACAATTTTCCTCTCGTAAATGTAATCATTCCCTGCACCTCCTTTCTTTGCTATCCATCATACAATTAGATTTGCTAGTTTCAAAATATTCTCCGATGAACATTTGTTCCTTTTCATACTGTTAAAATGAGAGATCTGTTCTATTCACAGCGGATTTCATAGAATAGGTTATAATAGATGAGGATGAAGTGATTTTTTGTTACAGATAGGAACAAGTAGACAGTGTGAGAAAAAAACGATAGGCTAAAATAGGTACATAGTATGATGAACAGCATGTGATCATGTAGATGATCACTCAAAATAGTGACAGCACGTTTTGCTGAGAAAAGGGGAGCAGTGAATGTATAAATTAGTCGCAATTGATATGGATGGTACGTTATTAAATGATCAGCATATGGTGCCGGATGAGGTGTTTGCTGCGATTCAACAGGCGAAGGCAGAAGGCGTTAAAATTGTTTTATGTACAGGCCGGCCGATTGGCGGGGTGCATCGCTATTTAAAAGAGCTGCAGCTTGATCAAGATGGGGATTATGTCATCGCCTATAATGGAGCGCTTGTACAAAACAGCCATACAAATGAAGTCGTATCAGAATTAACTTTATCCTATGATGATTTGACTTCTTTATATGAACTGAGCCGTCAGCTGGATACACCTATGCATTATTTCGATTCAGCTCATCTATACACACCAAATCGGGATATTAGTGAATACACGGTACTTGAATCGTACTTAACGAAATTGCCGCTTAAGTATTTACCTGTCGAAGAGGCAGACCCATTCATGAGACTTCCGAAGATGATGTATATTGATCAGCCAGAACGTTTGGAAAAGACGATACAAGCCATTCCATCTGAAGTGAAGGATCAGTACATGATGGTAAAAAGCACAGATTTCTTCCTAGAAATTCTTCATCCTGATGTGAGCAAAGGGAATGCCGTGAAGCTTCTAGCGCATGAACTGGGGATTTCTCGTGAAGAAGTGATGGCGATTGGTGACAATGGGAACGACGTGTCGATGCTGGAATTTGCCGGCTGTGGCGTTGCGATGGGAAATGCCATTGATGATGTCAAAGCAGTTGCGGATGTTGTGACAAAATCCAATAACGAAGCAGGAGTCGCACATATCTTGCATGAGCGAGTCATCGGAAAATAAAGAAAGAGCGGTCTACCAATGAGGTAGCCGCTTTTTTATATGTGTGAGAAAAAGTAAACAAGCATACGTCTGCTGTTTAAATTTGTTTTTTCGAGCATCGCCTTTACATGATCATGCACCGTATGAGGCGAGATAAATAACGTACTGGCAATTTCCTTTGTGGATTGTCCTTTGATTAAGCAGTCAAGGACGTTCATTTCTCTTTCTGTCAGCCGATATGTTTTCGCTATATAAGGAAGGATGTCACTTGTTTGAGCTCGTTTAATATGAATCATGACAGCCTCTTCCTGCCCGGCTGCCTGTGCTAATCGAAATGCTTGAAGAGAGAGAAAACGCCCTGTCGGCATTCTGGTGATGCTGACCGCTGTTTGGTCACCGCCGCCATATAAAAGCTTAGCACCTAATGCTCTAAACGGACGGGGCATGACGGCACCGTCATGAATTTGCTCAAAGGTTTGGAAGGTGTGAAGCCAATGAAGTCCGGTTTCATTTCCATAAAGAAGATGGTAATCGTGTGAAAGAATGAGGAAGCCTTGGTGTTCCGCCGTTTCATCTTCTTCCGTTTCTCTTCTTTTAAAAAGTTCATCTCTCAGCTTGGCAGCTAGTGCTGGTGTTTGGCGACTAACCGCTTGTATGTCTTGTTCATGAAAAGGTTCCTTCTCCTTTTTCCGATAAAGGCTGGCAATTCCCCAGCATTCACCTTGAATCACAAGGGCTGCCCGCAATTCATCTGCCCATCCGTTAGGTAACAAAATGTGCTGGTATCGACCACTATTGGTGTATTCTCCGCTTTGGACGAGACTGGCAGCGTGGACAGGACCTTTCGCTAGATCTTCATGCTGGTGCACATCTTTTTTTAAATATTCATTTTGAAACAGCTCGTTATGTATGGCTTCAATCGGTTCATCTGTAAAAGAACCCGTCGAGAGGAGAGTAGCTGGATCAATGGTTGTGATACAGGCAGCATCAAAATCACAGATAGCAGCAAGTTCATCTCGAATGTTTTTTCTCAGCTGCTGAAAATGAGCGGCTGGATTGTTCATTTGATCTCCTCCTCAATATCCCCACTTTTAGGGATCGTTTTTTCTCATCTATCTTCTTACAATGAAGATAACATACCGTTAGTGTAAAGGAAACGAAGCAAAGCGGAAACTGGAGGAGAAGACATATGAGTGTAAATCAACATTGGCATGATCCTGTTGCTGAATCCTATGCGGCGACAATTGCACATAAAGTACCGGGCTATCATCTTTTGCATGAGCTGACAGTGGATAGAGTAGAAATCGAATTAATGGGAGCGGCTTCTCGCATGTTAACAGTCGGAGCAGGTGGGGGCGAAGAGATCATCAACATGCTTCAAAGAAATAAAGACTGGCATATCATAGGGGTTGATCCATCTCCAACCATGCTTGATATGGCCAAGCGCAGAGTGGCACAGCTTCATATGCAAGATCGCGTCACATGGTATGAGATGGCCTTAGACAAAGTGCCGGTTGAAAAGTCGTACGATGCAGCAGTAAGTTTGCTTGTCATTCATTTTGTAAAAGATCAGCTGCCCTTTTTACAGGAGATCGCCCGCCGGCTTCAGCCAGGGGCACCGCTCGTGCTGGCGTTTATTCAAGGAGACCCAGAAACGCCTGCATTTCAGCAGGAGCTTCATATGCTTTCTCTCTTCATGAAGCGTCAAGGCTTGGAAAAGGAAGTGTTTACGTCCTTCCGAGAAAGGCTGGGTGTCACAACATATCCCGTGTCTGAAGAAAAGATGACAGCACAATTAACCGAAGCAGGATTTCAAGACATCAGACCTTATTTTCAAGCTGGCATGATCAAAGGGATTGTTTGTAAAAGAGGCAATAGAAAGGCGGTTGGAAAATGAGGTCAAAAGTGATAGTGATAGGCGGCTATGGACATGTGGGGCAGCAAATATGTCTTCAATTAAGTGACGTGTATCCAGGGCAAGTCTTTGCGGCTGGCCGAAGTTATGAGAAGGCTGAACAATTTTCACGCCAAACGAATGGGCGTGTACGTCCATTTCAGATAGACGTAAGACAACCAGTGGATACGGACTGGATGGATGAAACGAAACTCGTGATCATGTGTCTTGATCAAGATGACACGTCATTTGCTGAAACATGCTTACGATCAGGCATTGATTATCTAGATATCTCGGCAAAAGGAGCCTATATTGAGAAGCTAGCAAAGGTCCATCAGCAGCAATTGAACGCAACGGCTGTGCTGAGCGTAGGTCTTGCACCTGGTCTCACCAATTTGCTTGCAGCGAAGGCGGCATCTATTCTGACCTCTGTGGAGCAAATTGATATTAGTATCATGCTTGGGCTAGGTGACCAGCATGGAAAAGCAGCTATTGAATGGACGCTTGATCATGTGCATACGGATTATGAGCTGACGAAGAATCATCAGCGAAAGAAAGTCAAAAGTTTTACTGGAGGGAAACGCATTGATTTTGGCAAAACGCTTGGAAAGCGGCAAGCCTATCAGTTCCCTTTCTCTGACCAGCAAACATTGCCTTCGACGCTCCATGTGCCTTCTGTGACAACAAGGCTCTGTTTTGATTCTGGCGTAGCGACACGTGCATTTGCTCTCACAAGGAAACTCGGAATGACGTCCCTTCTCACGATGCCGAAAATCAAGGAACGAGCCATTTCACTGATTCAATCTGCTCAAATGGGTACAGATCAATATGCAGTGAAAGTGGAAGCGGTAGGAATGAAGGGTAACGAAATTCATCAGGCAGCGCTTGGAATAAAAGGTCGCGATGAGTCTCAAGCAACGGCTCAAGTCGCAAGTGCTGCGGCACTGCATGTATTGAGCAGGCAGTTTCAGGCAGGTGTCTTTCATATCGAAGAATTATTTTCATTAGCGTATGAGAATGGTGATTTTGCGTTGGTGGATCAAAAAACGAAGGAAAAGCACGCATTAGCATTGAGAGCCAGCCTTTTAACGGCATAAAAGAAAACGACAAGAGATACGCATCAGCTCAAAAGTACAGGTCAGTCATGTGGGCGCTTTATTCATGATCCGAAAACAACCGCTTGCTCTCCATGTAAATGGCCGAGAGGCAATCAAAGATGGTAGTCGGAGCTGATATAATGGTTACATTGGGCAAATAAATCTCAAGTGGGTGTTTACAAGTGCTAGATACAGAAAAAGATGTAGTGAAGAATTATATAGATTCACCCCAAAAATTGAAAAATTTATATAGACGAGTATTGTTCGTTGTCAGTCTATCGCAAATATTTGGAGGGGCTGGAATAGCTGCAGGAATTACGGTAGGTGCCATTTTAGCGCAACAAATGCTTGGAACTGAAGCCTATGCAGGAGTCCCAATCGCTTTATTTACTTTGGGGTCAGCTGGGTCAGCTTTCATTGTAGGAAAGCTTTCGCAATGTTATGGACGACGCATCGGTTTATCGACAGGTTTTGTTGCTGGAGGGCTCGGAGCAATTGGCGTTGTGCTGGCAGCTATGATGAATAGTGTCACTTTATTATTTGCATCGCTCTTCATTTACGGAGCAGGAACATCCACGAACTTACAAGCGCGTTATGCTGGGACGGACTTAGCGAATTCTAAACAGCGTGCAACTGCCATTAGTACAACAATGGTCATGACAACATTTGGAGCAGTAGCAGGTCCGAATTTAGTTGAAGTGATGGGTAAATTTGCAGTGTCCATTGGTGTTCCAGCACTTGCCGGTCCTTTTATTTTATCAGCAGTAGCATTTATTGTAGCTGGTCTTGTCCTTTTTATTCTGTTGCGTCCTGATCCATTAGACATTGCCCGAAGAATAGCAACTTACAAAGCAGAACATGGTCATGGAAATAAAGCAGATGCTGCTGATAAAAAAACAGATAAAAAAGGGCTTACAGTAGGTGCCACAGTGATGATCTTAACTCAAATTGTCATGGTGGCACTCATGACCATGACACCGGTGCATATGCAGCATCATGGTCATGGATTAGCCGAAGTGGGCATTGTGATTGGTTTTCATATAGGTGCTATGTATCTTCCTTCACCTATCACGGGTGTACTTGTAGATAAACTAGGACGAACAGCTATGAGCATAGCGTCGGGCATCACATTGTTACTTGCTGGTTTATTGGCAGCATTCGCACCAAGTGATTCAATGATTCTATTAATCATTGCTTTGTCTTTACTTGGATTGGGATGGAACTTTGGTTTAATTAGTGGTACTGCTCAAATAGTGGATTCTACAGAACCATCATCCCGGGCAAAAACCCAAGGAACACTCGATGTTTTTGTTGCGTTAGCAGGTGCTTCTGGCGGTGCCCTTTCAGGAATGGTCGTTGCGAATACGAGTTATGCTACATTATCTTTAAGCGGAGGAATTTTATCGTTAATTCTCATCCCTGTCATCATTTGGTCTTTTAAAAGTAAAACATAATGCAGCTCTGTGCTCATCCATCACAAAAAAGACATGCCTCCAATCATAGGAAAGCATGTCTTTTTTGAATCTCTCTTCACAGGATGCTAGTCTTCTTATGATGCTGAGGACACATCTCCTTTTTTCTTGATACTGGCTTTAATGAGCTCAGTCAATGTGTCAGAGCCTTTTGTGGAAAGGTGAACACCATCTGGCTGAAAATAGGATGGCTGTCCGGTAGCGGCTGAATGCCAATCGACTAAGCTCACATTGTGATGTTGATTGGCCACACGCTCAATGACTGCATTCACATCATTTTCCCAAGATCTTGGAACGCGAGTGTTCACAAGAAAAATATGAGCCTTCGAGAAATGTTGAATGAATGAGGTCAAAGTCCCCTCTGTAAAATAACCATTTGTGCCAAGCTCAATAATAACAGCGGCATCAGCCTTGTTAAAAGAAGCATATTGAGGGGCGATGCGGATGGCTTCGTTCATTTGCCTTCCGACCCTTGCGTCAATGGTGATGGGTTCATAGGCCTTTTCTAAATTTGAAGCAATGTCTAACATGACGGAATCACCAATGGCAAGAACTTGGTGAAATTGTTTAGGATCCGCTGCTTTTTTCTCATGTTTGTCTTTCTTTTTCTTCACTTTTGATTCTGTCTGACCGCCTGCCTTTTGGGGCGCTGTCTTAATTTGTGTTACTTCCTTGGCATGTGGGGATGTATGAGACGAGCTAGACATGCCAATGGTAAATAAAATCAAAAGGACTGCGGCAATCCCAAGAAACACTTTGTTGGACATAGACCATTGCTTGATTCCTGTTTTCCAAATCGACCAAGAGGCAAAATAGTGTCTAAACCCGAGTTTACGAATCGGCTGTTCGATCAAACGATAGGAAGCCTCTGATATGAGTAGAATTGCGATGAGCTGCAATGTGACACGTCCTATGGAAGGCTGTCCAATCTCAATGACCGGTGTGGTCAGCACGATAATTGGATAATGCCATAAGTAGATGCCATAAGACCGCTTTCCGAGCCAAACGAGTGGTTGAAAAGACAGCCATTTCCCAATAAGACTGGCAGGATGGCAGACACACGCAATTAAGATCGCTGCATTCAAACAGAATAAAAGCATACCGCCTTGGTAGAGAAAGCCGTCAAATTCGTCGACTGCATAAACACATAAGAGGAAAATGACCATCGAACCGAATCCGGCTATTTGTAACATACGTCTGCCGACAGGAAGTAATTTCCTGCTGGAAAGTCTGTGCATGGGCCAGACAAATGCAAGACTGCACCCGATGAGGAGTGCAAACGCACGTGTGTCTGTTCCATAATAGATCCTGCTCGGGTCAGTATCCGGTGAATAGAGAATGGCCATCCATAACGCAGATACAAGTGCCAGACCAAAGGTGATCATAGGAAGATGGGATCTATTTTTCACCCATTTCAGTCCAGCAATCAACAGTACCGGCCAAATGAGATAAAATTGCTCTTCAATCGCCAAAGACCATAAATTTTTTAGTGGAGATACAGCATTGAAGCTGTCAAAGTAAGAGAGCTGATGAAAAATATACCACCAGTTACTCACATAAAAAAAGGACGATAAGGCATCGCCACGAATGGACATTAATGCATTTGAACCAGCAATGGCGCACCAGCTGACGATTAAAAAAATCATGACGTAGGCAGCTGGAAGCAGCCTTCTGATGCGGCCCATCCAAAAAGGCAGAAGCTCTTGATAGCCCAAATCCTGCTTATGCAGCAAGATGGTTGTAATCAAGTAACCAGAAATCACAAAAAACAAATCAACGCCAAGAAACCCGCCGCTTGCGGGTTCAATATGTAAGTGATAAGCAATGACCGCCAATACGGCAACAGCTCTCAGCCCATCTAATCCTAATATGTAACGTAAACGGTTTTCCTTGCTGTTCATGAAAAAGAATCCCCCATCAATGTCAAACGCGTCTTTTTTGTTGTCACTCCAAAAGAACAACGATTCTTTTATTTTATATAAGATTAGACGAATCAGCATTACATTTTGTTGGCGAATTTCTGTCTTTTTTAAAATTTTTTTATATGAGGAATTATTCTAAGGCTTGAGGGATTCTTATTTTTATACTCAAACCGAAAATCCCTGTCATAATAAAAGAAGAAGGAAAGGGGATGTGTTGAATGAGAACGATTGAAAATGATCTGTTATTGGTTCAAATCAATGAGAGAGGTGCCGAGGTGAGAGAGGTGCTTCATAAAGAAAGTGGACGTCAATATATGTGGTCTGGTGACCCTGCTTATTGGGGCAGGGTGTCGCCCGTCTTATTTCCGATTGTCGGACGGTTGAAGGATGATCAATACAAGATAGACGATCAAACGTATCAACTCTCGCAGCATGGATTTTTGCGTGATGTTGATTTTGAACTATTTGAAGAAGCAAAAGATCAGGTGGTTTTTCAATATCAATCAAATGGCCGTCACACGTCACAATATCCGTATGAATTTACAGCGCGCATCAGTTATGCACTGTCGGAAAATGGACTAACGATTTCCTGGGAAATTGTTCATGAAGGAGATGGCACGATGTATTTCTCGATTGGCGGGCATCCGGCATTTCATGTCCCGCTTGTTGAAGGCGAGCAGACAGCTGATTATTCACTCACATTGATACCTTCCACCGAACATGATCCAGTCCAATATGAACTTCATGATTCACTTGTGAGAGAGAAGGAGAAAGGTGTTGAGTTTGAGCCGATTCAACTTCGCCCAGAACTTTTTCAGAACGATGCAATGATCTTTAGTCATATTGATCAAGTATCATTGATTTCTCAAGCAGGTCACGGCGTTGAGGTCGATCTCAGTGGTTTTCCGTTCGTTGGTATTTGGTCTCCATATGATCAAGAAAAGGGAACAATGGCTCCTTTTGTTTGTATTGAGCCTTGGTATGGGATCGCTGATATGGAAGGGACAAATGTGCAGTATAAGGAGAAATTCGGCATTCAAACTTTAGAGAAGCAAGAGACCTTTCACGCAGCCTACACCATTTTCTTTAAATGAACATTTGTTCATGGTGAAGTGAACAATTTGTTATGATAGAGGAAAAAAGGAGGCGTACGAATGGATCGGGAGAAACAGCAATTAAGTATTGAAGCAGCAAGGCTCTATTACTTATCTGATTACAGTCAGCAGGAAATCGCCAAGCAGCTTGACCTGTCGAGGCCAACGGTGTCTCGTCTGCTTCAGTATGCGAAGGAAAAAGGGTACGTCCAAATTACAGTGATGGACCCATTTGAGGATTTAAATGAGCTGTCCTTATTGCTGAAAGAAAAATATGATCTGCTCGAGGCTCATGTGGTATTTTCACCAAAGGACGATTATCCAACGATTACGGATTACTTGAGCCGGTTTGGTGCAGATTATCTTCAAAATACGGTGAAAGACGGCGATATTGTTGGAGTGAGCTGGGGCACCACGATGTATCAAATTGCTCAAAAGATGCAACCTAAACAGGTAAAAGGGGTAGAAGTGGTTCAGCTGAAAGGTGGAATCAGCCATTCACATGTGAATACATATTCTGCGGAAACGATTCAGCTGTTTGCATCAGCTTTTCAAACGGCACCACGTTATTTGCCACTGCCTGTTGTGTTCGATAGTGCCGCCGTTAAAGAGATGGTTGAACAGGACAGACATATTCATCGCATTATTGAAATGGGCAAACAGGCAAATATCGCTGTGTTTACTGTTGGGACGGTAAGAGATGAGGCGCTTTTGTTTAGGCTTGGTTATTTCCGTGAAGAAGAAAAGACGTTGCTCAAGACATCCAGTGTTGGAGATATCTGTTCGCGTTTTTATGATCAAGAAGGACGCATTTGCAGTGAAGCGATTAACAATCGCACAATCGGTGTGGAGCTGGATGATTTGAGAACAAAAGAGCGCTCCATTCTTGTGGCTGGTGGACATCGAAAGGTTGCCTCTATCCATGGGGCGCTGAGAGGAAAATATGCGAACGTATTGGTGATCGATCAGCACACAGCAAGAGCTCTTTTAAATGTCACAAAATAGATGAACAAAATTTCATAACTATATTTACAATTGTTCAATAGTCATTTAAGATGAAAGTATCATATTTAAAAGGAAGTGTGAATCATGACAATAGCAAAGCTCATTGATCATACAGCACTAAAACCAGATACATCTAAAGCTGCGATCATGCAGTTACTAGAAGAAGCAAAGACATATCAATTTGCTTCCGTTTGTGTGAACCCAACTTGGGTATCTCTTGCGGCGAAAGAACTAGAAGGAACAGGCGTTGATGTCTGTACAGTCATCGGTTTCCCGTTAGGTGCAAACACAACAGCAGTGAAAGCATTTGAAACAAAGGATGCCATTGAAAACGGTGCAACTGAAGTGGACATGGTCATCAATATTTCGGCATTGAAAGATGGCGAATATGATGCAGTTGAACAAGATATTCGTGCCGTTGTAGACGCAGCAAAAGGCAAAGCCTTAGTGAAAGTCATCATTGAAACTTGTCTACTCACGGATGAAGAGAAAGTACAAGCTTGTGAACTTTCTGTAAAAGCTGGCGCTGATTTCGTCAAAACATCGACTGGATTTAGTACAGGCGGTGCAACAGCTGAGGACATCGCATTAATGCGTAAAACAGTTGGACCTGACATCGGTGTCAAAGCATCAGGCGGCGTAAGAACAAAAGAAGACGTAGAAGCGATGACAGCTGCAGGCGCAACCCGTATTGGTGCCAGTGCAGGCGTTTCCATTATTAAAGGGGATCAATCAGCTCCTTCTAAAGACTATTAATTCATACGATCCTATGGTAGGATAACAATCATGACTCATTAGATGATGAAAAAGTCATATGCGGAAGGATCTCATTTCTGGGATTTTCTTCCGCAATTTGTTTGCGAAATAGGGTTTGTTCCATACAAGCACATTAATGTAAACGAATTCATTCAAGGAGGAAAAACATGAAATACATCATTGGTATTATCGGTTTGCTGGTGATTCTCGCCATTGCATGGCTGGCAAGTAACGGGAAAAAGCGAGTGAAATTCCGTCCAGTCATTGTCATGATTGTACTGCAATTTATTTTAGGTTATATTCTGCTCAATACAGGTGTTGGGAACTTCCTAGTCGGGGGCTTTGCAAAAGGATTCCAAATGCTTCTAGGCTATGCTGGTGAAGGGATCAACTTCGTATTTGGCGGTTTAATGAATGATAATGCGTCAACTTTCTTTATCAATGTCTTGCTGCCGATCGTCTTCATTTCTGCCTTGATTGGTATCCTGCAACATTGGCGTATCCTTCCGCTGATCGTACGCGGAATTGGGTATTTGCTTAGTAAAGTCAATGGAATGGGGAAACTAGAATCTTACAACGCCGTAGCGTCAGCGATTTTAGGTCAATCCGAAGTGTTCATTTCCATTAAGAAACAGCTTGGATTATTACCTCAACAGCGTCTTTATACATTGTGTGCATCTGCGATGTCGACTGTATCAATGTCCATTGTCGGTGCGTATATGCAAATGATTAAACCGGAGTACGTTGTTACAGCACTTGTGCTGAACCTATTTGGTGGATTTATTATTGCGTCTATCATCAATCCTTATGAAGTGTCTAAAGACGAAGACATGCTTGAAGTCGTAGAAGAAGAAAGACAATCTTTCTTCGAAATGCTCGGCGAATACATTATGGATGGTTTCAAAGTAGCCATTGTTGTGGCTGCGATGTTGATTGGATTTGTTGCATTAATTGCGATGATTAATGGTATTTTCACAGCTGCCATCGGTGTTTCTTTCCAAGATGTACTTGGATATGTGTTTGCACCATTTGCGTTTATTGTTGGTGTACCATGGAGCGAAGCAGTACAAGCAGGAAGTATTATGGCGACCAAGATGGTGTCTAACGAATTTGTGGCGATGCAAATTCTTTCTGGCGATGCCTTCCATTTCACTGCTCGTACAGAAGCGATCATTTCTGTATTCCTTGTGTCATTTGCGAACTTCTCGTCTATCGGTATCATTGCTGGAGCAGTGAAAGGCTTGAATGAAAAACAAGGAAACGTTGTCGCACGCTTTGGATTAAAGCTGTTATTCGGTGCAACACTTGTCAGCTTCTTAACAGCAGGCGTTGTCGGTTTGATTTACTAAACTAAAGAAGGAATGGTGAAAACAATGAGAATGGTAGATATCATTGCGAAAAAACGTGACGGAAAAGAATTATCTTCAGAGGAAATTTCTTTCTTTGTCAAAGGTTATACGGACGGAACAATTCCTGACTACCAAGCAAGTGCCTTGGCGATGGCGATTTTCTTCCAAGATATGACGGATCAAGAACGTGCAGATTTAACACTCGCTATGGCAAACTCAGGGGACACAATTGACCTGTCTGCTATCGACGGCATTAAAGTAGACAAGCATTCAACAGGCGGTGTAGGCGATACAACAACGCTTGTACTCGCTCCTCTTGTTGCAGCACTTGATGTACCTGTTGCAAAAATGTCTGGGCGTGGTCTTGGACATACGGGTGGAACTGTCGACAAGCTAGAGGCAGTCAAAGGCTTCCACGTTGAAATTACAAAAGACGAGTTCATCGAGCTGGTGAACCGTCATAAAGTAGCGGTCATTGGACAATCAGGCAACCTGACACCTGCTGATAAAAAACTGTATGCCCTTCGTGATGTAACAGGAACTGTTAACTCCATCCCGCTCATTGCAAGCTCGATTATGAGTAAGAAAATCGCTGCTGGCGCAGATGCAATCGTATTAGACGTGAAAACAGGCGCAGGTGCTTTCATGAAAACACCTGAAGACTCTGAGAAGCTTGCAAAAGCAATGGTTCGTATCGGAAATAATGTTGGCAGACAAACGATGGCTGTCATCTCAGACATGTCTCAGCCGCTAGGATTAGCGATTGGAAATTCCCTTGAAGTGAAAGAGGCGATTGACACGCTTAAAGGCGAAGGCCCTGAAGACTTAAACGAGCTTGTGCTCACATTAGGAAGTCAAATGGTCGTTCTTGCGAAAAAAGCAGAGACACTTGATGAAGCAAGAGAAAAGCTAATTGAAGTCATGAAAAACGGCAAAGCACTTGAGAAATTCAAGGAATTTTTAGAAAACCAAGGTGGAGACGGCTCGATTGTAGATCAACCGGAAAAACTGCCACAAGCACCTTATCAAATCGAAGTGCCGGCAAAAGAATCAGGTGTGATCGCTGAAATCGTCGCAGACGAAATTGGTGTTGCAGCGATGATTCTTGGAGCAGGACGCGCAACAAAAGAAGACGATATCGACCTATCTGTTGGCATCATGCTTAACAAAAAAGTAGGCGATCGTGTAGAAAAAGGCGAATCTCTCGTGACGCTGCATGCAAATCGTGAGGATGTAGCGAATGTCATGGAGAAAATTTATGACAACATCCGCATTGATGACCATGCTGATGCTCCGACTTTGATTCATACAGTGATTACAGAATAAAGAGAAGAAGACAAAAGTGATGAATCGCTTTTGTCTTTTTTTATGTAAATTTTAGGTAGCGCTTCTTCTAGATATGATAAGTTAGATGAATGGGAGGGGATAAACCATGAGAATGCTCAAACTCATTCTCTTTATTTTTGTAGTCTTGATGATCATTGGATTTATCAGCTACTATGTGGGACCAACATCGACACCAAGTTCTTAAGGCGAGCAAAAGCTCGTCCCAGCGTGAAGACAAACCCTCGCATTCGGTGTCAGTCCTGCGCGCTGGTGCTCACGAATGTCAAATTCGCTCCGCAAAAGTAGCTGTCCTTTCTAGACTGCAAAGGTTTTCTTTCACGCTGAAAAGAAGACAAAGGGCTAAAATAAACTACATTTTAGCCCTTTGTCTACTGTCTGAGACGAGCAAAAGCTCGTCTTTTTTAATTGAAATAAAAAATTTCACTTTATGAAACAAACCTCTTGCAATCATGAAACAATGGGTGTATATTAGTTGACGAGTCAATGATTGATATATCAACTAATTGATCTGAATAGAAAAGAGGGGATGGCATTGACTGCATTTTGCTCTGAAGAAGCAGAGGTATTATATCGTTTGCAGTGTGTGAACCGTATGATGGGTGTGAAGTTCGAAGCATGCACGGGCATCAGCCAATCAAGACTGGAGTTGCTATCACTGTTATTCCAAGCCGACGAAATCAGCCAATCCGATTTGCAGAAAAAAGTAAATATTGATAGTGCGGCTGTGACGCGTCACTTAAAACAGTTAGAAACAAAAGGAATGGTCACGCGCAGAAGAAAGCCGGAAGATAATCGAGTCACGCTTGTTCGTCTGACAGATGAAGGCAGAACAAGAATCGAAGCTTCTAAAAAAGAAAAAGAACGATTTATCTCAGAAATGCTTGAAAACGTAAGTGATGAAGAACGAAAGCTTCTCACTGATGTGCTCATCCGTATACAACAAAACATCGAAAAGATTCAAACAACCTAAAGGAGTGTTACACATGGCTACAACATTAAAAACAAACGATTTTATGGATATTATGAAAGGGCGCCGCTCCATTCGTAACTATGATCCAGCAGTGAAAATTAGCAAAGAAGAAATGACGGAGATTTTAGAAGAGGCAACAACAGCACCATCATCAGTGAATGCACAGCCTTGGCGCTTCATGGTCATTGACAGCCCAGAAGGAAAAGAAAAGCTTGCACCACTCGCAAAATTCAACCAAACACAAGTAGCTACATCATCAGCTGTCATCGCTGTGTTTGCAGATATGAAAAACAATGAATACTTAGAAGAAATTTATTCAAAAGCAGTAGAAAATGGCTACATGCCGCAGGAAGTAAAAGAAAGACAAATTGCTGCATTAACTGCACATTTTGAAGCTCTTCCAGAGCAAGTGAATCGTGAAACGATCTTAATTGACGGTGGACTTGTGTCAATGCAGCTGATGCTTGCTGCTCGTGCGCATGGCTATGATACAAACCCAATTGGCGGATATGACAAAGAAGTCATCGCTGAAACATTCGGCTGGGATAAAGAGCGCTATGTACCAGTTATGCTTCTATCCATTGGGAAAGCAGCTGACGAAGGTTATGCTTCTTACCGTTTACCGATCGATCGCATCACAGAGTGGAAATAATTTTTTAAAAAAGGGAGACGATCATATGATTATTATTCATGCAGGGATGACCATTCATCCAGAGAAAGAAAACGTATTTCTAGAAGAAATCAACGGTTTAATGAAAGCTTCACAGGAAGAAGTAGGAAATGTGTCCTACAAGCTTTTCAAGGATACAGAGAAAGAAAACACCTTTTTAATGGTCGAAGTGTGGAAAGATGAAGCAGCGGTTCAAAGCCATAATGCAAGTGCACATTTCCAAGCCTTCGTCGCAAAGGCAAAAGAATTTTTAGCCGCTCCACTTGATGTTGTTGCATATCAAGGAGAGCAGCTTTCATAGAAAAACAACAAACACCCTAGGCATTTATAGCCTAGGGTTCTTTTATTTTCGACAATTCGTTCCACCTATTTCAATCTCGTATTGTGCATTTTCCACAAAGTTTCTGAAAATAAAATGTTTTTCGACTTAAGTATATTGGAATATGCTAGAATTAGATATTATTTATTACCAAATTAGGGAGGAACCAATATGAAAAAAGGGAAATGGACGAGCATCGCACTAACAGTTGTCCTCAGTTTAGGCACATTGACAGCTTTCAGCACCCCTCTATCTGCCCACACCTCAGAAAAGTCAACATCCTCAGATGGTGGTCATTATTCAGGTATTCCATTCGACGCAAGTGTTGTCAATGAAGACCGCCTCATCAAAGCCTTGAAAAAACAAGGAAAGATCAAAAAGAATGCCAATGAGGCAGAAACCCAAAAAGCATTAAAGAACTACTTAAAGAAAAAAGAAGAAGCAGCGATGAAACAAAGCGCAAGTACCTTAACAGAAGAACCTGAATTCCTAAAAGAATACAAACAAAATGTACATAATAAACTAGCCAAAAAGAAAAAATTAAAGAAGCATAAAGGAAAAGAAGGCAATCAAGTAAAGCCGGTGAAAAAGGAAAAATATAAAGGCGACGTCCGTAATGATAAAGTTTTGGTCTTATTAGTAGATTTTAAAGATTATAAGCATAATAGTATTAAAAAAGAAGAGACTGATATGTACTATGACAAGTATGATCAGCAGCATTACCAAGATATGCTTTTCGGAAAAAATGGCTACATCGGTCCAGATGGTAAAAGAAAAGTATCTATGAAGCAGTATTATGAAAAGCAGTCCGGTGGAAGCTACACGATTAGTGGAACAGTAGCTGGATGGTATACAGCCAAGCATGAAGCAGCATATTATGGCGGGAACGTACCAGACGAATCAGGCAGTGACGGCAGACCGCGCGAATTGGTGAAAGAAGCCCTCGAAGCAGCGGCAAAGGATCCAAATATTGACCTTGGTGAATATGATCAATGGGACCGCTATGATATGGATGGGGACGGTGTTTATAATGAGCCGGACGGTATCATTGACCACCTCATGGTTGTACACGCTGGCGTAGGTGAAGAAGCTGGCGGCGGACAGCTTGGCTCTGACGCGATTTGGTCGCATCGCTGGTCACTTGGTGATGTATTTGAGATTCCAAACACTGAATCAGAAGTGGGTCAAGGCGGAAAGTTAGGCGCTCTAGATTATACGATTGAGCCTGAAGATGGCGCAGCAGGCGTGTTCACACATGAATTTGGACATGATCTTGGTCTGCCTGATGAATACGATACACAATACACAGGCAGAGGAGAGCCCGTTTCTTATTGGTCTATCATGTCAAGCGGAAGCTGGGCAGGTAAAGTACCTGGTACGGAACCAACAGGTTTTAGTCCATATGCAAAAGAAATGCTTCAAAACTTGCATGGCGGCAATTGGCTTTCTGGAAAAACCATTGATGGTAAGACATTAACAAAAAGCAAAACAGTTTTAATCGATGAAGCAGCAACAAAAGGAACCAACCATGATGCGGTTCGAGTCGATTTGCCAGATAAAGAGATTGTGGTCACTCAGCCTGCACAAGGGCAATATTCATACTTCAGCGGAACAGGTGACAATTTGAATGCTACCATGACGACATCAGGGATTGATTTGTCGAAGGGAAGCAAAGCCGAGCTTACGTTTAAAGCATGGTACGATATCGAAGAAGATTATGACTATGCGTATGTAGAAGTTCGTGAAGCTGGGACAGACAAATGGACAACCATTGCTGGTAATATTACGAATGATCGAAATGAGGCAGGAGCGAATGAAGGCAATGGCATCGATGGAAAATCAGATGGATGGGTAGATGCATCCTTTGACCTTTCTGCTTATGCAGGGAAGAAGATCGATCTTCAATTCCGCTATACAACCGATGCAGGATATTCACTGCCAGGTTTATTTGTAGATGATCTAAAGATTACAGCAGATGGATCAAAAGTGTGGTCAGATGATGCCGAGGGAACGTCCACGTTCACTTTTAATGGATTCTCTCAATCTAATGGAAAACAATATGCCGCTCAGTATTATTTACTAGAATGGCGCTCTTATGCTGATGTCGATAAAGGCTTAAAGCATATCAAACGAGGAGCAAGTCTGATGAGCTATAATAACGGTTTGATCGTGTGGTACGTCGATCAATCGTACAGTGATAACTGGGTTGGAAAACATCCAGGGAACGGCTTCCTTGGAGTCGTAGATGCAGATCAACAAGTGTTGAAATGGAGTGACGGCTCTATTGCAGCGACAGGTTTCCAAGTACATGATGCAGCATTCTCTTTGAATCCAAGCACGAAGCTGAATATTGATTATACAGCGACAACAGGCTTAACCTTAGAGGATCGCTATATCCGCCCAACGCGTACATTTAGTGATAAAAAGAACTATGTGAATCCAAATAACCCGGATGCAGGACGTGATGTGCCAACATACGGCCTATCCTTTAAAGTCGTCGGACAAAGTAAGGACCGTTCTGTTGGAAAGGTATTAATTTCTAAAAGCAACTAAACAAAAAGCCGGATTCTATCCATGAATCCGGCTTTTTGATACGTTAAGACATGGATTTTTAGCATATGACTCGTCTTTGATCGAATGTTTGTTCTTTTTTATTTTGATATCCGAATGAAACCATTATATAATAGAGAATGGAAGGTTTTTCTTTCATTCAATGTTCTTTTTAGTTGTTAAAAAACCAAGAAAGGATGAGCGTTACCAATGAGTTGTGTCACTGCCAAGCAATTAAAGGTGATTCGAGGGACGATGCAGACTTTTTGCAGCCATTTAGAGTATGATGGCCACGGTAAGCTTCATATTAATACCATCATGGCTTTTATTAAAAAGGAATTTGGTGTAAGAAAAATGAAAGACATTCCACAAAGTCGTTTTCATGAGGCGTTAGAGCTAATCCAAGACTTTGATTTATACACGGACAAAATACAAATACGAGACCGTCTATCAGAAAGGAATTCACTAAATTGAATATTTTAGCAATGATTTTAGTAGGAATTGTCGCTTTAGAGCACATTGTCATCATGTTACTAGAAATGTTTTTTATGGAATCAAAAATGGCGAAAAGATCTTTCAATCTGCCTGAACACTTACAAAAGGATCCAAATGTGAAAGTGATGTTTGCTAATCAAGGGCTATACAATGGCTTTCTAGCTGCTGGACTCATTTGGGGGCTCATTCTTGGTTCGAATACCGTAGGATATATGATTCAGCTATTTTTCGTTCTTTGTGTGTTCATCGCAGCAGTATTTGGCGGGGTGACGTCTAATAAATCGATTATCATCAAACAAGGGTTACCAGCTTTTCTTGCATTAATTGCACTTATCCTGGCTATATAATCCTATCAGCGTGATAGAAAACCTTTGCAGTTTAGGAAGGACGAGCATCGGAGCGAATTTGACATTGGTGAGCACCGAAGCGCAGGACTGACAACGAATGAGAGGGTTTGTCTACACGGTAAAGCCGCCCCAGAGGGCGGCTTTTATCTTTTACGCATTCCCATCAAACGAATAATGGACGTAAGACAAAGGGCAACAGCGACAGCCAATATGATTTTTCCATACATGACGCCCGTAAGATTCATTAAAAAGACAGCCAATATGATACAGAGCGTGATGATAATCATCACAATCGAATATGTTTTCATCTCTTTTTCCACTCCTTTTAAATTCCCTCTAGCGCAAGAGGTCTGTCAATTGTTTCTCATATTATATCATTTCATCACAATTTTACATGAAATTCCCTGTCAATAGAATGTGACAGAATGATTAGATTTGAAGTGAGGCTATATTTTTTAAAAAATCGGGTATAACATAAAGAGTTGTATCCAAGTCTGATTGCTTGATATTTAATTGTGCAAAATATAAAATAGCCACATGATAAATAGAAAGGATGATAAAGTTGAGCAAAAACGTCTTATTAGTATCAACAAGCAGCTCAGAAATGAACGGACACCCAACAGGCTTATGGCTAGAAGAATTGGCCGAGCCATTTCATATCTTTAAAGAAAATGGACTCAACGTGCAAATCGTTTCAATAAAAGGTGGAACAGTACCGATCGATAAAAATTCAATTCCTGAAGGAGTTCCAGCACAATATCAAGATGTGTATGAATTACTTCAAGACACAAAGGCACTGACAGATGTAAACCCAGCTGAGTATGATGGCATTTTCTTTGCTGGAGGACATGGCCCAATGATCGACTTTGCGTCCAATCAATTGGTTGCCGATGCGATCTTAGCGATTTCAGACAAAAATGGAGCCGTTGGGGCAGTTTGCCATGGCGTTTCTGCCTTTGTTGATGTGAAGGATCGTGATGGAAAATCATTTATCGACGGCAAGAAAATAACAGGATTCACAAATGAGGAAGAGGATGCTGTTCAGCTGACATCTAAAGTTCCATTTTTATTGGAAACAAAACTTCGCGAGCAAGGGGCAGCATTTGAAAAAGGCGATGCATTTGCGCCATTCGCTGTTGTAGACGGACAAATTATTACTGGACAAAATCCAGGATCAAGTGCAGAAACAGCACGCTTATTTGTCAAAACCATTGCATAAATCATCAAATAAACCAGTCGTGACTCATACGGCTGGTTTTTTGTTATGAAAATTTCCTAAAAAAGTCCAAAACAAGTATTAGAAAAATGGTAAAATAATCACAGGGTAAAAAACCCAAATTAGGGAAAAGGGGATGTTCCTGTGAGAGCATTTTATGTCAAAATCACCGCCGCCTTACTGTCTATTTTATTGGTCACAACAGGTTTATTTTCACCAGCAATCAAAGCAGAAGATGCACCAAAATCAAGTGAAAAAGTATCGCCACTGACTGAAAAAGCCATTCAGCAAGTGCAAGAGTCGTTTGAAAAGCAGGATAAAGGGACTGCGGTTCAACAGAAGGAAGTAAAAAAATCATTTAAAGTAGATAAGAAAAAGGGAATAAGTATTAAACGAAAAGCGGCTGCAGATGGAAAGATGCGCACGTCTGCCGTTCGCTCTATTGATGGACTAGCCATTAATCAATCGGCAGTTTTAAACGAGGAAGATCCAGTTGATTTATGGTTCTTAAGTACATCGTCCCCTCAGGCGCTCATCAGCCGGATTACCTCTCCAAATGCTGATTATTTCGTTCAGTTATTTGTTATTGATTATGAAGAAGGACAAGCTTATCCAACGGATCTGATTCAACCAGCAGGCAGTCTGCTTGCGTTAAGCAATTTACCAGCGGGTGATTATGCGTTTGGTATTACTAGCGGTGGAGACTTTGGAGACTCATATACATTACAGGTGAATGCAAAAAACCCACCAAATTTCACAGGTGCTGAATCCCTGTCATCAACATTGCAATACTTTGTTGCTTCGTATGCCAATGGGGATGTTTTCGCAAATGGTACAAAAGTGTATAACAAACAATCTAAGACCGCCGATTATAAATGGGAGCGTGTATTTTATTTCTCATATGATGGAAAATATCAACAGAGAACGCATTCTGTTGACAGTGTAAAAGTGAAAAGTATTTCGGCACCAGTATCGTACTCTGCTCCATACGCGAGTTCCTCTGAGGCCATTCTTGTCTACTTAGATGTGGAGACATTATTTATGTATCATGAATCATCGTTTGCTAGTGGGCAGTACTACCATAGCAGCTTTGTTGATACTCTCGGAAAGACAACGCCAAGGCGTTTAGACATTGATGACCTGACAAATTACGGCGATCATATTTTGGCTGTTGATTTAAAGACAGGAAAGCCAATTGATTTCTTCAGTGTCCTTAATTTCTACTATGCAGCAGGGATTGAGAAGCTGCCAACGATCAATACATTGAATTAAGATCGGCGGTTGACATCAAATCGCCACATGTGTAGAGTAAAGATAATTAAATGACAAAAGTCCACTAGGGGAGTCATGTATGACTGAGACAAGAGGAAATCTTGGACCCTTTGAACCTGATCTAGTTTGTACTAGCGGAGGGAAGTGGAGCTGGACCTTGTCTTATTCATGATTGAATCGATAAGAAGGCCGCTCCATTTGGGGTGGCTTTTTCATTTATTCAACTGAAGAAGAGGAGGCTTTTTTTATGACATTTTCAATGCAATTAAGGCAAGAAGCAGAACCATTATTTGAAGCGATTTATCAGCATCCGTTTGTGAGAGGACTCGCAGCAGGAGAACTCGAAAAGGAACAGATCATTCATTATGTCAAACAGGATGCAGAATATTTAAATGCCTTTATTAAAATTTATGCGGCAGCCATCAGCAGATGTACAGACAGAGAGGACATTACCTTTTTCCATCAACAAATGGCTTTTGTCCTTGATAGTGAGACACATCCTCATCAAAACCTTTGCCGGGTGGCAGGTGTCGCTTATGATGAACTGCAAGGTGCATCTTTGGCGCCAAGTGCTCATCACTATATTCATCACATGCTGCAAGTCGCCGAGGAAGGGACGCTAGGAGAAATCATTGCGGTTTTGCTCCCTTGCCCTTGGACCTATTGGGAAATAGGCAAACGAATGCTTAAAGATGTTGAGCCCGACCCTGCCCATCCATTCTATGAGTGGATCACATTTTATGGCGGGTTAACGGACTCTGTTACAGTGGAGCTTTGCAAACGGCTTGATCAGTGGGCGGAAGAAGCAAGTGAGAAGGAAAAGAAGAAAATGAAACAGCACTTCATCTTAAGCTGTCAGCTTGAGTATAAATTCTGGGACATGGCCTTTACTGTCGAAGAGTGGCCTGTCCAAATGGAGGTGCATTCTTCATGACATGGAAGATGAAAGAAGTCGTTCTTGCTGTCATTTTATCTGTGGCATGCGGAGTCATCTATTTAGGGTGGTCGACTCTTTATTTACCGATTACAGCCCTTGTCGGTCCAGCAGGAGGCAACATCATGTTCGGAATTTGGGTCATTGCCAGTCCAATCGTTGCTTACATTATCCAAAAGCCTGGCGCTGCCCTCATCGCAGAAACAGCTGCCGCCGCCGTGGAATTACTGACAGGCAGCCACTTCGGTCTTTCTGCGCTTTTGATTGGTGTGTGCCAAGGACTTGGAGCAGAAATCGCCTTCGTTCTATTTGGCTATAAGCGATATCGCATGTGGACACTCATGTTGTCTGGTGCCTTTGCAGCAGTAGGGGCAATGGCATATAGCCTCATTGCCAATGGATTCGGCTATTACACGCCTCAAGTGTTACTCATGACCCTTGTCACTCAAGTCATTAGCGGCATGTTACTCGGTGGTTGCTTGGCAAAGGTTGTGGTGGATGCTTTATCTAAAACAGGTGTGCTGAATCAATATGCCATCATGAAAGAAAAACGAAGTAAGGGTGACCAGCATGGATTCATTTCTCGCGTGCAGTAATCTCACTGTCCGTTTTTATGAACAGGCGAATCCCGTTCTTCATCAAGTATCTCTTTCTATTCAAAAGGGGGAAAAGGTGCTGATTTTAGGACCAAGTGGAAGCGGGAAATCTACGCTGATTTCTGTGCTTGCTGGCATTATTCCAGAGCATATGGAAGCTGAAGTACAGGGAGAAGTGATGCGGCAAAGGCATACTGGTGTCATGTTTCAAGACCCAGATTCGCAGTTTTGTATGCACCGAGTCAATGAAGAAATTGCGTTTAGCTTAGAGAATCGATCTGTCCCTCGTGAACAAATGGATGATATGATTCAGCATCTCATGAAAAAAGTACAGCTAGATGTCGACCCAAATACAGATATTCATACCTTATCTGGCGGAATGAAGCAGCGGTTGGCGCTTGCTTGTTTACTAGCATTAGAGCCAGATGTCCTGTTCTTTGATGAACCGACTGCACAGCTTGACCCAGCAGGAAGAATGGAGATATTTCAATTGCTTCAGCAGCTTTCGGCTGAACAGAATCAGACGATGATTTTTGTGGAGCATGTGTTAGACGGTGTCATCGAGTGGATGGATCGGGTGATCTTATTAGATCATCAAGGCTGTATTATAGCAGATGGAACGCCAAAAGGCGTGATGAACACATTTGAGGGAGAAATGAAAGAAGCCGGCATTTGGCGTCCGAAAATATTTCCCGAGAAATGGTCCACTATCGTACAAGATCCGTTTCATCCACTGAGTCAAACACTCTTGCAAACCTTTGAGGCGAGAAAAGAACGTCACGAGACATCAACAAATCGAGAGACAATCATTCGCACAGATCATCTACAATTAAGCTACGGGAAAAAAAGCATTATAGATGACCTGCATCTTGATATAAAAGCAGGAGATTGGGTTGCGATCATTGGTGAAAATGGAAGCGGAAAAAGTACGTTTCTTAAACATGTCATCCGTTTAGAACCAATAAAAAAAGGTCACATTTTTTTAAAAGGAAAACACCTGAAAAAGTGGTCTGACCGAACATTATATGAAAAAGCAGGCTTTGTATTTCAAAATCCAGAACTTCAATTTATACAGGACACAGTGTTTGATGAAATTGCATTTGGTGGGAGACAGCGAAATTGGTCAGAGTCTGTGGTGCAAGAAAAAACGAATCAGCTATTGGCAGAGTTCGGCCTAGAGAAGCATAGAGACGCGCATCCTTTCACCTTAAGCTTAGGACAAAAAAGAAGATTAAGTGTTGCCACAATGCTTCTTTTTGATCAGGATGTTCTCATTTTAGATGAGCCGACCTTTGGGCAGGATGAGAAAACGGCGAGGGAGTTAATCCGGCGTTTAAAAGAACGGCAACGACAAGGCACCACCATTATCATGGTCACACATGATATGGAACTCGTTGATGAGTGCGCTGATCAGGTGCTTGTTTTTCATCAAGGGGAGCATGTTTATGATGGTACGCCTTTTGATTTATTTTCTCATCAGGAACTTGTCACTTCCTGTGAGCTGAGAGTGCCGATACATTATCGCTATATGGCTGAAAGAAAGGAAGTGATGACGATTGCAAAGTAATCACTCCTTTCTATCCACTGTAAATCCAGTCATGAAATTACTCGCCCATCTCCTTGCGATGTGCTGTCTGATGGCGATTTCTGATCCTAAAACGACGTTCATCATCTGGCTGTTTGCACTTGGAATTGGACTTGTCCTAGGCGGCTGGAATTTGAAATACCTCATCACCAGACTTGTACCTTATCTGCTCTTTTTCATTCTCGTGTTTTGGATGATCGCGGCCTTTGGCAAGGGAGATCATACAGTTTGGAAGTGGGCATGGTTTCATATTACAGAGGAGAGTTTAAGAAATGGGCTGACCATTTCTTTTAGAATGCTTGGCTTTGTGACATTTGGTCTCCTTTTTACATCAACAACTGATTTGACGGCCTTTATGATGAGCTTAATCCATCAATGCCGAATGTCACCCAAATGGGCATATGGGATGCTGGCAGGCTTCCGGTTTATCCCGTTGTTTCAAAGTGAATTGAAGCAAATGAAGGCTGCACATAAAATTAGAGGTTACAAGCAAAAAAACAGCTGGAAAGCCTTTATACGTTATGCACTCCCCCTTTTCACGCAAGGCGTACGGAAATCTGAACGACTAGCCATTGCGATGGAAGCAAGAGGCTTCACAGGGACGAGGGAGAGAACATATTATCATGTCATCAGCACTTCATGGATCGACTACATGTATCTTTTTTTCATCGTCATTAGTGTGTTGATATGCATCTTCTTCTTTTAAAAACAGCTACATTCTCTTGATAGAATGTGGCTGTTTTATATGTCTTAGGTCATTTGGTTGATATTAGTACACATTGCAGGCTGTAATAGATCATATAAAGAACCGATAAAGAGAGTGTACTGAGAAAAAGAGAGGATGAACGTGAGCGAATGTCACAGAGAATTGATAACATAATAGACGCTTTACCAATCGTTGGACTAGCTATGAGAGAGCAGCTAACCTTTTCTGTATTAGGGAAAGAGAAGGTTCTTTATTATCAGCAGCACGGGAACATTGACTTAGGGTTTAAAGCAGGGGACGTTGTAGCTCCCGGGTTCCAAAACTTTTCGATGTTGAAAAATGGGAGAGAGCCATCATTTATCCAGATTCCTAAAGAGGTGTACGGTATTCCTATGGACATCGTCGCCGTCCCGATTAAAGATGACAATGGTCAAGTGATCGCTGCCTTCTGTGTAGCATATGACCAAACGAATCAACAACGATTAGAACACATTATGACGGAAAGTAACGATGCTTCCGAAAAACTGGTCGCGATGGTACAGCAAGTGGCTGCACATTCAGAGGAACTACAAGCGACAAGTGAACAAATTCTACAAAATACAAAAACCACTGTCGAAAATTCCTCTAAAATCAACCAAGTGTCTAATCTCATCAAAGGTATCTCTGATCAAACGAACTTACTTGGACTCAATGCATCCATTGAGGCTGCAAGAGTCGGTGAAGCAGGAGCAGGCTTTGGGGTGGTTGCTACGGAAGTGAGAAAGCTGTCTACTCACGCGAAGCAAGCAACGACTGATATTGAAACAGCGCTAAAAGATGTGCAAGGCTCAATCAAAGGAATGGAAGAAGAAATAGCACAAATCGTGGCTTCTTCTGAACATCAAGCAGAACTCGTTGGCACTTTCACAAAAATTATTGAGGGGCTGCACGAAACGAACGAAACGATGAAATCATTGGCAACAGACTTAGTGAATTATCAAGTGAAATAAATAAACGAATCACAAAACCTCCAGCCGTATCGGAGGTTTTTTAACGTGTTGGAGTGAGTTTTTTGTCATGATATTGACCGGTTTTTCACTGACAGGGAAGTTACACTTCTGTATGATAGAAAAAGAGAGACCTGTTTTGATCATTAGACCTATACATAAGGAGGAAGCCCATCTTGACACAATCAGCAAAGCTGCAAGAAGTACTTGCGCCTTACCGTCCATTGTTAGATCAAACTGAAAAACCACTGATTCAATTACAGATAAAACAAGGAAAAACAGGACCATATGACAGCAAAATATCAGGTGATCCTTATTTCCCAAAAAACGACGAATATCCCGTTGATGGAGAAGGCCATCCTATGAAGCTGCTGGCACAAATCAATTTCGGCCAGCTGCCAAAGCTGAAAGATTACCCAGAAACAGGACTTTTGCAAGTTTTTATTTCTGTACATGATGATCTTTATGGGATGAATATTGACCATAAAACAGAGCAAAAAGATTTTCGGATCAAATTTATTGAGGAACCTTTCTTAGCTGAAGAAGACTTATTGACTGATTTTTCATTCGTGAAAATTCCTGACGATTTTTATTTTCCAGTTACGAAGGAAGGCGCGATTACAGGTGAATTATCAAGCGAAACGATCAGTGTAGAAGATTTCCGCTTTGAAAAAGTCACAGGAAAGCGAAGCTGGGATCTATTCGAAGATGCTGTTGGTATTGATGGTGATGAAGCAGATCAATTGCTAGATGAATTTTATGAGACAGCAAGTGGTTTTGGCCATAAAGTTGGCGGATACCCAGGTTTTACACAAGAAGACCCGCGTACCTATGTAGACCAAGAACATACTGTGCTATTATTGCAAATTGACTCAGATGATGAAGTGGACATGTTGTGGGGAGATTGCGGCATTGCCAACTTTTTTATCAAACCAGAAGACCTCAAACGAAAACATTTCGAAAATGTCGTCTATAACTGGGATTGCTCCTAATTTTGTAAAAAACACTCTTTTTGAAGAGTGTTTTTTGTCTATTTTTAGCCTTTTTGCCCCTAAATCGTCATTTCTGAGAGGTAATATGTCATTCTTTCTAGTTGACCGTATCAAAAAAAAATGTAAAATCATCTTAAAGTCCTCTTTTTTGAAAATAATAATAAAATGACATATCAATCAACAATGAAATGCTCGAAAAAGCGGAATGTACTGGGGGGGGATCAATTGATCATTTCGAAAGTAATCAACAATAATGTGGTCAGTGCGTATGATGACGAGCAGCATGAGCTGGTCATTATGGGCAGAGGGATTGCGTTTCAAAAGAAAAGCGGAGACCCAATTGACGAAGAACGTATCGAAAAAGTATTTTCCATTCAAAATAAAGATATATCAGAAAAATTCAAAACCCTGCTTTATGATATTCCGATCGAGTATATGCAAGTGTGTGAGGCAATTATCGATCACGCGAGAACGACCCTTAACAAAAATTTAAATGACAGCATCTATGTCACGTTAACGGATCATATTACCTTTGCTATTGAACGTCATCAAAAAGGAATGGACATTAAAAATGCCTTGCTTTGGGAAATCAAACGGCTGTACAAAGAGGAATTCATGTGTGGTGTAGAAGCTATTCGGATCATACAGGACAAGCTCAACATCCATCTTCCCGAGGATGAAGCAGGCTTTATTGCGATGCATATTGTCAATGCAGAACTGAATGAGGAAATGCCGAATGTCATTCAAATTACAAAACTGATTCAAGATATTTTGAACATCGTAAAGTATCATTTCCAAATTGATTTAGACGAAGAATCATTAAATTATTTCCGTTTTGTCACGCATTTGAAATTTTTTGGACAGCGTCTGTTTAACGAAACACAAATGGAAAATCAAAATGAGTTTCTGTATGAAGTGGTAAAGGAAAAAAATACAGCCGCTTTTCAATGTGCGGAGAAAATTAATGACTATGTTCAAAAAGAATACAACCGAAGTCTCATAGAAGATGAGATGTTATACTTAACTTTGCACATCGATCGAGTCATAAAAAGAAAATAAATCAAAAAGAAAGCGTTGACATATCAAAATTAACATGCTAATTTATAACTATAAACTCAATAACCCACAATCTTTTAGGATTGTTACTGGTCAAGCAGGCAAAACCTAAATCATTGTCCCTATCTTTGATAAGGCATGATTTAGGTTTTTTTGTATCTAAAGGCTTATAAAATTGAATAACGATCAATCGCTATGAAGGATTGTTACTGGTTAAGCAGGCAAAACCTAAATATCGATTAATGTCTGAATCGCTATTTTTCGGGCATTAATGGATGTTTAGGTTTTTTCTATATCAAGATGAAATCAACGATTGGAGGGTAACACAATGAACCACAAACAAACAGCAAAAGAAGTTCTAGAGCTTGTCGGCGGTGAAAAGAATGTAAAGCAAGTCACGCATTGTATGACAAGACTTCGCTTCAATTTATACGATGAAGGCAAAGCGGATAAGGAGAAGCTGCAATCAACAGATGGCGTCATGGGCGTGAATCAAAGCGGCGGTCAATACCATGTCATTATTGGCAACGACGTATCAAACGTCTATCAAGCAATGATTGCTGATTCTGGGTTATCAACAGATGTAAAGTCAGGCGATTCAGAAGAAGCATCAAAACAAAATGTGATTTCAAAGCTTTTCGATTTTATCTCTGGTGTCTTCACACCGATTCTTCCAGCCATTGCTGGAGCTGGTATGATCAAAGGAATCTTGGCATTAATGCTGACGTTCCAATGGATCTCAGATAAAAGCAGCACATATGCGATTTTAACAGCTATCGGAGACGGAGCCTTTTACTTCTTACCGATTCTGCTTGCTGTAAGCGTAGCCAAAAAAATTGGCACAAATCAGTATATCGCCGCTGCCATTGCAGCAGCCGCACTGCACCCGCAGCTCACTGCCTTACTAGGTGCAGGAAATACAGAATTTCTAGGCTTGCCAGTGGTTGCCGTTGTGTACTCTTCATCGGTGATTCCAATTCTACTCACTATCTGGCTCGGCTCATATGTGGAAAGATTCGCAGAAAAATATAGTCCGAAATCACTAAAAATCATTCTTGTTCCAACAGTTACACTTCTTGTCGTGGTACCAGTTATGCTTATCGCGGTTGGACCGCTTGGTGGGATTATCGGAAATGGCCTTTCAGGTGGAATTGATTTATTGTTCAAACATGCAGGTATTTTGGCCGGACTCTTAATCGGTGGCTTTATGTCACCATTGATCATTACGGGCATGCACTATGCACTACTTCCAATCATGATCAACAACATTACATTAAACGGTTTTGACTTCATTCTTCCAATGATGTTTGTAGCGAATATGGCACAAGCAGGCGCAGCATTCGGTGTCTTCTTAAGATCAAAAAACAAAACATTCAAATCATTGGCGATGTCTACAAGTATCACTGCATTAATGGGTATTACTGAACCTGCTATGTATGGTGTGAACATGCGATTGAAAAAACCGTTCCTTGCAGCCCTCATTGGTGCAGCAGCAGGCGGCGTGTTCATGTCCATCTTCAAAGTAAAGTCGTATGTGATATCTGGATCAGCAGGTCTCCCAGGTCTCCCAACGTTCATTGGACCGACATTTGTTTACTCCATCATTGGATTAGTGATCGGCTTTGTTGTAGCAACCATCATGACACTTGTTCTAGGATTCAAAGATGTACCAGTGAAAGATGATACAAAAGCAGACAAACCAGAAGAAAAGAAAGACACAGTAGCGCTTCAAAATGAAGTGGTACAAAGCCCGCTTGAAGGTCAACTAAAGCCGCTCAATCAAGTAAATGATGCAACATTCTCTAATGAAATCATGGGTAAAGGAACAGCCATTGTCCCAACAGTTGGACGTGTAGTAGCACCTTTCAATGGCAAGGTTGAAACCATTTTCCAAACAAAACATGCCATTGGTTTAAAGAGTGATCAAGGCACAGAGCTTCTCATCCATGTGGGGATTGATACAGTAAAACTTGGCGGTAAACATTTCACAAGTCATGTAGAGTCAGGTGATCTCGTTCAAGCAGGAGATCTGCTAGTTGAATTTGATATCAAGGGCATTCAGCAAGATGGCTATGATGTAACAACGCCAATTATCGTCACCAACACAAATGATTTTGCACAAGTTGATGCGAAAACAGATGGGGCGATTACAGTAAAAGAGACATTGCTTACAGTCAGTGTAGAAGAAAATGAGGAGGGCATTCAACATGACGAATTTAGAAAAAACATTTCCTAAAGGTTTCTTATGGGGCGGCGCAGTAGCCGCCAACCAAATTGAAGGCGCTTATAACAAAGATGGAAAAGGCTTATCGACAGCGGATGTATCACCACACGGGATTATGCACCCATTCGATGAATCAATGAAGGACCTTAACTTATATCATGATGCGATCGACTTCTATCATCGCTACAAAGAAGATATTGCCCTGTTTGCAGAAATGGGATTCAAGTGTTTCAGACTATCCATTTCTTGGCCACGTATTTTCCCAAATGGCGACGATGCGGAACCGAATGAAGCGGGCCTCGCTTTCTATGAAAAAGTATTTGATGAACTGCATAAGCATGGAATTGAGCCAGTTGTCACGATCTCTCACTATGAAATGCCACTTGCACTTGTGAAAAACTACGGCGGATGGAGAAACCGTAAGCTTGTGGGTCTTTATGAAACATACGCTAAAACATTGTTCACTCGCTTTAAAGATAAAGTGAAATATTGGATGACTTTTAATGAAATCAACGTTGTGTTACATGCTCCTTTCACAGGGGGTGGCCTTGTATTTGAAGAAGGCGAAGACGAGAAAAGCATTCAATATCAAGCAGCGCATCACCAATTTGTTGCAAGTGCTCTAGCTGTTAAAGCAGGACACGAAATCATTCCAGATGCGAAAATCGGTTGTATGATTGCAGCGATGACCACATATCCGTACAGCTCAAGACCTGAAGATATGTTTGCTGCGATTGATCAAGATCGTAAAACATTGTTCTTCTCAGATGTACAGGCAAGAGGCTATTACCCTGGATACATGAAACGTTATTTCCTGGAAAATAACATCAACATTGAATTCCAAGACGGTGACGAAGACATTCTAAGAAACCATACAGTCGACTATATTGGCTTCAGCTATTATATGAGTTTTGTGACAAGTACAGATCCAGAGGTTCTTGGACAAGTTACTGGTGGTAACCTATTTGAAGGCGTGAAAAACCCTTATCTAGAAGCAAGTGATTGGGGCTGGCAAATTGATCCAAAAGGACTTCGCACAACACTAAACCAACTATATGATCGCTACCAAAAACCATTGTTTATCGTAGAAAATGGATTGGGTGCTGTGGATCAAGTAGAAGAAGACGGCTCCATTCAAGACGATTACCGAATTGATTACCTCAGAAGTCATTTGCTTGAGGCAAGAGAAGCGATCGCAGACGGCGTTGATCTGATCGGCTATACAAGCTGGGGACCAATTGACCTTGTCAGTGCATCAACAGCTGAAATGAAAAAACGCTACGGCTTCATTTATGTCGACCGCGACAATGAAGGCAACGGTACATTAGATAGAAAGAAAAAGAAAAGCTTTGATTGGTATAAACAAGTGATTGCGACAAGTGGAAAGCATTTAGACGCATAAAAAAGAGAGACAAACCGCTGATAAAACGGTTTGTCTCTTTTTATTGTGAGTGGACTATGATGTCCACACTTGATCCGCAATCTCAATCACATGACGCAGCTTTTCCCATTGTTGCTCTTCTGTTAACAAATTGCCTTCCTCTGTTGAGGCGAATCCGCATTGTGGGCTCAAACAGATTTGGTTGATGTCCACATATTGAGCTGCTTCCTCGATTCGTCTTTTGATCTGTTCGACGGGTTCAAGTTCGCCGTACTTTGAAGTGACAAGACCTAGTACGATTTGAAGGTTTGGATTTTTCACATAACGCAGGGGTTCAAATCCGCCAGAACGGTCATCGTCGAATTCTAAAAAGAGACCATCCAAATCGAGACCGGCAAAAATCGTTTCTGCCGCTGCCTCATAACCACCTTCGGCTGCCCAAGTTGATTTAAAGTTACCGCGGCAAATGTGCATGGTGATCACTAAATCATCTGGTCGATCGGCAACCGCTTCATTGATTGTTTTCGCAAACGATTCACGCAGTTCATCTTCCTCGCGGCCAAAAGCTTTGATTTGTTCATGTCCTTTTTCAGAAAAGAACACAGCCCAAGCTGTATCATCTAGCTGCAAATAGCGGCAGCCTGCATCATAAAAAGCACGGATGGCTTTTTTATAAGCTTGTGCCACGTCATGGTGAAAATCATCTAAGCTGTCGTACACACCTTCTTCAAGCTTTCCACGGAAAAAGAGCATATTCGGACTTGGAATCGTCATTTTAGCCGTATGATCACCCGCGATGCTGTGAAGGAAGCGATAATCCTCTAGCATTGGATGATCAGTAAAATCAATCTTACCTGTTACTTTGATGCCTCTCGCTTTTGTCGTCGTATTGTGGAATTGAATGCCTTGGTCTGCTTCAAATCCTTCGACCCCATCAAGCCCTTCTAGAAAGTCAAAATGCCACCATGCACGTCTGAATTCTCCATCTGTGACAACCTCTAATCCAATTTCCTTTTGCTTCTCTACAATACGAGTGATTTCTTCGTTTTCAATTTGTCTGAGCTGTTCTGCTGTCAGTGTACCGTCTGCTTTTTGCTTGCGGGCTTCTTTGATGCGTTCAGAACGAAGTAAACTCCCTACTTGATCTGCGCGAAATGGCGGCTTTGTTGTTTTCTTACCAATGGTTTGTACTTGTGTCATGCTGAATCCCTTCTTTCTTCAGGTTATAAATCAAATAAAAAAGCTCTTCCTTGGATAAGGAAGAGCATCATATACTGTGAGATCTCTGCCTTATCTTCAAACAAGCTTCAGCTTGCTTAAGGAATTAGCACCATTCTGTTCCTAGGAACAGCGGTTGCCGGGTTTCACAGGGCCAGTCCCTCCACCACTCTTAATAAGGTTACCTTTGATTCAATTTTCTTAATAAACACAATTATTCAATCTTTTCGAGAAAAAGTCAATGGTTTTTCCTATTTATTTTCCTACATAAACAAATCAGCGACGAGAACACCGGCTAATCCAACAAGTGATAGAACAGTCACCATCAATGTCCACGTTTTAAAAGTTTGAGCCATCGACAAATTAAAGTATTCTTTGTAAATCCAGAAACCTGCATCATTCACATGAGAGAATGTTATACTGCCGGCGCCTGTTGCAATCACCATTAGTTCTGGGCTGACTCCCGTCAAACCAATTAGCGGTGCAGAAATGCCAGCTGCTGTGAGACCCGCGACAGTTGCTGACCCTAAAGAGACACGAAGGACAGCTGCAATCAGCCAAGTGAGGAGCAGAGGAGACAGTGTGCTTCCTTGCATAATCCCTGCAATGTATTGATCAACACCGCTGTCAATGAGCACCTGTTTAAAGGCGCCGCCGCCTGCAATGATCAATAGAATCATCGCAATGGAGCCAATTGAATCTGTAATCGACTTCATGACGTCCTGCATGCTCTTTCCTCTGCCAAGACCAAATGTGTAGATGGCAAGCAGCACAGAGATTAATAGGGCAATCGCCGGCTCACCTAAAAACTCAGCCGCCGGTAGCAGCGGGGAGGACGGGAAGAAAATTTCTAAACATGCTCTGAATGTCATGAGCAATACAGGTAAAATAGCGGTGAAAATACTAATGCCGAAGCTTGGCATTTCCTCTTCTGTAAATTCCTTTGGATTAAACAAGTCCTTTGGAATGTGTGCATGCAGTTGATCTTTCTTAAATAGTTTCGTAAACAAAAGTCCGCCTACTAAAACAGCAGGAATGGCTAAAATAATTCCAACCAATAAGGTTTGTCCCATGTTGGCTTGAAATACATTGGCAATGGCTGTCGGCCCTGGGTGAGGAGGGAGGAAGCCATGTGTTGTAATGAGTGCAGCGACGAGCGGCATTCCCACATACAACACAGGGAGTCTTGCGGCTTGAGCAATGGTAAAGACTAATGGAATAAGAATAATGAATCCGGTTTCATAAAATAGAGCAATTCCGATAACAAATCCAGTCAGCATCGTCGCCCATTGGATTTTCCCGATACCAAAGCGGTCGATGAGTGTCATGGCAATACGCTGAGCACCGCCAGAATCAGCCATCAATTTACCAAGCATCGCTCCAAAGCCAAGAACCAACGCCAGATGGCCGAGTGTACTTCCAAGCCCTTTTTCGACTGAAGCAATCGCTTCAAGTGGTGACATGCCTTCTAAAACGGCAACGATTAAAGAGACAATAATCAACGAAATGAAAGCGTTTAACTTAAAGACAACCATGAGTAAAAGTAATAACAAAACGCCAAGTCCGATAAAAACTAACGACATGATCTTTCCTCCTTTGTGCTGCATCAGGGAGCGTGAACGCTCCCTCTGCTTTATCCTTCAAGTATGTCTACTGCTTCTTTTAACGTATCCTTTGAGCCAACATTTCCCGGGAAAATCACATAAGACATGAATGGGAATTTGCTTTCTTCTCCTGTTTGCCAAACGGGAATACCTGGTTTGATTTGACCTGCGACAGTCGCACGTTTGACGCTGAGTCCTCTTGTTCCAATATCGCTTGAGGTGATTCCACCTTTGGCAATGAGGTACTTAGGGCGAATGGAGAGGCGCTGGACAATGCTTGTCACCGCATCACTAATCTGAACAGAGAGCTTCAATTCTTCCTCTCGGCGATTGTCTCCAAGATCAAGCCGTTCTCTCCTTGTATAAACAGCAACCGATTGTCCGGTTGTTAAAAGCCTTTCAGTTTGTTGAATCACGCGGTCCATTTCCTCTTGAAATGCTTCAGGTTCTAACACGAGGTGTGTATCAAATTCAATAAATGCGATGTCTTTATTTTGCTGCAGCGCTCGCAATTGTTCGGTTGTTTTTTTGACATGGGAACCGACCATGATGAGGCCACCGTGCGTGCTTTCTTCCTGTATTAAGTCTTGTCTAGCTAAAAGTGCTTGATCCTCAACACCGCCAAGCACTTTTGTGAGAGCTGCCGCACTTCTAAATAGAAAGTGCTGACCTGCTTTGATGGCATCTATGAGGGCAACGACAAAGACTTTGACATCGTCATAGTCCACTGCATTGACAACCACTTTTTGAAAATCCTTCACGGTCATCAGCTGATCCTTTATTTGTTCAATACGTAAAGCCCGGATATCTTCTAAAGAAATATAAGTAGTGTTTTCCTTAGTGAACGATCCGTTTGATTTCTCTTCGATCCATTCTCCGAGGTGGGAAGATTGAAATCCGAATGTACGATCCAATGCAAATTCTGTGTCACCAGCAGGAATTAATTCGTGATCTTCCTGTACGTAGTGAATATTGCCAATCGTAAAGCGGCCGCCTTCTTTAAAAAAGGGAAGAAGGATTTCGCCGTCAAATTGGCGGGAGCTTTGCTGTTCAATGGTCGTTCTGAGAATTTCAGTCTCTAGCGGGAAGTGTCCACGTAGGGTGGAGTCTCCCCGGCTGACAATGATGAAATCTTGATCAAGCCGTTCAGCCGTTTTCACAATCGTTGATGCGATCGTTTCATGAAGAACCGCCGTTTCTTTCTCTGTCATACTGCGAGAGTTGGTTAAGATAAAGAACATACGGCTGTCTTCAAGAAAACCAGCTTCAATGCTTTTCTCTGACCAATCGGTGAAAACAGAGACGCCGTGTACGGTTTGAATGCCTGTTGGGTCATCGTCTAATACAATCACTTTATGGTGAAAATGGTTTAGTGCTTGTTCGTATGCTGATTGAATGCGGTCTGAATCCGCTTTCGGAATGGCATTTAGTAACTCAATGCTTTGTTTCATAGAACCTCATCCTTTCTTCACTTCAACATGAGCCATTTTTTCGTAATATTGAACGATTCCGCCGTGATCAAGTCCAGACTTTCCGTCCGCTTTGAGGGCGTGGAAGATTTCTAGCAGCTGACTAGAAAGCGGGAGAGGAACGCCGATATCGTGGGCAGTTTCCATGACATTGGTTAAATCCTTTAAGTTGATGTCAATACGTCCGCCAGGCTCAAAGTTTCGTTCTAAAATGAGAGGAACCTTCGCATCGAGTACAGCACTTCCTGCCAGTCCACCTCGGATGGCTTCATACATTTTATCAATCGCAATGCCAGACTTAGCGGCAAGAACGAGTGCCTCGGACATGGCAGCGATATTTAAGTTGACGATGATTTGATTCGCAAGCTTAGCGGTTGTCCCGCTTCCATTTGAACCAACTAATACGACATCTGTGCCCATGGCATAGAGGACATCCTTTACTTGTTCAAAGATCTCTTCTTCTCCGCCCGCCATAATCGCAAGTGTCCCGTCTATCGCCTTTGGCTCTCCGCCACTGACAGGAGCATCGATAAATTCGACCTGATGCTGTTTTGCCAGTGCCGCTAAAGCTCTAGAAGTAACAGGTGAAATAGAGCTCATATCTATAATGATCGTGCCAGGTTTTGCTGTAGCCAATATGCCTTGTTCACCTGCTACGACTGCTTCTACATGCTCACCTTTTGGAAGCATCGTGATGATGATATCGCTTACAGATGCTGTCTCAGCAGCTGATGCAGCGGCATTTGCGCCCACTTCTTTTAATGCTAGAACAGCTTCTGTATGAATATCGAAAACAGTCACAGTATGACCGGCTTTTAATAGATTAAAGGCCATAGGTTTCCCCATAATGCCTAATCCAATGAATCCAATTTTCTTTGCCATTTTGTCCGCCTCCTATTTAGAAACCCCTTACAAAAAGCGCTTTCTTTTCTTTTTGTTAGTATATATACTATCGATTTAAATTAATAGTAGGAAATAAACTATTGTTCATTTAATGTACATGACGAAATAGGAATGTGTCAACGGAAAATATGAGAAAAGTCACAAAAAAAAGACCGGAAACAGCTCCGGTCTATGGTCGATTATGTTTTATTTTTAGCTACAGCTAATCGAGAACGTTTGACGTTGTCGATTGCATTTGATCCTAATTCTAAAACAGCTGTGACGTACAAAACATCAATAATCACAAGCTGATTAATACGAGAAATCATTGAGTCAGAACGATAGGTTGTTTCTCTCGATGAACTGAGCAGATGAAAGTCGGATTTCTTGGCGAGTTCTGATTTCGGATAGCTCGTAATCGAGGCGACCGTTGCACCTTTTTCCTTTGCAAATTGCACGGCATCAAGGATTTCTCTACTTTCCCCTGAATGTGAGATTGCGACGATAAAATCATGTTCCGTTGCATGTGTTGCAATCATATTCATCATATGAGGATCACTACATAGACTCACTTCAAAGCCAAGCTGGAGAAACTTATGATAGGCATCTCCGGCAATAAAACTGGAGGCACCTGCTCCAAAGAAGACGGTTTTATGAGCCTGTTTCATTTGCTCAATAAATTGTGTCACAGCCTTGTCTTCTAAAATATGTTTCATATCCTGAATAGAGTTGGTTGTTAACTCTATGACCTTATGTTTAATATCTGCGACACTATCAGATGCTTCGATCTCGCCGTATATGGATTGAGGCGTATTGGTCGCAATATCCTGCGCGACATGGACACGAAACACTTGATAGGACTCATAGCCAATTTTTCGCAGAAAACGGAAGATCGTCGTTTCACTTGTGTTGCATTCAGTAGCGAGTGCACTAATCGAATGAAGCACAACTTTCTGAGGGTTTTGTAAAATGTAATTGGCAATCTTTTTCTGGGTAGGGGACAAACTATGAAATGTTGTCCGGATATGACTGAAAATATTCTCTTCTATGATAAACACCACACTTCATCTAACATTCTATCTTAAGCATACAGGAACTTATGAAAACGGTAAACAAACCTCACATAAAAAATAAAGAATAATATGGAAAAGAACACTTCTTTTGGTTCTTTTGTCATGGTATACTCAATTGGTAATAGACAAAAATGGGGGTTTTTACTATGACAATGAAAAAAGGCCTAACGATCAGCCTGCTCATTTTTTCGCTGATTGTTTCATTGTTTGCGCCAGTTGGATCTGCGGATGCCAAACAAGTGAAAAAAGCAAAAGTAAGCACACACTATTATAAAAAGAAAAAAACGTTTAAATATGCACAGGTGAAAAACCTTAGTAAAGCGCATATGAAAACCATCAACCATGATTTAAAAGAAGATATCGCATTTTCCTATTCTACGTATTTGTTCTTAAAGGACGAAGCGAAAAAAGAAGGCATTGGGAAGATCACATACGAGAGATCGTTTAAAACGAAATTTAACAATGGGAAGAAACTAAGTATCCTAAACTATGATTACATGAATGACGGTAGCATGCACGGGGATACGATGGTTACGAGCATGAACTATGTGTTAACAAAGAAAAAAACAAAGCAACTGTACTTTACAGATGTGGTGAAAACAAAGAAAAAGCGTACAAAAGTAAGAGATTATATCTATAACTACACAAAGAAGCATAAAAGTAAATTCTATGCGAATCTGAAAAAAAGCGATATTCAAATCGGCTACGACACGCAGTACTACTTCACGAAAAAGGGAATCGCTGTTGTCTTCCAGCCATATGAAATTTCACCGTACTATGTAGGAATTCCTATGATTCAAGTACCTGCGAAGGTGTATAAATAAACAAGAGAAACGGCCATGAATTTGGTCGTTTTTTATACATAAAAAGAGCCCCTGGTGATGAGGCCCTTCTTTTTACATTTATACTTGTTTGGGTGCATCGTTTAGTGGGTGACGGCGTTTGCCGTTGTAGTGGCGGCGCATACGAAAGATTTCAAACTCCGAAAGCTCTGCGCTTTTTCGTTTTTGGGTGCGGTTATCTTTTTTGAAAGAGAATAGTAAGTAGCAGCAAAGTGAAGCGATAATCAATAAAATCATCATATGACATTCCTCCAATTCATCCTATTCTTTAAGTGTAGACAGGGTGAGTGATGTTTATAACTGAAAATAGTTAGCAAATAGCGTTTAGTTCTAAAGGTTTATTCTGGCTGCTTTTTTTAGGTCTAAAATACTGGTTGTTTTTAACTATTATATTTCCAGTTATTTCACTCGTCAAGAAGAATTTTTCTGGGGTTGTCTCTATTAGTACGATTAAGTGTCATAAAAGTTTCAGAAAATTGTAAACTTTTATTAAAAAACCGTTCCCGAACAGGAACGGTTGTAAACATGTTTATGCTTTTTCTTCAAATAAACGTGCAATTTCCACGATCACTTCTGACGCTTTCAGCATGTTCTCTACAGAGATGAATTCATATTTACCGTGGAAGTTTTCCCCGCCAGTAAAGATGTTTGGCGTTGGAAGTCCTTTATATGAAAGCTGTGAGCCATCTGTACCGCCGCGGATTGGTTCAATGACAGGTGTCACTGAGCGGTTTTCCATGGCTTCATGAGCGATGTCTACGATATGTTTGACTGGCTCAATTTTTTCTCTCATATTGTAGTATTGATCCTGAATGCTAAGGGTGATGCTGTTTTCGCCGTAGACCGCTTTTAAGTCGTTTGCGATTTTTTCAAACAGTGCTTTGCGCTTGTTGAATTTCTCTTTATCAAAATCTCGAATAATATATTGCAGCTCTGCTTCTTCTACTTCTCCTACAAACCTCGTGAGATGGAAAAAGCCTTCGTATCCTTCTGTGTATTCTGGAGATTCATCTGAAGGAAGTTTGTTGTGAAAGAGCATGCCGATCTTTGCAGCACTGACCATTTTGTCTTTTGCTGTCCCTGGATGGACGTTGTTTCCTTTAATTGATACTTTTGCACCTGCGGCGTTGAAGCTTTCATATTGAAGCTCTCCTAGCGGGCCGCCGTCAATCGTATAAGCATAAGAAGCGCCAAAGGCATCAACATCGAATTTGTGAGGTCCTCTGCCGATCTCTTCATCTGGTGTGAAGGCGACACGAATTTTTCCATGCTTGATTTCTGGATGCTCAATCAGGTAATGCATGGCGGTCATAATTTCTGCGATACCTGCTTTGTTATCTGCACCAAGCAGGGTCGTGCCATCAGTCGTGATGAGCGTATGTCCTTGGTATTTTTGTAAATTTGGAAACTGCGCTGGAGATAATACGATATGTAGATCTTCGTTTAACGTGATGTCCCCGCCTTGATAGTTCTCATGAATCTGCGGTTTCACGTTCTTGCCAGTGAAGTCAGTGGCTGTGTCGATATGAGCCAGGAAGCCAATGGTTGGCACTTCTTTGTCTGTGTTAGATGGAATCGTGCCCATGACATAACCGTTTTCATCCATTGTCACTTCTTGAATGCCGATGGATTTCATCTCTTCAACTAGCTGCCTTGCTAAGTTCAGCTGTCCTTCAGTGGATGGGCAGCTCTCTATGTCTGCATCAGACTGTGTATCCACTTTTACATAACTTGTGAATCGCTGGATCATTTCCTCTTTCATCAATACGTCACTCCTTTTGTAGAATATGTTCATTTTATCATGTCTTGAATGCGCTTCATAACAAGAAAGGTTTTCTCTGACAATTAGAGAGGAAAAAGACCTACTTTTATTTTGCGATGTGCTGAATGGTTCTTTAGGGTGATTTTTTTGGGTGTCTTTTTATTTATAATGAGGACATATAAAATCATCCATTTGTACGTTAATTTGGGAGAAAGGGGTGCGAAAGTTGGATTCTAGTCAAACACTTGCACTCGCTCAAAAGTTCCAGGAAGCTGCTGATGGCATTCGGCAGTCGAAGCAGCTACTTGAGAATCGGCTGAAGGCAGTTGGATCAGGCTGGCAAGGGGAAGCAAGAGATAAATTTGATCAAAGCTTTGAGGAAACAGTGACACGCTATGATCAATTTGAAAAGGACTTGCTTGAAACAAGTCAGGAACTGCGGGATGCTGCTGTCAAAATCGAGGAACGTAAAGCTGAAATCGCCAGAATGGAAGAGCTTGAGCGAAAAAGGCGAGAAGAACGGAGAGAAAGAAACCGAGAAGGGAGATGATGTGATGTCGCGTGACATTGTAGTAGATCCAGATCAGCTGACAGGGCTGGCGAATGATTTTGTAGGAGAGCTTTCGGCCATCGAAACAAAGCACCACGATTTACATAGTGAACTGGATGGCCTCATCCTAGGCTGTGATCCCCGTTATCGAAGCTGTTTTTCTGGAGTAGGAGATGCGTGGGGTTCTGGACAAGCCTTAATGAGCAAATTGAGCAGTGACGACATTGCTATTCGTCATGCAATGGATAAAATGGTCGAAGCTGATGATATTTTAAGGAAAATGTACAGTTTGTATGATCAATATGGTACACTCACGAGCTTAGCTGGTATTGTGATGATGCAGGCGAAATACTATGGGCTTGGCATGACAACCTTTATCAAAGAAAATGGCCGCTATGCTGCGCAACATTCAAAGCTCCTTCTTGATGTGACCGGACGGGTAGAAGGAACGAGATTTGACCGGCTGGCAAGGATTTGGCTGAGCAAAAAAGAATTATTAAAACGATCGAATTGGTCGATGGCTGACCTAGTCCATAAGAAATTTACGAAATTTTATCCTAGCGATACAGTTGCGTTCACGAACAGTGTACGTGATTTCACAAAAGGAAGTATCAATTGGAAGGACACAGCTGGCATCAAGTCTGTTCTGAAAAATGGTGCAAGGTTTGCGAAAGGAAATGCCATCATTGCAACGGTCGTCACGGGTGCAACAGAAACGGTTGGCTGCGGTCTGAAAATTGCGGAGAACTATGCGGAATTTGGGGATCAGCCAGAAGTTCTCAAGCGTGAAAATGCAAAGGCTGTTGGAAATGCAGTGAATAATACGGTCTTTATTGCAGGCGGATCTGTTGCAGGTGCCGTTGTGGGCGGCGCTCTTGGAAGCTTTGCAGGACCGATTGGAACAGTGGTTGGCGGTGCGATAGGATCAGCAGTAGGTGGCTTTATTGGTGAAAAAGTCGCCAAGCTTACTTCTGGTTTTGCAGAACAGGTCGCAGTGAAATTAAAAGACCCAATTCATGCGGTTGTCGATAAAGGAAAAAAAGCATTTGAACTGGCAGGTCAAGGTGTTAAAGCAGTCAATGACACCATTGATCAAGCAAATCAGGTGATACATAAAGGAATAGAAAAAACAAAAGAAACCGCAGATTCGCTGTTGAAAGGTGCAGGTGATTTCTTGAAGGGCGCATTTTCTTTTGGATAAGGAGAGATCAAGTTGGATCAGCTAAGTCTAAGTATCGAGGAACTCATCTTTAGTTTTTACAGTGAAGGCTATTTTGAGCAAGGGATGTCTTTAAAGGAAGCCTATTATCCAGATGTAGAGGATGAACGTCTTGGATTTTTATTTGAAATTGCATGTCGCTCTTTGCTGGCAAAAGACGTGCTGGAATTTCGAAATAGACAATACCGTTATAAAGAAGAATACCGGCATTTCATTCAAGCCATGAATGATGCATCACATACCGTGAAAGCTTCAAGGTTTGGTGCATTAGATGAAGAGGTCAGTACGTCCTTTCATACGACTCAGGCAGGTGTGTATGCGCATCATACGCTTTATGATCAACAAGTGCATCAGATTCACAAACTAAAAGAAGATCAGCAGACTGTGGAGCAAGTGACAACCTTTTTGAACATACACATGAGTGATCACCTCACACCAGTCATGAATTTGCAGGCGGAAGAATTTGAACTGCTGTTAGAACAAGCCAGTCAAGGGAATGAGGATTGCCCTTCTTTTCTAAATAAAGCAGAGAACCAAGAGCTTGTGCGGGCATTTGTTTCTGATGTAAGGGTCAGAAAAGGAAAAATGGATTCTTTGATGAAGGTCACTTATGATAAAAATAATACGCCGGATGTAGAGTCTATGATATTTGTTATTCCGGGGCAGAAGCATTCTTGGCTAGTGTCGGGCATGAAGGAAAATGAATTTCGGATAGAGACGGCTCATAGGGACGGATTACGTTCTATATTCTAATGGAGAAAAGGAGAATGGCGCTTGAATCCAAGTGAAGTAATAGAAGTGAGGAGCAGACCCTTTCTAAGAGTATGGGCATTCTTAGCAACGGGCGGGTTTGGCATCATCGGTATTTGGTTATTTTCAGAAGCTCTTACATTTGAATCGAATTATACGTTGTTTTTATTTTTAGGCGGATTATTAGGCATTGTCTATGGGTGGATCTCTTTTTTGATGATTCTTCCGGCTTTTACGAAGAGGGGAAATGTGATTTTTCGCATTCAGCGAGGAGAGAATGGCGCTGTTTTATACCGGCAACAAACAATCCCTTTTCAAGACATTCAATCTATAGATATGCGCAGGCATCGTTACAGTATCAGGGGATTTCTGTTCATGGATGTGCTCATTCGGAAAATGGATGGGAAATTGATCAAGATTCCGGCGTACAGTATTTTAGATGAAGAAGTATTTGAGCAAACGGTGAAACAAAACATTTATCCATATTTACATGAGACTGCCCAAGAAAATTGGAAACAGCAGCATGGTCATGGTGAAAAGTAGAATCAATAGATGTTTTCGCCATCATTCCATGAGGTGAGACGCCACTTTTTTTAAGAAATCGTGTATGATGTCAGTAAAGACTGAACAATCAAGAGGTGATGAGAGATGGACAAAGAAATGGTAATCGACCTCGTCACAGAACAAATGGCACGAATTCGAAAAGAAAAAAACTATACACAGGACCGCATGGCTGAGGTGCTTGGGCTATCCAAACGGCATTTGCAGCAGGTAGAAAAGAATCGTCTTCGCCTCAACTGGACGCAATCTGCGGCCGTATGTGCATTATTCAGGGATAGTGACATTTTAAAAGGGACACTTGGGGATGATCCGCTTGAGATTTTGGAAGTCGTCGCCCACGATGAATTGCATTTATCTGTTGAACGTACGATTGGCGGAAAGGTTTGGTGGCGGACGTCTGTGAAAAAAGGTACGTTTCGTCTCCAGCAAAATGTACTAAGCCAGCATTACCGCATCTTAGATGATGAGAATTATCGCTATTATAGTTCCTTTAATAAAGAAGAAGCGAAGCGGCGGTTAGAGGAATTAAGTGAGCTGTCGTAAGCAGAAAAAGAGAGGTACCTCTATGACAGGGACCTCTCTTTTTTGTGTTGTTTATACTTTCAGAGTGTTTTTCGCCCGAATAAAGGCAACAAGCTGTTTGATTTCTTCATCTGTTAGTGGAACGCCGTCTACATGGATGGTTCCTTCTTTTGCTTCCGTCAGCTCAATTTTGATATCAGAGATTTTGCGTTGGATCTCTGGCTCGTCCGTTCTACCAAGTAAAAAATCAATGGACGTATCATACAAATCAGCCAGCAGTTTCACTGCTTCAAGCGAAGGTCGTCGGTACCCAGATTCGTAACCGGCATAGGTGCTTTTGGCGATACCTAGGCGATCTGCCGTATGCTGGAGAGACCATTTTTTCTTTTTTCTAAGGGTGGTTAAACGATCGAGTATCATACATGAACGCTCCTTTATATACAACAACAGTATATCATATTTTGACAAAGAGTGTACGCGTTATGCGTAATAATTTCTTGATTAATTCGCGTTATGTGACTATAATGGCAATGAAGGTACGCGTAAAGCGTATATTATAGAATAGCACAAGCTGGCTTATAATATGTGTGACAAACGAAGTAATTTTACTGAAAGAGGTGGACCTGTTGAAGAAATTATTGCTTTTAACCACTGGTGGGACGATTGCATCTGTAGAAAGTGAAAATGGTTTAGCTCCAGGTGTTAAAGCTGAGGACCTTTTAAGCTATTTAAACGAAATTAACGCAGACTACACAATGGACACAAAGTCCCTAATGAGTATAGATAGTACCAATATGCAGCCTGAATACTGGGTTGATATCGCAACAGCCATTTATGAAAATTATGATCAATATGACGGATTTGTCGTCACGCATGGTACGGACACAATGGCCTATACATCAGCAGCACTATCGTATATGCTGCAAAATCCTGATAAGCCAATTGTCATTACAGGGTCACAAATCCCGATTACGTTTAAGAAAACAGATGCGAAGAAAAACATTACAGATGCGATTCGTTTTGCATGTGACGGTGTTGGCGGCGTATACGTCGTGTTTGATGGCAGAGTCATTCAAGGAACTCGCGCAATCAAACTAAGAACGAAAAGCTACGATGCATTTGAAAGTATTAACTACCCATATATTGCATCGATTGAAAATCATCAAATTGAATACAATAGCAAAGTAAAAAGATCATCAATGAAACCGCTTAAATTAGATGCATCCTTGAACACAGACGTTTGTTTATTAAAACTGCATCCAGGACTGAAGCCTGAGTTTTTAGATTCAATCAAAGGGTTGTACAAAGGAGTCGTTATTGAAAGCTACGGCAGCGGCGGAATTCCTTTCGAAGGAAGAAATCTTTTAGAAAAAATCAACGAATTGCTGGAAGAAGGCATTTCTGTTGTGATCACCACTCAGTGTCTCGAAGAAGGAGAAGACATGAGTGTGTATGAAGTAGGACGTAAAATCAATCAAGAACTGGTTGCTCGTTCAAGAAACATGAACACAGAAGCCATCGTGCCAAAGCTCATGTGGGCATTAGGTAAAACAACAGATCCACGAGAAGTGAAAAAGATTATGGAAACGCCAATCGCAGAAGATTTAGTGATTTAACTATTCTATAGAAAGCAGGTCATACGAGATGGTTCAAGCAACTTATCGTTACGAGAAGGATTTTCTAGGTGAAAAAGAAATTCCCGCAGACGTGTATTATGGTGTTCAAACGCTTCGTGCAAAAGAGAATTTCCCAATTACAGGATATCGCATGCATGAAGAACTCATTCGAGCATTTGCCATTGTCAAAAAAGCAGCAGCTCAAGCCAATATGGAAGTCGGACGTTTATATGAAGGAATTGGAAATGCGATCGTTCAAGCTTCAGATGAAGTGATTGAAGGCAAATTCCATGAATATTTCATCGTAGACCCGATTCAAGGCGGCGCAGGAACGTCTATGAATATGAATGCCAATGAAGTCATTGGAAACAGAGCCCTCGAGATCATGGGACATCAAAAGGGCGAATACATTCATTTAAGTCCAAACACACATGTGAACATGTCACAATCGACAAATGATTCGTTCCCAACGGCGATCCATATTGCAGTGCTCAAGCAGTTAGACATTTTACTTGAGACGATGCAGGCCATGCATGACGTATTTCAAAAGAAAGCAAAAGAATTCGATCATGTCATCAAAATGGGGCGTACTCATTTACAAGACGCTGTTCCGATCCGTTTAGGACAAGAGTTTGAAGCATACAGCCGTGTGCTCAGCCGTGATATTAAACGAATCAACCAATCAAAACAGCATTTATATGAAGTAAATATGGGTGCGACAGCTGTTGGGACAGGCCTCAATGCAGATCCTCGCTACATCGAAATCGTAGTGAAGAAGCTTGCTGATATTTCTGGACTGCCATTAGTAGGCGCAGAGCACCTTGTAGATGCGACGCAAAATACAGATGCATACACAGAAGTATCTGCTGCCTTAAAGGTATGCATGATGAACATGTCTAAAATTGCGAATGACCTTCGCTTAATGGCATCTGGCCCACGTGCAGGTCTTGCTGAGATTGCATTGCCAGCCCGTCAGCCGGGATCATCCATTATGCCTGGGAAAGTCAATCCAGTCATGGCAGAGCTCATTAACCAAATCGCATTCCAGGTCATTGGGAACGACCACACCATCTGTCTTGCTTCTGAAGCAGGCCAGCTTGAGTTAAATGTGATGGAGCCTGTTCTGGTCTTTAACTTGCTTCAATCTATTAGTATAATGAATAACGGATTCCGCTCATTCACAGATCATTGTTTAGCGGACATCGAAGCAAATGAAAAACGTTTGAAAGAATATGTCGAAAAAAGTGCAGGTGTCATTACTGCGGTAAACCCTCACTTAGGCTATGAAGCCGCGGCTAGAATCGCAAGGGAAGCCATTTTAACAGGACAATCGATCAGAGATCTTTGCCTGCAAAATGATGTGTTAACAGAAGAAGAACTTGATATTATTTTGAATCCTTACGAGATGACAAAGCCTGGCATTGCGGGTGCAGAGCTCCTAGAGCGATAATAATATCAAAAATTTTATTTTATTAATATGTGGAATTGCCTGTGAAATAGAGAAAAACAGGCAATTCACTTTCTTTCGAATTGACACACTTTTTTCACAATATTTTGAAAACGCTTAACGCACGCACAAAGGGAGGAAACAAAATGAAAACACCACGTCTACCGTCTATTTTAGAAGTCGTGTCTGTACTTGGCTTATTTTTAGCAATTGTTTTATCATTCACTCTTTACTTCAAATTAGATATTCAGCTAGCATTGTTCATCTCATGGTTTATGGTTATTGCTTTAGGAATTCGTTTAGGGCATTCGTACAAAGACCTTCAAAATGCGATCACAAAAGGGATATCAAATGGATTAGAGGCTGTTTTAATCTTAATTGCAGTAGGTGCACTTGTTGGTACATGGATTGCTGGCGGTGTTGTACCCACATTAATTTATTACGGACTGGAATTTATTCATCCTAATATCTTCTTATTAGCTACACTGATTATCTGTTCTATTATGTCTGTTGCTACTGGTACGTCTTGGGGGACAGTTGGAACGGCAGGTATTGCGATGATTGCGATTGGTGAAGGATTAGGTATCCCATTACCGATCGTAGCTGGGGCTGTTTTATCTGGCGCTTATTTTGGTGATAAATTATCTCCTCTATCTGATAGTACTGTGCTCGCTTCCTCTCTTTCAAAAGTGGACGTGCTGGCGCATGTAAGAGCCATGATGGTTTTATCCATACCGGCCTTTGTTATTACGGCTATTATGTTTACAATTACTGGATTTATGTATGGTGGAAGAAATATTGATCAAGATAAAGTAGAGTTTTTGAAACAAGCATTGCAGGATACATTCACGATTAATATTTGGATGATCATTCCGGCAGTCATTGTTGTCCTATTACTTGTATTGAAAAAACCGTCAATGCCTGTTATCGCAATTGGTGCACTGCTTGGGGCAGTCTGGGCGATGGCATTCCAAGGAATGAACCCAGCTGATGCGCTTGGTACAGCTTATAACGGCTTCTCTATTAATTCAGATGTAGATTTCTTAAATACACTGTTGAACCGTGGCGGTATTGTCAATATGTTAGGATCTCTAGTGGTCATTATTCTTGGACTTGGTTTTGGTGGAGTTCTTGAATACTTAGGCGTGTTAAAAGTGATCGTCGCAACATTCGAGAAAAAATTGCACAATGCAGGAAATGTGACACTGTCTACACTTGTAGTAGCATTCTTTGCGAATATCTTTGGTTGTGCAATGTATGTCTCATTAATTCTTACACCAAAAATCATGGAAAAAAGCTATGACAAATTAAAATTAGACAGACGTGTGTTATCTAGAAACTCTGAGGTTGGTGGAACACTTACGTCTGGTATGGTTCCATGGTCAGATAACGGAATTTACATGGCAGGGATTCTAGGCGTCTCGACATTCTCTTATTTACCATTTATGTGGCTGAGCTTTGTTGCCATTGGTCTTGCCATCATCTACGGATATACAGGGAAATTCATTTGGTACGTGAAAAATCAACAAGACTCAGAAGAATCGGCATCATAAGCCGCTGCAAAAGCCGCCCCTCCCCGGGCGGCTTTTGTTTGTCCTAGGACCGTAAGACTATGTGTGTTTCCAGAAGGGTGGTTGTGTATTTTGACCCCCTATAAAATAGGGCTTAAGGTGTGGTATGAAGCAGATTGAAAGCATATTTATACCATAAAAAGGGCATAAATACCTATTCAAACATGAGTCTTTGAACCTTATAATAACAATATTGGAAAAAGTGCGATTCACCATTACGCTCGTTTAGAGGGACTCTAAGCAGCGTTTTTATTTTTGACAGGAGGAGGAACCCATATGAGCTTATCGGATATGCTGTCTGCCCTTAACGGTGGCATTTCAAATAAAAAGGCAGAGATCGAAGAGAAAATTGCTCGACTCAAAAAGGCAAAAAGTAAGGTTGAACGTGAACAAGATGCCGCAGAAACAGACCTAAAACAAATCAAGCAGCCAAAGCTTGGGGCCTCTTGGAAAGGTGAGCGGAGCCAAGATTTCAAATCAGAACGAAATGAAGCGCATGATGCGCTGCAAACGATCGTAAGCGATAAATACCCACGCTACGTGAGCCGAATCGAATTCAAAATCAGTACACTAGAAGCAGAGCAGGCTGCCTTATCCTTTGCCAGCTCTTTAGCTGGAGATGCCGCACGTTTGGCTGAAAAAGGAGAAGACGCAGTAGAAGACGCAAAACGCTTGATCTCAAAAGCATGGAGCAGCTTGTAAGCGAGCTTCATGCTGAACCAATCTGGAGGATATCATAATGGGACAAATTAAGTTAAACTACCAAACAGTGATGGATAAACTAGATGAAGTCTCCCAAGCAGTTGAAGCTTTAACAATGAAAAAAGCAGCAGATAAAGCTGGTGAAAACAGCCTTGAATTTGTGACCAAGTGGACGGCACGTGAAGCTGAGGTGGGCGAAATGGTCTCAAGCTTTAAAGAAGCCTTGATCAAAAACGTTCAGGATACACGCTCAAATGTGAAGACGCTAAAAGAACAGGATGAAGCGATTGCGGCAAAATCATAAGCCCCAATCGTTTTATTGATAGCGTATCTGAGTACGATGTAAAATATAGTCGTAAAGACTCATATATAATTCGGGATTTATGACCTTAGATTATTCCGTTTTTCTTCCAAACACCATGTTAAAAGGACACCTTTTCCCTATTTAAGCCTAAGGCTTTTCACCTTATACTATACTTAATGAAAGCGAACGATAGAAATGTCAGGACTGGAAAAAGCAGATGATCTGCCTGGTTTCAAAAACACTGACGCCGTGCTTTCTTATGAGGTCTAATAGAGGTGGATGACATGAGTTTATCCGAGATGCTGCACCATCTGCATATGGGGATTGAAAACAAACGTGCAGAATTTGACGAAATGATCTCTCGGTTAAAGACAGCCAAAAGTAATATTCGAACAGAACAAGATCTTGCGCAGTCTGACATAAAGGAAATCAAGAAGCCTGCTCTAGATTCGTCATGGAAAGGTGAGAGAGGAACGGACTTTCACCGTCATCGGAAAGAAGCCTATCACGTGCTGCACGACATTGTGAACAATGAGTATGAAACCTATATTACGGAGATAGACCAAAAAATTATGCACTTTGAGTTAAAAAAAATGGAACTCGCTGTCGCTAGTAATTTTGCAGGAAGAGCCCAAGATGTGATGGAAAAAGGCGAGGATTTTGCAAAGGATGTCAAACATTTAATTGAACGGGGCTGGAAAGCTCTTTAATAAAATAAACGAAACAGCCGGCTGAACAAGCGGCTGTTTTTTTGGGTTTAGTCACATCCGCCGCTACCACCTGAATCACCACCGCAGGAGGTATCAGAAGCGTGATGTGTATACGAATCAGTATAGTTACTGGTTGTTGAACTGTGATGTGCAGAATGCTTAGAAGATGAACGCTTATCTTTTGGTGTAAACATGTGGGCGGTAATGGCGCCTAAAGAAGCTAGTATGATGATGATAACAAACATGATGTATCCCTCCTCTTGTTTCATATTCATACGTTTGATCCATAACAAAGTTCCCGGTCGGAAAGAAAAACTGGGCAAAGAGTTCTATTTTCGTTTATGATGATAGGCAAAAGTAATTGACCAAGGGAGGGGAAGTCTATGTTATCTCTACGTCAGGAGGAGCTGTTGAGGCGGTTAATGCAGGCAGAGCAGGAGCTGACAGGTGAAGAAATTGCACGCCTGATAGGCGTCACATCACGAACAGTTCGAACAGATATGAAAGCGCTTAAATCAGTGTTAGAAGCACATGGGGCAACACTTCATATGAAACGTGGAGCAGGGTATACATTGACTGTCGAAGATTATGGAGCATTTCGTACTTTTTTGAAAAACTCAATGAGAGAAAGAAATGAAAAAAAGAATCAAGTTATTCCAAATCAGCCGGAGGATCGTATCTCTTATTTATTGAGAAGGCTTTTATTGTCCGAAGACTATATGAAATTAGATGAATTGGCCGAGGAATTATTTGTGAGTGAATCTACTGTGAAAAATGACCTGAAAGCAGTCAAGCATATTTTCTCTTTACATGGACTCTCTGTTGCACACCGTCCTAAATATGGACTGAGGCTGACTGGAGATGAAATGAAATTAAGGTATTGTCTAGCTGAGCATGTGTTTCAGCAGGAGCATCCGAATCCTGCCCTTTTACCTGAAGAAACATATCAATTGATTCAAGATATGGTGCGTTCACGTACAAAGGCAAGCGGCCTTCATGTGTCAGAGATCGGTTTAAGCAACTTAGTGACACATATCGCCATTGCGTGCAAACGAATTGAAGAGAAAAAATTGGTCATGATGCCGGAAGGAGAACTCAAAGACATTCAAACACAGCCCGCTTTTCAAGTGGCGAGGCAAATGGCAGAAGATATGCGTCACGTACTCGGTATAGATTTTCCATTATCTGAAATGGCCTATATTGCGATTCATTTAATGGGGGCAAAAATGATGGCGTATGGAGAAACGGGCCACACGCTATTTCACATGCTTGATGAAGAGCATTTCCGTTTAACTCACCAATTACTTGGTTATGTCGAAGAGCACATGTCACTTGATATTCAGACAGACAAGGAATTGATTGTGGGACTAAGTCTTCACTTGAGATCAGCGATTCATCGGTTCCGATATGATATGAACATCCGTAACCCCTATTTATCAGACATAAAAAGGCATTATCCGATTGCTTTTGAAGCAGGTGTCTATATGGGAAGATGGTTGAAGGAAAATGAGAATGTAGAGATTCATGAAGATGAAATCGGATATTTGGCGCTGCATATTGGTGCTGCCATAGAGCGGACAAAAACTCAGACTGTGAGAAAAAAATGCTTGATTGTGTGCGCAACGGGTGTCGCGAGCAGTCAGCTTCTTCTCCATAAGCTGAAGGCCGCCTTTAGCGAAAGGCTAGAAATTGCTGGAACTGCAAGTGTCAGTGACCTTTTGTCGTATGACTTGAGAAGTATCGATTTGATCATTAGTACCATCCCGCTTCAGAACACACTACCTGTGCCAGTGATTGATGTACATACGATCCTCAGTGAAGACGATATGTTGAGGCTGAAACGATTTGTACAGGGGTCACAAGAAATGGGGGTCTTGCGATATATCAGTCCGAAGATGACTTTTTTTCAGCAAGATCTACAAACAAGGGAAGAGGTTCTTCAATTTTTCGTGAATGTATTGCAAGAACAAAACCGAATCCCGGATGATTTTGAACAGCTATTACTGGAAAGAGAGGAAGTGTCACCTACGTCGTTCGGTCATTTGGTCGCGATCCCTCACCCAATCAAACCGGCAACAGATGATACGTTTTGTGCGATCTGTACGTTGAGAAAACCAGTGTTGTGGGGCGACGATCGGGTACAGGTCGCCTGTTTGTTAAGTATACAGAAGACGTATCATAAAGAATTGCAGTCACTTTATCAATTTCTTGTGCGTTTGACAGAGCAGAAGGAAGTGGTGGAGCAAATCATCAAAGCTGCTTCATTTGAAGAACTGACGGCGGCGCTGCACGTGTTGGAACAGCCAGATGAAAAAAAAGGATACCCATTTCCGCATCTGTGAGGAAAAAGATTGGATGTTAATGAAAGCGCTTTTAAAATAACATCAAAAAGGAGGATGATCACGAGTTTTTGTAAAGGGGGAGACGGATCATGAGCTTTAAAGAGAGAGCGGCCGACGTCATGGGACATGTCGCTTATCGTATTACAAATCAGAAATATATTATGGCGATTAAGCAAGCATTTGTCACATTAATGCCAATTATCATTACGGGGGCATTTGCTGTACTGGTCGCAAATATGATCATGAGCCCGGAAACGGGGCTTGCCCATTTTGAGATATTCAGGTTTTTAGCAGAGCTTCAGCCAATTATGAAGGCAATCAATTATGCCACGCTGAACTTTTTAACGATCGGGGCTGTGTTCCTTATCGGGATTGAGCTCGGGAAAATCAATGGACACAAATCATTGTTCCCAGGATTAATGGCATTGATTTCATTTATATCCGTTATTCCGACGACACTTCTTCTTGAAGTCGATGGATCAATGCGTGAGGTTGTCGATGTGCTGGCGAGGCAATTCTCCGATCCAAAAAGCTTATTTTTGGGTATGATCATTGCCATCGTCTCTGTAGAGATCTTTTGTAAGCTTACCGAGGTGAAGTGGCTGCAAATTAAGATGCCAGATTCTGTTCCATCAAATGTGGCGACGTCTTTTTCTTCACTTTTCCCATCAATTATTACGATTACAATCATTAGTTCATTCGGGTTTGCGTTTCATCGTGTGACAGGCATTTATTTGCATGAAGCGGTGTATAACGTCGTGCAGCGTCCGCTTGAAAGTGTTGTGCAGGGACTGCCTGGTATTTTAACGTTAATGTTTGTGGCTCAATTTTTCTGGGTGATCGGTATTCATGGCAACCAAATGATTAAACCGATTCGCGAGCCGCTGTTATTAGGATCAATTGCAGTGAATATGACAGCATTTCAAGAGGGCAAAGAGATTCCAAATATTATCACGATGCCATTTTGGGATGTGTATATGAGCATTGGTGGTTCGGGTGTGACGATTGGTCTGTTGATCGCCATTTTTATAGCAGGAAGAAGGGAAGAGATGCGGAGCATTGCCAAGCTTTCATCAGGACCTGGACTGTTTAACATCAATGAACCAGTTATTTTCGGATTACCTGTCATGTTGAACCCTGTGATGGCGATTCCGTTTATCGTTACACCACTCGTGACAGGTACGATTGGTTATATCGCAACCGCTACAGGTTTTGCGGGGAAAGCGGTGGTGATGGTGCCATGGACGACACCTCCGATTGTGAATGCTTGGCTGTCTACCGCTGGCAGTATGGGGGCTGTCATCACACAGCTCATCTGTATTGTTGTCGCTGTTTTCATCTATTTACCTTTTGTCCTCTTATCCAACCGGAAGCCAGAAGCAGCACCTGATTCAGAATAGAAGGAGGGCTCATGAATGAACATGCAATTTAGATGGTATGGCAAAGAAGATCCTGTCTCCCTTTCATATATTCGGCAAATTCCCGGCATGAAAGGGATTGTCAGTGCAGTCTATGATGTGCCGGCTGGTGATCTGTGGCCGGAGGAAAGTATTGCTCATTTAAAAGCGGAAATCGAACGTCACGATCTTGCTTTTGAAGTCGTAGAAAGTCTCCCGGTCCATGAAGATATTAAGCTGGGAAAGCCTAGCCGGGATGTTTATATCGAGCATTATCAAGAAAATATCCGGCGATTAGCAAGGCATGGTGTGAAGGTCATTTGTTATAACTTCATGCCAGTCCTTGATTGGACACGAACACAGCTCGATTTCCCACTAGCTGATCAATCGACGACCCTTGTTTATTTTCAGCATCAGCTTGAACAGATGGATATAGAAAAAGATCAACTTTCCTTACCAGGGTGGGATACGTCTTATACGCAGGAAGAAATGAGAAAGTTGATGGCTGCATACAGGGCATTGGGTGCGGAAGGGTTGTTTGAGAACCTAGACTATTTCTTGGGAAATATCCTTCCAGTTGCAGCGGAAGAGAACATGAACATGGCACTGCATCCAGATGACCCTCCTTGGAACATATTTGGTCTGCCCCGCATTGTCAGCTGTGAAGAACAAATAGATCGTATCCTTCAGCTCGATGAACGCTCACAGCATGGACTGACCTTTTGTTCCGGTTCCCTAGGCTGTAATGCGAAAAATGATGTTCCTTCACTTGCGAGAAAGTATGCCAAAAAAGGGCGTATACACTTTGCTCATTTACGCAATGTCAATTTGTATGAAAACGGTGATTTTGAAGAGTCGGCACACCTGTCGTCAGCAGGCAGCCTCGATATGGGAGCGATTGTGAACGCATTGTTTAAGGAAGGATTTGCTGGCTATCTTCGGCCAGATCATGGACGAATGATCTTTGGTGAAACGGGCAGACCTGGCTATGGATTATACGACCGAGCACTTGGAGCTATGTATTTACAAGGGATGTGGGAAGGACTTCAAATTCACACGAAGAAAGGTCAGGTGGCAACATGAACAAAATCGACATACCCAATGACTTTATTCTAGGTGCTGCGGCTTCTGCTTGGCAGACGGAGGGTTGGAAAGGGAAGAAACCGCATCAGGATTCGTATATAGACCTTTGGTATAAGGAGGGGTATCACGTATGGCACGAAGGATACGGACCAGCAGGAGCAACGAATTTTTACGAGCGCTATCCTGAAGATGTCGCCCTTATGAAGGAAATTGGGTTATCTCATTACCGGACATCGATCAATTGGTCGAGGTTTCTCATCGATTACGAGAATGGAATTGTAGATGAGGCCTATGCTCGTTATATTGATGATTTCATCAATGAATTACTTGAAGCAGGTGTAGAGCCAATGTTTTGCTTAGAGCATTATGAGCTTCCTGCCGTTTTGCTTGAAAAGTACGGCGGCTGGTCATCTAAACATGTTGTCGAGCTGTTTGTTCTCTATGCAGAAAAGGTGTTTGAACGCTATGGAGACCGGGTCAAACATTGGTTTACCTTTAATGAACCGATTGTTGTTCAGACTCGTGTGTATCTAGATGCTATTCGTTATCCTTTCGAGCAAAATACGAAGAAATGGATGCAGTGGAACTATCATAAAGCCTTGGCGACATCAAAAGTGGTGAAGCTTTTTCAGGAAATGGGCTTGAAGGAATCAGCCGGTGCAAAAATCGGGGTCATTCTCAATCCAGAAGTGACGTATGCGAGATCGACTGCGTCGCATGATCAAGAAGCTGCCCGCATGTATGATTTGTTTTTTAATCGCGTGTTCTTAGATCCCTCCATTAAAGGCGAGTATCCAGAAGAACTGCTTGATGTATTGAAAAAGCATGACATTCTTTTCGATGCAACGGAAGAAGAGCTTCAGATCATTAAAGATCATACAGTCGATGTGGTCGGTCTTAATTTATACTATCCGCATCGCGTTAAGGCACCTAGCAAGGCTTGGAACGAAAACACACCGTTTCATCCATCTTATTATTACGATCTATTTGAGCTCCCAGGGAGAAAAATGAATCCATTCAGAGGCTGGGAAATCTATCCGAATATCGTCTATGATATGGGCATGAGAATAAAAGAAGAATACGGCAATATCGAGTGGTTTGTGGCTGAAAACGGTATGGGGGTCGAGCAGGAAGAGCGGTTTAAAAACGAAGACGGCATCATTGATGATCAGTACCGAATTTCATTTATCAGCCAGCATTTGAAAAAAGCCCTTCAAGCGAAAAAAGAAGGTTCAAACTGTAAGGGATATATGCTCTGGGCTTTTACGGATAATGTCTCGCCGATGAATGCATTCAAGAATCGCTACGGATTAGTAGAGATCCAACTGGAGAATGAACGGAATCGTCAGATGAAAGCGTCAGGATACTGGTACAAGACATTAATCCAAACGAGGAAATTAAGGGATGAACCAGATTTTATTTATCAATAGGAGTGATGGGATATGAAGCGAATCATTCTCGCTTGTGCAGCAGGAATGTCAACGTCGATTGTGGTATCTAAAATGATGGCAGCCGCAGAAGGAAAAGGGCTGGATTATGAAATTTATGCGATACCTGAAGGGGCCATTGCGGACGAATTAGAAGAGCATGGGGACGATGTAAAGGTCATTTTGCTAGGGCCGCAAGTTAGCTTTATGAGAAAGGCAGCAGAAAAAACAGCGGCACCTTATCATATACCTGTCGATGTGGTAAATGTAAGATTATATGGAACAGCGAATGGAGAAAAAATTCTAGAACATGCACTGAAACTAGCAAATGAATCTTGAGCAATCGGAGGAGAAGCAGATGACGGTATTAGAGGAAATGCAGGGAGCAGCCTTTCAAATCATTGCCCATGCAGGTGAGGCACGAAGCCATTATGTAGAAGCCATTCGTCTAGCAAGAGCGGATGACTTTGAAGCAGCGCAGCAGTTGATTGAAAAAGGGGAGGAAGCGTTTCGAAGCATCCATGACCTGCACTTGTCACTGATACAAAAAGAGGCGGCAGGGGAACAGCTTCCCTTTTCTTTACTGCTCATACATGCAGAAGACCAAATGCTCACAACAGAGACCATCCATCTGCTTGCCATTGAAATGATCGAAATGTGTAAAAAAATGTATACCCTGTCAAAATAGATATCAGTTATTAACCAATTTCTGTTATAATCATTCGGTAGATAAAGAGAAAGCAGGATTGGTGAATGAAAAAAACATGTATGTGGCTTGCAGTTGGTTTAGTCATGCTGCTCATTTCGGGCTGTATGGGTACGAAACAGCAAACAGAAGGAAACCAGCAAGCCATCAAAGAGGTAAAGGGTCAAGGACAAACGAAAGAAACAACAGAAACGCAGCAAATTGAAGCGGCAGAGATAGACAAACAAAACTGGATTCAGCAAAAGGAACCCGTTGCGCTTCCAATCTTGATGTATCACAGCATTTCTAGTGGTAATTCTTTACGTGTGCCAAAGAGCGAATTTGCAGCTCATATGAAATGGCTGAAAGACAACGGCTATGTCACGCTGTCGCCGAAAGAGGCATATCAAGTTCTCTCGACCAATTCGACACCAAGTGAAAAGTATGTTCTTATCACATTTGACGATGGATATACGGATAACTACACAAAGGCATTTCCGATTTTAAAGGAATATGGAATGAAAGCCACGATTTTTATGATCGAGCAGTCCATTGGCCGTCCGCATCATTTAACCGATGCCCAAATGGATGATATGGTGGAGCATGGTATTTCAATAGAGAGTCACACCATTCATCATTTAGAGCTCAATCGTTTATCACAGAAGCAGCAGGAAGAAGAATTAAAAGGATCGAAGGTATTCTTTGACCAGCGGTTTTCCCAACAAACGGTCATGGTCAGCTATCCGGTCGGTCGCTATAACGAAGACACGCTGAAGCTGGCGAAGGAAGCAGGATATGAAATGGCTGTGACCACTGAACCAGGACATGCGAAAAAGGAACAAGGCATGATGTCCTTACACCGCCTGCGCATTTCACCGGGACTTTCACCCGAAAGCTTTGGCAGGCTGATAGAGGGAAATTGATCAATATTAGATCACAGATGTTTCACATGAAACATTTTACGACACGTTTCGTGGATTAAATACGATTTGTTTGAGATAAATGTATGCAGAAAGAATCAGTTTTTTATATACTGATTCTTTTTTATTTAACTTAATAAGGTCTTACAGTTGCCAATAGAAAGTAGGAGGGCTTAGAAGAAAAGTACAGGTTATTATACTTGAAAGTTATTTTGAGTGTTGTTCAGTTTATTTGATTCATTGCATAACAAAAAGCTGTATAATTTATTTGAAATAATGAAAATTCTGCATTTGAAATGAATAAGTAAGATTAAAAAATAAGCTTAACTATGGTAACAAATTGTTACTTATGGTAACATATTGTTGCACAAGTTTTTTGTTCAACTCGGACTAAGTTGAACTAGTTTTCAAACTGAAGCACGAGAGCTTCAAGGTGAATTTCTTGAACGTTCACCATACAACTGAAAAGAAATTTAATTTGGGCACTCGGCTGACTACCGTGTGCTTTTTCTATGTATAAATTTAAAATGTGAGGAATACACTGAAATAATATGAAAAAATAAAGCAGCCCTCCAAAAAACAGAAACGAGATAGAACCAGCATTACCTTGACTAGGGGTAATGAAGGTGCCGCTTTATTTTTCATTATCATCTTAAGGGTTCATTCAGAACGTTCTCTTATCTAAAATCCATATGATGAACTGGACTAGAGTTCGGATTGAATTTAAGATAAGGAACCAAAGCTTGTACTTACAGGTACAAGCTTTTTTCTTTTTGTTTTTGCGTCTCTCAACGCGTGAACGCACAAGTTTTGTTCTCAAACTGACCCCTCCTTTCTAGGCATAAAAACACCTTTAGTATGGAAGGGGGGAGGACTATCGTTTGCAACACGTTTCTATGTATATTTTACCATCTTTCCTATTTAATGACGAATAGCACCTTGTTGTTTCCTCTCTGTTTTTCTTTGCGTTTCATTCATAAAACTCCATATGTGTTTTCTCTAGTTTGTAATAATCCAATCGATCTTTCAAGGTTCCTGTATGAAATTCAAATTTATGTCCATCAGGGTCTGTGAAATAAATCGACTTCTGATCTCTTTCGTCTCTTGGCCGGCTTGGTAAGATGTTGACGTTCAAATCTTTTAGTTTGTTATACATTGGATCTACATCCTCCTCATCAATAGAAAAAGCGATGTGTGTGTAAGAGTGATGGATGTCTTGACGAGGAATGTCTTTTTCTACATTGAGGGCAAGCCACAGGCCGTTCAAATCAAAGTAAGCTGTCGTTCTGCCCTTTGTTAACAATTTGGCATTAAAGACCTTTGTGTAAAAATCAATAGATGTCTCTAAATCAGAAACAGAAAATAATAAATGGTTTATTCCTTTGATGTTCAATTTAATCACCTCAAATTCAATGATGAGAAAAAAGCTTGCAGACTCAATCTACAAGCTTTGTTGTTTATTGATAAACAGGATAACCCATTATCTTTATATCTTTTCCCAGCGGTTCAAGAGAGAGTTGATCCAGTTCAATTGCATCACTCATGAGGCGTATGCCTTCGCCTCCGAAAAAAGAAGGAGAGAGTCGTCCGCCAATGAGCTTGGGCGCCATGTAGATGACGAGTTTATCGACAAGTTGCTGCTCCAAAAATGAGGCATTGATTTGTCCGCCGCCTTCAATCATCAGGGAGGAGATATTTCTTTCTCCGAGCACTTGAAGTACTTCTTGTAAGGGCACCCGGATATCGCTATCCGTCATGATGACGCTGACGCCAGCTGCTTCTAAAGCGGCTCGTTTTTCTTCATCGGCTTGTTTTGTTGTAAAGATCCATGTTGGCGCCATTTGATCTGTGACCACCTTTGCCGTCAGCGGGATAGACAGCTTAGAGTCTAAGACAATTCGAATTGGATGATGACCGTTTGGAATCCGTGCTGTTAATGAAGGATCGTCGTGAATGACGGTTTGCGCACCGACTAAGATCGCATCGTTGATACTGCGAATGTGATGTGCATCATAACGGGACGTTTCTGATGTAATCCACTTGCTGTCAGACGTAGCAGATGCAATTTTTCCGTCTAACGTAATGCCTGCTTTGAGTGTCACGAAAGGCGTTTTTTTCGTAATAAAGTGGTTGAACACTTCATTCATGAGAATGGATTCTTGCTCCATGACGCCTGTGATGACTTGAATGCCTGCATCTTGTAAAATGGCAATCCCACGCCCGGCAACAAGCGGGTTCGGATCCAGTGCAGCAACGACGACTTTTTCTACGCCAGCTTTCACAAGTGCTTCAGCGCATGGGCCTGTGCGGCCATGGTGGGAACAAGGCTCTAGTGTCACATAGATCGTGGCACCTTTTGCCTTGTCTCCAGCCATTTTAAGTGCATGAATTTCTGCATGTGGTTCGCCGGCCTTCATATGCGCCCCGACCCCAACAATTTCATTTTCTCGCACAATCACAGCCCCGACGAGCGGATTGGGAGATGTCTGACCTTTCATTGCTTCGGCATTTTCAAGGGCTAGTTTCATATATCGCTCATGATGTGGCAATCGTACGCACCTCTTGATCCGCCTTCATATGACCTGAGCGGTTAATTTTTGTCTGCAAGTATTTCTCATTGAACTCAGAGACATCACCCCAAAGTGGAATCCGTCCAGAAAGAGAAAGGCCTGCATGACTGATAGCATCCGTCTTTTTCGGATTATTGGTAATAAGTCTGACTGGCTTTGTACGCAATGTTTGAAGAACAGCAATCGCTTCTTCATATTGACGTGTATCATCTTCAAAGCCTAGTGCTTCGTTTGCTTCTACTGTATCGTAGCCGTTTTCTTGCAAGATGTAGGCCATAGCTTTACTGAAAAGACCGATCCCGCGTCCTTCATGGTTGGCTAAATAAAACAGTGCGCCTGCTCCATTGTCCTCAATCATTCGCATAGACTGTTTCAATTGGAACCCGCAATCGCAGCGTTTGCTTCCGAAAATATCGCCGGTGTGGCAGATGGAATGCATGCGGATCAGCGCTTCATCAGCATGTTCGAAATCTCCGTAAACAAGGACACTTGATTGCTGATGATCTGCAAGCTCACGGGAGGAAAGGCTTTCGATTAAAGCTTCATCTGATAATGGTTCTTTCCCGTCATCTTTTAACCATGAATACCAGTTAAACATGACCGTTCTACCGTCTAAATTCACTGGCAGTTTAATAGGTCCAGTGATATATATAAATCCGTCTTCTTGCTGTACTCGTTTGATTTTATCTTTTAAAATGGCTGTTTTAACCTCTGTGTGTTTGTCCATATTCTGCACCTTCTTTTTTGTCTGTTTCTTCAATCTGTAAACGAACGAGAACGCCAAATGGATCAATAAATTCGTTGCTTTTTCCTGTCGTGTTCATGTGAACACCTGCTTTTGTCAGACGTTCGACGACGGATGTTCTATCGTCTTCTTTTGGGAAAACCAGTGTATAGCTTCTAATTCCTGAAAAACGTGGATCAATGGCTCCTTTTCTCCCGCGTCCCCATGCATTAAAGGCAAGGTGGTGATGATAGACGCCACCAGCAACGAATAAGCTGGCTGGGGGAGCCATTCGGATATGAAAACCGAGCGTGTTCACATAAAAGGAATCGGCTTCTTCTGGGTTGAGATGGAAATGCAAGTGTCCCATGACTGTACCAGCCGGGAGTCCTTCCCAGGTGGAATCAGCGGCTTCTTGCAGGAGACCATCTCCATCAAGCGGAGCATTTCCGCCACCTTTCAGCTCTCCATGCTCACCTACCCATATGTCCTGAGGACGATCAGCATAAATCTCAACGCCGATGCCATCTGGATCACTTAAATAAATGGCTTCACTGAAAAAGTGATCGCTCGCTCCAATTAAAGGATAGCCTTTTTTGATCACATGCGCCAGCCATGTGCCCAGTTTTTTTCTGGTAGGTAATAAAACCGCAAAATGATAAAGTCCTGGCTCATGATCCGGCTTCTCTTTCAGCTGCACATCTTCTTTCAGCACAAGGATTGGTTCCTTTGCGTTGCTGCCAAGCGTGACAGTAGAATCCGTCTGTTCTAATAAAGTAAAACCTAAAATGTCTGTATAAAAAGGCAAAGAACGCTCAAAGCTGGACACATGTAATTCTGTTACACCTAATCTTACCTGCTCTATTGTATTCAAAGCTCGGTCATCTCCTTCATGTTATATGCATCTGCATGTTCAATGGTTTATTGAAAATTGATAAAAATGATTACTTTGTTACTTTTAGTAACTAAACTATATAATAGTTAGTGACTTATTTCAAGTAATTAATTATGTTATAATGAAAAAAAGTAGAGAAAAGCAGGAGGGAGTAAAGTATGGCTCAAGTAGATGGCTGCCCAATTACAGATGCCATGGAGATTTTAGGGAAGAAGTGGGTGATTCTGATCATCAATCAGCTTTTGACAGGGCCAAAACGTTTTTGTCAGCTAGAAAATGAAATGAACATCAGCGGACGGTTATTATCAGAAAGGCTGAAAGATTTAGAAGCTGAAGGTCTTGTTGAGAAAAAAGTATATCCCGACATTCCCGTGCGAATTGAATATGAACTAACAGAACAAGGAAAGAAAATTGAACCAGTCATACGGGAAATGTATGCTTGGTCTTTAGAGCGAAAAAATAGTGAAAAGGGTGAACATGTCCCTTCTTAATCGATTTCGATCAGTGTCCCTGATCGATTTTTTTTTGTGATTTTCCAGAAATCTAAGTCAATAGTATGAAAAATGATGTTGACAATAAATTCATTCATCATATAATATCAAGGAGAAGAGGGTTCTTTTCCCTGTAATGGAATGGGGAGGTTATGCCATGGTATCATGAATGGGACAGATTACCTAAACCGTGTATCACTACATCATGTAGCAGCAGACATCTTTGACTTGTCGAAAGCAAAGATTTATTTTTTAAACTCAATTGATAATGATTATCATAATCATTTATGAGTGTGATTCATACGCTGATAAAGGTTATTTTTTTTATTGTCTATTGAGAATAATTATCAATATCAATTAGGAGGATATATATGAAATCACTTCGTTCAGCATCACACGTCTTATTATTCTTTAGCTTTGTTCTATTGTTTGCTCTAGCCCCGGTCAGCTCTGCCTCAGCAGCAGGCTTAGCAGATGGTCAATATTCAGCACAATATGTGGTATGGAAAGCAGACAGTGATTCAACGTCAACAGCAAATACGTATTTTGAAAAACCAGCTAAGCTGGTTGTGAAGGACGGAAAAATCAAAGCGCAAGTCACGTTAACGAACAGCTCTTGGATTACAAGCTTTAAAACATTGGATCAAGGTGTCTACAAAGATGCGAAAGTGATCAGTACAAACACAGCTGCCAATAAGAGAACGGTAGAGTTCAATGTCAACAGCCTGACAGATGTTGTACCAGCTAAAGTGAGTGTGACTGTACCGGTCATTGGATATACAGGCAATTACGATATTCGCGTCAAGTTTGATGCAGCAACTGTTCAATAAAAAGGGAGGAAATTCATCTGATGAAAAAATGGATCAGGATGCCAGCCTTTGTGGCTGCATTATTGCTGGCACTTATACTGCCTTTTTCAAATGCACAGGCTGCCTCATTAAATGATGGTACATACTCCGTCAATTACACTGTGATGAAGGCCGAAGGAACTGCCGTTTCGATGGCAAATGATTACTGGCTGAAGCCGGCAAAAGTGATCGTGAAAAATGGCAAGCTGACTGTGCAAATGACCATTAAAAACAGCAGCTGGGTAACGGAATTTAAAGTGCCGGGAAATGGCGGCTATGTCGATACGACGGTTCTATCAACGAATAAGAAAGCCAATACAAGGCTTGTCCAATTCCAAGCACAGAGTTTGTCTAAACCAATCAAGTCAAAAATCCATGTCACAGTCAAATCCGCTGATTATGATCACGACTATACCATCCAGCTGAAATTCGATGAAAGCAGCATCAAGTCACTTTCTTCTGACAGTTCAAAAGAAACAGCAGGTGCAGCAAAACATCAAGAATCATCAAAAGAAACAACCAAAACAACTGATTCATCCACCAAAACAAAACAAGAAGAAAATCCTCAAACTGGTGATACAAGCCAGATGGGATGGCTCCTTGTGCTTGTCTTATGTTCAGGCGGGTTTTTAGCGAGAAAGTGGATCATCAAGCATTAACGGAAGGAAGTGTCATCTTTTGAAACGTCTTTTTCATCTACAGACAGCTATTCTGCTCGTTTTATTCAGTTTGTTGACTGCGTTTCAGCTGCCTCAAGGAACGGCTCAGGCGGCATCATTGGTTGATGGTGAATATACGGCCGGATTCACCATTTTAAAAAATGGCAGCACTGAAGCATCCATGATGGATACGTATACAGAAAAGCCAGCTAAGCTCATCATCGAAAATGGCAAGACGACTGCCTATCTTACGCTGAAGCAAAGCAAAGAAATCACAGATTTCAAGGTCGAACAAAATGGCTCTCTCGTCACCACTGAAACGGTCAGTGAAGATGAGACAGCGAATACGCGTGTGATCAAATTTGATGTAGCCGATGTATCAGCCAAATTAAATGGCTGGGTCAAAATTTACTGGGACTTAGGCGGCTTTATTTATGATGAGGCGTATGACGTACAGCTCGCTTTCGACGAGAGCAGTCTCACACTTGTCACGCCTGCGAAGCCAGACGATAGTGAAACAACACCAGATGATCAAAACGGTACGACGCCAGGCGACAGCGAAACAACACCAGATGATCAAAACGGTACGACGCCAGGCGACAGCGAAACAAAGCCGGATGATCAAAGTGGCACGACGCCAGGCGACAGCGAAACAAAGCCAGATGATCAAAACGGCACAACACCAGTTGATTCGACGCAGAACCAATTAAAAGATGGTGTGTATCGTATCAACTACAGTGTGCTGAAGGGCGATGAGGATGAGGCATCTCGGATGAGCCAATACTTCTCACATCCAGCATCGTTAACCGTTAAAAATGGAACGCAAACCGTTTCCTTTACGGTGAAGGATCATACGTCAGTTGATTCTTTGAAAATAGAGAAAAACGGTTCTTATCAAGAAGTGAAAAACGTGAGCACAGATCAAGCAAAGAACACAAGAGTGGTTTCATTTGAAGTGTCTGATCTGAAAAAAGCAGTTAACGGAAAAGTACACATTGTAGTAGCAGCAGCTCACTATGATCAAACGTACGATATTCGTTTTCAATTTGATTCAAAAAGTATCGTTCCACTGAAGGACGGTCAAATAGAGGAAGAAACACCGGCTACACCAGAAACACCAAAACCAAATAAACCAGCACCAGACACAACGAACGGCGGAACGAATCAAGAGACAGTTCAGCTAAAAGACGGGGTGTACAAGCTTCCTTTTTCAATGAAGAAAGCAGACAAAGATGAGCTTTCTCGCATGAACGATTACGTCGTGAGCCCTGCGACATTGGTGGTGAAAAATGGCCGCCATTTCGTTTCATACACTGTGAAGAACAGCTCAGCCATCACGTCGTTCCAAGTAGGAACCGGCGGTAAATTTGAAGAGACGCTAGTTGCAAAGGCTGATCAAAAAGCAGATACACGAGTGATTCAATATGAAGCAAAAAGTTTGAGTAGTGATCAGGCAGCACGCGTGAAAATTGACATTCCAGCTGCAAATTATCATGAGCAGTACGATGTCAAACTTGTCTATGATACGAAAGGCATCGCAAGTGGTGAAGGAAGCGGAATTGCGACGGTGATCGGAGACGATGAGAGCATCGGCTTTGTGAAAAATCCGAATGATCACGATTCTCAACCAAACCAGCTTGCGAATCTCGCACCAGAGGAAACGGGCGCAGAGCAGATGACCTTTACGCCATCAGATGACCAAACCAAGTCTGAGACAGGTCAGTTGAACCCGAAAACAGGAGATACTTCACTTCTTTGGGTGTACATTCTTTTATTCGGCGGGTCACTATTCGTGCTCGTCAGAAAGTATCAAACTCGTACAAGATAAAGAATCTATTTTAAGTGAGGTGCGCCATTCATCTCGGCGCATCCACTTCCTTTTTTCGAAAGGAGGCTTCTGTTTTTTGAAGCATCAAATGTTATGTACCCTGATCACGGCTCTATGTGTGTGCGTCTTCTTAACAGGCTGCTCACAATCAGCTGAAAGCTCAGCGAAAGGCAAAAAAAATGCAGCATCAAGTACCCGCATTGTGGCAACGACTGTAGCTGCTGCTGAGATCATGGATGCGCTAGAGGTGGATCTTGTCGGGGTGCCAACAAGTCAAAAATCCTTGCCGGCTCGATACAAAGGACTCCCAGCAGTCGGTAACCCAATGAGCCCGGACATGGAAATCATCCAATCACTTCAACCGACAGATGTCCTGTCTGTCACGACCCTTCAATATGATTTAGAAACGCCTTTTCAACAAGCTTCTGTCCCTGCGACATACCTCAACCTTGAGAGCCTGGACAAGATGGAGAACGCCATCACAAAGCTTGGAGAAAAATATGATAGAAAGACACAAGCGAAACGCATTGTGGATGATTTTGAACAAAAAAAGAAAGACATACAAGAGAGAACGAAAGGAAAGACGAAGCCATCTGTTCTCATTTTGCTTGGTGTACCAGGCAGTTATTTAGTGGCAACAGAGAATTCGTATATCGGTGATCTTGTGCGTATTGCAGGAGGAAAGAACATCGTAAAAGGTGAGAAAATGGAGTATTTGGCATCCAATACGGAGTATTTACAAAAAGCCAATCCAGATATCATTCTCCGAGCTGCACATGGGATGCCGGATGAAGTCGTCAAAATGTTTGATCAAGAATTTAAAACAAATGATATTTGGAAACATTTTCATGCGGTCAAACAAGACCGGGTGTACGACCTCGAAGAAAGCTTATTCGGGACAACAGGCAACTTAAAGGCAGCAGAGGCATTAGATGAATTGACTCGTATGTTGTACCCGTCATAAGCGGCGAATCTTAATGATAAAAGGACGTTCAAGATGAAAAAAACAGGGATTTTATTTCTGATAGTCAGTCTCTTACTAGCCGGCGTATTTATTTATTCCGCCATTACGGGGAGCATTCATGTTACACCGATTGAATTATTGGAAGGGCTTATGACCGGTCAACATGCACAGGTAGAAATCATTAAAGATTTAAGAATCCCCCGCATGCTCATTGCGATGTTTACAGGGGCGGCTTTATCTGTCTCCGGTGTCCTCTTGCAGTCTGTGATGAGGAATCCATTAGCAGATGCCGGTGTTATTGGTATTTCATCGGGAGCTAGCTTCTTTTCTTTAATGGCAATTACAGCGCTTCCTCAATTTTATTTCTACTCTCCTTTATTTTCAGTTTTAGGCGGGGCAATTGCCTGCTTCCTCGTATACGTGTTGTCTTGGAAAGGCGGCTTAAGCCCGATTCGAATGATTCTGGTGGGGATCGCCATCAATGCCATGTTTACAGGGATGGCAGAAGCGTTTGTGACCATTTGCAGCTATTTCAATATCACCATTAATCAGTCGGGGCAGTCGAATCTGACGATGAAAACGTGGGGAGATGTCCGTTTAATCGGTGTCTATGGCGTCATTGGGCTTGTGGTTGCGCTTTTCTTTAGCAGATGGTGTAACTTGCTTGCCCTTCAAGATAAGACGGCGAAAAACTTAGGATTGCGTGTGACCAGAATGCGCCTTTTGATTTCAATCACGGCGGTGTTATTAGCAGCGGTGACTGCTGCGGTAGCGGGCGTGATTGCCTTTGTCGGCTTGCTCATTCCCCATATCTCTAGAAGGCTTGTCGGCTCTGACCACCGGGTACTGATTCCATTTTCTGCGTTAAGCGGGGCCTTGCTCATTTTGACGGCTGATACGCTCGGCAGAACGCTTGTGGCACCAAATGAAATCCCTGCTTCTACAATCATGGCTGTCATTGGCGGGCCGTTTCTGATCTTTTTATTAAGAAGGGGGGATCGTCTGCATGGACATTCGTGAGGTGTCGTTTTCCTATGATCGGCAGAGGGACATTGTTCAATCGGTCACCACGAAGATCGAAAAAGGAAAAATTACGACCATTATCGGTCCAAATGGCTCGGGCAAATCCACGCTGCTTTCTTTGATGGCACATAACCATTGTCCACATAAAGGACAGATTCATTTAGATGGGCAAGAGCTGAATGCGTTCAAGCCAAGGGAACTCGCGAGAAAGCTGGCAGTCGTACATCAGCAAAATGAAGCGCCGCTCGATTTAACGATCGAACGAGTCGTGGCATTTGGGAGAACGCCCTACCAGACGATGCGCGGCAGTGACAAGGAAGAGGATGAGAAAGCAATTGAGTGGGCACTGTCCTGTACAAAGCTGACGGATAAGCGAAAAGTGCCTCTCGCCTCATTGTCAGGCGGAGAACGGCAGCGTGTATGGATTGCCATGGCTTTAGCGCAAAAAACACCGATCCTTTTCTTAGATGAACCGACGACTTATTTGGATATGTATTATCAATTTGACATTCTTGAGCTCATTCGAGAGCTCAATGTCGAGCATGGATTAACCATCGTGATGGTCCTGCACGATATGAATCAGGCGATTCGCTATAGTGATGTTATCATCGCCATGAAAGATGGACAAATTATTCGCGAAGGACGGCCAAATGATGTGTTAACAGAAGAGATGGTGCGGCACATTTATCATGTGTCCGTCACGATTAAGCAAGATGCAGAAACAGGGATGTATATCGTGCCTGTAGGCATATAAGTTGTGCAAAAAGCAGGTGAGACAGTGTGAAACGAGGGAAAAGGATCGGGCAGCGAATGCTGACGATCGTCTGTTTAGGTGTTTTCCTATATAGCGGTACTGCTATTGGCTTGGAGCTCTTTGGCTATTATCAAAATCGTCAGGTGCTTGCAAAAGCTCAGACACTTTACACACACAAGGATGGAATGAAACAGCGAAAACCTGGAGAAATCCGTCAGTCATTTGATGATTTGCGAAAGGTGAATGAAGACATTGTCGGTTGGATTGATATGAAGGACACGATGATTCAGTATCCAATTGTTCAGTCAAACGATAATGCATTCTATTTAACTCGTAATTATGTAAAGGATGACACACGGGCAGGCAGTATCTTTATGGATTATCGTAATGACGTCTTGCATGAAAGTCCCAATACAGTGGTGTACGGTCATCGGATGAGGGATGGGTCTATGTTTGCTGGTCTCACAAACTATTTGAAAAAAGATTTCTTCCAAGATCATCGCACATTTCAGTACGATACGCTGTATCAAAGCTATGAAGCAGAGATTTTTGCTGTGTATGAGACGACAGTCGATTTCGATTATATTCAGACTGATTTTCAGGATCTTGGTGAATATGCGCACTACTTGCAAGCTGTGCGTAAGAAGTCCATCTATCAAACGAAAACAGACGTATCCACAGATGACTTGATTCTCACATTATCGACCTGTGATCACGTGCTGGCACCTAAAAACAAGCGTCTCGTGGTACAGGCGAAGCTAAAGAAAGTTTACTAGAAAAGGAGAGACAGACGGTTGAAATGTTTACATGTGATTTGGGCAGGACTCGTCGTCGTGCTTCTCCTCGGCGGATGCAGCCAGGCGGCGCCTGTCGAGAATGGGAGCGGGCAAGGTGCGCTCAACATTCAGGATTTTGCCGGCAGAACATTATCGTTTCATGAATCACCTGAACGGATCGTCTCGTTGTCAACTGGCGACATGAGCATCATTTATGCCTTAGGTGGCCAGGTTGTCGGCCGGCCAACTGCCGAATTGCCAGACAATCTACAAAAGGCAAAGTCCGTACAATCAATTGGCACAACCCATCAATTTGATGTCGAGTTGATCACGAGCTTAAAGCCCGATGTGGTGCTTGGGAATGAATCATTAAACAGCAAGGATATCTCTACTATAGAAGGGATTGGTTCACAGCTTCTTTTGACAAGTGCCAACTCAGTGAAGGACATCCAGCGTCAAGTTACTTTATTTGGTGATTTACTTGGAAAGCAGCAAAAGGCCAAAGCGCTCAATGCTCAAATCGATCAGCGGATCAAGCAAGTGAAGCAGCCTGAGAAAAAAGTAAAGACACTCGTTGTATATGGTGCGCCCGGCACATATATGGCGGCACTTCCACAATCTTTAAGTGGTGATCTGCTGCGGATCGCTGGTGGGGCGAATATTGCTGAAAACGAACCAGCACTCGAAAAGTTTCCGCAATATGCACAAATCAATGCAGAAAAGGTAATCGAGGCCGATCCAGATCTCATTTTGCTGATGACACACAGCAATCCTGAAGATGTCAAAGCAGGCTTTATGAGTGAAATGAAGCAAAATGCGGCGTGGCACGATGTATCAGCTGTCAAAAATGGACACGTTGAGATTCTACCAAGTGACCTATTTGGGACAAATCCAGGCGCAGAAGTCATCAGAGCGATCGATGAATTAGAGAAGAAATTGAAGCGATTGTCATCATGAAGATGAATGCAGAACTAGATTTTCAAAAAAGGCAGTCAAGACGAAAATGGCTGTTACCAGGATTGTTTCTCTCTTTATGTGTGGGCGTCTGTCTAGGACTTGCGGTAGGTTCTGTCCAATTATCGCTGACGGATTTAATGGCTGTCTTCACGGGATCAGGTCTGCCTGTTCATGAAAAAATTGTCATGGATTTACGGCTGCCGCGTGTGCTCATTGGTTTTCTCGTTGGGGCCTGTCTCGCAGCATCAGGAGCGATTTTACAAGGAGTTGTCCGAAATCCACTGGCTGACCCTGGGATCATTGGTGTGACTGCGGGCGGCGGGTTAGCTGCTGTACTCAGCATGATTGTTCTTCCGCAATTCACGTATTTGCTTCCGGCAGCCGCTTTTCTGGGCGCCTTATTAGCAGCTCTTGTCGTGTATATGCTGTCATTTGATCAAGGGGTTTCACCGCTTAAATTGATCTTGGCAGGTGTTGCCGTCAATGCCTTGCTTGGTGCGGTGATGAATGGGTTTATGGTGCTTTACAGTGAGCGTGTGCAGGCTGTTTTGCCTTTTCTATCAGGGGGATTAAACGGGCGGAGCTGGCATCATCTTAGCTTTGTGTCGCCATATGCGCTGGCTGGTTTATGTCTTTGTTTTTTCGCCATTAAACCGTCCAATCTCCTTTTGCTTGGCGATGAATCGGCTCAGTTATTGGGTCTTCGAGTAGAGCGGACTCGATTTTTTCTCATTGCGCTGGCCGCTCTTTTAGCTGGAGCGGCTGTCAGTGTCAGTGGTTTAATCGGATTTGTAGGGCTTGTTGTGCCTCATTTTATCCGTCTTTTAATCGGAGATGACTACCGGTATTTGCTACCGATTTCAATGCTTGGAGGGGGCGTGCTTGTGGTCTTTGCCGATACAGCGGCACGGGTCTGGTTTACACCGGTTGAATTGCCTGTAGGGATCTTGCTTGCCTGCATCGGTGCACCTTTCTTCCTCTATTTATTAAAAAAGAAAGGGAGGGGTTAAGATGGATGTCATTGCAATGGATGACGTGAGTCTCAGTCAAGGCGGCTTTCGGCTGTCTTCCATTTCAGCAGCTGTTCCTAAAGGGAGTGTGACCGGAATCATTGGCCCGAATGGGTCAGGTAAGTCGACTTTTATCAAAGCGGCCGCACGACTGACCTCAATCGAAAGCGGCATGATTTACATTCACGACATCCCACAAAAAGAGATGACGGCACAGGAGATCGCCAAGGAGGTGGCAGTTCTCATGCAAACAAGAACCGCCATTCCATCGATGACAGTACGTGAGCTGGTCGCACTTGGACGCAGTCCGCATCGTTCCATCTGGAAAAAAAGCACCACGTCAGATCATGAAGCGATTGAGTGGGCGCTTGAGGTGACGAATAGCCGCACCAATGAAAACAGAATGCTCCATACATTATCAGGCGGAGAAAGACAAAAGGCATATATTGCAATGGCACTGGCTCAGAAGACAGAGACTATCATTCTGGATGAGCCAACCACTTATTTAGACATTGCGCATCAGCTTGAATTACTGGAGCTGCTCAAACAGCTGAATCAAACACATGGCATCACCATTTTAATGGTTCTCCATGACTTGCAGCAGGCCGCAAAATATTGTGACCGTCTCATTGCTATGAAGCGAGGTCAAGTGCATCAAATTGGCTCACCAAATGAAGTGTTAACAGAAGACTTTTTCAAGGAGGTTTTTGGGATTCAGGCGGAGGTTCACTTAGACGGACCGCATCCGCTCATTATCCCCATTGCCTCCATTCAACAACAAAAGGGAGATGAACCAAACATGATTATTGTAAACAACCAAGTAAGAGTAGAAAAAGGCAGTGCAGACCACCTTGTTAAACGGTTTAACAAGCAGGGACAAGTAGAATTTATGGAAGGCTTTTTAGGAATGGAAGTATGGGTCACTCAACAGACAACTGATTACGATGAAGTGACCATTCACACCCGCTGGAATCGAAAAGAAGACTTTGTGAATTGGACAAAATCTCAGGCATTTGGTGATGCGCACGCTCATGGAAAGGCGAAACCTGAAGGCCTGTTAAAAAACAAAATTACTTACTATGAAGTGCAAGTGACAAGACCTGCTTTACAAAAAAAAGCCTAAATATTCAAAAGCGCTGCAGCGAAGAAGCAGCGCTATTTTTTTGTGATTGTCTCTTTCCGTCACATATTTTTGACAAAGTATTCAAAAAACTGACACAATCCTATCCAAATTTTAGGTAAAATTTACTTTATTTTTGAAGCGCATGGGTGTAAAGTACAGGTATAAATAACTAACCGAATGAAAATCAAGAGTAAAATTTCACCGAGTGAACTATATCAAATGGACTTTCATTTGTGAATCATTGAACAAATAGTGAACTTTTTGTGAAATGGTGAGCATAAATATCTCGAATCATTCGGCATGCGAAAGTAAGGGAGGATGTAAGGCTGTGAGTGAGCTGTTTTTAGCAAGATTTCAATTTGCCTCAACGACATTATTTCATTTTATTTTTGTTCCTATGTCTATAGGTTTGGTATTTATCGTTGCATTGATGCAAACCCTTTATGTCGTCAAGAAAAAAGAGATTTATAAAAAGATGGCGAAATTTTGGGGTCACCTTTTCTTAATTAACTTTGCAGTAGGTGTGGTGACAGGGATTCTGCAAGAATTCCAGTTTGGGATGAACTGGTCCGATTATTCAAGGTTTGTCGGTGATGTCTTTGGTGCACCGCTTGCCATTGAAGCGCTATTGGCCTTTTTCCTTGAATCGACCTTTATTGGCCTTTGGATATTCGGCTGGGACCGTCTGCCGAAAAAAATTCATTTGTTATGTATTTGGCTTGTTTCTCTTGGTACGATCTTTTCGGCGTTTTGGATTTTACTCGCCAACTCATTTATGCAGGAGCCAGTTGGATTTGTGATTAAAAATGGCCGTGCAGAAATGAATGACTTTGGGGCGCTCGTGACAAATCCGCAACTTTGGGTGGAGTTCCCGCACGTTCTGTTTGGTGCATTGGCAACCGGTGCTTTCTTTATCGCGGGTGTCAGTGCCTATAAAATGATCAAAAAACAAGAAGTGACCTTTTTCAAAAAATCTTTCCAGATTGCCATGGTGCTTGCTTTCATTTCTGGCTTAGGTGTGGCGTTCTCTGGACATGATCAAGCGAAGCACTTAATGGAATCACAGCCGATGAAGATGGCAGCAAGTGAAGCCCTTTGGAAGGATAGTGGAGATCCAGCGGCTTGGACGCTATTTGCTAACATTGACACAGATAAAAAAGAAAACTCTGCGGAGATCAATATTCCGTTTGCTTTAAGTTACTTGGCTTATTCGAAGTTTAGTGGAGATGTGCCAGGCATGCTGACCCTTCAAAAAGAATATGAAGCCAAGTTTGGTCCTGGAGATTACATTCCTCCAGTCAAAACAACCTTCTGGAGCTTTAGAATCATGGTAGGTGCCGGCATGTTGATGATTTTTGCTAGTATGATTGGTTTGTATTTGAGCTTTAGAAAAAAACTAGAATCAAACAAATGGTATTTACGCTTCATGGTATGGATGATTGCGTTCCCGTTTATTGCAAACTCAGCTGGTTGGATCATGACGGAAATTGGGCGTCAGCCGTGGACAGTCTTTGGTATGATGACAACCGCACAATCCATTTCACCAAACGTATCGTACGGCATGTTGCTATTCTCAGTCATTAGCTTTACGACCATTTATCTGATTCTTGCCATCGTGCTTGCCTACTTATTCATTCGAGAAATTAAAAAAGGTGCACATTCTGAAGAGAATACAGATCAAAAGGATGAAACGGACCTGTCTACAGATCCATTTGATGGAGGCGCATATCATGGCATATCTTAACGAGATTTGGTTTATTCTTGTCGCAGTACTGTTTGTTGGATTTTTCTTCTTAGAAGGATTTGATTTTGGTGTCGGGATGTCCATGCAGCTGCTTGGAAAAGATGCACATGAGCGTCGCATTTTAATCAATACGATTGGCCCTTTCTGGGATGCGAATGAGGTCTGGTTGATTACAGCAGGCGGAGCTATTTTCGCCGCTTTTCCTCACTGGTACGCTACGATGTTCAGCGGATACTATATTCCGTTTACGGTTCTCCTGCTAGCGCTCATTGGGCGGGGGGTCGCCTTTGAATTTAGAGGGAAGGTCGAGAAGGCTTCATGGATCAAAACGTGGGACTGGGTGATCTTCTTTGGCAGCCTGCTTCCGCCATTTTTACTCGGCGTGCTATTCACAAGTATTTTACGAGGAATGCCCATTGATCAAAGCATGAATATGTACGCTGGATTTACAGACTTTGTGAATCTTTATTCAGTGATCGGCGGAATAGCCGTGACGGTTCTTTGCCTCCTGCATGGATTGATTTTCGTCACACTCCGCACTGAGGGTGATTTAAGAAATCGTGCAAGAAAGCTCGGTCAGCGTGTTTTATTGATTGCACTGCCGGTTCTTGTTCTATTTGTTGGTGTGTCTATTCTTGAAACAGACATTTATACCGTGCGTCCGATCATTACGATCCCTTTAACTGTACTCATTGTGGTTTGTTATGTAGCGGCTCTATTCTTTATGAGAAAAGAGCGTGATGGATGGACATTTTTATTCACAGGTGCAGGTATTATGGTGACGGTGACCATGCTTTTCACAGCATTATTCCCGCGTGTCATGATTAGTTCGGTCAACCATGCATTCGACCTCACCATTCAAAATGCTGCATCAGGATCTTATTCACTGACGGTCATGACGATTGTTGCCATTTCTTTGCTGCCTTTTGTGCTTGGGTATCAAATCTGGAGCTACTATGTTTTCCGTAAACGTGTAAGCGGTAAGGAGCCAATGACCTACTAATGGATAAACGTTTGCTTCAACTAAAAGGAATGAGGGGGCTTCTTGCCCTCTTAGGTATTGTGTCAATCATCCAAGGAGCAAGTATTATTTTTCAAGCACAGTGGCTGGCACATGCCATAACAACGCTGTTTGACGGGAAGAGCCTCATGCAGGCAACGCCTTATGTCTTGCTGTTTCTTGCTGCCTTTCTGGTGCGGCACGGTCTCACCTTGATGCGGGAGAAGGTCATGTTCACCTATTCTTCCCGAATTGGAGCAGACGTCAGAAAGCAGCTGTTAGACCAACTTTTTCGTTTAGGGCCAGCTTTCACGAAGAAAAAAGGAACAGGAAAGCTTGTGACATTGGCGATGGAGGGCATTGCCCAATATCGTCAGTATTTACAGCTGTTTTTGCCGAAAATGGTGAACATGGCAGTTATTCCGGTGATGGTGCTTGTCTATGTTTGGACATTAGATGAAACATCTGCTGTCATTCTGATTGTCACGCTGCCGATTTTAATTGTTTTTATGATTTTGCTAGGCCTTGTCGCTCAGCGTAAAGCGGCCAAACAATGGAGATCGTATGAGAAATTATCCAATCATTTTACTGATTCTCTCCGTGGCCTTGAAACGCTTCGCTACTTAGGGATTAGCAAAAAGCATTCTCGCAATATTGCAGAGGTCTCAAAGCGTTATCGAAAGGCGACGATGAGCACACTGAAAGTCGCCTTTCTTTCATCTTTTGCTCTCGATTTCTTTTCTATGCTGTCCATTGCGACTGTCGCTGTATTTCTCGGCTTGCGCTTAATTGAAGGAGATCTTTTGTTATTGCCGGCTTTGACCGCACTGATGCTCGCGCCAGAATATTTTTTGCCAGTACGTGAAGTAGGTAATGATTATCATGCGACGTTAAACGGAAAAGAAGCGAATGAGGCCATTCAAGTGATTTTAGAGGAAAAGGGCTTCCGAGAGCAGGAGACACAATCCGTGCAGCTGAACGAGTGGAATGAGCAATCTGAGCTCACACTGCAAGATGTCAGTGTCTTGCATGATGAGCATGCACCATATTCGATTCAGGATGTGGACCTCACTGTGAAAGGAAAGAAAAAAATTGGGATCATCGGTGCCAGTGGTTCGGGGAAATCGACGTTAACGGATGTTCTCGGCGGTTTTGTTGAACCGTCTGCAGGTGAAATCATCCTAAACGGAAAGCCGCTTGCTCATTTACAGCTGGCGGCATGGCAAAAAGAAGTTGTTTATATGCCGCAGCATCCTTATTTATTTCACATGACACTGAGAGAAAACATTCGTTTTTATGAACCGAATGCAACCGATGAAGACGTCGAAAGAGCGGTGGAAGAGGCAGGTTTGTCTCAGCTCGTAGCGGATCTCTCCAATGGACTGGATGAGGTCATTGGAGAACAGGGCAGAGGACTGAGCGGCGGACAAGCGCAGCGGATTGCACTCGCTCGCACAGTGCTCGGCCAGCGATCCATTATGCTGTTAGATGAACCAACGGCTCATCTGGATATTGAGACAGAGTATGAATTAAAGAAAACAATGCTTCCATTGTTTGAAAATAAACTTGTGTTTTTAGCCACACACAGACTTCATTGGATGACGGATATGGATGAAATCATTGTGATGGATCATGGGACGATTGCAGAGATGGGGACTCATGAATCATTAATGGAAAGAAAAGGTGTGTACTATCAATTGGTACAGGAACAAATGGGGGCGGTCACACATGGTCAGTAAAGGCTGGTTTATACCTTATATCAAGGAGAATCAAAAGCTGTTTGCCTTGGTGCTTTTTTTAGGGGCGATTGCGGTGTTTTCTGCTTCTATGCTCATGTATACGTCAGGGTTCCTCATTTCAAAAGCTGCCACAAGACCTGAGAATATCTTGATGGTCTATGTCCCAATCGTGGCAGTACGTACCTTTGGTATTTCACGCTCAGCGGCTCGTTATGCAGAGAGACTGGCGAGTCATCAACTCATTTTGACGATGATTGAAAAAATGCGGGTACGTCTTTATGATATGGCTGAACGAAGTGCCAAACAGACTAAGCTTGGAACAGGTGAAATGCTTGGGCTGTTATCAGAAGATGTGGAGAGATTACAGGATGCGTATTTAAAAACAATTTTTCCATCCATCGGTGCGCTGCTTTTATATGCCGCTTCAATTGGAGCCCTTGGGCTTTTTTCATGGCCTTTTGCCGGGTTGATGCTGCTTTATATGGCGCTGCTCGTATTTGTATTCCCATACATCACAGTACTTGTGAACCGGGCGAGACAAATTCAAATGAAGAAAGGCAGAAATGAACTGTACAGCCATTTAACAGATGCCGTCATGGGCGTGAGTGACTGGTTGTTTAGCGGCAGACAGAACGATTTTGTTGAAGGCTATGAACGAAAAGAAGCAAAGCTATTAGCACTCGAAGCGGCAAAGCATCGGTTTATCCGTCTGCGCCAATTTTTAGCACAGCTAGTCATTGGAGGAGCAGTCGTCCTTGTTGTGTATTGGAGCGGCTCGGTCGTTCAGGAAGGTTCTATGCCGCACACGCTCATCGCAGCCTTTGTGCTTGTGCTGTTTCCATTAACAGAAGCCTTTCTTCCGCTGTCAGATGCAGCAAGCGACATTCCTGTTTATCAGCATGCCGTCAGCAGATTAAATCATTATGAAAAGCAGTCGTATGAAGGATTAGTGGAGAGGGAGGCAGCAGACGAGACACCCGTCTCTTATGGCGCTGAAGCGGTCTGCTTTGATCAAGTCACCTTCGGATATGAAGTAGATCAACATGTATTAAAGCATTTTTCGTTTTCCCTGAAGCAAGGTGAATCGCTCGCTCTCTTAGGAAAGAGCGGTGCAGGCAAATCGACCATTTTAAAATTGTTAGAAGGGGCAGTCGTGCCAAATCAAGGGGTCGTCAGCATTCAGGGAAAACCGGTACAAAGCATTCAAGAGGAGATATCCTCCTATGTTTCTGTGCTCAATCAACAGCCCTATTTATTCGATACGTCTGTTTTAAACAACATTCGTTTAGGCTCACCAGAAGCGACAGAAGAGCAAGTAAAAGAAGCCGCGCGGCAAGTGCAGCTGCACGATTACATTGAGTCTTTGCCAGAAGGTTATCACACAGGTGTACAAGAGACAGGGGTTCGTTTCTCTGGTGGAGAAAGGCAGCGTATGGCTCTAGCTCGGATTTTGCTGCAAAACACACCGATTGTTGTATTAGATGAGCCAACCGTCGGGCTTGATCCACGCACAGAGCGTGAATTGCTTGAAACGATCTTCCGCGTGTTAAAAGGAAAAACAGTCATTTGGATCACCCATCATCTCACTGGCTGTGAGGCATGTGACCGTATGATGTTTATTGAAGGTGGACGCATTGAGATGGAGGGGCAGCATCATGATTTGCTGAAAGAAAATCTGCGTTATCAAAAGCTGTATGAAATGGACCGTCCATTTTCGGTCGTGTAAAAAATGGATGACAAGAACGTTCGGACAGAAGATTTCTGCCCGAACGTTTTTTTGAGATTAAGGATTTACTTTTCCTACACCCGCATTTGATACAACTTCTGATTTCACATTGTTCACGTTAAGCAAAGAGTAGTTATAAGGAGGGTTGTACGTACCTGTTGAAGACGTTGGCAGGCTACCTGTGCTGTTAATATAAGAGTTGTTGATGACATGCCAAGTACCAACTTTACTGCTGTCCCAGCTGCCGATGGCATTTTTCGTGTTTTCAAATACGTTGTGTTCAATTCTCATTTTCGCGCCCATACGTGAATTAATCGCTGTTGTTAGAATGTTTTTGTAATAGTTGTTATACACATGGCCTTCCCCGAAGCGCATAGACGGTACACGAGAGTTCAAGTTTTCAAAACGGTTGTTGTGGAACGTGATTTTTCTGTTGTAGTTATCGTTATCGGAGCTGCCCATCAGCATCGTTTTCCAGCTGTCATGGACATAGTTCCATGAGAACGTAATGTAATCAGAGTCATTTTTCACATCGAATAACCCATCATAGTCATCTTTATCAGAGTTTAAAGTGTTGTAGAGTTCATTATGGTCGACCCATACGTTTTTAGAGGCACCTTCGATTCCGATGGCATCTTTATCACCGATTTTGCTGTGATGGATTTTGAGGTTGCGGATGATGACGTTATTGGCGCGCCATACTTTAATACCAATCCCGTTAAATTCGCCCTTTGTCCCTTTACCGACGATGGAGACATTGTTTGTATCTTTCACATCAATTTTATTGGCTGAAGTATTAGAAGGAGTAATCGTTCCGTCTACCACGATTTTCAATTTTTCATTTGTTCCTTTGCTTTTGAGGGCAGCTAATAGTTCATTTCCGGTTTTCACCGTCACCGTTTTACCGCCTTCACCGCCTGTTGTACCGCCATTTAATGTGGAGAATCCTTGCTGATTAAAATTGGCCATAATCGAAGGGCTTTCTGGATATTTCGTTGCTGCTTTTGCCTCCCCATTTGGCGCAAATAATGAAGTCACGAGACCAACCGCTAACACACCAGCTAACATTGGAACTTTTTTCTTCAACATGAACATCTCCATTCTCTATTTTGTTTTAATGTAAACGTTTCCAAAATAAGCTGCGATTCAACCGCTCCTCCTTCCTTTGCCAGCATCGCCTCTTTCGGAATGTAGGAAGAGCATAGCACGCAAAAAGGTATCATCGGCTAAGAATTGGAACGAAGTATTCCACGATTTTCAAGGAAACTAAGGCAATGATTATTTCAATTTATCTACATGAGACAAGGATCATTGACGATAGGTATTGGGGTAACCTAGTGATTATGAAAAGGACGTTCTTCTTTTTAAGGAAAATCAAGATGATTACGAAAGCGTCATTTTGTTAGAGACAAAGACATGTCATAATCATTACATAAGAAAAAATTGGATATCAAATAGATCCGTGCGCTAAACAGCAGGTAAAAAAGGCTCCAATTAAAAAAAGAAGGTCTATTTTAAACGATGCGATCACTGGTGTCGTCTAATCAATAAGAGATAGAAAGGAAGGAGGGACGTGTTTGGAGCAGACCGAGGAGACTTTATGGATTAAGCGGGCAAAACAGGGGGATGATGCCGCATTTACCGCCCTTTATCGGCATCATTATTCGTTTCTTTACCGTTATTTGATGAAACTGACCCTTCAACAAGAGTTGACAGAGGAGATCATGCAAGAAACGATGCTTAAAGCGTACATGAAACTTTCTTCTTTTAGAGGAGATTCATTATTTTCAACATGGCTCATGTCCATTGCATCTAGACAATTTTTAGATCATCAAAAGAAAAGAAAACGTGAACAAACGAGAGAAGGAAAGGCGAATCAAGAAGCCATCCGCCGGTTCAAATGGGATGTTCAGCAAAAAGGCCATACTTGGCATGACATGTGGGATGCTCTAAATGAGTTAAAGGCTCAGGAGAGAGCACCGATCCTTCTCCATTACTATTATGGCTTTACTTACCCTGAAATCGCTTCGATGCTCGGGGTGAGAGAAGGTACGGTGAAATCTAGGGTTCATCATGGGGTCAAGAAAATTCGAAAGGAGTGGGACTGATGAAAGAAGATCGTTTCGCCGATCGTTTAAAAGAGGGGCTGCAGGAGCTCGATGAACAAATTGAAGTAGAAAAGCCGAGTGAACAAGCTTTGATGTTGATGCTAAAGCAGGCAAAGGAAAAAGAGAAAAAACGTTTTAAACAAGAAGTGCTGGCGTACACCATCGTCAGTCTGACCATCATGACACTTTTTGCAGCTGCCATTACTCATTTGCCCATCATCTTCATTCTTCTCCAAGTGGTGAGCGTGCCACTCTGTGTGGTTGTCGGCATCAAGGAATACCAACATATTAAAGGAGGGTCCTCCTTATGAGTCAGACGGAAATGATCATCTTATTGTGCGCATTACCGTTACTGTTTGCACAGGGATTTCTCTTATTTATGGATGCCAAGAAAAGAGGGCGTTATAAATGGTTCTGGGGCATCATTGGATTAATCAACTTCCCATCTTCTTCTATTTTATATTGGCTGTGTGTTGTCTTACCTGATCGTAAAAGAGGAGAAAAGCTCAGGAAAGATTGAAAGACGTTGTAAAACTTTTGACCTTTTTTTTGAATGATCATCATCTAGAAAAAATGAAAGTTTCATGAATGTGTCAAAGAAAGCGGGATGTTGAACGTCCAGTTCGTCATTTCTAGCACGATAGTCATTCTTTGAGCGGGTCATTTTCATGACGGAAGGTGATTCTGCTTGATCTATCTCATTTCGGCATCGTTTTCATCTGTTATCAATATTGATCAGTTTTTACAAATGGTGTTAAATTAATCTCAATATGCGTTAGAAAATCTAACAACCAAAGAGTGAGATATTGACAAGGAGGCAGATGAGACATGTTGACCTTAGATCGAGCAGCACAAACAGCACAAAGCTACATCCACCGTGTGCTAGAGGATGTAGAAAAACGGAATCCAGGCGAGGCGGAATTCCAGCAAGCCGTGAAAGAAATTCTGGAATCCCTCGTCCCGGTTTTTGCAAAACACCCAGAGTATGAAAAACAGGGGATCTTAGAACGCTTAATTGAGCCTGAGCGGCTTGTGATGTTTCGTGTACCGTGGGTAGACGATGAAGGCAAAGTACAGGTGAACAGAGGATTCAGGGTTCAATTTAATAGTGCCATCGGTCCTTATAAGGGGGGCATTCGGTTTCACCCATCGGTCAATGCAAGCATCATCAAGTTTTTAGGATTTGAACAAATCTTTAAAAACGCACTGACAGGTTTGCCGATCGGCGGAGGAAAAGGTGGATCAGATTTTGACCCTAAAGGGAAATCTGATGGAGAAATCATGCGTTTTGTTCAAAGCTTTATGAGTGAACTCAGTCGTTATATTGGACCTGATCAAGATGTACCGGCAGGAGATATTGGGGTAGGCGCACGCGAAATCGGCTATATGTTCGGCCAGTACAAAAAAATGCGTGGTGCGTATGAAGCCGGTGTCCTGACAGGAAAAAGTCCTGGTTTTGGAGGCAGCTTAGCGAGAAAAGAAGCGACCGGCTATGGACTGGTGTACTTTATGGAAGAAATGTTAAAAGCCCACGGAATGCAATTTGAAGGGCGATCTGTTGTTGTGTCTGGGTCAGGAAATGTATCGATTTATGCGATGGAAAAAGTATTGGAATTAGGCGGAAAGGTTGTGGCTTGTAGTGATTCAAGCGGAGCCATTTACGACCCTCAAGGCATTTCACTTGAGACAGTGAAGCAGCTGAAGGAAGTCGACAACCAGCGAATTGGTGCCTACATAGACATTCACCCGCATGCTGAATTGATTGAAGATTGCGAACAAATTTGGTCTCTTCCTTGTGACATTGCGCTGCCATGTGCGACCCAAAATGAAATTTCAGAGTCGCAAGCACAGCAGCTAGTGGCAAACGGTGTCATCGCTGTAGGAGAAGGGGCCAATATGCCGTCCACACTTGGGGCCGTCAAAGTATTTGAACAACATGATATTTTGTTTGCACCAGCAAAAGCGGCAAATGCTGGCGGAGTGGGTGTTTCGGCGTTAGAAATGGCGCAAAACAGTGCGAGAATGTCTTGGACTTTTGAAGAAGTAGATGGTCAGTTGAAACAAATGATGCAGTCGATTTATCGTCAGTGTACCGAGACTGCTGAAGAATACGGACACGCTGGAAACTTAATGGTAGGCGCAAATATTGCAGGATTTCGCAAAGTGGCAGATGCCATGATCGCACAAGGCGTCATTTAACTCCTGCTCTCCCGCACCTGTTTATTTCATCACAAGATCGGGAATCGTCTTGTAAGAATGACAATAAGGAGGCGCGGGAGAAAATGAAAAAGTGGCTGAAACAAATTGTCAAATGGGCACCAGTGATTTATCCAGTGGTGAGGAAAATATACAAAGAACGAAAAGCATCCAAAAGTCGTAACGTATCAGCCGGGTAATCCGGCTTTTTTTTATGAAATGAATGAAACAAAAAAATATGCTGTGGGAATGATCCATTTCACTTCTCTCTCCGTTAAGTACATAACAAACGGAAAGAGGAGGCAAAACAGATGAAAATGAAAAAAGCATTTTTAACGATCCCGCTTAGTGCAGCATTATTATTACCAACTGCTCAAATGGCAAGTGCACACGAAGGACATATGCATGGGGATGCAAAAAAGTCGTCATCATCACAAGAGGTGTCAAATAAAGCAACGGATCTTCGCGCAGCGCTTGATCAGCTCTTCTCAGAACATGCTTATTTAGCAGTGATCACTATGCAAAAGGGAATTGACGGCAGTAAAGATTTTGATCAAGCAGCAGCAGCGTTAAATGAAAACACGAATGATCTATCAGATGCGATCGCCTCTGTGTATGGAAAAAAAGCAGGGAAACAATTTAAAGAGATTTGGTCAAGCCATATCGGCTACTTCGTTGATTATGTACAAGCAACAGCGAAAAAAGATGAAGCAGGTAAAAAGAAAGCGGTCAAAGAGCTTGATCAATACCGCATGAAACAAGCTGATATGCTTGATAAAGCAACAGGTGGAAGATTGAAAGCAAGTGAACTTGAAGAAGGTTTAAAAATGCACGTCAATGAACTGCTAAAAGCTTTTGATAGTTACACAGAAAAGGATTTTGATACAACCTATGAAACGGTCAGAAAATCCATTCATCATATGTTTGAAGTAGGTAAAGGTGTATCATGGGCGATTACAGATCAATTTCCTGGGAAATTTGATCAAAAATCAGTCGATACTCCAGCCGCAGATCTTCGTGAGGATTTAAACTACTTGTTCTCAGAGCATTTGGCACTCGCGGTAGTGGCTATGCAAAAAGGGAATGATGGCAGCAAGGACTTTGACCAAGCGGCAGCAGCGTTAAATGAAAACACGAATGATCTATCAGATGCGATCGCTTCTGTTTATGGAAAAGATGCAGGAAAACAATTTAAAACGATCTGGTCAAGTCATATCGGATATTTAGTTGATTATGTTAAAGCGGATGCATCAGGAGACGAGCAAGCAAAAGAGAAGGCTGTTAAAGATTTAGATGCTTACCGTATGAAACAAGCAAAATTTTTAGATCAAGCGACAGATGGCCGCTTGAAGGCGGCTGACTTAGAAGCCGGGTTGAAAACCCATATTGATGAGCTCATCAAAACGTACACGTCTTATCACAATGGCGAATATGATCAGCTGTACCCGACTGTCAGAGAAGCATACGGCCATATGTTCATGGTTGGTCAAGATGTCGCATCAGCTATTGTCGATCAGCATCCTGAATTATTCAAATCCAACATGCCAAATGAGATGCCGAAAACAGGTATGGGAGGCACAGCCGGTCCATTAGGTATGTCATATGAAGCATTTGCTGGGATGATGGCAAGTCTCATCTTAGCCGGAGGTGCAGTGGGGGCGTTCTTCCTCATTCGCCGTAAACCATCAAATTAAACAATATCAAGACAAGAGGGAACGTGCACAATCGTGCCGTTCCTTTCTTCAAAAGGAGGTCGACTTGCGTGAAAAGATGGCTGTTTAGTATTCTGACGCTTCTCATCATCACGGGCTGCGCATCCCAATCAATAGATGAAAAGTCATCCTCTGAAACTGCATCATCTCCTGAGCCAATGACAGCAAAACAAGCCAAGAATCCATCTCATTCACACGACACGTTAAAAGATGAGCCATCGGGTATTGTCCCCGCTGACATCTCCATTCCAGCGATTGATGTCCAAGCAAAAGTGGAGAAAACGACTTTATCAAAGGATGGCAGTATGGGTGTTCCGCAAAATACAGATCACACGGCTTGGTTTGAAGATGGTCCGAAGCCTGGTGATAAAGGGAATGCTGTCATAAATGGTCATGTTGATAATAAATGGGGTCCAGCTGTTTTTTATCGATTAAAGGAGCTAAAAAAGGGAGACAAAGTCATTGTGACATCCTCGTCAGGGGAAAAGCGAACCTTTGAGGTTCTCAAGGTGAAAAGCTATCCGCGCGAAGAGAAACCAAATGCTTTTTTCGGGTACGCCTTTACACGGAATCTCAATTTCATCACATGTACGGGAACTTTTGATCATGCAGCCGGTACACATGAAAAAAGATTGGTTGTCTTTACACAACTGATTTCCTCATAAGAAAAAGGCGGATACACGGAGGTGTAACGCCTTTTTTTCATGATTTCCACAACAGCATCTTAGAAGAAGGTTCATAGGTCATTAGATATGGTTGATTGTATAAATAGGGGCGTTTGTCATATAAATGAGTTGGCAATTTTTATTTCTTTTCAGTAGAATATGAGTAATGAAGAGAACTGTAAGCGTATACAACCTGTCCAAACAAGGCAGATTCTCCACCCTAAATGAAGGAGGCCGACCTAATGCTGAGTAAAAGACTGGCGCACATTTTAAGTCAGCTGATGGCAGCTGAGACTCCTCTCACGAGCGCTGCGCTTTCTGTCAGTTTACAAGTGACAAGCCGCACCATCCGAACAGACATCAAGGAACTGAATGAGCGTCTAGCCCCTTATCAAGCAGCTGTATCAGCTGTTAGAGGCGCTGGCTATGAGCTGTTGATCAACGATGAGAATGCCTTTCGCCGTTTTATGAAGGAAGAAGTCGAACAGGAAGAACCGCTTGCTGTTCTTCCAGAAGAGCGAGTTCGATTTATTTTGAAAAAGCTGCTTCTAGCGGAATCATATGTGAAGCTGGAAGACTTACAGGAGCAGCTGTTTATTAGTAAATCGACGATGAGTAATGACATGAAATGGGTCAAACGTAAGCTCGAACCCTTTGATCTGAAGCTGGAAGCAAAGCCGAATAAAGGCTGCCGGATTAAAGGATCTGAGATGAAAATCCGTTATTGCATGTCAGAATATTTATTCAATGAACGGCGTTCCTATCAAACCATGCTGAACACGGCGGTTACGATTTTGCCGAAACATGAGCTGGAATTGATTCAGAGAACCATGATTGATTATATCAACGAGGAAAAAATGAATCTATCAGACATTTGCATGAATAATTTAATTGTTCATATTGCTATTGCCTGTAAACGGATTAGACACGGAAACTATGTATCTGTGCTGCCTGAAGAAATCAACGAAATCCCAAGGGCAAAAGAATACAAGGTAGCCAAAAAAATGGTTGAGCGTCTTGAAGGGTTGCTGGATGTCTCATTCCCACAAGAGGAAATCGTTTATATCACCATTCATTTGCTAGGAACAGCCAAAATGGTACAGTCTTTTTCAACGGGCGGTCAAAAACAAATTGTGGATGATGACACGAGCCGTCTTGTTCAGCTGATGCTGAAAGCCATTGATCAAAAATTGCAGCTGGATTTAGCGGGAGATGCGGAATTGCTGATTGGCCTCAGTTTGCACTTAAAGCCAGCGATCAATCGGTGTAAGTATGGAATGAATTTAAGAAATCCAATGCTTGATGAGATCAAAGCGGGCTATCCAATTGCCTTTGAAGCAGGGATTGTGGCGAGCAGGGTCATTGAAGAAGAGACAGGTTTGTCCATTCATGAAAATGAGATCGGCTATATGGCACTTCATTTTGGTGCGGCCTTAGAGCGCAGGAAAATGGAGATACCACCGAAGCGATGCCTGATTGTCTGTGCGTCTGGTGCAGGGAGTGCAAGGCTACTTCAAGATCGTTTGCGGTCACAATTTGGGTCAAAGCTGACCATTTTAGGAACAGCAGAGCTTTATTCCCTTCCGCATGTCTCTTTACATGCATTGGATTTAATTATTACGACCATTCCCATTCATATGGATTTACCGATTCCGGTCATTCAAGTGAACACGATTTTAGGAGGCAGTGATTTTTTAAAAATAGAAGATGCTTTGACAAGTGAAACAAGAGTGACATTAGCCACACAATATATGAAAAAGGAATTGGTCTTTACAAAACGCGCCTTTCAAACAAAGGAAGAGGTCATACACTTTCTCACGCAAAAGGTCATTGACATAGGCTTAGCGCCAGCAGAACTTACACAATCTGTGATGGAAAGAGAAGAGTCTGCACCGACTTCATTCGGGCATTATACAGCGATTCCGCATCCGATGACCCCGCTAACAGAAGAGACGTTTTGGGCGATCTGTACATTAGAAAAACCGATTATTTGGGGAGAGAAAAAAGTTCAATTTGTGTGCTTGCTTTGTGTCGAAAAAGAGAACGCCAAAGACTTAAAAGGCATGTACCGTCTGCTTGGAGAGCTTGTCCATCATGTGAAATTTATTCAGCACCTCATCACCTGTGACACCTTTGAAGACATGCTGGATGTCATGGATAAAAAAGCGCCTTCGTACAAGAACTAATGGTGTGATATTAACTTTTTCCGCTTCCTAAAGGAAAAAGTATGGGTGTTTATGAAAGCGGTTTCATAATATGATGAATGTGTAAAGAAAAGCTTCATACTTCAAAAAGGGGGCGTTTACAATGAACATTTTATTAGTTTGTGCAGCAGGTATGTCAACAAGCTTACTTGTCACAAAAATGGAGAAAAGTGCACAAGAACAAGGAAAAGACTATCGTATTTGGGCAGTATCTGGAGATGCTGCAAAAAATCATATTGATCAAGCCGATGTGCTTTTATTAGGACCTCAAGTTCGTTATTTATTACCGCAAATGAAAAAACTCGGAGAAGACAAAGGAATTCCAGTTGACGTGATTAATACCGTGCATTATGGCGTATGTAATGGTGCTGAGGTTTTAAAATCTGCTGAACAGTTAGTGAACGGATAAAGGGGGCGGAAGGGATGAATGGATTCAACCGATTTCTAGAAGAGAAGGTTATGCCGTTTGCAGGGAAGATTGCCGCTCAAAGACATTTACAAGCATTGCGTGACGGAATTGTTTTAACCATGCCTCTCATTATCGTCGGTTCACTGTTTCTCATTTTAGCCAACCTTCCGATTCCAGGATATAGCGATTTTATGGCAAGTGTCTTCGGAGCCGAATGGGCCACGAAACTATCCTATCCTGTGAATGCCACCTTTGACATTATGGCACTTGTTGCGACCTTTGGGATCGCGTACAGGTTAGCTGAAAAGTATGCAGTTGATGCACTGTCATCTGGTGCAATTGCTGTCGCAGCTTTCCTCCTAGCCACACCTTATCAAGTACCGTTCACACCTGAAGGATCAACAGAAGCTATCCTAGTGAATGGCGGTATTCCCGTCACACTGATGGGCAGTAAAGGGCTATTCGTTGCCATGATTATTGCCATGCTTTCCACCGAAATTTACCGCTTTATTGTACAGCGGAATATCGTCATCAAAATGCCTGATGGTGTACCGCCAGCAGTTAGTAAATCGTTTATCGCACTTATTCCAGGTTTTGTGGTCATCACGCTGATCTGGGTCGCTAGGCTTCTGATTGAGATGACACCTTTTGAGAGTATTCATAATATCATCACGGTCTTAATCGGCACACCACTATCCATTCTTGGTGGAAGCTTAGGCGGAAGTATCGTTGCCATCGGTGTGCAAATGCTCCTCTGGGCATGTGGTATTCACGGAGCCACCATTGTCGGCGGAGTCATGGGTCCGATTTGGCTCGGTGCGATGGATGAAAACCGTCTTGCCTTCCAAGCAGGAGAAGTGCTGCCGAATATTTTCACAGCGCAGTTCTTTGAAATCTTTATCAATGTCGGCGGAAGCGGTGCGACGCTTGCTTTGGTACTGACCATGATCTTGCGTGCGAGAAGTAAACAAATGAAACAGCTTGGCCGTCTTGCGATTGGGCCAGCCATCTTTAACATCAACGAACCGATCATTTTTGGAATGCCGATTGTGATGAACCCAATGCTTCTCATTCCGTTTATCCTTACGCCAATTATGATGATCATCACCACATATATCGGAATGAGCACAGGACTTGTAGCAAAACCGGCAGGGATCGCTGTCCCGTGGACAATGCCGCCAATCATTTCAGGCTATCTCGCAACAGGCGGGAAAATCTCTGGCGCGGTCATGCAGCTGATTAACCTTGCCTTGTCATTTGCGCTATACTATCCATTCTTTAGAATGTGGGATAAGCAGAAATTGAAAGAAGAAAATGAGCTTGAAGCAAAAGCATCAACAGATGAAAATGTCGTCAGCATGTAATAGAGGGAACAAGGGGGATGCGGCCGATGGAAATGGAACAAATTGTGTTTCAACTCATCTTGCACGGTGGTAATGGCAGAAGCTCGGCCATGGAGGCCATTACATGTGCAAAGCAAGGCAATTTTGATGAGGCGAAGCAAAAATTGCAGGAAGCACAAGACGCGTTAAATGAGGCGCATCACGCACAGACAGAGCTGATCCAAGGAGAAATCAGAGGAGAGAAAACCGACGTCAGTCTCTTGATGATTCATGCACAGGATCATCTGATGAACGCAATGACCGTCAAGGAGCTTGCGGCTGAAATCATTGAGCTCCATGAAAAAATGAAGCAATTCGGAGGTGTCAATTCATGAAAGACGGAATCAAAATTGTCACAATAGGCGGTGGATCAAGCTATACGCCTGAGCTGGTCGAAGGGTTTATCAAACGATATCAAGAATTGCCTGTAAAGGAATTATGGCTTGTGGATATTGAAGCAGGTCAGGAAAAGTTGAACATCGTGGGTGCCCTTGCAAAACGTATGGTTGAAAAAGCGGGTTTGCCGATTGAAGTGCACCTCACCCTTGACCGCCGAGCAGCTCTGAAAGATGCGGACTTTGTCACGACACAATTCCGTGTAGGACTGCTCGAAGCCAGAGCCAAGGATGAAAGAATCCCGCTTAAATATGGCGTCATTGGACAGGAAACGAATGGTCCAGGCGGGTTATTTAAAGGTCTACGCACCATTCCAGTCATATTAGACATCGTGAAGGATATGGAAGAGCTTTGTCCAGATGCTTGGCTGGTGAACTTTACAAATCCAGCAGGCATGGTCACAGAGGCGGTGTTACGCTACACGAATCTGAAAAAAGTGGTCGGTCTATGCAATGTGCCGATTGGAATCAAAATGGGCATTGCAAAAGCGCTGGATGTCGATGTCGAACGCATTGAAGTACAATTTGCAGGCCTCAATCACATGGTCTATGGCTTAGATGTGTATTTAGACGGGGTCAGCATTATGGATCAAGTGCTCGATGAATTAGGAAATCCAAATAGCCAGTGGTCCATGAGGAATATTGAAGCGAAAAACTGGGAGCCTTCTTTCGTCAAAGGCTTAGGGGTCATTCCATGTCCGTATCATCGTTATTACTATAAAACGAAAGATATGCTGGAGGAAGAACAAAAAGCGGCTCAAGAAAAAGGAACAAGAGCAGAGGTTGTGCAGCAAGTCGAGCATGAACTATTTGAGTTATATAAAGACCCAGATTTATCGATTAAACCGCCGCAGCTCGAAAAAAGAGGCGGGGCTTATTACAGCGATGCAGCATGTAATTTGATCAGCTCCATCTACAATGATAAACATGACATTCAACCGGTAAACACAGTGAACAGAGGAGCGATTGCCAGCATTCCGGCCGAATCAGCGGTTGAAGTGAACTGTATCATTACAAAGGACGGACCGAAACCAATCGCGACAGGTGATCTGCCTGTGGCTGTGAGAGGACTCGTTCAACAAATCAAGTCCTTCGAGCGTGTGGCAGCTGAAGCAGCTGTGACAGGAGATTACGAGACGGCTCTTGTCGCCATGACCATCAATCCACTCGTTCCATCTGATGAAATTGCAAAGCAAATCTTAGATGAAATGCTTGAAGCGCACCGTGAATATTTACCGCAGTTCTTCAAATCAGTGAATGCTTAAAATAAAATGGCCCCTTTATGGGGTCGTTTTTTATGATTTTTTCATATGGAAACCGGAGAAAGCAGTGTATGATAGAAAAAACAACATGTACTGCTTCAAAGAAAGGACGGTTAGAATATGGTGGCAATTGGTTTAATGCTTTACGGCTTTATCGTTCAACCTCTACTTAGTTACGGCACAGTGGTTTTGTTTTTGTATGGAATCATCGCTTCATTTATTGGTCTGATTCGGCATAGACAGGATGTGTGGATGTATGTTCTCCGCTTGCTCGTTTGTTTTACCATTCCAGTAACCAATCTGTTAATGTATTTCGCAACCATCGGTGGAGATGAAAGAGACTTTGATTTCCAGCCGATGCCGCCAGTTTATCATCTTGTTTTTATCCTAGAAATCATCATCGTCTTTTTACCAGAGATCTTTTTACTGATCGAGAGAAAGCGGAGTATCAAAGGGAAACAGTGGATATATGCAGGGGCCATTGTGGGGATATCGGTCTTGTTTTGGTGCACGATTTGATAAGAGGCTGACTGACATCTAAGTCTTTTTCGCCTTTTTGTTGCGTAACCTCTTTCGCCTCACCTTTACAAAAGTAATGGAAAGAACAAAGATAGAAATTCCGAGAAACTTAAATAGAAAACGGGTGAAGAACGATGAATCATCGAAACCTGTAGCGATGATGATTGATCCGATGCAAATCCCAAAGAACGCAAGTAAATAAGTAAAAAACATACCATCACTCCTTAAGCGTGGAATAGATCCATATTTTCCATTATGAGGTAGTGAAGGAGATAAAGAAACAAAAAAAGAACCCTTCATCAAATGAAAGGTTCTTTCGCTTGCTTATGCCTGCTTGACGACCGAATCGACTTCTACTGTCCAGCCGAAGATATCTGGCTGAGTTCCTTTTTGGATTCCGGTAATCGCTTCGTACAATTTCTTCGATACTTCGCCTGTTTGACCATTTTGAATGACGTATGGCTGATCGTGATAAATTAATTCACCGACAGGAGAAATGACGGCTGCCGTTCCTGTCCCGAAGATTTCTTCAAGTTCACCGGATTGATGTGCTTCAATTAACTCATCAATTGAAATTTTACGTTCTGTCACAGGGATTTCCCAATGCTTTAACAGCTCAAGCACAGAATTCCGTGTGATCCCTTCTAAAATGCTGCCGTTCAGTTCAGGCGTCACGATTTCTCCATTGATTTTAAAGAAGATATTCATACTGCCGACTTCTTCAATGTACTTTTTCTCGATGCCATCAAGCCACAGGACTTGTGAAAATCCTTTTGTTTCAGCAACTTGCTGTGCTTTCAAGCTCGATGCATAGTTTCCAGCTGTTTTGGCATTCCCTGTTCCGCCTTTAACAGCGCGGACAAATTCGTTTTCCACCGCAATTTTGACCGGATGGATGCCTTCTTTATAATAAGAACCTACTGGAGATAAAATGATGATCAGCTTGTAGGTGCTTGACGGTGCAACACCTAAATAGGGCTCAGTAGAAATAATGAATGGTCGAATATACAAAGAAGTGCCCTCTGCATCAGGTACCCAATCCTTATCAATGCGAATGAGTTCATTTAAGCCTTCTAAAACCGTTTCTGTATCAATTTGCGGGATACATAGGCGGTCATTTGATCTGTTTAAGCGTTCCATATTTTTTTCAGGACGGAATAAGAGAATCTTTTGATCCTCAGACACATACGCCTTCAAGCCTTCAAAAACAGATTGGCCATAATGATAAACCATAGAAGCTGGGTCCATTGGAATCGCCTGATAAGGAATAATTCTCGGATCATACCAGCCTTTATCAATTGAATAATCCATCACAAACATGTGGTCTGTGAAGATTTTTCCGAATTCAAGTTGATCAGATTGAGGTTTTGGTTTTTTTGTTGAACTAAGTTCAACGCGGATGGGTTGTTTTGGCATCGTAAATCTCCTTGCTGTTTGATTATTTGAAAATTCTAATAATATGAAATAATTATGATTCTATTCTATACCTTCAAAAAATATTAGCAATAGGTTTTCTGGAATTCAGACAAGAAAAATCTGTTAAAGCGCTTTCCTCCTCTCTGTCGTGGTTTTACTGAAGTTTCCCCTTAGAAATAAAATCCAATTTCGTTATTAACTGATTAATCTGACAATTTAAAAGCGATTTATTTTCCTGTAAGATATTCTTTCAACCATACACCTTTTGACTAGTACATTGCAAGGGGCATTGCCATATTTTAATCCTCTTTTTTTAAACCGATAAAGGTAGAAGAGAGTGGAAGGGAGCAAACAACGAGATGAAACGAATGATATCAGGTGCCTTTTTGATTTTATTGATGACCGCCATTAGTTTTGGCTGTCAAGCGATGACGGAGGAGGCTGGTGCGAAGCAAGGTACTGCCTATTACGTCGCAGCAAATGGGAACGACAAACATCCAGGGACAAAGCAAAAGCCTTTCCGTACGCTGAAAAAAGCGGCAAGTATCGCGAAAGCTGGAACAACAGTTTATATGAGAGGCGGTACATACAAAGAGAAATTGATTGTCCGCCATTCTGGAACAAAGAAAGCACCAGTTGTTTTTCAAGCGTATGGAAAAGAGAAGCCTGTCATTAGCGGAGCATCTCTTAAAGGAAATCAAGCAGACGGTGGTCTTGTGAAGATTGATCAAAAAAGCTATATCACCCTGAAAGGGCTGACAGTCGGTCATATTAAAACGAATCAAGAAGATGTGACACCCATCGGTATATTCATCACAGGCAGCGGCAAAGGCGTCAAACTGCTTAACAACCGTGTGTACGACATTCAGACGACACATCAAAATGGGAATGCTCATGGCATTGCGGTCTATGGAACGAAAGCACCTGCAGCCATTGAAGACATTGAAATCAAAGGAAACACTGTGGAAAAGTTAAAGCTAGGTTTTAGTGAAGCCCTTGTGCTAAACGGAAACGTTAAAAAATTCCGCGTGACACATAATACAGTCCGGCATACGGACAATATCGGGATTGATTTAATTGGTTTTGAGAATGTCGCACCTTCTAAAAAGTATGATCAAGTGCGAAATGGTGTCGTATCTAGAAACAAAGTTTATGAGATTACGAGTGTTGGGAATCCAGCGTACGGCAAGGACATCTCCGCAGGAGGAATCTATGTGGATGGCGGGAAAGACATCGTGATTGATCATAACATCAGCCATCATAATGACCTTGGGATTGAGGTCACAAGTGAACATAAAGGGAAGATGGCCGAACGCATTCGCATTGAGCACAATCAAGTATATTTAAATCGTTATACAGGCATCTCCATTGGCGGCTATGACAAGAAGCGGGGCGGAACCACAAACACAACCATCTCCCATAACATTTTGTACAAAAATGACACAGCCGGCTTAGAAGGCGGTCAATTGCTCATGCAATATCAATCGGTGAACAATCGAATCACGAATAATATCATGACAGCCAGTGCTTCGCATTATTTAGTCGTGAATCTCTACGAAGTGAACAAGAAAAATACATTCCAAAAGAATGTCTACGATGACCGCAAAGGTGCAAAAGCCTCTCAGTGGGTATGGCGAGGGAAATGGATGGAAGGCTACAAAACGTATCGCTCGAAAAGCGGTCAAGATAAAGGTTCAGCACACCTCAATCCCCAATTTGTGAATGAGAAAAAATATGATTTCCGTCTTAAGGCATCATCACCTGCTAAGAAAATCATCGGCAGTTAAACAAGGCATTCGGTGCAAATGATCATTTTAGAAATTTTCAAAAAAGTCATTGACATTGATGAGACATCACATTAAAGTAAAGAAGACATTTCAACTAAAACAAATTTCATAACGGATCTCTTATCAAGAGAGGCAGAGGGACTGGCCCTATGACGCCCAGCAACCGTTTCTATTTAAGAAATTGGTGCTAATTCCTGCAAAGCTGTTACAGCTTTGACAGATAAGAGAGGAAGACTTCCCGATACATGTTTCATGCAACGGTGATCAAGCCTCTCTTTATCAAGAGAGGCTTTTTTTGATCTCTTTTTTGAGAATCAAACGACGGGGTTCACAGGCATATTTCCACTTTTTTACCTAGTTTTCCGATGTGAAAAATAAAACAACTTGAGGAGGAACAGCAATGAAACGTAAATATTGGACATCATCTCTTGTATTATTGACGGTCCTGACCGTGCTATTATCTGGTTGCGGTACGGGATCAAGCGCAGGCTCAAAGGCTAATGCAAACGAAAAGGTTTCCTTTGACAATGTCCCGAAGCGATTTGCAAAAGGACAGGGAGCAAAAATTAAAGTCATCCGTAAAATTGGCGGGGACGATCATACTGCTCAGTTTTTAGCAGGAACGAAGGCAGAAGGGGAAGCGCTAGGCTTTACAGTAGATGTCTACACGGCAAATGGTGATACGGCGAAGTTTCATGATGCCATTTCTCAAGCACTAGAAGAAAACTATGATGGCTTTATCATCTCTCATGGGGATGATGAGGCGACCGTCGCTGATGTGAAAAAGATCACAGCGGAAGGCATTCCAGTTGTGGCGTTTGATTCAAATCCGAAGCTGAAGGATATCAAAGGAGTCACAGTGACGTCTCAAGATGACGAGCAATTAGCGAAAAAATCATTAGATGCACTCGTGGCTGATTTTAAAGGGAAAGCAAATATTGCGTATCTTTGGGTAGACGGATTCCCTCCAATGGTGAGACGAAACAAGGTGTACCAAGAAACGCTCAAACAGCATACAGGGATCAAGGAACTTGACCGATTTGGCGTTGCGGCCTCTGATACATCAGTTCAAACACAAAATGCGGTTGCGGCGATGCTGAATAAATATCCAAAGGGTAAACTGGATGCGATCTTTGCCACGTGGGATGCATTTGCGATTGGTGCCGCAAGAGCTTTGAAAGAAGCAGGAAGAACCGAAGTGAAAATATACGGTATTGATGTGTCTAATGCCGATCTGCAAGAAATGACGGCGAAAGACAGTCCTTGGAAGTACACTGCCGCTGTCGATCCGAAGCTCATTGGCGCAATTGACGTAAGGATTCTTGCGAAGAAACTAGCTGGCGAGAAAACGCCATCTTCCTATGACCTTGAGGCCTCTCTCATTTCACAAAAGCAGCTTCAGGATGCAGGAAAGGCCATCAATATGGTCAATCTTGCAGATGAAGTAAAAGGATTCGGTTCTTCGACTGCTTTTGAAGAAGACTGGATGAAGACCTTGAAGAAGCATTATGCAAAATAAACCACGTGCACTCTCTTTTCATAGAGGGTGTTTCGTTTTTCAATTGACGATCAGGAGAGAAGGAGGACACCTATGACAACGCCGCTTGTTCATATGAAAAACATCTCGATTGAATTCCCAGGAGTCAAAGCGTTAGATCAAGCAAATTTCACATTAAAAAAAGGCACAGTCCATGCCCTGATTGGGGCGAACGGTGCTGGGAAGTCAACGTTAATGAAAGTTCTCTCTGGTGCTCATTCACATTTTGAAGGAACCATCCACATCAATGGCGAGGCGGCGACCATTCATACACCGAAGGATGCGGCCTCATACGGTGTGCAGACCGTCCATCAAGAAGTGGATACAGCTCTAGTGCCTTATTTAAGTGTTGGCGAAAATATGATGATTCATGAAATGGAGAAAAAAACCTTCGTCCGCTGGAAAGAGATTCACCGCAAGGCAGCACAGCTGTTAAAAGAGATGAATATTGACATCTCGACGAAGCGTCTTGTGAGTGATTTGACACTGGCAGAAAAACAAATGGTGCTCATTGCCAAGGCTGTGTCGATCAAATGCAGCATTTTAATTTTAGATGAACCAACCGCTCCACTTAGTCATGCAGAAACAAGCAAGCTATTCTCAATGATTCATCAATTGAAAAAGAACGGCACAGGCATCATTTTTATTTCGCATCGCATGCCAGAAATTTTCAACATCTGTGATGAACTGACTGTGATGAAGAATGGAACCGATGTGGCGGCGCACCTCATTAAAGAAACTGATCCAAAGCAGGTCATTGAAGAAATGCTTGGCGCGCCATTAGAGGATCAATTCCCATCTCGTACACCGCTTGAGGATGCACCGATTGTGCTTGACGTGAAAGAGTTGCATGACCAACATAAATTAAACAACATTCATCTTCATGTGAAAAAAGGAGAAATTCTCGGGATTGCAGGATTAGTCGGTGCTGGTAAAACAGAATTGTGCAAAGCCCTATTCGGCGCCTCAGAAAAAAAGTCAGGCACTGTGCAGCTGCATGGTCAAACCATTCATATCAAGTCGCCTCATCACGCTGTGAGAGCGGGTATTGCCCTTGTGCCTGAAGAACGGAGAAAAGAAGGGATTCTAACAGAAGAAACTGTTGGATGGAACGTAACAGCTGCAAGTCTACGTTCGTTTACACGGCCGTTCAGCTTCTTACATCGTTCTAAGGAACGGAAGGCAGCAGATGGAATCGTCAAGCGGCTTGGCGTCAAGACACCTTCTCTTGAAGCGAAGGTGAAGCATCTATCTGGTGGAAATCAGCAAAAGATTGCGATTGGAAAATGGCTGTTGGCTGAGGCGGATGTCTATCTCTTTGATGAACCAACCAAAGGTGTAGACGTTGGAGCAAAAAAGGACATTTTCTCTCTCATTGCAGAACTAGCTGAAAGAGGAAAAGCGGTTATTTATGCTTCAAGTGAGCTTTCAGAAATTGCAGGAATCGCCGACCGAGTATACGTCTTATATGATGGCAGCATTGCCCGGGAAATGACGGCACCAATGACTGAAGAAGAGCTTTTATATCATTCAACAGGAGGACAATCATGAGTGAACGACAAGTTTCAGCCCCAATTCAACAAATCAAGAAACAGCGGCCATCCTTTCATCTGTTTGATTTCTTTTATCAATATGGCACCATCTTAACGATTGTCGTATTGATTGTTGTCTTTGCGGCAGCCAATCCGGCATTTTTACAGTCAGGAAATATCATCAATATTTTACGATCGATCTCGATTGTAACCATCATTGCGGTAGGGCTGACGATCTCCCTAGCAGTGAACGGCTTTGATTTATCTGTAGGCTCAGTTGCTACGTTATCAAATGCAATTGTGATCTCCATGTTTGTATGGTTCTCGCAAAACCCACTCATTGCGATCCTTTCTGCGCTGGCGGCTTCTCTTATTGTCGGTTTGCTGAATGCTTGGATGATTGTCAAAATGAAGATTCCAGATATGCTCATGACACTAGCCATGATGTTTATCATTCAAGGGCTGGCACAAACCTATACGAAAGGTGCGACCATTTCTGAAAATATGGTGCTGCCTGATGGCACTTTTTCAACTGGCACCATCCCTGCCTTTTTCAGCAAGATTGGGCAGGTACCCTATATCATTTTGATTATGGCGGCCATTGTGCTTTTTGCACATGTTTTTATGACTTACACAAAGCATGGGCGATTGATGTATATCATTGGTGGAAATAAAGAAGCCGCTCGATTATCTGGTATTCATGTGAACAAATACAAAATCGCAGCATATCTGTTGTCTGCCTTATTTGCGGCGATCGGTGGTATCGTGCTGGCATCAAGGGTGATGACAGCAGAAATTAACGCAGGAACGCCATATTTAATGGATGGGGTAGCTGCTGCTTTTATTGGGTTTTCAGTCATGGGAGCAGGTAAACCAAACGCATTCGGTACGTTTATTGGTGCGGTGCTCATCGGTATTTTGCAAAATGGACTTGTGATGATGTCTGTCCCGTATTATGCAATGGATATCGTGAAAGGATCTGTGCTTGCACTGGCACTCGCGCTGACTTATTACAAACAACGGGGGTAAGATGTACTTTTTTAAAACCATTTGCGTTCTCTCTCCGTCTAGTAAACGGAAAGCAGTGTAACAGCTGTTTGCCAAAAGGAGATGACAAAAAGAAATGAATATGTCAGCAACTCATGTAGAAGATTTGAAAAGTGTCATGGAAGACTGGAAAAATGAATTATTAGTATATAAATTTGCATTAGATGAAATGGATACAAAGTTTTCGATTATTAGTCAGGAATATAATTTAATCCATGGACACAACCCAATAGAGCATACAAAATCACGGATCAAATCCTTTGAAAGCATCGTGAATAAACTAGCGAGAAAAGGATGTGACATCACCACACAATGTGCCAAGGAGTACATACATGATATCGCTGGTGTCCGCATCATCTGCTCGTTTATTCAAGATATCTATAACATTATTGATGTTCTGAGGCAAAGAGAGGATTTAAAGATCCTTGAAGTGAAAGATTACATTCAGCATCCGAAACCAAATGGCTATCGAAGTCTTCATTTAATTGTTGAAATTCCTGTTTACTTAACGAATCGTGTGGAGCATGTGAAGGTTGAAATTCAGGTGCGGACCATTGCGATGGATTTCTGGGCGAGTCTCGAACATAAAATCTATTATAAACTGCAAAACGATGTTCCTCATCAGCTCACCGATGAACTAAAGGAAGCGGCAGATATCGCTCACTACTTAGATGAAAAAATGCAAAATATCAAACGAGAAATTGATTAACCAATAAAAAAGAGTAGCTGTTTTGAATGACAGCTACTCTTTTTAGTCTTATTAAGGGTTGGTGCCTCGATCTCTCTTTTGAATGATCGTACCGTCATCTTGCGATTGTGCAGACTGGCTCTCTTTTTGAGTAGAAGTGCCAATCAAAACACCTGTAATCAAGAACGTAAAAATCGCACTTGAGATCAGCCATTTTTTCATCATACATCACTCCATCTTCTTAACAAGTTTTGAATGACAATGCCTTGTTCTGAAAATAAATTGCTTCTTTCGGAAGACCATTTTCAGTTAAGTAGGCGGCTACATCCTGACAGATAGCCTCAAGATCAACAAGGAAATTCATAGATTCCAATTGATCACAATAAGAAATGATCTGCTCAATCATGTTGTTGGGCTGGAGCATCAATGTTTCTAAAATGGATAATTTAAGTGAAATGTTTCGTTGTTTTAAATTTTCTGCTTTTTGAAGTGAAAGCTGTACATAATAGTGGAACAAACCAGGCTTTTTCAGCTTAAACAGCGCTTTTGTGTAGGCATACAAGGCCAGTAAATAGCCGCCTGGGGAAGAAGTTTCGAATGACTCAATCAATAAAGCTTTTTCTAGGAGCGGCACAGCTTCACTGTATTCATTTCTTAGACTTTTAATAAAAGCTGCATTGCAATATGCGTGGCCAAGTAAATCCGGATCCTCCATCTGTTCTAGTGAGTAAATCACCTGTTGAAACAAAGTTTCTGCCTCATCATATTTAGATTGATCCGCATAATTCAGAGCAAGCATCATTTGACAGCTGATTGATTTTTTCACATAACATGGATCTGCGTCGTAAATAGACGAAGCCTTTTTTAAGTGGTGGATGGAGAGAAGTGTGGATCTTATATTATAGTATAGACATCCTGTTTTATAATGGAATTCTGCCTTTTCAATGTCATCATGTACGAGATCTAATTTATCCTCGGCCAATTTCAAATGGTGAAATGCTGTATCTTGATTCCCTCTGCGCATTTCATACATGCCTTTAAAGAAATAGAAATAGTAGCTGAGCATATCATCTGTACGAATCGCATTTTCATCCACAAAAAGACTGTGATCTAACGAAGCTGTATCTTCGACTAAATCTTTGAAACGGTATTCTAAAAGTTGATAGTAGAGTAAGACATCTTGATTCTCTTCCATTCGATCAAATGCTTGAAGAATCTCTTCTTTTAGCTGTATTGCTTCTTGTATGTCTCTTTTTTTCATCAAGACATACCAGTCATTTAGCATATTTGCTACATCAACGGATGACAAAACACCTGTTTCTGCCAATTGGTATCCTCCTTTCTTCACCTATTCATTTCTGCTGATTCTTATTTGTCTGAATCATCTTTCCATATTAAGTATCTTCTTATATTTTAAGCGGTCTATCTCAATTTGTAAAACATGTTTTTTGATGTAAATTCAACCAGTAGTGAAAAAATTAGGGAGTAGGGATCGAATTGTATACGCTTACATTTTTTTAGGTAAAAAGAGGATGTTGAAAAAAATATATCAGGATATCAATAGAGGAAGAGAGACAGTGAAAGAGGGTTTTTTCATAGGTGAGAAAGAAGTGGTATTGATAAAGGAGTGTTCGCGGTTTTTTGTGAGATTATATCACATGAATATTGTGAAACATGCTTCTTTCAGAATAAAATGAGTTATTCGCAAAAAAGTAAAATTTAAAGAGACTATCGATCTAGAATTGTATGGATCTTTGGTATTGATAAAAAATATCACACAGTATAGCTTTAGCGTGGTATAGTAAGATTGTTGTTGCGAATATTTAGACAAAACTGACAATTGGGGGTCGTGTTTTATGAAGAAATCGATGTTACTGATCATGGGACTAATTGTTGTGCTCGTCATGGCAGCCTGTGGTTCAAAATCGGACAGCGGTTCGGGAGAAGGCAAAGGCACATATAAAATCGGGATAGATACAACATATCCGCCATTTGAATTTGAAAAGGGCGGTAAATATGAGGGAATAGACGTTGATTTAATTAACGCCATTGCGAAAGACCAAGACTTCAAAGTGAAGCTTGAAGCAATGGATTTCTCAGGGATCATTCCAGCGATGCAAGCAGGTCAGCTTGATGTTGGAATGGGTGGTATGAGTATTACAGATGAGCGTAAAAAGAAAGTGGATTTTTCAGATCCATACTTCGATGCTGGTCTGACAGTTGTTGTGAAAAAGGACAGCAGCATCAAATCGATTGATGATTTAAAGGGGAAAAAGCTAGCTGTTAAAAATGGGACAACAGGTGCAAAATTTGCATCAGATAACGCAGACAAATATGGGTATGAAGTAGTTCAATTCAATGACAGTCCATCTATGTTCCAAGAAGTATCTAATGGAAATGCAGATGCTTTAATTGAGGATTATCCTGTCATTACGTATGCGATCGCACAGCAAGACTTGAAATTGAAAACAGTTGGAGACCGCTTGAATGGCGACCAATACGGGATCTCAGTCATGAAGGGGAAAAATCAGGACTTATTGAAGAAAATCAATAAAGGGCTTGAAAACCTAAAGAAAAACGGTGAATATGACAAAATTATTGAGAAATATTTGAAGTCATAACACAAGCGAGGCGCGCTCAGAGCGCGCTTTCTTTATGTGTCAACCGTATGTGAATTAGGGAGGGAGAAACATGGATACGATTGTTAATGCATTTCCGTATTTAATGGATGGTTTGCAAACCACTTTATATATCTTTGTTGTTGCTATCATTTTAGGTTTTATCATCGGGTTGATTGTGGCGCTATTCCGCCTGTCACCATTTAAAATCTTGAACTTTATTTCACTCGTTTTTGTCAATGCCATTCGAGGTACGCCATTTATCGTACAGCTATTCTTCATTTATTTTGGGCTTAATACACTTGAATTCATTTCGCTTGATCGAGTGCCAGCAGGGATTATTACAGTAGCGATTAATGCAGGGGCTTATTTCTCAGAAATTATTCGTGCAGGGATTCAGTCCATTGATAAAGGACAAACAGAAGCCGCACGCTCTTTAGGATTCACAGGTGGACAAAACATGCGTTTTATCGTTCTTCCACAGGCATTCCGCCGTATGCTTCCAGCCATTACTAACCAAGCTATCATCAGTTTGAAGGACACCTCTCTCTTATCGATTATCGGTATTGCTGATATCATGCAGCGGGGACAAGTTCAAGCATCGGCTACATTTGATCCTTTGAATGTCTGGCTTATTGTCGGTGTCATTTATTTCGTGATCATTTATTTACTTTCTCTACTGGCTAGCTACGCAGAAAGGAGATTTGATGTGAAATGAGTATGATTACGGTGAAAAACTTGAAGAAATCCTTTGGTGATAACGAAGTCTTAAAGGATATTAATGCAGTCATCGAGGAAAAAGAGGTTGTATGTGTCATTGGTCCTTCAGGATCAGGGAAAAGCACATTTCTAAGATGTCTCAATAAATTAGAGGATATTACGGCTGGGGAAGTTGTTGTCCACGGACATACGATTACAGACCCAAAAGTGAATATCAATAAAGTACGACAAGAAGTTGGCATGGTGTTTCAGCACTTTAATTTATTTCCTCATAAAACCGTGTTAGAAAATATCACGATCGCACCGGTGAAAGTAAAAGGGATGGAGAAGAAAGCCGCAGTCGATAAAGCATTAGACTTGCTTGAAAAGGTCGGTTTGAAAGACAAGGCCAAAAGTTACCCTAACCAATTATCTGGTGGACAAAAACAGCGTGTTGCCATTGCAAGAGCCTTGGCGATGGACCCAAAAGTGCTCTTATTCGATGAACCGACATCTGCTCTTGACCCTGAGGTCGTTGGGGATGTATTAGCTGTTATGAAACAATTAGCAGTCGAAGGAATGACGATGATTGTCGTCACACATGAAATGGGCTTTGCAAGAGAAGTGGGAGATCGCGTGATCTTTATGGATGGCGGATATATCGTCGAAGAAGACAAACCAGAAGCACTCTTTGGAAACCCGCAGCATGAGCGTACCAAATCATTTCTTAGTAAGGTGCTATAAAAAAAGAGTAAGAGCAGGTACACATGCTCTTACTCTTTTTCTTTTGTGACGAGAATGAATATACCGATTCACATGCATTTCCTAGGAAATATTATCGTTGGAAGAACTCAATCCACTCTTGGTCTGGCCCTCGGAAAAAGAAGTAGCAATAGCCATTGGGCAATGTTGTGATTTCTTCATCTATTAGCTCAATTTGCAGCTTTTGAATACGGTTGAATTCCGCGTGGATATTATCTGTTGTGAAGGCGAGATGGTGGACCTTTCCTTCAGATGGAAGGTCACTGCTATACCCTTGAATGAGTTCGATTTCCGTTTCTGCTTCGTCTTTAAAGCCAAGAAAGGCAAGTTCAATGACTCCGTTTGTATGAGTGATGCGATCCTTTAATTTCATGCCCACCACTTTTTCATAAAAATCAATGGACTGATCAATATTTGTCACCATAATCCCTGTATGATCTAAGCGTAATGTTGTCAAAAAAGAGCCTCCTCTATGTCGAGTTGATATTTTTCTCCTCATCTTATCATAATAGAAGTAACGTATACATTCATATGGTAGGATAGAGAGAGTCAATTTAGGATAAGGATGACACAAATGAAAAAAATCTCATTAAAACAAACATTTGCAGAACAAGTGAAAAAGGGATATCCGCTTATTTCAAAAGATGCTGTGTCGCGTGTGAATGGTGTACAGGAAGGCGAACTCATTGAATGGGTAGATGAAAGAGGCTCTTTTTTAGGGAAAGGATATTATGGTGTGCAAAATAAAGGCATCGGTTGGGTACTTTCCTTTGACGCTAACGAAAAAATAGATCAGGCCTTTTTTGTTTCTAAACTTGAACAGGCATCCAAAAGCAGAACTCATCTATTTCGTGATGCACAGACGACGGCTTTCCGTGTGTTCAATGGAGAAGGGGATGGAATTGGTGGAATCACGATTGATTATTATGATGGATTCTATCTCATCCAATGGTATAGCGAAGGTGTTTATACATTAAAAGAAGATGTATTGGCTGCGATTGAGCAGGTGTACCCTGACTATAAAGGCATTTATGAAAAGAAACGATTTGATACGTCTGGACAATATATCGAAGATGACGATTTTGTAAAAGGGGAGAAAGGTGAATTTCCTCTTATCGTCAAAGAAAATGGGATGAACGTGGCGGTTTATCTAAATGATGGTGCGATGACAGGTATTTTCCTTGATCAGCGTCATGTGCGAAAAGCAATTCGAGACCGCTATGCAAAAGGAAAGACCGTCCTTAATACGTTCTCTTATACCGGCGCTTTCTCTGTAGCAGCAGCGCTTGGCGGGGCAAGCCGTACGACAAGTGTAGATGTTGCAAACCGCAGTTTGAAAAAAACATCTGAGCAGTTTGAAGTGAATGGCATTGATGTAGACGGGCAGGATATCAAAGTCATGGATGTCTTTAAATATTTCCCGTTTGCGGCGAAAAAAGGCTGGAGCTATGATGTCGTGATCTTGGACCCACCCTCCTTTGCACGAACGAAGAAACACACATTCAGTGCAGCGAAGGATTATAAGAAACTATTAAAAGAAGCCATCCAGATCACAGCTGAGAACGGCGTCATTGTGGCGTCAACCAATAGCAGTGCATTTGGGATGAAAAAGTTTAAAGGATTTATTGCACAGGCCTTTAAAGAATCTGGGAAAACGTATCGTATTCTTGAGGAATATTCACTTCCTGAGGACTTCCGTACAACGAAAAATTATCCTGAGGGGAACTATTTAAAGGTTGTCTTCATCCAAGCATAAGAAAAAGCCATTTTCCGATAAGGGGAAATGGCTTTTTCTATAGGGCAAACGACATCAGGATAGGCGCTGCACATAATGTAATAATGGCCGAAATGATCATGGACACACTTGAGATCGTGCCTGAGACCGAGCTCAGTTCAAAGGCCTTCGATGTGCCTGCACCATGTGCTCCTGTACCAAGCAGAACGCCCATTGCAATGTCATTATCAATACGGAAATAACGGATAACCAATGGTCCAATGATTGAGCCAAATAATGCTGTTAAAATGACGAATACAGCCGTAACGGACGGCATCCCGCCAATCATCTCAGACACACTCATTGCAACAGGTGTTGTGACGGATCTTGGGACGAGGCTCTCGATCAGACTCGTATCCAAATGAAACAATTTGGCGATAAACGCTGTTGATAAAATCGCAACGATAGAACCGCAAGCCACATTTAAAATAATTTCTACTGCATGCTTCTTCAGAATGTGAAAATACTTATATAAAGGAATGGCAAATGCCACAGTCGCAGGTTGAAGCATATTTGTCAGCCATTTTCCGCCTTGATTGTAAGCATCGTAAGGAATGTTCACGATTAACAACAAGACCACAAGAACAACCGGTGTTACAAGTAAAGGGGAGACATAGACTTTCGGATGACGTTTATAAACCGCTTTTGATCCGAGATAGATCAGAATGGTTAGGATCAAAAATAGTCCACCAACTAACATAGCTTTTTTCGCTCCTTTCTTTTCGCAATCATCTGCGTCATTATGCCAGTCGAGAGCATGACCACAAAGGTACTAAGTAAAACCACAAGGACAATACTTGTGCCAGATTGAGAAAGTAATGTTCTGTAATCAATCACACCTACTGCTGAAGGGATAAAGAAGAGCAGCAGTTCTCCGAGCAGCCATACGGCGCCAAGTTCAATCCATTTTAATTTAATGATGTTAAAATGAAGTAATAAGAAAATGACAAGAATGCCTAAGATCGTGCCCGGAATTCTTAAATGCAAAAAGGCCGCCAGCACATTCATCAATTTCGCAAAAGCAAATAAAGCCATAATCTGAAGGGTAGCAATCAGCGACGTTTTGAGCAATTGCACTTTCTGTTCACTCCTTTTTCTATATAAATTGTTCACTGTTTCACAAAAACAACACAACGTTCTAATCGGTGAGCTTACTTTAAAGTGTACAGCACGTTCTATTATAGGTAAAATACATATATCGAATAGTTAGTATTCCTTTTGTCTATAGAAAGGATGAATCATGTGGACATCAGACATTTAACATATTTCTTAGAAGTGGCACGGTTAAAGAGTTTTACGAAAGCATCACAATCGCTCTATGTGTCGCAGCCGACCATTTCCAAGATGGTCAAAAACCTAGAGGATGAGCTAGGTGTGCAGTTGTTTTACCGTAATGGCAGACAGGTTGAAATGACAGATGCTGGACAAACCATGTATACACAGGCGAGTGAAATCACACAATCCTTTCAGAATTTAACGAGTGAATTAAATGATTTAATGAATGTGAAAAAAGGACATATCCGAATAGGACTGCCGCCCATGATTGGATCAAGCTTTTTCCCAAATGTGATGGGGGAATTCCGCCAGCAGTATCCAGATGTCACCTTTCAATTGGTGGAGCACGGCTCCATTAAAGTAGAGGAAGGGGTAGAGGATGGATCATTAGATATTGGTGTCATTGTTCTGCCTGCAAATGATAAAATTTTTCATACATACACCATCATTAAAGAGAATATGAAGCTTGTCACCCATCCATCACATCCGATGGCAGGACGTGGTGAGGTTCATTTGGCTGATTTAAAGGAAGAGTCTTTTATTTTCTTTCGAGAAGATTTCGTTCTGCACAGCCGAATCTTAAATGAATGTATGAATGCTGGATTCAGGCCGAACGTTATTTATGAAACGTCACAATGGGATTTCATCAGTGAAATGGTTGCTGAGAATCTTGGGATTGGGCTTCTGCCTGAACGGATTTGCCGTGATCTAGATCCAGATAAAGTGAGGATCATTTCCTTAAATCCGTCTATTCCGTGGCATTTGGGTGTCATTTGGCGAAAGGACCGCTACTTGTCCTTTGCTGCAAGAGAATGGTTAAAGCATACAAAATCCTATGTGTGGGATGCAGAGTAAAAGGGAGGACGATACAGATGAAATTAAGCTGCGTGTCTCATCTTTTGGAAAAGATTCGAGCGGAAAATCCGCTTGTCCATAATATCACCAACCAAGTTGTGACGAACTTTACAGCGAATGGACTGCTTGCTTTAGGTGCTTCTCCAGTCATGGCAAACGCCAAAGAAGAAGTGGCAGAAATGGCGCAATTAGCGGATGCACTTGTGCTGAATATCGGCACACTAACAAAGGATACAGTGGAGGCAATGGTCATTGCTGGACAAGCGGCCAATGAAAAAGGTGTACCGGTTCTATTAGATCCTGTTGGTGTTGGTGCGACAACGTTTCGGACGAGTGCGGCGAAACAGCTGTTACAGCAAGTGGACATCACTGTTGTTAGAGGGAATGCTGCTGAAATGGCTCATTTAATTGGAGTGAATGGCTGGCAGTCAAAAGGGGTTGATGCAAAAGGGGCAAATGGAGATGTATCGTCTTTAGCAAAGCAGGCGGCAAAAGCACTTCAAACCGTTGTGGCGATTACGGGGAAAGTGGATGTCGTGTCAGATGGAGAAGAGGTTCTATCTATTCATAATGGACACGAATGGTTAACCAAGGTGACAGGGACTGGCTGTTTACTCACCTCTGTCATAGGGGCATTTTGTGCAACAGGGGAACGTCCAATTCATGCGTCGGCATCAGCTCTGCTGTTTTATGGTGTCGCTGCAGAAAAGGCAGCTCAGCAGACAGATGAGAAAGGGCCAGGGACCTTTCAAATCGAATTGCTAAACGCGCTGTCCAATACAAATGGTCAAGATGTAATCACGTTAGGGAAAATAGGGGGAGTTTTGCATGACGAAGGTTGATCAGCAGCTAATCAAACAGCAATTATCGGTTTATTTTATTATGGGAACAGCGAATACAAGCCGGCATCCGCTTGATGTGGTAAAAGAGGCCATTCAAGGCGGGATCACGATGTTTCAGTTTCGTGAAAAGGGTGAAGGTGCTCTGCAAGGTGAAGAAAAGAAAAAAATCGCTCATCAGATTCAAGCACTTTGCCAAGAAGCGAATATTCCCTTTATCGTAAATGATGATGTACAGCTTGCAATCGATCTTGATGCAGATGGTGTCCATGTTGGGCAGGAAGATACACTTGCACTAGACGTACGGCAAAGGATCGGGAATAAAATATTAGGCGTGTCCACGCACAATCTAGATGAAGTGAGACAAGCGATGAAGGACGGGGCAGATTACGTTGGGATGGGTCCAGTCTATCCTACAGAAACAAAAAAGGATACACGCAGTGTCCAGGGTGTTTCTTTAATCAACGAAGTACGTCAACATGGTCTTCACATTCCCATTGTGGGTATCGGCGGTATCACATATGAAAATGCGGCACCAGTCATCCAAGCGGGAGCCGATGGCATTAGCATCATCAGCGCCATTAGCCAAAGCGCTGATCCGAAAAAAGCTGCGGAAGAACTAACATCTCTTGTCGAGTCAGAGAAAGCAGCTCTTTCATCTGTAAAAGACATGGATTAACTCATCCATGTCTTTTCTTATCTGCGTGAAAAATAGACAGAAGAGATACAATTGTGTACAATCTAATTGTTTGATTATTTTCGAAATGACAGGTAAATAAAGGAGAATGAATGATGGAAGTGCTCGATACGTATTTTCGCCGATATGATGAAGCGGGAAAAGGGCAAGAGCAAATGAACGAATTGTTGGCATTGTTTTCAGATGATGTCATGATTGTCTTAAATGGTGCTGAAAAGCCTGGCATCCAAGCGTTCACACAGTTTTTGAACACATTTTTCCACGTACATGAAGACATTAAGCACATGTGGGATGGCTGGGTGAAACGAGAAGATGGGAAGTATGAAACAAACTGGGCTGTTTGCGGAAAGTTAACAGACGGTCGTGTATATACAGCAGAAGGCATTGATATTGCGGAGCTGGATGATCAAGGAAAGATCGTTTATTTAGAAAACGTCCCGAAAAACCCAGAGTTATTCCAGCGATATTAAAAAGCCGGCAGAGCGGATATTATCCCCTCTAATTAGACAGTATGAGATAATAAGCAAGCATGAGGCTTGCTTATTATTAGATTTATTTATCCGTAAATAGCTTATCAATCAAACTTATAGCAACAAAACAAAATGGAAATGCAATGAAAATGTACAGAACGTTTTTAGGTACAAACATATTGTAATAATAGAAAAATACACTCATAAATAAAATCATCACTGCATACTTGATTATCCTCTTCACAACAAGTCCTCCTAATATATATCTACCCAACCATTATTAGTGCACTTATCCCTCTTATCTAACTGTATAGCAATTTGAGTTCACACACTGGTAGCTTAGACTTCTTTTATTTGTCTAACGAATAAGCGTCAATCGCTTCTTTAGCAGATGTTTCTTGATCAAAAAGAAGATATCGGCTGTACACTTCGCTTAAATGCAGGGGACCTTCGTCTAAGTCTTCGACTAGCTCAAAGATATCGAGTACGGCTACTAGTTTTGTAGTTGTTTGTCCATGATCTCCATTTTCAAATGTCTCATCTGGAAAATGGTCTTTGACGATTTGTTTCACTTTTCGATTGTTTTTTGCTCTCACTAAAATGATTCGTTCCTCAAAGATTTTATCCGGTCTCACCTTTGCTGAGGAGCGAGATTCAAATAATAATTTTGCTGAGTACAATTTATGCATATGTTTCACTTCTTCCTTGTAGGGTGAATTTCCAGTATGTGTTTAAAATGATAACATAAGAATAACAAGAGAATTGAAGTCTATGGGGGTAATAGGGTTGAAAAGAATCATTGATAACAGAGGAGAAGTTCATGAAATTCTGCTGATCATCATCACATGCTGTTCGTTGATCACGTTGAGGAAATGTGACAAGTTAGAAAGATATAAAGAGAGATTAAAAGGCCAATTTATCCCATATTGAATACAGTTTTGAAATTGCACTGAAAAAGCCGGCAGAGCAGCCGGCTTTTTCTCATCAATCTGTATCCATATGCATACCTGTGTGTGCTTTTACTTGAATTTCTGTAAAGGTGTCTTCATCTGCTTTTTCAGAGGAGAAAATGGTGCCTAAGTAAGCCGCAAGGAATCCAAGCGGGATCGAGATAATCCCAGGGTTCGATAGTGGGATAAGCGGCTCTCCTGTGAAAATGGCTGCCCCTGATGGGTCCCAGACGCTTGGGCTGAGTGACACGATCAGGAGTGCGCTCAGAAGACCTGTTAAGCTTCCTGCGATAGCCCCTGTTGAGTTAAATCGTTTCCAAAAGACAGTGAAGATAATCAACGGTAAATTCGCACTTGCTGCCACTGCGAAGGCAAGTGACACAAGAAAAGCGACGTTTAAAGATTGCGCAAATAATGCAAGAATGATGGAAAGGATGGCCACGCCGATAGAAGCAAAGCGTGCCGCCTTCACCTGTTCACGTTCACTCGCTTTTCCTTTGCGAATAATCTGGCTATAAAAGTCATGAGCAAAGGCAGACGCGGCGGATAAAACGAGACCGGTGACCACTGCCAGTATAGTCGCAAAGGCAATAGCGGAAACAAAGGCAAATAATAAATCTCCCCCTAGGGCCTGTGCAAGCAGTGGTGCAGCCATGTTTCCTGCTGCATCGGCTGCCGTAATTGCATCTGTTCCGACAAAAGCAGCGGCACCGAAGCCGAGGAAAACCGTCATTAAATAAAAAATCCCGATGATCCACGTAGCGGATAGAACAGATTTACGCGCAGAAATGGCATCCTTTACCGTATAAAAACGGATCAAAATATGCGGCAAACCTGCTGTTCCAAGCACAAGTGCAAGGTTCAGAGACAAGGTCTCTAAAGGCACATCATATTTATTTCCCGGGTGAAGAAAAGCTTCACCAAGCGGGGTCGCTGTTTTCATCTGTTCAAACATCTTCAGCAGGCTAAAATCAAACTTAGCAAACACAAGCAGCGAAATAATCAGCGTGCCCAGCATGAGAAGCACAGCTTTCGTGATCTGTACCCAGCTGGTGGCAATCATGCCGCCAAACACGACATAAATGGTCATCAAGACACCTACGATCAGCACCGCAATCCAGTAATCTATGCCAAGAAGCAGTTTGATTAATGCACCTGCCCCAACAAGCTGCGCAATCATATAAAAAGTCGAGACTGTGATTGTGTTAAATGCGGCTACTCCTCGAATGGCAGGACGCTTAAATCGTGCAGCAATCATATCAGCCATCGTATATTTTCCTAGATTTCGAAGCGGTTCAGCCACGACATAAAGGACGACAAGATACGCTACAAGAAAGCCAATACTATAGAAAAAGCCGTCAAATCCATTTAAGGCGATCATGCCGGCGATCCCTAAAAATGAAGCAGCAGACATATAGTCCCCGGCGATGGCAAGGCCATTTTGAAATCCAGTCAGTCCGCCGCCTGCGGTGTAAAAATCACTCGCATTGCTTGTTTTTTTCGCAGCAAAATACGTGATGACCAATGTGAGCCCTACGATCGCTATGAATAAAATAAAAGCGGTCATACTCATTCGTCATCACCTCTAGATTCAGTTTTTAAAGCGCTTACATATTTGTCGAACTGAGCTGCTTTTTTTGCATAAAGCCCACATAAAACCCATGTCATCACAAATTGCGTGAGGGCAAATAACCAAGCCCACGTGATCGCTCCAATTGCTGGCGTGTTCAAAAAGGTGAAGTAGGATGTAGCAACCGGAAGTGAAAAGTAAAAGAGAAAAAAGAAAATCGTCATCGGTACGATAAATCTGCGTTTTTCCTCAAGAAGTTTTCGAAAATCCTTTGAAGCGGCAACCTTCTTATAATGAACGTTTTTGTCTGCCATTGTTTCCTCCTTTGTACGAATTAGGGACAAGGTACTCCAATGCATATGAGACGATCTGGTTGTTTATGACAGTATATCATAAAAAAGGCACCCGAAAAGGGTGTTTAGCCTGATCAATTGTGGATATAAATATTGGGAAAATGAAAATAAACACAAGAAGCTGGAAATCAAATATAAGATCAAAGAAAAAAACTCTATGATATCCATTGTCACATGGTCTGTAGATTCGATTTAGCAAATGAAACATTTGAGGTCATAATGCGTTGGCATATTAATATCAAGAATTACATTACATAAACATGTAGAGAAGCAGGCTGATGGAGCCTGCTTCTCTTTTAATATTTTTTCCCAAGACGTGTCGTATGTGAAACTGTTTTAACATGCTTTTTACGCTTGGAATCTTTGTAGACAGATAAGACAAATTTGTTGTTCCAGTATCCATTTTTCGGGCTGTAGTATGTTTTGAATGTGTAATGAAAGACTTTTTGACCGGTTGATCCTGAAGCTGTAGTTACTGTTGTAGCGAGTATGGCTATTACTTTTAGTGTCAAGACTGCGCCAGCTACAGCACCGGTCCCTGTCGGTAATGCCAAAATTGTTGTTGTCACAAGAACGACAATAGCAAGAGTAACGTTGAATTTGTTTTTATAGGTTTTTACAAGTCTCCATTGATAATCTTTGTTTGATTTTGTGTTAAATTCGCCGTCTTCACTTAATAATTCTGGTCCAGCTTCTTTAAATTCTTTAATGTCTACTAGTTCATTGTTGATACGAAGTTCTTCTGTTGCCCGATCAAAAGAGACGGTATCTATTTGTTCACCATTATCAATCGTTATTGTTTGAGTGCTGCCTTTAACTACAGAATTGAAAGTATGTAGTTTGCCTTCAATTTCAGTTTGATAAGATTCTTTAATTCCTTGAGGTTCTAGGGTTACTGCGGCTACGGTTTGTAATGGAACTGTTAAAAATAGCGTCATGCCTAAAAGCCCGATTATGAACTTTTTCATTTTGGATATTTCCCCCTTGTTTTTTGTGCAATAATAAACATATGGATAAAAAATGCTTTTCTTTTAAAAAAAGTTAATTGAGGAGTGATTGATGTGTTTTGGAATTGGGTAGTAGGCATGATCGGGATAATCATAGGGGCTTGTATCTTTGCAACGGAGTTCGAAGATGCTACTTTCTTCACTCGCTTTATTTTCAAGCTTATTGCGATTTTACTTCTTGTGTTTTCAGTGGCTTTTATTAAGTGGCGGCGTAAAAAAATACAACAGCATAATAATTCATAGTACTCCCTCCTTTTTTGACATGTTTTCATCCTATCATTGATCGGTTTGAATTTGGGAATTCATTGGAAAATTTCTTTTTGGGTTGCGGTGACCGCAATTTAGGTTCTTTTATATGGGAGGCGAATGTATGATGACGGTAATATCAGTATTGATGATGTTAAATGGTGCTTGTTATTTTGCTGTTTATATGAAAAAACGTAAGAATAATAAAGAAAAAGAGATGGAGTATAAAGTTATTTTTGCTGTTGTTTTCTTTTTACTAAGTGTCCCATTCATCAATATGGTCATCACTGGATAATAAAGAACAGGCTGAAGAGCCTGTTTTTTGTTACTTAAAATACATGGCGCCTATTTCAAAAACACCACTGCGATTACGTATAAAAATCGATATGTCTTGTGCCCTACTTGCTTAAAAAGTGCTTGCGCTATGCCGAAAATTTTACAAATCAATGGATAAATAGGGTTTTATTAGGAGTTGTTATGCTAACATTTATTAAAAATTGGTTTTCTAGGGGGATTGTAAATGGCTTCTATACCGTCTCCAGTTGTAGCGATCAAGATAAATGAATGGTATAAGCAAATAAAAAGATTCAATGTTAAAGAGGCTCAGAAGCTAAGAGAAGAGGTTAGAAAAGAAATCGATGTCATGGAAGAAGATGAACAGGCGGTTCTTTATTTTCAGTTGATGGAGTTCCGTCATCAATTGATGACAGACTATGTGCAGCCTTCTAAAGAACCACTTGAAAAATCGGATTACTTGAAAGCTGTAGAAGGACAAGGAAAGAAGATGTCAGCCATTCTTGAATACTATTTTAATTTTTTTCAAGGGATGTATGAATTCAAAAAAGGAGAGTTTATTAGAGCTATTGTGTTCTATAAGCGCGCGGAAAAGCGCCTAGAGCAAGTAGGGGATGAGTTAGAGAGAGCGGAATTTTATTATAAATTATCAGAAGTGTTTTATCACATGAAACAGACACACGTGTCTATGTATTACGTTGGTCTTTCTTATGATACTTATAAGGCACATAAGAGCAATTCTCTTTATATGATTCGAGAAATTAATTGTCTAACTGTTATGGCAGGTAATTTCATTGATTTTGAATGCAGAGAAAAGGCGCTTCCTCATTTATTGTCAGCTTTAGAAAAATCTAAGGCAATGTCTAATAAGTCAATGATTGTGAAGTCATTATTTAATATTGGGTGTTGTTTTAAAGGATTAGGTGATTTTAATAGGGCACTAGCTTATTTTAATCAGGTGATTCTAGAAGGAGAGCCTATTAATGCTACAGAGTTGCTTTTGGTTTATTATGAATTATCGTTATTTCATTTGAGTCAAAAGGAATTTATTGAGGGTGAAAGATTTTTCAAAAGAGGCTTGGAAGAAGCGAAGAATAGAAAAAATGATCTATTTTTATCGTTACTGATGGTATTGGACATTTTATTTTTAAAAACAGCAAACCTAAGTGAAGTCTTGAGCTCATTGGAAAAATTAGAGAATGAGAGGGGTTATCCATACATGGAAGACCTAGCGCTCGAAGCGGCTCGGTACTATAATGAGAATGGGCGTATGGATGAATCTGTAAAAATGTATGAAAAAGTGATGTACGCCCGAAAACAAATCCAAAGGGGCGACTGTTCATATGAATTTTAAAACGGTTCTTACTGGTTTTTTGAGTGCTTCAGCATTGCTAGGTGTGATCTCATTATCATCTGTCGATTTTGATGTGAATTCAAGAAATGCTACTTCTCCAGAATCCACTGATCTGACTGTAAGAAATGCTACAGGCAGTAGCGTTACTACTGAGGATTTTCCTCTTATAACTTTATCTCAACAAGATAACGATTTTGCTGTGAGGAACGGAACCCGTTCTAGTGAAAATCCTGATGTTCGTTTTGGAACCCGTGATTCTAGATTATCTACTTGATGAATCAAACAGATCTTTAGGGTCTGTCAGGCTGTCGAGGAAATCTCGACAGCCTAATTGTCCCCATTAAAACTTACATCTCTCCATTTTATAATAGAGAAAAGCATATACAATAACGGATCGGAGTGGTTATCGGTTCTACAAATCAGATCCGAAAGCATGTTGAAAGCTGCACAAGATCTCAAAAGCACCAAAAGGCCATTTCAAGACATGTGTGGAAGGCCTTTTCATTCATTCTCACCTAACATCATGACGTGGAAAATAAAAAAGAATGTAGAAAAACATGAGTTTCTCTACATTCTGGGCACCCGAAAAGGGTGCTTTCTACCGATAATGCGCAAGAAATGTTTGTCTTGCTTTTTCATATGCTTCTGCATCAAAATGATCTCCGCATTTGTGAATACACCAGGGCTCCACTTGCCTTGCAATCCCAACCTCATATCCCTGCTGTGCAAACTCAAAAGACTGTGACACATCATAAAAATGAAAGCCGTCTAAAAGATCCTCACGCCACTTGATATCATATTGTGTTGCCATAAAAAGACCGTCAATAGCAGAAGCTTTGATATAACCTTGGGGCTCTGTCTGTGGATGACCAGATTCAAACGTCAGTAGCTGATAGGTGTCGTGCCGATATTCAATGACTTTCCCTCTGCAATCATGGCTCTCCCACCAGATTCCATTGTCTGGCACACTTTCTGCACCTATTACCCCAAGCATGCCAAGTGACGGATTTTGCAAGAAAAGTGGGATCAGCTCGAGAAGCATATGCTGTTTGACGATGAGTGTATCTTGATGAAGATAAATTTTAAACTGTGCAGGATGAGTGAGAGCTTCATTGTATCCAGAGGCCATACTTGATGCATGTCTAATGGGCAAAACCTCTACATGATACCCGTGCGGAGCAGGAAGTGAAGCGAGCTGCCGGAAGCAAGCTTGAAACATCGACTCATCATTTACACATAAAACAAATAAGATGGTGGGGCTACTCATTGAGTTGAACCGCCTCAACCACGTATTGATAGGCTGTCGCTGCCTCGTTAAAATCAAAACGGATGCCATGTTTTACGAGTAATTCATGTAGATCATTCATGACGCCCGTATAGGAAGGGTGTTGTACACGAATGGTTTCAAGCTCACGAACATGAAACCCGGCTGACTGAAAGAGGGCATGAATTTCGTGAAGGGTAAAGAAGCGTAAATGTGTTTGATCCATTAATCCTGCATCTGTATAAGAAAATCTCCCAGCCAGTAATTCTAAAACCGTTGAAATATGACCAATATTCGGAATGGAAGACAAGATGACCCCTTCCTTTTTCAGAAAAGGTTTGACCTTTTTTAAAACGGCCCAAGGGTCCAATAAATGTTCAAGAACATCTCCGAAAATGATGCAGTCAAATTGTTCATGCTGATAAGGCAGCGCCATCTGTTCAATATTGCCGCATAAAACATGATCCAGCGCTTTCTCAGCCTGCTTTGCTGCATCTTCAAAAGATTCAATTCCATATATGGTACGGTCTTGTTGTTTTAAGACTTTTCCAAGCTGGCCTGTGCCGCATCCGATATCCAAGATAGACGTCCATTCCTTGCGAATACGATGGACAATCACAGGGTTCACACCGTGATAATATTGATCCTTCTTTTGATGATAATAAGATAGGGAATCTGAACTCACGCGCCACCCACCTTTCTTCTTTCTTGTGTCTTATGCTTAATATATGGGTGGGGAGCTTGGTTTTATAACGAAAATGGGCAATTTTCATGAATGACAGCTAAAAAGGGGTCATATAAAGAACAGGGAACGGACTGTCCTCCTAAAAATAGAAAGACAGAACCCCATTGAGTGGAAGGGATTGGTATGATGAGGTGTTCAATTATTGTAGCGTATCGTCATGAAAGGATGTTTAAAAGGTCAATTGACAGGTTAGAACTTTAGCCAAAGCAATCTGAAAGACAAAGGATAACGGCGTTGATTACGGTTTGTTTATCATCTTCTGATCACCGTTGGATGTTAAAAAAGCTTGTATTTCCTCGATGCCTAGTCCAATTTTTTTCGCTTCTTGAATCAAATAAACCCACTCTTCGTCAACTCTTTTTTTCACTTGCGTATCCATAATATCCTCCAGTTCAATAAGACATATTCATCTGCAACCAATGACTTGAACAAACCGTCTAGTAACTGTACGTGTATGTGAATGGAGTACAAAAATAGATTTTTGTCGAAAAATGATGACATTTAACCTATTTTGTAAAATCTATCACCTACCACGTCCCTAAAAAAATGACTAAAAAACCCATAAATATTGAATTCTTACTTCTCATAATAAACAATTGTAAAGTCAGTTAAAAGATTATAAATTAAAATAATGATAAAGACCTAAATCATTTGACTCATATAAACCCATAAGGTTGACATATGCCATCAGCGAGAACAAATTTCATCTTTACAGGACGCACATATTGTTCGTTTGGGAAGTTCTTCTTAAGATGGTATTCTAAAAGAAACAGAATTCACCAAGAAGGAATGAAGAAAGACATGTATAGCCTTTTTCAAAAGTATCAAGAAGTTGTCATGTATCTGATCATGGGTGTGTGTACAACCATTGTCAACATAGTCAGCTTCTATTTATTCGTTGAGATGTTTTCTATGGATTACAAAACAGCAACGGTTGTTTCATGGGTATTTGCTGTGCTCTTTGCTTATATCACCAATAAGAAGTATGTCTTCAAGCAAAAGGCTCGTGACACAAAAAGCCTGATGCGTGAGCTTTCTTCATTTTTTAGTGTCCGTCTCATGTCTCTAGGTGTAGATCTGGGGTTGATGATTTTATTTGTGAGCCAAATGGCGCTCAACGAAACCGTCGCAAAAATTCTTGTTAACTTTGTGATTGTCGTGGTCAATTATGTCGCCAGTAAATGGTTCGTCTTCAAGAAAACAAAAGAAGATGCGATTTAACACATGAAAAAGATAGGTGATGTGAAATGAGCAGCAGGCCAGACGAATTATATGATGCCATATATCAACAAACAGAAAAGCAGCATGAACAAGTGTTGAGGCTAGTCAAGGAAATGACCGCACATCCAGAAGCATTTTCTGAGCAAGAAAAGGAAAAGATCAACCGAATGGACATTGCGCTTCAAACAGCAACGGACATTTTAGAAAATTTAATGACCCCTGATACGCAAATGACCATTGTTTTAAGACAAGGGAGAATTCGTGTTGACCTGACGAAAGCGTAAAAGAAGCAGCCAATTGAAAAGCGGCTGCTTTTTATTATGCATCGCTTGTTTCCCGGAGTTGCTTTGGAGACATGCCGATTTTCTTTCGAAAGACTTTATTCAAGTAATTCGCGTTTCGGTAGCCGCACTGTATGGCGATTTCTTCAATCGAGTATTTCGTTGTTTTCAGTAACGTTTCCGCCTTTTCTAAACGAATATTGGTTAAATAATGAATCGGTGTGAAGCCAGTGGCCTTTTTGAATTCCCTCGTAAAATGACTTTTGGATAAACGTGCCGCAGCTGCCATATCGTCAGGCCCAATCTCCTCGTGAAAATGGTGGCTTGCAAATAAGGCCGCTTGGACGATGGGCTCAGGCCATTTCTCCATTTGTCCCTCAAGCTTTGGCAAATATGAATACAGTTCCATGACAAATTGATAAGCAAGGCTAGACCCCTCAAATGGATTGGTAATCCGTCTTTCACTGGCTTCATCATAAATCTTCTTTAGCAGGCGGATCGGTTTGGAATTCGGATGAAAACGCATGACCTGCTTTCCTTGATCGATAAATTGATCAAAGCAAAGGTCACAGGCTTCCCCATAAAGTGTTAAATAGAGAAATTCCCAATGTTCACTGTCTTCTGGAAAATAGTATTGATAAGCACTGGGGCTTTTCACCAGAAAGGCCTGTCCAGGCAATACTTTGAATCGTTTCTGTCCGATTTCAATCATGCCGTGTCCAGACAGTGTGAGCTGAAAGATGCACTTGCCCTGATCCTTCCGCTCTACGCCATTCCAGCTGTATAACGAAGATGATTGAACTTCCCAGCCAACAGACCAGATTTGGGCCGGCAATGTCACATCAGAATGGTGAAAACGAAATGCAAATGCTTCCTTCTTCAAATTGGAAACCCTCCTTCACAGCAAAAAACAACCTTTTTCTATTTTGAATCATGTTACACCTCATATCACATCGTACCATTCACAGCAAAAAAAGGGTATTTTTTAACGATTTTTTTACCATTGAACTTCAGCTGACGGGGCAACTAAAATAAGATTATCAGAAGAGAAAAGGGGAATGGATATGATCGACACATTACGAGCAGCATTTCACCAGCAATTTGGAGATCAGGAAGAACTCCGCTATTTTTTCGCCCCAGGCAGAGTCAATCTGATTGGTGAACACACAGATTATAATGGGGGCCATGTCTTTCCATGTGCACTCACTCTTGGTACATATGCTGCGGGAGCAAGACGATCAGATGGACGCGTCAGAATGTATTCCTTGAATTTTGAAGAAGAAGGTGTGAAAGAGTTCGACCTTTTTGAAATCGCTTTCTCAAAATCGGACGGCTGGGCGAATTATCCGAAGGGAGTATTCCAACAGTTTATCGAAGCAGGCATGGATGTGAAAGAAGGCTTTGATATTGTGTATGCTGGCAATATTCCAAATGGCGCAGGTCTGTCATCTTCTGCCTCTATTGAGCTCGTCACGGCTGTCTTGATCAATGAATGGTCGTCATTCGGTGTAACGCAAATCGACCTAGCCCTTCTTGCGCAGCGTGCTGAAAATGAGTTTATTGGCGTGAACTGCGGCATTATGGATCAATTTTCAATTAGTCTTGGAAAAGATGGTCACGCTATTTTGCTCAATTGTGACACGCTTTCCTTTGAATACAGCCCATTTCGGCAAGAGGGTCTGGCACTTGTCATTGCCAATACAAATAAAAAACGAACACTTGCAGATTCCAAATACAATGAGCGCCGTTCGGAATGTCAATCTGCTTTAAGCGATCTTAGAAAAGAATTAGATATCGGTCATTTATGTGAGCTCACGGAGGATGAATTCGCTAAGCATGATCATTTGATACAAGATGAAACGTGTAGAAGACGTGCAAGACATGCCATCACGGAAAACGAGAGGACCATGAAAGCAGTAAATTTTCTGAAAGATGATAAAATGGAAGAACTAGGTGCACTCATGAAGGCATCTCACCTTTCTTTAAAGAATGATTATGAAGTCACTGGGCTTGAGCTAGATGCACTGGCTGAAGCCGCATGGCAACATCCAGGGGCGATTGGTTCCCGTATGACAGGTGCTGGCTTTGGGGGCTGTACCGTCAGCATTGTGAAAGAAGAGCTTCTGGACTCATTTATAGAAGAAACAGGTGCGATTTATCAAGAAAAAACAGGCATTCAAGCCTCTTTTTACACAGCTGGAATTGGAGGCGGCGCTAGAGAATTAACGAAGGAGGAATTTTGATGGCAATTTTAGTATGTGGGGGAGCAGGTTTTATTGGCAGTCATGCGGTAGCGGCTCTTTTGGCTAAAGGAGAACAAGTAGTAATTGTGGATAATTTGCAGACAGGTCATAAAGAGGCAGTCGTAAAGGGTGCCGTATTAGAAGAGGGAGATTTAAGGGATCATGCTTTTTTAAGACGGGTTTTTCAAACGCATGACATAGAAGCGGTCATGCACTTTGCGGCAGATTCACTTGTTGGAGAAAGTGTAACAGACCCGCTGAAGTACTATGACAACAATGTCGGAGGGGCAACGGCTTTACTTCAGGTGATGAATGAATTTGATGTGAAACGCATTGTATTCTCTTCAACTGCTGCGACATATGGTGAACCAAAGCGTGTACCGATCGTTGAAACGGATGAGACGAACCCAACAAATCCTTATGGGGAAACAAAGCTCGCGATTGAGAAAATGCTGAAGTGGTCTGAGCAGGCATATGGTATTGAATATGTTGTGCTTCGTTATTTTAATGTAGCCGGTGCTCATACAGAAGGGATTGTCGGTGAAGATCATCAGCCAGAAACGCATTTAATCCCGATTATTCTACAAGTGGCTTTAGGAAAGCGTGATCAAATCATGATTTACGGTGAGGATTATGAAACAGAGGATGGCACATGCATTAGAGACTACATTCATGTCATGGATTTAGTAGAGGCGCACATTCTAGCGGTTGAGCGTCTGCGTGAAGGAAAAGGAAGCGCGACGTACAACTTAGGGAACGGCACAGGTTTCTCTGTGAAGCAGGTCGTAGAAGCTGCAAGAGAAGTGACGGGGCATGCCATTCCAGCACAGGTGGCAGAAAGACGTGCGGGTGATCCAGCTAAGCTGATTGCTTCATCAGAAAAAGCGCTGAAAGAACTAGGATGGAAGCCGCAATATGCAGATCTCCACACCATCATTCAAAGTGCATGGGATTGGTTTCAGAAACATCCAGATGGCTATCAAAGTGAGTAACGTGTAGCAGGCAGGGGAGGAGACAAAGGGAATGGCGATTGATATTTTTGAAAAGCTAGAACAGCTGATTCAATATGGGGTTAATAAAGAGCTGATATCACCACTAGATATGGATTATACAAGGAACCGGCTGCTAGAGGTGCTTGGTCTCGATGATGCTGAGGCAAGAACAGTCTCAGGAGACAACGACCTTGAAGACATCTTAATGCCGATGCTCGATTGGGCAGTTGAAACAGGCCTTATTCCTGACGGGACAGATACGTATCGTGATTTATTAGATGCCAAAATCATGGGCTGCTTGGTGGCGCCTCCGAGTGTCATCTATGCAAAGTTTGAAGAGAAACGCAAGCATTGCGGACCAAAGGCAGCGACAAGCTGGTTTTATGAAATGCAGCAGCATGCCCACTATATTCATACAGGCAGAATCGCCAAAAATGTGCAGTGGTTTACACAGACAGAAGCTGGTGAGCTTGAGATCACGATTAATCTATCGAAACCGGAAAAGGACCCAAAAGCGATCGCTGAAGCCAAAAAGCTGAGTCAAAAGCAATATCCTCTTTGTCTCCTTTGTAAAGAAAACGTTGGGTTTGGGGGACGCATCAATCACCCAGCAAGACAGAATCACCGGATTATTCCGGTGACACTTACAAATGAGTCGTGGTTTATGCAATTCTCGCCGTATGTGTATTACAACGAACATTGTATTGTGTTCAAGGGCGAGCATGAACCAATGCAGATATCTAAAAAGACCTTCGAGCGTCTGCTTTCCTTCATATCTATATATCCGCACTATTTCATAGGATCAAATGCTGATCTTCCCATTGTTGGCGGCAGCATATTAAGTCATGACCATTTTCAAGGTGGTGCTCATGAATTTCCGATGGCGAAAGCAGAGATGGAAGAAGTGTTTTCTCTCGAAAAGTTTCCGAGGGTGAAGGCGGGTATTGTGAAATGGCCGATGTCAGTGATTAGGCTTCAAAGCAGCGACCAGCAGACACTTGCGGAGGTAGCGGATTTTATATTACATGAGTGGAAAATGTATTCAGATCCAGAAGCGGGGCTGTTCTCTCATACAGGAGAGACCCCGCACAATACCATTACACCAATCGCACGCCGTCATGGGGATGAGTACGAATTAGATCTCGTGCTACGAAATAATCGTACAGACAAGCAGCACCCAGGCGGAATCTTCCACCCGCACAAAGAAGTTCATCATATTAAAAAAGAGAATATCGGTTTAATTGAGGTCATGGGTCTCGCCGTCCTTCCTGGAAGATTAGCAGAGGAATTAAGCCAGCTAAAAGCGGCGCTGCTATCCAAAAACCCTCTTGAAGAAATCAAAGCCTGTCCGCCTATCATGAAGCACGAGTCATGGGCAGAGCGTCTGATCGAAGAGAATACCTTTACGAAGGACAACGTAGAAACCATTTTACAAAAAGAAATCGGCCTCATTTTTTCTCGTATACTCGCGCAGGCGGGTGTGTTTAAAAGAACAGAGCAAGGGAAAACAGCATTTAAACGTTTCGTTCAAACACTCCATACAGGCAGGTGATGAGTTGATGATTGAACAGGTAAGAACTTTAATGGAAGAAAAACAACTCGATGGTGTTCTGATTCAAAAGCGTAATAACTTTTCTTGGCTTACAGGAGGAAGAAGAAACCACATTGTGTTAAACACGCCAGAGGGCGTTTGTCAGCTACTTGTGTTGAAAGACGACATTGTTCTAGTTGTGAATCAAATGGAAGAAAAACGAATCATTGAAGAAGAAATGGCGTATTTTGACCATCCCTTTCAAGTCATCACAATGGATTGGTTTGAGGATGAGACTCCATACATTCAAACACTTATAAAAGACAAACGAATCGGTGCGGACATTCAAATGGAAGGAGTGGAGTGGATCGAACCCGATTTGTCTCGTGTTCGATCGATCCTTTCAGCTCCACAGCTCAGCCAATACGAAACCCTTTGTCATGACACAGCGGTTATTGTAGAAAGTGTCTGTCAAGAAATCGTTCCAGGACAGACGGAGCATGAAATTGCTTCGCTTGTTGCTCAAAGAGCGATCGGGCAGGGGATGACGATAGAAGTGCTACTCGTGGCGACAGATGACCGGATTCATCAATATCGCCACCCGATCCCAACAGAAAAAGCACTTCAAAAGCATGCACTGGTTGTCCTTTGTGCTGAACGGCATGGACTCGTGGCAAATGTCACAAGATCCGTTTACTTTGGACAGCTACCAAAGGAGCTTGAAGAAAACAAGGAAAGGCTTGCGCGAATCGACACGGTCATGAATGCGGCTACTCGTCCAGGGAACACCATTGGAGATGTATTGAAGGCCGGCATTGCTCAATATGAAAAAGAAGGATTTCCTGATAGCTGGAAAAAGCTTCACCAAGGTGGCAAGACTGGATTTGTGTCTAGAGAGATCATTGCAGTTCCTACATCGGTGGAAGAGATCCAGCTTCATCAAGTATTCACTTGGAATCCTTCCTTACCAGGATTGAAATCAGAAGATACGATGGTCGTCGAGAAAGAGGGGAATCGCTTTTTAACCTATACAGGCAAGTGGACGTATATAGACATAGAACATGAAGGAAGCATCTATAGACGACCAGACATTTTGGTGAGAGACGAATAATGAGAAGCCGGCGATGAGCCGGTTTTTTGCTGGAAGTCTTTAGTGAGTTTCCACTCATTTATCACCATTACCAATCATTACAGCGCATAGGGGGAGGATCGATACTTTCTTTTCTTGTCGACTTGCGTTAAAATGAGTAAGGTTTTTGTTAAATATGGGGATACCTATTTTAGAATTGTTTACCTAGATAAAATTTCATAAAGTTAAATTGAAATTTGACCAAACTTTTTTATTGTGGTAAACCTAAATTTGACAAAGTTCTTGATTGTTTGTCCTTTGCCTTCAACTCTCAACTTTTCAAATTCCTAGAAATTTATTGTGTGTGCAATAATATAAATTTATGGCGAATTTATGACATTTCAATAGAAATCTGTTGAAAAATAAATGAACTTTTGAAAAAAGGGGAGCTAACTCCAACAGATTTTGATAGCATTACAAAGGGAAGAAAAGTTTTCGAAGGCAGATGGCTTTTCACAATTATTCAGCAATTTATACATTATTTAAGGAAGGATGGTGATCTTCTTGTTCAGAGCCATTAAACCTATGCTTTTATTAGCGATGCTCGTGAGTGTTTTTGTATTAGGAGGTTGCAGCAATATCGCTGTTTTAGATCCTAAAGGACCAGTCGCAGCACAACAAAAAGACTTAATCCTTTTATCTATTGGATTCATGCTCTTTATCGTTGGTGCGGTATTTGTACTGTTTACCATCATTTTGGTTAAATACCGTGAGCGTAAGGACGTTGGAAACGCCTCTTATAACCCAGAACTACACGGGAATACGCTTCTAGAAGTTGTCTGGACAGTGATCCCAATATTAATCGTTGCTGCCCTTTCAGTTCCAACTGTAAAAACCATTTACTCTTTGGAAGAGGCGCCTCAAGCAACAAGTCATAAAGATCCACTTGTCGTTTATGCTACAGCAGTTGATTGGAAATGGATCTTCAGCTATCCAGAGGAAAATATTGAAACAGTGAACTACTTAAACATTCCAAAAGATCAGCCGGTTTTATTCAAAATCACTTCCGCTGATACAATGGCATCTCTATGGATTCCTCAGCTAGGCGGGGAGAAGTATGCGATGGCTGGAATGGAAATGGAACAATATCTTCAAGCTGATGAAGTAGGCACATATGAAGGAAGAAACGCCAACTTCACAGGAGAAGGCTTTGCTCAGCAAAAATTCAAAGTCAATGCGATGACGCAGTCTGACTATGATAAATGGGTAAATAAAACGAAAAAAGAAGCACCAAAGTTAACGAAGAAAACGTATGACTACTTGATGCTTCCTGATGCTGCAGATGTGCAGACATTCTCATCAACACATTTATCTTTTGCGAAGCACGGAGAGGATTCTGAATATGCACTCCAAGCACGCAAACGTTTAGGTTACCAATCAGTTTCTCCGCATTCCAAGACAGATCCTTTCGAGAATGTGAAGAACTATAAAAGAAAACTAGAAAACGAATAAACTGACTAAGGAAAGGAGGAGGCCGTTATGCATTTAAAATGGGATGAGTTTTTTGTAACTGGAGACCCATTAATTCTTGGTGCGCAAATTTCTATCGCTCTTACTTCCATTGCCATTGTGTTTGTTTTAACCTACTTCAAAAAGTGGAAATGGCTCTGGAAAGAATGGCTGACATCAGTTGATCATAAAAAGCTTGGAATCATGTATATCCTTGCTGCTGTGATTATGTTCTTCCGCGGTGGGGTAGACGGACTGATGATGCGCGCGCAGCTGGCGCTTCCTAATAATACGTTTTTAGATTCAAACCACTATAATGAAATTTTCACAACGCATGGTACGATCATGATTTTATTCATGGCGATGCCATTCTTAATTGGTTTAATCAACGTCGTGGTTCCTCTTCAAATTGGTGCACGTGACGTTGCATTCCCGTATTTGAACAACTTGAGCTTCTGGACATTTATGGTCGGAGCAATGCTGTTCAACATTTCCTTCGTTATTGGAGGATCACCAAGTGCAGGCTGGACGAGTTACATGCCGCTCGCCGGAAATGATTTCTCACCAGGACCTGGACAGAACTACTACTTGCTCGGGCTCCAAATTGCAGGTATTGGTACACTAATGACAGGTATTAACTTCATGGTGACCATCTTAAAAATGCGTACAAAAGGTATGACGCTTATGCGTATGCCGATGTTTACATGGACAACATTGATCACGTCTGTCATTATCGTTTTCGCATTCCCTGTTTTAACAGTTGCTTTAGCACTTATGACATTCGATCGTTTATTCGGTTCAGCATTCTTTACACTCGAAGCGGGCGGTATGCCAATGCTTTGGGCGAACCTTTTCTGGATTTGGGGACATCCTGAGGTATATATCGTTATCCTGCCGGCTTTCGGTATTTTCTCAGAAATCTTTGCGACGTTCTCAAGAAAGCAGTTGTTTGGTTACAAAGCGATGGTTGTATCGATTGTGGCAATCTCTGTTCTTAGTTTCCTTGTGTGGGTTCACCACTTCTTTACAATGGGGAACAGTGCAGCGGTTAACTCATTCTTCTCGATCACAACAATGGCGATTTCTGTACCAACAGGTGTGAAAATCTTTAACTGGCTCTTTACAATGTATCGAGGCCGTATCAGTTTTACATCCCCAATGCTTTGGGCACTTGGTTTCATCCCGAACTTCGTAATCGGTGGTGTGACTGGGGTTATGCTTGCGATGGCAGCTGCGGATTACCAGTACCATAACACGTACTTCTTAGTATCCCACTTCCACTATGTATTAATCGCAGGTACTGTATTTGCTTGTTTTGCAGGTCTTGTTTTCTGGTATCCGAAAATGTTTGGTTACAAGTTAAACGAACGAATCGGCAAATGGTTCTTCTGGGTATTCATGATCGGATTTAACATCTGTTTCTTCCCGCAGTACTTCTTAGGACTGCAAGGAATGCCAAGACGTATTTATACGTATGGACCAGAAGATGGCTGGACTGCACTAAACTTTATTTCAACAATTGGTGCATTCATGATGGGTATCGGATTCATCATCCTTTGCTATAACATTTACTACAGCTGGAGACACGCGAAACGTGAAGTGTCTGGAGACAGCTGGGGAGAAGGACGTACACTTGACTGGGCGACATCTTCTGCAATTCCGCCGCATTATAACTTTGCAGCACTTCCAGAAGTGACGACACCAGATGCATTCCATCATTGGAAGCAAAACAATGTAGACGTTCATCCTGAAAAAGAATTCAAGAAAATTCACATGCCGCACAATTCAGGCAGACCGCTGATCATGTCTGCATTCTTCGGACTTGGTGCATTCGGTCTTGTATTTGAATGGTACTGGATTGGCGTTATCGGCTTAATCGGTGTATTCGCAACAATGATTTTACGTTCATTTGAATATGACGATGGCTACTATATTCCTGTTGAAGAAGTGATTGAAACAGAGAAAAAGAATAAGGAGGCGCAGAAGTAATGGGACATAATGATAGCAGCTATGCAAATGCACCGCTTGAATATCAGTCTGAAACAGGACGTTTAAACATCCTTGGTTTCTGGATATTCCTTGGCGCGGAAATCGTGTTATTCTCAACACTTTTTGCGACCTACTTTGTTCTTCATGGCAGAACAGCTGGCGGCGTTTTGCCAGCTGAGCTATTTGATATGAAGCTTGTATTGATCATGACATTCCTGCTATTGGTGAGTTCATTTACATGCGGGATTGCCGTTCATGAAATGCGCCGTGGAAGTACAAAAGGGGTTGTCATTTGGACGATTCTGACACTGCTTCTAGGTGCAGGCTTCGTTGGTTTTGAGATTTTCGAATTCTTCCATTATGTACATGAGGGTGCGAGCATCCATACAAGTGCATACTGGTCTGCATTCTTTGTTCTTTTAGGAACTCACGGATTACACGTATCCATCGGTATCTTCTGGATTACAGGTGTCTTGTTCCAAATTAAAAAACGTGGATTAACACCACAAACAGCAGCGAAGATCTTTATCTCAAGTCTATACTGGCATTTCCTTGATGTTGTATGGATTTTCATCTTCACAGCTGTGTACTTGATCGGATTAGGGGGGCTTTTGTGATATGGCTGGAAAAACACATTCCTCAGCAGAGCACGAACACTTCCCTTGGAAACACGTAGTCGGCTTCATTCTCTCCATTGTGCTAACCATCTTAGCATTCTGGATTGCCATCGGAGCTGAAATTGGCAGTTCTGCAAAACTATGGATTATCTTTGGTTTTGCCTTCATTCAAGCATTCTTGCAGCTGTTCATGTTCATGCACATGACAGAGAGTGAGAACGGGACTGTTCAAGTCGGAAATACTTTGTTTGGTCTGTTCTGTGCGATCATTTTCGTCATCGGGTCTGTTTGGATCTTCGCGGCTCACTACAGCCACGGAGAGAACAGCAAAGACGGTTATTCACCATCTGCGCCAAAGCAGTCTGAGCATTCAGAGAAATAATAAAAAACCACTCATCTTTCATAGGTGAGTGGTTTTTATGCTGATTGTGATAACGCTTCCAATTGATGATGAGATATCTATCTGCTGCTGAATCTTTTGCGAATGAATGGAAGTCCATAGATGAGGAAAGCTGCAATGTGAGCCAGAATCACGTTAATGGCAAAGAATGCGATCATGAAGGTATGTCCTGCTGGAGATAAACTGCTTGTCATGTAAAGACCGAAGAAAATCCACATAATCATGATGGGTGGAATAGATGCTAATGCAATCTTTCTGTTTTCCAACCATAAAAACAGGGGTGTAGCTGTTGCAATACATAGGTACGCAAAGAACATATCCATCGTATCCAACTCCTTTGTAAGTTGATGTCCAAATTCAAATGAGAGGTCAGGATGCAATTGTGTCTGTTTTTAGGAGATATTGTGAACATTTTGTTACAAATATTATACCACAATTGACTTTGAAGTAAACTCAATAATTGGAAAATGGGCCTTATTCCGCAGAATTTGTTTTTTTCTTATACCTCAGTTAAGCTTATGCTGGCAAGATGTTCACCTTTCATATCGCCACATAAGTCATTGAATTTTCCCCTTAAAATCTGTAAAATAATCTTTTTAAAGGACTTATGATCGGTTGTCATGATAGAGTGGAAAGGAATTTTTTCCTATTGTTAGGATGAAAAGTATTTCATTTTTGAAAATAGAATGGAACCTTTCAGGTGTCACTTCCGTCATATTTAAGGTGAGTTGCTTTTGTGAAAATTTCAATCTAATATAAATAAGGGCTTTTATGTTTTGTAATAAGGGTGGTTAGTTCATGAACAAGCAGAATACATCTCCTTACTATCAGGGAGATTTGATTTTTATATTTTTAGCCTTCTTTGCCATCAGTGTCATCGCTATTTATGCTGCGGGACAGTTTGGGCAATATGGATCTAATGCATGGACCAGACAGATCATTTACTACATGGTCGGGGTCATCTGTATTGTGGCTATTAATTACTTCGATCTGGAACAATTAGAAAAGTTGAGCTTATATATTTTTATAGGCGGCATTATGCTCTTAATTCTTTTGAAAATTGCCCCTGCACAAATTGCAGGTCATGATTTTGCTCCAATTAAAAATGGTGCAAAAAGTTGGTTTGTGTTACCTGGAATTGGAACATTTCAGCCTTCAGAGTTCATGAAAATTGGTTTGATTATGATGCTCGCCTCTGTCATTGGGAAGGCAACCCCAAGAGGAAAACGAACATTAGAAGATGATATTTTCCTACTATTAAAAATTGCCGGCGTGGCCGCTGTACCAGTCGGACTCATCTTTTTGCAAGATGCAGGTACGGCTGCGGTATGTATGTTTATTGTCGTTGTCATGGTCTTTTTATCAGGGGTCAACTGGAAATTGATCTCTCTCATCGGTTCAGTGGTTGTGCTCTTAGTTGCCGCTGTGTTAGCCGTGATTATTCTATTCCCTGATTTCGCACAAAAGATCGGGATTCAGCAGTATCAGATCAACCGGATTACCGCTTGGCTGCCTGATAGTTCTACGACAGCCAACCAAGCCCAGACACAGGATGCATCTGGATCTGATAAATATCAAGTCGAGCAAGCCATTATGGCAATTGGGGCAGGACAAATTTTTGGGAACGGTGTTAAAAACTTAAAAGTGTATGTTCCAGAAGCTCAGACAGATATGATTTTCTCTATCATAGGGGAAGCCTTTGGTTTTGTCGGCTGCGCATTTGTGGTCATCATGTTCTTCTTCCTGATTTATCGGCTTGTTGTGTTGATTGACCGTATCCATCCTTATAGCCGGTTTGCGTCATTTTTCTGTGTAGGATATACAGCATTGATTGTCATCCATACATTCCAGAACATTGGCATGAACATAGGCGTCATGCCTGTAACGGGGATACCACTCTTATTCATCAGCTTCGGGGGAAGCTCAGTTTTATCAGTTCTGATTGGATTTGGTATCGCCTATAATGCAAGTGTTCAGTTAACGAAATATCAAAGTTATTTATTTAAATAAAACGGGTAAAGGGCAGTCTAAGCGTAGGCTGCCTTTTTGGCGTGAGTTCTAACTTTTGAAAAGCAATGTTCATTTGACTTATGATAGTAGGAGTGAAGGAGGTCTTCGAATTGAATAAAACGATAGAAACCATCTTAAATCATCGGTCCATCCGTTCGTTTACAGATGAGCGTCTGACAGACGAAGAAGTGCTGACACTTATCAAAAGTGCGCAGGCTGCTTCGACATCAAGCTATGTACAGGCGTATAGTATCATTGGTGTAACAGATCAGGAGAAGAAGGCGAAGCTTGCTGAACTGGCTGGAAATCAGCCATACGTTGAGAAGAATGGGCATTTTTTTGTTTTCTGTGCAGACTTGAAACGCCACGACTATATCGCAAAAAAAGCAGGGAAAAACCATCAAGAAGCGCTTGAGAATACTGAAGCCTTTCTTATCAGTGTGATTGATGCGGCGCTCGCTGCGCAAAATGTCAGTGTCGCAGCAGAATCTATGGGACTTGGCATCTGCTATATCGGCGGACTGCGTAATCAGCTGAAGGAAGTATCCGAATTACTTGAAACGCCTTCCTATGTGCTGCCGCTATTCGGCCTGGCCATAGGACATCCTGCCAATCCATCATCTCAAAAGGAACGGCTGCCCGTTGAGCTGATCTACCATGAAAACACATATCAGCAAGACGAAGCTCATGTGGATCGTTATTTAAAAGAATACGATGATCGTATTTCATCATATTATGAAGAACGAACAAACGGTGAGAGAAAAGATACATGGTCTGAGCAAATGCTTCGAGGCTTTAGCCAGCCAAAACGTGCCTTCCTCGGAGATTTTGTGAAAGAGAAGGGCTTTAATCGAAAATAAATTAGGAAATCCCCCTTTCGAGTGAGAGAGGGGGATTTCTGTAAGAGGTGCGACATCATGAAATTAAGTATACTGGATCAATCTCCTTTAATTGGAGATGCGACGCCTGCTGAGGCGCTGAAGCAAACAGTCGAGCTGGCGAAGCAGGCAGAGAAATGGGGTTATCATCGATTTTGGGTATCAGAGCATCACTTTTCAAACCGGCTCGCAGGATCGAGTCCAGAGGTGCTTCTCGGTCATTTATCAGCTGTGACGTCACATATCCGTATTGGCTCAGGCGGCGTCATGCTTCCCCACTACAGTGCCTATAAAGTAGCAGAGAACTTCAGAGTGCTCGAAGCCTTGGCTCCGGGCAGAATTGATCTTGGCATTGGACGTGCTCCTGGAGGTATGCCGATCTCCTCCATTGCCCTTCATCATGGAGAACGGAAGCGACTTGGTGATCAATACCCTGAGCAGGTAGAAGAATTGAAGGTGTATTTACATGATTTAGCCGATGAATTTTATCCGCTGCCTCACTTGACCGCTTCTCCGAAAGTAGATACTGCCCCAGAGGTATGGATGCTAGGTTCCTCTGGAGGAAGTGCACGGCTTTCCGCAAAAGCAGGTGCAGGCTATACGTTTGCTCTTTTCATTAATGGAGAAGGCGGAGAAGACTCTGTGTCGCAGTATATTAACCGATTTGAACCTTCAGAATTTGGTGCTGAGCCGCGTGTCAGTCTTGCGGTCTTCGTTTTATGTGCAGAAACAGAGGAACAGGCAGAAAAATTGGCTGTCAGCTTAGATTTATCATTATTAGCCAATGAGCAAGGACAGAACCTTGGCGGCTTTCCTTCATTTGAACAGGCAAAGGCCTATTCCTACAGTTCATATGAACAAAAACGAGTAGCAGCCAATCGACAGAGAATGGTTGTTGGCACACCATCTTCTGTGAAGCAGCAGCTGACAGCACTCGCAAAGGTGTATCGTACAGATGAAGTGATCGCTGTGACCATCACACATCACATGCAAGACCGTCTCACATCGTATCGTTTATTAAAAGAAGCTTTTGACGCATAACTTATGTAAATTTACCGTCTGCGCAGCCAATAAAAGGGATAGAGGAGCATCATGGTGAGAATAAAGGCAGCTGTCACCGCCAAGCTAAGCGGATAAATGCAGGTGGTATAGACAGTCAGTTCACATGCTTGATGAAAAGGACGAGGCTGTTTTGCATGTAAAAAGGTAAAAAAATAAACCAAGGTGATCGTGAGAAAAAAAGCCGTCATAAAAGAAACGATCCATAGCCATATCAACATGAATTTCTCTTTCCTCCATACATGATAGAAAAGCCTTGTTGAGCTGATGGGCTCATACAAGGCTTTTTATGTGATTCTTGTTTATTCAGGATAAATATCGAATGGTTCTTTTGTTTGAACCGTATCTGATTTGCCTTTCAGGCTTGCATACGCAAGCATTGTATACTCACCTGCTTCTAACTTCTGTCCTTTATTGATCGTGCCATTCCATTTCACACGATGCTCTCCTTTATCAACATGTTGATAAACTCCTGCTTCACCTAAATACTCTCCATCTGTCGAGTAGACGAGGAATGCAAGATTTTCAGCACCGCCTGGGAGATAGCTACTAATGACATAGCTTCCAGCACGGTTATCAGGCTCTACGGAAACCGAAGTGACGCGCGGGTAATCAGGCTCTTTTACAATCAATAAAGTAGGGATTTCAGTGACCTTTCTGCCATTTTCGCGAATGGTGATACTGCCTTGGTACGTTCCTTTTTTCGTTTTTCCATAATTCACTTGTACTGCGGAAGTAAAGGACCCTGTGGAATTCCCTTTTACTGTGATTTTTTTCGTGCCGTTTGTGCTAATGCCATTGCCATCGAACTTGTAATCAATGGTATAGGTTTTCGGTGCTTTTGACAGGTTTTCTACCTTGAACTTCTTCGTTTTGATTTGAACGCCCTTTTCTTTTAAGAAAGTGCCGTACGAATAGCTTGCATCAGACACAATAGAAGACGCTTGAAGTGATTCGATGATTCGAACGCTGCCTGTGCCCTGCGTATTGTGAGGGAACTGGCTGCCATTTGGGTCATACAATGTTTCTGCTGTATTCATCATCAGCGCTTTAATTTGCTCTGTAGAATACGATGGTTTTGCTTGTTTAATAATCGCTGCTACTCCGGCTACATGAGGAGATGCCATGCTTGTTCCTTGCTTCGATCCATAGCCGTATGGCTGAGAAGGATCGTGTGTCGGAATGGTGCTGACAATACTCACGCCAGGTGCTGAAAGATCTGGTTTGATCATCCACGTATCGACAACAGGTCCGCGAGATGAGAAGTCAGCGACTTGTTCACTTAACTCTTTCACAAATTGAATCGAGAAAGTTGTTGTATTGTTACCAGCCTCAATGGCTTTAACAAGTGCTGTTCCTTCCGCTTTTGACAGCTTAATCGTCGGAAGGGCTAGACCTGGTACATCCACAGGGATTTCTCCATCGGTATTGTTGTACATGACAACGCCGATCGCACCAGCAGCTTTCGCATTGTCCACTTTATCAACAAAGGCAATGGCTCCACGTTCAATCACTGCCACCTTTCCTTTGACATCGATGTTTTCAAAATCTTTTTCGTCACCGATGCCTGCTTGGACGAGTGTGACTTGTTTTTGGTCAAGTGCTTTTAAATCATTTTCTTGATAGTAGCCCATCACTTTTGCTGTTGAATAGTTCGGGAATTTCACGTTGTATAAACTGTACGGAAGCTGAGTGGCTCCGACAGAAATAGCATCTCTTGATGTCCCAGGAGATCCAACGGTCCAGCTGTTTGGCCCACTGTTTCCGTTTGATGTCACAGCAACAACCCCTTCAGACATGGCCCAATCCAGTGCGATGCTTGTTGCATAATCAGGGTTATTCACACTGTTCCCAAGAGAAAGGTTCATGACATCGGCTCCGTCAGTGACAGCCCGGTCGATGCCTGCAAGGACATTTTCAGTTGTTCCTGATCCGCCTGGTCCAAGGACACGGTAGGCGAGAAGGGTAGCGTCTTTAGCGACACCTTTAATTTGTCCATTTGCCGCAATTGTTCCTGCGACGTGTGTACCATGATCTGTCGATTCGCCTCTAGGATCTCCTTTTGGTGTTTCTTGTGGAGAATAGTCATTATCAACAAAGTCATAGCCTTTGTATAATCCGAAGTTTCCTTTTAAATCAGGGTGGGTATAGTCTACTCCAGTATCAATGACAGCGACTTTTACCCCTTTTCCAGAGTAGCCGGCATCCCATGCTTTTGGGGCACCGATAAATGGAGCACTTTTATCCATGAGTGGAGAGACATCCTCATTAGGAAGCTGGACGCTTTCCTTTTTCACTTCATCTGTTTGATATGTAACATCCGGATAAACGGCTTTTACTCCGTCAACTGCGAGCAGTTTCGGGATTTCGTTTGCAGGAAGTTTCATAGAGAAACCAGAGAAGACTTTTTCATATTCTTGACGAACACTCGCTTTATCTAACTTTTTGAGTGCTGCATTCTTTACTTTCGTTCGAGATTTTTTGAGGGAGGCCTTTGTTTGTGCTTCGCCTTCTTGCTTGGCTTCAACTAAGGATTTTTCCTTTAATTCAACAATGACAGTGGTGTGTTTTCTAGACTTAACATTGATTTCGCCGAAGATTTCTGCTTTTTCCAGTTCCACCTGTTTGTTCGATGGAGCGGCAGCAGCCTGACCTGAAAAGAATGTGGATAAGGTAAAAATAGTGGAGAACAATAGAACAGAAGAACGAGAGATTACTTTTTTCAATTAATTTTCCCCTTTCTAGCTGTGTATTTAGGGAGATAGCCTTTCTTTTTGTGGATAAATAGGAAAGATTCACTGCCCGTTATTAAGTATTCCATACGATGAAACCAATTCCTTTACTGAAATGGTCTTATTTTACATAGTCATAAAGAACTATTTTGTTTATAAAGTCACACTTATGCACAATAATCTGTTGATAACTCGATTATTCAGATATATATATGGAAAATAAAAAAATCTCATACACAAAATCTAGTAAGAGGGTGTTGATATGTGGATAAACCCTGTTGATAAGATGTGCTTATCTTTGGGATAGTGTGTGTATAAAATTTTCATAGAAACATTGTGGAACATGATCATCTTCTGCACTTTTCAACAAAACTTCTGAAAACTAGTTCGTTTTTTCACCCAGATTGTGACAAACCTCTCTTTTTTCTCGGGATATGATAGGAACAGTTAATTTGCTAGAACTGCTAGATTCTAAGGAAAGCGGAGGGATGTTCAGTGAAGAAATGGAAGAACTGGTTGAGTGTATGGTTTGGTTTTGTGATGAATGTGCTTGTGAATCCTGGTGAGCTGCTGAAGAAGCAAGGGGTGAAAGTGACAGCAGTGGATGGAGGATTCTTTCTTGCGGTGAATGAGAGAAAGCTAGAGAAACTGGCAGTTGAAAAGAAGAAGAAGCGCAGGATAGAAAAGCCGTTTCAAGAAAGTCTGATGATGCTTGATGAAAAGACAACGAGAGAGGCTCGTGCCGGTCCGTTCTTATCTTTACAGAAAAGTTGAAACAGGGTAAAATCCCACATAAGACACGTTATCTGTGGGAGAGGATGCCCCTTGAAGATATATAAAATATTGAATAACAATGCAGTGGTTGTAAAGGAGGGTGATCAGGAGAAAATTGTGATGGGGCCCGGAATTGCTTTTCAGAAGGGGAAAAATGACGTCGTTCCCGTTCAAAAAATAGAGAAGATTTTTGTTGTGCGTGAAGAAAATGAGAAATTCAAACAAATTCTTGCGACATTGCCAGAAGCGCATATTGAGGTGGCAGAGCATATTATTAGTTATGCAGAGGGTGAACTCATGATGCCGCTCAGTGATCATATCCACATTTCACTGACAGATCATTTATCCTTTGCCATTGAACGCGTTCAAAAAGGCATTGTCTTATATAATAAATTGCTTGGTGAGATCAAAGTCTTATATAAGCAGGAATATGATATTGGAAAGTATGCCATTCGTTATGTAAAGGAGCGGCTTGGGGTTGACCTGCCGGACGATGAGGCAGGGTATGTGGCACTTCATATTCATACGGCCAAAATGAATACGGAGTCCATGAAGAAGACGGTCAAATACACAACGATGATCAAAGAAATGATCGAGCATATCGAAAGCGTTTTTGAGCGCTCGATTGATGAGGATAGTATTTCATATCAGCGTCTTGTGACACATTTGAGGTATGCATTAGGCAGGTTGGAATCGAATGAAGCATTTCAAATCATGGACGATGACATGCTGACTTTTATCCAAACAAAGTATGATTCGGCTTACCGGTGTGCACTTGGACTGGCTGATTTGCTGAAAAAAGAATATGGACTTCATCTCCCTGAATCGGAGATCGGCTACATCACGCTGCATGTCCAGCGTCTGCAGGATGCCGAATTGGTGTAAAGGTTGTAGGTTGTGCCTGTCCGCAGGCTTTTTTTTATGCACACTACTCTAATTAGTGTATATGGGTCATTTGATTCGAAAAAATAGGTTGACGCAGGTCACGCTCTTATACTATGATGAAAGCGTAATCAAAAACCAATATCGTGGGATTGTGACTGTCAGGCAGGCAAGACCTAAAATTTGCGTAACGAGGGGACGTGTATGTCCTTTCATCGTTGGTGAATTTTAGGTCTTTTTTGTTTAAAAAAAAGGGGGAGACAACATGGATTATCAAAAAACAGCCAAAGAATTAACAACATTATTAGGCGGCAAAGAAAATGTCATTAGCGCAACACATTGTGCCACACGACTCCGATTGGTGATGAAAGATGAGGCGTTGATTGACAAAGATGCCATTGAAGAACTTGAGGGTGTGAAGGGTGCCTTCTCAAGCTCGGGTCAATTCCAGATCATATTTGGAACAGGTTCTGTCAACAAAGTATATGAGCCTTTTGCTCGTGAGGCGGGTCTTGAGGCAGACGACGAGAATCAAAAACCTGCCAGCCATGATGAAGCCGTGAAGCAAAAAATGAATCCACTTGCACGTTTTGCCAAGACGCTATCGAATATTTTTGTACCAATCATTCCAGCGATTGTAGCAAGCGGTTTATTAATGGGTCTATTAGGTATGATGAAAGCCTTCAAATGGGCTGATCCAAGCTCTGCCATCTTCCAAATGCTAGATATGTTCTCAAGTGCTGCCTTTATCATTTTACCGATTTTAATTGGGGTTAGTGCAGCCAAAGAGTTTGGTGGAAATCCATATTTAGGAGCTGTCATTGGGGGCATTATGATTCACCCGAGCTTGCTGAATCCATGGGGACTGACAGACGCAAAACCAGAATATATGCATCTATTCAACTTTGATATTGCGCTTCTTGGTTACCAAGGAACGGTCATTCCCGTGTTATTAACTGTGTATATCATGTGCGTGATTGAAAAGAACTTAAGAAAAGTTGTGCCGAACAGTATTGATTTACTTGTGACGCCGTTTGTGACGGTGATTGTGACTGGATTTGTGACGTTTATTGCTGTAGGACCGCTAGGGAGAATGCTCGGTACAGGGATCTCGAATGCACTCACTTATGTTTATGACCATGCAGGATTCTTAGCTGGACTGATTTTCGGAGGCGCTTATTCTTTAATTGTACTGACAGGTGTTCATCATAGCTTCCATGCGATTGAGGCAGGACTTCTGAATGATATTGGACGGAATTATTTGCTGCCGATCTGGGCCATGTCCAACGTCGCTCAAGGCGGAGCTGGGCTAGCGGTCTTTTTCTTAGCAAAGCGTGCAAAAACGAAAGAAATTGCTTTACCAGCAGCATTTTCTGCTTTCTTAGGTATTACAGAGCCGGTCATATTCGGTGTGAATCTTCGTTATCGTAAGCCATTTATTGCTGCAATGATCGGAGGTGCATTAGGCGGGGCGTTTGTCGTCTTCACGAAGGTAGCCGCCAACGCTTATGGTTTAACAGGGATTCCGATGATTGCCATTGCAGCTCCATTTGGTTTACAAAATGTGGTAAATTATGTTATTGGTATGTTAATAGCTGTTGCTGTTTCATTTATTCTTACCATCATCTTTAAAATCAAAGAAGTCGAAAAATAATCAAGGAGTGGTCACAGTGATGACAACAACGGACGCAGCACTTCGTCAAAAGGTAACAGATCGTATTCGAAACTATGAGCATTTGGTGAAAAAAGATGTGTACCGTCAGAACTTCCATTTAATGCCGCCAGTCGGTCTTTTAAATGACCCGAATGGATTGATTCAGTGGAAGGGAGTCTACCATGTGTTTTATCAGTGGCAGCCATTTAAAACAGGTCATGGGGCAAAATTCTGGGGTCACTACACATCAACCGATCTAGTGAATTGGCAGCATGAAGAGGCTGCCCTCACGCCAAGTGATTGGTTTGATCAAAATGGCTGTTATTCTGGCAGTGCAGTCATTGACGATGGTCGTATGTACGTGATGTATACCGGAAATGTCCGTGACGAGCAAGGGAACCGTGAGACATATCAATGTTTAGCTGTGTCAGAGGATGGGGTTCATTTTGAGAAAAAAGGTGTCGTGGCGACTTTGCCAGCGGGATTCACTGCACATTTTCGTGACCCGAAGGTGTGGAAGCGGAATGGAAAGTGGTACATGGTCCTTGGAGCACAAAGTGAAGATCTCAAAGGACATCTTGTTTTATTTACATCTGATACATTAGACAATTGGACGTTTCAAGGCATTATTGCAGGCAGTGGAAAGAATGGATTAGATCATTTCGGATACATGTGGGAATGTCCAGATCTGTTTGAATTAGACGGTCAGGATGTATTGATCGTGTCACCACAGGGGCTGAAGCCTGATGGATTCAAATACAACAATACACATCAATCTGGTTATTTTGTTGGTACATTGGATGATCGTACCTACCAATATACGCATGGAGCGTTTGAGGAGCTGGATCGTGGCTTTGACTTTTATGCACAGCAGACTTTCCAAGATGAATCGGGCAGACGCATTTTAATGGGATGGATGGGTGTACCAGATCAAGGGGAAGAGCATCACCCAACTGTCTCTTATCAATGGATCCATTGTTTGACGATTCCGAGAGAGCTTCGTTTAGATGATGAAGGGCGTCTTATTCAACAGCCGGTAAGTGAACTTCGATCTATGCGGACAAATGAGCAGGAGCATGTTTTTCACGTTAAACGATCTGTTCACTCCATTCCTGTTGAAGATTTGACGAGCGCAGAGGTATTCATTGATCAAATTGAAACACAAAAAGGATTTGAATGCTGTATCCGTGCTGCTGCTCGTATCATTTATGATAAAGATGAAGGCAAACTAACATTAGAGCGAGATCGATTTGAAGATCGAACAAAGGAAGTTCGTGAAGTAGAAATTGATGAATTACAGGATCTGCATATCTTTATTGATGCATCATCGATTGAGATTTTTGTCAACGGAGGCCGGGAAGTATTTACTGCACGTTACTTTCCTTCCCCGGGAAATAAATCAATCTCCATCAGTGGTAGAAATGAAACGAAGCTTAAATTGAAGACGTGGCATTTGCAAAAAGAAGCAGATCAATGATCTGCTTTTTTCTAGTGAGATCAGCCTGTATCTTAAAGCCTATATCATGTATATACAAGGTTGGCCTGAAGCGGTTTGATGACGTTTTACATATATGATAACAGGTTCAATTATGGTATCATTTTAAAATATATACAGCTGAGGCTGACGTTTATCCAAATGCGGTAGGACAAAAAGGGGTTGTTTACTTGAATTCAAAACAGCAGCCGACGACTAGAAAACGCTTGGAGACAATGGCAGATCATGTTGAAGATAAACGTGAAGAATATAAAGAATTGCTAATTCAAGTCCAATCTATTCTCGGTGAACCTTCTCTAGAGCAGGAAGAATTAAAAGAGAAGCTGTCAGATACGTATAAACAAATGAAAGAATATGCCTTATTTGTTGAATCCATTGAAGCCTTTATTCGAAAAATGGCGAAAGAATCTGATCAGCAAAAGTAGGTGAAAAATTATGGTGAAAGAGTGTACCTGGGTGCGGGTATGCTTTTTTTATTTTAGTCAGATTATTCAGAAATTTAAATGAAAGCGTTGACATTCCTTTTGTCATGATACAAAATAAATAAAAATTCATCTGAGCATATACAGGAGGAACGATATGAACCATGCAACCAAGAAATGTCTGATCACCTTTATCATTGTGCTATTTTCTATGAGTTTTCTTCATCCTTCCGTTTCATCTGCCCGAACGCAACACACATCATTTTTTACACCTACTGCCTCCGTACCATCTGGTCAATATTATCGCTCACAAGAGGTGGCACTCCAATCTCAGGTGCCAAAAGCTTCTCTTTATTACACAACAGATGGCAGCCAGCCGACAACTCAAAGTCAGCGATATACAAAGCCTATTCAAATTGATACCGATACGACTTTAAAAGTAAGCGTTTACAAAAATAGGCATCGCCTTGCTACGTCTACGTACAATTATCGTTTTGTCACACGAGAAGACATTGCCTCATCTTTTTTATCTTTTGAATATCAAGGAATGCCTTATCGATTATACATTCCGAAAAATCATAAGAGGGGTAAAGCTTATCCTCTCGTCTTGTTCTTACATGGAGGAGGGGAGCGGGGGACTGATAATCAAAAGCAGTTACTTGCAAATGATGGTGCAGTTTTATGGGCTTCTCCTGAAGTTCAAAAGAAACATCCTGCATACGTACTAGCACCTCAGGCTCGAAATGCTGTGGATGGGGGTTTTGCATTAACAAGAAACGCGCAAAATGAGATCGACCTGACAAATGTGTTTCAATTTTCACCAGATTTACACAAAGCGCATGAAGTGCTTCAGCATGTTTTAACTTCTTATAAGATTGATCAGAAAAGGATTTATGCGACTGGTTTATCTCAAGGCGGATTTGGCTCGTATCAGTTGAACATCACATATCCTCGTTTGTTTGCAGCGATGATTCCTATTGCGGGGGGTGCAGATCCAAGTAAGGCAGGAATTTTAGCGAACAAGCCAATATGGGCATTTCATGCAGAGGATGATTCCATTATTCCTATCAGTTATGCGAGAAATACAATTCAAGCGATTCAAAAAGCTGGTGGAAGACCGATTTATACCGAGTATGCAAGCAAGTATGGGTATGATCATGCATCATGGACACCTGCTTATGAGACGCCAGGCTTAACAGATTGGTTATTTGCACAGAGACTCAGCTTACGATAAACAAAAAAAACCGATTCATCCAAGCGGCGGATCGGTTTTTTTTGTTTTATTTGTCCAAACGATGTGCGGAATGTTTCGTTGGTCCGATGTATTCGTTTAGTTGGAAAGAGCCTTTAATGGCAGCTGTGATGAATTCTTTTGCTGCATAAATGGCTTCTTTCACGTCTGAGCCGTTGGCTAGTTCAGCTGTGACTGCGGCTGAGAATGTGCAGCCTGCGCCGTGTGTGTACTCTGTGTCGATCTTGTCTGTTTCAAGGCGTTCGAAGGTTTGTCCATCATAAAGCAAGTCAATTGCTTTATCTGGGCTTAGCTTACCGCCGCCAGTGATGACCACATATTTTGCACCAAGTTTATGGATGCGTTTTGCGGCTTCTTCCATTTGTTCCATCGTTTTGATCTCGCCAATGCCGCTTAATTGACCTGCTTCGAAAAGGTTAGGTGTGATAACTGTTGCCAGTGGTGTGAGCTTTTCGCGCAATGCTTCAGCGTGCTCTGGATAAAGGACTTCGTTCGCACCTTTACATACCATAACAGGATCAATGACGACATTTTTCAGCTCATATGTTTTGATCGTTTCAGCTGCGAGTTCAATGACGTCAACTGTTGGCAGCATACCTGTTTTTAACGCATCTACACCGATGCCTTCCACGATCGTTGAGAGCTGTGCGCGGATGGTTGATGTATCGATTGGAAACACTTGATGATCCCAGTTGTTATGAGGATCCATTGCAACGACAACGGTTAAAGCTGTCATCCCGTAGACGTTTTTTTCTTGAAACGTTTTTAAATCTGCTTGGATACCTGCACCGCCGCTTGAATCCGAACCTGCAATGGTGAGTGCTTTATTCATAGACATAGTTGCTGAACCTCCAATGTGATGTGTAACAGTTACTGTTCTATCCCTTATTATAATCAGCTTTTCCATTTATCACAATGAAACGGCATAAAAAAGCGTTCCACTCTTCATGGAACGCCTCATTCTTTATCTTTTACAAATCACCAATTTCCCTTTTTTCAGCTCCTCTAAAAGCGTTAAGGCTAATTCTTGATCGGCACCGGTCGACATGATTTTGGCCATCAGTTCATCATCCCTGGTGCGAATGACATTGGCGATCTGATCTAAAATCCCTTGATCGACAGCTGTCATGCTCTTTGCTTCCGTGTACTCAGTAACGGTATCAGAGCGTTCGGGGTCATACGCAAACACAAACACATCGTCCTTTGCTGATTGTATCTGTTCGATCGTCTGTTTGGCTTCTTTACTATTCTCAACTGTGAAAAATTCCATCATCATCACTCCTTTTCATCAAAAATTCCCATTTTCTCGATCAATCAAACCGCCTTTTATATCATGAGAAGAAAGCCGATTTATGTTTTAATGAAAAAGACGAATCTATTAAAGGAGTTAGGCCGATATGAAGATATCTTTATTAATTGTGACACATAACCGGCTGAGCGCATTGTGTGAACTGCTTGAATCCATCTCGAGACAAAGTGTACAGCCTTTTGAAATTGTGGTCGTAAATGATGCAGGAGAGCGAGTGGACGTGATTCAGGAACTCTATCCAGAGCTGCCAATCCGCTTGATTCATTTAGATGAGAATGTCCAGCATGTGAACGCAAGAAATGTTGGCGTGCGGGAGCTGACAGGTGACGTCATTATGCTGAGTGATGACGATGATTATTTTACACCTTGTCATATTGAACGTATGATCAAGGCGTTGGAAGACGCTGATTTTGTCTTTTCGGATGCGGAAATTGTTTCGTTTGAAGAACGAGGTGCGACTCGTTTTCCAGTATCAAGACGTTTGTTTGCTTATACAGCGGACATTGAGGACATGCGTGTTTTTTCTACATATGTTCCTTCTGGCAGTATGTACAAACGCCGCATACATGATGAGATCGGCTATTTTGATCCAGCGATGCATCACTACTGGGACTGGGACTTTTTCCTGCGTGTTACGCAGCATGCACGAGCCAAACGAGTGCCAGCTGCCAGTGTGATTTATGCGTTCTTTGATGGTGGGGGCAATCAGTCGAGTGATCTTGGTGAAACAAGGAAGAACTACTTAGATGACCTGAGTGAAAAGCATGGGCTCGGTGATTTGCCGACAGCGAATTTTGCTGTCCTATTAGAAGAACCAGCGATGAAAAATCGAGAATCAGAGAGTGAGATTGTATGGGATGGAAAACCGATGATCTCAAGATTGGCACAGCAGACAGAAGGAGGACAACCGCAATGAAGCCATTTTTAAATGATAGCTGGTGGGCTGTGATGAAAAGTGAATTTGAACAGCCGTATTATCAGGAATTACGTGAGTGGGTAAAGGAAGAATATCATACGCAGATCGTGTTTCCAAAGCCAGATGACATTTATCGTGCCCTCCATTTGACGTCGTATGAAGATGTGAAGGTCGTGATTTTGGGACAAGACCCTTATCATGGCCCAGGACAGGCACACGGATTAAGCTTTTCTGTTCAGCCTGGTGTCAAACATCCTCCATCTTTGAGAAATATTTTTCAGGAGCTAAAGGATGACCTCGGCTGTCCGGTCCCTAACCATGGCTCGCTCGTCAGCTGGGCAGAGCAGGGTGTCTTGCTGTTAAACACCGTGCTCACTGTAAGAAAAGGGGAAGCGAACTCGCATAAAGGCAAAGGCTGGGAACGTGTGACAGACCGCGTCATCGACGTCCTGAATGACCGAGATCAGCCAGTCGTTTTTGTGCTTTGGGGCAGACATGCGCAAAATAAAAAAGAACGCATTGATCAAAGCAAGCATTACATCATTGAGTCACCTCATCCAAGTCCTTTTTCCGCAAGAAACGGCTTTTTTGGCAGTCGTCCGTTCTCAAAAGTAAACGCCTATTTAAAGCAAATGGGGATCGATGAAATCAACTGGTGTATCAAGGACATCGAATCAAAATAGGACGAGGGAAAATCCCTTCGTCCTGTTTATTTTAAAAATTTACGGACAATGTCGAGTCCGTTTTTCGCATTTGGATAGCGGAAAGAAAAATCAAAGCGATTGGTCTGGCGCAGGACGCTTTTTTCATGCGTAAAGGTGAAAAAGCTTTCTTTTCCATGATATCGTCCGATACCACTTTCACCAACGCCGCCAAATGGTAAGTATGGAGTGGCGACATGCATCAGCGTATCATTGATGCAGCCTCCGCCAAATGAGAGGTTGTCTAGAATATAGTTTTCTGTTTCTTTATTTGTTGTAAATAAGTAAAGAGCGAGCGGCTTCGGTCTTGCCTTAATCATGTCAGCTGCCTCTTGAAGAGAGTCAAATGAGATGACAGGCAAAATAGGTCCGAAAATTTCCTCCTGCATCACAGGGTCTTCCCATGTAATGTGATCTAGAATGGTCGGTGCGATTTTGAGCTCTTGTTCATTGCGCTGTCCACCTGTCACAATCGTGCCATTAGAGAGAAATTGTGAAAGTCGATCAAAATGACGCTGGCTGACATTTTTTCCGAAATGCGGATTTGTTTCAGGCTGGTCCCCGTAAAAGTCACGGATACAGGTCGTCATTTCACGTAATAGGTCCTCTTTGATCGATTCATGAACAAGTAAATAGTCTGGTGCAATGCATGTTTGACCAGCATTCGTGAATTTACCAAAGGTGATTCGTTTTGCAGCGAGTTTGATGTCTGCATCAGGCATGACAATGCATGGACTTTTTCCGCCGAGCTCAAGTGTGACAGGTGTGAGATGTTTTGCGGCCGCTTCCATGACGACTTTGCCGACGGCTACACTCCCAGTAAAGAAAATATAATCAAAAGGCAGTTTCAGAAGCTCTGTGCTGACATCCACACCGCCTTCAACGACCGCTGCAAGATCTTCTTGAAACACGCTTTCCACAATCGTGCCAATCACGTTTGAGACGTGCGGCGTTAATTCTGACGGTTTTAAAGTAACGGCATTTCCCGCAGAAATGGCTCCAACTAATGGCGAAAGGGCCAATTGGAAAGGATAGTTCCAAGGGGCAATAATTAGAACACTTCCGTACGGTTCCTTAATGATCATACTTTTTGATCCGATATGGGTCAGAGGTGTTTTCGCGCGAGATGGTTTGGCCCATTTGTGAAGATGTTTGACGGTATGATTGATCTCTTCATATACCATGCCAATTTCTGTTGTATAGGCTTCCTGTTCGGATTTATGTAAATCATGGGCTAAGGCTTGTAATATGTCCTTTTCATGATGTTTAATGGCTTTTTTTAAATCGTTAAGAAGACGGATTCGATCTTGAACCGCTGGTGTTTGCACGTTTTTTTGTTTGTGAATGAGTTCAGTGAGTTTGCTCATCTTTCAGTCCTTTCAAAGACGATATTGTTTCTTTTTTATTATGTGTGAATCTTGGGTAAGGGTCAAATAAGAGGAACAGAAGCACACAGCTTTGAAAAAATGAGCCCATTCGGTTTGTTCATTTGGTAAAATAATGTTGGAAAACGAATTTTTTAGATTGGAGGGTCTACCCTTGAATATTCATATATCAAGTCTGCTTCAAAAAATGGAGGAAGCCATTCAAAAAGCAAAACAAAGTGGAAATGATGAAGAGGTGAAACGTCAAGCGGCGGTCATCTCTTCACTATGTGATGTCATTCTCGACACGTCATCACAGGTGCAAATGCCGCAGTCTTCGGTCATTTCACCACCTCCATCTATACAGACACCATCTGCACCGGCTGTGTCTACGGATCAAGCCATGCTAGAGAAATTGATGGGCACTAGCGGTGCAAAGAAATTTCAGCATAAAGAAGAGGGTCAACAAGAGAAAGATGGCAACGGTGACTCTATTTTTGATTTTTAATGGTCTTGTCACGACAAAGGGAAGGTGATCGGGTTGAAACTATTTTTGGGCGCCATTCAGTGGATGGCATTTTTTATCGCAGCTTCTATTGCTGTGCCGATTGCGATTGCACAAGCATTTGAATTAAATCAAGTGCAGTCGGCGGAACTGATTCAGAGTACATTCTTTTCACTTGGACTTGTGGCGATGGTGCAGTGTTTATGCGGTCATATGCTGCCGATCAATGAAAGTCCAGCAGGGCTGTGGTGGGGGGTATATACCCTTTATGCAGGCATGACAGGGACGATTTTTGCTACATATCCTGAAACCTTGCAAGCGTTACAAGGGGCGTTAATTTTTAGTGCTGCGTTCTTTTTTATTTTTAGTCTTTTTAAAATCATTAATTGGCTTGCGTCTTTATTTACGCCGGTTGTCACAGGTATTTATTTGCTGCTGCTTGTTGTGCAGTTAAGTCAGCCAATCATGAAAGGGCTGATGGGGATCGGCTATCGGGGAAATCAGGTAGATGGGCTTGTGTTTTGTCTATCGATCTTGATTATTGTCATCACCTTCATGATCAGCCGCTCAAAATGGCATTATTTAAGACAGTTTTCTGTGTTATTCGCACTTGCAGGCGGCTGGCTGTTATTTGCTTTACTCGGACTAGCGAAGCCTGTTCGCATTCCTGAGCAGATCATTGAGTTTCCAAAGCTGTTTCCGTTTGGCATGCCGGTCTTTGACAGTGGACTGCTTGTTACGTCCTTTTTTATTACGATCTTACTCATAGTGAATATGCTGGCAAGTATTCGAATTGTGGAAAGTTCCGTCAAGGCATTTGGTGAACTGCGTGAGCGGAAACGAGCCAGACCGGCTGGTTTTGTCGCCGCATTTGGTCATTTGCTGAGCGGACTGATTGGTGCGATTGCGCCTGTCCCTATTTCAGGGGCAGCGGGTTTTATACAAACAACCAAAATTCCATCGAGAAAGCCATTTTTCCTTGGCAGTCTGCTCATTGTCCTCATTAGTTTATTTCCATTATTGATGAGCTTTTTCTCTGCATTGCCTTCACCTGTGGGGCTGGCTGTGAACTTTGTGGTGTTCTCTTCTATGATTGGGATTGCTATGTCTGAATTCGATCAGTATGAAAAAGAAGACATCCCGCGCATTCGATTTGTGCTTGGCATCGCTGTTTTAGCAGGCGTGGGCGCAATGTTTGTGCCACAAGGTGCATTGAAAGGCATGCATCCTGTGCTGATTTCTTTATTGAGCAATGGTCTTGTGCTTGGCACGCTGATTGCGATTGTGGTCGATCAAGTGCTACTGCGAAAGAAGAAGAAATCCGACAATCTCGTGTCAGCATCATAGGAAAGTTGAATGTTGGATATGACCCGAGCTATGATAAACATAATTGATGAGATAAGGAGAATGACGAATGAAACTATTTTTCATATTAGGTGCCATTAACGCCATGCTTGCGGTTGGTCTTGGAGCCTTCGGTGCACATGGACTGGAAGGGAAAATTCCTGAAAAGTATATTGAGATATGGAATAAAGGGGTTCAATATCAGATGTTCCATGCCATTGGCCTATTTATTGTCGCCTTTCTGGCAGATAAGCTGTCAGGTGTTTCTCTAGTGCCGACCGCTGGCTGGGTGATGCTGGCAGGCATTCTTTTCTTCTCAGGAAGCCTTTATGTGCTTGCCTTGACTCAGGTGAAGATTTTAGGTGCTATTACGCCAATTGGCGGAGTGGCGTTTATCGCTTCTTGGATCATGCTAGTGATTGCAGCAGCAAAAAATTTATAAGCCAGAAAAACCGATGCTCTCATAGGGGCATCGGTTTTTTTCTTAACTCCAATAAGGAGAATAGTTCGGAGGTGCTTGATAATAAGGTACATAGTGAGAAGGCGGGACAGGGTGCGTTTGTGCCTCTTCCTCCCGGTGGCAGAAAGGTCCGATAAACACACCAGGCTTCACAGGCTGCGTCGCCTGTTTCCACTGCGTTTCGTTCATGCAATAAGTATGTGCCATGATGTGTGAAGGCGTGAGGGTTAGAAGGTCTGAACCTAAGATGACTTCTGGCGTCGATGCGTTAAAAATGGCTAACAAATGGGTTTTGTCCTGCAAGGCGACTTCATAATGCCACCAGCCTTGTGGCACATTGGCTACCTGCCCAGGGGTAATGGTGTAGGTGGACAGCTTTTTTGTAAAAGGGTTCAACATGGATACAGCAGCAGAGCCGGCGATACAATAAACAAGCTCGGCAGCATTTTGATGATAATGAGGCTCTACTACTTTGCTTTTACTCAAATATATATCCAGCAGAGATACTTGATCGAGCGAATTTAATTGTTTTTTTCCTAAAACATTAATCAGATTGTGTTGATCATATTTCACAAGGGGGCTTTGATTCAAATCAAATGAATATTTAACATTCGGCGATGTATAATCCAGCTCAACAGTCATTGATGTCACCTCTAGGCGTTTAATAAAAACTACTAGGCATCTTATGAGCCTTCCCCCGAAGGTGTGTCAAAAACCTAGACAAAAGAAAAAAGCAAGGGCGTCTGCACCTTGCTGCTAATATGACCTTGAGGTTATCTCGGAGAATACGTAGACATCGAGTATGGATAGTCATATTGAATTTCCCCATCAAACGTAATGTAATCAAGGTAGATTGTTAACAATAAGTATCGTGTCCCAGTTTTGTTATCACTAATGATAATGTGATCACGTCCTGCGGCCTCAATGACTCCTCTAAAAATCTTAGAGTTCCATTCTTTACTTGCCTCAAACGTCATATAGATCGTGGCTACTTTGCCGCGGTTTAATCGTAAAATATTTTCAATATAGGACTGCTCAAGCGGCAGCTGACCGGTGACATTCTGCTGATAAATCGGTCCAGAAGGAATTTGATAGGGCTGCCCGCCACTTTGCCCACCTTGGCCTCCTTGTGAAGTACCAGTAGACGGCATTGGCGAATACCCCTGCTGCATTTGACCTTGCATTTGACCCTGCGTTTGGGGAGGGACTGAATAACCCATCTGCTGCGCAGGATACGGATTTGCTCCATATTGTTGCTGGCGAAAATCTTGACCTTCGAAACCCGAACCTTGCCCAAATTGATTTTTCAATTTCATAACGTTCCTCCTCTTTCCTCATGGTGTTCTAAACAGAAGGCAGAAAAGCGCCTGTTGTTTGTATAGCATTCTTTTTCTCTTTCACACTATGAGACAGGAAGAGAGAATATGTACATTGAACGAAAAAAAGGAACTGCTTTGTGCAGTTCCTCAGTATTCAGACAAACCCCTTATTCGTACTGCCTAGATTGCAAAGGTTTCCAACAATTTAAGGAATGCCTGTTTACATCAACCAATTCATAGCCCGCTGGACGTCATAGAGAAGGGTCATCGTGAGAAAAAATAAGGCGATCGGTGCGATGGCAATGATAAAGGCCTGCCATATTCTCAGCTTCATCACAGCAACAAGGCCTAAAACAGCCATCCCAAATATCCATGCCTTGGTATACGCATCAACCAGTGGTAAAACGCTGAGATAATACCATACTTCATAGTGCTGGTCTAAATAGGGTGAGATTTTCACAAATGTATACGGACCAAGCAACCCCACAGTAATAATCCAAGTAAGAGCAAATAAGGTGGAAGGAAAAATGACCGTCAGTGTGCAAGCTTTGAGCACATCTCGATACGGCGCTTTACTGCCAAAAAACAGTCGTCCTAACCACTGTAAAATGAATGAACCGAAAAATAGAAGAAAATTGCCTACTAAAATACCAAAACCTGCTCCGTGTAACAGAATAAAAGGATATGGAATATGATTGCCCATATACTCACTAAAATACCCTTCGTACATCCAGCTAGTACCAGCGATACTTGCAAGGAGTATCATCAGCCACATGGGAATAGAGGTATGTTCATATGAGCGAATAATCGTTTTTGTCGCGACAAAAATTTTAAAGAATCGAAAAAAACCTTTTGCTTCCTCTTCTTGGGAGAGATCACTCTTCATATACTCCAATGTTCTTTACTCCTTTAATACACATAAATGATTACTTATATTACCAAAATTTTTACGTTTTTCAAAGATAGATCATGAAAAAAATCCAATTTTATAAAAAATAGGTCACTCTACAGTCTCTTTAAGAGGAGACACATATGATAACCATAGTTTAAAAGAGACCGAGGTGAAAACATTGACGAAAGTAACGGTCATTATGACGAGCTACAACAAAGCGGCCTACGTTGGCAGATCAATTGAAGCGGTGCTGCAGCAGACCTTGTCAGACCTTGAACTTTTTATCATGGATGATGGATCAAACGAACAAACCCTTGCTGCTATTGAGCCTTTCCGTAAAGATCCACGCGTCCATTTTATCCAAAGCGGGGTGAAAACGCTGGAGGAAAGAACGGCGAAAACACGCTATGCCGTCCTCATTAATCAAGCATTAGAACAGGCAAAGGGCGAGTATATTTCCTATGCCACAGATGACAATGTCTATGCACCAGACCGTTTAGAGAAGCTCACGAAATATTTAGATGCTCGTCCGAATGAAGAAATTGTCTATTCTAGTTCAAAAGTTATCTATTTAAATAGCGAAAAAGAGCCAGTAAAGGAAACGATTCGACCTGCGCAAACGGTGCAGTGGAATGCACCTTGTGCCATTGATCACTGCTCGGTTGTACATCGTGCATCCATTTTAACAAAGATTCGTGCTGAGTTTGGATCCTACTGGGACGAGAGTCCGCATTTTTATCGAATAGGAGATGCCCGGTTCTTTTTTAGATTAAATCACTTTTATCCGTTCTACCCTTTTGATGAGGTATTGGATACAAACTACATCACAGAACAGTCTATTCATTATCAGTTGGCAGAGGAAGAGAAAAACGATTTTATTCAAGCACTTCCTCCGCAGTCTACCTGCAGGGAGCTCCGCCATATATTAAAACAGAGACATGGGAGGTGACCTTAAGTGTCGCATTATATTCATCATTATTGGCAAGTGTACTTTGAGTATGTGAATCTGATGAAAGACTTATCTTATCGCCACATACCCCTTGGGTTAATCAGTAATTTTTATCAATACATCAGCCCTGAAGTAAGAGAACGTATGGAAGATAAGGCGTTTGGTGAAGAGCTGACAACAACTTGTCCAAAGCCGCAAGACATTCAGCCCTTTTTTGATCAGCATAAACAGCAGATCAAGCGTACCCCTTATCGTCCGAGTCATGGAAAGGTGCTGCTTCACTTTGAACACTTGCGTTTTACTGAACAAAATTACACGCGGTTCCATCCGAACCAAACAGTGGTGCTCGCGCGCTGGAAGAAGGCTGATTATTTCGGATTACCAGTGATCAGCAAGCCGGAATTAGCCGGAGAGGTTAATAAAGAAGCCCATGTTGAATATATTGAAAAAGCAAATGCTCTATTGAAACCTTACGCCCAGCATCCTGTCTTTGGCAATGTCTTTTTTAGAGAAAAGCTTCGGAAGGACCTTGTGCAATTTATTGATGTAATTGACCAAATAGAAACGCTATTTGAGATGCAGCCTATTGCAGCTGTTGTTGTTGGGACGACGGAGGATGCATATAGCCGTGTGCTCGCCTTACAAACTGTGAAGCGCCATCTCACAAGTATTTGTCTTCAGCACGGTGCGCTCATGGGAGACGAAGCCTTTTTGCCGATTTTCACCACCTGCCACGGGGTGTTTGGAAAATATGAAAAGGACTGGTATGTAGACAAAGGCTGTCAGCCTGAGCAGGTGGAGATCACAGGTCACCCGAGATTTGATTTGGTGCAGGAGCGAACACCGCTTCAACAGGAAATGGTCTTTCGTAAATTAAACTTCAACCCTGCCAAAAAGACTGTGCTCGTGGCAACACAGCCGTTTTCAGAAGCCTTTTACGGTGATGTTCTTAAAACAATTGCAAAAAGGAAAGACATTCAGCTGATTATGAAGCCGCATCCGTGGGAAATCGCTCGAAATCGATTAAATGACTACACAGCGATTGAGCGTGCGGGGAACCATGTGAGATTAATTAAAAAAGAGATCGACTTGTATGACCTCCTGCCGTATATGGATATGGTCATTACGCTCACATCAACAGTTGGTCTGGAAGCAATGCTCTTTAAAAAGAGTGTACTGATTGGAAAAATGACAGAAGGCAGAAGATACCCTTATTACGAGTCGCTTGGCAGCTGCCACATGGAAAACCCTATTGAGCTGGCCGAGAAAGCGATCCGTATTTTATCGGATGAACAAGAAATGAAGCTGGCGAAACAGCAAGGGGCTCGTTTCATTCAAGAACATTATCCGCATGCACAATCGACCGATGTTCTGCTTTCTCTGCTCAAAACAAAAACAGGCGTGGATTTTCAGAGATGAAGATAGGGGTGTGCAAGCGATATGGGACAAAAGAGAGCACAATTTCTTCCTTATGCACTGCCTTTTATTGAACAGGAAGAAATTGATGAAGTCATTGGAACATTAAAGTCCGGCTGGTTGTCCACCGGACCAAAAGTGAGACAGTTTGAAGAAGAGTTTAGGCAACTGACTGGAGCGAAGCACGCGATAGCAGTTAATTCATGTACAGCTGCTCTATTTTTAGCGTTAAAGGCGAGAGGCATTGGAGCTGGTGATGAGGTCATCACAACGCCTCTGACGTTCTGCGCAACAGCCAATACGATCATCCATACGGGGGCAGCCCCTATTTTCGTGGATATTGATCCGGCGACACTCAATCTAGATGCGAAAAAATTAGAAGCGGCCATTACACCACATACGAAAGCGGTTGTCCCTGTACATTTTGCTGGTCAATCGTGTGATATGGACCAAATTTTAGCGATTGCCAAAAAGTATGATTTGTTCGTGCTGGAGGATGCCGCTCATGCCCTTTATACGACCTATCACGATCAACCGATTGGATCAATTGGTGATGCGACCGCCTTTAGCTTCTATGCAACGAAAAACATAGCGACTGGTGAAGGCGGCATGCTGACGACAAATGATGATGCCCTTGCAGCTAGAATCAGAAGGCTGGCGCTCCATGGCATGAGTAAGGGAGCGTGGAATCGTTATGGAGAAAAGGGAACATGGTATTACGAGGTCGAGGAACCGGGCTATAAAATGAACATGTTTGACGTGCAAGCATCGTTAGGGCTCGTTCAGCTAAGACGGTTGAAGGATATGCAGACACGTAGAGAACAGATTGCGAAGACATACAATCAGACATTTCAACATGAAGCTGGTCTCATCTTACCGCCTGTACATGATGAGGGAAGACATGCGTGGCATTTATATGTACTGCAAGTTGATCCAAAAGAAGCACTGATCACACGCGATGACATGATTGATCAGCTGCAAAAGGAATATAAAATCGGCACGAGTGTTCATTTTATTCCCGTTCACTTGCATCCATATTATCAAGAGACCTACAACCATTCACCAGAGGATTTCCCTGAGGCACTCACTTATTACAAACGAACGCTTTCGCTCCCGCTCTATCCAAGTATGACAGATGAAGATGTGCAGGATGTCATCACCGCAGTTGTGTCTATTTTAAAAGACAAGAAGGCCTCTTCATGAAAGTCGTTCATGCAATAGACGATCAGGTGCTCGCAGCTTGGCTGCAAACATATGATCATGAATCGGAACGCATGGCAGGATTCAAGCAGTTTGCTCTTGTCAGCGGCGCTAAGCTCAAAGCAGTGCTGTTATACGAATGGTCCAAATGGGAGAGCGGCATTTTTGACAAGCATATTTTTCATGTGAAGTTTGTGGAAGCTGAATCAGCGCTGCTCTTTAAAGAATTGATGGAGAGATTCATCAATTGGATGAGAACAGAAAAATGTGATTTTTTCTTTTTACGGCTTGAGGCGGCTGATCTTGAAAAAAACCGCATTGTTCAAAAACTATCACATGTGTATTATGTCGGTGGTCTGACTAGGCTTGAGGCACCGCCTGCCCTCATGGAGATGCCATTATCAGATCAAGATGTGGTGATGGGTGTGCCAGATAAGAAGGATTACGATGAGGCGGTCTTACTAGGTGATCAGGCTTTTGTGAAAAGCCGTTATGCCCTTGATCCATATTTAGACCAGCGTGTTGTTCAGCATTTTTATCAGGAGTGGATGAGAAACAACTTACTCGGACGCGCAGATATCAACCTCGTTGCCAAGGTGAATGATGAAGTGGTTGGCTTGATTCAAGGTATGACAAAGGGTCATGAGATGGGGCTTGAGCTTTTTGCGATTAGACCGGATGTTCAAGGAAAAGGGATCGGAAAAAAGCTGTTTATTGAGATGATGAAAGTGTCTCATCACAGAGGGCATCACTTCATTTCTGCGGGGACACAGCTTCATAATACAACAGCCATCCAGCTGTACGAAAAGATGGGGTTTAGGACAACAAATGCCTTTTTGTATTACCATGTGTGGCCGAAAAAAGGAGAGAGGTAAGATGGCGCATTTCTATATCGGAGATCGCAAAGTGGGAGATAGTTCGCCTGTCTTTATCATTGCAGAGGCAGGCATTAACCATGATGGCAAGCTGGATCAGGCACTTGCTTTAATTGATGTGGCAAAAGAAGCAGGGGCTGATGCGGTGAAGTTTCAAATGTTTCAAGCGGATCGGATGTATCAAAAGGAACCGGGGTTATACGAAACGGCCAAAGGAGAAGAAGTGTCTATTTTTTCTTTAGTGGAACAAATGGAGCTGCCGCCTGAATGGCTGCCTGTCTTATTGACACGTTGTAAGGAAAAAGGACTGATGTTTTTAAGCACCGTGTGTGACGAAGAATCGGCTGATTTATTGAATCAAACGAATCCGCCTGCTTTTAAACTGGCATCCTATGAAATCAACCATTTGCCTCTTTTGCGTCATACGGCTTCTTTTCAAAAGCCGATCATTTTTTCAACAGCTGGGGCCACCATTGCAGATGTTCATGAAGCATACGAAACGATTACGAGCCAGCAAAATAAGCAAGTCGCCATCATGCATTGTGTGGCAAAGTATCCAGCGCCTAGAGCATATACGAACCTGCGGGTGATTCAAACCTTAAGATCCGCTTTCCCTGAAGCAGTCATTGGCTTCTCAGATCATAGTGAACACCCGACGGAAGCGCCAGTAGCCGCTGTGAAGCTCGGGGCAGCAATGATTGAAAAACATTTTACAATAGATAAAACATTACCCGGAGCGGATCATTCCTTTGCTCTTGATCCTGAAGAATTAAAGGAAATGGTTCAGCACATTCGAGCGGCAGAAAAGCAGCGGAATCAAGCAGAAATAGACGTTCATTCATTACCAGAGGAGCTTCTTGGCAGTTCTTATAAAACGACAACAGCCATTGAAGGGCAGATTCGAGAATTTGCGTATCGAGGAATTTTTACGACCAAAGGCATTGCAAAGGGTGAGACCCTCACGTCAGAAAATGTAGCCGTGCTGCGCCCTGGACAAAAAAATCAGGGATTGCATCCGCGATATATGCCGATTTTACTTGGCACAAAGGCTGTGAGAGACATCCCAGCTCATACAGGCGTTTCGTGGAAAGACGTACTCACGCAGGAGTCTCATGATGATGCATGATGTGCTTTTTGTCATTCAGGCTAGGATGGGGTCAACAAGACTGCCCAAAAAAGTGATGAAACCGATCGGCGGCATGGCGCTGATTGATTTGATTGTTGAGCGGGTGAAGCAATCAGATGATTACCATCACAACATGCAAAACCTTATGATTGCCACAACGGTCGAGCCAGAGGATGACTATTTGGCTCAATACTGTATGTCAAAGGGTTATAAGGTGTTTCGAGGTAGTGAGGCAGATGTGCTTGAGCGGTTTGCGCAGATTGCTCGCCAATTTGAACCTAAAACGGTTGTGCGTTTAACGGGAGACAATCCATTTATAGATCCTTCGCTTTTGTCGAAAATGCTTGAAAAACATAGACAGGAAAAGGCTGATTACACATATACGAACGGAACACCACTCGGTATTTCCGGGGAAATGATTGAGGCATCTATTTTATGTGAAATCGACAAATTTCCCCTCACTTATTCAGAACGTGAGCATGTCACGCTGTATATCAGAAAGCATCCCGAGCAATTTCACCTTCAATTATTCACACCGCCCAAAGAACTTGCATATCCTGCTTATCGATTCACGATTGATACAGAAGAAGATTATGTGTTTGCTACCCGTTTATTAGAGAAAGCTGGTGGTTCTATTGCTGTGCCGACAGCTGAGCTCATTTCCATCTGTGAACAACATCCAGACATTGTTCGTTTGAATCAATCTGTGAGACAGAAGGATGCTGAATGAACAAAAAAATCATGATTGTTGTTTATGGTGGTTTTTTAAGAGGAATGGGTCATGTCGTCAGAATGAAACGTTTGGCAAAAGAACTGCTTCAGGAAGGGAACGACTTATATTTCTATACAAATGATCAGATTTGTGTAGAAATGCTTTCGCACCCAGTGTGGCACGTTCACATGGTGTATGAGTCGAATGCGCTTCTCCAGGTCCAACAAGACATCAAAAAGCTAAAGCCTGACCTTTTAGTCATAGATGTCCTTGATTGTGATCTTCAGTTTCTTCAAACGATCAAAGACTCCTGTGGCAGTGCGAGGCTTGTCTTATTTGAGGAAAAAAGAGAGGAAGCCTGTCAGCTTGCAGACACGGTCATAAACGGCATTTATGGCGGTCTGGACGGGAAGCACGAGCAGCTTAATGGCACGGCTTATTATCATGGAACGCCCTATTTATTGTTAGATCATGAGTTTAAACGATTCAAAGACACATATGAGGTTCGAAAAGAATGTAAAAAGGTGGTCATCAGCCTTGGCGGTAGTGATCCGTGCGGCCTGTTATCAAAGGCTGTATCGGCGCTTCTTCAAACAAATCACCTAGACATTTTAGCGGTCGCAGGAAAAGCCTCTCACATCAAAGAGCAAGTGGAGGCGGAACATATCCAATTCATTCAACATACAGATCAACTACCGGTTCTTTTATCAGAAGCTGATGTGGCTATCGTAGCAGGCGGTATGACGTTATATGAGGTAATTTGTATCGGGGTGCCCAGCATTGTCCTATCGCAAGTAGACCACCAAGCAGTGACAGCGAGCATGTTTGCGCAAAAGGGAGCTTGTTTTCACCTTGGATTAGGTGCCCTTGTGGAAGAAAAAGACCTGTTGCAAGCTGTTCAAAAACTGTCTGACAGCTATTTTCTCCGCAGAAGCATTCATCTTAATGGACGTTCACTCATTGATGGAAAAGGAATCGAACGAGTGAAAAACATTCTTATACACCTCATGAATTCACACCAAAAAGAACATAAGGATGTGTAGATGTGAAGGGAGTTATTTTAGCAGGAGGAAAGGGATCACGGCTGGCACCATTAACGAAGATTTTCAACAAACACTTGCTGCCGGTTGGTCCATACCCGATGATTTATTGGTCATTATTCAAACTGAAAGAAGCAGGAATTGTAGATGTGATGCTGATTTCACAGGAAGAACAAATTCCGTTGTTTCAAAAGTTATTGGAAGATGATCGTGAACTTGGGATGAACATTGTGTATCAAGTACAGCCAGAAGCGTCTGGTATTTCCGATGGTTTATCCTATGCAAAGCCCTTTGCTCAAGGGGAAAAATTTGTGCTGATGCTTGGTGATAATGTATTTGAAGATTCATTACGCCCTTTTGTTGACGTCTTTCGGCAGCAAGAAAGCGGAGCCAAGGTTTTATTGAAAGAGGTGGCAGATCCAAAACGGTTTGGCATTGCAGAAATTGATCCTGCTCATCATCGAATTTTATCAATAGAAGAAAAGCCAGAGCATCCGACGTCATCTTACTGCGTCACGGGCATCTATTTTTATGATCAAGACGTCTTTCAATATATCGAGGAAATCTCGCCGTCAGATCGAGGTGAACTAGAGATTACTGATGTGAATAATCTCTACATCTCAAATAGCCAGCTGACCTATGATATGTTAAAAGGGTGGTGGATTGATGCAGGAACTCATGAATCTCTCCACGAAGCATCAACAAAAATGTTTGAAACGATGAAGGAAAAAGAGGGATACGAATGACGAAGTCTTATTTAATTACAGGTGGAGCAGGGTTTATTGGACTGAATTTTGTGAAGCTGCTGCTTCAAGAATCCGATGTCCGGCTGACCGTATTTGATAAATTAACATATGCCAGTCATCCAGAGGAGATGGAATATTTATCAAAGCTGCCTCATGTCCGTTTTGTCCAAGGAGATATCACGCTGCAAGACGAACTAGATCAAGTATTTGATGAAGCCTATGATGCCATCATTCATTTCGCAGCAGAATCACATGTCGATCGCAGTATTGAGTCAGCAGAACCCTTTATCCAAACAAATGTCCTTGGTACCTATCGTATGCTTGAAGCTGTCTTAAAGGGAAAGGCGAATAAACTCATTCATATTTCCACAGATGAAGTATATGGAGATTTGGAGCCGGATGATCCTGCTTTCACAGAACAAACACCACTCTCACCGAATAATCCTTATTCAGCAAGCAAGGCAAGTTCAGACCTGCTTGTGAAATCTTATATCCACACCCACCAATTACCCGCCATGATCACAAGATGCAGCAACAACTACGGACCTTATCAGCATGAAGAAAAATTAATCCCAACCATTATTAGAAAAGCGGTCAATGGTGAAAAGATTCCGATTTACGGAGACGGCCAGCAGATTCGCGATTGGCTCTATGTAGAGGATCATGCGAGAGCCGTAAAACAAGTAGTAGAAAACGGAACAGCCGGTCAGGTGTACAATATTGGCGGCGGCAACGAGAAAACAAATCTTGATTTAACCAAAACCATTCTCACACATCTAGGCATCTCTCATGATCAAATCGCGTTTATTCAAGACCGGAAAGGGCATGACAGGCGGTATGCCATTGATGCCAGTAAGCTAAAAGAAGAGCTCGGCTGGATGCAGGCAACTTCATTCGAAAAAGGTATCGAAAAAACGATCGATTGGTATCGTGCCAAATATGATCAAAGTGAAGAAGGGTGACCGATGAAAGTTTTAATCACCGGTGCAGGCGGCCAATTAGGGAAAGAATTGACGAAACAGCTGAAAGAAAAAGACATCACCGTCATTGCTTTAACAAGGAGTATGCTGAATATCGCAGATCAACAGGCAGTCAGACATGCAATGAGACATTTCCGTCCGGATATTGTTGTCAGTGCGGCTGCTTATACGTCTGTCGATCAATGCGAAACAGAAACGGAAAAAGCCTATCTTGTGAATGGGATTGGCGCCTACTATACAGCGCTTGAAGCTAAAAACGTAGGGGCAGATGTGTTACATGTCAGCACAGATTATGTATTTGATGGGCAAGCGGATACCCCTTATCAAATCGACGCACAAGCAGATCCACAAACCATTTATGGAAAGAGTAAAAAACTTGGAGAAGAATTGATTCATCTTGTATCAGATGAAGTGAAGATCATTCGGACATCGTGGCTTTATGGACATGAGGGACATAATTTTGTGAATACCATTCTTCGACTGGCTGAAACGAAGGATCATTTGCGCATCGTCAATGATCAGTTAGGGTCTCCTACTTATACAAAGGATGCCGCAGAAGCTTTGATTCACTTGTTTGACCAGAAAGCAGGTATTTATCATGTCAGTAACCAAGCAAGCTGTTCATGGTTTGACTTTGCGACAGAAATTGTGGCAGCAAGCGGTCTGTCTACGACAATTGAACCCATTTCCACTGAAGAGTATGGTTTCCAAACACCTCGGCCCGCCTACTCTGTTTTAGACCTGCAATCGATTGAAGCGACAGGCTGGAAGCCAAGACATTGGAAGGGTGCACTTCACGAATACTTGCAGAAAGAAGGGAGATTCGAGCAGCATGATTGATGGTGTACAAACGAAAAAACTCATGAAACATTGTGATGATCGCGGCTTTTTCGCAGAGCTTATTCGAGATGACGAACCGATGCTGAAGCGCTTTGGGCAGGCGTCGTGGTCGAAAAGTTTCCCAGGAGTCATCAAAGCCTTTCATTATCATGAAAAACAAGACGATGTTTGGTTTTTCCCAGCAGGTCATGCACAGGTCGTTTTATACGATTTGAGAGAAGATTCTCCGACAAAGGATCAAACCGATGTGTATTATATGGGAGAAGATAATCCGATGCTGCTCCTCATCCCAAAGGGAGTTGCCCATGGCTACCGCGTATTAGGAGAGACGCCGCTGCAGATTGTGTATTTTACAACAGAATCGTATGACCCAAAAAACCCAGATGAGAAGAGAATTGCGTGGAATGATGAGGCGATCGGATTTAATTGGGAAACGACATTTAAATAGAGAAGAGAGGCCTTTCGCAGGAGAAAGGTCTTTTTTTGTTGAAATACATTCTGTATGTGTCATTTTATGTATATTGATGAAAAGGGATGTGGATGAGTTTGTCTAAAAGAATTGCATTTGTAACAGGGGCAAGTACAGGCATTGGAAAGGCAATCGCAATAAAACTTGCCGCTCAGAGCGATATGAAGGTGATCATCAACTCTAGAAATATGGCCTCACTTGAACAGACGAAACAGCACATTCAAGATATGACAGAAACAAAGGAACCGCTGTCTCTATTCTGTGGAGATATGTCGGTTGAAGCGGTGAGGTCGGAAGCCTTTGAAGAAATAGAAAAGGAGTTTGGCAGACTCGATGTGCTGATCAATAACATTCCAGGAGGAAAACCAGATACATTTGATTCATGTGAAACTGACCAGATGCTGGCTGCTTTCTCCCAAAAAGCCATCGCCTACGTCGATACAATGAAGCGTGCAGCCGCATTGATGAAAAGACATGAATATGGACGGATCATTCAAATTGTCGGGAACCTGTGGAAGGAACCTGGTGAACAAATGTTTACGAATAGTATGATGAATGCAGCGATTATTAATGCCAGTAAAAATGCAGCCACACAGCTTGCGTCGTCTAGTATTACGGTGAATTGTTTAAATCCAGGTTTTATTGCAACCGATCGGTATGAACAATTTATCGGCAATATGATGACGAAGCAGGGAGTGTCACGAGAGCAGGCTGTACAAGCTGTCGCATCAGGTATCCCAATGCAAAGAGTGGGCTCAGCGAGTGAGATGGCGTCATTGGCAGCTTTTATGGCATCAGAGGAAGCTTCTTATATCACAGGTCAACAAATCTCCGTAGACGGTGGAACGATGAAAAGTATATAAACTGAAAAAACCCGCTATAGGCGGGTTTTTTGATGAAATCGAATGGGGAGGATGGACAGACGGTCGATAAAGAGAGCAAGCTCCTCAATCGGGGCAACCATGGAAATGCGTACATGACGGCTTCCATTGGCTCCAAATACTCCTCCAGGCGTGACGACAACATCGGCATGTTCGAGTAAATAGTCAGCAAAGGCATGAGAATGTTCAAAGTCATCAGGAATCGGAGCCCATAAATAAAAGGCGCCGGGTGGACGTTCGATTGTCCAACCAAGCTTTCTCGCCGCTTGCCGGATGAAGAAATTGATTCGTTCAAGGTATATCGCCCTTAATGATTGAATATGACGGTCATCACTTTGCAAGGCAGCAGTCGCTGCATGTTGAAATCCGCCATACATACTGACAAACACGTGGTCTTGGAAGGTGTTGATAGCTTGGATGATCTCCTCATTTCCAACAGCAAAAGCGACTCTCCATCCTGCCATATTAAAAGTCTTTGATAGAGAATATAATTCCACTCCTACACTTTTCCCGAGAGGAGTATTCATGAAGCTCACGGGTGTTTGTTCATAATGAAATGAACCATAGGCAAAATCATGAATAACATACAGCTCGTGAGTGGCCGCAAAGGCAGCAGCCTCTTCAAAGAATGCCTCATTTGCAACAGCACCCGTGGGGTTATTCGGATAATTCAAGAACAGTACTTTTGCTTTTTTGACTATGTCAGGATCAATTGAGGAGAGATCTGGTAAATAGCCATTTTTCTCTTCAAGTTTGATACTGTATGGCTTGGCGTCTGCCATCAAAATGCCTGAATGATATTCAGGGTATCCTGGATCGGGAACGAGTGCGATATCTCCTGGATCAAGCAGACACTGACTCATGACATACAGCCCCGTTTTTCCGCCAGTGAAAAGAGCAATTTCCTTCTGCGGATCAATCTCAGCACCGAATTCCGATCTATAAAAATCTGCAATGGCTTGTTTGAAAAAGTCAAAGCCTCTAAAAGGGGCATATTGTTGAAATGGCAAAACACCCGCTGACTCCTGTAGGGCACTCACGATATGGGGAGGAGTTGGTAGATCAGGGTTCCCCTGACCTAGATTCATGATGTTTGCTCCGTTTTTTGTCTTTTGAGCTATTTTTTCAAAGACGGTGCCGAATTTCTGTTCAGGCAGCCGTTCAATCATTTTAGATGCTAACATTTTCACCACAGCAGCCTCTCTTTCTATCCCTTCACTAATTCATCCATTAACTGAATCGTTGCCTGTTTCTGAATGTTGCGGATGGACGCGGCAACATCTTGTGAGGATGATCCTTTTAATTCAAGAGATACGATTCCATTAAAAGCTTCAAATAAATCAAGATCCACCATAGTCCCTTTGGCAGGGAATGATTGACTGACAATCGCAGTATCTCCAACGAATGCTTCCTGCGGAATAGACACATGATCAATGGTGATATGTGTGGATTCAGGTGGTATGTGCCCACTCTCTTTAAAATGCTGAGGATACAAGTGGCAGTCCGCTACATAAAATGTATGTCCAGAAAGCAGTTGTTTTGGCAGTACAGCCTTTTTTCCATCAACTAATACATCAATCAATAGCTTGGCCATATCGACGCCAAAGACCTTTTTAATATTCGGGATCATATTCCAGCCAGCGAATCGAGCCGCTGATTCGATCAGTCCAGTTTCTCGATTTTTCATGAGTTTGATTTCTGTATGGGTTGCACAATGTTCAAGACCTAGCCCTTCATTTGCCTTCCTTGCTGCTTCAATGATGATTTGCTTGGCTTCATTGTCTAAGATCGTCGGAGTGATATGAGCCGTTTCTGTAAAGCCGATTTGAGGGGTTTTATCATGTATGACAAAAGGGAGATATTCGCCCTCTACGACCAGCCCTTCTACACTGACATAATCAGCATATCCTTCATCTTCATACCAATCTTCGTAAGCACCCTCTAAATATGTTTCAGCGACAAACGGTGCTTCATACGTGACAGCGTCTGGGACTGGTATGGTTTCCAAATACGATTGTACTTGTAAAAACAAGTCATCACTTCCGGCTTTGTCATGAAACAAGGTGACGCCAATAGAACTGGCTAAATATGTAGGCTTTAAAATGAGCGGTGTTCCGATAGACTCAATGGCTTGTTGGAAATCAGATAAAGTCGTGACAGGCTGAGTTTTCACCGCTTTGACGCCAGAGGCATTGAATGCAGCCCTCATTTGGCTTTTATCACGCGCCATTTCGGCTGCCTTGACACCGGCACCTCGTAGCCCAAGACGTTCAGCGGCCTTTGCCATCGGTGCAATGAATAATTCATTATTGGTCGTGATTGCATCTGCTTTGAAAAAGGAAGCCACTTGAATGAAGTCTTCCACAACCTCTTCTTCTGATTTTGGATAATCATCATGTGCCCAGTAAATAGAATCAGGGTGTTCAAAAGAAGGGTGTGTCTCAAAATAATCACGGTCTTTGATGACCGCAATGGAGTATTTTTCGATTAGCTCGGCATGTCCCTTTGTAATCGCAAAGGGTCTTGGGATATAAGAAACGATATGGTATGATGCCGCCACGCTTTCATAAAACATATGGGGCGGGCACCCTCCTAAGTCAGCAATGACAAGTACAGTTTTTTTACTCAATGAAAGCACTCCTTTTATCTAGCGGTGTAACCGCCATCTGCAGTGACGACACTTCCAGTCATATAGCTGGATAGGTCAGAGGCGAGAAACAGCATCACGCCAGCAATTTCTTCAGGTTTCCCAAGTCGCAGCATAGGATTCACCTTTGCTTTTTCCTTTTTGACGATCTCGAGACTTTCTGTGTGATTGTCTAAAAAGGACTTTTCATTTAGTGGCGTATCAATGATGCCAGGGGCAATACAATTCACCCTGATTTGATGAGCGGCATAGTCGATGGCCATTGATTTGGTGAGCTGAATGACACCGCCTTTTGTTGCATTGTATGCCGGAATGTCAGGCCAGCCCACAAGACCTCCGACAGATCCGGTATTGATAATACTTCCACTCTTCTTTTCAAGCATATGCGGCAATGTATGCTTACTCATGAGAAAGACGCCGGTCAGGTTGACCTGAAGAATACGATGCCAATCCTCCAGTGCCATCTCATGAATGGGTGAGACAATTTCGATGCCTGCATTGTTAATGAGGACATCAATGGCACCGAATCGGCTCAGCACGCTCTGAACGGTTTGGTGACAGTCAGACTCCTTCGTAATATCTGTTATAAAAAATGCAAGGTGCTCATGCGGTAATGACTCAATGAGTTGGTTGCCGCTGCTTTCATTGATGTCAGCGACAGCTACTTTTGCTCCATGCTCGAGGAAGAGCTTGACAGCAGCAAGCCCAATCCCCGACGCACCTCCTGTAATGAGGACAACTTTTCCGTCTAACTTCATTTCTTCACCTTAGATGCTTTTGGTTTTAAGCGATTATAGCGGGGAGGGAAGAAGAGATTAATAGACTTTGAAGCTTCTGGCTTTGGATTGATGGCCCCGTGATCTTCCCGTGGGTCACAGAAATAGGTGGTGCCAAATTCCATCTTTTCTGTAAAGCCTTCGATTGTCATATCATACCCTCCGCTGATGCAAATACCGATTTGTTCATTTCTATGTTTATGAAAAGGCATTTCTCCACCGTTTCCAGGGATATTGGCAATCATCAGCTCCATCCAATCCTCCACAAAAAAAGTCACTTCCATGCCAGGGAGTAAATCCCGTGTTTTGAAAATGTCTAAGAAATAAGTGGGGGGAGCTGTATATTCTTCGTCATCCTTTAATCTCTTAATATCAATGGCGATCACTTCTTCATCTGTCAGATTTGAAGCGCCGTGAGGGACAAACGGTGGTGCGATATAGGCTGATTCTAATGGGGTGAGCAGTTGAGTCGATTGGCCGACAGTCATTTGAAGCTCACCTTTTAATACAATGCCGATTTGTGCTTCGGGATGTTCGTGAGGTTCAATGATTGTGTGGGGAGGGACGTATGAAATTAACACTTCCGTACCGCCTCTTACAGTGGAATATTGGATAACGCCATTATCCCATTCTAATTTTTTCGCTTGAGGAAAATATCGTTCTTGCGTCTTTTGTTCAGTTTGCATCTTATATCTCTCCTTTTCCGAATATGGACCAACTCATGGGTATACTTTTAAACGTTCGAATGAAGATGAGGCCATATGTGGCTCTTGCCACCTCATTCGTTAAAGCAAAATCAAATTCGCCGTCCCTTACTTTCTGCGCGGCAGTACTTGTAGAATTAACAAGTTCAAATTCAGCATTTTGGTGAATGAAATATTGAATTAAATTGACAGGTGCAGGATGTGAGACAATTTTTAAATGGTGGAGCATTTGTTCATTGAATGGGAAATCAGGTCTGACAGCCAAACCATACATGGGCGTGTCACATCTGAAAATTTGTAAAAGCTGTAGATCTGGTCTCATGTAGAAGTGTTTGATGCCTTCATATGCGTGTGGAACGAGAGTAAATTGAAGTGGTTGAGAGAGAGTATGTTCAATGCAAGTTTCGAATGTGTCATAAAGGGATAGTTTCGTATGAGTGCCGAGTGTAGTGGTGGATTGAGAGATGAAATGTTTTGCTGCGTATTCACTGCTTGTCCCCTTAGGGCCTAGTGTGTTGACTGTAAACATCTTAGATGAAGGGCTTGGCTCTTCTTTGAAATGAAACACATCATCATTCTTTAGGATCATGTTTACCATCCAATCTTTTTCAAATTTTTACTAGATTATAAAATTTAAAATTGGCAATTGTCAACAAATTTTATAAAAAATGTATTTTGCGATTATATTAAAAATTGATCTAAAAAACTGCACATATCGAGATGTGCAGTGAAATGTGCTTACGTTTCAAGTGTAGTTGGCTGTTTTTTCTGTAAGGCGCGTTCTCGTTTATAGCTGCCGAAGCTGATGATAAAACCAACAAGTGTGATCAATGCACAGACAAGACCTACCGTATGATATCCGAAATGGACATAAACGGGTCCCATCAGTGCGGAACCGAGCATAACAGCAAGGTTGGAGGCCAGGCTGTAAAAAGCCATCACTTTCCCGCGATGGGTTTGAGAACAGTCACTTAGAACGGTGCTTAAAAGCGTGACAGATAAGCTTTGCATGGCCCCCCAAATAAATAGGGCGAAAATCAGCAACATCCATGAGAATGGCGCATAAGGAAGCAAGGCTAGAACAATCGCAATTCCACCCAGCACAAAGACAAGGGAACGGGTTTTACCGAACCAGTCTGCTAATTTTCCAGTAAACATACTCATAGAAAAGCCGACGCCATAAGCCATAATAAGAAGTCCAGCAGTTGATTGTCCGCCATCAAACAGACTTTGCAAATAAGCACCTAAAAACGAGTACATGCCGTAAAATCCAAGCATATTGCAAAACGTCACAGTCAAATAGGCAGGCACACGATCAATTTTCAAAGCTCCCCATAAAGCGCCTGTTGTCTCTCTAGCTTGAGGTGCCTTCGGATCAGCTGCTCTGACTTGTTTTCTTGATTCAAGGATGACGAGCAGCAGGACAATGAGACTCATCATAGCGAAGATCCAAAACGTCCAGCGCCAGTTTAAACTCTGGCCGATAAAGGCGCCAATGGGCACACCAAGGACAAGAGAAAGAGACCAGCTCGATACAATGAGTCCCATCACTTTGCCGCGATATTCGTATGGAACCCGGTCGCCCACAAGAGCATAGGCTGTTGGCACAAATACACCTGTCGCCAGTCCTGAAATAGCACGGCCTGCAAAAAACACGGCCAAATTTGGGGCAGCAGCACACATCACTGTTCCAATTAAAAAGAAAGACAGCCCAATTATCAAACACAGCTCTCTTGAATATCGGTCCCCTAAAGGAACGAGTAGCGGAGCTCCAACCAGCACAGCTAACCCATAAATGCTGATGGAAAGAGCCAGAACATCAAGAGAGTGCTGAAAGGAGTTTGATAAATCAGGCAGCAGTGGTGAAATCACCAGTTCCTCCGATCCCGCCGCAAAAACGCCAAGTGTGAGTGCAATGGCAAGTGTGATGGGAAATGTTTTAGAAGCCTGGCTGTCTAAAGATTCTTTCATCAAGTGATCCCTCCATACTTGCTTTTTCATTCAATTCCGTTAAAATAAATTCTACCATTATTTAGTTTTATTTTACATTTCGTATCATAAGTATCATCATAAAATACTTTTCAAATGGAACGATTTTGGGATAGGAGCGTAACGAATGAAAATCACCGATGTGGATGTGCATATTTTAAACGAATTGAGAGAAGATGCCCGCTTATCAATGAGGGAATTGTCCAAACGAGTGAATTTATCGGCGCCTGCGGTAGCAGAAAGAGTGCGAAAACTAGAGGATGCAGGGATTATCGAAGGGTATTCTGTTCAAGTCAATTATAAAAAGCTGGGTCTGATGATAGACTGTTTACTGGAAGTCACCGTATTAAATGGGGAGTATCAGCGTTTTGTGACATTTATGAACCAGCATCCACGTGCGTTCTTTGCTTATCGAGTGGCAGGACAGTCCTGTTTTTTCATTAAGCTGTCTGTTTCTTCTCTTGAAGAAATTGAAGCCTTTATTCAAGATGTGTCTGGCTTTACAAAAACGGTCTCCCATATTGTCTTATCAGAGCATTCCTTTACCCATCCCATTCAGGAACGTGTGAAACAAATAGAAGAGCCAGAAATGACCGTGGTGAAATAGAAAAAGGACCTGCCCTCAGGTCCTTTTGATTCGTTTATCTGACTGATAGCTCATGATCGTAATGATCAATCCAATGAATGTTACACCTGCCGCAAAGAGTGGGACAAGCTGTAAATGTGTGATTTCGATAGCAAGACCGCCAAGCGCTGCACCGCCGGCATTTCCAATATTAAAGGCAGAATGACTGAGCGTTGATGCGAGTGTCGGGGCTTCATGTGCCATGTTCATCGTGCGGTATTGCAAGGTAGGAACGAGAATAAATGAAATAATTCCCCAAACAAAAATCGTCAGCACGGCAGGCACTTTAAAGGCAGATGTATATGTGAATAACAACAGAACAGCCATCAGCAAGATCAATGTGATGATAATACTCGGCATCAGCTTCCAGTCGGCAAGCTTTCCGCCGACTAAATTCCCAATGGTGACCCCAAGCCCAAAGAGGACAAGAATGAGGGTGACCCCGTTTTCCTGAAAGCCAGTCACTTGCAGCAGGATCGGGCTGATATACGTAAAGGCGGTAAACACACCCGCAAAACCGAATATCGTCATCGCAAAGGAGACGAGAACCTGCGGCTTTTTCAACACCGATATTTCATTTCGAATATCTAATACTTCTTCTTTCGATTGATTTGGTACTAAACTGATTATACCGATTAAGGAAATGAGACCAATGACGGCAATGACGAGAAATGACATGCGCCAGCCGAATTGATTTCCGATAAAGGTGCCAAATGGCACACCCAGTACATTGGCTACTGTCAGTCCTGTAAACATGAAGCTGATCGCACTTGCGCTTCGCTCCTTAGGAACAAGCCGTGCAGCCATAATGGCGCCGACACCAAAGAAGGTACCATGAGCAAATGACGTTAAAATACGTGCAACCATCAATAGATCATAAGAAGACGATACAGCTGCGACAGCATTTCCTGCTACGAAAAGAATCATTAATAGAATGAGGAGACGTTTTCTCGACATTTTTCCAGTTGATAACGTTAAAATAGGGCCGCCAACTGCCACACCGAGTGCATATCCGGTAATCAACTGACCTGAAGCAGAAATAGATACATGAAGATCATTTGCGACATTTGGCAAAAGTCCCATGATCACAAATTCAGTCATGCCAATCGAAAACGCACCGAGCGTTAACGCAAAAATAGCGATGGGGAAGTTTTTCATGATGAGATCACCTTTCTAAACAAATACATAAAAAAGCTTCGGAAAGATCCGAAGCCTCAAGAGTTTATCATACATGGAAATAAGACGCTAGCTGCTCGTTTGCTAATCGGTTTCCAACAAAGAAGGAACCAAATTCGCCGTAACGTGCACTCACTTCATCAAATCGCATTTCGTAAACCAATTTTTTAAATTGAAGCACATCGTCAGCGAAAAGAGTGACGCCCCACTCATAATCATCAAAGCCAACAGAACCTGTAATGATCTGTTTTACTTTCCCAGCATAGCTTCTGCCAATTAAGCCGTGACTTCTCATAAGGGATTTGCGCTCATCCATTGAAAGCATGTACCAGTTGTCATTGCCAGAACGTCTTTTATCCATTGGATAGAAACAGACATATTGAGAAGAAGGAAGCTCTGGATAGAGGCGCGCACGTACATGCGGGTTCTCGTAAGGGTCTCCGCCATCTCCGCCTCCTGCTAAGTAGTTGCTGAGTTCAACAACTGACACGTAAGAATAAGCTGGAATCGTAAACTCAGCTAGTCGTGTCTTGTTGAATTCAAGTTCAATTTCACCTAGTTCTTCCATGGTCGGACGTAAAATCATGAGCATAATATCTGCTTTTTGGCCGACAATACTATAGATTGTTTGGCTTCCAGCCTGATGGTGCTCGGCTGTTTTCCATTTTTCTAATAGACCTGTGAACTCATGAATGATCGCTTGACGCTCATCGCTTGTCAGTAGCTTCCAAGCCGTCCAGTCGATCGTTCTAAAATCATGCAGCGCATACCAGCCATCTAGTGTTTGAGCTGCTTCATTTGTTGTATGTTGTTCGCTCATTTCTTTCACTCCTATTTACAGTTTTCCATCTGTTCCAACTATAACATAGTTTGTCCAAATGAAGATGTGATCAAAACTTGAACGACGAAAACGCTTTTCTAGAAATTGATTTAATTAGTTTGAAAAATAAGAATTTAAATTGTAAGCGCTATAATGTAAGTTGGTAGTTTGAATTTATGTAGAAGAAGAGTATGCTTAAAAGAGAACGCTTTTTTTGTAAAATCAAGGAGGGTATTGAAGTGGCAGATATTTTTTCAACAGTTCAGGAAAAGGTTGCAGGTAAAGGAGTTAAGATCGTTTTTCCTGAGGGAATGGACGAACGCATTCTAACAGCCGTTCAAAAACTAGCAGATGGCAAAGTATTGCAGCCAATTGTTGTAGGTAAGAAAGAAGAAGTAGAAGCAAAAGCAAAAGAATTAGGTCTTACACTTGATGGTGTTGACGTGTATGATCCTCATACATATGAAGGTTTTGACGATCTTGTACAGGCTTTCGTCGAAAGACGTAAAGGCAAAGCGACAGAAGAGCAAGCGAGAAAAGCATTACTGGATGAAAACTACTTCGGTACAATGCTTGTGTATAAAGGTCTTGCAGACGGCCTTGTAAGCGGAGCAGCACACTCAACTGCTGATACAGTGCGCCCAGCACTTCAAATCATTAAAACAAAAGAAGGCGTAAAGAAAACTTCTGGCGTCTTCATTATGGCTCGCGGCGAAGAGCAATATGTGTTTGCTGATTGTGCGATCAACATTGCACCAGACAGCCAAGATCTTGCTGAAATTGCGATCGAAAGCGCAAACACAGCAAGAATGTTTGACATCGAACCACGTGTAGCAATGCTTAGCTTCTCTACAAAAGGTTCAGCAAAATCAGACGAAACAGACAAAGTATCTGAAGCGGTTCGCATTGCAAAAGAAAAAGCACCTGAGCTTGTTCTTGATGGAGAGTTCCAATTCGATGCAGCGTTCGTTCCTTCAGTGGCAGCGAAAAAAGCACCAGATTCCGTCATCAAAGGCGATGCTAGCGTATTTGTTTTCCCTAGCCTTGAAGCTGGAAACATTGGCTACAAAATTGCCCAGCGCTTAGGTAACTTTGAAGCTGTAGGTCCAATCCTACAAGGTCTAAATCAGCCAGTAAACGATCTTTCAAGAGGCTGTAATGCCGAAGACGTTTACAATCTTGCGCTTATCACAGCAGCTCAAGCACTATAAAATAGCTTCTCGACTAGAGCAGTCAGTACGATAGATTCGTGCTGGCTGTTTTTTTATATTGTCCAAATGTGTACAATAAAGAGTGAAAAGAAAACACGAATCGTAGATAAAGTCGATAGGATAGGCAGGTGCTATAATGGAGGATTTAATATATAAACTTCAGCATAAGGTCGCATTTTTAACCGATGCGCAGAGGAGAATTGCAGATTATATCGTACAAAATCCAATGGAAGTCGCTTTTTTAACTGTCGATAAATTGGCATCAAAAGTCGGGACGAGTACAGCAACGATCATGCGATTCTCTGCTGCGATGGGGTATTCCGGTTTTTCTGAGTTCCAAAAAGAGCTTCAGTTAGCTATGAAGCATAAAGCCGACCCTCAAACGAGACTTGAAGCGAATCTCAAGCATTCAAATAAGAATAAGCTCCTGCATGACCATGTAGAACTGCAATTTCAAAATATCCAGTATGCACTAGACAATATCACGGAAGAAACCTTTCAGCAGATTGTTGGGAAAATAGCCAGCGCACGCCACGTTTTGTGTACAAGTGTTCGAAGTGGAAGACCTGTTGGTGAGTATCTGTCACTCGGAATCAATCGGTTATTGGGGAATTGCCAATACATTGATGCAGACAAAAGCGACTGGGTGGATGATCTCGTTCATTTTCATTCTGATGATTTCATTATAGCGGTCAGCTATCCGCGGTATGCAAAACGCATGAAGGACTTGCTCGAAGTAGCGAAGTCTTATGGGGTGGAAGTGCTTTTAATTACAGACAGCTACAGCTCTCCATTAACCAAATATGCACAATATGTATTACCATGTTCCTCAGCAAGTGTAGGCTCTCATAACTCTGTCGTATCTGCTATCTTTATCGTCGATTACATTTTAAGTGCCTTAGCGATGAATGATCCTGAAAGAACAAAACCACGTTTAGATCAAATCAATCATATGTTAACGAAAATGAGTTACCACACAACACATTAGTCGTGTGGAACTCATTTTTTATTTTTTGAAAGCGCTTTACTAATTGAAAATGAGGTGGTATGATCATATCACAAAAGTAATAAATATTACTTTAATAAAAATAAATGTAATGAATATAACTCAAAGGGGATGATGGAAACAATGAGTACTGTTCATTTCGTGTCAAATGATCTTATCGCTAGGGCAAAAAAGCTTAACTCGACCTTGCTGTCAGATGTAATGGGATGCACCGGCGCGATGGATCATCAGATCAAACCAGTTGCGAAAGGCATGAATGTAGTCGGCACAGCTTTTACTGTTAGCTTACGGCCAGGGGATAATTTATTTCTTCATCAAGCGATCTACTCTGCTAAAGAAGGAGATGTACTGATTGTGGATGGAAAAGACCATAAGGGTCATGCCTATTTGGGGGAATTGATGGCACATTCAGCAAAGGCTGTAGGAATAGAAGGAATCGTGATTGACGGGCTTGTTCGCGACAAACTCTCTTTAGAGGAGCTGGCTTTTCCAATCTACAGTAAGGGATTTATGCCAAACGGACCTTATAAAGATGGTCCTGGGGAATTGAATCAAACCATCTCGTGCGGCGGTGTCAAAGTAGCCCCAGGTGATCTAGTGATTGCTGACGATGATGGAGTCGTCATCGTTCCAAAGGAAAAGGCGGAACACCTGCTGACACTAGCGGAAGAGAAACAAGCGTATGAACATCAGAGATTAAAAACGATTCAACAGTATGTGGACGAAGGAAAGCAAGACATCAGTCTCTTAGCACCGGCATGGCTGGAAGGCAGAATGAAAAAATTTCAAGGATAGGGGAATCTGTGATGAAGATAGGCTTTATCGGATATGGTGAAGCAGCATATGAGCTGTCAACGGGATTGAAAACAGAAGGATTAAATCAATTTTATGCGTATGATGTCCTATTAAAAAATGAGAAATTAGCTGGCTCGTTGAAAGAAAAAGCATCGCAGACAGGCGTTCAATTAACGAGCAGTATTAGCGAAGTCATTGAGAAATCTGATCTTGTGATTGCAGCTGTGCCAGCGAATAAAACCTTAGAAGTGGCACAATCCGTATCGGGAAGTTTGAAAAAGAATCAATTATATGTAGATGTATCGGCATCAACACCAGACATCAAAAAACAAGTAGCAAACGAAATTGAAAAGCAAGAAGCTCTATTTGTAGATGCCGCCATGCTAGGGCCTCTTCCAATCAACAAACACAAGGTTCCGATCACGGCAAGCGGCAGTGGAGTTGACCAATTCATGAAAGTGATGAATGCTTATGGCATGAATATCACAAAAATTAGTGACCAGCCAGGAGATGCTTCGGCACTAAAGCTAATCAGAAGCATTTATATGAAGGGGATTGTCGGTCTCTTGATTGAATTTTTGGAAATTTCCAAAAAATATAATGTGGAACATCAAGTGATTTCTTCACTAAGCGATACAATCGATAGCAAAAGTTTTGAAGAGACCATGAACCGTCTTGTGACAGGGAGTGCATTGCATGCAAAAAGACGGGCGGTTGAGCTGCTTGGCTCTATTGAAATGCTAGATGAAGCAGAGATTGATGCCAGCATGTCTCGGGCAGCACAACAGAAGCTTGAGAGATTAGCAGACTTTCACTTTGCTGAACGATTTGACGGGGTAAAACCTGCTAGCTGGGAAGAAGTCATTGACGTGATGCAGCAAGGGGAATAAATTGTAAGCGTTTTATTTAATAAAGGGGAGGCGAAGAAACGATATGGGTTTTATTGCGTTGATTGTGTTCATAGCTGTCATCATTATATGGAATGTTATGGTGAAACGGAATATGGGAGAAGCCATGCTACTAGGCTTTATTGCGACCACATTATTTGGCGGATTAGATGCGTTAAGACTTTTCTGGGATGGTTTAATATTTGCATCCACATATGAGGTGCTTTATGCAGCTGTCGCATTTGTATTCATGGCCTATTTAATCGAAAAGTTGGAATTAATTCATGCACTCTTACGAATCCTAAATTCGGTTGTAGGCAAACTTCCTGGTGGAGCGGCTTATATGAGTACGTTAGGTTCAGCAGTGTTAGGCGCTCTTTCAGGTTCAAATTCTGCAAACACAGCTGCGACTGGCTCTATCACGGCCTCTTGGATGATTAAATCCGGGTGGAGCCGGACCCATACGGCCACGATTCTAGCAGGGAATGGCGGACTTGGAGCGGCACTGCCTCCGAACTCTTCCATGTTTATCATGCTTGGGTTTGCACCAGTTGCCGCCCTTGTATCTGAGGGAGATTTATATATTGCCCTTCTAATAGGAGGACTGTATCAAGTCGTATACCGATTTATTTTGGTGTATCTTCTGGTGAAAAAGAATAAAATTCAGGCCATGCCGCCAGATGATATTCTTCCTTTCTGGGAAGCGGTAAAACAAGGGTGGAAGTCGATCTTTATTTTTTTCGGTGCCTTGATTCCTATCATGATCACCATTGGTCCGTTTGCAAACTACTTAAAAAGTAATCCAAACATCGGACCGGAGGCAATGGATCAAATTTCTTTAATTACGTGGATTCCGATTCTCATGATATTAATTAGTCTAACAATTGGAAGAAGCAAGGCGTCTGCTTTAGATTGGTCTCAATTTTTCAAATCAGCCATTCCTAAATTCACAACGATTGGCGCTTTGATGCTGTTTGCAGTGGCTGCTAGTCAAGTGCTTGCTGAATTAGGGCTCGCAGATGATTTGACGCAAATCACATCAGTACTTGCCATTCCGAAATGGCTCATGGTGCTCATTGTGGGTGTTCTTGTCACACTGGTGGCAGGCCCTCTATCTTCAACAGCGACATTAACAGCAGTTGGGCTTGTCTCATTTTCAGCTTTAATCTCAGTTGGAGTGGACCCAGTTGTGGCTGTAGTTGCCATTCTTGCTTTTTCATCAACTGAAGGCGCTTCCCCGCCTGCATCAGGGTCCATATTTATCGCTTCTGGTCTTGCAGGGGCCAGACCAGAAAAAACCTTTATCCCACTGATCCTCTATTATATGCTTCCGATCGTTGGTATTGGCTGGCTCATTGGAATGGAGATACTTCCCGTATAGAAAGGAGAAACAGATGAGAGTATTGATGGAATTGTTATTTAAAGTGCTGCTTGTCCTATTTCTAACGTCAGGAACGTTGTTGGTATTCGGTCAAATACTAGGAATTCTCTTGCAAAAGGGAGATATGATCATTGCTAGTACGAACCTATTTAAAAACCCAACACTGGTGTTAAGTGCCTTTTTTAGCCTTGTCGGGTTTTCACTCCATTATATCCCTGAGAAGAAAGACACCTCATTTAGCGATCATCCATCAGCATCAGCAGGTGATTCGCTCAAATAAGCATGAAAAGCTGGATTCAGTTGATGAATTCAGCTTTTTTGTGCGTGTGAATTAGGTATAAAAACCCAATACATACGATTCATTTTTTAGTGAATTCGTTTTCAATCATATGCCTCTTGTGCTAGTAAATGGTAACATAACGGAGGACTATTTGAGGAATAGAGGTGTTTGACGATGTCTGGAGCTATCATCGGTTATACAACAGCCTTGTATTCGTTAAAGGCAGACATATCCATAAAAAAAGAACAAATCATAGAACTGAACATGTGTCGAAAAGAAATAAAAGAAGCAAAGTCTGCTCTGGCAGATGCTAACAAGAAAATGACTCATCCAGATCTGACATCACATACATGGTTTGGCCATCTCGCAGATACGTTTGATGACATTCGAGACGAGATGGCATCCGCCAGTCAAGAGATAAAAAGTGTACAGCTGACCAATCTAGTGAACCGAATTGATGAGAAAATCAGCGACTTAAAATCAGAGATCCATTCATTAGAACATGAAATTCATTCGGTTGAAAGAAAAATAGAGAAAGAAAAGCAGAAACAACTGGAAGAAAAAAGAGGGTAGTCACATGAGCAGAGAAATTAAAATAGATGCCAGTCAGGTCAAACGAGTATTACAGCATGCAAAACAATCAGGCGCTCAAATGAATGCAACACTTCCAACAACCATCAAAGGAAGAAATCAGCTCCTGACGGCAGACACATTAGAAAAAATCAATCAGCAGCTGAACGAATTAAGTACATCCTACATAGACATTCTTCAGAAACAACTTGTACAAACAGAACAAGCGGTGAACACCATGATCGAAACGGACAAGGCGCTTGCTTCCAGCAGTAAAAGAAAATAAAGGAGAACGCAATGAAAACCCTTGATGCTTTTGCGCTAATAAACGGAATTGACCAAACGCTGAATACATTAAAACAGCAATCACAACAGATTAGCTCCATAGAAAAACAAATCCAACAGATCATCTCACTTGATGGCGCACTAAAGGGAGAGGCGGGACAAGCCATCCGCTCCTTTTATACAGAATGCCATATTCCCTTCCTGCAATTTTTTCAGGTTGTCATTGAGGAATACAGCTCTGCGCTCAAACAAACAAAGCAGGCACTTCATACACTTGAATCAAATCAGCACGGCTTTATATCACAAGCATTTATTGAACACGAACTTGATTCAGGTTTAAAAAAAGCAGAGCGAGCGATTTCTGACATTGTTTCAGATGTGAGCCAGGCGATCGGCAGGGTCAGTCATATCGTTCACTTGCCTCATGTAGACGAGTCTGCTTTTCAACAGAGCTATCAAAAAACGTGGCTTGAGACATCCAGAACCATTGGACTGCTCCATGCCTTTGACAGAGAACAAACAAGTGCTATGAATGAAACAACAAGTGCATTGCAAACAATGAAGCAATACATCAACACGCTAAGCACCATGTTCACCGGCCCAAAAATTGACATCACGAGCTATCAAAAGGGATCTATTTTCAAAGACACAAAAGAAGAAAAAATAAGCAGCACGATCAGCGGATTGAATGACAAAATAGACAACCCGAAAGACAATCCGATGATGATCATGTTGAAGAAATTGAGTGAGAAAGAACAGGCGAATGTGGATACGGTGGTTCATAGAGGTACCCTCCGAAACGTCAACAAGCAAGTCAAAGCAAACGATCCATTGCTTACGACATTACAAAAAGAAGCTGTGAGCAGGAAAAGTAAGATTCATAGAGACATCAGGGTCGTAAATGGTAAACTATATAACGTAAAAGGCGTCAAAAAGCTAAAAGAATTCGACATCGCTGATGAAGTCGTCACAGATCCGTCGGACATTGATTTTATAGGCGGGAGATACACCGTTTACGCCAATAAACAAATCATTCGAACGTATATCGCAAACGGCGAAGTAAGAATAGAAGAAGTCGACAACATCCCAGAAAGCCGTAGCCGCGGAAATGCCAAACGCATACTAGACGGTGAGGTCGTCTCAACCGCCGAAAACATCATTTTAGAATACAGCGGCATCTACGACGGCTACCGAGCCGTTACTGGTAAAGACCCAGAAACCAGCCGAAACATCAGCAGCACTGACCAAGCTTTATCCGCAGCCTCTATCATCCCAATCACGAAAATAGTGAAGGTTGGGAAATATGTTTTTAGGTTGGAGCAAGGGAAGAATGTGAAGAGGGTTAAAACACCTGCTTACGGTAAACAATCCGTACCTAAGGGACCTTACCGTGAAGTAAATGGTTTCCCTGCAAAAGTAAAATCAGGAGCTCAAGAAAAACATATTCCAGAAACACCAAATTACAAGCAAGAAGTAGCAAACGGAAAAAAGAAAAGCATTTTTTACGGAGATAATAAAAAGGCACAAGAATTGCTTGATAAATACGCTGGTAGAGGGGAATTCCTAAAAAACGGGAGAGAAGTTATAGATTTTGGTCAAAAGATAGGAAAGACTTATGATATGAAAACCCAAAAATATATAGAGACTACTAGAGGCACAATACATTATTCAAAAGATGGTGCTCATATCGTACCTTCAAAACCATTAGAATTAAATTAAAAAGGTGGATACATATGGACTATAACCCTTTAATAAAAACATTAGATGATTACGGCGGGGAAGAGCTGATATTAGAGTGGGGTAACGGATTAAAGATCATAGGGAAACCAGACACACTTTACGAAACTGATAATGGGTTAGAGGATGATGATATCAATTACGTTGAATATTATGCCGTTGCTTTTAGAGTAGAGAACATCATATCGTCTCCAAATAAAGAAAGCAGAGTGTATGATTGGTTGATAGGAGAAGAAAGGTCTTTAGTAGAAATATCCCTTTATGATGATCCACCTAATGCAGTGTATTTAGCAAACGGTCAAAAGTTATGGGAATTATCCCTTGAAGAATAAAAACAATAGGCGTAATAAGAGCCCTCTGTAAGAGGGTCTTTTGTATATTCGAAATATAACGATTCGAGCATCGGCTTTGTTTTTGTTCCAAAAAGCTGTAAATAGGAGAACAAAATGAACAAAAAACAAGAACTAACAAAACAAATCCAAACGGTCATCAACATCCTAGAAAAAGAATATTCGCAAGAGATCAATCAAGGTGTACTTGAATTAATATATAGAAGATACAAGAATGCCCAAAGAATCATGCAAGCAAATGATGATCTCCAAAAGGTCTTTATTATTGGCGGAGTTAGGGCTTACTTGGAAAGTCATAATGATTATCTAAATCCATTTTTAGATGAATTACATAAAGCGGAAAGTCTACTAAAAGAATTGTTGTATTGATTATATAGTGATAGGTAGAAGTCTTTGTATTAGAAAGCGATACAAAAACACAGAAAGGAATTCGTATGAATCAGAAAAAACACATCAACAAAAAAACATTCAATTGGCTATTAAGCATCAGTGTTCTTCTCGTCATTGGGACAGCTTTTATGAGAGGGGTTTATGTCCCACATGCCGGTTCGGATTATCGAGGTTTTCCCATTGATTGGCTAGTCCTGCATTCAAATTATGGTGTTGAATTTCTATTTTTAGGTTTTATACTCGATGTCATCATTTTCTATTTTCTATTAAAAGTGCTCCTGCGGGTGTATAAAAGAATTATGCCAAAATCAGCTGAATAAACGCTTGTACATCCTTTTAGGAGGCTTTCAAAATGATTCATTTTTCTCAGATTCCCAACCTGGTCATAAATAAACCAGCAAGTGATATACATATCAAAGAGGCAGAATCCCAGCTAAACATGCTGCTGCCCCATGCTTATAAGACCTTGCTGAAACAGACAAATGGATGTTCCGTCGAAGGCGATGTTCTTCTATACGGAACAGAAGACATAGTGGAACGCAATAAAACATGGGAAGTCCATCATTATGCCAGCGGCTATGTAGCCATTGGTGACGATGGCGGTGGGCGAGTACTTCTCATGCGACAGGCAGAAGAAGAGAAAAAAGTGTGGATTGTCGATGCTGGTGTGATGGACCCTCAGCATGCGGAATTAGTGGCTGAAGATTTGTTAAGCTGGGTAAGTCACGGCTGTTTCATAGAAGTTTAGTCTATTAAGGAGATGATCGATTTGCCGTGGAACACATTGATCGCTGCATGCCTCTTGGTTGGGGCTCCTGTCGTTTTGATTGCAGCTGTTTATTTCATTTCGAAAAGGAAGAACAAGAAAACCAAATCCAGTTGAAAAGCTCTGTGACGTTCCTTGTCATAGAGCTTTTTTCTCTCTCATTCTCCCTCCATGTTATAATAAACACAGTTTATGAACGAGAGGATATGCAGGACATGAAAAATGAACCTATTGAGTTATTGACGCAGCCGAAATGGCGAATCATAGATCAATCGAGCCTTGGTCTCTATGTAGACCCAAAGCAATCTTTTGCGATGGATGATACGCTTTGTGCGTCGGTCGGGAAAGGACTCTCACCAGCGACAGCGCGTTCTTGGGTGCACCACAATACGATCGTTCTTGGGATTCAGGATACAAGACTTCCATTTCTCCAAGAGGGTGTAAAGCTTCTTGAGGAAGAGGGATATCGCGTCATTGTGCGCAATTCAGGCGGTCTTGCTGTTGTGCTGGATGAAGGCGTACTAAATGTGTCTTTAATCTTTGCGGAACAAAAGAAGGGCATTGATATTGACCGAGGATATGATGCGATGGTGGAATTGATCCGCCGGATGCTGTCGCTGTATGAGGTGGACATTGAAGCCTATGAAATTGTCGGCTCTTATTGTCCAGGTAGCTACGATTTGAGCATCAATGGAAAGAAATTTGCCGGCATTTCTCAGCGTAGATTACGAGGAGGGGTCGCTGTGCAAATCTATTTGTGTGCAGATGGAAGCGGCCGGGAACGAGCTGATTTGATTCGCCGTTTTTATGAGGCGGCCTTAAAGGATAAACGGCATGAGGTGAAAGCGGTATTCCCTGATATACAGCCTGATACGATGGCATCCCTATCAGAATTAACTGGAGAACCCATTGACTGTGCGCTTCTCATGCGTCTTTTACTTGAAGAACTTCAAAAGCTGAGCGAGCAACTGACCGTTTCAGGGTTGACCACCGAGGAACAACTGGAGTTTGAGAAAAACATGACGCGGATGATTGAGCGGAATGAAAAGGTGTTTTCGTGAATGGGAAGCGAATTTTTGGAAATATATTTTAGATCGACAAAACAATCTAGTCATTTTGTCGATCTATCTCTATTATTTTAATTCAACTTTATAGCCAATATAAACGTTAGGATAAAAAGTGTATGTTCCAGGCTGATTAAATGTTAATGCAGATATTTTGAAGGCATACTTTTGTTTAACTGGATTCCATGATCCATTAGGGTAATAAGATGGGTAATTTCTGAAATTAGGGTATTTTGTGTCAATCCAGGTCATACTAGAATTTGGACGTATACTTCGTTTCAATGTATATAGACTTAGTGAATTTTGACCGCTGTCAGGACCATCAGTTCTAACTTCTGTTATGTAACTATTATCTGGAATTGAACTGTCATTTGATAGGTCGAAATATTGTAGCGAGCTAGTTTTATTAAATGAGGTAATAGAAGCTTGATTAAGAGTAATTCTTTTTTCCATAACTGGTGAATACAAAACAGGCATTCCTACAGTAACATTTAATTCATATGGAAATTGATTTTTATCATCATCAGAAGGATTAATGTAAATTAAATAATCTCCTTCTAAATCCGTAGGAAATTCAATTTGAGCTGTTCCTTCTTCATTGATTGTACTTTTTCCTATTCCTTTACTTTGTGAAATGACTTCACTCTTAGGATTAGTTATTTTGACATCAAATGTTTTAGAAGAACGAAGGGTTAGTTTTTCTGCCTTATTTATACCAAGGTAGACTTTATAAATTCGATGATCGTCTGTATTTATAATAGTTGTTTTAGCTTCATCCGGAATGCTAAAAGCATTACTTCTTTTTAATTCAATTGGGGCATTTGGTTCTTCTGCCGCCAGTGCATTAAAGGATATAGAGCTTAATAACATAGTGATCACTAATCCATATAAAAATTTCTTCATTTTTTAACAACTCCCTTTTGATTACTAATATGTATATCGGTATCTATTATTATAAATTAACATTAATTTCAATAACTTCTTTTTAATTATAATAGTTACATATTTTTGGGAAGGGAAATTGCGATGAAATCCAAAAAAATTTGAAAAGAACATAAGAAAGCAATGGAAATATTACTGAACTGTTTAACTGAGACGACAAATGATCCTGCTATTTTGAGTTATCGAAGGGCCATTGATTTTTATTCAAATCAGTTAGATCGATTGTGGAAATGATTTATATAGACATGGAGGGGCAATCTAATGGAAGAACCCCCTCCTTTGTTATGACATTTTATATGTGATAGTCCTTTATGACATAAGAAAGAAGGAAAATGTATTGTCATTCATCACCACGTATTACCCGCTGTTTATGCTGTGTATTTTGTCTCTGTTGTATATGATATATCGTATCCAGCCAATGGCCTCTACTGTGAAAAAAATCATCATTGTGCTTTGTGTGTTAACAAATGCTGCCTATATTTGCTGGCGCCTCTTCTTTACATTGCCGCATGAAGGTACTTTTAATATTGTCATGGGCATTTTGCTTGTTGCCTGTGAATGCATTGGGTTTATCCAGCTGCTTGTGTTTTATACACTGGTTTGGAAGCCTTCAAATCGGAAACAAGTCATGATCAGTGATCTTGACAGGCTGCCAACAGTTGATATTTTCATAGCTACATATAATGAACCGATTGAGGTGCTGAAACGCACTGTTGCAGGTTGTTTGAATCTCTCTTATCCGAAGGAAAGCTTTCAAATTTATTTATGTGATGATGGCAATAGGGAAGTTGTAGAGCAGCTTGCTTCTGAGTTTGGTGTTTATTATCTGACAAGAACAGATAACAGATTTGCTAAGGCAGGTAATTTAAATCATGCGATGTCTCAAACGGATGGGGAGCTGATTCTGACGCTTGATGCAGATATGGTCCCTCTTCCTTCATTTTTAGAAAAAACAGTGCCCTATTTTCATGATGGAGCAACTGCGTTTGTTCAAGTTCCACAGGCGTTTTATAACGAAGATCCTTTCCAATATAATATGTTCTCGAAAGATCGAATTCCAAATGAGCAGGACTTCTTCATGCAAACTCTCCAAGCTGGTAAGGATCGGTTTAATGCCGTCATGTATGTTGGGAGTAATACGGTTTTTAGAAGAACGGCATTAGATGAAATTGGCGGATTTGCTACTGGAGTGATTACAGAAGACATGGCAACAGGAATGCTTCTCCAGGGGAAATTCAAATCTGTGTCTGTCGGAGAAGTATTAGCCGTCGGTCTGGCACCTGAAAGCTGGCTTGATCTGTTAAAGCAGAGAGATCGCTGGTCGAGAGGGAACATTCAGTGTGCCCGTAAGTTTAATCCTTTGAAGGTGCGCGGCTTAACGCTGATGCAGAGAGTTCTTTATTTAGATGGCATTGTGTATTGGTTTAACGGTTTGTTTAAAATGATTTATATTCTCACACCGATTTTGTTTTTATTGTTTGGTATTCAAAGTTTCTGGGCAGATTTCCAGTCCGTTTTCATGTTTTGGCTGCCGGCATTCTTTAGCTCGTATTTAGCGTTTAAACTTGTGTCGAATCAAAAAAGAAGTATGTTTTGGAGTCATATTTATGAAAGTTCAATGGCATTCCACTTAGCTGGTGTGGCACTCAGTGAACTGTTCTTGAAGAAACGGGTTGAATTTCTGGTGACACCGAAGGGAATTCAAACGGACAAAAGGCATTTTCATTTGAAAACGATGATTCCCCATCTGATCTTCTTGTTGCTCTCATTGCTTGCCCTTGTGAAAATAGGTTACGATGTGAAGGTAAATGGGACGATGAACGCTGATCTCATGTTGATTAATATTTTTTGGGTGCTTTATAACGGTGCAGGCTTATTCATGGCACTGCTTGTGGCGTTTGATCGACCGCGTTATCGGAAATCAGAGCGATTTGTCATTGAAAAAGAGGGGCATCTTCGTTCTGATCATCAAGATCAGTCGATTGCTTGTTTTCTACTAGATATGAGTGATTCAGGTGCGCGTCTATCCATTCTATTGGACCAAGCGTCTTCTCTTTATCAAGGACAAACGCAATTATTCTTTTCAGAGGATGAAAGTGTGGCGTGTGACGTGGTTTGGAGCTATCCAGAGGGAGACAAGCTGATGGTTGGTGTTGCTTTTACTGACACACAAAAATCAGAGTATTTATCACTGATCCGTTTCTTATTCACACGAGAGCATGTAGCGATGACGGATCGTGAGAAAAAATCATATGCTGTTCGGACGTTTCTCCGCTTTTTAAGAGAAACGGAGAAGGTACCAAAGGCTCTGCGGCGCAAATGGATGAGAAGGCCATTGCAAGGTGTGACAGGCACGATCGCCTATGAGGACCGACTAGAAGAGAAGATGCCGGTGATCATACATGATATCAGTTTATCTGGGTGCAAAATTGAGTTTGAAGATTCAATTGAATTAAATGGAAAAGTACGGATCACCATTGACGCAGAATCTCTAACGGATCAGCCGGCGATTGCGATTTGGACATCACAAAAACGCAGACGTACAATGGCCGGACTCAAGTTTGTTCAGCCTGAAATCAAGCAGATAGAAGAAAGAGAGGGAGTGGTTTCTTGAAATCTAAAAATGGTGGTTACCTCTATTTATTATGGCTTCCTGTCATCATAGGAGCCGGCTACGGCATTTCGCTTTTCGTGCCGTTTCTTCAACCTTTACTGACGCTTGGTATCGCAGGGCTTTATATTTTTATCTTTGGTGATTTTCAGGTGAGGCAAGTTAGGTATATTTTTATGTTCGTCTTCTTGATCAATGTCCTTTTTAGTGTGATGCTATTTTTGGATATTTAAAAAAGTGCTTCCCGCAGGTGGGGAGCACTTTTTGGTTATTCTGCCATTTTTTCAAGGTTGCCGTTCCGATCCATTTTAAAGGTTGGTGCGGCACTGTCGTCCTCTTCAAACAAAACTAGTTTTCTTGCACGGTTCATGATTTTGACGAGTGTTTCATAATCTTCTTGAATCGTGAGCTGATCCTTTTCAAGCTTTTTCACTTCAGCTTCTAGCTGCGACACTTTATGTGAAAGTTCGTTGTTTTCTCGTTTTAACCGGCTGTTTTCCATCCGTAAGGCAGATGATTGCTGTCCATCGCCTTCATAGCGGCGTAAGAAATCAATGATATCCTCAATGGTTAACTCTTGGCGCTGCCCAAATGGATTGGCTTCTGGTTTTTTCTCTGTCACTTGAGAAGCCTGTGACAATAAATGTGATAAACTAGCTAACTCTTCATTGTAGCTTTGATCCACAAATTGAAGCTGTTCGGCTGTTTCGGCTGCAGGTGCAAACGTTTCTTCTTGCGCAGGTTCCAGTTCTTGAGAGAACTCTTCCTGTGTGATCGTTTCTTCAACTTGCGGCTGATAGAGCAAACGTTTTTTCGCAGGCTGTCCATTTCCGAGTGCACGCATGCGTTGTTTACGCTGTTTTTTGGCAAGTGCCAATGCTTTTTCATATTGATGCCTCACGACAGCATTCCATCTAAATCCGCATGCCGCTGAGGTACGGTTTAGCTTGTCTCCAACTTCTTCAAATGCGTTCAGCTGTGTACTGCCCTCTCTGACGTGACGTAAGACGGTTTCTGCCAGAAGGAGATCATTTTCCTCTGACCAAGCATCTTGTCTTTGTTTTGACATGTGTTTAAACCCCCATAAGATTTGATGGTATTAGATTAGCCAAGTTCAAGAAGGTTTATACAAGTTTGCTAAAAGGATAGTGGAAAATACTAGCTTTTATGTGAATACGTCTCTGTGCTGACAATGCTTCTTGCAACTCCAGTCGCTTCGATGTACAATGTTGGGTGGTATATTATTCACTCTTAGTTGTCCAACTGTTTCATATAGAATGAAGTTTCATCATTGAAAGGAAGCGTAAGAACATGGCTAATGAGTTTCGCGTATGTGACGATTGTGATGCGACGAACCTAAAAACGTTATTGCCTCGACTTAAATCGGTTGACCCTGATGCAAAAATTGAGATTGGCTGTCAATCGTATTGCGGTCCAGGACGAAAAAAGGCTTTTGCGTTTGTGAACAATCGCCCATTATCCGCACCAACAGAAGATGAGTTACTCGAAAAGGTTCAAAAAAAAGTCAAATAAATGTCACTGAATGTGTTCAGTCGACCTAAAAAGAGGTCCGTCCCTGTCAGGTCGGGCTTTTTACGTCCGTTCAATCTATGAGAACACATTCGCCAGCAAATTCAAGGATGTTTTCGGGAAAAGTTACCCGATATAATAGAAACACGTCTTAAAAAAAGAGGGACGAAACGATGGCGTATCCAAAAGGGAAATTATCCGAAGAAAAGGTATTTAAAGATCCTGTGCACCGCTATGTTCACGTACGGGATGCATTGATATGGGATTTAATCGGAACGAGAGAGTTCCAGCGCCTTAGACGAATTAAACAGCTAGGCACCACTTATTTAACGTTTCATGGGGCAGAACACAGCCGATTTAATCATTCACTCGGTGTATACGAGATTGTCAGACGAATTGTGGATGATGTGTTTAAAGGAAGACCCGAATGGGATGAAGGGGAGCGTGAGCTTGTACTGAGTGCCGCCCTGCTTCATGACCTTGGACATGGTCCGTTTTCTCATTCCTTTGAAAAGGTCTTTCATTTAGATCATGAATCGTTTACAAGAGATATCATTTTAGGGCAGACGGAAGTAAATGAAGTGCTGCGCCGGGTCAGTGACGATTTTCCAAAGCATGTAGCAGAAGTCATTGCCAAAACGTATCAAAACAAACAGGTGGTCAGTTTGATTTCAAGTCAAATTGATGCCGACCGAATGGATTACTTGCAGCGTGATGCTTACTATACAGGCGTCAGCTATGGTCACTTTGATATGGAACGTATTTTACGCGTGATGCGTCCAAGAGAAGATCAGATTGTGATGAAACAGAGCGGGATGCATGCCGTAGAGGATTATATTATGAGCCGCTATCAAATGTACTGGCAAGTGTATTTCCACCCAGTGACCCGCAGCGCGGAGGTCATTTTAACAAAAATCCTCCATCGTGCAAAAGAGCTGCATGAAACTGGCTACATTTTTACACATGCCCCGGTTCATTTTTATTCAATTTTTGAAGGAAATGTCACCACAGAGGACTATATTAAGCTGGATGAATCCATTGTCTTATTTTATTTTCAGGCGTGGGAAGATGAAGAAGATCACGTGCTGGCTGATTTGTGCCGCCGTTTTATGAACCGCCGTTTATTCCAATATACAGAGTTTAATCCTAACGAAGAAATGACGAAATATTTCAAGCTGACTGCTTTGTTCAAAGAAGCAGGAATTGATCCTGACTATTATTTAGTGGTCGATTCTTCCTCTGATTTGCCTTATGACTTTTATAGACCGGGCGAAGAAGAAGAGCGGCTGCCGATCCACCTTTTGACGCAAAGTGGTCATATTAAAGAACTGTCGAGACAGTCAGATATTGTTGACGCCATTTCCGGTAAACGAAGAACCGATCATAAACTTTATTTCCCGATGGACTTAATTGTAGATATGTCGGAAAAAGCTGAAGAAAAGAAGGCGATCATGAAGCTGCTTGGATTGGGATAAGGAAGTACTGAAAAAGGAGATGTCGGGAATTTGTTGAAAGAGCATGCAAAGTTGATGAAGGTGTTCTCTGAATCTGGGGAAATCGTTGGACGGAAGAAGCTGCAAAAAATGATTTACATAGCAAAAAAGCTAGATTTGCCTTTTTACGAGAAATACGATTTTCATTTTTATGGCCCCTATTCAGAGGAGTTGACGCTCAGAATTGAAGAGCTGTGCAACCTTGGATTCTTGGACGAAATGAAGGAAAAAAAGGGCGGATACTATCAATATCGCTATTCGCTGACGGACAATGGGAAAGAGTTTCTCGATCAGTGTGAAGTGGACATGCCTGACCTCAAAGTGCTGACGCAGCAGATGAATGAGCAATCGTCTCGTTTTCTAGAGCTTGTCTCAACGATTTTATACTTTGATGATCTGCCAAAAGATGAGGTAAAGGAAAAGGTCTTCACCATTAAAAGCAAGCAGCGCTATACGGACGAAGAATTTGAGGCAGCCCTTGCTTATATTGATCAGTTGAAGGAATTGAACTAACTTGCAAAAGCCCAATTTTTGGGCTTTTTTTGTTTTGTAAGACCCGGACCGAAAGCGCTATTTTCGAATGAAATGTGTGTCAAAATATCCGAAAAATTAGTGAAAATGACATGTTTCGACTTTCTTCCTGTATATCCAATTCCCTGTTTTTGACTGAATAGAAGGAAAATGGTGAATTTTCAGTGAATATATAACTTTGTGAAAAACAAAGGAGGGATAGGAATGAAAAAGCGTTCAGTCTTTTTGTCATTTTTATTGGTAGGTAGTTTGTTACCGGGGGTAAGTTCAGCTTCAGCACCAGTTGCAAGTGCAGGTCATGGGCATGATCATGGTCATGCACCGTTCGAAACACATATTAGTGAAGGGTTGCCAAAGGCAAACGATTTTAAAGATTTGACGAAGGCACCTCCTATTGAAAGAGATGTGACAACAAAAATTTTAGACGAGTCTGGTAAACAGGTAGGGTCTAGAACCTTTAAAGCAAATACAGGAGATTCGATTTCAACAAAAGCTAGTACAGGCAGTCAGAAAGTGACCGTCTATGCAGTAGCTGATGCGCAGTATCGTGCGAAATATAGTGATTGGCAGACGCGCATTGTCAGCATCATTGAGCAAGCGGATGTGACATTTAACCGTGATCATGATGTGGACTTTGTTGTACAAGCCGTAGGGTCTTGGACGTCTTCAGGATCAAATGCATCACAAATTTTGTCTAACCTTCAGCGTAGCTTTGATGGCAGAGGATACGATTTTGTCACAGGATTTACAGCAAATCCAAACTTTGATGCTGGCGGAATCGCTTATGTTTACAATAGTGCACCGAGCGGAAGTGCATTCAGTGTCAACCTTGATCAAGGAACAGCGAATACAGCAAAAGCGGCTACACATGAATACGGCCATAACTTTGGTTTGCCGCATGACCCTCAAGGCAGCGGAATTGTCTGCTTAATGAATTATGATTATTCTTACACTGTCGATTACTTCGATGCGGCTCATAAAAATCAAGTGAACCGTAATAAAGCTTGGTACAGATAAGGTAAGAGACAAAAGGACAAACACCGAAAAAGTGTTTGTCCTTTTTATATGCTTACAGGTCGCTCATTCGCTTTCCTGCTACAGCATAATGTTCTTTTTTCATTTCTTCAATAATGACAGAGACTTTTTCTGCACCTGCGCCTGTTGTTTCAACAACGGCATCTGTGACTTTCTCCACAAGAGCTCTTTTCTGCTCATCTGTTCTTCCTTCAAGCATTTGAACGGTGATAATTGGCATGGCGAAAACCTCCTTTTTCCTTTCATGCTACGCTTCCCTTTAGTTTAAGGGACTTCTTATAGTATACTGAATGAAGTAAATCATTGTATAGAAAGAAAGAGGGATTCATGCCTTTGGACCAATTTCTTGTTTATCCATTAGAACTGATTCCATATGTCGCCATTACGCTTGTTGTGGCTTTTACGATGCACGAGCTGGCGCATGCATATGTTGCGTATCGTTTTGGAGATCCGACAGCTAAAAATCAAGGGAGACTGACGCTCAATCCATTGAAGCACCTTGATGTTTTCGGGACGATCTTGATCTTTGTGGCTGGGTTTGGCTGGGCGAGGCCTGTACCTGTGAATCGGTACCATTTCAAAAACCCACGTCTCGCAGGGATATGTGTGTCGATCGCTGGACCATTAAGCAATTTGGTTTTGGCATTTTTGGGCTTTTGTGTGTATGCGCTTCTTCAGAAATTTGGTGGGGAGTCGCTCATTCGCTTTGAGCCGGGGGTCGATTATTTCTTCCAAATCTTTATTAACTTGAACGTGATTTTGTTCCTATTTAACTTATTACCGATCCCGCCGCTGGATGGATATCGTATTATTGAGGATGTTGTCAGTCCCGGCATCCGTGCAAAGATGACGCAGTTTGAACAGTATGGAATCATCATTTTCCTCATCTTCGTCATCACACCGCTAGGTCAGTTTGTTTTTGTTCCATTGATCGGAATGCGGGATCAAATCATATACTGGTTTAATCTTATTTTGAAGCCGCTGCTTTAGGAGGTTTAATGAATGGAAGGTAAAAAGAAGAAACCAATTGGTTTTAATATCATTAAAAAAACAGATGCAACGGATGGACATGGAGGTTTTGGGGCAGGTGCCCTCAGCCTTGATAATATCTCGCCAGTCATCATTGATGTGGAGGAAAAGGAAGCCGTCATTGATATTGGTGCGATGCATGCAAGAAGTGCCGTCGAAAAAGGAATTAAATTTTTAAAAACCAAAGAAGAGGTGCCTAACGGAAAACCGTATTGGCTCGTATGGGTGACGATTGACCGCAGAGAAGAGGGGCCATATTATGCAGGCGTCACAGCTTGTGAAATGACGGTTGACCGCTCGATCCGCAGAGGATATAAGTCGCTTCCTGAGCATGTGAATTTAATGGATAAATCCATGAAGCGTAAAATCGTTGTCAATCATATGGATGATGGTTCGAAAAAGGTGCTCGCTGATTTCTTGAAGAGTCACAATGAGGCGTTATGGGAAGCATCCACAGATGAATTAAAAGAAGGATTGGCTGTTCCTGAGTAATTGTGAAATTTTTGTGAAGAATGATGAATGGATACCAATTCCAGTCGTTTTTTCAGTAAACTGGTGTTAAAGCTAGGACATGGAGAATCCCGAGATGCAGATCTCGGGGTTTTTCATGTCCATTTTTAACGCTTCAGCCACTTTTCCCACCATTTCTTAGGCTGTTGATCCTGAGCCGTGTCTTGCTCAGATGCTTTGTTCTCGGCACCGTAGCAGACACCGGTCGGCTCCGTTCCTTCTATAAAATAGGTAAATACCTTTGATTCGCATCCTGGGCCTGCGAGATCACCCGTTTTTGGATTGATATATACGCCTTTTACACCGTCTGGCGGCATGAAGGAGGAGGCTGGCTGGTTTGAGAGGGCTGATTCCATAAAGGAAGCCCATATCTTTTTCGCATAGGCGGTTTCTGTGACCGAGTCAATGGTGCGTCCTTTATCGTAGCCGGTCCACACACCTGTGACGAGCTGGGGAGAGAAGCCGATCATCCAGCTGTCAGCGCCTGTCGTCCCCGATTTTCCTCCATAATTTCTGGTAAGATCTTTTGAAATGGTACGTCCTGTGACACTTGTATAGCCATTTAATTGATCATTGAACATCCCTGACATCATGTCAGTGGTAACAAATGCTGCTTTTTCATCTAGTACTTGCTCTCGTTTTTGTTTCTCCTCAAATAGTACGTTGCCCTTTGCGTCCGTTACTTTCGTAATAAAGGTTGGTTTGACGCGTTTTCCTCCATTGACCAGCATCGCGTAAGCATTGGTCATTTCGATTGGTTTGACAGGTGAGGTACCTAGCGCAAGTGAAGGCACTTGATCTAGTTTTTCGTGAATCCCAAACGTCTTGCCTGCACGTACGAGCTGTTCCATTCCTAAAAATAGATGGGTTTTGACCGCATAAATGTTATCAGATAGAGCCAAAGCCTGAAGCATCGTAATACCGTCATTGGCGTAATAGCCGTGATAGTTGCTTGGGGAATAAGCAGCGCCGCTTCCTTGTTCATCCAGTTCAAAAACGGTTTCCTCACTGCGCATCACCGTTGCTGGAGTGAACCCATTTTGCAAGGCCATGTAATAGAGAAGTGGTTTCATTGTTGAACCGGGCTGTCTTTTCGCTTGTGTGACCCGGTTGAATGGGCTTTTCTCATAATCTCTTCCCCCGATGAGTGCAAGCACATGACCTGTCTGGGGATGAATGGCGGTTAAGCCGATTTGGATATCTGATTCAGCATCCATGATGTTGGTTAAAGTCTTTTCAGCGATTTTTTGTAATTCAGGTTGTAAGGTCGTTTCGATATGAAGACCATACGTTTCAATTTGTTCCTCGGTTAAGCCCAGCGTTTGTTTTAGTTCACGAATCACATCATCATAAAAATATGGGGCCTGCTTTGCTTGCAGCTGCTTTTGCTTGAGCGGGCGATAGGACAGCTTTTCCTTGCTGGCATCAGCAGCCGCTTTTTTCGTAATCATGCCAACCTCTTGCATTTGCCTCAGAATCATATTCTTTCTTGCGCTGGCTTTCTCCTCATTCACATAAGGGGAGTAGAGAGAAGGCCCCTTTGGAATCCCGGCAAGCAAGGCAGACTCAGCTAAAGTTAAGTTCTTCGCTTTTTTTCCAAAGTAAAGGCGGGATGCCGCTTCCACGCCGTATGCGCCGTGGCCATAATAAATGGTGTTCAAGTATCCTTCTAATATCTCATCTTTTGTATAGTTTTGTTCTAAGCGGATCGTGTAAAAGGCTTCATTCCACTTCCGCTTCCATGTTTTATCATGATCTAAATATAAATTTCGTGCGTATTGCTGGGTGATCGTGCTGGCGCCTTGTACCTTTGCCATTGCACGAATATCTGCCACCGCAGCACCTGCCATTCGTTTCACGTCAAAGCCGTGATGCTGATAAAAGGTTTTATCCTCAACTGCGACCACCGCCTGCTGTATATGAGGGGACATGTCCTTTAACGGAACCCAGTATCTCTTTTCTCCAAAGCTTGATTCGCCAAGTTTAGACCCATCGGCTGCATAAATGGTCGTGGATTGGGGAACTTGAACAGAGGGAGCGCCTTGCCACTTAGCTAGTAAAAGAATCGTCAAAAAGACTGTGCCTGCAAATAGAAAAGCGAGCAAGCCGATAAAAAAACAGGCCCGAATCGTTTTCACGGTCATGCGGATTTTTTTATTACTCATGATTGTGTCCATGCAAAGCCCCCATTTTGACGGTTTTTTATCAGTATGGGACAAAGAAAACCGTTTTAAACAGGCGACTGCAAGGGTGTGTTTTAAAAATGAAGTTATCTCATGCGGTTCTTTACAATTTGATATGAATCCACTATACTTTTTTCTTGGACAATCGATATAGTCATAGCCGATAAAAGGCGCTAACAATAGATGTTTGTTTATTATTGGATGAGAGGAAGATGAACAATGAGCGAACTTTGGTATACAGAGAAGCAAACGAAGAATTTTGGCATTACATTGAAGGTGAACAAAACTCTTCACACAGAACAAACAGATTTTCAGCATTTAGAAATGGTGGAAACAGAAGAGTTTGGCAATATGCTGTTTTTAGACGGTATGGTGATGACATCAGAGAAAGATGAGTTTGTATACCACGAAATGGTGGCACATGTTCCTCTTTTCACTCATCCAAATCCGGAAAATGTTCTTGTCGTAGGCGGAGGAGACGGTGGTGTCATTCGTGAAATCCTGAAGCATCCAAGTGTGAAAAAAGCGACACTTGTTGATATTGATGGCAAGGTCATTGAATACTCGAAGAAGTTCCTTCCTTCAATTGCTGGGAAACTAGACGATCCTCGTGTAGAGGTGAAAGTCGGAGACGGCTTTATGCACATTGCGGAAGCTGACAACGAATATGACGTGATCATGGTTGACTCAACTGAGCCAGTTGGACCAGCTGTAAACCTGTTCTCTAAAGGTTTCTATGCAGGAATCTCAAAAGCACTCAAAGAAGACGGTATTTTCGTTGCACAAACGGACAACCCTTGGTTCACACCTGAGTTAATTACAAATGTACAGCGTGATGTAAAAGAAATTTTCCCGATTACCAAGCTATATACAGCGAATATCCCAACATATCCAAGCGGTCTTTGGACATTTACTATCGGTTCTAAGAAGTATGATCCACTTGCTGTAGAAGACAGCCGCTTCTTTGATATCGATACGAAATATTACACAAAAGAATTGCACAAAGCGGCATTCGTTCTGCCGAAATTTGTGAGCGACTTAATCAAATAAATCAAGCGAAGTGGAAATGCGCAAATGAAAGTTTGCGCATTTTTTGAAGCGTAAAAGGAGGAATCTTGCATGAGATTCGACGAGGCTTATTCAGGAAAAGTGTTTATTGGAAGTCATCCGACATGGGAAGATGCGAAAGTCATTTTATACGGGATGCCGATGGATTGGACCGTCAGTTACCGTCCCGGCTCACGTTTTGGCCCGAACCGTATTCGTGAAGTATCCATTGGATTAGAGGAATACAGCCCTTATTTAGATCGTGAACTGCACGAGGTGCCATTCTTTGATGCTGGCGACATCCCGCTTCCATTTGGCAATGCACAGAAAAGCTTAGATTTAATTGAAGAGTATGTTGACAGCATTTTAGAAAAAGGGAAGTTTCCATTAGGAATGGGCGGCGAGCATCTTGTGTCTTGGCCGGTTTTCCGTGCGATGTATAAGAAATACCCTGATTTGGCCATCATCCATATGGACGCACATACCGATCTTCGTGAGGAATATGAGGGTGAGCCGCTTTCACATTCGACACCGATTCGTAAAGTGGCAGGACTTATTGGACCTGAAAATGTATACTCTTTCGGCATCCGTTCTGGGATGAAAGAAGAATTTGAATGGGCAAAAGAAGCAGGTATGCACATTTCTAAATTTGAAGTGCTGGAGCCATTGAAGCAAGTATTGCCAAAGCTGAAAGGCCGCCCAGTTTATGTGACAATTGACATCGATGTACTTGACCCGGCACATGCGCCTGGTACTGGAACTGTGGATGCTGGCGGTATTACGTCAAAAGAATTACTGGCATCCATTCATGCCATTGCTGATTCTGATGTGCATGTCGTCGGTGCAGACCTTGTAGAGGTAGCGCCTGTATATGATCATTCCGATCAAACGGCGAATACAGCAAGCAAACTTTTACGAGAAATGCTGCTTGGATTTGTGAAATAACATTGATAGAGGAGCTTGTCATCTCACATGGACAAGCTCTTTTTTTACATTGGTGACATGATAAAGGAGGCAGGTCGTGTTTTCTTCTGTATTGATGGTATTACTCGCTTTATGTGTGTTAGCGGCAGGCTTTCTTACGCTGAAAAGAGAGCTTGCAGCGAGTCCGCCCACGTTCACCTCGAAAAAAGAGGCAAAGGATGAGATGGTTCATCTGTTTCAGGATCGAGGCTTTTTCTATCTCACTGGCATCGCGCTGTTTATGCTATTTGTTTATAAGCAAGGGCATCTTCTCCCATTTGATTTCTTTCAGGCATTTTTGGCAAGTTCAGGTATCCAAGCACTGTTTTATCTCATCAATCGAAAAAGCGCAGGGCTCAAGACTGGACTCGTGATAGGCGTGAGCTTCATTTTTCTTTTTTTCTAAAGAGACAGGTGAAGATCAAAAATGGGGTTTCATCCACACGAAGATGAGAAATGATGGGATGATAGGCAATCGGGATTATGGTATACTATTTTAGTTAAACGGGTCTTAGCAAAGGAAGTGCAAAATGACACAAAACCAAATTTCAATTCATGTAAAGTCAGTGATGAAACCAGAGACGGAACCGGCTGAAACGATCGAATTCCGAACAACTGGAACGTATCAAGAGAAGAATGACAAAACGTATCTCACTTACCATGAAGAACATGAAATGGGTCAAGTAAAAACTGTTGTCAAAATAAGTGAAAAAGAAATTTTTGTCATGAGATCAGGTGCAATTCAAATGAAGCAGCGCTTTCTCATTGGAGAAACGACCGTGACACATTACACGATGCCATTTGGCACACTTCAGCTCGATGTGCACACACATGGCATTGATCTTGATGTAGACAATGGGCTTCTGCACATTACGTACGATATGCTGACAGGTGAAGATCAAAAGCATTTACATACATTATCGATTTCATATAAGGAGGATTTACGTTCATGAATATCGCAGAACAGGTCAAAGATGCGTTAAAAGAAGAAATCATTGCGGCAGTCGTCAAAGCAGGACTTGCTGATGAAAGCCAGGTGCCGGATGTTCTTTTGGAAGTGCCAAAAGACAAAACTCACGGTGATTATTCCACCAATATGGCGATGCAGCTTGCTCGCATTGCGAAAAAAGCACCTCGTCAAATCGCCGAGGACATTGTGAATGCATTTGATAAAGGCAAAGCGTCAATCGAAAAACTGGATATTGCAGGTCCAGGATTCATCAACTTTTATATGAACAATCAATATTTAACGAAACTGATTCCGGCAGTTCTTGAAGCAAAAGAGGCTTATGGCGAAACGAATACAGGCGGCGGTCAAAAAGTGCAAGTCGAATTCGTCTCAGCCAACCCAACAGGTGACCTTCATCTTGGACATGCCCGCGGTGCAGCTGTAGGAGATTCTCTTTGCAACATCCTTGATAAAGCAGGCTTCGACGTGAGCCGTGAATACTATATCAACGATGCAGGCAATCAGATCAATAACCTTGCTCTATCTGTAGAAGTACGTTACTTTGAGGCGCTCGGTCTTGAAAAAGAAATGCCAGAGGACGGGTACAGAGGAGAAGACATCAAAGGCATCGGGCAGAAACTGGCTGATGAATTTGGTGACCGTTTCGTGCATGAATCAGAAGAAGAGCGTATGAAATTCTTCCGTGAGTACGGTTTAAAATATGAACTAGAAAAACTACGTGTCGACCTAGAGAATTTCCGTGTCCCATTTGATGTGTGGTATTCTGAAACGTCTTTATATGAAAACGGAAAAATCGAACCAGCGCTAGAAACACTTCGCGCTAAAGGCTATGTCTTTGAAGAAGATGGCGCAACATGGTTACGTTCAACTGATTTTGGTGATGACAAGGACCGTGTCCTGATTAAAAAAGACGGCAGCTTCACGTACTTGCTTCCAGATATCGCATATCACAAGGACAAATTAGACAGAGGCTTTGACCAGCTCATCAACATTTGGGGAGCGGATCATCACGGCTACATTCCTCGAATGAAAGCGGCGATCCAAGCACTCGGATATCCAGAGGACAAACTGGAAGTCGAAATCATTCAGCTTGTTCACCTTTACAAAAACGGTGAAAAGATGAAAATGAGTAAACGTACAGGTAAAGCCGTCACAATGCGTGACTTGATTGAAGAAGTGGGCTTAGATGCTACTCGTTATTTCTTTGCGATGAGAAGTGCGGCGACACATATGGACTTTGACTTAGACTTAGCGATTTCTACGTCTAACGAAAACCCTGTGTACTACGCGCAATATGCACATGCGAGAATTTGCAGCATGCTCCGTCAAGGGGAAGAAAAAGGCTACGAGCCAAACCTTGAAAAAGCAGATTTCTCTCACATTCAGTCCGATAAAGAATACGATCTTCTGAAAATCATCGGCAGCTTCCCAGAGGTTGTAGCAGAAGCAGCAGAAAAACGTATTCCGCACCGCGTCACAAACTATATCTATGATCTAGCATCAGCCCTTCACAGTTTCTACAATGCCGAGAAGGTCATTGATGTTGAAAATGAAACAAAAACAACAGCACGTCTATCGCTCATGAAAGCAACACAAATCACGCTTGCGAATGCATTAAAACTCATTGGCGTATCTGCACCGGAAAAAATGTAATGCAAAAAGCCCCGCTCTATTTTATGAGCGGGGCTTCTTTATATAAAAAACCCGCTATTCTCGAGAAATAGCGGGTTTTGAAAAATTAACCAAGCGTATTAATGATGTTAGAAATAGAATCAAATAATTGGCTAAGTACATCAGAGAACATAGAGCATATCCTCCTTTCGGAAAGCATGTAGTATGTGCGTGTCATAGGAATTACCCAAGTGTGTTAATAATGTTAGAAATAGAATCAAATAATTGGCTAAGTACATCGGAAAACATAGTTTGTATCCTCCCTTCAGCAAGCATGTAGTATGTGTGCGTTAATGGGATTATCCAAGTGTATTGATAATGTTAGAGATAGAATCGAATAATTGGCTAAGTACATCAGAAAACATAGTTTGTATCCTCCCTTCGGCAAGCATGTAGTATGTGTGCGTTAATGGGATTATCCAAGTGTATTAATAATGTTAGAGATAGAATCGAATAATTGGCTAAGTACATCAGAGAACATGTTTTTGCCTCCTCTCTTTTCTTTTTACATCTACTTAACGAAGGGGATGAAGGATTGGATCACTTTTTCTAAAAAAATTTTAAAAAGAAATAAAGGCATAGAAAAAGCACCCTCATATGTGGGTGCTTTTTAGGTTTTATTTATGCATGAACACGCCATTGTATTTGTCCGCCGTCGCAGGAGAGCTCGGCACTCCCGCCAATCGGCAAGGTGAAGACCGGCTGTGTATGTCCGATATCGACATCGTAAATCACTGGAATGTGTTGAAGCATTGGGTGCTTATCTAGAATGAACCTCAAATGTTCCTCTGTCATCTTGGATTTCTTTTGAAAACGTCCGATGATTAACCCTTTAATGGATTCGGCATGCTGCAAAAGCGAGGCAAGGTCTCTGGCGAATGTTTCAGGAAAGACCAAGTCATCATCTTCTACAAATAAGATGGCATCCTTGATGCGAGGCATAAAGGGTGTCCCTTGCAGTAAGTTCAGTGTACAAAGATTTCCGCCATACAAGGTGCCTTCAGCTGTTCCTTCCTGATAAATCCCCCATGTTGTCGGATGAAACTGCCTATTTGCTTGATCAAGATACCACGCATCATCACTCCACTTTGTAGAAGGGGTGACATCAAATGGCTCGCTACTCATCACGCACGCTTGAAACATGGCTGTCTGCTCCTCTTGTCCTTGTTCCATTTGGAAACTGGAGAAATGAGGGCCTGAGTACGTCACCATGTCACATTTGGCGGTAATGGCGTTTGCAAGTGCGGTAATATCACTGTAGCCGCAAAGAACTTTTGGGTGTTGACGAATCAAATCATAATCTATATAAGGCAAGAGCTCATTGCAGTTAAAGCCGCCGATTGCTGTCAAAATGCCGTCGACTTCATCATTTGAGAATGCCTCATGTAGATCAGATAAACGGTGTTCAATAGAAGAAGAGGAATGCAGATCACATTCAAACACGTGTTTTCCGAAAGAAATAGTAAATCCTAATGCCTCTAAATGTTTTTTGGCCTGAGCCATTCCTTCTTCTGATAAAATGCTGGCACTTCGGCTTGGAGCAATTACCCGAATGTGGCTTCCCTTTTTTAAAGCAGATGGTGTACGCATAAGTCATTCGTCCTTTCCTTCACATATTTTCCATTATATCGGATCAAAACGCTCCAGTCTGTAAAAGCTAAAAGAAAGCAGCAGATCGTGCGTTTCAGACAAGCTGTGCAAAGGGTATGGAAAAGAAAAAGACAGAATGAGGGCGGAGAATGTGAAAAAGAGGAGACTGGAATTTCTATTTTTATATTTCATGATATTCGGGGCATATGTGGTGTTTTGGTGGCCGGTTCCAGCGTGGGGTTTTCAGCTTTACGCAGCTAGTTATATCGCCATCATTTTATTTAGTATTATCTCGCTTATGCTAGAGAACCGGACATCACAGCACACGCTGTTATGGATGTATGTACTGATCTTTTTCCCGATCATCGGCTATATGTTTTATTTGTTCTCAGGACAGCTATATGTCAAAGGACATTTGTTTAAATCAAAGAGAATGTATAACCGAGAAAAATTACGCAGAATATCAGAGCTTGAGAGTAAACCGGATGAGACGCGTTTAACCGATAATCAGCGTGCTTTTTTTCATTACACAGAAAAAGCGACAGGGATGCATGTAAATACAAATAGTGATATGGAGATTTTAAAGAATGGAGAGGAAACCTTTCCACGTATTTTTGAAGAATTAAAAAAGGCAAAAACGTTCATCCATATAGAATATTACATGTTCAAATCTGATTTCCTCGGTCACCGGATGATGGAGATCCTGATTGAAAAAGTGAAAGAAGGAGTAGAGGTTCGCTTCATCTATGATGCAGCTGGCAGCATTCGCTTCTCACGAAAAGATATTAAACGATTGAAGCAGGCGGGGATAAAGGTCGCTCCTTTTCTGCCATTAAAATACGGATTCTTTAATCAAAAATTCAATTTCCGAAATCACCGAAAAATCGTGATTATTGATGGTGAAACAGGATTTGTTGGCGGGCTCAATGTCGGGAAGGAATATGTAGGACGCGATGAAAACATCGGCTTTTGGCGTGACACGCATACGATGTTAAAGGGTGAAGCCGTTCAGACACTTCACTCCATATTTATGCTGGACTGGGAGTATGTATCAGATGAAGTGTTAATTGATGATCCGAAATATCACACCCCGCATTCTGTGACAGGAGAAGATGTCATTCAGGTCGTGCCGACTGGACCTGATATGAAGGAAAGTATGAGTGATTTATATGACGCACTCATTTCGAATGCACAGCAATTTGTCTGGATTGCGACGCCTTATTTTGTCCCAAATGAATCCATTCGCACAGCGTTAAAAATTGCGGCGACAAGAGGGGTGGATGTGCGTGTGATGGTGCCTGAGATTAATGATGGATTTCTCACGCAATACGCCACACGATCTTATTTTTCTGAGCTTTTGAAAGAGGGCATCAAGGTATATCACTATCAAAAAGGATTCATGCATCAAAAGGTCATGATTGCAGACGGAGAACTTGCCTCTGTCGGAACGGCCAATGTTGATATGAGAAGCTTCCAACTCAATTTTGAGGTCAATGTCTTTACAGCGGCAAAGAAACCGATCGAACAATTGATGGCTCATTATGAGGAAGATATGAAAGAATGTGAGCAAATGGGGCCTGTTCATTTTTATAAAAGGGGCTTAAAGGAACGTTTAAAGGAATCGTTTGCGCGATTGTTTTCAGGTGTATTGTGAGGGCTTCCAGGGAAAGAAATCATTTCCTGATCTAGTATTTCGATAATGATTCCTCTATAATTGAAAATGATTATCAATTATAGAGGAAGTGAGGTTCTTTTACATATGCTAAAACGCTTTTTTGCCTATTACAGGCCCTATCGTGGTCTGTTCTTTTTAGATTTCTTTTGTGCTGTGGCCGTCGGACTCATGGAACTAGGTTTCCCGCTGATCGTGAACTACTTCATTGATACATTATTACCAACAGGGAACTGGACGGTCATTGCCTGGACCGCACTTGCGCTGTTTGTCATTTACGCACTCAGCTCAGTGATGCAATTTATCGTGTCGTATTGGGGGCACATGCTTGGCATTAACATTGAGACCGATATGAGAAAAAAGCTATTTGATCATTTTCAGCGTCTGTCCTTTAAATTTTTTGATAACAACAAAACGGGTAAGCTTATGTCTCGAATGACAAATGACCTCATGTACATTGGTGAGGTGGCGCATCACGGACCTGAGGATTTGTTTATTGCGATTATGACCATTCTTGGCGCCTTTGCCGTCATGCTCATGATTAACTGGCAGCTTGCCATTTTAACCTTCTTGATTATGCCAGTTATCATCTGGTTAGCCCTTCATTTTAATAAAAAAATGACACAGGCGATTACACAACTCAACAATGACATTGGAGATTTTCATGCAAGGGTTGAAAACAATATTGGCGGTATTCGTCTTGTTCAAGCCTTTGCAAATGAACATTTTGAGAAAAAGCGTTTTGCTGAAAATAACAACCGCTTTCGAAAAGCGAAACTTCTTTCCTATAAAATTATGTCAGTTAACGGATCAATCAGCTATATTCTCACAAGGCTTGTGACGCTGTTTGTCCTTCTGGCAGGTACATGGTTTGTTCTTCAAGGTCAATTAACGGCAGGCGGATTTATTGCCTTTGTCTTGATCACAAATGTGTTATTCAGACCCATTGATAAGATCAACACGGTGATTGAAATGTATCCAAAAGGCATTGCCGGTTTTAAAAGCTATGTCGATTTGCTTGAAACAGAGCCAGATGTGAAGGATACAGAAGGAGCACGTGATCTTTACGGCTTGAAAGGTGAAATTGAGTATCGAAACGTGACATTTGGCTACGATGAGCACAGTCATGTATTAAAGGATATCAACTTGAAGATTAAACAAGGGGAAACTGTTGCGTTTGTCGGGCCATCAGGAGCGGGGAAATCGACCATTTGTAGTCTGCTGCCTCGTTTTTATGATGTGGACGAAGGAGACATCACCATTGATGGTGTGAGCACAAAATCTATGACCTTGTCCTCTTTAAGACAGCAGATTGGCATTGTGCAGCAGGATGTCTTTTTATTCTCAGGCACCATTCGTGAAAACATTGCGTACGGCAACCTAGAAGCGAGTGATGCAGACATTTGGGAGGCGGTGCGACGTGCCCATTTAGAGGAGCTCGTTCAGCGTTTCCCAGAAGGGTTGAATACGGTCATTGGTGAACGCGGCGTTAAGCTATCCGGCGGTCAAAAGCAACGCCTGTCAATTGCACGGATGTTTTTGAAAAACCCGTCTATTCTTATTTTGGATGAAGCGACGTCAGCGCTTGATACAGAAACAGAAAAAGCGATCCAAGACGCACTAAGCGAACTGGCAGTCGGCCGGACGACACTCGTCATTGCTCACCGCCTTGCAACAATTAAACATGCAGACCGAATCATCGTCGTGACAGAGGAAGGCATTGAAGAACAAGGCCGCCATCAAGACTTAATCCAAATGGGCGGCGTCTATAGCAGACTGCACGAAGCGCAGTTTGGTCATTGAAGAGAAGTGATTGAATGAGTCCAGCTATTAAGCTGGGCTCTTTTTCGTATTGAGATATTTGCGACGCTGGTCATCAGTTTTACTGTCATCATATTTGGCCTGTTTAAGCTGTTAAATTGAAGTGTACTTTATTTTTAAATCGAGGCCCTTTTGAAAAAGGGCTTTTTTTGCTAGGATAGTAAAAACTCGTGTAGGAAGGATCTGATGGAATGAAGGGGCTTCGGCGTTTACAGAAGGGCGATAAAATAGGTATTTATTCTCCCTCAAGTCCAGCATCTGCTACCTCGCCTCTTAGGTATGAGCGGGCGAAGGAATGGCTTGAACAAAAAGGATTCATTGTGGTACCAGGATCATTAACAGGGAAAGAGGATCACTATCGTTCGGGAACGATTCAAGAACGAGCAGCTGAGCTGAATGAGCTGATGGCGAGAGAAGATTTGTCCTGTATCATGTCGATGATCGGGGGGACGAACTCGAATAGTTTGCTGCCTTATCTCGACTTTGAGCTGCTGATGAAGCATCCGAAAATCATGATTGGTTATTCAGATGCGACGGCGATTCTTTTAGCGGCTTATGAAAAAACGGGTCTGCCTGCTTTTTACGGGCCTGCACTTGTGCCGTCTTTTGGAGAGTTTGAACCATTTGTCAATCATACATATCAATCTTTCGAGGACATTCTCATTCATCCGCAGCCCATCCCATATCAGGTGAAAAAACCGCCCTTCTGGACGGACGAACGGATCAACTGGGAAGAGAAAATACGAGAAAAAGAAAAACGTCCAAACGATTGGATGTGCGTCATTGAAGGGCAGGCAGAAGGCAGACTGATCGGCGGGAACCTAAATGCCATGTATGGCATATGGGGAAGTGAATTCATGCCTCAAATCCAAAAGGGCGATATCCTTCTCATTGAAGATTGTATGAAAACCGCCTCCATCGTCGAAAAGAACTTCTCTCTGTTAAAGATAAATGGTGTGTTTGAACGGGTATCTGGTATCCTTTTAGGGAAACATGAGCTGTTTGATGATGAAGGGACGGGCAAAAGGCCGCACGATCTCTTACTTGAAGTACTGGGAGATACAAAGAGGCCGCTCATTGCGGAATTTGACAGTGCCCATACGCACCCGATGCTCACGATGCCAATCGGTACACAAGTAAAAATGAATGCAACGTCACGCGAGGTTTGGCTGACAGAAGCATGGATATAAGAAAAAGAGCAGCCCTAAGGCTGCCCCAGCGTGTAGACAAACCCTCGCATTCGGTGTCAGTCCTGCGTGCCGGTGCTCACGAATGTGACATTCGCTCCGCGCCGGTACTCGTCCTTCCTAGACTGCAAAGGTTTTCAACTACGCTGAAAAGAAGACAAAGGGATAAAATAAAGTTCATTTTATCCCTTTGTCAGCCTAAGGCTGCCTTTCTTTACGATTACGAAGCATTCTCTTTTTCAAATGGCTGAAGGAGGTCTTGTGCCTCTTTTCCTTCTACCACGATTAAATAGTCTGATTCTAAATGAGTGAGCCTAAAGGTCTCTAGCTCTACGATGTTCTTAATGTTGCACATTGTTTTTTTAGAATATACATATAAACGATGCTGAGCGTGCTGGCACTTTTCGTATAGAGAAATAAGCTTATGTAAATTCAATGCTTTCGCAGCAATTCGGATTGAATAGATTTGTGACATCTTCATATCCTCCTGTTAAATACTTTCTCACAATAGCTTTGTTACCCCCGTTGCGATAGAGGTAAACCTTTCTCTACGATTTCCACTCAATGGTGCCTCCGCCCGTCCGCCGATTGCCTCTGATCGCTGACAGCTCCTCAACAAGACGGAGTAAGGCCTGATCCTTTTTCTTTGCCTCAATCATAAAATCCACATCACGACCATACGGCTTTAAAGCTTGAAAAAGTGGCAATACAAAGGACATCTCCACTCCATCCGCATGGCTTCGTATCGCCTTTTCTGATTTAGGTGAGGATAAGTGGATTTTAGGCGGTATGCCAGTGTTTGCCCACGTGTCAAACACTCTTGGCAAAATGTCATCAAGTGCCGCATCATCATCTTTGTTTGCCATGTGATGGTGGTAATCAAATACAAACGGGATACCATGCTTTTCACAAACATCAAGCGTTTCTAATGACGTATAGGTTTTGTCATCATTTTCAAGCGTCATTCTCGCCTTGATATGTGCAGGAAGCTGCTTTATATTTTCATCAAAACGCTGTAAAGCAGATGCCTTGTCGCCATATGCACCTCCGACATGAATGTTCATATAGCCTTCCTTTTCAAGCTTCATGGCCTCAAGCATTTCATAATGATAGGTCATATCAATGACAGCATTTTCTGTAATGGATGGCTTTGGACTTGTGAACAAAGTAAATTGATTGGGGTGAAAGCTCACTCGTAATCCGTGCCGCTTTACGAGTTGACCAATCTCTAGAAATTCTTTGCGAAAGGGTGTCACAAAGTCCCACCGCACCTCAGGATGGGTGGCGAGCGGGACAATCGAGCTTGAAAAACGGTAAAGCGGAATATCATGGGCAATCGCAAAATAAAGCGTTCTTAATGTATTGACGAGGTTGGCTTTCGTCGTTCGTAATAGAGCCTCTGTCCTCTCTTCCTTTGAGAGCTTACTGTATCTTGCAAAGGTCAGCGACTTGGCAGGTGAAGCTTCCCATAAAGTGACGGCGTTGGATACATAACCAAATCGATAACGCATAGGTCAACTCCTTTATAAAAAATACGAGAACAGGGCGCCTATCCACTCAATTGGACGCGTGAGAAGTGGGCGTTGTTTGTATTTTTCTTCAGTCATCAGTTCTGAAACTTCCATGTGTTCACGAATCTTTTCCTCTACATGTGCGGTGAAGGCGGGATCATCAATGGCCACATCCACTTCTTCGTTGAAAAACAAACTTCGTTTATCAAAGTTCGCCGTACTGATCATACAACGGCTATGATCGATGAGAATGGCTTTCGCATGATAAAACCCTTTATAAAAACGATACACAAGACATCCGGCAGCGATCAGATCTTTCAAATAATGAAATCCAGCTTCTTTCACAAGCGGGTGATCTGCCTTCATTGGGATGATGATGTCGACAGTCACGCCTCGCTTCCGTGCGTCAAGAAGGGCGCTTAGAAGAGGAGCAGATGGAATAAAATAGGGCGTGCAGATGGTGATTTGCTTTTTCGCCTGTTGAATATCGTGAAGAAATAAGGCCTCTAAAGAAAAACCTGCCGTCGCACGTGTTGTGCACTGTAATGTTCCCGGTTCCAGTGTAGGAAAAACCTCGTATTGCAGCTGTTGAATACCAGATGAGCGGTACAAATCATTCAGAAACACATGCTGGAGGTCTGCGACAACCTGTCCTGTCATGCGCAGGTGATAGTCCTTCCAAATGCCAAACCTACCGTTTTTCCCTACATATTCATCGCCAATATTAAACCCGCCAATGTAGCCGATCTTCCCATCGATCACCGTGATCTTCCGGTGATTTCTCATGTTCAAGCGATAAATGAAAAAAGGAAAACGTGGTTTATTTAAAAAGTAAAATTGAATGCCGCTTTTTTCTAGCATCTGAATGGATGTTTGATCAAATGAATAGGAGCCTAACCGATCAGTGAGCAAAAAAACCGAAACACCTTGCTCTGCTTTCGCTTTAAGTGCTTGCAGAATCCTTTGCCCAATCTTGTCGTTCTTTACAATAAAGAACATCATATGAATAGAAGAAGAGGCTTGCTGTATATCCGTAAGCAGCTGATCAAACAGTGGTTCGCCATCATGATAAAAAACTGCATCGCCGCTTGTTTGGTCAAAAGACCGTTCAAAAGCATGGGTAGAAAAATATTTTCTCCCTATATAAAGATCTAGCCTGACGAGTAGAACAATGACGAAGACGACGAGTAGAATGATCCATGCGATCATGAAGGTTCCTCCTTTTTTACATATGACGATAGTGTACCCAAATGGGCAAAAAATATTGACTGAATACTCATTCATTATTTATGATAGAGGTACAACATGGAAACGGAACAAAGTGGGTCTTGGGGAATGAAAGGGGGAGCAAGATGAATAGCCTTTTAATTGTTAACTTGATTGCATTTGCGGCAGTGACCGCTTACGCTGTGTATTTGTTTATTTATCTCATTCGAACACGAGCGGCGTATATTCGTCTTGGCAAAAAAGAAGAATTTCAGAAAGACATGAAAAAACGCTTAGAACGTGTTTGGGTGAATGTGTTTGGGCAAAAGAAACTGCTCAAGGACAAGAAGAGCGGCATCATTCATGTGCTGTTTTTCTATGGATTTATTTTAGTGCAGTTCGGAGCCCTTGATTTTATTATGAAGGGACTTGTTCCAGACAGCGGGCTACCATTAGGTCCGCTTTACGGTGTCTTTACATTCTTCCAAGAGGTAGTCACACTTCTCATTTTAGTGGCGGTGGTTTGGGCGTTCCATAGAAGATATGTCGAGAAGTTAGTCCGTTTAAAAAGGGGCTTTAAGTCAGGGCTTGTCCTTTTGTTTATTGGCGGATTGATGCTGACCGTATTACTGGGAAACGGAATGAACATCATTTGGCATGGGCACTCACTATCAGCAACTGAGCCAATTGCTTCCGGCATTGCTTTCTTGCTGGGCTGGCTGTCACCACTTGCGGCAACAATTGTTTTCTATGTCGCATGGTGGGTGCATCTTCTTATTTTACTGACGTTCTTAGTGTACGTCCCGCAGTCTAAGCACGCCCATCTCATCGCTGGCCCGGTCAACGTATTTGTCAGCAGATTGGACCCGCCAGGCAAACTGCAAAAAATTGATTTTGAAGATGAGACACAAGAAACGTTCGGCGTTGGGAAAATTGAAGATTTCCGTCAATCTCAGCTGATCGATCTTTACGCTTGTGTGGAATGCGGACGCTGTACCAATATGTGTCCAGCGACTGGGACGGGGAAAATGCTGTCTCCAATGGATTTGATTTTACGATTAAGAGATCATTTAACAAATAAAGGGGCTGCCATTACATCAAAAACACCGTGGGTTCCGCAGCTTGCTTTCAAGCAGACGACAGGAAATCAGCTGGCATTACAGGCAAGAGGAGCCGGAGCGGAAGAATCTGCGGCGAGCGCAATGTATCATCCTTCTCTCATTGGTGAGGTCATTACAGAAGAAGAAATCTGGGCATGCACGACATGCCGAAACTGTGAAGATCAGTGTCCTGTCATGAACGAACACGTCGACAAAATCATTGATATGCGCAGATACTTAGTGCTGACTGAAGGAAAAATGGACGCAGATGCACAGCGTGCGATGACAAGCATCGAGCGCCAAGGGAACCCATGGGGATTGAACCGAAAAGAAAGAGAAAACTGGCGTGAACTAAGAGAAGATGTTCATGTTCCGACAGTGAAAGAGCTGAAAAAAGCAGATCAGACCTTTGACTATTTATTCTGGGTTGGATCGATGGGTGCATATGACAATAGAAGCCAAAAGATTGCTCTTGCCTTTGCAAAACTGCTCAATGAAGCAGGGGTTTCTTTTGCCATCCTAGGTAATAAAGAGAAAAACTCAGGCGATACACCGAGAAGACTTGGGAATGAATTTTTGTTCCAAGAACTTGCTGCAAAGAACATCGAAGAATTCCAAAAAAATGACGTAACCAAAATTGTCACGATCGATCCGCATGCTTACAATTTATTTAAAAATGAATACCCAGACTTCGGGCTCGAGGCAGAGGTGTACCATCATACAGAATTACTGGCAGAGCTAGTAAAAGAGGGGAAATTAACGCCTATTCATGAAGTGAACGAGGTCATTACTTTCCACGATTCTTGCTACCTAGGCAGATATAACGAGGTCTATGATCCGCCAAGAGATATTTTAAAATCCATTCCGGGTGTGACACTGAAAGAAATGGAACGGAATCGTGAATCCGGGATGTGCTGCGGTGCCGGCGGCGGTTTAATGTGGATGGAAGAAGAGACAGGTACTCGGATTAACACAGCGAGGACGGAGCAGGCCTTACAGGTACAGCCATCCATCATCAGCTCAGGATGCCCATATTGTTTAACCATGCTTGGGGATGGGACGAAAGCGAAGGAAGTAGAAGAGCAGGTCGGAACATTTGATGTCGCAGAACTTCTTGAAAAATCAGTGTTTGGCGAAACGAGAACGCAGGCTTCATGAAGGTGTCAGGCCGATGGATCTACTGTTCATCGGCCGATAGATACCGATGTTTTAAGAGCTGTGCAGCATTTATGTAAGCGGTAACAAATAGGAGGGGAAGAAATGAGCACGACGGTCATTGTATCTGGAGTGAGAACACCATTTGGAAAACTAGGTGGAACTTTAAGTCGTTTGACTGCTGCAGAATTAGGGGGGATGACGATAAAAGCTGCGCTGGAAAGAGCCTCAAATGTTCATGAAGTGGATGAAGTCATCATGGGCAGTGTCCTTCAAGGAGGACAAGGTCAAATTCCTTCAAGGCAGGCAGCTAGACATGCAGATCTTCCTTGGTCGGTTCCGACGCAAACCATCAACAAAGTCTGTGCTTCAGGAATGCGCAGTGTCACGACAGCCGATCAAATCATTCGAGCGGGAGATGCCAAGGTGATCGTGGCAGGCGGCATGGAATCCATGTCCCATGCTCCTTATCTTCTGAAAAAAGCACGATGGGGTTACAAAATGGGAGATGGTGCAGTACAAGATGCCATGATTTTAGATGGATTAACCTGTTCGTTTACAGGTGTTCATATGGGTGAGTATGGAAGCATGGCGGCGAAAGAGCTTGGCGTCACACGAGAAGAACAAGACCTTTGGGCGTTAAGAAGTCATGAACGAGCCATTGAGGCGCAAAAAAGCGGCTTTTTTAAAAATGAGATTATCCCCGTTACCGTCAAGAATAAAAAAGGAGATCAGCTGATTTCAGAAGATGAAGCCCCGCGGCGTGATACGTCATATGAACGTTTGTCAAAACTGATGCCCGTTTTCAATCAGGCAGGTACGATCACCGCTGGCAATGCACCTGGTGTCAATGATGGTGCAAGTGCGCTTCTATTAATGAAAGACACATATGCCATGCAGCAAGGTGAAAAACCTATGGCAGTTGTGCTTGGGCATGCGCAAGTAGCAGTAGAGGCAAAGGACTTTCCGAAAACACCAGCCTATGCCATCGAAAAAGTGTTAAAGAAAACAGGGAAGCGAGTAGAGGATATCGATTTGTTTGAAATCAATGAGGCTTTTTCAGCGGTTGCATTGGCATGCGAAAAAATGCTTGGACTGGATCGGCGGAAAATGAATGTGAACGGAGGGGCAGTCGCGATTGGTCACCCGATTGGAGCAAGCGGAACACGTATTATATTGACCTTGATCCATGCACTCAGACAAAGAGGCGGCGGGATCGGCATTGCGGCGATTTGCAGCGGCGGGGGTCAAGGTGATGCGATCATGATCAAGGTGGATTAAAAGGGAGGCGTTCATTGTCATGAGTATAGAAGAGACCGTCATGGTCGTTGGGGCTGGGCAAATGGGCTCGGGTATTGCCCAAGTATTTGCACAGTCAGGTTATACCGTCCTGCTCCATGATACAGAAGAGGAGCAGATTCATCGAGCCATTTCCTCTATGACCAAACAACTGACGAAACGAGCAGAAAAAGGAAAGCTGGCACATCAGGCCGTTCGTGATATTACACAGCGGCTGGCTGTTTCAACAGATTTAAAGGATGTACAGCAGACGCATTTAGTGATTGAAGCCGCATCTGAACAAATGAAGATCAAAAAACAAATCTTTGAAACCCTCGATCAATTTGCACCTGATGACACGATATTTGCGACAAATACGTCTTCCTTGTCGATCACAGAATTAGCAGCCGTGACGAAACGGCCTGAAAAAGTGATTGGCATGCATTTTATGAATCCAGTTCCCGTGATGAAACTTGTTGAAGTAATCCGTGCGCTACAAACGGATGATGCCACGTACCAATTTGTTTTTGACACCGCAAAGACATTAGACAAAACGCCAATTGAAGTGGAAGACTTCCCTGGGTTTGTGTCAAATCGCATTTTGATGCCGATGATCAATGAAGCCATTTATACCCTTTATGAAGGCGTGGCAGATGTAGAAAGTATTGACGGCATCATGACGCTTGGAATGAACCATCCAATGGGCCCGCTTCGTCTCGCCGACCTCATCGGGCTCGATACTTGTTTATTTATTATGAATACCCTTCACGAGGGTCTTGGAGATAGCAAATATCGACCTTGTCCTCTTTTGAAAAAATATGTGAACGCAGGCTGGCTGGGCAAAAAGACAAAGAGAGGTTTTTACACTTACCACGACCACTCATAGGGGGAGTCAAGATGGATGTGTTGCTGACAGAAAAACAACGTCTTTGGAGAAAACGAATAGCAGAATTTGCACGCCAGCATGTATTCCCTGAAATAGAAGCGATGGAACAGGGCGTGTTCCCGAAAACGCTTTTAGCTGAAATGGGTCGGCAAGGCTTTTTAGGCATTCCGATCCCAGATAAGTATCATGGATTAGGGGCAGATTTCACAACCTATATCATGGCGATTCATGAATTATCCAAAGTAAGTGCAACCATCGGTGTCATTGTATCCGTTCATACATCTGTTGTGACGATGCCGATTTTGGCGTTTGGAACGACTGAACAAAAAGAATCCTACGTTCCCAAGCTTGCGTCCGGGCAGAAGCTGGGCGCCTTTTGTCTAACTGAACCGAAGGCAGGATCAGATGCCTCTAGTATTCAGTTGAAAGCAGAGCGCACAAACGATCACTATGTGTTAAATGGAACGAAAATTTTTATCACAAGCGGCGGTGAAGCGGAAGTCTATCTTGTATTTGCGGTGACAGACCCTGCTTCTGCTAAGAAAAATATATCAGCATTCATTGTGGAGAAGGGGACACCAGGATTTACGATCGGAAAAGATGAGAAAAAGATGGGCCTGCATGGATCAAAAACAGTCACACTTCATTTTGACGGTGTTCGAATTCCAAAAAAACAGCTGCTCGGTGCAGAAGGAGATGGTTTTCGGATTGCCATGTCTAGCTTAAATGCGGGGAGAATTGGCATTGCGGCTCAAAGCCTTGGTATTGCAGAAGCCGCATTAGCTGAGGCGGTGACGTATTTAAAGCAGCATCCAGCTGGCCTTGAAACGACCATTCGGTTGGGCGATCTGGGCACCAAGCTGGAAGCGGCAAAACTTCTTGTCTATCAAGCGGCTTCTTATAAAGAGGCCAATCGCCCTGTCACGAAGGAAGCGTCGATGGCGAAGTTATTTGCATCTAAAACAGCGGTTGATATTAGTACAGAAGTCATCCATTTGCTTGGTCTAGCCGGTTACACGAAGCAATACCGAGCAGAGCGGTACTTTCGTGATGCGAAAATTTGTGAGATTTATGAAGGAACAAGTGAAATACAAAGGCTGGTTATTTGTAAACAGCTAATATGAAGTGAGGTGGCTCATGATGCAGTTCCAATTAAGTGACGAACACGAAATGATACAAAAAATGGTGAGAGATTTTGCGAAAAATGAAGTGGAGCCAACAGCAGCAGAGCGAGATGAAACAGAATCGTATGATCCCGCTATTTTTCATCAAATGGCGGAGCTTGGTTTAACAGGAATCCCTTGGCCAGAAGAAAATGGGGGGATTGGTAGTGATTATTTGGCCTATGTCATAGCGGTTGAAGAGCTCTCACGAGTGTGCGCCTCAACAGGCGTCACCCTATCTGCTCACACATCACTCGCCTCATGGCCGATCTATACATTCGGAACAGATGAGCAAAAGGAGACGTATTTAAAGCCGCTTGCAGAGGGACAGAAGATCGGCGCATACGCACTGACCGAGAGCGGCTCGGGCTCAGATGCCGGCGGAATGAAAACAACAGCAGTAAAAGCAGGGAATGAATACGTTTTGAACGGGGCAAAGATTTTTATTACCAATGGAGGCATTGCGGATTATTATATTGTGTTTGCTGTTACTGACCAGGATGCTTCATCGCGTAATACAACCGCTTTTATCGTAGAAAAAGAGTCGCAAGGCTTCTCGATCGGCAAAAAAGAAAGCAAACTGGGCATCCGCTCATCGCCAACGACAGAAATCATCTTTGAAGACTGTCGTATACCCGAAAGGAACCGGCTTGGTCAAGAAGGAGAGGGATTTAAAATAGCGATGATGACACTTGACGGCGGCAGAAACGGTATTGCCGCACAAGCTGTTGGTATTGCTCAAGGTGCTCTGGATGCAGCAGTCAATTATGCAAAGGAGCGCAAACAATTCGGTAAACCAATCATTCAGCAGCAAGGCATTGCTTTTAAGTTAGCGGATATGGCAACGGCAATTGAGGCCTCAAGACTGCTCACCTATCAGGCAGCATGGCTTGAAACGAAAGGGCTTCCGTATGGAAAAGAATCAGCTATGTCCAAGCTCTTTGCCGGTGATACAGCCATGAAGGTGACGACAGAAGCTGTACAAATCTTCGGCGGATACGGCTATACAAAGGATTACCCAGTCGAACGCTACATGCGTGATGCGAAAATCACTCAAATCTATGAAGGTACACAAGAAATCCAGCGGCTGGTCATCTCACGGAAACTGCTAGATATGTAGAAACGAAGTAAAGACCACCTGATATGAGGTGGTCTGTTTTTGTATCAAATGTGAAATCTCTCCAATATGATCTCATATCACCTGATTACTATAGTAAAATTAGGAAAAACAAAATGGAGGTTATCATGATGAACACAACATTTATTGGCATTTTAGGAATCGTCACAATGATCATATGGATTATGGTCTCCACAGAGCTTTCAAAGTCTCCAAAAAAGAAGGAAGAAAAAGAAAACAGCCGCAGAAAACTCATTGTACTCGTGTCTGCGGGCACTTTATTCACCGTACCTTTGGTTTTTTCACTCATTCAGAATATCCAGCTGTAACATATCCATTCGACTAAACCGCTGCTGTCTGTTTTAATTTCACCCATTTGAAAAAAACTAAACGGACAAGTGGTCCCATAATCAACATCTGCAAAGGGAACGCCAACATGACATTATGACCGAAAATCGTTAAGTAATCAGATAGAATCGATTGTGTTTGAAATCCTGTGCTGATGCTTTCAACGACATATCCGCATAAAGACATGAGACACACCATCCCAAACACGATAAAGATAGAAAGAGTGAGAATAAAATAGACTTTCTTGCCTTTTGGGGCAAAACGGCTGGCTGCTTTTTTTGCTGAAGGCCCAACAAGACACATCTCAATCAACAACGTGATGGCAAAACCGATCACATAGGTGAGTACACCTTCTAACCATGTCATATGTCCAAGCCGTCCATTTAGAAATAGGTTATAAAAGAACATCACTGAAAACATACAAAAACACATCAAGACACCAAATTGTATATCTTCTTTTTTTGTCATTGGCAATTCGATCAACCTCTCAAAATTAGTCTATTTATTATAGATTTCTGTTTCAATTCGTCGTAAGTGAACATTTTGTGAAGGAATAATTCCCCTTTTTTAAGAAGAGTAAATGACTTTGTATTCATCAAAAGAGAAGACAAAAAAGCATGCAAAACGTGTGCTTCACACATGAATTGTGCCAATTCGGCACAAATGATTGACCGCTAGAGGCTCCTCTTGTGAAAAAATCAAAAATTAACATCAATAAAGGTGGCATAAACTCCCCTAATTTGTTTATAATGAGAGGTATGGTTTGTCGTAAGAATAAGGTATAAATACTTATTATTTCACTGATAAATGGATACATACATGTAATAGAAAGGGAGTGTCTGACCTTGAGTTTGAAAGAATACTCACAGGAACAGCTCAAACAAATGTCTTTAGTTGAACTTGCTTATGAAATTTTCAGAGACAGCAAAACACCGATTACGTTTTCCGAGTTAATAGATGAAATGGTCCGTTTGCAAGGGATACAAAAATCTGATCTTGATGATCGACTTGCTCAATTTTATACAGACTTAAATATAGATGGCCGCTTTATTTCGTTAGGTGATCAGAGATGGGGACTTCGCAGCTGGTATCCAGTTGATCAAATCGAAGAAGAAGTTCAGCCAGCTGTGAAAACAAAAGCGAAAAAGAAAAAAACAAAAGCAGCTGTCGTTGAAGAAGACTTCGATGATATTGAAGAGGAAGAAGAAATCGACGAGCTTGAAGAAGATCTTGATCTTGTTGAAGACGACGAGGACCTTGACCTAGATGATGAAGAAATCGATGAAGAGATAGAAGACTTCGACGAAGATGATGATGAAGATGATGACGGCTTAACGGAAATTGATGAAGACGATTTAGACGATGATGAGGAAGACAAATAACCCTCACAAACCGGTCCTGAAAACAGGACAAAACCGTCTTGACTTTCCAGAGCGAACTATGTAGTATGTATTTTGGGCTCTCTAAAAAAGAGTACGTAAAGATACGTTCATTTACGCTCCCTTTCATTTATTTGAAAGGGAGCTTTCTTATTTTTCAAGAGATTTAGGGATACACTCTAAAAGGATGAAGCTGTGCATGTCTAGTCATGCAAGGGTAAAAAAGAGAGGAGCATACGAAATGACAAAGTATATTTTTGTAACAGGAGGAGTTGTTTCCTCACTTGGAAAAGGGATCACGGCTGCATCGTTAGGCCGCCTTCTGAAAAATAGAGGGATGGATGTCACCATTCAAAAATTTGATCCATATATCAACGTAGACCCAGGGACAATGAGTCCATACCAGCACGGTGAGGTATTTGTTACAGACGACGGTGCTGAAACAGACCTTGACTTAGGTCACTACGAGCGTTTCATTGACATTAACTTAAATAAGTACAGCAACGTTACAACAGGTAAAATCTACTCTACTGTTTTGAAGAAAGAGCGTCGCGGCGACTACTTAGGTGGAACAGTACAGGTTATTCCCCACATTACAAATGAAATCAAAGACCGTGTGTACCGTGCCGGAAAAGAAACGGGTGCAGATGTGGTCATTACAGAAATCGGTGGAACAGTAGGAGACATCGAATCCCTTCCATTCCTTGAAGCGATTCGTCAAATGAAGAGTGACATCGGCCGTGAAAACGTGATGTACATTCATTGTACCCTTGTTCCTTACATCCGTGCAGCAGGCGAACTGAAAACAAAACCAACACAGCATAGTGTAAAAGAACTTCGCAGTCTTGGTATTCAGCCAAACGTCATTGTGGTCAGAACTGAAATGCCATTGGCACAAGACATGAAGGACAAAATTGCGCTATTCTGTGATATTGATACGAAAGCAGTCATCGAATGTCAGGATGCAGATACCCTTTATTCGATTCCGCTTGATTTACAAAAACAAGGATTAGACAAGCTTGTATGTGAGCACATGAAGCTTGACTGTCAAGATGCGGACATGACGGAGTGGACGGCGCTTGTTGATAAAGTGCAAAACCTTTCAAAACAAGTTACGATTGGTCTAGTAGGGAAATATGTTGAGCTGCAAGATGCATACATTTCTGTCGTTGAATCACTTCGTCATGCGGGCTATGCATTTGATGCGGATGTTCAAATCAAATGGATCAACGCAGAAGAAGTCACAGCAGAAAATATGGCTGATTTCGCTCAAGATGTAGACGGCATTATTGTTCCTGGAGGCTTCGGAGACCGCGGAGTAGAAGGGAAAATCATTGCAACACAATATGCGCGCGAAAACAAAGTGCCATTCTTCGGAATCTGCTTAGGTATGCAAGTCGCATCTATCGAATATGCGAGAAACGTACTAGGTTTAGAGGGAGCACATTCCGCTGAAATTGATCCAGAAACAGCATTCCCAATCATCGACCTTCTTCCAGAACAGAAGGATGTTGATGACTTAGGTGGAACACTTCGCCTCGGCCTATACCCTTGTAAATTAAACGAAGACTCAAAAGCATTTGCTGCATACAATGACGAAGTCGTGTACGAACGCCACCGTCATCGCTATGAGTTTAATAACGAATTCAGACAGCAAATGGAAGCAGCAGGTTTTGTCTTCTCTGGTACAAGCCCAGACGGACGCCTTGTTGAAATCATTGAACTGAAGGATCACCCATGGTTCCTTGCTTCTCAGTTCCACCCAGAATTCATTTCAAGACCAACAAGACCACAGCCGTTATTTAGAGATTTCGTTGGTGCTTCACTACAGGCATCTGAATCAAAATAAAACAAAAAACTGCCGAGAATATCATCTTCTCGGCAGTTTTTTTTATTCATATTCCTCAACGATTTCTTTCACAGTAAACGATAGAGCATGGTAGACATATAAGCAGGTCATCAGTGCAGGATAGCCGAACCTTGTTCCATCTTCAGCAGGCACAAGTGGTTTTTTGAGCTGAAAATCAATGTGGACATCACAATGCTCTTCAATAAATGATGTCTCCTTTTGTGCAGGGCCGACACCGACAATAGGTGTGCCTTGTTCGTGCAGCTCTTTGACAAGGGATTGAATCTCTTGATCTTCTGGATCTGAATAAAATAAAAGCACCCTGTCACTTGGATGAAGTATGCTGCGCTCCTTTTGATCCAGCGGCAGAACCTTCGCACCCGGAAACGGCTCCTTGCTCTCAGATGCCTCTAAGGCTACAGCCGCCAGTTCATTCTTGCCATGAAAATACACGGCATGTCCACTGACAACGGCCTGAGCAAGAAGGCGTGCACCGTCTTCGATCGCTTCGGCCTGCTTATCTCCAATACGTGAAAAAATACCTGATAATTGGGTAGTGAAAATTTTTAACAAGACTCATTTCCTCCTTCTGTCAGATCATTTTATAATAGAATATAAAGAGAATATTAGGAAAAATGCTCAGAAAATGTCGTAAAGTAAACTATTATAATTAAAGGAAATGTGAAAATCAAACAGAATTATTTAACAACAGCTCTTTTTATGGCGAAAAATGAAAGCAATGGGGTGTAACAGATGAATGAGAAAATTTTAATTGTCGATGATCAGTACGGTATTAGAATATTGCTGAATGAAGTGTTTCATAAAGAAGGCTATCAAACCTTTCAAGCCGCTAACGGACTACAGGCATTAGATATTGTGAAAAACCATAGACCAAACCTTGTCCTGCTTGATATGAAAATTCCCGGAATGGATGGCATTGAGATTTTAAAACGCATGAAATTAATTGATGAAGACATTCGCGTGATCATTATGACAGCTTATGGCGAACTAGATATGATTCAAGAGTCTAAAGAGCTCGGTGCATTAACGCATTTTGCTAAACCATTTGATATTGATGAAATCCGTGATGCGGTCAAAGAATACTTGCCGCTCGAAACAAATGGCTAGATGGAAATGATTGAATCAAGTCATTCTGTTGCCGATTTGTCGAATAATTGGTATTCTAGATAAGAAGAAGAAAGCGATCTGACTTTGAAAGTTTACATATGGCGAGAAATTCTGGTCATGCTAGGGTGGAGAGCTTTTTTTAGTAAGCAAATTAGCTACATAGGGAGGATTTTTCATCATGCCTTTAGTTTCAATGACAGAAATGTTGAAAGACGCAAAGGAAAAAGGTTACGCTGTTGGACAGTTTAACTTAAATAACTTAGAATTCACGCAAGCGATTTTACAAGCTGCTGAAGAAGAGAAATCTCCAGTTATCTTAGGAGTATCTGAAGGAGCAGGACGCTACATGGGCGGCTTCAAAACAGTTGTCGCAATGGTAAAAGCGTTAATCGAAGAATATAATGTAACAGTTCCTGTTGCGATTCATTTAGATCACGGTTCAAGCTTTGAATCTTGTGCAAAAGCGATTCATGCAGGATTTACTTCTGTGATGATTGATGCTTCTCACCATCCATTTGATGAGAACGTAGCGACAACTGCAAAAGTAGTTGAGCTTGCACATTTCCACGGTGTATCTGTAGAAGCAGAGCTTGGAACTGTTGGTGGACAAGAAGACGACGTCATCGCTGAGGGCGTTATTTATGCTGATCCAAAAGAGTGCCAAGAGCTTGTAGAACGTACTGGTATTGACTGCCTTGCGCCTGCACTAGGTTCAGTTCATGGTCCATACAAAGGTGAACCAAACCTTGGTTTCGCTGAAATGGAAGAAATCGGTAAAACAACTGGACTTCCACTTGTTCTTCACGGCGGAACAGGTATCCCAACTGCTGACATCAAGCGTGCGATTTCACTTGGTACAGCAAAAATCAATGTAAACACTGAAAACCAAATTGCTTCTGCGAAAGCAGTTCGCGAAACACTTGCTGCAAAAACAGAAGAGTATGATCCACGTAAATATCTTGGACCAGCTCGTGACGCAATTAAAGCGACTGTTATCGGCAAAATGCGTGAATTTGGTTCTTCTAACCAAGCATAATTTGATGAGAACCGAAAGCCGCCTGAGTCACAGGCGGTTTTCTCCATATCATGAGAAAGCGCAATCAAATTTACATTTCAGACAATTTATTGATAGGAGAGTGGCACAGTTATGTTATTTTTCGTAGACACAGCGAATATCGCAGACATCAAAGAGGCACACGAGCTTGGCATTTTAGCAGGCGTGACAACAAACCCTAGTTTAGTAGCGAAAGAAAAGGACGTATCGTTCCACGACCGCCTTCGTGAAATCACTGACGTGGTATCAGGTTCAGTTAGTGCGGAAGTCATTTCTCTCAAAGCAGAAGAAATGATTGAAGAAGGAAAAGAGCTGGCTGCTATTGCACCAAATATTACAGTTAAAATCCCAATGACAACAGACGGTCTTAAAGCAGTCAAAGCGTTAACAGACCTTGGGATTAAAACAAACGTCACGTTGATTTTTAGTGCAAACCAGGCACTTCTTGCAGCTAGAGCTGGTGCGACGTATGTCTCTCCATTCCTCGGCCGCTTAGATGACATTGGCCAAAATGGTCTTGATCTCATTAGTGAAGTGAAAACCATTTTTGATGTTCATGGATTAGATACACAAATCATTGCTGCATCCATTCGTCACCCGCAACATGTGACAGAAGCTGCGCTTAGAGGTGCTCATATCGGCACAATGCCGCTGAAAGTCATCAAGCAGCTGACAAAACACCCATTAACGGATGCAGGCATTGAGCAATTTTTAGCAGACTGGAATAAATAAGTGATTGTGGCAGACGGATACGCATCCGTTTGCCGCAGTTTTCCTTAAATACGCTAAGAAATGTTTTGTGCAAAGAAGAGAACATCACAGCCTCGCAAAGCTTCGATTATTTTTCTTCCGACAAATTTCGTTTAACCTGTATTCTTTCTCTTGATATTGGCTAAATTTTGGACAAGACCTTTTAAAGCGCGACATCCACAAACAGTATAACTCCAACAGTGATCTTCTTTAAGAAGGGAGACAAATATGGAAAAGTTAAACATTGCCGGCGGTGACCCCTTGCGCGGGACCGTACATATTAGTGGTGCGAAAAATAGTGCTGTGGCACTGATTCCTGCCACGATTCTCGCTGATTCTCCAGTAACCATTGAAGGCCTTCCGCATATTTCAGATATTGACACATTACGAGATCTGTTAGAAGAGATTGGCGGAAAGGTCACGTTTGAAAAAGGTGAGATGGTTGTCAATCCTGCCTCCATGATCAGTATGCCGCTTCCTAATGGGAAAGTGAAGAAACTACGAGCATCCTATTATTTAATGGGCGCCATGCTCGGTAGATTCAAGCAGGCTGTCATTGGATTACCAGGGGGATGTCACTTAGGACCTAGACCGATCGATCAGCATATCAAAGGCTTTGAAGCACTTGGAGCCGAGGTGACAAACGAACAGGGTGCGATTTATTTGCGCGCTGAAAAATTAGTCGGAGCCCGTATTTATCTTGATGTTGTCAGTGTAGGTGCGACCATCAACATCATGCTGGCAGCCGTGCTAGCTGAAGGGAAAACAGTGATTGAAAATGCCGCAAAAGAACCCGAAATTATTGATGTAGCGACACTGCTTGCAAGCATGGGAGCTAAAATCAAAGGTGCGGGGACGGATGTGATTCGGATCGAAGGTGTGGAATCTCTTCATGGCTGCAGGCATTCCATCATCCCTGACCGCATAGAAGCAGGTACATTTTTAATTGCAGGTGCAGCGATGGGGGATGAAGTTGTGCTTGATAATGTGATCCCAACTCATTTAGAATCAATTACGGCGAAACTTAGAGAGATGGGATTCACAATTGAAACAAGCAACGATCAAATGCTGATCGTTGGCAGAAATGAAGGACTCAAGCCTGTCGATATCAAAACCCTTGTGTATCCGGGCTTTCCGACTGATCTTCAACAGCCGATGACGGCTTTGTTAACAAAAGCGAAAGGCACGAGTGTCGTGACAGATACCATTTACTCTGCCCGCTTTAAACACATTGACGAATTGCGTCGAATGGGTGCTAACATGAAGGTGGAAGGAAGATCTGCCATTATTACAGGTCAAACGCAGCTTCAAGGTGCAAAGGTCAAAGCAAGTGATCTGCGAGCAGGTGCTTGTCTCGTTGTTGCAGGGTTAATGGCAGACGGTGTGACCGAAATCACAGGGCTTGAACATATAGACAGAGGATATAGTATGCTTGAGGAGAAGCTTGAAGGCTTGGGTGCAACCATCTGGCGTGAAAAGCTGAATGACCAAGAAATAGAAGAACTTCAAAATTCATAAGGCTTTGACTGTGAGAGGAGATTTGGACAAAAATGGAAAGAAGTTTATCGATGGAACTAGTACGGGTGACAGAAGCAGCTGCATTAAAATCTGCTCGTTGGATGGGTAGAGGTTTGAAAGACGAAGCGGATGATGCTGCAACAAGTGCCATGCGTGATGTATTTGATACGATTCCGATGAAGGGAACTGTGGTCATCGGCGAGGGAGAAATGGACGAAGCGCCAATGCTTTATATTGGGGAAAAGCTTGGAAACGGATATGGACCTCGCGTGGATGTCGCTGTTGATCCATTGGAAGGAACAAATATTGTGGCAAGTGGCGGCTGGAATGCTTTAGCTGTTATCGCTGTTGCTGATCATGGCAACTTGCTGAATGCACCTGATATGTACATGGATAAGATCGCAGTAGGTCCAGAAGCGGTAGGCTGCATCGACATTGAAGCGCCTGTCATTGACAATCTTCGTGCTGTTGCAAAAGCAAAAAACAAAGATATTGAAGATGTTGTTGCGACAATTTTAAACAGAGAGCGACATGAAAAGATCATTGCTGAGCTGAGAGAAGCTGGAGCAAGAATCAAGCTGATCGATGATGGTGACGTTGCAGGAGCCATTAATACAGCATTTGATCACACAGGTGTTGATATTCTATTTGGTTCAGGTGGAGCGCCTGAAGGTGTCCTTTCTGCTGTTGCGCTTAAAGCACTTGGTGGAGAAATCCACGGTAAGCTTCTTCCACAAAGTGAAGAAGAGCTGAGACGCTGTGAGAAAATGGGGCTGGATGTTGGAAAAGTCCTCAGAATGGAAGACCTCGTGAAAGGCGATGACGCCATTTTTGCAGCGACAGGTGTAACAGATGGCGAGTTATTAAAAGGTGTTCAATTTAAAGGCTCTGTTGGAACAACACATAGTGTTGTCATGCGTGCGAAATCAGGTACTGTTCGATTCGTCGATGGCAGACACAGTTTAAAGAAAAAACCGAATCTTGTTATTCGTCCGTAATCTGAAAGCGGGTATTCTTTACCCGCTTTTCATATAGGTGTCAAATATATATCATTTTCTTTTTAAAGTTGAATATTCCCTGCAAATGAGGTAAAACTAAAGAGTGCTGCGAAATTTTCTGCGAATTTACTTCTTTTAAGCTTCAACAAGTTTAAATACTGCCGCATCATGACGATATACTCATTATCCTTCTCTATGTTGACAAAGCTCAATTTCACATTGTTCCTATCTTTATGATAAAACGAGTGGGAGCGTTACCATGAGAGCGAGGTCATTCCAACAAAAACGGAATTAAAAGCTAATCAAATACAATAGTCATGCATTCGTAATGAAATACATTGACTAGAAAAGTGTGGTGTCCATATTGAAAGATGTTTCGATTTCATCTTTGGAAAATATGAAATTAAAAGAGCTGTATGAGTTAGCAAAAAAGTACAAAATCTCTTATTACAGCAAACTAACAAAAAAAGAATTAATTTTTGCCATCTTAAAGGCGAACGCTGAGCAAGAGGATCTCTTATTTATGGAAGGGGTTCTAGAAATTATTCAGTCAGAGGGATTTGGTTTCTTAAGACCAATTAACTACTCCCCAAGCTCTGAAGACATTTATATTTCAGCTTCACAAATCAGACGCTTTGATTTAAGAAATGGTGATAAGGTGTCTGGAAAGGTACGACCTCCAAAAGAGAATGAACGCTACTATGGCCTCCTTCATGTCGAAGCGGTAAATGGGGACGACCCAGAATCAGCTAAGGAACGTGTTCACTTTCCTGCACTCACGCCGCTATTCCCTGATCGTCAAATGATTCTTGAAACACAGCCTAATCACCTGTCTACTAGAATTATGGATATGATGGCACCAGTTGGGTTTGGACAGCGTGGTTTAATTGTTGCACCGCCTAAGGCTGGGAAAACCATTTTGCTCAAAGAAATTGCCAACAGTATCTCTGAAAATCATCCAGAGGCAGAACTGATTGTTCTTCTTATTGACGAACGTCCAGAGGAAGTAACAGATATCGAACGTTCTGTTGCAGGGGATGTCGTTAGCTCAACCTTTGACGAAGTACCGGAAAACCACATTAAAGTAGCAGAGCTTGTATTAGAGCGTGCGATGCGTCTAGTTGAACATAAAAAAGATGTCATCATCTTAATGGACAGCATCACAAGGCTTGCTCGGGCATACAACCTGGTCATCCCGCCAAGCGGCCGAACGCTTTCCGGTGGTATTGATCCAGCGGCTTTCCACCGTCCAAAACGCTTCTTTGGTGCTGCGCGTAACATCGAAGAAGGTGGAAGCTTGACCATTTTAGCTACTGCACTTGTTGATACAGGATCACGTATGGATGATGTGATTTATGAAGAGTTTAAAGGAACAGGAAACATGGAGCTCCATTTAGACCGTTCTCTTGCAGAAAGAAGAATTTTCCCAGCCATCGACATTCGTCGTTCCGGTACAAGAAAAGAAGAACTGCTTGTGCCTAAAGAGCATCTTGATCGTCTATGGGCGATGAGAAAATCAATGTCAGATACACCTGATTTCGCTGAGAAATTCATGCGCAAAATGAGAAAAACAAAGACAAACCAAGAATTTTTCGATATTTTAACGCAAGAGTGGAAACAAGCAAATATGTCTGCATCAAGAAGATAGCTTCCTGAAAAAATACATTTGCAATCATAGACTTACACTGTTATAATTTTATCATGTGCGTTTCAGAATTTATTCTGAGATATTAACTCTGTTTCCGAATTGGATTCAGGGCGGAAGGAGATGACAGTAGATGAAAACAGGAATTCATCCTAACTACAAAAAAGCTACAGTCAAATGCGCTTGTGGAAATGAGTTTGAAACTGGATCAGTAAAAGAAGAGGTACGCATCGAGATTTGCTCTGAGTGCCATCCTTTCTATACAGGCCGTCAAAAATTCGCTTCTGCTGATGGACGTGTTGACCGCTTTAACAAAAAATACGGTCTTAAGTAATAATAGATACAATAAACAGGCAGGAATCCGTTCTTGCCTGTTTTTTTACGTGGATTGATGGAACTTTAAAACGGGGGAGAAGACCTTATGTATGTGATGAAACAAAGCGGTTGGCTTGAAGTCATCTGCGGAAGTATGTTTTCTGGAAAGTCGGAAGAATTGATTCGGAGAGCCAAAAGAGCCACCTTTGCCAAACAAGAAGTAAAAATATTCAAACCAGCGATTGATAACCGGTATAGCACAAGCTCAGTTGTGTCACATAACGGTTCATCCGTCGATGGGATTGCAGTAACCTCACCAAAAGACATAATAACGCACATATCAGAACGAACCGATGTCATTGGCATTGATGAGGTGCAATTTTTTGATGAGACAATCATTGATATTGTCACTCAATTGGCTGATAAAGGCTACCGAGTCATTGTTGCAGGCCTTGATCAAGACTTCAGAGGAGAGCCATTTGGTGTTGTTCCGCATTTAATGGCATGTGCAGAGCTTGTAACAAAACTTCAAGCAGTTTGTTCGGTATGCGGCTCCCCAGCGAGTAGAACACAACGCTTGATCGACGGTAAACCCGCATCCTATGATGATCCCATTATTTTAGTAGGTGCGCAGGAATCATACGAAGCACGATGCAGACATCACCATGAAGTACCAAAATTAGATGTTGGTACAACACTTGACAATTAAAAAAATAGCAAATGCCGCTGTGTTTCGTTTTTCGAGATTTTGGCTGAACACCCATCATTTGTACTTAAATAAATTAAATAACGCTACGAAAAAATTATCTAATTTTCAACGCTTGCGTTTTGGTATAAGCAGGCATAAAATGACTAACTGTAGTGTAAAGCATTTAAACGAAAAGTTCGATTTCTTGTCATAATTTTTTTGATTAAGGATTTTTCTCCTTGATCGTTCTTTGTATTAATAGTTCACTTTATTTATATTTTAGAAAGAGGGTAGTTTTTGATGAACAACGTGAAGAAAACAAAAGAAGGGTACCTCGAAACCACTTTGACAGGTAAAGATGTATTATCGATTCCAACGTTGAACAAAGGCGTTGCTTTCTCTGAAGAAGAAAGACAAGAGCTTGGACTAGAAGGATTACTTCCTCCAACTGTTCTGACTTTAGAACAGCAAGCAGAGAGAGCATACAAGCAATTTCTAGCTCAGCCAGATCGTCTTCGTCAAAACGTATACTTAAGTGATTTGCAAAACCGTAACGAAGTATTATTCTATAAGCTTCTAACGGACAAGCTTCGTGAAATGCTTCCTGTTGTTTACACACCAACTGTTGGTGAAGCGATTCAAGAATACAGCCATGAATACAGAAGACCTCATGGTGTCTACCTTTCAATCGACAACATTGACGGTATTGAGAAAGCATTTGAAAACTTACATGCAACAGCAGGCGACATCGACCTCATCGTAGCAACTGACTCTGAGAGTATTCTTGGAATTGGTGACTGGGGTGTTGGTGGTATCAACATCGCAATTGGTAAACTAGCTGTTTACACGGCTGCAGCAGGAATTGATCCAAGCCGCGTGATTCCAGTTGTGTTAGATGTTGGAACTAACAATGAAAAATTATTAAATGATCCATTGTACATCGGGAACCACCACAAACGTGTACAAGGTGAAAAATACGAAGAGTTCATTGATGCATATGTAAAAGCAGCACTTAAATTCTTCCCGAAAGCATTGCTTCACTGGGAAGACCTTGGAAACAAAAATGCGCGTAACATCATGAAAAAATACAACGACAACATCTTAACTTTTAATGATGATATCCAAGGTACTGGTGCCATTACTTTAGCGGGTGTTCTTGCAGCTGTCAAGAAAACTGGTACTCAATTGAAAGATCACCGTGTGATGATTTTCGGAGCTGGATCTGCTGGAATCGGAATCGCCGATCAAATGCGTGACACAATGGTTCTTGAAGGTCTAAGTGAAGATGAAGCAAACAATGCATTCTGGACGTTAGACTACAGAGGATTGCTAACAGATCAGTTTGAAGATGAAGTGCTTGATTTCCAAAAACCATACCTTCGTTCTTCTGATGAAGTAGAAGGCTGGGCTCGTGATGAAAAAGGACAAATCTCATTTGCTGAAGCAGTTCGCAAGGTGAAGCCAACCATTCTTATTGGTACATCAGGTCAAGGCGGCGCATTCACTGAAGAAATTATTAAAGAAATCGCAGCTCATACTGAGCGTCCAGTGATCATGCCGATGTCTAACCCAACTCCACTTGCTGAAGCAGTACCGGAAGATCTATTCAAATGGACAGACGGTCGTGCGCTTGTTGCAACTGGAAGCCCATTCGAAAATGTCGAGTATAACGGAATTGAACATGAAATCGGACAATCAAACAATGCGTTCGTTTTCCCTGGACTTGGTCTTGGTTCAATCGTAACGGAATCAAAAATCATCACAAAAGGCATGTTCGTTGCTTCAGCGGATGCGATTGCTGAAATGGTTGATCATGATAAACCAGGTGCTGGTCTACTTCCAAGCATTGATAAGTTACAAGAAGTTTCTATCAAAGTAGCTATTGAAGTGGCAAAAGCAGCAATTAAAGATGGTGTCGCAAGAAAAACACCTGAAAACATTGAACAAGCTGTGAAAGATGCTATGTGGATTCCTGAATATAAAAAAATTGTAAGAGCATAATAAAATGTGTAACGCGGCATTGTTTCGGGTAATGTAAGCAATGCCGCTATAAAATAAGAAACATGTAAAGGATTCAAGGAGGAATAGTAAGATGGACTTTTTAAATATTTTGATCCTCCTAGCACCGATTTTTTTCGTTATCGCGCTGGGTTGGTTCGCAGGGAACTTCGGCAGCTATGACGCTAAATCTGCAAAAGGTGTAAGTACACTTGTTACAAAGTATGCTTTGCCAGCGCACTTTATCGCCAGCATTCTGTCAACACCAAAAGATAAATTCTATAGTCAAATTCCATTTTTCGTTGCATTGATTTTCGGAATCGTAGGCTTTTATATCATTATCCTTTTAGTTACGAAATTTGCTTTTAAATATGATTTAACAGATTCATCTGTTTTCTCATTAAACTCAGCACAACCGACCTTTGCATTTATGGGGATTCCGGTCTTGGGCAGTTTATTTGGGGCTCAAGAAGTTGCAATTCCGATTGCTATTACCGGAATAGTTGTAAATGCATTGCTTGATCCAATTGCTATTATTGTGTCAACTGTCGGTGAAAAAACAAAAGGAAAAGCCAAAGACGGCGAAAGTTTCCTAAAAATGACGACGAAAGCGATTTTGCACGGTTTATCAGAGCCGCTTGCGCTTGCACCGTTAGCAAGTATCATTCTTGTTCTTTTAGGATTTAAACTTCCTGAAATCGGACATGAAATGCTAGAGGAAATTGGAAGTGTGACATCAGGGGTTGCGCTCTTTGCAGTCGGTGTCACAGTCGGTATCCGCAAAATTAAACTGAGCTTACCAGCTTTCAGTATCGCATTGCTCAAAGTAGCTGTACAACCGTTGCTTATGTATTTTATCGCCATTCTTATGGGTCTTTCGGCGGATGAAATTACAAAAGCTGTATTGCTTGTTGCCTTCCCAGGTTCAGCTGTTGCGGCCATGATTGCCACTCGATTTGAGAAACAGGAAGCAGAAACAGCATCCGCATTTGTGATCAGTGCGATCATGTCACTCATTACACTACCGATCATTATCGCACTTACCGTATAATATAGTAGAAAGGCTGCCTCGTTAGGCAGCCTTTCTTAGCGAAATGAATGAAACAGAGGGAAGAGCACACGCTTTTTTTTCATTTCGGGGTGTGCCTTTTCCTTTTCTTCTTCTTTTGATGGTTTTGGTTTTGTCAATGTGGCTGTGAGGCGTTCTAATTTTGCAGTTAATTCTTCAATTTCTCTTCTGTGCTGGAGGAGCTGGTAGGAAACGCCTTCATCTGCTTTCTTAGCGAGTTTCCGTTCTAATTCTTGAAAACGGGCTTCAATATGACTGAAATGTGATTGCTCTTGAAGGAGCTGTTTCACTTGTTCTTCTAAGGCTTCTATCCGTTTTGATGAGTCAGAAGTTTCTACAGCAGGTGATAATTGCTGGGCGGTTTCTTCATGGATCGGCAGTCTAATGTCATGGAGAATCACACCTTCGTTCATTTGGTGTTTGACCTCTTTGAGCAGCTGGACAATGTCATCGTGAAATTCGTAATGTCCAAGTTCATTCCGGGCGACAGGGATGTTGAGCTGTTTGACCCAGCGCTGAATGGTTTTTGAAGATACACCAATTTCCTTTGCAACCTCATTTGTATTCAAACCAAATGCCCTCCCTTTTTTCAATTATAAGTACCATTCTCTTTCGGGAGCATCCGTTCCTTCACGTTAGACAAAACAAGTAACCAATCGCCAAAGATCGTGTTTTCTAGTGAAAAATTGCAGAAAATCAATTGTTTTGGAAATTTTTTTGACTGTCATACCCCGCTATACTATAATTAGACTGTTACGCACAAAACAGAGGTGAAGACCATGTTAGACCGTTTAAAATCAATTGAAGAACGCTATGAAAAGCTAAATGAATATTTAAGTGACCCTGAAGTGGTGAACGACCCTAAGAAGCTTCGCGAATACTCGAAGGAACAATCTGATATTCAAGAAACTGTTGAGGTATATAGACAATATCGTGCGGCATACGATCAGCTAAGTGATGCGAAAGCCATGCTTGAAGATAAGCTGGATGCCGACATGCGCGACATGGTCAAAGAAGAAATTTCAGAGCTCACAGATGAAACAGAACGTTTAGAAGACGAGCTGAAAATCTTGCTCATCCCGAAAGATCCGAATGACGATAAGAACGTTATTGTGGAGGTTCGTGGTGCAGCGGGTGGAGAAGAGGCTGCGCTGTTTGCAGGAAACCTGTACCGTATGTACAGCCGTTATGCTGAAATGCAAGGCTGGAAAACGGAAGTTATGGAAGCGAGTGTCACTGGAACTGGCGGTTATAAGGAGATCATCTTTATGATTAGCGGTAAAGGTGCATATTCTAAACTAAAGTTTGAAAACGGTGCACACCGCGTGCAGCGTGTTCCTGAAACTGAGTCAGGCGGCCGTATTCATACATCAACAGCGACAGTTGCTGTATTACCTGAGGCTGAGGAAGTTGAAATTGATATCCACGAAAAAGATATTCGTGTGGATACATTCGCATCAAGCGGACCAGGGGGACAAAGTGTTAATACCACAATGTCTGCTGTTCGTTTGACTCACCTTCCAACCGGTGTAGTGGTTTCCTGTCAGGATGAGAAATCACAAATCAAAAACAAAGAAAAAGCGATGAAAGTTTTGCGTGCGAGAATTTATGATAAATTCCAGCGTGAAGCACAAGCTGAATATGACCAAACCCGTAAATCTGCTGTTGGAACAGGGGATCGTTCAGAGCGTATCCGTACGTACAATTTCCCGCAAAACCGCGTGACGGACCACCGCATTGGATTGACGATTCAAAAGCTTGATCAAATTTTAGAAGGAAAACTTGACGAGGTCATTGATGCATTAATTATGGAAGACCAAGCAAGAAAACTTCAAAATGCAAAATAAAGAGCGAACGATCTTTGAAGCCCTTAAATGGGCTTCTTCTTTGTTAACGGAAGCGGGCAGAGACCAAAACGCAGCAGAGTTAATGTTGATGCATGTGCTGGGATGGAGCAGAAGTGAACTTCTTGCCCGTTTTCATGATCCACTGCCAGAGGAGCAAGATTCACAATTCAGTGAGTTCGTTGCGCAGCACAAGCGTGGAGTGCCTGTGCAGCATTTAACGGGTGTTGAATTTTTTTATGGGCGTCCTTTTGAAGTAAACAAACACGTTCTGATTCCTCGTCCTGAAACGGAGGAAGTGGTGCTGGCGGCATTGAATATGATGAATCGTGTGTTTCCTAATGATCAACCGCTCAAAGCAGTTGATGTAGGAACAGGTAGCGGTGCAATTGCGATTACGTTAGCTCTTGAAAAAGAATCTCTCACTGTGACAGCGACGGATATTTCACATGAAGCACTTGAAGTAGCAAAGCGAAATCAAGAAGCGCTTGGTGCAGACGTTCATTTTGTCCAAGGGGATTTACTTGAACCGATTATGTCTCAAGGCATCAAAGTCGATGTGTTTATTTCCAATCCTCCTTATATTGCGGCAGAAGAAATGGATGGATTATCAGAGGTTGTCACAAAGCATGAACCTGTTAATGCGCTGACAGATGGGCGTGATGGCCTGTGGTTTTATGAGCGTATCGCCTGTGATCTCCACAAGGTACTTCATCAGCAAGCGGTGGTTGTCTTTGAAATAGGACATACACAAGCACAAGATGTAAAAGCGCTTCTTTTGCAGGCGTTCCCTTCAGCTGATGTTCATATCATCAAGGACATCAACGGAAAGGATCGAGCAGTTTGCGCACACATTCAAAACGGAAGTCCGGCTGAATAAAGTCGGACTATTTTATTATGTAAAGATGAAACTTATGGTAAAAGGGAAACGTATATATAGAAGAATGAACATTCTGATCATGGTTTTTTACATAAATTTGTTTTGAAGGAGCGAATGGTGTGAACAGAAGGTATGCGATGGTGTTGGTCATCGTCAGTGTACTATTGATTGTGAGTGCTTGCGGTAAACCGAGCTTTAAAAAAGAAGCAGCAGCATTTGGGGAAAACTATAAAAAAGCACAATACACAGTGAATCGAACGGATGACCTATCTGACATGAAGGAGAAGTTGAAGGATTATTTAACCGAGCATGAATATCAAGAATATACACAAGACAGCATGTTTCCAAGTGTATTAGAAGCAGCAAAAGATCAAGATTGTCAAATTAAACTGAAAAAAATTACGTTTACACCTTCAGATGAAAGCGATGACAGGATTGAATTTGACTATGAAATGATCATTCAATTTATTGACCATAAAGGAAAGGTCAAAAAGGAAATCGAGAAAAAAGGCGCAATGACAGTCATCAAAACAGATTCGGGTTTAAAAATCAGCCGAGATTGGGATGGGAGATTGTACCCTTCCGATTACCAATCCTCACTAAAAAGCCGTTCATAAGTTGAACGGCTTTTTGCGTGCAGGAGAAATGTTGATTCGCTCCTCTCATAAAGAGGCTGACCTCATAATCTATTAAAAAAATCATTTTTGCTGTTTACGAGATGCGTTTCCTGGACACAATGTTTGTAGCGAAAAGAAAAAGTGGGGGGAACACATCATGTTCAAAAGTAAAATGATGATTTGTCTTTATATGTTTCTATTATTATGTGGTGCTTTTGCAAACCTTGGAAAAGAGGAGACGGCGGCTGCTTCTGCCAATCAGCCTGTTGTGATTCCAGATGAAGCCATTCGTTTACGCATTTTAGCCAACAGTGACCGGTCGGCAGATCAAGATGTGAAACGAAGTATTCGAGATGAGGTCAATGCCAATATAACGGAGTGGGTGAAAGACCTCACATCCATTGAAGAAGCTAGACGTGTGATTCGTTCAAAGCTTCCAGACATCAATCGTATTGCCAAAGCAAAATTAAAGGAACAACACATTGATCAATCCGTATCGGTCAGCTTTCAAAAAGCTTCATTTCCAACAAAGCTTTATGGCAACTTTGTTTATCCTGCTGGGAAATATGAAGCCATTTTGATTACGTTAGGGGAAGGAGACGGAGCCAATTGGTGGTGTGTGTTATTCCCACCTCTCTGCTTTATCGATTTTTCAAACGGAGAAGCGATCGCCTCACCAGAAGGAGATGATAAAGAGCAGGTAGCCGCAGAGCCATCAAATGAATCTGTCAATGAAGTGGTAAAAGAAGAAGAGACGGGTGAAGTGAAATTCTTTCTGTTCGAATGGGTCTCTAGTCTTTTCTCTTAAAAAAGGTCTAAATCTGTTTTTGCCTCATAGAGTTGAAGTAAGAGAACAAAAAGAGGTGAAAGCATGTATTATCAATTAAGAATAGCGACAGAAGAAGATGCTCCGGCCATTAATGCTTTTCTTGAAAAAGGCCAAGCAAAAGGCGGGGTGACGATTGCAGAGCGTACGTCATTTGTGGTCATGGAAGATGCAGACGGTGAGCTTGCAGGCTGTTTAGGTCTTGAACGACTAAATGAACAAGAAGGATTGCTAAGATCACTTGTGATATCAGATAAACTTGGTCAGGGGCATATCGTTTCTCTGTTTCAAAGTGTTCAAACGCTAGGGGAAAAACAAGGTGTGGAAACCTTTTATGTAGTAGCTAATCACTCCTCTTCGCATGATTTTTTAGCGCTGATGGGCTTTACGCCTATAGAGGAAATCCCAGAAAGTGTGTGGGTATCTGCGCATGCAAAAGAGTCGTTGGGAAAAGAGCAGGCGGTTGTGCTGCAAAAAACAGCTAGTTAATCACAAAACACCGGACTTATTCACATACTTATCCACTTTAAAACAAGCGTTATCCACAAATTGTGGACAACGCTTGTTTTATTTAGCATCATCTTTTATACTTTCAAAAGGATAATTGAGATATATCAACAGTTTTATCTTTTTTAAAAGGAGTTTGTATGATGTTAAATACAAAAAGGTGGTCTGTGGATTTAAAAAAGGATTTATCCACATACTATCCACAAATTGAACAAGCAGCTCTGTTGTTGCGGAAAAATGAAGTGGTCGCTTTTCCGACAGAAACGGTTTATGGACTAGGGGCAAATGCAAAAGAGACAGAGGCTGTGAAAAAAATTTATGAAGCGAAAGGACGCCCAAGTGATAATCCGTTGATTGTTCACATTGCGGACGTTCAACAGCTTCATGAATTTGCGCAAATAGAAAATGAAAAAGTAACAGCGCTGATGGATGCCTTTTGGCCAGGCGCTCTCACCATTGTTCTACCTTGTAAGCCGGGCACATTATCAAAGCAGGTGACGGCAGGTTTATCTACAGTAGGCGTAAGAATGCCTAATCATCCTGTTGCGCTTGAACTCATCCGAGCAGCTGGTCTGCCAATTGCCGCGCCAAGTGCCAACCGTTCGGGAAAACCGTCGCCGACACTTGCGGATCATGTCGCGAGTGATCTTGATGGGAAAATTGCTGGCATTGTCGATGGTGGTTCAACAGGTATTGGTGTGGAGTCAACGGTTGTATCCTGTATAGACGAGATTCCAGTGATCTTAAGGCCGGGCGGTATTACAAAAGAAGCGTTAGAAGAGGTCGTAGGAACAGTCAACATAGATCCAGGGCTGACGAAAAAGGATGAGGCGCCTGTATCGCCGGGAATGAAATACACACATTATGCACCTGAAGCACAAATGTATATATTTCATGGAAGTGATGAAGACATGCAGCTGCACATTCAGAAGTACCGAGCTGAAGGGCTAAAAGTAGGTGTGCTGACGACAGAAGAAAAGAAGGAATGGTTTGCGGCAGATGTTATCTTTAGCTGTGGATGGAGAGAAAAGCCTGAAACGGTTGCGGCAAACTTATATCGTGTGCTGAGACAATTTGATGAAACGGATGTAGACTTGATCATTTCAGAAGCCTTCTCAGAGCAGGGAGTTGGTTCTGCGATCATGAACCGTCTGCAAAAAGCGGCAGGAGGGCGTACCCTCTCTTCATTCAAATAGTTCTAACCTCTCTTGGACAAACATAGGTTAAAGGAGAATGCGTGTCCAAGGGGGATTTACATGAATGAACTAGCTGGCGAATTGCTGACACTCAGTATCATGGCTTTTGCACTTGGAATGGATGCCTTTTCGGTTGGACTCGGCATGGGGATGATTCAGCTGAGATTCCGCCAGATCCTTTATATTGGACTTGTCATTGGGATATTTCATATGTTTATGCCTCTTTTTGGCATGCTGACAGGTCAGCTTTTATCTGGCTGGCTTGGGCTCCTAGCAACCTATATTGGCGGGGCGCTGCTTTTGGTGCTGGGTCTTCAAATGATCATCGCTTCTATCCGAAAAGAAGATAAGCCATTTATCGCACCTGTTGGGGCCGGTCTCGTTCTTTTTGCAACAAGTGTGAGTTTAGATAGTTTTTCCGTTGGCTTAAGCCTGGGGATTTACGGTTCTCGGGTGTTGATGACCATTTTATTGTTTGGCTTTTTTAGTATGATGCTCACATGGCTTGGATTATTACTCGGTAAACAGGTTCGGTCATGGGTAGGTTCATACAGCGGGGCGCTTGGCGGATTGATTTTACTAGCCTTTGGAATCAAATTATTATTTCCGCTCTAGCCAGTCTCCTTACATAACATGTAGAATGAAATGCTATATAATAGAAGAAAAGGAGGTCGAAAGATGAATATCTTATTTGTTTGTACGGGAAATACTTGCAGAAGTCCGATGGCTCAAGCCCTTTTTTCCTCCATTGCAGATGAAAAAGGCTTACAGGTCACTGTAAAATCAGCGGGCATCTTCGCCTCTGATGCAGGGAAGGCTTCTCCTCAAGCAGTCGAAGCATTATTTGAGAAAAGCATTCCACTGAACCACTCATCGTCTAAACTAACAGAAGAACTTCTTCATGAAGCAGATTATGTCTTCACCATGACGATTCAGCATAAACAGTTGATTGTGGAGCAATATGCTCATGTGAAAGACAAGGTCTTCACTCTAAAAGAATTTGCGACAGGATCAGAAGGTGACGTGTCGGATCCATTTGGAGGGAGTCTCTCCATTTATCAGGAGACACGAGATGAACTAGAAACGCTATTGTATCAACTTGCTAAAAAGCTTAAACAGGATCACCAATCCTCATAAATGGACAACCTGTAAAACCGTTGCGCAAACGGTTTTTCTGCTTTTGTTTGCAAATGACTAGGCAGAGGTTAAAATATAACTGTAAATAAAGATTGAATGTAAGACATGACAGATTAACTCACCCTTAGGAGGAATTGCCCGATGAAAGTAGCCATTGCATCCGATCACGGCGGAACGAATATTCGTGAAGAAATCAAACAACTAATGGATGAATTAAAGATTGAATACATTGATATGGGTTGTGAATGTGGATCAGGTTCTGTAGACTACCCTGACTATGCTTTTCCTGTAGCCAATATGGTGGCAAACGGAGAAGTTGATCGCGGCATTTTGATTTGCGGGACAGGTATCGGTATGAGCATTTCAGCAAACAAAGTGAAAGGCATTCGCTGTGCACTGGCGCATGATACATTCAGTGCAAAGGCGACGAGAGAACATAACGATACAAATGTTCTTGCGATGGGAGAACGAGTCATTGGACCAGGATTGGCAAGAGAGATTGCCCACATTTGGCTGACAACAGAATTTACTGCAGGACGTCATGCTGTGCGGATTGGTAAAATTGCTGATTACGAAGAAAAGCACCTGTAAGGAGCGCTTAACATGAACATTGGTCAAGATTGGCTTGAGATGTTAAAAGAGTTTCATCAAACAGTTGAACTGCGAGCTGGCCACATTTTAGTGATTGGCTGCAGTACGTCAGAAGTGGCTGGCGAGCACATTGGGACAGCGGGAAGTGAGCAAATTGCTGAAGCTATTTATCAAGAGCTCGATCAACTGAGACGCGAGACAGGAATTGAATTGGCCTTCCAATGCTGCGAGCATTTGAATCGTGCCCTCGTTGTGGAAGAAGAGGTGGCGTGCCGGCTTAACTTAGAAATTGTAGCGGCAGTACCTGTCCGTAAGGCGGGTGGTTCTATGGCGGCTCATGCGTATCAGCAAATGGAACACCCTGTGCTGGTTGAATCCATTTCAGCACATGCAGGTATTGATATCGGTGATACATTCATCGGCATGCACTTAAAGCGGGTAGCCGTACCGGTCCGTCTCAGCCGTCATCAAATAGGACAAGCACATGTGACGTTTGCAAAAACTCGTCCAAAGCTGATTGGCGGAGAACGAGCCATTTATACAAGATCATAGTTCGGATATATTTCTAATATAATGTTGAATGATGAAGACGCTTCGCCCTTTGAATATTCGGGTTTTCATAAAAAATAAGTCGATTTTCCAAAAAAAACTTTTACATTTTACTCAAAAACCGTGTACAATGAGATGGTGAAAACATCGAATGGAAATAGATTGGAGAGGATTTCGCTGATGAAACATTTACCTGAGCAAGACGCACAAGTATTCAAAGCAATTCAACTAGAGCGGAAACGCCAGCAGGACAAAATCGAATTAATTGCATCAGAAAACTTCGTAAGCGAAGCAGTCATGGAAGCGCAGGGCTCTGTCTTAACAAACAAATATGCAGAAGGTTACCCTGGTAAACGCTACTATGGCGGCTGTGAACATGTAGACGTTGTAGAAGATATCGCACGTGACCGCGCAAAAGAAATTTTTGGCGCTGAGTATGTGAACGTACAGCCTCACTCAGGAGCTCAAGCGAATATGGCCGTATACTTTACAATCCTTGAGCATGGCGATACAGTGCTAGGCATGAACTTATCACATGGCGGGCATTTAACACATGGAAGCCCTGTAAACTTTAGCGGCGTACAGTACAACTTTGTAGAATACGGTGTAGATAAAGAAACACAACATATCGACTACCAAGATGTACTTGAAAAAGCACGTGAGCATAAGCCGAAACTAATCGTAGCGGGTGCAAGTGCTTACCCACGTCAAATTGATTTCAAAAAGTTCCGTGAAATTGCCGATGAAGTCGGTGCTTACTTTATGGTGGACATGGCTCACATCGCGGGTCTTGTTGCAGCAGGTCTTCATCCAAATCCTGTTCCTTACGCTGACTTTGTGACAACGACAACTCACAAAACATTGCGCGGACCTCGCGGCGGAATGATTCTATGCCGTGAAGAGTTTGGTAAAAAGATCGACAAATCGATCTTCCCTGGTATTCAAGGTGGACCACTCATGCATGTGATCTCTGCAAAAGCTGTTTCTTTCGGTGAAGTATTGAACGGAGATTTCAAAACATATGCACAAAATGTGATTGATAACGCAAAACAACTAGCTGAAACCCTTTTATCTGAGGATATTCAGCTTGTATCTGGTGGAACAGATAACCATCTTGTTCTCATCGACTTGCGCTCTCTTGGCATTACAGGAAAAATTGCAGAAAACGTTCTTGATGAAATTGGTATCACGGTGAACAAAAATGCAATTCCATATGATCCAGAGAAACCATTTGTTACAAGTGGTGTACGTGTAGGTACAGCAGCAGTGACAAGCCGTGGCTTTGATCAAGAAGCGATGAAAGAAGTCGGTTCCATCATTGCGCTTGCTCTGAAACATCATGAAGATGAAGCGAAATTAGAAGAGGCGAAAAAGCGTGTATCTGATCTGACAGCTCGTTTCCCTCTATATCATGAATTAGATTATTAAAATGCAGACCCATTTGCCTATTTTTGGCATGTGGGTTTTTTTTGTAGGATTTGCGAATCATATTGAAAGATGATGTCTTTTTATGTAGAATTGTAGGAAGTGTGCAAAGTTCACCGGAAGATGACAGAAAAGGAGTTGTAGCAAGCAATGGCAAAGGTTTATGTATTTGATCACCCGCTTATTCAGCACAAACTTACATATATTCGTGACGTTCATACAGGAACAAAAGAATTTAGAGAGCTAGTGGATGAAGTCGCAACATTAATGGCATTTGAAATCACAAGAGACTTACCGCTTGAAGAGGTAGATGTAGAAACACCTGTACAAGTCGCTAAATCAAACGTGATCTCAGGTAAAAAACTCGGAGTTGTGCCGATTTTAAGAGCAGGTCTTGGAATGGTAGACGGGATTTTGAAACTCATTCCAGCTGCCAAAGTGGGACATGTCGGTTTATACCGTGATCCGAAGACATTAAAGCCTGTTGAATATTATGTGAAGCTTCCATCTGATGTGGAAGAGCGTGAATTTATCGTAGTAGACCCAATGCTTGCAACGGGCGGATCAGCAGTAGAAGCATTAAACAGCTTGAAAAAACGCGGTGCGAAAAACATCCGCTTCATGTGTCTGATTGCTGCGCCAGAAGGTGTAGAAGAAATGCAAAAACATCATCCAGATGTTGATATCTACATTGCAGCATTAGATGAGAAGTTAAACGAAAAAGGTTACATCATCCCAGGTCTTGGTGATGCTGGTGACCGTATGTATGGAACAAAATAAGAATGATTCATGAAAAGCCCACATGCAAACGTGCATGTGGGCTTTTTTGAAAAATATGACAAACGGTTGATATCGTTCTTAGAAAAATCAATGTATACTGAACATTAGCAGTTTTTTTGAATGAATGTCACATCTCTCCTAAAGTTTGATGAAATTGTGAACATTTTGTGTGCTCTCTCATTATAGAAAAGTTTTTTAACTTTCAACGGATTGACACATCATAGACGCTATTGTATGCTAAACGAGGGTATTATGGTAAGGTTTTCATAGCCTATAGCACTCTACTAATCCTCATTGTGAACCCTTTAATAATCAGGGTTTGTATCAGCGAATGAAGCAGAATCCCATAGATCTAAAGATTTCAAGTCTGATTGCACAATTAGACCGATGGGTGATTGATTTTTTTCAAACAGGACGGCTTATCATAAGCGTCTTCTACGCAGTTTTCATCACCATTTATCACCTTTTTTACAATATTTTTCATCGGGAGTCAGATGAATGAACGATCCAAACGTCATTTTCCGCAGACAGAGTAAATATATGTTCTATTTATTGGCAATTTTTGTGTTTGGCTATGCCATGCCTGGTTTTAAACCACTGTTTCTTGGTTTCATTATCGGCACAATTTTTGCTTTCTTTAATTTATTCCTGCTTATTCGGAGAATGCATGCTTTTGATCGAGCAGTTAAAAAAGGAAAATCTATTCGTTCAATGGGAAGTACAGCCAGGTGGGCCAACGCAATTCTCGCAGTAGCGATTGCTTGGCGTTACCCTAACGAAGTTCATCTGGCAGGTGTTGTTATAGGATTAATGACAATATATCCTGTCATTATGATAGATTCCTTCATTCAACTTAAACGTTCTACTATGGAAGAGAGGTGAATACTCTTTGGGTCACAGTTCAAAAACTACAGAATTTTTAGGGTTAACGTTCAACTTATCCAATGTTCTCATGATTACGATTGCTAGTATCATCGTTCTTCTCATAGCGGTGCTGACTACTCGTGTTCTGGCTATTCGTCCGACAAAGGCGCAGAACTTCATGGAATGGATTGTTGATTTTGTTCGAAATATCATAGGTAGTTCGATGGACATGAAAACAGGAGCCCCATTTCTAGCGCTTGGCGTTACATTACTCATGTACATATTTGTTTCAAACATGCTTGGACTGCCATTCTCGATTACGGTCGATCACAACTTATGGTGGAAATCACCAACTGCTGATCCTGCAATCACAATGACACTAGCGGTTATGGTCATGGGATTGACACACTACTATGGTGTTAAAGCAAAAGGAGTCAAGGAATATACAAAAGACTACTTTAGACCAATCCCACTTTTAGTACCGCTGAAAATTATTGAAGAATTTGCAAACACATTAACACTTGGTTTGCGTCTTTATGGAAATATTTTCGCTGGAGAGATTCTTCTTGGTTTACTTGCAGGACTTGCGACTAATTTCTATTCGCAAAACCTTGCACTAGGTATCATTGGTACATTAGGTGCCATCGTGCCGATGATTGTATGGCAGGCATTCAGTTTGTTTGTCGGTACCATCCAGGCATTTATCTTCACCATGCTGACAATGGTGTATATCTCCCATAAAGTCAGCGACGAACACTAAAAAATTGAGAGTCCAAAAAGGACGTTATTTTAAAGGAGGAGCTTTTTAATGAATTTAATAGCAGCAGCAATTGCAATCGGTTTAGGAGCACTAGGAGCAGGTATTGGTAACGGTCTAATCGTATCTAAAACAGTTGAAGGAATCGCTCGTCAGCCAGAAGCTGGTAGAGAACTAAGAACACTTATGTTCATCGGGGTAGCTTTAGTTGAGGCACTTCCAATTATCGCTGTCGTTATCGCATTCTTGGCATTCTTTGGTTAATATGTGAGAAGCGTTCTAATATGAATTTTAATGGCGAAGATCAGATTAGTTCGAAACTTCGCCATTCCTTTATGTTTTGTTTCTTAACATATTATTTAAAGAAGGGAGTTGCCGTACTAAATGTCTCAGTTACCAGTAGTTTTAGGAGCAGGTCTAAACACCGGAGATATCATATTCCAGCTGATCGCTATGCTCATCCTGCTTGCACTTTTAAAGAAATTTGCGCTTAAGCCTTTATTAGGGATTATGAAACAGCGTGAAGATTATATAGGAAATGAAATTTCAAGTGCTGAAGAAAAGCACGTTCAAGCTGAAAAGCTTCTTGAAGAACAACGTGTCTTATTGAAAGAAGCACGCGAAGAATCACATACACTCATCGAAAATGCGAAAAAGATTGGTGAGAAACAAAAAGAAGATATCATTCAAGCAGCGCGTCAAGAATCAGAGCGCTTGAAAGAGTCTGCTAGAACTGAAATCGTGAAAGAAAAAGAACAAGCTGTGGCTGCACTGCGTGAGCAAGTTGCATCACTATCTGTATTAATTGCTTCTAAAGTGATTGAAAAAGAACTTGATGAGCAAGCACAAGAGAAATTGATCCAAGAGTATCTTAAAGAGGCAGGCGAAAGCCGATGAGCGTGACTATTGTCTCTAAGCGTTACGCTTCTGCTCTTTTTGACATCGTTCTTGCTTCTTCGGCAGTAGACGAAACTGAAAAAGAGCTGAATGAGATCAAAAAAGTTCTGAAGGCTGACCAAGAATTAAATGACTTTCTTGTTCATCCGAAGATTACGGCAGACAAAAAGAAACATCTGATTGCAGAAGCTTTCAAAGGTGTTTCGACATATGTTTTGCACACAATGTATTTACTGATTGACCGCGGGCGCACGAATATTTTTCCTGAAATGGCGTCTGAGTTTGTGAAACTTGCAAACCGTACGAAACAAATAGACGATGCGATCGTGTATTCAGTTAAACCGCTCAGCGGAGCTGAAATTCAATCTTTATCTGAAGTATTTGCCAAAAAAGCCGGAGTCACATCACTGCGTGTTGAAAACGTGATTGACAAGGATCTAATAGGCGGAGTGAAAATCCGTATCGGAAACCGCATTTATGACGGCAGTGTCAGCGGAAAGCTTTCCCGCATTGAACGTCAGCTTGCAGGCGAAAATCGTTAGAAGGGGTGAAACCTTAGTGAGTATCAAAGCTGAAGAGATTAGCGCGCTGATAAAGCAGCAAATCCAAAACTATCAATCTGAAATTGAAGTAAAAGATGTCGGTACAGTCATTCAAGTAGGGGACGGTATCGCGCGTGTACATGGCCTTGACAACATTATGGCAGGAGAGCTTGTTGAGTTCTCTAACGGTGTAATGGGTATGGCTCAAAACCTTGAGGAGTCTAACGTAGGTATCGTAATCTTAGGACCTTACAAAGATATCCGTGAAGGTGACGACGTAAAACGTACAGGTCGTATCATGGAGGTTCCAGTAGGGGAAGAGTTAATCGGACGTATTGTGAACCCACTTGGTCAGCCTGTTGATGGACTAGGTCCAATTTTAACAAGCAAAACACGTCCAATCGAAAGTGAAGCACCAGGCGTTATGGATCGTAAATCGGTACATGAGCCGCTTCAAACGGGAATTAAAGCAATTGATGCCTTGATTCCAATCGGACGCGGACAGCGTGAATTGATCATTGGGGATCGTCAAACAGGTAAAACATCTGTTGCAATCGATACGATCCTGAACCAAAAAGATCAAGACATGATCTGTATCTATGTAGCGATCGGACAAAAAGAATCAACTGTTCGTGGTGTTGTTGAAACACTTCGTAAGCATGGTGCGCTTGACTACACAATCGTTGTCACAGCTTCTGCATCACAGCCAGCTCCACTTCTTTACCTTGCTCCTTATGCAGGTGTAACGATGGGTGAGGAATTCATGTATAACGGCAAGCATGTGCTTGTTGTGTATGATGACCTTTCTAAACAAGCGGCAGCTTACCGTGAGCTTTCATTATTGCTTCGTCGTCCTCCAGGCCGTGAAGCATTCCCTGGTGATGTTTTCTATCTTCACTCTCGTTTATTAGAGCGTGCAGCGAAGCTTAGTGATGAAAAGGGTGGCGGTTCTATCACAGCATTGCCTTTCGTAGAAACGCAAGCTGGTGATATCTCTGCATATATCCCAACAAACGTTATCTCAATCACAGATGGACAGATCTTCTTACAATCTGACCTCTTCTTCTCAGGCGTACGTCCAGCGGTAAACGCAGGATTGTCTGTATCTCGTGTAGGTGGTTCTGCACAAATCAAAGCGATGAAAAAGGTAGCAGGTACACTTCGTTTGGATCTTGCTTCTTATCGTGAGCTTGAAGCATTCGCTCAGTTTGGATCTGATCTAGACCAAGCGACTCAAGCCAAATTAAACCGTGGTGCTAGAACAGTTGAAGTCTTAAAACAAGACTTGAACAAACCGCTGAAAGTTGAAAAACAAGTAGCGATTCTTTATGCACTGACAAGAGGATACTTAGATGATGTAGCGATTGCTGATGTCAAACGCTTTGAAGCTGAGTTATTCATGTACATTGAAGAAAACCATAAAGACTTGTTTGACACAATCTCTCAAACAGGAAACATGCCTGCTGATGAAGAGTGGAAAGCAGCGATCGAAGGCTTTAAACGTACGTTTGCACCAAGCAACTAATTAGTAATCTTTCCGAGAGAAAAAGATTCTCTTTTTCTCTCTTTTCACGTAAATGAACACGGATTCCTGAAAAAAGGTGGTGAAATCTTTGGCCTCATTACGCGATATTAAGTCAAGGATCACGTCAACAAAAAAATCGAGTCAGATCACAAAAGCGATGCAAATGGTATCAGCTGCGAAACTGAATCGTGCTGAAAATAATGCGAAGTCCTTTGTTCCATACATGGAGAAAATCCAAGAAGTCGTTGCGGCAATCGCAACTGGAACAAGTGCTAAGCACCCAATGCTTCTTTCAAGACCTGTTAAGAAAACAGGGTATCTCGTCATTACATCTGATCGAGGACTTGCAGGACCTTTTAACAGCTCGATTTTACGTGCCGCTTACCAAGCCATTCAATCTCGTCATCAATCTGCTGATGAATATGCGGTGATTGTGATTGGTAAAATCGGACGCGACTTCTTCAAAAAGCGTGGTATTCCAGTTATTTCTGAAGTAACAGGGCTTGGAGACGAAGTAGCGTTTGCTGATATTAAAGAATTAGCAAGCAGTACAGTGCAAATGTTCTCTGATGAAGCGTTTGATGAGCTTTACATGTTCTATAACCATTTCGTCAGTGCCATTTCACAAGAAGTAACAGAGAAAAAATTATTGCCGCTAACGGACCTTTCGGCCGCAGCGACACCAAATAAACGTTCCGCATCTTATGAGTTTGAGCCTTCTGAAGAAGAAATTCTTGAAGTTCTCCTTCCTCAATATGCAGAGAGTTTGATTTTCGGTGCGCTTCTTGACAGCAAAGCAAGTGAACATGCTGCAAGGATGACAGCAATGAAGAGTGCAACAGACAACGCAAAAGAATTGATCGACAGCCTGACACTCTCTTACAACCGTGCTCGTCAAGCAGCGATTACACAAGAGATTACAGAAATTGTCGGCGGAGCAGCTGCCTTAGAATAGAAATAATTGTCAGGAGGGAATGCAATGAAAACAGGACGCATCAGTCAGATCATGGGACCAGTCGTAGACGTTCGTTTTGAAGACGGTCACTTGCCTGAGATTTATAATGCGATCAAAGTTTCGCATAAAGCGGAAAGCGAAAGTGAAGTTGATATCGACTTAACTTTAGAAGTAGCACTACATTTAGGTGATGATACAGTGAGAACCATCGCAATGGCATCAACAGACGGTGTGAAGCGCGGTATGGAAGCTGTAGACCTTGGAAAACCAATTTCAGTACCAGTTGGTAACGTAACACTTGGACGTGTATTCAACGTACTGGGAGATAACATTGACTTAGATGAGCCACTTGGTGTGGAAGCGCAAAGAGACCCAATCCACAGACAAGCGCCTTCTTTTGATCAACTTTCTACAGAAGTTGAAATTCTTGAAACAGGTATCAAAGTTGTTGACCTTCTTGCTCCTTACATCAAAGGTGGAAAGATCGGTCTATTCGGTGGAGCCGGTGTTGGTAAAACCGTTCTGATTCAAGAATTGATCAACAACATCGCACAAGAACACGGCGGTATTTCTGTATTCGCTGGTGTTGGAGAGCGTACACGTGAAGGAAATGACCTTTACTACGAAATGAAAGATTCTGGCGTTATCGAAAAAACAGCGATGGTCTTCGGCCAAATGAACGAACCACCAGGTGCACGTATGCGTGTAGCTCTAACTGGTTTGACAATGGCAGAGCATTTCCGTGATGAACAAGGTCAAGACGTATTGTTCTTCATCGATAACATCTATCGTTTTACACAAGCAGGTTCTGAAGTATCAGCCCTTCTTGGACGTATGCCTTCAGCGGTAGGTTATCAGCCAACTCTTGCAACAGAAATGGGTCAGCTTCAAGAGCGTATCACGTCTACAAACGTAGGATCGGTTACATCGATTCAAGCGATCTATGTACCTGCGGATGACTATACAGATCCAGCTCCAGCTACAACGTTCGCTCACCTTGATGCAACGACAAACCTTGAGCGTAAGTTGACAGAGATGGGGATTTACCCAGCGGTAGATCCACTTGCTTCAACATCTCGTGCCCTTGCACCTGAGATTGTTGGCGAAGAGCATTATGCGATCGCGCGTGAAGTTCAGCAAACATTGCAACGTTATAAAGAATTGCAAGATATCATTGCCATTTTAGGTATGGATGAATTATCTGAGGACGATAAGCTTGTGGTACACAGAGCTCGTCGTGTTCAATTCTTCCTATCTCAAAACTTCCACGTAGCAGAACAGTTCACTGGCCAAAAAGGTTCTTATGTGCCATTGCAAGAAACTGTTAAAGGCTTCAAGGAAATCTTATCTGGTAAATACGATCACCTTCCAGAAGATGCATTCCGCTTAGTCGGCCGCATTGAAGAAGTGGTTGAAAAAGCCAAAGAGATGGGTGTAGAGGCCTAATCTGGTCCTTAGGAGGGTAAAAGCATGAAGACCGTTCAAGTCAATATCGTTACTCCCGACGGCCCAGTGTATGAAGCGGATGTGGAAATGGTCAGTGTAAGAGCAGAAAGCGGTGAGCTTGGGATTTTAGCTGGCCACGTTCCAATGGTTGCTCCGCTAAAAATCGGTGCAGTTCGCTTAAAACATAGTGGATCAACTGAATTGGTTGCAGTAAGCGGTGGATTTGTTGAAGTTCGCCCCGAAAAAGTAACCATTCTTGCTCAGGCTGCTGAAACATCAGACAAAGTTGATGTCGATCGTGCAAAATCAGCGAAACAGCGTGCTGAAGAGCATTTGAACCACCCGAATGAAAGTGATGTACGCAGGGCGGAACTCGCATTAAAACGGGCATTAAACCGTTTAAATGTAGCAGGGAAATAAAACAGAAAATCCTTCTTATCACTGTGATAAGAAGGATTTTTTTTAGGATGACATGAGAGATTGATACATCGACACATACGGATGAGATGCTTGCTTTTCAAGATATAACTGCTCGCAAAATTGCGTACTGCAATGCCATGTTTTATTGTTTCTGCGTAAGCCAAGCGTATATTGGTGCGAAGAGTCCATATAAGGCCGCACGACCCAGTCAGCATCTGAATGATGCTTGATGACAACCTCTCCCATGTACACACTCAACATCGCTTCCAATGCATCAATAGGCATTTTCCACTCAGCAAAAAGCTGCTGACGGAAGGCATCGAAGTATAATGACTCTAACTGATAAAGGCTTTCCTCTGAGTAATCCAAAGAAATGTTATGAAAATGACACAATTGTGCTAATTCTTCTAGCTGTGTCTGTCTATAATCAAAGTAGAAAGCAATGGCTTCCCATTCATGTTCAAATGAGGGAACCAGTTCTCCGTACAAATCAACAAAGTCAGGAAAAGAATCTTTCAAATATGATCAGCTCCTTCCACCGCAGTATATCATCTCCTTCGCATCAGAATAAGAGGGGATTCACTCTAAATGTAGCTCTTTTTTCCAAATGATTCATCTTTCCGATTTTGGAGGATATAATGAAAGGGAGTTTTCCTTTACAGAAATCAATAAAAGGAGGATTCAAGTGTATGGAAGACGTAGGACAACAAGCAATTGTCAGTATTGTGATCCACCTATTTTTTATCGCCATTACGTGGTGGGCATTGCTTGCGGTGAATATTGATCCACTGATTAAAAAAGGAAAAATTATTCAAGCTAGATTGCTCATGATGCTGCTCACGATTGCTATTGCATCGGCAGTCAGCAATTTCTTCCTTGATTATTTAAATTTCTCCAGACAAATCCCTTATATGTTTTAACATAAAAGGTTTGGTCACTGCCTTCTGCGGGAACGTAAAAAGAAGTGTCAAAAATATGGCCTTTGATGACTTTTCCACGTATGCATTGATCTCCTTGCGGCAACACTTGTAGCAAGGGGGAATGACAAGTGAGAAAGTATTTAAAAGGTTGGCCATTATTTGCATTTATTCTTTTTTTTGTTCTGATGATTCAAGGTGTTCGGGCGGAAGAAACATCCACGCTCGCCCAAATAGCAGAAGGTATGAAAAACCAGCAAATCGAAGTAAGTGGATGGACGCTTCATGCCAAAACAAATATAGACATTTCATCCGAACAATTTTCAAAAAAAGTGAAACGTTTGAAAGACGAACTACGACAGTATGAGTGGACCGAAAAAAAAGAGAAACATGTCACCAAAGTCACAGGAATTTACAAAGATGAAAAAAATGATACATTATCGAAAATTTTACTCGTGAAGACCGACACAAAATCAAACCAAAAGTCGTATTTATTATATGAGCAAAAAGGTGCTCGCCCACTGAATACCTGGGAGCATACATATGATCAGTTCGTACGTCATGCAAAAAGCATATTACAAGAAAAATTTGTGATTTTTACTTGTCTCGATGGTCATGTAAATGGTATGATGGATGTTGTTTTGCAAAAAAAAGCTGAAATGATAGCAAATGAATTTCAAGCAAAACCAGTTGAGTATCTCGTTGAGTCTAATTTTGTGTCGCTTTCCGCTTACACAGAGAAGTGGGAACAGTTCATTATGACTTCAAATGATAAAATGAATGTTCAAATTGCCATCAGAAGTTCGGAAATGAACGAAAATCATACGATTACGGTTGGCACACCAATCGTAACGACTGAATATTAATATAGAGAATTTGGGACGCGGAGGGGAAGACCTTGGAAAAAATCATCGTCCGCGGCGGTCAAAAGTTAAACGGCACAGTTAAAGTAGAAGGCGCAAAAAATGCCGTTTTACCAGTTATCGCTGCATCTTTGTTAGCAAGTACAGAAAAAAGCGTAATTTGTGATGTACCTACGCTCTCCGATGTATATACAATCAATGAAGTGTTACGTCATTTAGGAGCAGAAGTACATTTTGAAAATAACGAAGTATCAGTAGATGCATCTCATGCACTAGAAACTGAGGCTCCGTTTGAGTACGTCCGTAAAATGAGAGCATCTGTGCTCGTCATGGGACCACTTTTAGCTAGAACAGGTCATGCAAGAGTTGCATTACCTGGTGGTTGTGCGATTGGTTCAAGACCAATTGATCAGCATTTAAAAGGCTTTGAAGCAATGGGAGCTAAAATTCAAGTAGGTAATGGTTTCATCGAGGCTGAAGTAAATGGCCGTTTAAAAGGTGCAAAAATCTATTTGGATTTCCCAAGTGTAGGGGCAACTGAAAACATCATCATGGCAGCAGCATTGGCTGAAGGAACGACGATTTTAGAAAACGTAGCAAAAGAACCTGAAATTGTTGATTTGGCAAACTACATCAATGCCATGGGCGGTAAGGTTCGCGGGGCTGGAACTGGTACAATCAAAATCGAAGGTGTAGAAACACTTCACGGTGCAAAACACAACATCATCCCTGACCGAATTGAAGCTGGTACGTTTATGGTGGCAGCAGCCATTACTGAAGGAAATGTTCTTGTAAAAGGCGCTGTGCCTGAGCACATGACTTCACTTGTGGCAAAAATGGAAGAAATGGGTATTCAGATCATTGAAGAAGAAGAAGGTTTAAGAGTCATTGGACCATCTGAGCTCAAGCCAATCGATCTAAAAACAATGCCGCATCCTGGGTTCCCAACGGATATGCAATCTCAGATGATGGCGCTATTGCTTCGTGCGAACGGAACAAGCATGATCACAGAAACTGTGTTTGAAAATCGTTTTATGCATGCTGAAGAATTCCGCCGCATGAATGGCGATATTAAAATTGAGGGTCGCTCTGTGATTATCAATGGACCTGTTCAACTTCAAGGTGCTGAAGTGGCAGCGACTGATTTAAGAGCAGGAGCAGCACTTGTACTTGCTGGATTAGTGGCAGAAGGTCATACACGTGTCACTGAATTGAAGCATATTGATCGTGGATATGTGAACTTCCACCAAAAACTAGCAGCAATCGGTGCAGATATTGAAAGAGTAAATGATGAATCAGCAGATGTGACACAAGAACAAGTTGTATCAGATCTGAACGCGTAATGATAAAAGAAATCAGTGTGTCCATTTGGGCATGCTGATTTTTTTTAGAATCATAGACTGGTTGCATTTTCAAAAGCTTATCATTAGTGTATCCAATCATTTTAAATTTTATTCATAAAGACGAACAGTCAATCAAATGATGAAGAGCACAAACATATCATCAAAAGACTTGTCCAATGAATGAAAGAAGCTGTCATATTAGCTTGTCCTTGCCCATAGGATAAAAGAGATTCAATGACAAATGGGGGCAGCCAAATGAAACCAATGATATGGACAATCGCAGGAATTTGCATCATCATTTTAATGATTCCAACCTTACTCGTGTTGCCGACGTTCCAAGGAAAATCAGCGGCCAGCCAACACGTAGCAGCAGAACCATCAGTTAAAAAAGAAGTGAAAGGTTCAGTCAAATTGAAACAATCACCCGTCTCCATTCCCGTCTACCGTTCAGCGCATCAGCAGGTAGAAAACATCCCCTTAGAAGAGTATGTGATCGGTGTCGTCGCTTCTGAAATGCCAGCCGATTTTGAAATTGAGGCGCTCAAGGCACAGGCACTCGCCGCTAGAACGTATATCGTCAGACAAATGATCATTGATAAAACCGTCAAATCTCCACAAGGTTCTCTTGTAGATGACACTCAAATGTTCCAAGTGTACAAAAATAAACAGGAACTGAAGAAAATTTGGGGAAAAGCGTACAATTGGAAATTAAAAAAGGTCACAGAAGCTGTCGCCAGTACACAAGGGAAAGTACTGACGTATGACGAAAAACCAATTGATGCTTCCTTCTTTTCAACAAGTAATGGGAAAACCGAAAATGCAGAAGCTTATTGGAAAAATGAAATCCCTTATTTGAAAAGCGTCTCAAGCAAATGGGACGAAAAATCACCCAAATTCCAAAACAAGAAAACCATCACAGTGAGCGAATTTCAGCAAAAACTGGGTGTGACCCTTGGCCAACAGCAGGTGGGAGAAATTGTAGAACGTACACCAGGCAATCAAGTAGCCAAAGCCGTCATTAACGGAAAAACATTGTCGGGTAGAGACATTCGCGAATCACTAGGATTGCACTCTGCGGACTTTACATGGGAACGAAAGGGTCAGCAAATCGTAATTACGACAAAAGGGTATGGCCATGGTGTGGGCATGAGTCAGTATGGTGCACATTATATGGCACAGTCAGGTAAAAAAGTAGAGGCGATCGTGAAACATTATTATCAAGGGATAAAAATTGAATCAGCTGATCGCTTTCTGAACACATATATGGCTAAGAAATAAAAGCAAAGATGCCTCAAAATGGGGGCATCTTTTTTTATGTGTGAAGAGGTTTGAACAGAATGTGACAAATTGCGACTTAAGACGCACCTCAGGAAATCTTAAACATTTACATCCCGACAAGAACCGATGGCCGATACAAAGCCCCTCGAAAGAATGAGAAAACGAGGGTGACAAAAGAGTCTTTAGGTGAAAATATCTAGACATCTGACAGAATTTTAGTGATTTTGATGAAAGAGAAAAAGGGATCGAGTCCTATACCATTCCAAGACAGAATATTTTACGATTAAGATGTTTCAATCAAATACATAAGGAGGAAGGAAAAGCATGTTGAAAAAAGTATTTACACTCGTAACCTTAGCTGTATTGACATTATCAATGTCAATCTCTTCACCAGTATTTGCAGAAGCAGCATCAGCCAAAAAACATAAGAAAGATGTAAGAGTGACCATCTTACTTGATGCAAGTGGAAGTATGGCAAGAAAAGTGGATGGAGAGCGCAAATTCGATTTAGCAAAACAAGAGGTATTTAAATTTGCTCAGTCTCTTCCGAAAGATGCTAAAATCCGTATGAGTTTGTTTGGGTCTGAAGGAAACAACAAAAACTCAGGTAAAGCTCAATCATGTGAAGTCATTAGAGGCGTTTATGGCGTTCAGCCTTATGAAAAGGATAGTTTCGAAAACTCTCTAAACGGTCTTGGACCAAATGGCTGGACACCGATTGCACGTGCTCTTGAAAGTGCAAAGCAAGCAGATAAGCAGCTTCATAAAGGAACAAAACACATTGTGTACTTAATTACTGATGGTGAAGAAACTTGTGGTGGAGATCCAGTGAAAGTAGCGAAAGAGCTTCATAACTCAAAGGGATCTACTGTAGTCAATGTGATTGGATTAGACTTTAACGATGGCTATGAAGGTCAATTGATGCAAGTAGCTAAAGCTGGTAAAGGTCATTACTACCAAGCAAGCACAGGGAAAGAAATGGGTTCTATCCTTACAGCAGAATCATTAAAACTACACGAATAACTTGCTGAAGAAAAGGGAAACGATTGATTGATGCTTTCGTTTCTCTTTTTCTGTACAAATGAAAAAAAGGGAGATTTTTTAATGAAAAGAAATATTATATTAACCATTTTAGCGAGTCTTGTTCTGCTTCTTTCTTCACCAGCTCATGCTGTAACGAAAAAGGAGCCTGCTCATGTGGTGATTTTACTTGATTTAAGCGGAAGCATGGCACAATCGGTTGAAGGCGAAAAGAAAATCGATATCGCAAAACGCTCGATCCAAAGTTTCGCAAGTATTTTATCAGAAGATACACAAGTCTTGCTTCGTGTTTTTGGTCATGAAGGAACGAATAAAAATGCAGGAAAAGCCGTTTCTTGTGCAAGTTCCGAAGCAGTTTATGGATTTGGAACATATGAGCAAGCAGCCTTTCAACAAGCGCTAAATGTGTATGGTCCAACAGGCTGGACACCACTTGCCAAAGCATTAACTGATACGAAACAAGATTTTGAAGATCACCAAGCTGAAGGAAAAAATATTGTATATGTTGTCAGCGATGGTGAGGAAACATGTGGCGGAAGCCCATCACAAGCAGCGAAGCAATTACATGAAGAAGGTATTGACACAATCGTCAATATCATTGGCTTCGATGTAAATGAAAAAGAAGCAAAAAGTCTAAAATCTGTTGCCAAAGCTGGTGGTGGACAATATCAACCAGCAGCAAATGCAGAAGAATTAAATCATATTCTTCAAAAAGAAGCGAACGCTTTTGGTCAATAAGATGTGAATAGACAGCTGGGGAGAAACCCCCAGCTGTTTTTTCATAAAGGATCAATTTAAAGTCGTTTCTAATTCATCAATCCGTTTCTCCACGTAGTGCTGATCTTTTCTTGCATGAAAGGTTTCGGCTTTTTCTAATATCGCGGTGGTATTGTATTCTGGAATCTGGGAATAGCTTTCGTAAACTCCTTTTGGTATTAACACGTTTCCTTCAGGCCAATAAACTGCAATATTTCCACGTTTCAGCTCTCCGAATTGAGCAACTCCTTGGTAGGATCCATATTGATTGAAAAGGACAACAGGATCGCCTTCTTGGACGTAAAGCTCTTTCGCATCTTCTTCATTCATCAAGATAGAATGCCGCTTTCCACCATTAAAGGCATCCTTTTCACTGTAAATCATAGAGTTGAATTGCTTGCCTCGTCTTGTCGTGATATTGAAATGCCCCTCAGTTTTTCGATATTGGGGCAGCTGTGCTGGGAGCAGGTGTCCTTTTCCATCCGGTGTTGGACACACCCCATCTTCGCAAAGCCATGCGCCACCCCATTGAAAGACATCCCCTTTATGACGCAAATGCTGGATCCCATCATAGTTCCGATTTGCGATGGCAATCTCACGACGAATGTCTTCAGCATGGTCAAAATGAATCAGCTTCGCATCTTCTGGACGAACCCTTTTTGCTAGGTCAATATAAATGTCCCATTCAGCTCTGGCTTCTTCAATGCGTGGCCCTTCAATTTCCGGACTGAAATACACCATGCGTTCCGTACTGGTTGATGTACCGCCGCCTGGCTGTTCATATCTTGTCATTGCAGGCAGAACAATCACAGTCTCTTCTGCTTCTACCAGTGTAGAGGTGTTCAAAATAATATCTTGATGGACACGGAGTTCAAGCTCGGATAGTGCTTTTTCAATCGCTTCAGGATTTGGCATTGTTTCTAAAAAGTTTCCACCGCTAGTAAACAGCATCTTCAGCTTTTGCGGGTGTTCTTTTGGAAGAGCCATTTTTTCAAATGATTGCCCAATCGTGTCACCATGCCATTTTGGAATATCAAATCCCCATATCTTCTCGATTCTTTTAATATTCTCTTCATCAAAATCACTGCCGGGCAATACGAATGGATCGGCACCCATTTCGCCTGAACCTTGGACACCGCTATGGCCACGAATAGGCATAACGCCACAATGTTTTCTGCCAATAAATCCGCGTAACATGGCAAGGTTTGCGACTTGTGATATATTATCAGTTGCAAAACGATGCTGAGTGAGACCCATACTCCAAATAAACACGCCTGAATTGGCATTGGCAAGCAGTACAGCGAATTCCTTCATTCTTTCTTTAGATAAGCCTGACGATGCTTCGAGATCCGCCCATTTTAACTGAGCGACATGCTGCTTTACATCTTTTATGCCGGTTGTATGCGCTTGGATAAATTCATGGTCAAGAGCGGAATGAGGCGCTTGCTCTTCCATTTCAAACCAATGTTTGATGACACCATTCATAAACGCAATATCGCCGCCTATATTGACTTGATAAAAATCATCCGCTATTTTTGTGCCGAATAAAGCACTTTCTGGGATAGAAGGGACCCAATATTTTTCCATTGCAGGCTCTTTATATGGATTGATGACAATGATCTTGGTTCCTTTCTTTTTAGCGGCGTACATATATTTAGTGGAAACCGGCTGGTTGTTTGCTGCAACAGAGCCCCAAAAAATCAATACATCTGTTCCAATCCAATCACTGTAATTACAGCTGGATGCACCTATACCAAGGGAGCGTTTAAGAGCGGTTTTGCTTGGTGAATGGCAAATACGAGAAGCATTATCGATATGATTTGTTCCAATATATCGCGCAGCTTTCGCCGCAGTATAGTACACTTCATTCGTAATCCCTCTAGCTGTTAAATAGAAAGCAAGCTGACGTTTATCAATCGATTTGATTTTAGCGGCGATTTGATCTAATGCACCATCCCAAGAAATGCGTGTAAAGGCATTCTCACCTTTTTTTCGAATCAGAGGATAAGGAATACGCCCAAGTTTTCGAAGAGACGTGCTATCCATTTGTTTGAGCCGCTCAATATCTTCGAACCATTTTGGATCAATAGCTGGCATTGTGTTAAGCCGTAGCACATTCAGTCTTGTTGTGCATATATGGGGTCCTGCTAGTGTTTGATCGTATAAACCTGATACACCAAGAGCACAGCCGTCACAAACGCCCTGAGTCAATATACGGTACGCATAGGGGAGGTTATCTTTGTTCTCCCATGCCACTTTCATTGTGTCTCGAATGTGTTTCGGTTTTACTTTTCCAAGCCCCATAGGAGCAAAAGAGGCCCATAGCTTTGGTGAGGGTTTTTTGTTGAGTTTAATAGGCCCCTTGTGTTTTGTTTTTCCCATGATATCGTCACCCTCCTATTACTTTGTAAAGCGTTTTCATATCTAAAAATTACCTGTAGATTGTCATTCTGTCAAATTCATATTAAGAGCGGACCGTGACAGAAGAAGGAGCAGTAAGATTTGATTCACGAAGTTGTTTAATATCCTTCCGAATGAGAAGAGATATGATAAACGCAATGAAAAATAGGCCAGAGAAGACCATGAGACTTTGTGTGTAATTGCCTGTAATGTCACGAATAAAGGAGGAAAATAAAGGTCCTGCTAAACCAGCAGCGGCCCAAGCGGTGAGAATATAACCGTGTATGGCACCTAGCTGCTTCGTACCAAATAAATCTCCTATATAGGCTGGAATTGAAGCAAACCCTCCTCCGTAGCACGTATAAATGATCGCCATCACGATTGAAAAGATGAGCGGATCTTTTAAGTAGGGAAGTAAGGGAAAAGCAATGAGCTGTATAGTAAAGAAAATCGTATACGTATTTGGCCTTCCAATATAATCAGAGAAAGACGCCCATCCGATCCGTCCTAGCCCATTAAAGGCACCTAAAATTCCAACAAGAGTAGCTGCTGCACCGGCCGTGAAACCAACACTTTCTTGAGCAAGCGGTGATGCTACAGAAATAATGGCAATTCCGCATGTGATATTAATAAAGAGCATGACCCACAAATAATAAAAACGCCGTGTTTTAATGGCTTCATTTGCTGTGAGCTGTGATAAATCTTGAGGAATTTTCCTTTGGCTTGTTTTTAGCACGTTAAATTGTTTGACATCATCAGGTGTTGGTGGTGATAAATAAAGAGATGAAACGACCATGATGATAAAATAAGAGATTCCGAGAATATAGAAGGTATTTGCAATATCAACTTTTTCAATGAGAAATTGAATAATGGGACTGCAAATCAGAGAAGCAAATCCAAAACCCATAATGGCTAAACCCGTTGCGAGTCCTCTTCGATCTGGAAACCATTTGACTAATGTTGAAACTGGTGCAATATAGCCTACACCTAATCCGATTCCAGCGAGTACACCATAAAATAAATAGAGGAGAGGTAATGAAGACATGTGAACAGCAAACCCTGATCCAGTCATCCCAATGCCGAAGAAAATAGCTGAGAAGAGCCCTGATGCCCTCGGCCCATACTTTTCAACGAAATGCCCCATAAAGGCAGCTGATAAACCTAAAAATAAAATAGCGATGCTAAATGTCAGGCTTATTTCTGTTAATGACCATTGAAAGGTTTGATGTAAAGGATTCGTAAAAACACTCCATGCATAAACAGATCCGATAGATAAATGAATCCCCACAGCACTTGTAGCGATAAGCCAACGGTTTTTTGTTTTGTTCATTGTGTTCCCTCCATATAAAGCAAACAAAAAGTTTGATAAGATAGAAATATGTTACATTTTTATGACTTTTTAAAATAATATCACAATTCGTCTGGTTCATATAACTAAATTTGTGTTGAAAGGAAGATCAGATCATGAATCCTTCTGTTAAAACGAAACGACGCATACACCAATATCGCAGAGGTCAAATGACATGTAAAACAGATGAAGTTGTAGAAGAATTCCCTTTAACCGTGCTGGTGAATAGTGAAGAGTTTGTCACACTCGTTTGTTCACCGGATCATTTGAAAGAATTGGTGATCGGTTTTTTAGCTTCAGAAGGAGTCATTCGATTTGAAAAAGAGATTAAAAGGTTTACAATAGATGAAAGTATGGGTTTTGCATATGTTGACTTACATCACTCAACTCAGTTCCAATCCTCAGATTTTACAAAACGAGTGATCGGATCTTGCTGTGGGAAAGGAAGACATTTTTATTTTCTCCAAGATGTGAAGACGGCAAAAACAGCCATTGACCGAATCAGTATTTCTGCTGAAACTTGTATTCATTTAATGAAATGTTTACAGGAGGAAAGTCAGTTATTTCAACATACTGGTGGTGTCCATAATGCTGGACTGTGTGATACAGAAAAGCTATTCATCACTAGGACGGATATCGGACGGCATAATGCGTTGGATAAAATCTATGGATATTGTTTACTTCATAAAATCCCACTGAGAGATAAAATCCTTGTATTTAGCGGCCGGATATCGTCTGAAGTTCTGTTGAAGGCAGCAAAATTAGGAGTATCAATCGTCATATCAAAATCAGCTCCTACTGAGTTAGCACTTAAAATGGCAGAAGAATTAAATATAACAACAGTTGGATTCGTAAGAGGAGAATCTTTTAATATCTATACTCATTATCAGCGTATTACAGAATAGGAGGCTAAGTATGGTCAGTATTTTGGATAAAAGACATCGACCATTGCGCGATTTAAGAATATCCGTAACAGATCGCTGTAATTTTAGATGTACGTACTGTATGCCTGCTGAAATCTTTGGACCAGATTATCCTTTTTTAGATAAAGAAGAGCTGCTTAGCTTTGAGGAAATTGAACGACTTGCTGCGCTTTTTGCAAAGGAATTAGGTGTGGTGAAATTACGTATTACGGGTGGTGAACCTTTAATGCGTAAAGATTTGCCCGTTTTGATAGAAAAACTCGCAAAAATTCCAGGTATTGAAGACATCGCGATGACAACCAATGGAACGCTGTTACCGTTGTACGCAGATAAGCTAAAGAAAGCAGGTCTGAATAGAGTCACCATTAGTTTAGATTCTTTAAATCCAGATCGTTTTAAGCAGATGAATGGAAGACACATTTCTATCCAAAAAGTATTTGATGGGATAGAGGCTGCAAAAAAAGCTGGACTTGCTATTAAGATCAATATGGTTGTCCAAAAAGGTGTGAATGATCAAGATATCTTACCAATGGCAGCCTATTTTAAAAAAGAAGGACACATTCTACGATTTATTGAATTCATGGATGTTGGCAATACGAACAAATGGAATCTCAAGCATGTATTGACGAAAAAAGAGATTATGGAGCTAATTCATTCAAAATACCCTATCAAACCAGAACCTCCTCGATATCAAGGGGAAGTAGCCAAGCGTTATTTTTATGAGGATGGGTCAGGAGAGATTGGCATTATTTCTTCCGTTTCAGATGCTTTTTGTGGATCGTGTAATAGAGCTAGACTATCTGCACGTGGCGAATTATTCACCTGTCTTTTTGCATCATCGGGCTTTGATCTGAGACGATTTATCCGTAATTCAGAAAATGATGAATATCTAGTGAACATATTGAAGGAACTTTGGTCAAACAGACAGGATCAATATTCAGCTGAGAGAGAGCAAAAGAAAGATCAGAAAAAAGTTGAGATGTCCTACATCGGCGGGTAATGACAACAAAGTATCATGATCATCGATTTTTGAAAAGAAGAGAAAATGCTATAATCACTGTTGAAAATCTTCTTTTAACATCAGGACAATTTTTCCTATAAGCTCATCCCCATAAAAAAACAGCAGAGATTCTGCTGTTTTTTTAAAATGCTATTTTGTACCTCAAAATTGACGGAGTAAGGATGAAAAAAAGATTTTTATTCATTTTGTCCTACTTTACATTGACAGGAACTATGCTAAGATCAAATCAATATTTACCAACTCGATTTTTTCACTCCTGGAATCTGTCCTTTATAGGCAAGCTCACGAAAAGCAATTCGAGACATTTTAAATTTTCTCAAGTAACCTCTAGGACGGCCAGTTAATTCACAGCGGTTTTTTAAGCGAGTGGGTGAAGAGTCTCTAGGTAGTTTCTGCAAAGCTTCATAGTCACCTTTTTCTTTTAGCTCTTTCCTTAATTGTGCATATTTCAAAACGAGCTGCTGCCGCTTTTTTTCTTTTGCTATTTTTGATTTCTTTGCCATTTAAAACCCTCCTGGTTTAAGTGTGTATGTTCCATTGAAAGGGGTCTTCAAACGTTGTCCAATCTTGATCAAATTCTTCAGGTGTGAGTAAGCATTGATCTAGTGTACGAATAATATCTGCTTTAGGTAAATCTACACCGATAAAGACAAGTTTTGTATGTCGATCACCAAACTCTGCATCCCACTCATCTAGAATTTCTGGTTCCTGATTTAAGATCCGTGATCGTTCTTGCTCAGGTAAGGCAGCAATCCAGTATGCGATTGGTTCAATTGCAACAGATTTTCCGGCTTGTGAAATTAAAATGGTTAAATCATGATGTGTCGCTAGCCATATAAATCCTTTCGCTCGAACAATCTGCTCTGGCATTTGATCTAACCATGCATTCAGTCTGCCAGTATGAAAAGGAAGCCTTCTTTCATAAACAAAAGATGAGATTTGGTATTCTTCTGTTTCAGGCGTATGCTGAGAGTGTCCAGCATTAATTTCTTTGATCCAGCCCGCAGAAGCACTAGATTTTTCAAAATTGAATAAACCAGTATTCAAAATATCACTAGGCTGTACGTTACCTTTAGAGGTTCTAATAATGGCTGCTTCTGGTTGAAGTTTGGTTAACACGTGCTCAAGCCGATCTAGTTCTGATGCTGATACAAGATCACATTTATTGATAATGAGCACATCACAAAATTCAATTTGATCAATAAGTAAATCGGAAATCTCTCGTTCATCATCATCTGAAACTGCTTCTTTACGATCCAATAAACTTTCTCCTGACTGGAAATCTGTCCAGAAACGGTTTGCATCTACCACCGTTACCATCGTGTCTAATCTGCAAAAACGTGTCAAATCTATGCCCATTTCTTCATCAATGTAAGAGAAAGTTTGAGCGACAGGAATTGGTTCACTAATACCTGTAGATTCAATGACAATATAATCGATATTCCCAGCCTTACAAAGGCGTTCTACTTCAATTAATAAATCTTCTCTCAATGTGCAACAAATACAACCATTAGATAGTTCAACCAGTTTCTCATCTGATCGAGAGAGTTCTCCGCCTTGCTTAACTAATTCTGCATCAATATTTATTTCGCTCATGTCATTGACAATAACAGCTACTTTTAGCCCTTTACGATTCTGTAGAACATGATTTAATATCGTGGTTTTTCCAGCTCCTAAAAAGCCGCTTAGAACTGTGACAGGTATTCTCTTATCCATTTGGTTTAGTCCTTTTGAACATAATCATTTTGTATGCCGCCTCGCTTAAATAGTAATTGTTACGATTTGAATCCCGAAAATTATTTTGTTTCCCGATGAAGGGTGTATTTCTTTAATCGTGGAGAATATTTTTTTAACTCCAATCTGTCTGGGTTCGTTCGTTTATTTTTTGTAGTGATATAGTTTCTGTCACCTGTTTCTGTACAGGCTAAGGTGATTTTCACGCGCATAAGTGCTATAATCCTCCTTTATTCCGTAATGATTACGATTTGTATTTTAAAATGATAAAGGCTGATTGTCAAGTTTAGTATCAAGGCTATGCCAACTCAAATAAAAAAGGGGTATCGCATTTTATTGATACCCCTTTCTATTAATAAAAGTCACCAAGTTCTTCTTCGTAATAATCTTCGTACTGTTGGACATCGGTAGGAAGCTCTTGGAGAAAGGCTAGCCCGCCTAGTATAAACATCAAAACGATAGCGATGAATGAGAGAATAACTGCGGCAATACTTGAAATGGCAAACAGTGTCTGCATTTTCATCATCTTAGCATATTGTTCCAATAATTCTTCGTAAGAAGTATCAGGCGCTTGAATCAATTGTTCAGCTGCTTTCACGGATTTTTGGACATGAATTCCCATCATAATCAGAAAAACGCCAATGGCAGCAGGAAGAACAAGCCAAAACCCACTGAGGATGGATAGACCACCTGAAATATAGAGAAAGATGCTCCCAACCTTTCCCCACTTTGTTATTGAATGAAGAGATTGAATGATTTTCTCAGTTTGTTGCAATTGTGTTCACTCCTTTATGTATTCACTCTATATCATACTTGAGCAAGTAGTACTTTAGGAAGAGTGAATTGACCTTATTTCTATCTTTTATTTACTTTTTATGGATAAATAAATTATTTTCGAATACGAAAAAAGTAACAATTACTACAATTATAATCGAAAAATTTTGTCGTAAATAAGAAAAGTAGTTTGAAGTAATTAGAAAATTTATCAAAATATGTTGTTAGTTGTCTATCAATTGGTTATTATTGTATTGTATTACCATAAAAATTGGAAGGTGGAATTCATATGTTAGATCGAATTTTAAACAAAATGACCAATGTTCAACCTGCAGCTGCTAGATGTATTTTGCAAAGATTGGTAACTTCTTGCCAATCAGCACCAACTTGTTTCCTTCAAGGCGTTGGAACTTTCCGTTACTATGTGGATCGTGACACAGGTGAGATTTGTACTAGCCAAGAACGCGTTAAATGTGGCTGCTAAATTTAAGTATCTTATTTATTAGGGTGTGAACGCATGAGCATAACTCCAATTTCATTAGTAACAAATGCTATGCAGACGTCAAATAAGCGTCAAGCTGGCCATACATCAAATTCTTTTTTGACCCAAGCAGCGCAAATTGTTCAAGGCGACCATTCTCCAGAAGAGAGAAAGGCGTTATTTCAACAACTGACTTTAGTTCAGCAAGGAAAAGATTTAGAGCTTCATGTTTCTAAATTAAAGGAACTAGAGAAAGAGGTTCAAAAAGAGGGGTCTTCTTCCGTTACTGTGAATCAGCACGGTGATCAAGTTGACATTTCAAATGAAGCTCGCAGTGAGTTTGAACAAGCTGAGGAACAAACATCCGCTTCAAGCGAAGCTAATGAAATCGCTGCAGAGGAAAAAGGGAAGGATGTTCAGCCGAATTCACAATAATAAAAAATGAGGCATGTGTTTGATGCTCTTCACATGCCTCATTTATCTTTAGTTTGCAGCTAGTCTTGAATAAAGACCGTCTGGAAAAGGTGCTGCATATGAGATGGTATCATTGTCTTCTACCATAATGTAGAACGGAAACTCCTGAATTTGGAATGCGTTTATCAATTGTTCGTCTACCGGAATAATTCGCAAGTTTGTTTCGTTATCACGATATAATTCTTGGTCCTTTTTTTGCCCGTTTTTCAACAAAATACTCAATGAAACGTTTAGTTTACGCTGCTTTTTTGTTTCTAGGAATTGTTCGAGTGATGGAATGCAGTGCGGACATGCTGTGTCAGTGAAGATCAGTAATTGTTGTGTACGATTTGTTTGCAGCAGATCATTCATGTGAATGGGTGATGGCTGTTCGAGAAGTGGATGCGCAAGTTTCTGCCCCACGTGTTCTATAGGTAAGATGATAAGCTGCATCTGTTGTTTTAAATAGATGATAATTCCAGCCGTTAATAGAAGACTGCAAATCATAAGAGCGAGCTGTAAAAGAAAAATTGAATTCATCGTATATCGTCCTCTCAAAGTGAAGTTAAGCAAAGCTATCATATTATAAATATCAAAAATATGTCAATTATACTAAATGGTGTAAGGTGGAGCATCTCATGAGTACAGTGAACCATTGTTTATATGCAATCTCCTATACTTGGAAAAAAAGTCGTTCTTATCTTCTTTTAACTTTGTTCATTCAAATGATCGTTGGTTTTATGCCTTTGGCTAGTGTCTGGATTATTCAAACTTTGATTAATGAAATTATTTTATTTATGACGTCTTCAGGTGACATTCAAAAGGTTTTGTGGTTATTTGGACTGCAAATGGTCATTGTGATTTTAGGATATGGGCTTCAATTCATTCTTCAGCTTAGTCAACAGAAAGCGACAAATCTGATTGGTCTGCATTTGAAAGGTGAATTGCTTCAAAAAGCGATAAGACTACCGTTTATTACGTTTGAGCACCCGTCCTTTTACAATGAAAGTCAACGTGTGATGAACAGTCATCAGCATGTTCTCAGTATGGTGAGAAGTATTTTTACAATGATGAGCGCGTTGATTACTGTTGTATCACTTCTTATCTATATGATCGGTATTCATTGGGGCTTAGCGGTCATATTGTTCTTGTTTACCTTGCCTGTATTATGGATTGAACTTTTCTTTGGAGGCGCACGTTATCGATTAAATCGTTTGTTAACGGCTAATGATCGAAGAGAAATGTATGTGTCTGATCTCGTCGCACAGCGAGATTCTTTAAAGGAAGTTCGTTTATATGGAATAGGGAATTATCTTCTTCAAAAGTGGAGAGGTCACTACATTAAAAGTGCAGATGAAAAATATAATTTGCTGAAACGCCAAGTGCGCTGGGAGATGGCAGGCGGGTTGCTCATGACATTGGCCTATGTGTGCTGTGGTTTATTGATTGTCTTTCTTATTTTTCAAAAAAAATTAGCTGCGGGTACGTTTGTTGCAGTGCTACAAGCTGTACAAAACATTCAAAGTGGGTTTCAAGATTTAACGAGGGAATGTTCTAGTTTATATGAAACGAGCCTATATGTTGATGAAATGAGAGCTTTTCTAAAGAGAGAAGAGGAAATGCATGAACAGACGGAAGAGGCAGCGTCGCTTCAGGGAATTGAGCATATCCAGTCCATTACATTAGACAATCTCTCTTTTACTTATCCGAATATGAAAAAACCAGCGATTGAGCATATTCATTTTCATATGAATAAAGGTGAACGAATTGCATTAGTAGGAGATAATGGGTCCGGTAAAACCACTTTAATCAAATGTTTAACCGGCTTATACGATCCAGATCAACAGAATATGCACAAAGTCAATGGAGAGGATATTTCCACCATCCATAAAAAGACCTATCATGCGAGAATGGCTGTTCTTTTTCAAGATTTTATGAAGTACGAGTTCACTGTGAGAGAAAACATAGGGTTTGGCCGTATTGATGATATAGAAGAGGAAGAGCGGTTGATTTCAGCCGCCCGTCAAGCAGGTATAGAGAAAAGAATTAATGAAATGGAAGACACATATGATGCGCAGCTAGGTCGCTTTTTTGAAGAGGGACATGAATTGTCTGGCGGACAATGGCAAAAGCTTGCGATGGCGAGAACCTTCTTTAGAGAAAGTGATTTTATTATTTTAGATGAACCGACCTCTGCTCTCGATCCATTGTCGGAGATCTCACTCATTCGAAAGTTGTTCGATCATACGCAGGATCAAGGTGTTTTGTTTATTACACATCGTATGGGAGCGGCCCGCTTAGCAGACCGTATCATCGTCATGAAAGATGGTGCTTTCATTGAAGAGGGCAACCATGATGAACTGATGGCATTACACGGAGAATACAGAAGGCTATACGAGGCACAATCTCAACTATTTCAACAAAAGGAGATGGTGTAAGGTGAGTGTCTTTTATTTCATAGGAGTCTATTTACTAGGAATCATTTTTGCGGGTGCATGGCTCGATAAAGCAAGGAAACAGAAGGCACATGTCCAGCAGATCAATGCTTATCGGTTGTTGCCGCCTTCTTTTGCGGCACCTATGTTTTATTTATTTTTGTTAATTGAATTGGTTTGTACGGTTCATTTGTTTATATGGAACATGTCTGTCCTGCCTGCAATTGGCCTTACAGCCCTGTTATGTATTTATACTGGAGCGGTTACGTTCAATTTAATGAGGGGGCATCGTGATATTTCGTGCGGTTGTGGAGGATTACTGGAAAACGATCGCCTGCATTGGGGGATTGTGATTCGTAATCTGCTGATGCTTACTCTTGTGGCTGGGTTATTTTATGTACATCCTAGTGTTGAAATGATTTCATTGCGGTTGAAAATGATTTGTTTTCTCATTGCAGCGGCTGTCTGTTTGATCATAGCGGTCAGCCAAGAAATTGTACTATTGAAGCGAAAGTGGATCGACTCATTCCAGATTGCAGATGGATCAATTATAGAAGGAGATAAAATGAAATGACAGATATTTTATTAATCATTGTGTTATTAATTGTCATTGCCCAGCTGGCTGTCGTGTTTTTGCTTGCCCGTTTTATCGGGAGATTTATGAATAAAATAAAGTCCCTTGATGGAATTGAATTGAAGGAAGCGGATATTGGTGACCCGGCTCCGTTATTTCGCAGTTATTCGCATGTAGGTGAAAAGGTGATCTTGAAGGAGTATTTGCAAAATGGGCGAGCTGTGATGCTGTTATTTGTGAATTCTACTTGTATGACTTGTAAAAGTATTTTGTCTGATGTGCAGCCTCAAACTTCACATGATGATGCTCATGTGATTGTTATTAATGGAGATGAACAAGCCGATGATGCCTCGCTTCTTCAATTGCTGCCGGAGCAAGCTGTTTATATGCGCTCATCACAAATTATGGAGTTATATGGGGTAACAGTTGTTCCACAAGCGCTTCTGATTGATGAACATGGTATCATTCTGAAAAGAAAATCGCTTCAAAATGCGAAGCAATTTGAGCAGTTGGTGCATGCTTCATAAAAAAAGCGTCTCTTTCTTCAAGAGACGCTCCAGCGTGTAGACAAACCCTCGCATTCTTTGTCAGTCCTGCGTGCTGGTGCTCACGAATGTGAAATTCGCTCCGCGCCAGTACTCGTCCTTCCTCGGGCTGCAAAGGTTTTCTATCACGCTGAAAAGAAAACAAAGGGCTAAAATCAAGTTCATTTTAGCCCTTTGTCAACAATCTAAAGCGTCTCTTTCTTCAAGAGACGCTCCGTTTATAATTCTTTTCCTAAAATATCTAAGTCGTACCGATTGCCGTCCATTTCTGCGATGCGTGGCAAATGTCCCCAAGTCTCAAATCCGTGCTTCTTAAATAATTTGATGCTGGCTTCGTTGTGGCCGAAAATAAAGGCAAGTAACGTTCGGATGCCTAATGAGGGTGCCAATTCGAGCGCCTCTTGTAAGAACAGTGACCCTAAACCTTTTCCTCGATAGTTTTGGTTCAAGTAAATACTCATTTCAACAGTACCGTTGTATGCAGGTCTCCCGTAAAACGTTTCAAAACTGAGCCAGCCGTAGATATTTCCTTCCTCATCTGTTTTCACATAGAGAGGACGTTTCTCTGAATGATTCAAAAACCACTGACGGCGGTCTTCTACTGTAACAGGTTCTGTATCGGCCGTTACTTCTCTTGAAGCAATCGTTGAATTGTAGATATCGACGATCTCTTTGAGGTCATCTTCTGTTGCCATGCGGTTGAAAGTTTTCACCATATGTACCCCCATCTTTTTTCATTCATCATACATACTATTGATGCGATTGCGCAAAATAAAAAGAAAAATGATTTCGTGTGTATATATTTTTTGAAAAGTGTTCAGAATGTTGCTGAGGTGATGAAAAATGAGAGAGGAAGAAAAGAAACGTACTTCCAAAATCACAAAAGTTCAGCAATTTTTCCGTAAGCGCTGGGTATTCCCTGCTATTTACTTGGTCAGCGCAGCGGTCGTGTTAACAGCCGTTCTTTGGTATCAAGCTGTATCGAAAGATGTGAAAGACCAACTATCTGATGGAAATCAAACAGGACAAGAACAGCGTGATGATGCCGTTGAAGTTGGAAAGCCAATTGAAAATGTTGCTATGCCGGTCCAGAATTCTGAGAATGTTTCTGTCGTGAAAAAGTTCTATGAAGCAGATGCTGATCAAAAAGAAAAAGAAGCAGCACTTGTAAACTATAATAACACCTATACCTTAAGCAAAGGTATTGATCTTGCAGATAAAGATGGCAAAGTGTTTGATGTCACAGCTGCTCTTAGTGGAACAGTCGTTCAGGCGAAAAAAGATCCAGTTCTCGGTCACGTTGTTGAAATTGAACATGAAGATGGATTGTCTACTGTGTATCAATCGTTGTCTCAAGTGAGTGTAAAAGAAGGCGATGAAGTAAAGCAGAATGATGTCATCGGTGCTTCTGGTAAGAATCTATATGGTGCTGAAAGCGGCAACCATGTTCACTTTGAAATTCGTATGGAAGGTTTAGCGCTTAATCCGCTTAGCTTCATTGATAAGCCTGTTTCTTCCATTGAAAAAGCAGCGCAAGAAGTGACGGAAGAAGCAAAAGAACCTGCTCAGCCAAAAGCTGATGACAAAATGAAGGAACCTGCTGCTGACGATAAGGCAAAAGAGCCGGCTGAAGAAAAATCTGAAGATAAGTCTGATGAGAAGGGGAAATCCTCTGATCAAGAAAAGTCTTCTGATTCCTCTAAAGACCGCAGTCAGTCAGAAGAAACAAAACAATCTTAATGTCATGTCAGATCCTCTGTGTAGATAAATGCACAGAGGTTTTTTTCTGTCTTTAAAAAAACCTCCGCCATATGGCGGAGGGGATGCTATAAGGCGGCAGGTCCTTCTTCACCTGTCCGAATGTTGATTGTATTTTCTATCTCATATATAAAAATCTTCCCATCCCCTGGTTCGCCTGTACGAAGTACCTTTTGAGCCGTTTCCACGACCTGTTCAACAGGTACTTTGCTTAAGACGATTTCAATCTTTAAACGTTCGTACACATTGCTTTCCTTTTTGACGCCACGGTATAGTTCCGTATGTCCCTTTTGTAATCCGCAGCCGTGCACATTGGAAAAGGTAATCGAGGTGACACCAATCTTTCCAAGCTCCACCTTTAATGTTTCAAAATTAGCTGGACGTGTGACAATCTCCACTTTATACATTTTGCTCATAGAGACACCCCTTTTTTCTTTAATCTTGATATGCTTTTTCGCCGTGCATCGTTAAATCAAGACCGACTGATTCTTCTTCTTCAGTTGCGCGGATCTTGAAGAAGATGTTGACGACTTTGATGATCACGTATGTGACAACTGCAACAAAGACGTATGTGGCCACGATGGCGACAACTTGTTTCCAAAGTAAGCTTGGATCGCCGTAAAATAAGCCGTTGGCTCCGCCATCATTGACAGATGTAGTGGCGAAAAGGCCTGTAGCAATGCCTCCCCACGTACCGCCGATTCCGTGGAGACCGAATGCATCCAGTGCATCGTCATAGCCGAACTTGGCTTTGAGTGAATAGACGCCCCAGAAACAAACGATTCCGCCGATGATTCCGATGATGATCGAAGCGAATGGTGTGACAAAACCTGCGGCAGGTGTAATCGCTACTAGGCCTGCAATGGCGCCAGAGATTGCACCTAGCATCGTTGGTTTTTTGTTGATCATCCATTCGACTAACAGCCAGCCGATGATTCCTGCAGCAGCTGCTGTATTCGTGTTAATAAAGGCATACATGGCGACACTGTCTAATGTGAGGGCACTTCCTACGTTAAACCCAAACCAGCCAAACCAAATCACAGCTCCGCCAAGAAGTGTGTAGATCAAGTTATGCGGAGAAGAGTTTGCCGCTTCTTTTCGCTTCCCGAGAACAATGGCTACGACTAGACCAGCCACACCGGATGATATGTGGACGACGTTTCCACCGGCGAAGTCAAGTGCTCCCATTTCGCCAATCCAGCCGCCACCCCATACCCAGTGTGCGACTGGAGCGTATACAAATGTGACCCAAAGGAGTGTAAACACGACCACCGCTGAGTAACGAATACGTTCAGCGAAGGCACCAGAGATAATGGCTGTTGTGAGGACGGCAAAGGTCATTTGGAACATCATGAACAATGAATGTGGAATCGTATCACTATATGAACCAGGTTCAAAGCCAACGCCTTTTAGTCCAACCCAGTCAAAGCCTCCGATCCATGCATTGCCTGGCGCAAAGGCCAGTGAATAGCCAAACACGATCCAGACGATAGAGACAATGGCTAGTGAGGTTAAGCTGTGCATTGTCGTACTTAACACGTTTTTACTTCTCACAAGTCCTCCGTAGAATAAGGCTAAACCCGGTGTCATTAACCACACGAGTAGTGCGCAGAAGAACATAAATACTGTATCACCCATTTGCATGCTGCATTCCCCCGAATCATTCAGAATTAATAGATTTCTTAATTCTTCATTATAGAGAGAAAAGTCATATATAACATATTCATGTAAGTTTATCTAACATGGTTTTTTGGTCATTATCAATATAAATGGATGAAAAGTTCGTAAAAAATGAGAATAAACGTGTATGAACGACGAAAAATAAAGGGCGTTTGACCTATAAAATCGAACTGAGAAACAATTTGGTTCGCTCCTCTTGAGGAGAATCAAATAATTCTGATGGGGTACCTTGTTCGACAATTCGTCCTTCATGCATATAAACAACTCGGTCAGCTACTTCTTTTGCGAAGCCCATTTCATGAGTGACGATGACCATTGTCATGCCTTCTTTGGCAAGACTTTTCATGGTTTGCAGCACTTCGCCTACAAGCTCTGGGTCCAGCGCAGAAGTAGGCTCGTCAAATAACATGACATCGGGCTTCATGGCGAGAGCTCGTGCGATGGCAACGCGCTGTTTTTGACCGCCTGATAGCTTTGAAGGGTACACTTTTGCTTTATCCGCTAGTCCGACTTTCTCTAATAAGATATTGGCTTCAGTTATCGCTTGTGCTTTCTTTGTTTTTTTCACCATGACCGGTGCTTCGATGATGTTTTCAAGCACGGTTTTGTGCGGGAAGAGATTAAAATGCTGAAACACCATGCCTATTTTCTGCCTCATTTCATTTAATTGATCTCGTTTTGGATGAACGGGACTGCCATCAATGATGATCTGACCGTCATTTTTTATTTCTAAAAAATTCATACAACGGAGCAAGGTGCTTTTCCCAGAGCCGCTTGCACCAATTAAGACGACGACATCATTTTCATATACAGTGAGATCGATATCTTTTAAGACATGCAGCTCTCCAAAGTATTTATTCAGTTTTTCAACACGAATGATCTCTTTTGATTCTGTCATGCTTCTCCTCCTAATGATCACTGACTGAAAGTTTCTTCTCAACGGTTTGCACAGCGAATGTTAACAGCAGGACAAGAACTAAGTAATAGACAGCCACGACAAGTAAGTACGTCATGTTGTCAAAACTGTTGGAACCTTGAGTGGTGGCTATGTTAAAGAGTTCATTGACGCTGATGAAGGCGGCAAGTGATGAATCTTTTAAGCCGATAATAAACTGATTGCCGAGAGGGGGGAGGGCACGCCGCATCGCTTGCGGGAGAATGATACGTCTCATGGTTAGAAATCGCCCCATGCCAAGAGAACGTCCTGCTTCTTTTTGACCTTGATCGATTGATTGAATCGCACCTCTAAATATTTCTGCTATATAGGCACCGTTATGGAAGGCAAGCGCAATAGAGGCTGCCCAAAAGTCGGGTATATTTAATTCTGTCAGCCCAAAATACAGGATAAAAATCTGCACAATGAGTGGTGTCCCGCGTACAAGGAAGATATAGGCATTTGCGATATAACCGAAAACGGCTACGCGGGATATTTTTAGTAAGGCAAAGAAAAGCCCGATGAACATGCCGATGAAAATACTGATGACAGTGAGTTGTAAGGTGAGCAGCATTCCTTCTAAGAAAACGCCTCTAGAATCAATCAGCGTTTGAAAAAAGTGTGATAAGGTAGGCAAAACAATCATCTCCATTTGAAGAAAGTGCGCCTAGAGAAAGGCGCACAATCGTGGTTTTAATCCTGTTTGACGGTAATATCTTCGTCAAAATACTTTTCGCTAATTTGTCTTAATGTTCCGTCTTTTTTGAGTGCATCAATCGCATCGTTGATTTCTTTTATGATCTCTTTATTGTCTTTAGAGACAGCGATTGCTTGCTCACTTTGCCCGAGTCTTTCTTGTGCTTCAATTTTAAGTTTTTTCTTCATGGCTTCTGCACCTGTGGCAAAATCAGTGACGACCGCATCGTGTTTGCCGTTGGCTAGTGCTTCTAAAGCGACAACATCACTGTCGTAATATTTTGGTTCCTGCCCGCTATGTTCTTTGGCAATATCCGCATAGGACGAACCTTTAGAGACAGCGATTTCTTTGTTTTTTAAGTCATCTGCACTGTGAATGTCTGCGCCGGGTCTTGTGAAGATTTGCGGACCGGAGTAGTAATACGGTTGAGAAAAAAGGACGTGTTTTTTTCGTTCCTCGTTGATGGTATGACTTGCAACGGCCGCATCAAATTTGCCTGCTTTGACGCCTTCGACGATGCCTGCGAATTTATATTTTTTCTGTACAGGCTCTAGGCCCATCTTGTCACTAATCGCATTGCCGACATCAATATCAAAGCCGGACATCTGGTTTCCATCCATGTAACTGAATGGGTGGAATTCACCTGATGCTGCAAAAATAAATTTCCCATCCTCCAAAATCGGTGACCCTTTCGCTGTAGAATTACGTTTATCTCCGTTTCCATTTGTTTCATTTGAACTACACGAAGACAGAAGTAATACTGCAACCGAGAAAAGGGCTGGGACCCAAAACCGTCTTTTTTTAATAATAAGCTATCTCCTCCTTTTCAGCCGTTCTCCGTATAAGGAGAAAGTAGGCTTTTAAATATGTGTAGCATCTTACCATTTGTTCCTCATATTCTCAATTTTATATGCGCTTTTCCAACACTTGCCCTTTTTAGAATGTATGTCTTGCTTTTCGGAGAGAGAACTTGAATTGCTAAGGGTAAAAAAGGGAAATGAATCTCATAATAACGAGGAGATAGACAAAGAACGTGTATGTCAAAAGAAGGGGGCGGGTGTATGATCAAATGGAAAAACAACCGAAAAGTCTTTTTAACGGCGATTGCTTTTGGCACGATGTTAAATCCATTGAATTCCTCAATGATTTCTTTAGCCTTGCATCAAATTCAGCATGAGTTCGGATTGTCGTTTACGACGGTATCTTGGCTCATTTCAACCTTTTATTTGGCCAGCGCGGTCACGCAGCCGGTGAGTGGACGAATTGGAGATCATGTGATGAGCCGGAGAACTTTATTTTTATTTGGACTAGTTCTAGTGGCAGTCTCAGCCATTTGTGCGCCGTTTGCCCCGACTTTTGCGGTGCTGATTGTGATCCGGCTTCTTCAGGCGATTGGAAGCAGTGCGATCTATCCTTCAGGTGTTGGACTGATTCGGGATCATGTGAAGGAACGACAAGCTTCTGCTTTAGCGGTATTGTCCATCTTTGCTTCAGCGATGACAGCACTCGGGCCGACACTTGGCGGGTTTTTGATGACGATCGGCAGCTGGCCGGCGATCTTTTTAGTGAATCTGCCATTCATATTGATTAGTTTTTTTCTAGGCCTTTCCTTGTTTCCTAAGGAGAAAAAGAAAAAATTGCGTATCGGAGACACTGTCCGAAAGCTTGATTTGCCAGGGATGTTTCTATTTACAGTTTGTATTGTCCTTTTGCTTTCTTTTTTATTATCACTATCTGATGGTATTCAGTATGTACAGGGCATTCTCTGTCTTTTGAGTGCGGGTGCTTTTATATGGTGGGAGCATCAGGTGGATGAGCCATTTATCCAAATTCGGATGTTCAGGCAGGAGAAACGGCTTTCACTTGTGTATGTGCAATTTATCATTTTAAATATTTTCTTCTATTGTCTCTTTTTTGGCTTGCCAAGTTATTTTCAGGATGAATTGGGCTGGCGTGTGGAGATGACGGGTCTCTTTATGCTTTGCATGTCTGGCGTGAGCATTATGGTATCGCCGCTGACTGGCAAGTGGGTAGATCGCGGCGATGAACGGCATCCTGTTTTGGCAAGTGCTGTGCTCATGCTGGCCGGCGCTTCCGCCATGACTTTCTTTTTTATTCCTGCGCCATTCTGGGGGAAAGGACTGGTTCTTGCTTTGCTTGGACTCAGTTACGGGATTGGAAATGTTGCGCTTCAAGCTGCGATGTTAAAAGCGAGCCCTCAACAAATGATTGGCACGACCTCTGGGCTTTTTCAAACATGCAGGTACCTTGGTTCCATTCTATCATCTGCCGTGCTTGGCATGCTGTTTGGTGAGGAAATTGCAGGTTCTCATTTTGACCAATTAGGCTGGACATTGATCATGATTTCTCTTGTCGGCATTAGCGTCAGCCTTTATTTTTCGAGTATGGTCAGAGGAAAACAAACAATGAAAAAAGCGGCTGGGATAAAGTAGAAGAGAGGTCTTCCATACTTTATCGCAAGCCGCTTAAGAGTTGGACAGGTCTGACCCTTGGTCCTTTTGCTTCCTTCTGAAAATTTTGCCCACAATGTTCTCGTAAAATGTCACGATACGGTCAATTGGAGAGTCAAAGAACTTCCATAATTTATTCATGATAAAGACAACCACAATCGATACGATCAAGCTGCCTAATACATCAAATGGATAATGATGACCGACCCAGATGCGGGAGAACCCTGTCAGTAATCCAAAAACAAGCAAAATATTGCCGAGTTTTTTATTACGGGATCGAATGGCTAGTGAAAGAGCCAGTGCACCTGTTGTGTGGTCACTTGGGAAGGAAGCGTCTGCTGAGTGCGGGATGAGTGTGTCGACTTTGTGCGCCACAAACGGCCGCTCTTCATAATAAAACAGCGTAATGGCAAAATTGACGATGAGTGCCACGATGCCTGTTACACCAGAAAAGAAGACATGCTTCTTAAATTTGTGATTACCTAAAAACCAGCAAATCAATAAGACGAGGGCATATACGAGAATGGCCTTTTTCGTAATGAAAATCATGGCCTGATCTAAAAACTCAGAATGATGAGCCATCCCGTGTATGACTTTAAACAATTCGTAATTCAAAACATCACCTATACTTTCGCTTAACGCCAACTATTTTTCAAAAGACCTATCTGTTCATTTGAAATATCCTATATTTTAGCATGTTTTCAGTGAAGTTTAAAACAGTATCCTATTCTGATAGGGAAACCTTTTGTGCTTTTGCTTCTTGCGGTTTTCGTTCGCTCCAATAAAAAACGCCCATGCTGAGTAACACGACAACGCCAGCAATGAGATATACATTTGAAAAATCTGTGAAGCTGACAAGCAGTCCGAAGACAAAGGATCCAGCGGCAATCCCCGTATCATACAAGGTAAAGAAAGTTGCTGTGGCGTAGCCTGTACGGTGTGCTGGTGAGTGCTGTATCGCAAGTGTTTGTAGACATGGCACCAAAGAGCCGTAGCCAAGGCCGATGACAGCGCCGGATAAAAGAAGCATGGTGGCTGTTTGTGTAGCGGTCAGCATCCATAAACCAATCGCAAAGAGAGCAATAGATGGGTAGATCACAATATGAGGCCCGACTCGGTCAAACAGTCTGCCTGTAAATGGACGTGATCCAAGCATTGCAGCTGCAAAAACAATGAAGAAATAACTGCTTGCACCCATCAGATGAAGTGAATTGGCATAGACTGAAATAAATGAAATGATCGGCGAGTAACAGAAGGAGATAATGATTCCAACTGCTGCCGTTTTTAAAGCGCCTTTTTCAAACAGATGAGAAAAAGTGAATCGAAAGACGACACTTCCGCCATTTTCAGGCTCTGGCTGTCTAATCAGCATCGTGAAAGCTGCACCGATGGAGACGATGATGGAAAAGAGCAGAAATAAAGAATGGAATCCGATTTTTCCTACTTGATTCAGTGCGATAAACGGACCGATGACCACGGCGAGGTTCATCGACATCACAAAGTATCCAAGGCCCTCTCCTCGTTTATGTTTCGGAATCATATCAGCTGCAATGGCACTTGCTACGGTTGTCAAAATGCTGAAGAAGATTCCTTGCACGAAACGCAGCATGAGAAGTGTTTGGAATTGATCAATTGGAATGTATAAATAAGTGAGCAGGGCAAAAGCCGTTGAAGAAAAAATCGCCATGCGTTTCTTGCCGAATTTCTCAATAATGGCCCCTGAAAATGGTCTTGTCACAATTGCTGATAATAAGAAGACCGTCACAAGGAGGCCGCCCTGTGATTCTGTTCCATTTAATTCATCCATTGTGTAAATGGGGAGTAAGGTCAAAAGGGCATAAAAAGAGGTGAATGTAAATAAATTCACCAGGACAATCATGATAAAGTCTTTTGTCCAAATGCGTTCGTTCATGGTGTATGTCACTTCCTATTCAGTTGATAATTTGTGTAGTAGTTTATGGAGGAGCTGTTTTTCTTCGTAGGTAAAATCTGAAAGACATTCTTCTTCAAATTGTTCCATCGTCTGTTTGATTTTTTTAAACTTTGCTTTTGCATCGTCTGTCATGACGATGAGATTCTCACGTTTGTCTTTTCCTTGGACTCGTTTCACCCAGCCGTTTGCTTCTAGACGTGTCACGGTTCTTGTAATCGTCGGTGCTTCGACGTTCAAATAGGTCCAAATGTCTTTTTGCGTTTTAGGGCCGAATGTATCCAAACAAAAAAGTACAGTCCACTGGGACATGTACAAGTCATAAGCAGCAAGCGCTTCGTTCGCTTTTTTAGACAGCAGCCGCGCGCTTTGATGTATTTGATGTAAACACTCTCTGTTTAACGTATCCATAGGCTCACCTTTATTCATTATTTATCTAGGTAAATAAAATCACCTTTCCTATTTTACGTGTTACACCGATGCTTGTAAAGTGAAAATTTTCGGCACTCGAAATGATTTTTTGTTTTGTCTTTTCTGATAAATCCCTTGTCCCATCTTCATTTTTAGCATATTCCCTATGCAATGCTAATACACTGTTACAAACCTGACAAAGAGAGTGTTTGAGGTGAGGGATCGTGTTTGGCATTTACTACCTAATGGATGAGAAATTAAGACGAACAAGCGCCGCTGAAAATGGATAATATTGATACGGATCTCATTTCACACTTCTCACATCCATTTTAGGGAGGTCGAGTGGTGTGCACGATTACATCAAAGAGCGAACAATCAAGATAGGAAAGTATATCGTGGAGACAAAGAAAACCGTTCGTGTAATTGCGAAAGAATTTGGAGTCTCTAAAAGTACTGTACACAAGGATCTAACAGAAAGACTGCCAGAAATTAATCCAGATCTGGCTAACGAAGTGAAGGAGATACTGGATTATCATAAATCAATCCGTCACCTGCGAGGGGGAGAAGCCACAAAGTTAAAGTATAAAAAAGAAGAAATTTTAGAAGGTGAGCCTGTAAAACAGTAAGCTTTAGTTCTTTGTTCATAAACATGATATATATATCTTCCTCTTATCGGTAGTTTCTAACCACAAATTTTGTAAAGACTTTTGTAAAGAAATATCTTTTTTTCTGCAAATTATGATAGAATATATAATTAGGGCAGAATGTGGTATTTGCTATGGAAACAGATTTTCAAGGAGGATATATATAGATGTTTGCTAGGGATATTGGAATTGATCTTGGTACTGCAAATGTACTGATTCATGTCAAAGGAAAAGGAATTGTGTTAAATGAACCATCTGTTGTCGCTCTTGATAAAAACAGCGGGAAAGTATTAGCTGTTGGAGAAGAAGCGAGACGTATGGTTGGACGTACGCCTGGGAATATTGTTGCGATTCGTCCATTAAAAGATGGCGTAATTGCTGATTTTGAAGTAACTGAAGCGATGCTCAAGCATTTTATTAACAAATTGAATGTGAAAGGGCTGTTCTCTAAGCCGCGTATGCTCATCTGCTGCCCGACAAACATTACATCTGTTGAGCAGAAGGCAATCAAAGAAGCTGCTGAAAAAAGCGGCGGGAAGCATGTATTTCTTGAAGAAGAGCCAAAAGTAGCAGCAATTGGTGCTGGTATGGATATTTTTCAGCCAAGTGGAAACATGGTCGTAGATATTGGAGGCGGAACGACAGATATCGCTGTCATCTCGATGGGTGACATTGTAACCGCCTCTTCTATTAAAATGGCTGGAGACAAATTTGACCTGGAAATTCTAAACTACATTAAAAAAGAGTACAAGCTGTTGATCGGTGAGCGAACTGCAGAGGACATTAAGATCCAAGTTGCAACGGTATTCCCAGACGCACGTCACGAAGAGATCTCGATTCGTGGACGAGACATGGTGACAGGATTACCAAGAACGATTACCGTCACAAGCAAAGAAGTAGAAGAAGCATTACGTGAATCTGTATCTGCCATTGTTCAGGCTGCGAAACAAGTTCTTGAAAGAACACCACCTGAATTATCAGCTGATATCATTGACCGCGGCGTTATCATTACTGGTGGCGGAGCGCTTCTAAACGGGCTTGATCAATTGCTTGCAGAAGAGCTGAAAGTACCAGTTTTCGTTGCAGAAAATCCAATGGATTGTGTAGCAGTTGGTACTGGCGTGATGCTTGATAATATGGACAAGCTGCCAAAGCGTAAACTCAGCTAATGATTTCCCTCATTCTTTTTAGAAAGAATGGGGGATTTTTATTAAAGAAGCCTGCCAATATGCCGATATATTTCATAGAAGATTGTGTACTGATGATTTTAGGTCATGTGAAAGAATTTGAATGAGGTGAGCACGTGTTAAAAGGACTATACACCGCAACATCTGCCATGATCGCTCAAGAGCGGCGGACAGAAATGCTTTCAAATAATATCGCAAATGCGAATACTCCAGGCTATAAAGCAGATGAAGGGGCCATGCGCGCATTTCCAGAAATGTTGCTAAGCCGAATGGAATCAGGACGTTTCCAAACATCTTCAGGCAAAGGCTTTAGTATCCCGCAGCAAACGGCGATCGGCGGAATTAATACGGGAACATACATGCAGGAATTGATTCCCCAATTTACACAAGGAACATTAAAAACAACGGATCAAACAACTGATATCGCATTAGTAGAAAATAATGTACCCATCAACCCGGAGACAAATCAAAAGTCAGCGCTTTTTTATGCTGTGAATACACCAGAAGGCGTTCGTTATACGAAAAGCAGTTCCATTACATTGAATGATCAAAATCAGCTGACGATCAATGGACGTGCCCTTCTTTCCGTGACGGGCCAGCCGATTACAGTTCAAAGTGAGAATTTCAAAGTGAACGCAGATGGAACCGTGAGTGAAAACGGACAAAACCTTGGACAAATTGATGTACGTGTTGCAATGGATACAAGAAACCTTGCGCGTGAAGGAAATGATTTATACCGTACAGCTGATAACCAGCCTCTTCCAAGTGCGGTCAATAACGGTCAAATGTCCTATACATTAAGCCAAGGTGTATCAGAGCTGTCGAACGTTGATGTGACGAAATCATATACAGAAATGACAACAGCCTACCGCGCGTTTGAAACAAACCAAAAAGTGGTTCAGGCATATGATAAAAGTTTAGAAAAAGCAGTGAATGAAATCGGAAGAGTGTATTAATGAAGAAATGAAAGAGAGAGGAGGATTCTCATGCTTAGAACGATGATCAATGCAGCTGTGTCGATGAACGAGGTGCAAAAGCAGCTTGATATCATTAGTAATAACATCGCAAACAGTGAAACAACAGGGTATCGCGCGAAAAACACCCGTTTTTCAGAGCTGGTCAGACAACAGTTTAATCAGGTAGATGAAAAAAATGAGCAGGTGGCAAACAGTCGTCTGACACCTGCTGGTTTAAGGCTTGGAACTGGTACGATGGTCAATGCATCCATTAACTCATTGCAAGGTTCTATTAAAGAAACAGGCCGTGACCTTGATGTTGCATTTGGTGCGCCATCTCAGTATTTGCAGGTCAATGCTGGCGGTAACATCCGGTATACAAGAGATGGCTCTCTTTATTTACAGCCAGGAAATAATCGGAATCAAGTCCAGCTGGTGACAAGCGAAGGCCATCCGATTCTTGACGAAAACGGGAATGAGATTGTCTTAAATGCGAATTTCCGTGATATTTCTATCGATAAAAATGGCCGGCTTACAGCTATTTCTCGAGGCAATCAACCGAATCAGCAGGTGAATCTTGGGGTTGTTCAAGTGAATAATTCTTCAGCACTCATCTCTGAAGGAGAAAATTTGTTCTCAGTCGACGGCAACTATCAAGGCGCTTTAACGGCACTGAATGGGGCAAACCGTCAGGCCATTCAACTTCAGCAAGGTGCACTTGAAACGTCGAATGTGGACATGTCTAAAGAATTAACAGACCTCATGACAACACAGCGTTCGTATCAGATGAACTCAAGAACCATTACGATGGGCGATCAGATGCTAGGACTCATTAATACCATTCGATAATGAGCAGGCGGATGTCAGCCTCTCATGATAAAAAAGGCGGCTCGCTCAAAGTCGCCCTTTTTTTTATAAAAATCTGAGACATCTGCAAGCAGATCTTCAAGATCAATCCAGGCTTCTTTTCGTTCAAGACATGTGACGAGTGTAGCAATCTGTTCATCTGCCTTGGGCGTTTGGCTGTAGAGAAGGAATAAAATTTGGAACTTGATTCTTAATAGATCAAATTGGGCATCAACGGCTTCTTTTAGACCTTTTTGAATATACTTCATTCCTTCATCAGTTAAATTCTCTTTAAAGCAGGAACGCACAGTTTCATAGAGACACGATACATAGGAGTGGGCAGATTTCCGGTATGCTGGGAGCCGAAGCGCTTTTTTAAAGTATTCTAGTGCTTCCTTATGACGATTCTGTCTCGACTTGATAAAACCAGCGTCATAATACACGATACCAAGCAATTCTTGGTCATCAATCATTTTCACGTATTCGATAATTTCAATAAAAATAGCTTCTGCTTCTTCATATTTTTTTTGATCACTAAAGTTAAGTGCGAGCACAATTTTGCACCGATAAATGCTGTGGATATCCCCGTGCTTTGCAAAGATATCCATGGCTTTTTCAACATGTCGAATGGATAACAGTGAATAGCGGTTGTTATAATAAACACCACTTGTACGGAAATGAAACTCCGCTTCCTCTAGCTCATCGTCTAGCAGGGGAAGTTTCTCTTCTGCTTTTTCAAGATAATGAATGGCATCATTTTGATCGCTCTTTAAAGATTCGTATAAACCGAGAAAAAAGTAAAAATAATATTGCAGTTGATCATTCATTTGATCTTTGTGGAGCATGAGTTCATGCTTCAGTTTTTCTAAGTCTTCTGTTTGGTTCATCCAGAGCTGATGGCGAAAAAGCATAAGCTGATAATGTAAATGAAGCTCCTGTTTCTTTGACAATCTACGTTTATATTTGGTTAAGGACGTTTTGATCTCTTCAGCCTTCGAAAAGTGTCGATGTTTTAGCATTGTATACCACGAATGGAGAAGTTTTTTAATGGATTTATCGCTTATAAAATTCATTTTTACCCTCTTATTCAATCAATGATGTAATATATATTACCATATTTGTGAAAAAACGATGAGTGTAGAGTGGATTATATTTCATGACAATAGGTAATAATAGATGTTATTTTTTACCATAATTGTTGGCTAGACATTGAAAAATGACTGCATTCATAATATACTTCAATAGGAATCAAATGAAGATTAGCGATATAGAAAAGAAGGAGAGATCAAGACATGCTTGATGCTCAGCAAATTCAAGACATTATTCCACACCGTTATCCATTTTTATTGGTTGACCGTATTTTAGAAGTTGATGGTGAGAAAAGAGCGGTTGGAATCAAAAATGTCACAGTAAATGAAGAATTTTTTAATGGCCATTTCCCAGGATACCCCGTCATGCCAGGTGTGCTTATTGTAGAAGCGCTCGCTCAAGTTTTTGGGGTCATCATGTTAGGTAAAGAAGAGAACAAAGGGAAAATTGGTTTGTTTGCAGGGATTGACAGCTGCCGATTCAAAAGACAGGTCAAGCCCGGCGATCAGCTACGTTTAGAGGTTGAAGTCACGCGTCTTCGCGGTCCAGTTGCCAAAGGAAAAGCAGTTGCAACAGTAGATGGCGAAGTGGCATGTGAAGCAGAACTGACATTTTCTATCGGTCCGAAAGTATCGTAATATGTCTGACGGTTCATCTTGTATGAACCGTTTTTTATATGGAAACATTCAGCCCAAGCGGATAAGGACTTGCTTTTTTGACAAAAAAACGTCATATTAGACAAAAAAAGATGAAGGTGATAAAGAATGCTGAAAGAATTTAGAGAGTTTGCCGTCAAGGGGAATGTAATTGACCTGGCTGTCGGTGTCATCATCGGGGGAGCATTTGGCAAAATTGTCACTTCTCTTGTGAATGATTTAATTATGCCGCTTGTTGGTATTATTGTTGGGGGGCATGATTTTAGTGGATTGTCTATTAAAATCGGTTCTGCTCAAATTTTGTATGGAAGTTTCATTCAAACAGTGGTCGACTTCTTGATTATCTCCTTTTCCATTTTTATCTTTATTCGTTATTTAAATAAATTAAAACGGAAAAAGGTAGAGGAAGAAGAAGTGGTTGAAACGCCAGATCAAACGGAAGTGTTGTTAACCGAAATTAGAGATTTATTGAAAAAACAAAGCCAATCGAAAGATGTGCAATAGAAAAAGAGCGGCTCATCCCGCTCTCAGCGTGTAGACAAACCCTCGCATTCTTTGTCAGGGCTGTGCTCCGGTGCTCGCCCTTCCTAGACACTTCAAAGGTTTTCTATCACGCTGAAAAGGAAGACAAAGGGCTAAAATAAAGTTCATTTTAGCCCTTTGTCAACCATCTAAGAGCGGCTCATCCCGCTCTTTTTTATGTGTTCTGTTTAAAAGCATCCAGCAGTTTTTCTCCTGATAGCCCCTCTTTGACGAGGTCTTTTAATACTTCTTCGGTTTCTGTTCTGTAACGATTTGTGATCATTTTACCGTCGAGTAATACAGATATGTTTTCTTCTAAGGCAACGATGTTTTTGACTTGGACCGATAGATGAACAGGGCGGTTGTTTTCTTTTGTAATCGTCACGAGAATCTTTACTTCTGTATGCTGCTGGAAGAGCACCTCAAACACTTGTCTATGCTTCTTTGGAATCAGTGCCTCGATCATCCAGTGATTTTCGCCATCTTCTTTATTAATGATTAAGCCGTCACGAAGGGGAATGCTGGACATTTTATCTTGCTTTGGATCAAGTTCGATTTTTAAATCAATCAGCCTAAAGGTTTTCATATTTATCACCTCACAAGCGTTCATTATTCGTAAGTATCATTATAGCATACAACATCTGTATAAATGAAACCGCTGCCTACTCAGAACTAGCTGCATATAAGTGAAAGGAGATGTTTTATGGAGTCCTATCAACTTCGAAACATACATATTGGTGAGGAAAAGGAAAGCAATGTGAGGGTCTATACATGGGGAGATATTCTCTCATTTTGTGATGTGTATATGGAAGAAGGGGAGTCCCTCACTTTTCAATACGTGACAGACGATCAAATGGACTGTTTTGAATTTCAATTGTCAATTCATGATGGAAGGCTTTGTTTTTATTGGTTCGCGTGGGACGGGTCTGACTATATTCACATGCCTTCTAGTAATTGGATTCATTCAGATGTTTTTTATCAATTTATGAAAAATAAGTATTTCGTCAAACAAAATAAGATGATGTTTTATACACAAGCGGTAAAAAGTAAAAATGATTGAGGAAATAAAGAATTTGAAGAACGATTTTGTCATTTTCGTTTTTTGTCTCTTGTGCTATTTCTCAGTAGACTAGGGTTAGCTGAAAGGAAAGGAGGCAAAAGGCAAAGGTCTAGCATCTCGTGGCCCCCTCTAGCTATAGCTGATAGACTTTGCCTTGTACACATATTCACTGCGTAATAGTAGAACCAAGGTTTCTTTGTATCAGTCATGTGTCCCCTGTGAATCCCCTTATGCGTATCCGGTCATGTAGCGTGACCGGGTACTCTTATATTCATTGATAAGCCGATCATTCCTTGCAAATAGTGGATACTCATTTCATAATGATGATGGATTTGATAAACGGAAGGTCAACTGAAAATGCAGGCAAAAAAGGAGAGACCGATGACAAACATTCAATTAATCGCAACGGATTTAGACGGAACTTTATTGAACAGTGAGCACAAAGTGAGTCAGGAAAACGAGCAGGCGTTAAAGGAAGCAGCGGCGAGTGGGATTGAGGTTGTCGTTTCAACAGGAAGAGCGTATTTTGATGTGAAATCTATTTTTGATCAGCTTGGGATGAATACGTGGGTCATCAGTGCAAATGGAGCTGTGATTCATGATCTAGAAGGTCAGGTATATCATTCGGCTGTTCTAGAAGAAGAAAAAGCAAAACACATCTTATCATGGCTTGAAGAGCGTGATTATTACTATGAAGTGTTTACGAATGAAGCCATTTACACACCAAACCGCGGCAGGGAGCTTCTGGCGATAGAAATGGACCGCTTAAAGAGTGCAAATCCAGAAACGGATCAGCGTGTTCTTGAGCAAGCGGCTGAAGTTCAATACAGCCAGTCAGGTTTTGCTTATATTGATACATATCAAGAATTGTTTCGTGAGGATCAGAAGCTTTCATTTTATAACATCTTAGGTTTCTCATTTTTTCAAGACAGATTGAAAGCCGGATGGGATGCGTTTGGACATGATTCTGAATTAACATTGGTTAGTTCGGCTGATCATAACTTTGAAATTGGAGCAAAGGAAGCGTCGAAAGGGCAGGCGTTAACCAGGCTGGCAGAAAACCTCGGTATTCCATTAAGCCAAACAGCGGCTGTAGGAGACAGTTTAAATGATGAATCGATGATTCGGGCAGCTGGGGTTGGAATTGCAATGGGGAATGCGAGAAAGGATATAAAAGAATTAGCTGATCACGTCACGTTAACAAATGATGAACATGGTGTGGCACATATGATTCAACATCTTTTGAAATAATTGAATCGTATGGATTTGTATAAATGACATAGGATGAAGCGCATTCTACAAAAGAGGAATTCAGAACTACTTCTATTTACACCTGCTATGGAACATCATATAATTTAATTATGAATATAACCCGCTTGTAAGGAAGTTAAGGAGAGTAAACGAATGGCGCTGGAATCTTATAAGTCCGACAATCTGCATTTAATCAAGGAAGCCTTAGACTATACTCAGGTTGGCCTGACGGTGACGGACCCGTCTTTACCTGATAATCCTTTAATATATGTGAACAAGGGCTTTTTAGATATGACAGGCTATCAAGAAACCGAAGTATTAGGAAAGAACTGTCGTTTCCTTCAAGGAGATGAAACTGAACAGATTGCTCTCAAACAAATTAGGGCAGCCATTGAAAACAAAGAGGCTGTCACTGTACAGTTGAAAAACTATAAAAAATCTGGTCAAATGTTTTGGAACGAGTTAAGTGTGGCGCCTCTATGGATTGATGAAAATGAAGGGAAACGCCTTTATTTCGTCGGTCTGCAAAAGGATGTTACGAAAGAGAAGGAACAGCAAGAGCTTCTTGAGCAATCTATTGATGAAGTATTGAATATTTCTGTCCCGATTGTTCCGGTGAAGGATGGTATTTCTGTACTGCCGATCATTGGTACGTTAACAGCGCCAAGATTTGATAAAATCATCTCAACGGTCTCCACTTATATCTCTCAATCCAAAGATGATTACTTCATTGTGGATCTGTCTGGTTTATTAGAGGTGGATTCATTTGTGGCGGATGCGATCTTTAAGCTGAACGATTTGATTTTAATGACTGGCACTGAACTGATCGTGACAGGTATTAAACCAAATCTTGCGATGAAAATGGGAGAAATGAGAGAGGACTTCCGTGAGTTGAATACGTATATGAATGTGAAATCTGCATTGAAAAAGCTACAAATTTAAGCATTCCTTTATATGAGATTAAAAAAAGAGGACTTTTCATCAAGTTTGAGAAAAGTCCTCTTTTTGCTGTCATTAAGATGATTGAGCGGCTGCACTTAACGTGAATAAATCTTCTAGTTCGTTCGTTGACAGCTCTGTAATCCAGCTTTCACTTTGGATAATTTGATCATTTAACGTTTGTTTTGTTTCGAGCATTTGATCAATTTTTTCCTCTATCGTGCCGGTTGTGATCATCTTATGGACGTGAACAAACCGCTTTTGCCCGATGCGGTAAGCACGGTCTGTTGCTTGGTTTTCTACAGCAGGATTCCACCATCTATCGTAGTGAATGACATGATTGGCGGCGGTTAAGTTTAGTCCGGTTCCTCCTGCTTTTAAAGAAAGAATTAAGATGTTGAACTCTTTTTTCTGGAAGCGTTCCACCATTTTGTCCCGATCATGTTTTGATAAGCTCCCATTTAAAAATTGAACTGGTTCTCCAAACATCTTTTCAGCCAGCTGTTTGATCATGTTGCCCATTTCAATATACTGCGTAAAAATGAGACAGCTTTCTCCTTGTTCGTGTATGGCTTTTAACAGCTCTGCTAATTTATCCATTTTTAATGAACGTTTCAACAATTTCACGTCTGTTCCGCTCTCTTTTAAATAAAGAGCAGGGTGATCGCAAATTTGTTTGAGTCTGCCAAGCATACTTAGAATGATGGCTTTCCGCTGCATCCCTGTTAATGAGGCCATATGTTCGAATGTATCTTTGACCAGCTGTTCATATAAAGATGCCTGCTCTGCAGATAACGGGATGAATTCTTTTTCTTCTAGTTTCTCTGGCAGATTGAGTGCGACTTCTTCATCTTGTTTTGTTCGTCTTAATAAGAATGGCTTGATCAGCTGCTGCAGCTGTTGGATTCTTTTTTCTTCACGGTCTTTTTCAATCGGAAGGACGAACTTTTTATGAAAACTGGTCAGGCTGCCGAGATATCCTTTGTTCACGAAGTCGAAAATAGACCAAAGCTCTGTCAAACGGTTCTCCATCGGTGTCCCGCTGAGGGCAATGTGGTGCTGTCCTTTTAATTGCCTAATGGCTCTCGATTGTTTCGTATGGGCATTTTTAATGTTCTGGGCTTCGTCTAAGCAAATGGTATTCCATTTGGCTGCTGTTAATTCATCACGGTCAGAATGTGAGAGACCATACGAAGTGAGGACGATATCTGTTGACTCGTATGCTTTTGTAAAGTTCTCACCTTGTGGACGTGACGGTCCATAATGCAGAGCGACATTTAAATGTGGTGCGAATGTTTCAAGCTCTCTTTGCCAGTTCCCTAATACGGAAGTCGGTGCAATGATGAGAGATGGAGCGGCGTCTTGTTGATGCTCCTTCAAATAGGTGAAATAAGCGATCATTTGAATCGTTTTTCCAAGACCCATATCATCTGCTAAACAAGCCCCGAATCCATGAGACCTTAAGAACAGAAGCCAGTTGACACCGTGCTGCTGATACGGGCGCAGTGTGCCCTTAAAGGACTCACTCATCTCGTAGGATGGCAGCTCTTGTGTATCATTTAACTGATGAACAAGCCCTCGTAATTGAGACGAAAGTTCAAATTGAATATGGGCAAAGGCCGAACTGTCTAGTAGCTCAGGAATCGACTCAGAAGAGGCCTCTTGGTCTGCGAGTTCACGCGACAAAATATCCGACATATGAAGTCCTTCGTTCTCAGCGCGCTCCATCCATTTCTTCATTTGCTGGATAAAGGTCGGATCGATTTTAATCCATTGTCCACGAATGTTGACAAGACGACGTTTACTTTGAACAAGCTCGTTGAACTCATCTTCTGTCAACTCAATACCGTTTGTGGCAAAGCGCCAATTAAAGTCCATAAGGGCATCCATTCCAACGTGCGATTCGCCTCGTGGTGTGGAGGAAATCCGTGCTTTTAGCATCATGGTGCTTTCTTTGACGATCTGCCACCATGATGGGAGCAGGATCTCAATCCCCATGTTCACAAGTGTTTCACTCGCTTCAGATAGGAAGAGCCACGCTTCTTCTTCTGACATGAGGGTGGTACCAGATGTGAATGAGAGCCAAGGGACAATCTGACCGAACCGCTCCAGCTCTCTGGTGATTTTTTCTTGAAACGGACGCCATGATTTTTTTAAAGAACGGATGCCTTCAAAGAAATGCAGATCACTGTTTTTCTTATCACGCAAAAACAATTCAATTTTCCAATCATCCCCGTCGAAATCAGGCTCATTTAAACGCAAGCCGACAGTGAAAGGCGTCTCATCATCAATCCAGCCGATCGTTTCCAAGAAATCCTGTTCATCTAAAAAATGTCCTTGGAAGGAGGAAAGAGCAGGCGATTGTGCAGTCATTCGGTTCCATTTGTGCTGCAGGGCATCATCATACTGAATGTAATCCTGTACGGCAAAGGAGAACCAATCAGCTGTGTAGCCATCTAACAGACCTTCTTTGTCTTTAAAGCGAAGCATGCCTTGTGTCCATGCCTCGAAATCTGGGACAAAATCTTCATCCTCGATGAATTCGTAAATGGTTGAGGCTGTTTTCATAAGCGGCTCTGTTTCATCCGTTAACGTCACATGGCTGAAAGTATTGAATGAATTTTTCCCTAGCAATTCAACGGTCATCCAAGGACTTAACAGGAAGGCAGGTGTGCCAATAAAGCTCACATCTTCTAAGAATGTTCCGTAAAAAGATGATTCGTGCCATTGGAAAAGCTGCCTCTTCATTTCATTTAGCGGTACAGGCTGTCCGTCCTCTGCTTGCGCTGAAATGGTGAAAGAGAAATCTTCGGTTTGTTCTGCATGAATGACAATTTGTTTATGGCGTGTCATCAATTAATTTTCCTTTCTTCATTTCCTCTTGGAACGCACGCAGCCGTTTTGTTGAATCTTGCAGCTGCTGTACATATCTTTCCCACACCGCGGTTTTTTTCGTTTTATGATAAAGCGTACGCAGTTTTTTGAGCATTTTCACAGATTCCCGGTAAGCACTTCGATTCTTTTGATCGAGAAGCAGTGAGATTTCCCGGTGGTACGAAGGAATGAGTGCTTCAGGCTCTTCCTTTGCAATCTGTTTGATCAGTTCTTTCTCCAATTCACTGATGGAGAAACCAACGAGGCTGTGTATTTCAATCCATTCTGCATAGCGTTCTTGTGCATATAAGAGCTGACTATATTCAGTAAATGCATAAGGCATACAGATTTGGAGATAGCGTTCATACAAGAAATGATCTTTCGTCTGTTTAAAGTACGCGTCTAAATAAAAGAAGAAATCGCTGACGGCTCCACGCAGTTCTCTATAAGATAGGTCAAGCTGGCAATATTCTTCTAATACATATGTGATCTCTTGATACCAAAGTTTGAGACGCTTCCAGTCCTTGCGGTTTGTGAGATCCTTTAGCCAATTGAGCACATTTGGCAGCATATCTGCATTGAGCAATTTTAATTGCTGAAAAAGTCTTTCGTCTTCTTTTAGCAAATAATCCATATGCATCAGCCCAATGGTGCGCTCAACCGTTTGCTCCTGCTGTTGGGCGCTCTTGAGTAATTCTGTTTCTTTTTTGACCCATTTCCCTCTATTTAATATAGTTCCCCACATTTCCATAAAGACCGCAACTCGTTCATGCTGGAAAGGTCCGCTGATTTGAAGAAGTGTCCGAACGGCAGTTGGTGTGTTTTCAAGAAACGGATCGAGGGAAAAGGAAAGGGCGTATGTCCTCAAATGATCCACTGAATCAAAAATGGTGTTCATGAGCTGTTCTACATATGGATTCATTGAATAAAAGTCTTTTTCGGCATCAAGGCGGCCGAGGTCGATTAGCTCATGGAGCCTTAACCACACATCGATGGACGTATGAATCGCATACAAACTCTTGAATTCAGGTGAAGTGGGTGCGTGTTTTTTCAGGATCGATAAATAGCCGTAATACAAATGTTGTGGTGTTTGCTGGTGCTTCGGTGTCCGTTTCAGCCAGAGGTGAAATTCCTCCTGGAAAAAATTCAGCCAGCTCTGAAGTGATTGTTCATCTGGGCGCTTCACTTGGAAGTGCTGGCGAATGAGTTCTTTGCTGCGCTGTAATTCATCCTTCTCTGACCAATTTTCTGTAAAGCCGGTCACACTCTCTACTTGAGCGTATAGCGAAAAGAAAACAGCGAGGATGTGTTTACATAGTCCATCAGCTGGACATGAACAGCTGCTTCTCACTGGAAACAGCACATGAAGGTGGACTCTTGCTGCCACGACATCATGTACATAAGCTGACCATTCGGTATCAGACTCTTGCTTGAGCCGATATACGCTGTCCTGTCTATAAGTAATCAATGCTTTTTTGATGAGTTGCTTGTTTTCATCTGTTGCAGGAAGAAGTTCTTTGATCTGTTCGGCTGTTTGTTTGATTTCTTCTTCGTTGATGTTGTGCTGAAGCATTTGATCCGCTCCTAACCAAGTAAAAGATTCCAATTCTTTTATTATAGCTCAATGGTGATTTATAAAAAAGTTTTTCATGAAAATGGTCATAAATTTCAAAAGCTGTCGAATGATGTATTAGAGTATTGCATAAACCAACCATACAGCATATAATAATGAAATTAGTGGAATCGAAAGGATACAGACATGGATAATAAGGGTTTAAATCAAGAAGAGTTTTTAAAGATTTTGATGTACGCTCATGATATTGGTGAAAATTCCAATGATGTCACAACAAAAGAAATGCTTGAAAATCTGATTGCTCATATTCGAAATGGCCTTGTTTCATAAAAGTAACCCCCTGCTCTCTCAGCAGGGGGTTTTTGTATGCTTTTATGAATGGAACGAAAATTCCCGGCATACGATGACATTACAAGCATAAGGAGTATGGGGAGCTGATGTGTCATGAAGGTTGCGATTGCAGGCTGTGGATATGTAGGGCTTGTCACAGGGGTGTGTTTAGCAGAGGCGGGACATGATGTGACATGTATGGATATTGACCGGCGGAAGGTCATGCAGCTGAAGCAAGGGAATCCTCCGATGTACGAGCCGGGATTAAAAGAACTGCTCAAACGGAATATGGAGCAAGGACGCATTCGTTTTCACATGAATGGAGCGTCAGCCTATTCGCAGGCTGACGTGTTAATGATTGCTGTCGGTACCCCGCAGCAGGCAGACGGTCAAGCAGATTTGCAGTATGTCTTTCAAGCGGCAAAGGAGATGGGCTTACAAGCAAAGCCAGGCGCAGTGCTTGTCGTGAAAAGTACAGTGCCTGTCGGAACGGGCGATCAAATTGATCATTTGATTCATCACGTGTTAGGTCGTAAGGAGCCATTATCTATCGCATCGAATCCAGAATTTTTACGAGAAGGGTCTGCTATCTCAGATACGCTGCGAGCGGATCGGCTGGTGATTGGAGCCGAAACAAAGAACGGATTAGATCAGCTAGAGTCTATGTATGCGGATTTCCACATTCCATTCGTGAGAACAGATCGGAAAAGCGCAGAGATGATCAAATACGCATCAAATGCATTTCTTGCCACAAAAATCAGCTTTATGAATGAAATTGCTTCGATTTGTGGAAAAACGGGAGCTGATGTTGAGAGAGTTGCAGAAGGGATGGGACTCGATCAGCGGATTGGTGCTTCGTTTCTTAGGGCAGGCATTGGTTACGGAGGTTCCTGTTTTCCGAAGGATACAAATGCCCTTGTCCAAATTGCAGGGCATGTGTCCCATGATTTTGAGCTATTGAAGGCTGTCATCAAAGTCAACAATGAGCAGCGAGCAAGTTTTATTCGAAGTGTGAAGGAGCGGATGGGAGAAAACTTGGAAGGGAAGAGAATGGCTCTCCTTGGCCTTTCCTTTAAGCCGAATACAGATGATATGAGAGAGGCGCCGTCGATCCCAATCGCTCATCAGCTCCATCAATTAGGAGCGGAGATCGTGGCCTATGATCCTGCTGCCGCCCGCAATGCGGCTCAAGAACTGCCTGATCAAGTCTTTTTTGCTCAAACGATTGAAGAGGCGATCAAGGATGCTGATGCTGTCTGTATACTAACAGAGTGGGCGGATATTCAGTCCTTTCCACTTTCAGCTTATAAAGATTTCATGAGGCAGCCGATCATTTTTGATGGCCGGAATTGTCATACGCTTGAAGCGGCAGAAGTAGCTGGGGTCGAGTATCATTCTATTGGGCGTAGGCCTGTCTCTCCTATTTATATGTAAATGAAAAAACCGATAACAGTGAGATTATCGGTTTTTTTCGTTAATGAGGAAGAATGAATCCGCCATATAAAAATGCAGCCACAATCAGAAAGGCAGGGTGCAATTTGAATTTGGTCATAAAGAAAAATGAAATGGCAGCAATGGCAAGTGATTGCGTCCAGCCAATGGCTTTCACGGCATCTCCGCCAATTTCCCATGTTAATAAAAGCATCATCATCGCAATGACAGGCTGTACAGATAGAGTCATGCCTTTGACGACAGAAGATTGGCGAAAACGATCAATGAGTTTTAGCAATAAAATCAATCCAATAGCAGACGGCAGGACCGTCGCAAGCAGTGCAACGATAAAGCCTGGCCATCCCATGACATCATAGCCTACATAAGCCGCAATTTTCGTAGCGATTGGACCTGGAAGTGCGTTGGCTAATGCGAGCATATTGGAGAACCCTTCGTTTGTCATCCAATGAAAATGATTGACGATTTCTTCATAATTGAGCGGAATGGAGGCAGGTCCTCCGCCATACCCCAACAGATTGGATAAGAAGAATGCCCAGAATAAAAAGAGAATTAGCATCACGAAGACACTCCTTTCTCTTTATTTGTTCGAGTCCAGCGATCTTTCAGTTTGAAATGAAAGGCACCATAACATAAAAAGATGATGACAATGATTCCTGGATGAATCGAGAGTACTTGAAGACCGACAAATGCCAAAAGGAATAGGACGATTCCGAAGATCATGCCGAAGCCCTTCAACGCTTTTTGTCCAAATTCATATGCCATCATTCCTAACAGAACGGCAATCACTGGTGTCACAGCACCGATCATATTTTGAATGATGACTGAAGAGCTTAAGACGCTGACAAGTGTAACAAGTGCCACCATAGCGAGACATGTCGGTAAAATATGTGCAGCTGTTGCAACAATGGCGCCAGATACACCTTTTAATCGATAGCCGAGGTATGCCGACATTTTCGTAGCAATCGGTCCGGGTAATGCGTTGGCGATGGCGAGTGTTTCTCCAAATTCGTCATCATTGATCCATTTGTATTTGACGACCGCTTCATGGCGAATGAGCGGGATCACGGAAGGTCCTCCGCCAAATCCCAGAATACCGGTTCGCACCATGGCGATCATGAGTTCAAGATATGATTGCAAGTGGTTCAACTCCTATCTACAATTTCATGCCCATTCGGCTTTTGTATCGTTTAATGAGCATTTGACAGTCAACACTGACGACGCCTTCAAGTGGGTACAGCTTCTTTGTCAGGAACGTCTCCATTTCCTGTTCATTTTGAAAAATGCCATGCATATGCAGCTTGCTTGGTCCTGTCATATGATAAAGGCTTGTGACGGCTGTTTCCTGCTCAAGCTGAAGGGCGACTGTTTCTAAACATTTCGGCTCAACCTCTACGTTAAAAAAGACAGAGACATGAATGCCGATCTTTGCTGGATTAATGACAGCGGTGAATCGTTCAATGACACCTGCTTCAATGAGCTGCTGAATACGGGCTTGTACAGCAACACGGGAAAGGCCGACTTGTTTCCCTAGATCCGTGTAGGACATACGCCCGTCCTCGTGTAATAAGGAAAGAATTTGTTTATCTCTTTCATCTAATGTTAAGTTTGGAATGCGATATTCATGTGCCATCGTATAACCACCTTTCTTCTGTTGATATTCTATCATATTTTATTACGAATAGAATGTTTGATTTTTAATTGAGTAACGAAATGAAATGATGAAAGAAGATAATATATCTTTTTGTATGAAAAAACACCCCAGTATCACCGGGGTGTGTTCATTTTATTTTTCTGGGCTGCTTTCCGCACTGGCAATTTGCTGTGCAAGGTCAGCACGATCAATGTCTGCTTGGAAGAACTCCTGCGTATTTGGAAGGTGTAAATTCATGTGACGTTTTTGGGAAATTCGGATGGTCACTTGATCCACAGAGTAATCAAATACATGCCCGCCTACGCTGCGATCATCATCAATAAAGTGGAGATGATATCCGCTTACCGCAATGCCATGTGCGTACTGTGGTGTACGGAAGCCTGCGATCGTCCCGCGAATATGTTCAAAATCGAAAATAGGCTGTGACTTGACTGCCTCTACCATCGGAACGTAAGGTTTTTCCTGTTTTTCAACCGTACGGGTTTGAACCTTTTTGAATGACCCATCGATGCGGATCGCATAAAAGACATTTTTGCTTGGTAAGATTCGGTCGATTTCTTCCTCTAGCTCTTTGGACGTCATCGGTGCATCAATTCGATGAACGATGTCCGTTTCAAAGAATGCTAGAGAGCAGAATGGTGAATAATCTTGATCGGTTACTGGTGTGGCTGTTCCATCAGAGCGCAGTCGATAAAAAGCGCCATCAAAGCCGATTAGTTCCCCATCTAATTGATTGAATGTGCCAATGCCAAAATCACCGTGCTCGGGAATATGTGATAGGGAGAAATCTCCATCGTATACGGCTTCCAGCAAGGAGGTCATGGTTGATACTTGATAGACCTCTTGCTTTTTGTCCTGCGGTATTGTGTTGTTTTGTTGATTCATTGGGTGCATCATACCCATATCCGCTCACTCCTTTAAAGTAATGTATCGAAGTCTTATCTGACGTTCGTTGTGTGTTTTTCACGAAAGACTTCTGGCCATTTTTGACTGGCGAGGTCTGGGTTGTCTTGATAGTCTATCGGAATATCAATAATAACGGGTCCTTCTATGTTTATACCCTTTTGAAGGACAGTTGAAAGCTCTTCAGGTGAGTTGACACGTAATCCAGTTGCTCCAAAGCTTTCTGCATATTTCACTAAGTCGATCTGACCGAACTCAACACAAGACGTACGGTCATACTTCATTTCCTGCTGGAATGCCACCATATCGTATGTGCTGTCGTTCCAAACGAGATGAACGAGATTTGTTTTCATGCGCACGGCTGTTTCTAATTCCATGGCGGAGAAGAGAAAACCGCCATCACCTGAGACTGAAATGATCTTTTCATCTGGATTCAATATGGAGGCTGCAATTGCCCATGGTAATGCCACGCCAAGTGTTTGCATTCCGTTACTCACTAGGAACGTGTTCGGTTCATAAACACGGAAGTGGCGAGACATCCAAATGGCATGAGATCCGATATCACATGTCACTTTCGTGTCATCTGGGATGATACGTCTCAACGTATGAATGACATCCAGCGGGTGTGATAAATGACTTTCTCTTTCTGGTGCTTTTTCGATATCACTTAACAGCTCTTGTAATTCTGTGACCAGATCTACGTTCTTTTTGCATAATGAAAGTGGAACGCTGTCGTGGGCTAGATGTTGCACCGTTTCAGATATATTGCCCACAAGCTCAAGCGTCGGTTCATAGAAATGGTCAATATCTGCCTGCATGTCATCTACATGGATGATGTGACGCTGCTGCGGTTTCAAATTCCAATGCTTCGGATCGTATTCGATTGGATCAAAGCCAATAGTTAAAATCACATCCGCTTTCTCAATGAGAAGGTCCCCTGGCTGATTACGGAATAAGCCGATTCTGCCCACATATTGAGGCTCAAGCTCTCTTGAGAGAACGCCGGCTCCTTGGTACGTTTCGACAAATGGGATACCAAGTGTTTTTAATAATGTTCTTGTCGCATTTGCCGCAGCTGGACGGCTAGCTTTCATTCCCACAATTGCAACAGGTAAGTGCGCATTTTGAATTTTGGCGATGGCCGAACTGATGAGAGCATCCGGTGCAGGACCTAGTTCTGGAGAAGGGTGAGCAGACACTGGTGTTTGTGTGGTGTGTTCGGTCACGACATCTTGTGGAAAGCTGATAAATGCTGCTCCAGCTTGACCTCTTTGTGCCGCGCGAAAAGCATTTGTTAATGCTTCTGGTATATTGTTTACGTCTTGTACTTCAACGCTATATTTTGTCACTGGTTTGAATAATGCCGCATTGTCGAGTGATTGATGTGTTCGTTTGAGTCGATCCGCACGGATGACGTTTCCAGCAATTGCAACAACAGGGTCACCTTCTGTATTGGCTGTTAATAGACCTGTCGCTAAATTGGATGCGCCAGGACCTGATGTGACGAGACAAACGCCTGGTTTGCCAGTTAAACGACCGACAGCTGCTGCCATGAATGCCGCATTTTGTTCGTGTCTGCATAGCACAAGCTCTGGACCTCTGTCTTTTAATACATCAAATACTGCATCAATTTTTGCACCTGGAATCGCAAAAACATGGGTCACACCTTGGGCAATGAGCGTATCGACAATCAACTCTGCTCCTCGTTTTGTTAGGGGTTGTGTTTGAGAATTCATTTACCCCGCACTCCTTTCGGCAAGTAAAATTTTTTATGAAAATATATTTTCATGATATGATTTACTATACATTTCACAAAATAAATTTTCCAATATATGTTTAACGTAGTTTTAATATGTTTCACGAATAAGTGTTTGAGGAGTGAAAGGATGGAACTGAGACATTTGCAGTATTTTGTCACAGTCGCGGAGGAGCTGCATTTCGGCAGAGCGGCCGCACGATTGAACATGACACAGCCTCCACTTAGTCAGCAAATTAAGCAGTTTGAGGAAGAATTGGGATTTCCTTTGTTTCACCGGTCTAAAAGGGTGGTGGAGTTAACAGCTGCTGGAAAGGTTTTTTTACATGAGGTCCGGGGGGTGCTGCATCAGCTTGATAAAGCCGTTGATCATGCCCGGCATACGGCAAGAGGGGAGCTTGGGAAGATTATCATCGGTTTCGTTGGTACAGCGACATATGATATTCTGCCGCCAGTTGTCCGTGAATTCAGAGAGCTGTACCCCTCTGTCAGTATTGAGCTGCAACAGCTCTCTGTCCCGCAGCAGCTTGAGGCGCTTTTGAATGGTGAGATTGATATTGGTTTTTTGCATCCTACATCACCGCAAGAAGAATTGGTCAGTCGTTTAATGAAGCAAAGTGAATGTATTTTTGCGATTCCGAAAAACCATCCGCTGGCGGAAAAAGAAGCGGTCACGATTGAAGATATTCGTGATGAGCCGATTATTTCTTTATCAAAGGAATCATGGCCGTCCCTTTATCAGCATTTTGTCCTACTTTGTGAAAAGTACGGATTTTCACCCAATATCGTGCAGGAAGCAGCAGAATATCAAATGGTCATTGGTCTTGTCACAGCGGGAATCGGAATTGCTATCATTCCAACATCGGCCCGGCGTTTATTTAATTTAGATGTGGTGTATCGGTCAATTGAAGGTGAGCAGCTACTCGCGGAATGGACCATTTCTTATAGACGAGAAAATCATAATCCGGCATTGTTTCATCTTGTCCATCATATTCTCCATCGTGCTGAGCCGGAATAAGGGAAGAGAGAACGGGGTATGGTATGATGTCGTTACATACAAGAGGAGGCATGTCTGAAGTGATTACATTACAAATGGATCAGTTGTCACGAAAAGAAGCATATAAAGTATTATCTGGTTCCGTCGTTCCAAGACCCATTGCATTTATTACAAGCCTTTCTAAAGAAGAAATCGTCAATGCTGCACCATTTAGTTTCTTTAATGTCATCAGCGGTCATCCTCCGCTGATCGCTGTTTCTATTGGACGTCGTCAAGGAGAGATGAAAGATACAGCAAAACATATCATCGACAGGGAAGAATTTGTTGTCCATGTGAGTGATGAAGCGATGATTGAAGATATTAATGAAACAGCTGCTACTTTGCCAGAGGAAGAGAGTGAGCTGACTCGTACCGGTCTTCATCAAGTGAAGAGCAGCGTGGTGTCAGTGCCAGGAATCAAGGAAGCACGCATTCGCTTTGAATGTCAGCTGGAAAAACATCTGACCTTTCAAAATGATGAAGGGGAGATCACAGTCGATCATATCATTGGCCGGGGGGTGTGTGCGCATTTAGATGAATCCGTCTATGATGCGGAAAAAGGATATATTTTTACGAATGAATTAAAGCCAGTTGCGCGCCTAGCAGGGAATGATTATGCCCATTTAGGCACGCCATTTGTACTGAAGAGACCGGAATAACATCTAAAACCCCCGAGGCTATCGGGGGTTTAGTGTTTATTTCTTTTGTTCTAGTTTCAATGGAGCGGCGATATTTTTTTCTACCTTTTTGCCTTTTAATACATCGTCCGCAGCGCCGACTGCCAGTTGACCGATCAGCTCTGGCTGCTGCGCGACTGTTGCAGATAGTTTTCCTGCTTTGATCGAGTTGAGTGCATCTTCGTTACCGTCAAAACCAACGACAAGAATGTCTTTTCCAGAGCTTTGGATGGCCTCTAGTGCGCCAAGCGCCATTTCATCATTGTGGGCAAAAACGGCTTTGATGTCAGGGTTTCCTTGAAGAAGGTTTTCCATCACGTTGAGCCCTTTTGTCCGGTCGAAGTCAGCGGCTTGTTTTGCTGTGACATCTAACTGTTTGTCTGCAATTTGATGGAAACCTTTTCCTCGTTCACGTGTCGCAGAAGCACCTGGTACACCTTCTAGTTCAGCCACTTTTGCTCCTTTACCGACTTTGTCGATGATAAAGTTAGCGGCCATTTCGCCGCCTTTGATGTTATCGGAAGCAACGAGCGCTTCAACCTTTCCGCTTTCTGCCGAACGGTCTAATGTGATGACCGGTATGCCTGAAGCATTCGCAGATTCGACAGCCGTTGATATGGCAGAGGAATCGGCTGGGTTAATGAGTAATGCATCAACCCCTTGTTGAATTAAATCTTCTACATCACTCGTTTGTTTGGCTGAATCATTTTGTGCATCGGCAATGACAACTTCGATGCCAAGCTTTTTCGCTTCTTTTGTCACGCCGTTTTTAAGAGAAACGAAGAATGGGTTATTTAAAGTCGAGATCGACAGTCCGATTTTCATGTCTTTTTTCTTGCCATCCTTTGTTGATTTGGCCCACTCTGGCGGTTCAAGCGAGCAGGCAGAAAGCATGAATAGTGAGAGAGTCACGATCAGGATTACATATTTTTTCATAGCAGCTGCCTCCTTAAGCAGATTTCTTTCTGTCGAGTAGGACTGCAATTAAGATGACAATCCCTTTCACAACAGACTGATAGAATGATGAAACACCAAGTAAGTTCATACCATTGTTCAAGACCCCGATAATGAGTACCCCGATGAGTGTGCCGACAATTCGCCCTCTTCCGCCGGATAGGCTTGTCCCGCCAAGTACAACGGCAGCAATTGCATCAAGTTCATACGACGTACCAGCTGTTGGCTGGGCTGAGTTGAGACGAGATGTTAAGATCGCACCTGCTAAAGCAGACATAAAGCCGGCTAAGGAATAAATCATGATTTTGACGCGTGGTACTTTAATACCTGAGATGAGGGCTGCTTTTTCATTTCCGCCAATGGCATACGTTCTTCTGCCAAAAGGTGTTTTATGAAGCAAGACCCAGAGTACGATAAAGGTGAGAAGCATGGTGATCGCTGGAACAGGAATGCCTAAGAAATATCCACGGCCAAATAGCTGAAATGCATAGTTAGAGCCAAGCCCTGTAATTGGGTTTCCGTCTGTATAAACAAGCGTCAATCCTCTGAAAATCGTCATCGTCGCAAGTGTTGCGATAAAAGGAGCCATTTTTCCTTTTGTGATTAAAAGACCGTTGATCATTCCAAGGATGGCACCGATGATACATCCAACGATGATGGCAAGAATCGGGTCCAAACCAGATACAATAAAGCCGGCAGTCAGAGCACTAGACAGCGCTAGAATGGCACCGACAGACAAATCAATTCCTCCGGTTAAAATAACAAATGTCATGCCAAAGGCAATGAGGGCGTTAATGGAGATTTGTCTGAGTAAGTTTAAAATGTTTAATGGTTCTAAAAAGGCCGGATTTAAAATAGAAACAATGGCAACAAGGATGATGAGTCCTAAGAATGGCCCAAGCTTTTGCATGATGTTGTCAAATCGTCCATTTGAAGTAAGTGGTTTCATGTTACTTCCCTCCTGTAGCTAATGTCATAATTCGTTCTTGTGTAGCTTCTGTTTTACTTAATTCTCCGCTGATGGTTCCTTCATGGATGACAAGCACTCGATCGCTCATCCCAAGAACTTCTGGGAGCTCAGAGGAGACCATCAAAATGGCAACACCTCGATCTGTCAGCTCGTTCATGAGCTGATAAATTTCTCGTTTCGCCCCGACGTCGACACCTCTTGTCGGTTCATCTAGAATGAGTACCTTCGGTTGAATGCCGATCCATTTGGCGATGACGACCTTTTGCTGATTTCCACCGGACAGGCTGCGTGCAGAGATTTCAGATGAAGCGGTTTTGATCGTGAGTCGTTTGATGAGAAGATCAACAAAGTCCTGCTCGTTTTTCTTATCGATCAGCCCCTTTGGTGAGAAGCTGTCTAAGTTAGGCAAGCCGATGTTTTCCCGAATGGATGCATCCAGCATCAGTCCTTCATCTTTACGATCCTCCGTGATAAAACCGATGCCAAGTTTGACTGCATCACTTGGTTTTTTAATGACAGCCTTTTTCCCATGAACCCAAATTTCCCCTTGATCCAGGGGATCGAGTCCAAAGAGCGACCGCATCATTTCCGTCCGGCCAGCACCCATTAAGCCTGCAACACCGACAATTTCCCCGGATTTGACGGAAAAATTGATATCTTGAAAGCGTCCTTTTCTCGTTGCTTGTTTTACCTCTAGGACGATTTCTCCTGTAGAAGGTGTGCGCTCAGGGTAACGATCGGTTAATTCGCGGCCGACCATTTTTTTGACGACTTCATGGAAATTCGTGTCCGGTATCGCTTTCGTATCGACCGTTTTTCCGTCACGCATGATCGTAATCCGGTCACAGATGGCAAAGATTTCTTCCATACGGTGAGAAATGTAGACGATGGAAACGCCTTCTTTTTTGAGTGATTCAATGACCTGAAATAGCTTTTCAATCTCACGGTCTGTGAGAGCAGCTGTTGGTTCATCCATAATAATGACCTTTGCATCGGTCATTAACGCTTTCGCAATCTCAATCATCTGCTTTTGGCCGACAGAACAGCTTCCTGCCTCTTGATCGAGCGATAAGTTGACAGACAATCGGTCGATCTGCGCTTGGGCGAGGGCTTTCATTTTTTTGGTGTCTAGGAGACCAAGTTTTGTATAGATTTCTTTCCCGATAAATAAATTCTCGAGTACCGTCATATCAGGCCATATATTCAGCTCCTGATGAATGAAGGCGATCCCGTTCTGCTCGGCTTCTTTCGGATTCTTGAAAGCGGTTTCTTTTCCGTCGATTTGAATCGTTCCTTGATCCAGTGAATAGAGTCCTGTCAGCAGATTCATTAACGTTGATTTTCCTGCCCCGTTTTCACCCATTAGTGCATGGACTTCACCTGTGACGAGGTCAAAGGAGACCCCGGCGAGAACGGTGTTTTTTCCAAAGGCCTTATGGATGTTATGCATTTCAATGTTCATAAGTGGCTCCTCCTTTTAAAAGATGACACCGGCATGAAGAATGCAGTTTGCGTATGGGGTGGCTTCACCCGTGCGAATCACTGCTTTTGCCTGTTTGGTCATGTCTTTGAACGTCTCGTGATCGACTTCATCTAACGGATGTGAGAACGCTTTCTTTAGAAATAAATGATCTCTCTCATTGGCTTCTTTGATTTCACTGGCGATTGTGACGTGTTCAACGGCCATTTCCTCAAGAAGGAGGGAAGTAACCTCCTGAAAGGATGGTGTGCCGATGGATAATGCAAGGTCGATCTTGACCGGGCCTTCTGGAATGGGCAGGCCACAGTCTGCGATGACAATCGTATCTGTATGACCAAGGTCAGCAAGCACCTTGGCGATATGACTATTTAAAATACCATTTTTCTTCATTTCTTATTCTCCAATTCTTCTCTTGCTGGCATGCCGCCTTGGGCGCCAAATTTTGTGACTGAGATAGATGCGGCTAAGTTGGCAAAGGCAAGTGCGTCGTATAGGGATTTTCCTTCTGTTAGTGCTACAGCTAGAGCGCCGTTAAAAGTATCCCCAGCCCCTGTTGTGTCGACGGCTTTCACAGGATAGCCCGGTACCAACACTTCTTTTGATCCATCAAAGTAACGAACACCATTTTTTCCTTCTGTAATGAGTAATTTGTTTGGATATTGGCGCAAAGCTTCTGCTATGGTGAGTCCATCAAACATAAGAGCTGCTTCGTGTTCGTTTGGCGTGATATAGGCAGCTTGATCTAATATTTGCTGAGAGACTTTGCGAGCTGGTGCGGGATTTAAGATGACTGGAATCCCTTTTTCGTTGCAAATGGCGCAGACGGCTTCGACTGTTTCTTCAGGAATTTCCTGCTGGATAAGGACGATTCCGATATCTTCAAGAGAAGAAAGAGCATCTTTTACATAGTGAGGTGTTACCTCATTGTTTGCTCCTTTGACGACAACAATGCTGTTATCTCCTTCAGCTAGAATGATATGAGCTGTTCCGCTTTCCATTTCGGTAACCGGTTTCATATAGGTGGTGCGAACACCTTGTGCTTGCAAATTGCTCATAATGTCCTGACCATACGCGTCATCACCAATTCGGCCGATCATATATACATCTGCACCGAGCCTTGCGCTTGCTACTGCTTGATTTGCTCCTTTTCCCCCAGGGACCGTTTTAAATGATTCGCCTAGGACGGTTTCTCCTGCACTAGGACGTTTATTCGATGTAACAACTAAATCCATGGAACAACTTCCTACGACAACTATTTGACTCATTGTGAATCCACCTTTCTTGTGGTCTCTCGTTCAATAAAAGAGACGGGCATTTGAATAACTGCTTGATCTATAGGCTGTTTCTGAATGGCTTTAATGATCAGCTTTGCGGCTTCTTTCCCCATATCATAGGCAGGCTGCCGAATCGTTGATAAAGAAGGGAAGAGCAGTTCGCTTTGCGGAATATCATCAAATCCAATGATTTGGACGTCTTCTGGAATGGCTTTTCCAATACGAAGCGCTTCGTGCACGACGGCTGCTGCGACGATGTCATTACTGGCAATGATGCCATCTGTTTCAGGGTACAGCTTGAAAAGAGCCTTGGCGCTTTTTCGGGCTTCCTGAAAAGAAAAAGAAGCGTTAGACATCACATGAAAGTTAGCACCTTCTTCAGTCAGAACATCAAGTGCGCCTTTGAATCTTTGCCGCGCCGTTTGAAGATGAGCGGGCCCTTTTAGCAATGTAATCTGCTGACTGCCGCGTTTGATTAATTCCATTGCAGCCATTTTCCCGCCAGCCGTAGCATCTGCAAACACAGAAGGCGCATTTGGAACGGTACGATCTAAGAAGACAACAGGCAGTTCATCATCATTGTACAAATCCGATTCAGGTTCGTTTGTGACAGCGATGACACCGACCACCTGGTTTTGCTTAAAGGTTTGTAAATAGGCCATTTCCTTCTCCCGATCTTCATCACTGTTTCCGAATAATAAGCGAAAACCGTGTGCATGAATCTCATCCTCAACGCCTCTAGCCAGCTGAGGGAAGAAGGGGTTTGTGATATCAGGTAAGATGAGACCAACTAATCTTGATTCTCTTTTAAAAAGGGATCGTGCCACTTCATTGGGGAAGTAATTTAGCTCCTGCATCGCTTGTGTCACACGGGTTTTCGTATCAATATGGACGTATCCAGTATCGTTGAGCACGCGTGAAACAGTCGCAACTGACACTTGAGCAGCTTTTGCAACATCTTTAATTGTAGCCAATGGAGTGCCTCCCTTCTTTGATGTGTAACCGTTTACACAGATAGATTATCACGAAAGCATTAAAAAGACAATCTTAAAAAAATAAAAAAAGAAAAGAAAGAGGACGTCTTCCTTTTCTTAACTAATAATGCCTGTTTGGGTAATGTTCACTTTGATTTTTGGGATGATTTTCACTTTTGGATAATCGGTGACCCAATTCATTTTCATATACTCATCATAATGTCTGACTCTGTATTTTCTGCCGAGGCTTAGCACATCGGAATTCGCATCTTGCAGGGCAGCGATAATTTTTTCTGCTTCTTTTGTCAAGATGGTTGAAAGTCTTTTGTTGAGGATTTCAATTTTTTTGTCAGTATCAAGGTTATCTTTCGGATACTCAATGACAGAAGTATTAAATTCAAATTTGAGTGAGTATGTTAAGTTTCGATGATCAGGATTTAGAATCTCGATGTCTCTCTTTACATCAGTGACTTGAATCGTAATGTAATTGTTTTCTTTTGACTTCATGTCGCTTCGCACTTTTTTTGTGAAGTTGGCATACTTGCCCATTTTTCCGTCCATGACGGTGAGTAAAATCGCATCTTGACCATACAACTCGCCTTTCTTCTTCTCATTATCAAATAGAGCAACCCCTTTTACACTGATTAATTTCTTCGATTGATCAAAATAGATTAACGGCAGTGTGAAGTCCTCTCCAGTTTGAAGCATTTTAGATCGAATACTTTGAATGTTTTTAGGTGCTACTTGGGAGGAGCGTGATGCAGTTGTGATTAAGTTATTTAAATAGTCACTCACGATGAGTTTTTCCTTCAGCAGCGAGTTAATCACTTCTTCACAGGTTCCCCCTTGAACAACGGCAAGATTTGCAAGGAGAGGGCTTTTTGGATCACGATAAAACATATCTAAGTAGGGTAGAAGACGCTTTTGGGCAAATTCATCACCGATCAGCATCACCCGCATTTTCGACATGTCTATTTTTTGATCCACAATCCGGCTGAAGTTGGTTCTTGCTTTTCTTAAAGTAGGTGCTTCCGTTGTGAGAAGAGTGGTTAAAAAGCTACCTGTATTTCCTTGTTCCATACTTTGAGACTGCTGCACTTTTCGATAAGTGATTGAGTACTTCGCATTGTCATCCTCTCCTTGATCAACAGCAGAGGTTAACACAAGAGAGATGTTCTTTAATAGGTTCTGATCCCAGCAGCCAGGCATGAATATGAGAGACACACACATGAGCAACGTCAGTATGTACTTATGACGCATGTGATTTCACCTTCCCTTTGCGATGTTTGATAAAGATGATAATGGCCATAAAGATTGGGAGTGTGTAAATAAATGAATATTGAGCGATGGTGGTAAAATCATTAAAACGCTGAATTCTAAAATTATCGGTTGCAAGGTAACAGCTAGCCGCATAAATAAAAATGGAAAAAAATAACACATATTTTTTGTGTTCTTTCTTCTTAAGAATACTTGCCACGCCATTCGCGCAAAAGTAAAGGTAATTACTGAGAGTAGCTAAAATGACAAATACCCAAAAACTAAGGAAAATTAAATCCGTCCGTTCAATCACACCGAACGAAATGGTTTTTAACAGATACAGAACAGGGTTGGGAATGATTTTAAGCTCAATCGGACTGAAGAACATAAAACAAATCAATGTAATAAATAGGTAGTAAAGCGTCGTGCATATATTGGCAATGGTCATGACTTTATATCGTTGTTTAATGCTTCCTTTCATCAATGGAGAGATAATGAGGATCATCTCGAACCCGTTCATTGAGAGTACAACATCCTTTAATCCGAGCTGAAATTGAGAAAAATCAGTTTGAAATAAAGGCAGGAGGTAATCGATATTGGTTCCTTTTAATGAATAGAGCATGATGAGAGATAGCATGAGCAAAAAGGGTGTCAAAACGAAGTTAAACCTGACAATGGCCGTAATTTGCTCCTTTGCAATGTAAATGATGGAGATCATCAGTAATAGATTAATGACCCAATTTGGTGTGAGCGGCAGCACCCAAATGCCAAGAATTCTTGTGAAAATGGATAAAACAACAATGCAGACGGAGGCGAAGTATAACGTATAAAGCGCCACCAAAGTCCGGCCGATCCATTTTCCGAACACTTCAATTAAGGCTTGGAAAAATGATGTATCAGGATACTTCTGAATGATGTAAATAAAAATGGTGTTAATGATTTGGATGAAAAAACAGGCTAAGATAATCGGCATCCACCCATCGTGTCCCATGTCTTTCATCAGCAAATGGGGAAGAGCTAAAATACCGACGCCAATTTGAGATTGAATGATAAAAAAGACAGCTTGAGGTGGAGATATTTTATTTTTCATCTTTATTTTTCCATCCTCTCAAATTTTCAATTTGCTCTTTCTTTTTTGGATTTAAGTAAACAGGGCGCTTTTTGTACATCCACATCGGTAATCGAATCACAGTGTCTTTTAAGTCCTGCCAGTTAAATGGAGCCACTGGTGATAAGTACGGAACACCTAGTGATTCGAGGCGGCATAAATTCATCAATACGATCGACAGGCCAAATGAAATGCCAATAAACCCAAACATCGATGCCATGAACATGAGGGGAAAACGCAGCATCCTGATGGTAGACGTCATTTCAAACGAAGGAAGAACAAAGGAAGCAACAGCGGTCACGGCGACCACAACGATAAGAACATTCGAAATGAGCCCAGCTTTAACTACCGCATCTCCAATGACCAAACCACCTACGATTCCAATGGTCTGTCCAATTGGCTTTGGCAGACGCACCCCAGCTTCGCGTATGAGCTCAATCGTAATCTCCATGAGCATAGCTTCTATTAAAGGCGGAAAAGGAATGCCGATAATGGAATTTTTCATCGTAATCGCTAATTCATCCGGGACTACCTCATAATGAAAACCAATGACCGCAATATAAAAAGAAGGCAAAATCACAGCGATGATACAGGCAATATAACGAAGAATACGAATAAACGTAGCTGGAATCCAACGACTATTATAGTCATCTGGTGATTGAAAGAAACTAAAGAACGTAATAGGCAAAATGATAGCCATTGGGCTGCCGTCCATTAAGACGACAATTCTTCCTTCAAGAATGGCGGATCTCACTTTGTCAGGTCGTTCTGTGTCAATAAGCTGCGGGAAGATGGAATACGAATCATCCTCAATCGCCTCTACAATAGAACCGGGGCTAAGCAGCGTGTCTACTTTAATAGAAGAAATTCGTTTGTTAACCTCATCTATCTTTTCTTGATTGGCAATATCAGAAATGTAAACCGTCGCAACCTTTGTTTCAGATTTTGTACCGACCTTATGATACTGGATTGCAAGTTTTCGATCATTTAAGTGTGAACGCAGCAAATATAAATTGGTATCTAAACTCTCAACAAACCCATCATGTGCGCCTGCAATAATACTTTCAGAAGAAGGTTCAGAAATGGAACGCAGCGGCGGCTGTCCAACAGCAAATATTTTGATCTGTGCGGATTTTTCATCAAGGAAGGCAATACTTCCGGCAATAATGCTGTCGACAATCAGCGTCAAGTCACCTGTTTCGAGTGAACTAAGAGATTTTGCATAGTCCTGTTTTCCAGGAGGGCCAAGCAAGTTGCCAATAATGAAGTTGTTTAATTTACTTTCATCCACTCTTGTTTTAATAAAAAATAGCACTGATTTCGTTTCATTCACCATCAATTCCCGGTATTCAAAATCAGCGCTTTGTTGAAATGCTTTTTTCAGAATCCGAATTTTTTCCTCAAAACCACCTGATAAAAAGTGTAAGCGTGTTTGCTCATTCGTATTTGGCATCTTTAGCCTCCTCTCACAGATTTTTTAACCATAGTGTAAGCCGAGAAGATGATTTTATGCGTCAACTTTGGGGAAAGCATGACACGCACCGACAACTTTCAACTAAAATCACATTAAAAATGTTAAGAAATGATGAATCATGATAAAAAGAAATGAATAATGTTTCATTGTTTAGGTCATAAGGAGTGAATATCGTAAAGAGAGGCTATAACAAAATGATTAATCTTTGACATCTTATCCCAATTTTTTGTGACCTGAAAATAAGCAGATGACTTGATTTTTTGAGAGGTGACCTTTGTCATAGGTCAACACATAGCGTTCTGACCAATGAGGATGACTTTCTAACCTGTTCATTTAAAAATATAAAATATTCTAAAACACGCACTATTCATTTAAAGCACTGATATGACTGATTTCGTAGAGATGAAAGGACTTTAAAACATTGATTCAAAATACATCTTAATAATTGTCGAAAAATTTAGGGAGAAAAGGACAAAAGATTTTTCACTGTTTGATGGTAACGCTTTCTCTTGTTTGAAGCAGAAATTCATTCGTCATTTTGTCCGTCTTTTGGCCTTTTCATTTGAGCGTGAGATAGGCAAATACGCCTTCTGATTAGAGGAATTTGGCATACGAGGAAGTGAAAGATTATGTTACATAATACCGATTGTGATTTTATGCTGAACCTATATACTGTTGATTGAATTTACATATCACACTCATAAAAAAAGGAGATGTAGATAAGCGATGTGGTTAATCGTTATAGCCTGTGTCATCATGTTAGGGATTGGCTTTATTGAAAAGAAGCGTCATCAGAAAAATATCGATGCCCTGCCGGTACGCGTCAATATTAATGGTATACGCGGAAAGTCTACCGTTACAAGATTGACAACCGGTATCTTAATGGAGGCAGGTTATAAAACTGTCGGCAAAACAACAGGAACGGATGCAAGAATGATTTATTGGGATACGCCAGAAGAGAAACCGATTAAAAGGAAACCGCAAGGACCAAATATCGGAGAGCAGAAAGAAGTTATGAGAGAAACCGTTGAAAGAGGAGCAAATGCCATCGTCAGTGAATGTATGGCGGTGAATCCAGATTACCAAATTATCTTTCAGGAAGAGCTGCTTCAAGCGAATATTGGCGTGATCGTAAACGTTCTTGAAGATCATATGGATGTGATGGGGCCAACTCTTGATGAAATAGCTGAAGCCTTTACAGCGACAATTCCTTACAATGGGCACTTGGTTATTACGGATAGTGAATATACAGATTTCTTTAAAGAGATTGCGAAAAAACGCAATACTGAAGTGATTGTTGCAGATAATTCCAAGATTACAGATGAGTATTTACGGAAATTTGAGTACATGGTATTCCCTGATAATGCTTCACTTGCACTTGGTGTTGCACAAGCATTGGGAATTGATGAAGATACGGCATTCAGAGGCATGTTAAATGCGCCGCCTGATCCAGGAGCGATGAGAATTCTTCCATTAATGGACGCAAAAACACCTGGACATTTTGTAAATGGATTTGCGGCTAATGACGCAGCATCTACATTGAACATTTGGAAGCGTGTGAAGGAAATTGGGTATCCAACAGATGAACCGATTATTATCATGAACTGTCGTGCGGATCGCGTAGATAGAACGATCCAGTTTGCGGAGGATGTACTTCCTTATATTGAAGCAAGTGATCTTGTCTTAATTGGTGAAACGACAGATCCAATTGTGAAGGCATTTGAGGATGGAAAAATTCCGGCTGACCACTTACACAACCTTGAATATCAATCTACAGAACAAATTATGAACATGCTTGAGAAAAAGCTTCATAATCGAGTGGTTTATGGAGTCGGCAATATTCACGGCGCCGCTGAACCTTTAATCGAAAAAATTCAAGAATACAAAATTAAGCAGCTTGTCAGCTAGGAGGAAATATAGAAAATGTTCGGATCAGATCTTTATATCTCGTTAATTTTAGGTGTTCTACTCAGTTTAATCTTTGCAGAAAAAACAGGAATCGTACCAGCTGGGTTGGTTGTTCCAGGTTATCTGGCGCTCGTCTTTAACCAGCCAGTCTTCATTTTAGTTGTTTTATCTGTCAGCTTGTTGACGTATGTGATCGTTCGTTTTGGTCTATCGAAATTTATGATTTTGTACGGACGCAGAAAGTTTGCGGCGATGCTGATTACAGGGATTGCCTTAAAGCTCATATTTGATTTCTTCTATCCAGTGGTTCCGTTTGAAATAGCAGAATTCCGCGGAATCGGAATCATCGTGCCTGGATTGATTGCGAATACGATTCAAAAGCAAGGTCTTACGATTACCCTTGGAAGCACATTACTTCTAAGTGGTGCAACATTTGCCATCATGTATGTTTACTATCTATTTTAAGATAAGGTGTGTCCAATGATGAATAAAAAATTGAGCTTTCAGGAAAAGCTGCTGAAAATCACAAAGAACCAAAAGAAAAAGACGAATAAACACGTACTGATTGCTTTACCGATTGTCATTGCTTGTACATTTCTATTTACATTTATCGGGAAAGCACAAGTACCAACTGTAGAAAAGAATCCAGAAAACATCCTGACCGCTTCGTTTGTCGGAGATATTATGTTTGGAAGAAATGTAGAGAAAGTAACAGACCGCTATGGAAAGCAGCACCTGTTCCGCTATGCGAAGCCGTATTTTGATGTTTCAGATTATGTAACTGGGAATTTTGAGCATCCAGTGGCTTCAGATAAGGAACAGGCAGCACAAAAGAATATTCATTTGAAAACAGATGAAGATTCTGTACAAGCGTTAAAGGATTTGAATTTCTCTGTACTAAACTTTGCGAATAACCATGCAGCAGACTACGGTGAAAAAGGCTTAAATAACACGATTGATGCCTTTGAAAAAGCTGACATGGATTATACAGGGGCAGGGCGCAACGTCAATGATGCGAAGCAGAACATTTCATATAAAGAAGTGAATGGCGTTAAAATCGCTACCCTTGGTTTTACAGATGTATATGGAAAAGATTTTAAAGCAACAAATCGCAAGGCAGGTATTCTACCAGCTGATCCATCTATCTTTATTCCGATGATTTCACAAGCTGCTGAAAAGGCAGATATCGTTGTTGTTCATGCGCACTGGGGACAGGAATATAACAATGAAGTAAACGACAGACAAAGAGAGCTGGCAAGAGCGATGTCAAAGGCAGGTGCTGATATCATTATCGGTGCACACCCGCACGTTCTTGAGCCGATGGAAGTCTATAACGGAACAGCGATCTTCTATAGCTTGGGGAACTTTATTTTTGACCAAGGCTGGTCAAGAACACGTGATTCTGCCATTGTTCAGTATCATCTGAATGAAGATGGAAAAGCGACATTTGAAGTGGTTCCAATGTACATCAAAGAAGCGACACCTGCTCCAGTCAAAGCAGGATCTCTTGAATCAAAATCGATTATCCGTATGCTGACAAATGGCACGAATGCGGATTGGAAAGAAAAAGACGGACATATTTTCTTTGAAGTCGATCACTCTGATAAAGTTCAAACATTAAAAGAAAACGAGGGGAAGGATAAAAAATGAAATTCCTTAAAGCAAGCTGGCCGTTTGTTGCGTTAATTTTAGTCTTTGTCTTTATGTCTGCTTTTAAATTCAGTGACAGCCTCACGGATCATGAGAAACAAAAGATCTCGGTTGAAATGCAGAAAATTGAACAGCAAAAGCAGTCAAAAGCGGAAGCGAGTAAATAAAGAAATGATGATGAAAAGAGCACGCGAGGCGTGCTCTTTTTTGACGGAAAAAGGTGTAAAATGAAAGGGGTCATGTCGAAACTATAAAAGAAAGGAGGAAGAGAGGATGAAATGGAAAGGAATACTGCTTGGAGGATGTGCCATTGTAGGACTCATGCTTATGTCTCAAACAGAGGTGTCTGCTCAAACAACATCTCCTTTAAAACAAGCGGAAACGCTGATAGGCACGCCTTATCATAAAGGAGGAATCGATCCGAAAACGGGCTTTGATGCGTCTGGTTTTATACAATATGTATACAAAACAACAGGTGCATTTGATTTGCCGCGAAAGGTGATCGATCAATACCAAATCGGTGAAAATGTATCATGGGAAAAAGCAAAGCCCGGAGACCTTGTCTATTTTCGCAGTCTTGAAGAAACAAAAGACATCCCGACACACGTTGCTTTGTACGCTGGAAATGATCAAGTGATCCACATCACACTCAGTCAAGGGGTGGTGAAAACAGATGTCAGCAAAAGCAAATATTGGACCGATCGGTTCTATGCGGTCAAACGGCTGCCTGTCTCCCAAGAGATGTCGGATGATCAACTGGTGAAAGATGCGATGAAATATTTAGGAATCCCTTATGTATTCGGGGCATCAGATCCAAAGGCAGGCTTCGATTGTTCAGGTTTTTTACAATATTTATTTGAAAAATCACTTGGGATTTATTTACCAAGAAGTGCTGAGCAGCAATGGATGGTTGGAGAGAAAGTAGCACGAGACGATATTCGCCCTGGAGACTTTGTTTTTTTTAGCAACACGTATAAAAAAGGAATTTCACATGTAGGCATGTACATCGGAGGAGACCGCTTTATTCATGCGAGCCGTTCGGAAAGTGTGACGATTTCTTATTTGTCTGAATCGTATTGGCGTGAGAAATGGACAGGTGCGAAACGATTAACTGAGCTGAAGCTAGCGAAAGAAGACCCAGTCGTATCAAAAGCCGCTACGTATATTGGAGAAGTACCTTATGTAAAAGGTGGTGCGAGCCCAAAGCAAGGCTTTGATACAGCAGGATTCACGCAGTATATCTATCAAGAAGTGCTTGGAATGGAGATGCCTCGCTATGCGCCGGGACAAGTTAAAGCAGGTACACCTGTGAAACGATCGGAACTAAAGCCAGGAGATCTTGTCTTTTTTAAAGGGACTTCGTTGATGCCAGCCATTTATGCTGGTTCTAATCAAGTCATTCATGTGACGGTTTCAAATGGCGTTGTCATTACCAATATGAAAACAAGTACGTATTGGAAGGATAAATATGAGACGGCTGTTAGAATTAAAAAATAAAGAAAAAGCCCGATCAATGCTCAGATCGGACTTCTCGACTTCTCACTAGGCGCTGATCAGACAAGCGTCTTTTTTTCTTGAAATTGATTCTGCAAAAGCAGATCAATAAAATAGGCGACGCCATCTTCATGGTTGCCTTTTGTGATATAGGTGCTTTTTTCTTTAATGACATCCACCGCATTCCCCATCGCTATTCTGTGTCCTGCTTCATCGAACATGGATAGATCATTAGGGCTGTCACCGATCGCATAAATATTGGATCGGTCAACGCCATAATGGGCTGCAAGTTTCTTGAGGGCATGTCCTTTGCCTGACTCTTTTGGCAGTACCTCAATGATATGTTCTCCAGATGAGGTCAAGGAGAGCTCAGGCATCTTAGAAAGAAGATCTCGTGCCTCTTCCAGCTTATTCATATCAAATGAGAAGCATAGTAATTTATAAGTTGGTTCATTCGACTCAAAAATTTGACGGATGTCATCGACAGGTTTGATGCCAAACTGTTTAAATTGAGTCATCGCCCCTTCCCATAAATCAGCTACATCCTCGTTAGGATTGGCGCTTTTGATCATATCAAATTCAGCTTTGAGCTTTTCTTTTCCATCAAATGGGGAAAGGAGGGCATCGTCTGTATAGACCTCGAAATAAATGTTCCGCTCCACTAATTCCTTTGCAGCACGTCTTCCAGCTTCTTGATCAAGGGTGATTCTGCTGAAGAGCTTGTACCCTTCTGTATGGACAGTTCCTCCATTTGCCGCAATAATGGGAATGTCTAAATCCCCAAGAAGCTCTTTTACATCAAAAGTCGCGCGCCCTGTACAAATGGTCACAATATATCCAGCTTCCTTCGCACGAATCAATGCCTGCCGGTTTTGAGCGGATATTTCACTTTTCGTATTTAAGAGTGTACCGTCTAAATCAATCGCAATCATTTTTTTCATTGCTGTTATATCCTCCTTCATTCATGCAATAGCCTCTTCAAAGTATGTACGATTTCCTTCATTCTCATGAAAGAGTCGGATCGTGGATTCCTCTCTTTAAGGCTAAACAAAAACGGTCAATTGATCAAGGATATAAGAAAAAGCGCCCAAAAGGACGCTTTTAGCGTGTAGACAAACCCTCGCATTCTTTGTCAGTCCTGCGCTCCGGTGCTCGTCCTTCCTAGACTGCAAAGGTTTTCTATCATGCTGAAAAGAAGAAAAAGGGCAAACACCTTTTTCAACACATAAAAAGCGCCCAAAAGGACGCTTTCTGTGTTTATGATAATTCAAGCTGTTTCTTTAATTCCGTTTTGACTTCGTTCAGTTGGTTTTGATCCAATTGGTAATAATAAACGCCATTTGGCTGGTAATCAGATCCTTTTAGTTGAATCGTATCAACAGATTTCAATGAAGTGAGTAGTGGGAAAAGACCGACTAGTTCTTTCATTGACAGGTTAGTTGAGACGTTATCACCTAGAGTATCTATGATATTGTCATAAGACGGAATGGACGTTACTGATTTTGATTTATCGAAAATGGCTTTTAAAACTTCCATTTGACGCTGTCCGCGCATGAGATCACTGTCTGCTTTTCTTGTTCTCACATAAGCGAGAGCTTGATTACCATCTAGTGTGTGAGTACCTGTTTGCAGCTGAACTTTGCCCTTTGTATCTTTAAGAATCTGTTTCACAACATATTCATCTTTAATGTTAACGGAAACACCGTTTAATTCGTTCACAATTTCCTTAAACGCTTTGAAATTACTTTCAATTACAAAGTCGACAGGGATATCTAGTAAATTCTCAACTGTACTCACCGTGAGGTCTGCATCACCAAATGCGTGTGCATGTGTAATTTTGTCATAACCATGACCTGGAATATTAACATATGAGTCCCTTGGAATACTTAATAATTTCACGGTTTTATTCGTACGATTTACTGTCGCTAATACCATTGCATCGCTTCGTGCTTGTTTGACGGTTTCGCCTGGTCTGCTGTCAATGCCAAGCAGCAAGACAGAAAAGCTGTCTTTCCCAGGATCAAATGCTTCAATCCGTTTGACAGATTGTGCACCGCGGTCTAGAGAGACTTGTGCTTTTTTTGCAGCCGATGTCACTTTATAGTAGGCATAGCCGGTGACAGAAGCGGTTGTCAGTAAAAGAATACCAAAAATAAAAAGAGTGACTTTCACCCATGGTTTTAAACGCTTTTTGCCTTTGCGTTTACTTCTTGTTTGATCCATATATTTTAAACCCTCGCTATGATTTTATAGTAAAGATGTCCTTCTTCATGCTTACAAACTAAAACAAATATACCTTAAAACGGGATATAGTGCGACATTTTTTTCACTAACGCTTAATTGACGTTTCCTTATCTAAAAAAGTTTCAATGATACGCAAATGAAATATATTTGTCATAAAACATCGAAATGTTTGAAATGACAGGAAGTGAGGAAAATGATTTTTCATAGAGAAACATCCAGTCATTACATAGATAAAAGAGGGGTTATGATCATGAAAAATCGGAATGGGTGGCTTTATTTCTTCGGCGCACTTGGCGGCGCCTTATATGGTTACGATACAGGTGTCATTTCTGGCGCTATCTTATTTATGAAAGAGGATTTAGGTTTAAATGCATTTACAGAGGGACTTGTGGTCAGCTCGATTTTAATTGGGGCGATGCTCGGGTCTTCTCTTTCTGGAAAACTGACAGATCAATTCGGACGGAAAAAAGCGATAATCGCCGCAGCCATTTTATTTATTATCGGCGGATTTGGAACAGCCCTTGCACCGAATACGGAGGTCATGGTCTTATTCCGAATCGTGCTAGGACTTGCTGTCGGATGCTCGACGACGATTGTTCCATTATATTTATCTGAACTTGCGCCAAAGGAATCAAGAGGGGCACTTTCCTCATTAAACCAACTCATGATCACATTTGGTATTCTTCTTGCCTATATTGTGAACTACGTTTTAGCAGATGCAGAGGCATGGCGTCTGATGCTTGGAATTGCCGTTGTTCCTTCTGTGCTCTTGTTATGTGGTATTTTGTTTATGCCAGAAAGTCCTCGCTGGCTGTTTGTCCAAGGACAGGCGGACCGGGCGAAAGAAATATTGTCAAAACTTAGACAAAGCAAGCAAGAAGTTGAAGACGAGATTGCGGATATTCAAAAAGCAGAAAGTGAAGAAAAAGGCGGTCTTAAGGAATTACTCGAACCATGGGTGCGCCCCGCTTTAATTGCTGGTGTCGGTTTAGCCTTTTTACAGCAGTTTATTGGGACAAATACGATCATTTATTATGCACCAAAAACATTCACAAGTGTCGGCTTTGGCGATTCAGCAGCCATTTTAGGAACTGTAGGAATTGGTGCAGTCAATGTTGTCATGACGTTTGTTGCGATTAAAATCATTGATCGTGTCGGGCGGAAAGCGTTACTCCTATTTGGAAATGTAGGGATGGTTCTTAGTTTGATTGTTCTAGCAGTGGTCAATCGTTTTTTCGAGGGATCAACAGCTGCAGGGTGGACGACAATTATATGTTTAGGACTTTTCATCGTCATTTTTGCTGTCAGCTGGGGCCCGGTCGTATGGGTGATGCTGCCGGAGCTGTTCCCAGTACATGTCCGGGGAATCGGTACGGGGGTATCGACCTTCCTACTGCATACAGGGAATTTGATCATCTCGCTCACATTCCCAACCTTATTAAGTGCAATTGGCATCAGTAACCTTTTCCTTATTTATGCAGCCATCGGCATAGGTGCCTTCTTATTTGTGAAATATTTAGTCACAGAAACGAAAGGGAAAAGTCTTGAAGAGATTGAAGAAGATTTAAAAAAGAGAAACCGTGCCGTCGTCAATGATGAAGGGGAAACGGTATGAAAAAAGACCAGCTGCCTCATGCAGCTGGTCTTCCTTTGTTAAACAAACGTTTAATCAAGAAAGGACAATCACTCATCTTCTGAACGTGCTGCCTATGACATACATATGGAACAGGCGGGCGAAAGGTGGAAATGAGATGAAAGGAAAAACGAGCATTGTGATGCTGACGTACAATGAACTGCACCTAACGAAAAAATGTATCGACAGTATCAAGAAGCATACTCGGCGTGATGAATATGAACTCATTATCGTGGATAATGCTTCATCAGACGGAACAAAGGAATATGTGAGACAACTGGAAGATGTCGTGTTGATTGACAACGAGAAGAATCAAGGCTTTGCCAAGGGCTGTAACCAAGGGGCGAAAAAGGCAACAGGAGATAGTATTCTTTTTTTAAATAACGACACGATTGTGACCGAAAACTGGCTTTTGCCTTTAAGAGAAGCCCTTTTTGCATCAGAGCGTATTGGCATGGTAGGGCCTGTCTCCAATTATGTAAGTGGTCCTCAGCTCGTTCAGCCATCTTACACAGATGTGAAGGAGCTTCCTGCCTTTGCGAAGGCATATACGGCTTCGAAAAAAGGTCAAAGAACATATGTGCATAGACTTGTTGGTTTTTGTTTGCTGGTCAAAAGAGAGCTGATCGAGGATGTAGGGTTATTTGATGAGCGGTTTGTATATGGATCATTTGAGGATGATGACCTTTGTCTGCGTTCGTTGCTAAAGGGATACCAGCTGCAAATCGTCCATGATTCATTTGTACATCATCACGGTCATGCCACATTCAATGCCAATGAAGAAACGAATATCTCTACATTGTTTGCGGAGAACAGGCTTCGATTTTTAGATAAATGGGGTATTGATTTAAACCTGATCTCCCCCCATCCATATTTTGCAGCACTGCTCCCTGAGGATGCCGGATGTGTGCTGGATGTTGGCTGCGGTGCTGGGGCGACAGGGCTTGAACTGATCAACCGGCAGTCCGTTGACATGTACGGAGTAGAGGCGGATGCATTAAAAGCAGAGATGGCAAAGGCGTATTACAAAGAAGTGATTGAGACAAAAGCGGAGGCGTATCCTTGGTCAGAGAAAGAAGCTTTTTTTGATGCTGTGATCTTTTCTGATGTGTTAGAGCATGTGTCAGATCCATGGCAGATGATTGCTCAAGCGCATGCGTCTTTAAAACCAGGTGGCGTGATCATTTGCTGCTTACCTAATATGATGCATGCGGAAGTACTGCTGCCTTTAATGGCAGGTGATTTTACGTATCAAGATGTGGGGATTTTAGATCGAACACATATGAGATTTTTCACACCAAATACAATGCGGGCGCTCTTTCCAGACCATTTGTTTCATCGCGTGATTGAACAGCCCATCAATGTGCCAATTGATCAAAACGTTCAATTGTTTTTTGACGAAGTGGCGAGAGTAGGAGAGTCACTTGGCTTTCAAACAAAAGCCTTATCTGATCAAGTGACGCTCTATCAGCTTTTGATCGTTGCACGTAAAAAAGGCGGTCCCCCCTCCGGGTAATCCGCCTCAGCGTGTAGGGTGTAGGCAAACCCTCGCATTCTTTTTGAGTCCTCTGCTCCGGTAATCGTCCTTCCTAGACTGCAAAGTTTTTCTATCACGCTGAAAAGAAGACAAAGGGCTAAACAAAGTTTTTTAGCCCTTTGTCAACCATCTAAGGCGGTCATTCGCCTTTTGTGCTACCATTTAAAGCTTTTCGTTGCGCCTTCTGCACCAAAATTCAAAATGCTGACTTTTACGTCATATGCAATGTCTACTTCTTGAAATAGTGTATCCCATTCGTTGCGGTGCTGATCCCAAAAGTCTGGATACTTGATGCGCACCTGCCGATTTAAAAGGATCGGGTCAACACCAACTTCTTTTTGCATGTGGTGGACAGCTTTTTGAATGCGCTCTTTGATTTTGCGTTCAAAAATGCGCTCAAATCGTTTGATGTATTGCTCATCGTATGAGTTTTCAGGGGGATATTGATCTTCTGATAGTTTCCCGTTTGTTTGTACACTAATTTTAAAGGAAATCTTTCCGTTCTTCAGATAGGGTTCAATCTTGGACTTTGCTTTCTTGATTTCATACGTAATCGGAAAGCCTTTGTAGGTGGCGGGTACGACTCCGCCTGAGATGCGATTCATGACCCAGTTTAAAGATTGGACATCTTTTGCTGGAATGAATCCTATCAGCTTTCGCGTTTTCCCATGGATAATGCCTGCACCATCATAGGTGAGTTCTCCGTTTACGACATCCACACTTTGGACAAGAAAGCTTGTACCCATCTGAAAGTAATCCGACGCTCGGCCAATACGTGTTGGCAGTAAAATCTTCCCGTTAAAGCTCCGGTTTTTTGATGTTTCAAAAATATGCTCGACTGGAACCCTTTGTTGTGATTTTAATTTTTGATTGATGACTTTTGATGCCTCATGGCGTGACACTAAGAGGTAGCTGCTTCTTCGAACCTCATCATCTCGTATAAAGTGGTTGAGTGTTCCTTGAATATCATGATGCTCGGCTTGATTTTTGCCAAACAAAAAGATTTTAAGGTGATCACTATAAATCGGCGGGTCCTTCAAAGCGACATTGCTGACTGCTTCCAGTACATTTTTCCCCTTTGAGACGACATTCACATAGCCAGGGGAATCTGCTTCTTGTGTTCCGCCCATTTTAGGGACAAGGTTTTGATAGGTGAGTTTGACTCCGTTATCATCTTCCTCGTCAATGCCAACACCGCGCACAAACGATAATTTCTCAATATCTTTTAAGTCCCAGCAACCTGTCGATAAAAGCAAAAGACAGAAAGACAAAAAGATGAGCAATAAACGCCTCCCTTTCATGCAGATCGACCTCCCCATTTTTTACGTATCATGAGCAGAATAGCTGTTATAAAAGGAATCGCCAAAACAGCGAATAATGCATAGCCGAGTAAAGTCGAGTAGTAAAAGACTTCATTGATATTTCTCGGAAAAAGAGAGAGAGCTGAGGTCAGCAAAAACAGCAACCATAGCAGTCTCGTTAAATTGGTTGTCTTAAACACCGTTTGACATCCTTTAATCGCAAATTGGAAAAAGCCAAGCATACAAATAAACTGCTGGCACGTCCAGATCGTCAGTAAGAAAATATCAAAGCGTTCAATGAAGACCCCTTCTAGTTCTAGCGCTTGAATGAGTGAGACAGTGGGCCAGGTGAGTGATTTCGTTTCTCCAACCGTCATGGAACCAATCACAATAAAGAGCGTGAGGGAGTAAATAAGTGTGGTGATCCCTACACCGATCGCTGCGGCCCATTTCGCTTTTGACCATTTGTCTTTATAGATAAGCGGTACGACAAACAAAATGACTTCAAAGCCTGTAAATTGAATAAATGTTTGAGAGAACAAATTACTAAAATCTTTAAACCCGTGAGCCATTACCGGGCGTAAGTAATCAAAATCAAATATTTTCAAACTAAACAGCATGAGCCCAATGTAAATGATCATGGTCATCGGATAAATATATGTCACCATTTTCACTACCGGAAAAATGCCGCTTTTTAAATGATAGATCGCCACCAGTAAAAAAATCATCACAATCACTGTCATCGGGGTCGATTGCAACAGGAAAAATTGAACCACTTCCCCCAGTACACGCGCCTCAAAGCCAACAATGGCTAGTAAATAACCGATCAGCATTAGGTTAAAGATCGTACCAAAGAAGGCACCGGCTCCTTTTGTATTCGATTCAAAAATGGTATCCGGTGCATTCTTCTCCGCAATCCAACCTAGCAAAAAAGCAACGAAAGCAAAGATGACTCCCTGTATTAATACAATGATCCAGCCATCAGGGAATCCTGAATTGGCAGAACTGCGAGGAATGGTTAAAATTCCAGCGCCTATCATTGTAGAACTGCACAGAATGGTGACTTGTAACAATGATAGCTTCTCAGCTCTGTACATCGTTTACTCTCCTTGTCTTTTGAGATTTTTTGTCTTGGCTGTTTTCGGTCTCGATTTAAATAGCCCTATTGGTAAACGAACGTACGTATCTTTTAAATCTGAAAACGGTGAAGACAAAACAGGTGTGAAATAGTCAAAACCAAAGGTCTTTAGCTGCATCAAGTGACAAAGTACAAATAAATAACACATGATGAGGCCGTATAATCCAAACATGGCTGAACTGAAGATCGCCATAAACCGCAGGATGCGTAAGGGAAAGCTGAAATCATATGATGGAGCAGTAAAATCGGCTAGTGCCGTCAGAGACACAATAATCACCATTAAAGCACTGACAATATTGGCTTGGACAGCCGCCTGTCCAATAATGACGCCGCCAATCAGTCCAATCGTCTGCCCAATCGCCCTAGGAAGACGAAGTCCAGCTTCCCGCAGCAGTTCAATCGTAAACGACATCAAAATGGCTTCCACTACAGGAGGAAAGGGCACATTTTGCCGGCTGCCTGCGATGGTCAGTGCCATTCGTGTTGGTAATAAACCAGGATGATAGGAAACAAGGGCGATATAGAGTCCCGGTAAAAAGATCGTCAAAAGCACGGCAATATAACGGAGCAAACGCAAAAGAGTCGCACTTGTCCATCTTTGATAATAATCCTCCGGTGATTGCATCAAGGCAGTGAGAGTCATCGGCATAATGAGGGCAAAGGGCGTCCCATCGAGCAAAATAGACACCTTTCCTTCTAGCACAGAGGCAATCACCCGATCAGGACGTTCTGTATTTTGAATCTGCGGAAAAATAGAGACATGACTGTCTTCAATCAGCTGTTCTATGTAGCCGCTCTCAGGAATATCATCCATTTTGATTTGCTTCATACGAGAGAATACATCATCTACTAGTTTGGGGTCTGCGATATCACGAACATACACAAGAGCAGCAGATTTCTTGTTACGAGTACCTATGTTCACCTTTTGAATGACAAGATTCGGGTCGTTTGCTCTTTCACGAAGCAATGCCGTGTTTTTTTCAAGATTCTCAATGAATCCAATCCTTGGTCCTCTAACAAGGACTTCTGATTGCGGCTCCTCTACTTCTCTAAATTGAAAAAGATTCGTATGGAGCGCAAGCGCTTGAGTGGCCCTATCCACAAATAAAATAGCCCTGCCGCTGTATAACTGCTGGGTGGCAAGGTTCATATCTTCCAGCACATCATTTTGAATACCAAAAAACGTTTTAGAAAGGGAAGAAAGTGTGGTGTGGTCGACCTCAGTGATGGTCAGTTCCTTTTGCATAGGTGAAATGATTTGTTTGGAAAGCATCTCAAATTCTGTGAGTCCTTCAACGTACACGAGACATGCAGAGACAGCGGAAGGACCAAATGAAAAAGAGTGGAACACGATATCATCACTTTTGCCGGCAAAGCTTTTGACACGCTGAATGACGGACTCTATATCTTGTTCAATACGACTTTTCATAATACCTCACCCTCATGTCTTTTTTTATAGAGTGACTCGGAAGGAGAAGAATTATGCAAATAGAAAAAAGAGAATCCCCTAAAATAGGAATTCTCTTCACATGTTTATCTCGCCAGCCAGCCGCCATCTACGGCTAAAATATGACCGTTCATATAATCAGAGGCAGGGGAGCTGAGAAAGACGGCGGCACCTGCTAGATCTTCAGGCCGTCCCCAGCGTCCAGCGGGGATTCGTTTCAGAATCTCTTCATTCCGGTTCGCATCGTCACGAATGGCTTGCGTGTTATTGGTTGCAATATAACCAGGCGCGATCGCATTGACCTGAATATGCTGACTTGCCCATTCATTTGCAAAAGCTTTCGTCAAACCTGCGACAGCATGCTTACTTGCTGTATAAGCGGGAACAAAGACACCGCCTTGAAATGATAGAAGGGAAGCGATATTGACAATTTTCCCTTGCCCTTTTTTCAGCATCTGCTGTCCGACCTTTTGCGTGAGGAAAAAGAGACTGTTGATATTCACATCCATCACAGTATGCCAGTTTTCCTCTGAATATTGAGCGGCCTCTTCTCTTTTAATGGTCCCAGCATTATTGATCAAAATATCAATTGAATGCTGCTTTAAAAGGGCATCAACATCCCGCTTTGCGGACTTAGGATCTGAAAAGTCTACTTGAATCGCATGAAATGATCTGCCGGTCTGTTCGACAAGTTCTTTTGTTTCATCAAGCGGCGTATGGTGGTAGGTGCCGATGATATCTGCACCTGAACGGGCAAGCGCTACGGCAATACCTTGCCCAATTCCAGTTCCAGGACCTGTGACAAGAGCTGTTTTGCCTTCGAGGGAAAAGAGGGACGCTACATAGGATGTCGACGTCATCTCATTACCTCAGCTGGTCCATCGGGACAAAGTCCATATCTTTAAACGTATAGTTTTCTCCCGCCATTGCCCAAATAAATGAATAATTTGCTGTACCTGAGCCTGAATGAATGGACCAGGCAGGTGAGATGACGGCTTCTTCATTTGCCACAACGAGATGTCTCGTTTCAGATGGCTCCCCCATAAAATGAAAGACACGTGCGTCTTCCTCTATATCAAGATATAAGTACACTTCCATCCGCCGGTCATGTATATGAGCAGGCATCGTGTTCCATGTGTTATTGGTTTCAAGCTGAGTGATGCCCATCATAAGCTGGCAGCTTTGGATGCCGTCTGCATGAATGACCTGATACAGATTCCGTACGTTCGAGGCGGATGCTTCCCCTAAATGATTCGGTGTTAATTCAGCGATCGCAGCCTTTTGTGTCGGATACGCTCTATGAGCGGTGGCTGACACAAGATAAAATTTGGCCTGCTCACCTGATGAACTAGCAAACTGTACATGTTCGTGTCCAAGTCCAATATATAAGAAATCTTTATGCTCCAGCATAAATGACTCACCATCGACTGTAACCGTACCTTGGCCGCCGACATTTACAATGCCAATTTCCCGTCTTTCAAGAAAATATTCTGTACGTAAAAAGTCGCCCGCATCTAGCTTGATCGGTTCTGATGTCGGCATAACACCGCCAATCACTACACGGTCCTCATGCGAATAATACAGCTTCAATTCACCACTGACAAAAAGTGTCGGAATATGAAAATGACGACGAAGTTCCTCTGTTGTAAAACGCTTGACCTGCTCAGGATGTACAGCATAACGATTTTCCATTTGAGATAAGCCTCCCTTTCCATCTGAAACATATGATTATTTTATTTGGTATCGGTTTCAAGGAAAATTCTAGAGGAAAAAGAGAGCGGCGTCAACCGTTAATTTGTAATCGCTTTCTTTATTTGTATAAAAGCTTTTTTTCTTCATGTTCATGAAAAAAATCTTCTGATACAGCTCAACTTGTGGTATGCTTTTTTTAAGTTTATTTGAAATCGGTTTCGAAACAAATGAGAAGATCGATCTTGGGAGTTTTTTGTATGAAAGAGAAAAAGCAAACGAAAGTCACCATTAACGAAGTTGCAGCATATGCAGGTGTCTCAAAATCAACGGTATCCAGATACATCAATGGCAGAACAAATGAGATTTCTCCTGAAAAGGTAAAAAAGATAAAAAAAGCCATTGAGGAGCTCCATTATCGTCCGAGTCAGCTTGCCCAAGGATTGAAAGTAAGAAAGAGCAAGGTCATTGGTTTTATTGTGGCTGATATTACGAACCCGTTCTCTGTTGCGACACTTCGTGGTGTGGAAGAGATTTGTGATGAATATGGATACAGCATCATGGTGTGCAACACAGATAATCGTCCAGAAAAAGAACGAGAAATGCTACTGAAGCTGCATGCTCATTATATTGAAGGGCTGATCATCAATACGACCGGTCAAAACAATGACATTTTGCAAGACTTTAAGCAAAACGGTGTACCGATTGTTCTTGTTGACCGTAAGTTACCTGAACTCAAGGTCGATACCGTTACAACGAATAACCGTGACATCACGGCTCGTCTACTTCATCAGATGTATGAAAAAGGCTACGAACATATCGCTTTCTTTACTGAGCCGGTCGATGGGATTAGTCCACGTGAAGAACGAAAAGAAGCCTATGAACAGACGGCCATGAGTCAACATAAGACACCTATGATTGCAGAAATCAATTTGAAGCAAAAGGAACAAATGCGAGATGAGATTTGTCGTTTTTTACAATCAAACCATCAGAAAAAAGCGATTTTAGCAGGCAATGGATTACTCATGCTGAAACTCATCAGTGAACTCGTCGATCTTGGGGTGAAGATTCCTGAGGAGATAGGCATTGCCGGATTTGATGATACAGAATGGTATAAGCTGATCGGGCCAGGCATCACTACGGTGGCGCAGCCATCTCATGAGATGGGGAAAGCGGCGATGCAAAAAATCAAGACGCGTCTTGAAGGGGATAAGAGTGCACCCCAGACCATTCAACTTGATGGAGAAATCATTGTGAGAAAATCTTTATAAACGTCAGGCAGAGAAGAGTATACATACGTGCATGCTCTCTCTTTTTCAACTGTTTTGAAACCGGTACCAAGAAAGGGGAGAAATCAGTGAAAGCATTGGATGTGATCACATTTGGGGAATCAATGGCGATGTTTTATGCAAAAGAAATTGGCGAGCTTCACCAAGTGCATACGTTTCAAAAAGCACTTGCTGGTGCAGAGAGTAATGTTGCGGTCGGCTTGGCAAGATTAGGCTTTAGCGTAGGCTGGATGAGTAAGGTCGGGGCGGACTCACTTGGTACATTTATTTTAGAAGAGCTTCAAAAAGAAGGGGTCGATACGAAGGCAGTGCTCCGTTCAAATGATGGAGCCAAAACAGGGATATTGCTTAAATCAAAAGTCATCGATGGAGACCCTGATGTGACGTACTACCGAAAAGGCTCTGCTGCGAGCACATTGAACGCAAGCGATTTCCCGTCCACTTATTTTCATCAGGCAGGACATCTTCATATGACCGGAATCCCGCCTGCTGTGTCTAGTGAAATGAGAGCGTTTTCTTTTCATGCCCTTAAAGAAATGAAAGAAGCAGGAAAAACCATTTCCTTTGACCCGAACCTGAGACTTCAACTATGGGAAGAGGAAGAAGACATGATTCATACGGTGAATCAGATGGCTGCTCAAGTAGATTGGTTTTTCCCAGGGCTTGCAGAAGGTCAAAGACTCACAGGATGTCATGAGCCGGAAGCGATTGCGGATGTTTATTTGCAAAAAGGTGTCAAGCTTGTGGTCATTAAACTGGGAGCGGAAGGAGCCTATTTCAAAAGTGCATCCGGCCAAGGTGTAGTGGATGGTTTCCATGTGTCTCATGTCGTGGATACAGTCGGAGCTGGTGATGGATTTGCAGTGGGAGTGATGAGCGGTCTGCTGGACGGATTATCATATGAAAAATCGGTGACAAGAGGCAATGCCATTGGAGCACTTGCAGTCATGTCCCCAGGAGATCACGAGGGACTGCCGACTCGGGAAGAGCTTCAGGCATTTATAAAAGAAGCCAAACGATATCAAAGGCGACACGATATGAAGGGAGATGAGAGGTATGGGAAAGTCAGCAAGTATGAGCGTTAAAGAGAAGCTCGCAGCTTTTAAACTCATTGCGGTGGTCAGAGCAGGTAGTGAAGCAGAGGGGATAGAGATGATTGCTCGTTTAAAGAAAAAAGGGGTGCGGGCCATCGAAGTGACATATACCACGCCCAATGCAGAGCGGATCATTGCATCTTACCAGCATGACCACGACTTGATTGTCGGAGCCGGAACGATTACAACGCTTGAGCAGGCACAATCAGCCATTGAAGCCGGCTCTCAATTTATCGTCAGTCCAGGATACCTTCCTGTCATCGGAGAGCACCTATCTTTTCACGATACACTTTACGTTCCAGGTGTTTTGACCCCGAGTGAAATTATGCAGGCAAAAGCAAATGGATACAGCGTGTTAAAGCTTTTTCCGAGCGGCTCTTTCGGTTTGTCTTATATGAAAAATTTGCAAGGCCCGTTTCCAGAGGTTGAGTTCATCCCAACAGGAGGCATTCATCCAGTCGATGTGCCAAAGTGGCTTGAAGCAGGAGCCGTGGCAGTAGGTGTCGGTAGCCAGCTTGAAAACAGTACAGCGGAAGAATTACAGGCTGTTCTTTCTTCCACCATCATGTAGTTCACATAAACAACCGGCGGATGACTGCCGGTTGTTTGTTCGTTTATCTGACAAAAAAGCTCAGAAGACGCATCTTTTCACGTAAAATGAGCATAAAGGAGAGGTCGATATGTACATTCAACAAGATGAACTAAAAGATGGTCAAATTGAACAATTGATTCAAGCTCATTTAGAAGAGATGAAAAAACATTCACCGCCAGAAAGCATTCATGCCCTTCCGTTAGACGATCTGAAAAAACAAGATGTCACAGTATGGAGTGCAAGGGATGGCGAGGTGCTTCTTGGCTGCGGAGCCATCAAGGAGCTATCGAGTGAACATGGTGAACTCAAATCGATGAGGACGGTAGCAGCCCATATGCGAAAAGGCGTGGCGAAGTATCTGTTGACCCACCTTCTCCAAGAGGCGAAGCGGCGGGGTTATAAAAGAGTGAGCCTTGAAACAGGTGCGATTGCTTTCTTTGAACCGGCAAGAAAATTATATGAAAGCTTTGGATTTCAATATTGTCCGCCTTTTGGTTCATACCAAGAAGATCCGAACAGTTTATTTATGACAAAGGAATTATAGAGGTCGAGAGAGTATGCTTTTATAAGCAGCTCTTTTTTTATGCGGCAACAATGGAAGGAGGGGAATGTGAATGAAATGGTCGAAGTTGTTCGGTATGGGCGCATTTCTCACATTTTGTGTTATATCTGTTCTTTTTTTATCTGTATTAGGTCAAGATTTAGTTAAAATTGAAAGCGCTTCTGATGAGACAGTATCAACTTACCAATATCACTTTGTTCTTGTACCGGAGGAACTTGATAATGAATATTGGCAATTGGTGCAAAAGGGAGCTGCTGATGCGGCAGAAGTTCATCGGGTGTATCTTGAATACCTAGGTCCAAAGCAGGCTGATTTGGATGATCACCTGAAAACCATTGATATGGCAATTGCTGGTCATGTGGATGGCATTATGACGCAAGGTCTTGATGCAAAGAAATATAAACCGCTCTTTCAAAAAGCAAGAGAGAAAGGTATAGATGTCGTCACAGTCGATACGGATGCAGAGGGGAGCAAGCGCCAAGTGTATGTCGGAACAGATAACTATTATTCCGGTTTTATCGCCGGACAGGCACTCATCGCCGATACAAAAGGTGAACAGTATGTGGGCATTGTGACGGGACGGCTTGATGCGATTCACCAGAAGCTTCGCGTGAAGGGGTTTCGAGATGCCGTTTCTGGTGAGAAACGCATTCATATTGCTGGAATAGAAGAGTCGGCGATTACGAAATCAGGTGCTTCCGGTGCTGCGTATAAATTGTTAAATGATCATACGCAGCTCACCGCATTTTATGGAACAAGTGCATTAGACGGTGTCGGCATTATTCAAGCAACAGAGCAATATCATTCGTCTAAAGATGTCTATGTGCTCGCATTTGATACTCTGCCTGATACGATTCAAGCGCTGGATGATGGGAAAATTGATGCAGTGGTTGTACAGCACCCTTATGAAATGGGCTATCAAGCGGTTGAATCTCTTGTTCGTTTGCAGCAAGGGGATAAACAAGAACCGCTTCAGTACACAGGGACGAGTGTGATTCGGCGAGGAGACCTGCCCCTTCATCAAACGGAAAGACCACAGGGGGTTCAGCCATGAGAAAAATACGAAGTAAATTATTATTGGCATTTTTAATTCTTGTGCTCCTTGGTAATGTGGCCGCTTTTTTTGTGTATTGGAGCAGTTCAAAAATCACATCAGAATATAGCAAGAGCTTTCGTTCCTTTCTCCTGCTGAATGATATTTCGACAGAGGCAAAAACGATGTATGAAAAGGTCAACGCCTTTGCCATCGAAAAGGATCAGGCGTTTGCCAAGGGGTATGCTGAATCAAAACAGAAAATGACATCATATGACCAAACATTACTCAAAGATGCAGGGCTTCATGCCGCCATCCCCTCCATTGAAAAATATCAATATATGATGCGGACGCTCATAAACGAAAGTGATGCCACAATGAATCATGTCAAAGAAGGGAAAATCAAAGAATATGCTGCAAGTGTGAAAGAAGTAAGAACCGTGTCCTCTTATATCCAAGAGCAGACAATGACTCTTTTGGATGATGAATTATCTGAGTATCAAGTACTCTACCAATCCCTTCAAAAAAGACATCAAACGTATGCGCTTTTTACTCTATGTCTGTTTACATTATCGATAGGCATCGCTTTATGGATGGCCTATATCATTGCGGGTGGAATTTCAAGACCGATCGTTCATCTGTCTCGAAGTGCCAAAGAAGTATCAGAAGGAAATTTTGACGGTCCGAATTTGCATGTGTCATCTAAGGACGAAATCTCTGTGTTAAATCATGCCTTTGAGCGAATGCGGCGAGAGATGAAGGTCATGATTGAAGAGATGAAACAAAAGGCCGCTTTAGATCAGAAAATTAAAGACATGAAGCTGAAAACACTGCAAAATCAAATGAATCCACATTTTTTATTTAATACATTAAACATCGTTTCACGTATGGCGTACTTAGAATCAGCTGATGCGACATCGAGATTGATACAATCCGTTTCTACGCTGATGCGGTATTCGCTATCTCCTCTCAGCGCATCTGTTACGTTAGAACAAGAAGTGAAAGTGGTAAAAGAATATTTTCATATACAAGAAACAAGATTTTCTGATCGTATTACATGCAAAACGACCATAGATGAGTCGTGTCTATCTGTTCACATTCCGAGCCTCACATTGCAGCCGCTTGTCGAAAATGCCTTTATTCATGGGGTAGAACCAAAAGAGGAGGGGGGGCTTGTAGAGCTCTCTATTGATCGAGATGATGGCTTTGTCATGATTCGGATTCGGGATAATGGACTTGGCATCAGTGATCAAGAGAAAAAGAGATTGCTATCGCAAGAGGAAGAAGATCATCAAGACACACATAGTAAAGGTCACTCGACAGGAATTGGTCTTCGAAATGTGATGTCGAGGCTGTGTTTGTTTTATGGAGTGCAGGATGCCCTTCAAATTGATTCAAAGCCAAACGAAGGGACCACTATTCAATTGACAATACCAATCAAGGAGGAACGAGCATGCTGAACGTGCTGATTGTGGATGATGAAAAAATTGAACGAATGGCGATGCGTAAGTTCATGACCGAATGGCTGCCAGACTGTCATATTGCAGGGGAAGCTGCGAATGGAAAAAAGGCGGTGGAATTGGCGCGGTCTAAGCCAATTGACCTTGTGCTCATGGATATTCAGATGCCAGGCATGGATGGACTCACAGCGATCAAACAGATCAAGGCAAACTGTCCTCATACTAAATTTATTATGCTGACAGCCTACGATACGTTTGATTATGCCAAGCAAGCCATGCAGGAAGGGGTCAAACAATACCTTGTCAAACCAGCTGATAAAGACGAAACCATTACAGCGATTCGTTCTGTTGCGGCAGAAATTCAGCAGGAGGTCTCCCTGCGGCAGGCGGAGAAAGTCAATCAGCAGTCAAAATGGCTGGAAGCCCATGTGTTGAACGGTCAATCTTATACTTCAACAGCGTTTGAGCGGCTGTTTCAGGATTTTCAAGCAGGTCTAGTGATCGCTGTTCAGCGGACAGGCGGGGATCAACTCCTGAATCATTTGCAGGAGTCTGCTCTTTTTCAAGCAGTGCCTATCCAAGTGAGCGGTGAGCTGTTTACATGCTTGATTTACAGCCATCAATCACCTGGTCACCTAAAGGCGAATGTACTGCAAGCCATTCGCGCTGCTATGACAAGCGAGCAGCATTCCTCTGTCGTTGGCATGGGTCATCCTGTCTCAAATCCACTTCAACTTCAGAAAAGTGCAGCAGAAGCGAAGCTTTCCTATTATCAGCGAAAAAAAGATGACGGCGCTGTTCGTTATGGCTTTTACCATACAGATAGACAATCTTACGTATTGATCAACTTGCCTGAGCTTGCCGATGACATGATGCTGGCACTAGAAGAAGGGAGAAGAGATGATGCTATTGCTTACTATGATGCCTTCCAATTAGAAGGGGCAACCATTTCTCATGTGAAAGAGCTGCTCATTTTACTCAAATCACGACTTCGTGCAGATGTGCCTATTCTGGCTATCGCTACAGAAACAGAATGCCGCCAATGCTGTGACCATTTATTTGATCTGTATGAAGCAAGAACCCAGACGGTGAATGATATAGAACGGGCGAAACGATACATTCAAACACATTTTTGCGAACATATCACGCTGGAGCAAACGGCCGCCTATGTTGATTTAAGCCCGACGTATTTCACCAAACGCTTTAAGGATGAGACAGGTCTGACGTTTAAAGAATATGTGACGACCTGTAGGATGGATAAAATGAAGAAGCTACTGAAAGAGAGTTCGCTTAGTTTAAAAGAAATCACCTATCAAGCAGGATATACTGATCCGAATTACGTCAGTCGTGTGTTTAAAAAAATGGTTGGCTGTTCACCGAAGGAATATCGAAAACAGGTCGTAAAAAAATGAAGAATTTCATAAAAAAGTGAAGAAGTTTGCCTGAAAAAAGGCAAGGATCTGCCAGTATACTTATTTTGATAACGCTTACAAAATAGGGATGGGGGATCCATGATGAAGTTTAAAATAGGTTTTACTTTATTGGCACTCTGTATGCTGGTCGTCTCTGCTTGCAGTTCATCGACGAACTCAGATGCAAAAAAAGAGGGCGGAGCGGAGAAACTAGAAATTTTCTCTTGGTGGACTGGTGCAGGTGAGGAAGACGGGCTGAAGGCACTCATTCAATTGTTTGAAGAGAAAAATAAAGACATTCCAATTGAAAATGCAGCTGTCGCTGGTGGCGCTGGTACGAATGCAAAGGCTGTTCTAACAAGCCGGATGCAAGGAGATGATCCGCCAGCTACTTTCCAAGTACACGGGGGAGCAGAGCTGAATGAGAGCTGGGTAGCCGCAGGTAAAATGGAGCCGCTGGATGACCTTTATGAGAAAGAAGGCTGGAAGGATAAATTTCCAGAATCACTGATTGACCTTGTGAGCAAAGACGGGAAAATCTATTCCGTTCCAGTGAATATTCACAGAGGCAATGTGCTTTGGTATAACAAAAAAGTATTTGAAGATCAGGGCTTACAGCCACCAACGACGTTTGATGAATTTTTCAAAACAGCCGATGCCTTAAAGAAAAAAGGGATTACACCACTTGCGCTTGGGGATAAAGAACCTTGGGCAGCGACTCATTTGTTTGAAAGCGTTCTTCTAGGTGTACTAGGTGCAGATGACTATCAAAAACTTTGGGCGGGCGACTTAAAAATGGATGATGCAAAAGTGAAGGAAGCGGCAGACATCTTTGGACGTATGCTCGAATACGTCAACGACGATCATAGCTCGCGTAACTGGCAGGATGCCTCACAGCTCGTGGCAAAAGGGGAAGCTGCAATGAATGTCATGGGCGACTGGGCAAAAGGATATTTTGTGAATGATCTAGATTTGAAGGTAAATAAAGACTTTGGATACGTGGCAACTCCTGGTACGGAGGGCAGCTTTATGGTCATCACGGATACATTCGGACTGCCGAAGGGTGTCAAACAGCCAGAAAACGTGAAAAAATTCTTATCTGTCTTAGGATCTGTGGAAGGACAGGATGCGTTTAATCCGCTGAAAGGGTCAATACCGGCACGTGTGGATGCAGACGTATCAAAATATGATGAATACGGAAAATCGGCAATGAAGGCGTTTAAAGAGTCAAAGCTCGCACCGTCTCTTGCGCATGGCTCAGCTGCTGAAGAAGGTTTTGTCACGAAGGCGAACCAAGCCGTCAATATCTTCGTGACACAAAAAGACAGCAGCCAGTTCGTTTCTTCTTTAAAAGATTCAATGAAATAAAGATGAAAGAGGCGGCCGTTAGGCACCGCCTCTTTTTTAAAAAAAGGAGTGTAGCTTCATGTGCATGGACACATCGCCGACCACAAAAACACCAGCAGCAAAAGTGAAACGTGTTCGGAAAAAATGGAATGGAGACCAGCTGCTTGCCCTGCTATTTTTAGCACCGTCAGCTGTTTTATTATTCATTTTTGTTTACGGATTTATTGGCTGGACAGGATATGTTTCATTATCGAACTGGACCTCGCTTGTTCCTGATTTTTCTTTCGCAGGTATGAAAAATTATGTCATGCTGTTTCAAGATTTTCGCTTTCAGTCAGATCTTCGAAACACGGTCTTTTTTACTTTATTCTTTATTGGAGCAGTCATTGCTTCTGGGCTTGTACTGGCCATTTTACTAGATCAGAAGATCAAGGGGGAATCACTTTTTCGGAATCTCTTCTTCTTTCCGATGGCCCTTTCCTTTGTTGTCACAGGTGTTGTGTGGCAATGGATCCTAAATCCATCAACTGGGGTGAATCTGTTTTTAAAAACTCTCGGCATCCAGCCCAAGTGGTACACGGATACGAACATTTTAGCTGGATTTGTCTGGGGGAAAATTGAGTTTGGTGTACCGGCAGCAATGATTGCAGTTGTCATCGCTGCTGTGTGGCAGATGACAGGGTTCTCACTTGCGATGTATTTGGCTGGTCTTAGAGGTATTCCAGAGGAAGTGAGAGAGGCTGCTAGAATGGATGGCGCAACCGAGTGGCAAATCTACTGGAAAATCATTTTTCCGCTGTTAAAACCAATCACAGCGAGTGTCGTCATTATTATGGCACATATTTCTTTAAAGATCTTCGATTTGATTTACTCGATGACAGGACCAGGTGCAAACTTTGTCACCGATGTGCCAGGTGTTTATATGTTTGAAATGACCTTTAGAGGAAACCATTATGCAGGTGGTGCCGCCATTGCGATCGTTATGCTGATTTCTGTTGCGGTCTTTATCGTGCCGTATCTCCTGTCTAGCCGGAAGGGGGCTTCATCATGACCGCAAGAGGGTTTGTCCGTCCAGTTCTTTATGCGTTATTAATACTGTGCAGTTTGTTTTTTCTCATGCCTGTTTATGTCATGCTCGTCACAAGCTTAAAGCCATTAGGTGAAGTCACCCTTGAGCGAATGTGGTCGCTTCCATCTACACTTGATTTCTCAAGCTACAAAATTGCTTTTGAAAAGTTATCACCCAATTTAATGAATTCTCTTTATCTAGTCATTCCTGCTACCTTATTGTCAGCTGTATTAGGTGCGATGAATGGCTATGTGCTGTCTAAATGGCGCTTTAAAGGATCAGAAGTGGTGTTTACCTTCATGTTGTTTGGTATGTTTATTCCATATCAAAGTATCCTCATTCCACTTATTCAATTTTTACGTGAAATCGGCTTGTATAACTCCATTCCGGGACTTGTGCTTGTTCATGTCGTATATGGCCTGCCAATCACAACACTCATGTTCCGCAATTTTTATGTAAGCATTCCTGATGAAATGATTGAATCAGCGAAGATGGATGGTGCCGGATTTATCGGGATCTTCAGACATATGATTCTGCCGCTTTCCATCACAGGGTTTGTCGTGGTTGCCATTTGGCAATTCACAAATGTGTGGAATGAGTTTCTATTTGCGGTCACTATGACCACGGCAGAGAATCAGCCGGTCATGGTTGCACTGCAAAATTTATCAGGCAGTCAAATTGTGCAATGGAATGTTCAAATGGCAGGTGCCATCTTGGCTGCGCTGCCAACACTTTTGGTCTATATTCTACTCGGAAAATACTTTGTGAAAGGGCTTCTTGCAGGCTCTGTCAAAGGGTAAATTGATTTTCTTGTTATCGTTTTCATTCGGTGTACTGAAAGGATTGACTTCTCTTTAGATAGCGTCATAATAAAAGTTGAGACTTGCTAGTTTTCATCTTGCTAGGCAAGGATTATAAAGGGTAGCAAAGGGAGGAGTCATCCTGAATGAAGCAGTCACCAATTTTTTTACTGCCTGAATTGAAGGAGAGAATATGGGGAGGTACAGCCTTAAGGGATCAATTTGGCTATGATATTCCTTCTGATCAAACGGGAGAATGCTGGGCAATTTCTGCTCATCCAAACGGACCAAGTGTCGTGCAAGACGGTCCATATAAAGGGAAAACGTTGATCGAACTATGGGACAATCACAGAGAATTGTTTGGGGGAATAGAAGGCGATCGCTTCCCGCTCTTAACAAAAATTTTAGATGCAAACCAAGACTTATCCGTTCAAGTTCATCCAGATGATGATTATGCGGAAAGACATGAAAATGGCGAGCTTGGAAAAACAGAGTGCTGGTATATCATTGACTGCAAAGAAGGCGCAGAAATGATCTACGGTCATAATGCAAGGACGAGAACTGAGCTTGTGACCATGATGAACAGTGGAGATTGGGAAGGCCTTTTGCGGCGAGTGAAAATTAAGCCGGGTGATTTTTATTATGTGCCAAGCGGTACCATTCATGCGCTATGTGAAGGCACACTGGTTCTTGAAACGCAGCAAAGTTCAGATACGACCTATCGGGTGTATGATTATGAACGAAAAGACCAAAATGGCCATGAACGTGAACTTCACTTCACGCAGGCCATTGATGTCACAACGGTTCCTCATGTAGACGGTTATGCAGATGAATCAGTAGAAACTCGTGCAGGGGTGACCATTAGAACATTTGTAGAAGCAGAATATTTCTCTGTGTATAAATGGGAAATTGATCAAAAAGTAGAGCTATCGCAAGATTATCCGTTTTTGCTGTGCAGCGTTATTAATGGGGAAGGGTCCTTAGAGCATAATGGGCATACATATCCGCTGCCAAAAGGAGCCCATTTTATCCTGCCTGCTGAAACAGGGAACTTCACAATTGAAGGATCTTGTGAACTGATTGTGTCACATATATAAAGAAAAAGAGGAAGAGGACTTCGAGAGGTCCTCTCAGCGTGTAGACAAACCCTCGCATTCTTTGTCAGTCCTGTGTGCTGGTGCTCACGAATGTCAAATTCGCTCCGCGCCAGTACTCGTCCTTCCTTGACTGCAAAGGTTTTCTATCACGCTGAAAAGAAGACAAAGGGGTAAAATAAAGTTCATTTTACCCCTTTGTCAACAATCTGAGAGGACTTCGAGAGTCCTCTATTTTTCTATTGCATAAAAGACTTGAAAGAGACTTGTTTTTGTCGATAAAGAGATTAGTAGACTATTATGCAAAGTTAAGAGAGGGACAGGGAACGTGAAAAAAACCATCAAGATTATGTTACTCGCAGCTGCCTTTGGTATGACATTACACACAGGCAAAGAAGTGCAAGCAGCCTCCTATGTCGATCAATCCATTTATACGATTAGCACCTCAAAAGTATTTACAACAGAAGCAGAAGTGAAAAAAGCGGTTGACACGTTGAAAAAGGATAAGAAGTGGACAGCCACTTATCAAACTTCAGGAAATACATCGACTTATCAACTGACTGCCTCAGGATATGACTCACAAGCAGCAGCGAGTGCAAGTGCCGCTGCATTAAAAAAAGAGTTAGGCATGAGCGGTACGGTGTCTCCAGTAGGTGACCGCCTTCCTTTACAGAAAATCGTATCTGATCCAATCAACGATGAAAGTCAGGCGAAAAAACTTACGCTCGAGCTGATAAAAACATCAGGACTCAATAGCACGTATGAAGCTATCAATCAAAGTAGACCATCTTATCAGGTCATTTCAGGAGCCATTGATTCTGAAACGAAAGTCAAAAATATTCAAACCGAACTACAAAAACAGGCCGGAGTCACGAGTACATACCAAACTGAAAACAAGGCCGGCACCGTGTATCAGCTGATCTCAGGCAATATTGTTGGACAGAGTAAGGCAAATACCATCCTGCAAGGTTTTCAAAAGGAATCTGGTTTAAAAGCAGTACTCCAAACGGTAGCAGCAGGCAAACCGTATTACATCGTCACATCTGCTACACAAACGAATCAGTCTAAAGCGCAAACCCTTCTGACCCAGCTGCAAAAAGAAGCGAAAATCAGCGGAAAGATTCAGAAGGCTGGAGCTGTTAAAAATGTATATAGCATGGAATCAGGCTATTTCAAAGACAATAAAGAAGCAGCCTCAGCGGCGGCTCAGATTAAAAAACAAGCTGGTGCGTCAGGTACTGTGCAGCGAGTAGGAAAAACGAAAAATTATATCGTAAAGCTCAATCAATTAAATGACACAACTTACGCAAAAACAGTTGCCTTTTTCAAGAAAAAGAAATGGCGCTATACGTCTAAAAAGATCTCCTCTACACAGCCATATCAAGTAGTGACTGGGAATCTTTTGGGCGATGATCAAGCGAAAAAAGCAACGGCATTTTTCCAAAAGAAAAAAGTATCCGCCACAACGAAAAAAACAGGCAAAGCATCTGACAGCACGTATCGACTTGTTGTGAATCAGGCAACAGATCAGACAAAAGTAAATAAAGGTGCTACATACTTAAAGGCACAAAAGGTGACAAGCAGCATCACAACAGGCAAGGGACAAGCCGTCAGTAAAGCATACAGCCTAATGACAACTCCTGTATATGATCAAAGCAAAGTGAAGCAGGCACAAGAGATCATGAAAAAAAATGGAGTTGCCAGCAGTACAAAAACATTAACAGAAGCTGTTAAGCAATACCGTATTACGACAGAGGCGACTGTGAATCAGACAAAACTGAATCAAGCCTTAAGTTATTTAACAAAACAAAAAATGAAAGCAGCCGCTCAAAAAACGGGTGCAACTGATTATGGTCAATATCAGATCAAAACAGGGGTTATTTCGACTGCTGCCTTAAGAGACCAAGGCATGACATTCTTCAAAAAGCGAAATGAATCAGCTGCTTATACAACAACGACAAAACCGGCATATAAAATCAACATCACACAGCAGTTTACAGGGTTACCAAATGCGAATGCGGCCATTGCTTTTGTGAAAAGCCAATACGGCTGGACAGCCACTGCGACCAAAATCAAAAATGGTCCAATGGTGATGCAGACGAATTATAACCTCACAGTCAATGAGATGGTAAACAAACAAATGAAGGTATCGCCGCAGACAGATGGTGCAGCCTATGTCTATGCGACATATGTAGACCCAGCGACGTCCACAGTGAATACAGACGGGCTAAATGTCCGTTCTACACCTGATTCAAGTTCGACTAGCAACATCGTCGCACAGCTGAACAAAGGGACAAAAGTGAAGCAGCTTGGAAAAGAAGGCAACTGGATCAAGATCAGCCTCGGCTGGAGAAATGCGAGTTCAGCAGAAGTATTAAAATATGTAGACCCAGCGAATATCGCGGAGGGCACTCAATCTTATTTTCAATTTCTCAAACTCTCTGAAGCTGCAAACCTCAACCCGACTGAAGTGAATACGAAGATTTTAGCAGGGAAAGGCATTCTTGCCGGAAAAGGACAAGCCTTTATCACAGCAGCGAAAACGTATCATATTAACGAAATTTATCTCATTTCTCATGCGCTGCTTGAAACAGGTAACGGAAATTCCATTTTAGCGAATGGTACGATGTTTAATGGGAAAAAAGTATATAACATGTATGGTATAGGCGCATATGACAGCAATCCGAATTATCTCGGAGCAAAATATGCGTATGAACAGCAATGGTTCACACCAGAGGCAGCCATTATTGGCGGGGCAAAATTCATTGGCAACAGCTATATCAATAACGCCACATACAAACAAGATACCATTTACAAAATGCGGTGGTCTGCGACAGCGACTCACCAATATGCAACAGATATTGGCTGGGCTTCTAAACAGGTCACTCGTATGTATAGTTTGTATAACTTACTTGATAACTATACGCTGTATTATGATATCCCCGTGTATAACAAATAAAAAAACGTCCGTGCTTCTTAATGAGAAGCCGGACGTTTTTTGTGTAAGAGCTGATGTTCAATAAAGGAAAGAAGCTGCTGACTTGATTTCCCTTTTGAATATTGGTTCCATTCCTCAGCAAAGGTTTTCAATAAGTCTTGATTGGCTGATTCGTTTAGCCCCTTAAGCTCCTTTAAGAGCATATCTTGAGTGACGCAAGTCTTTCCTGGAATAATGTCTTCATAACGTTCGACTAAACCGCGTTTCATGCGATAAGTCTCTAGATCGTAAGTGAAGAACAAAACAGGCTTTCGGAGCAGCGCATATTCAAACACAATGGACGAATAATCTGTAATCAGGACATCGCATACAGAGAGCAATGGAAAGAGCGGCTGATCGGACACATCAAATATCCACTCACCATCTGTTTCTGCTCTGGCTAAATGTTTCACTGCAGGATGAAGTTTGACGAGCAGGATATAGTCACCCTTCAGCTCTCTATGCAATTGTTCTTTAGAAAAAGGTAAGACAAGACCGTCCATTGCAAAGTCCCGGTAGGTCGGCGCATACAGCAGCACTTTTTTGCCTTTTGGAAAAATATCCGTCTGAAAGGAAATAGGGCGCTCATCATAGTACGCATCTGTGAATGGTACACCTGTTGGCAGAAAACGATCGTCCTTGACGCCAAATGAAGTTTTGAAAATCTCGCGCATGTGATCTGAGCCTGTAACGATATAATCGAAAGACGCATAGACCCGCTTGAAACGCTGCAGATCACGAGAACTACGGTGATGATTTGAAGCGTCTTCAAGACCGAACTTTTTCAAAGCACCATTGGCGTGCCACACTTGAATACAAGTGGTAGAAGGTCTATTTCTTAGCACACTTGTCATCAGAAAATAATTATCTGTGACGACAACTTTGCTTTTTAGCATCGTATAGATACATTGAATGAGATGGAAGGGATTTTTTTCATGAAAATAGCGAAATGACACATGAGGCACGTCCTTTTCTATCACGGAAGCATGCTTCGTATAGAGGACAGTGAGCTTCATTGTCATATTCGCCTGTTGTTGATAAGTATCGATGAGAGCAGCTGCATTCTCTTGGAATGAAACAAGCAGCGTCACCTGATTGTCACGAGGTTTCACGCCGCTCATGAGCCATCCAGCAAAAGAAACAAAAGCTGCATAGAATGAGATGATCATTGAGCGTATATTCATCATGTATCAGTCTCTCACAGCTGCTTCGTCTGATCTTTTACTTGCTCAGGATAGTAGCGCTTTTTCCCTTTGTTTTCTTTTAATACAGCAAAAGCGTATTTTGGGATATTCAGCATTCGTTTCCATCTCCACGGATTGACAATGAGTCTGTACAGCCATTCCGTATTTGTTTTAATCATCCAGCGTGGTGCACGCTTCACCGTTCCGCTAAATACATCAAAGCTTCCGCCTAAACCGATGCAAACAGCTTGCGGGAACAAATGACGGTATTCATAAATAAAGTTCTCTTGGTTTGGATAACCTAAAGCAACAAACACCATATCTGCTTTTGAACGAGCAATTTGTTTTGCCACAAACCGTTTATCCGCTTGATAACCATCACAGCTGCCTGCAATCACCACATTCGGATATTCTGTATCAATTCGCTGTTTGACAGCCTCGAGCACTTCTTCTTTCGCCCCATATAAAAAGATACTTTTAGATTGCTTGTTTGCGAGATCAAGCATAGACATGAACACATCAAAACCTGCAATTCTTGATTTCAATGGACTTTGCGTCATGCGTGACATCAACACAACACCTACACCATCCGGCAGTACATAATCCGCGGAAGAAACCACTTGATGATATGCATCATCCTTCATGACAGCATAGCCGATCTCTGGATTCACTGTCGCAATCATGGCGCCTCTTCTCTGGGAAATATGATGCTGGTTGATATAGCTAATAAATTCATCTAAGTCACCATTAACATAAGAAAGGTTAGAGACCACTTCTGTTTGCATTGTTCAGACCTCCTTTTTCATTTTGTTATCTATGAAACGTTCATTGTAAATTCATTCTTCGCCTACTCATCATTTTATCACAGTTGCTCCATGAAATATTAACAATAACTTTACAATCCTTTAAATTTCGTGACATTTTGATAACTTCATATGGAAGGTGCTTCATAAAACATTGATTTTTCGGACTTTACGTTCCGTGCCCATTAAATTGGAAATAGTTTGTCTTTACATCTGCTTAACGTTTGTTAGGCGCTGTGATATAATGAGGTTCCGAAGAGCGAAAAACACGATCGAAGATAATAGGATTACGGATAAACATTACTGCTTGAAGCAGTCGAATAAGGAATGAAGAAAGGAGTTTATGTTTGCAATGAAGAAAGTTATTACTTACGGTACATTTGATTTATTACACTGGGGGCACATTAAGCTGCTAGAGCGTGCAAAGCAGCTTGGAGATTACTTAGTGGTAGCCATCTCGACAGATGAATTTAATTTACAAAAATCCAAAAAGGCTTATCATAGCTACGAGCATCGAAAGCTGATTTTAGAAACCATTCGTTATGTAGACGAAGTCATTCCAGAAAACAGCTGGGATCAAAAAGTCCGCGATGTACAAGAGCATGACATTGATGTCTTTGTCATGGGAGATGACTGGGAAGGTAAATTCGATTTCTTGAAAGAGCATTGCGAAGTCGTTTACTTGAAGAGAACAGAAGGTATCTCGACAACACAAATTAAGGAAGAAATTGCGGGACTTTAATAGATCGAAAAAAAGTACTTCTTATCTTTTGGTGAGAAGTGCTTTTTCATGTAAAATACAATGAGCAAGTTATCATGATTTTTAAGGAGAGCTTCCTTTGTTTCAAAATTGGATGAAGAAAAAAGTTGAAGATACATTGGATCAACCTGAACAAAATGAAACGATGACATTAGTTGAAATTCCTGACATGGACTACTACTTTATTGTAGGTGACGTACCAAATGAGGAAGACGGCTTAACGAAGTCTTTAAAAGCAAGAATAGAGCCATTGGCTGAGAAACATAAACGTACTGCGATGTTAACTTTGAATTTCGATGTAAATGTGAAGGAACGTATTCGCCGCTTGGAGGAGACCTTTCATCCTCAAATTGACATCCTGAATGTATTTGAACATTACATTCTGCCAGAGAGCGGAAGTAAAAGGTATTATTCGGAGTTTATTGCGGGTGAAGTACCTCAATCCATCAATGAAGCAGTTATCCCGGCAGATACATCGACCATTCAGGTGACGAGATATGAACTGCCTTCTTCCCCAATCTGTATGATTGATCAATATAATGAAGAGCAGCAATTAGTGAAGAGAGAAGAATACAATTGGCAGGGAGCTTTACGCAGAGTTCAAAGCTTTGTTCCTCATACAGGTGCTCTCTATTTAGAAGAATTGATCAAGGACGATGGCAGCATTTTTATGGAGATCATCTATGCTGGTGATGCAAAAAAGAATCCAGTCCGTCACATTAATTGGTATAAAAAAACAGGAATTCAAACATTTACAAAGAAGACGGATATAAAACAACAATGGCTATCCAGCATTCAATTACAAAATGACCGGTTAAAACTGATGGTCACAGAGGACCGGGACCAGGACCGCCATTTGTTTAAAATAGATCAACCGGAATCAACTTATTATGCTGCTTTTGTGCATGAAGCCCATTATGAGGAAAATCCGCACCATATCAATTCTCAATATGGAGAATTATTTAAACAAATAAGAAAACAGCAAGTGGATGCCGTCTTCTTTGGCGATACTAAGCATAAAGAAGATGTTGAGAAGGTTTTAGGAGAACAAACTTATTTCTACCATGTGCCTTCTGATGAAATGTCAGCTTGGAAAACAGTACTTCATCAGATGCTGGAAAACCGTATACGTAAAGATGAGCTGAGAAAGATCGTGGATCGCACGAAATGGGTGCTGCATGATCTTAGCTCTGAACACCATGTTCTTCATCTTCAGCTTAAGATGACAGACGAAATGAGCCAAGCGGATCATGTGGAAATTGATTTTGCAGGATATGATCGAGTGAATGGAGCTGAAATCATTTCTCAAACAATTGATGAGAATGATCAAGTCAGTTTCCCAATTGGTCATTTTCAAACAAAGAAAAACATCGAAACCAACCAAACAAAATTTGTGGATTTTTACATCCGCTTTAAAACAGAAGAACTTCAAGAAGTTTTGCAACGTCTAGAAGTAGAGGGAGAGCTCCTTACCAATAAACCATCTTCAATTGATGGTTGGTCGTATCAAACGAAACAGGGGAACTATTCTTGGAAAGTAAAATAATGATACAAATAACGGTAAGATTTTTGAACAGAGGAGATTAACGATTAATGATTGAAGAGGGAATCCATAAGAAGAGTGTCGTTGAAGGTTTAAAAAATCATCATGAAAAATTGGAAATGCTCGTTCGCATCTACGATGACATGCCATTAGCAGATAGAGAGTTTTATCTGTTTATGAGGGAAAGGGTCTCAAAACAAGAACTATTCCTCCCGCTTGTTCATCAAGAAGAGAATCTATTCAAATTGGTACTGAGTGAAGCATCGCTTCCGCTTGCGTTAGAGCAAGGCCAGACATACAACTTATATGTCACGGACTATCTGAGCGCAAACAAAGAAGAGGACGAAGACGAGCTCGAAGACTCAGCCTATGATTCTGATTCGGAAGAAGAGGATGAAGACGCAAAAGAAGCGGATACCAGCGCAACTTCCGAAATAGAAGAAAAAACACCATATTATAAACGTCGTTTGAAAATGGAAATTGAAACGCCAGAGCTGACATTTTTAGAAAATAAAGAAGCGCTGTTGTATGTTATTCCATATCGTACAGACAAAGGCAATGCTTCATTGAAAATCAAACGGGAGCTCAAAGTTGTGAAATTCCATCATATCGAGCTCAACAAAGAATGCACGCTATCTTTATCTGGGTATGCAGGCGTTCTAAGTGCAGAGCATCCTTATCAGATCAAAGAAGTAAAGCTTCTATTGAAGAAAAATGGTGAGGAACCAGTTGAGCATCGTTTTCCTGTCAAGATGACACATAAAAAAGATGAAGTCATTCAATATCGTGACGACCATCAAACACCACAACTGTATCAATTTTCAGCAGAAGTTCCTTTAGAGGAGTTAACTTATTCCTTAAACAAACGGTTTGTCTATCGCTTCTATTTTGAGTTTATTTGCGATGTTAACGGAGTGGAAGAAACGTTAACAACAACTTCTTTAGTGCTTGGAGATCGTTCAAACAAACTCAAAGGACTTGTTCAAATTCATAAAAGAAACGATGTACCGATTCGATATGAAGTGTACAGAAAGAAAAAAAGACAAACTTTAGGCATCCGAATTAATGATTACACCATGAAGACACGTGCTAAGTACTACGTAAAAAGCAAGTGGAAGAAATTCAAGAAGCAAGTGGGTAAGATTAAAAAAGTTCGCAATCGCCTTGTGACAAGTACTTTCCAAACGACCTTTACACTGGCGAGTAAACTGTCTGTCAAAAAGAAAACCGTTATTTTTGAGAGCTTTAATGGGAAACAATTCAGCTGTAACCCGCGTGCTATTTATGAATATATGAAAGAAAATCACCCTGAATATACGCTGATCTGGAGTGTTAAAAAAGGTCATGAAGCACCATTTAAAGAAAAAGGCATCTACTATATCAATCGTCTGTCATTGAAATGGATTTTTGCAATGGCAAGAGCTGAGTATTGGGTCGTAAACAGTCGTTTGCCGCTATGGGTTCCAAAACCAGAACACACCCAATACTTACAAACATGGCACGGCACGCCATTAAAACGACTGGCGATGGACATGGACGAAGTGCATATGCCTGGAACAAACACGAAGAAGTACAAAAAGAATTTCACGAAAGAAGCATCGAATTGGGATTATCTGATTTCTCCTAATGCATACTCGACCGAAATTTTTACCCGTGCGTTCCAATTCCAAAAGACCATGATTGAGTCAGGATATCCGAGAAATGATTTTCTTCACAATCAAAACAATGAAGAAACAATGAGAGCGCTCAAACAAAAAATGAACTTGCCGCTTGATAAAAAATTGATTTTATATGCACCGACATGGAGAGACGATCAATTTTATAAAAAAGGGCAGTACAAATTTGATTTAGACCTTGATCTGCATGAGCTACGAGCATCTATCGGAGAAGAATATATCATCATCCTTCGTATGCACTATTTAGTAGCGGAAAACTTTGATCTCGGACCATATGAAGGCTTTGCCTATGACTTCTCTCATTACGAAGACATTCGAGACCTTTATATGATTTCCGACCTACTCATTACAGATTACTCTTCCGTGTTCTTTGATTATGCAAACCTTAAACGTCCGATGCTGTTCTATGTACCAGACATCGAAACATATCGTGACAAGCTCAGAGGATTCTACTTCGACTTTGAACAAGAAGCACCAGGACCACTTGTAAAAGAAACATCACGCGTGATTGAATGGGTAAGAGAAACAGAACAGCCGACATTTACATTACCACCTTCATTTACGCCGTTTTATGAAAAATTCTGCTACCTAGAGAGCGGAGAGTCATCGAAGCGTGTGGTGGAAGTAGTGTTTTCTGAAAAATAGTAAAAAAAGTACCGTTCCTCTCATGTAGAACGGTACTTTTTTGTTTTTTTTATTCCATTGTACACATATTTAAAAGTAATGGTAAAAATAAAAAAACATAGAAATTTAACAGTAAACATGCTAAATTTAGATAAGATTATCCGGTATTGTAAATATGCTGAAAATAATATAGAGGTGCTTCAATGTACAAACTTTATCATAATTTTATAGAAATTCTAAATTTAGATGAACATAAGCTAGTAATATATATTGACGAAATAGAGAAGTTGTCAACTTTTGAATTTAAAGAGTTAAATGTAAACGATTCAAAGTGGATTTGTAAAATTGATGTAAAGGATCAAATGATTTTTGAATCCACAATAGATCATTCTAATGAAATGATTTATCTCTATGCTAAGGATCAAAATTTGTATATCTTGAAAGAAAGCTCTGACATGATTCAGCCAAAACAAATACATTCAATTGAAATTAACAATCAATTTGAAAAAATCTATGTTAAACAATTAGGATTAGACCGCTATGGCTTGTACAGTGGAGAAAAGGAACTGTTGTTATTCTCAGGGCTGCTAAATGTAGATGAGATTAATCAAAATTACAAAATGGATTTAGCAATTGATGGAGAAGAAAAAAGATTTGTGGACATCTCCTTTATCATATATGGTCTTTTCCACTTTGTTATTACGTACGATTGTCAAAATAAAGAACTAAATGTTAGAAAAATCTTGTTTGATGTGATGCAGGAACATAAAGAGATTGAAGTGACTGTAAATAACCGTAATCAAATCAAAATTCTAAATAAGGTAACTGAGCAAAAGAAAATCGTCAACTTTAGACTCGTTCCTACATATCAGCCGCTTAAGATTTTCGGTAAAGATACATTAGAGCAATTCAAAGAAGATAACATTCTTAATATTCTAGTGATAAATAAACAAAGATATTACATATATGTAAGAACAAATGGTGTTTATTTAGTAAGAGGAAATCCATATCTTGTCACAAAACACACTTCTAGATTACGTATTTTTAGTTTGTTTAATAGCTTCTATGTTTATGGAAGACTGACTCATTACGCATATAATTCAGACCAGAAGTATGAATATCTTTATATTAGAAACTCTGAGCACCAATTGGCGAAATTTACAAGACCATTTAGAAAGATCAAGTTTCTGAAAAGATATGGCTTCTTTAAAATTTCGTTAAATGATCTTGATTTAGATAGCAGAATCCACAATAACTTGTTCGTAGGAAATGATCACCGGATTATCCATAGTTTAAGATTGAAAAAAAGAGATAAAAAGGTTAAGACATATATCACGAAAAAGAATGGGGACAAGCTACAAGTACTAAGAACAAATCTTTTTGGAAATGTCACGTCAACTATTATTCCTTATTCTGAGGAATATTCTTTATTTAGTAAGGTCAAAATAAAAGTAGCGAGCATTTTATCATCGTTTTATAAAGACAAAAAATATGGTGTCAATTTGTTTTTTGAGAAAAAGAGTGACAAAGCAGATGAATCAGCTATTAGGGTTTATGACTATGTTCAAGAGAATTGTCAAACAGACTCAAAGAATTACTTTATTCTCAATAAGAAATCCAGTGCCTATCCAGCATTGAAAGCGAAATATGGAAAAGGAATCATTCCGAAATATAGTCTGAGACACTATTTAAGTATTTTTAATGCCAGCTATTTTATTTCAAGTGAGCTATCTAACCATGTTCTGAATGATAGACTATATATTGATCATCTTAGAGAGAGAATCATGAGTGTTCCGCTTGTATTTTTACAGCATGGCATTATGTTTGCTAAGCCAGTTGATAATCCAATGGCTTTTGGATTCCATAAAGACAAGAACCAATACAATATTTATAAATCAGTCATCAGCTCTGAATTAGAAGCCGGTGAATTTTATAAAATGAACTATGACCGTGATGATTTAATTTTGACCGGGCTCGCGACCTTTGACCATGCAAAGTTAGTAGAGGATGCAGATAAAATTGCCTTCATGCCAACTTATCGATATTGGGAAGAGGGGCTTATTTATACGAATAGAATTGAGGAAACCTCTTATTATAGAGTTCTAATCAAAATCATCAAAAGCTTTGAAGAAGCAGGCTTGCTTGATCGTCTTTTAATTGTACCGCATAATAAATTTTCACAATATGTGTATCAGAATTTACCGCAGTATAAACATATTATTTCTGATAACCCTTCAGAAGCGCTAAAAGTGTCGAAAGTGTTTATTACAGATTATTCTTCTGCTATATATGATGCGCAATATAGAGGTGCCTACCCGATCTTTTATTGGGAAGAGAAAGATTACTTAATTAGACAGTACAAGGCCATTCCGCCTGTGAACGAAGAGAATGCACCAGGTCCAATTGCATATAACACTCAAGACCTGATTCGTATTGTCAAACATGCAATCGATCATCAGTATGTGGTAGAAGATGAGTATAAAGAAAAATATTTGAAGATCAATAGCTTTAACGATAATCAAAATACAAAAAGAATTACTGATTTCTTAAAAGAGCATCAAATCATCTAACATCTGAGGGGCCCCCTGAATCTACGATCGCAAGGATTCAGGGGGATTTTTAGTTTCCAGAATAAATGATACGACTTTTGTTATAAGATGAAATGTGAATCGTTATCTGTTACAATTATGAGCGGTGCTTTTTAAAAAAGTGATCCCAAAAACTTATATCTAAGGAAGATTAGAATGAACGCAATGTTGACGATACTGAAGGAGCAAATCAGCTCATTTTCGCTGATTATGCGACTTGCTGTTTATGAAACAAAATCAAAATATCAGATGAATTATTTAGGTGTTTTATGGCAGTTTTTAAATCCATTGATTCAAATGCTGGCTTACTGGTTTGTTTTTGGTTTAGGCATTCGTGGAGGACAGCCAATTGTCATTGGAGGCATGGAGATTCCATTTATCATCTGGATGCTTGCTGGATTAATACCTTGGTTCTTCATTAGTCCGACGATCCTTGATGGATCAAACAGTGTGTTTAAACGCATTAATATGGTATCAAAAATGAATTTTCCGATTAGTGCGCTGCCGTCTGTGGTCATCATGTCCAATTTGTTCAGCTATTTTGTCATGATGGGTGTCTATCTGATTGTGCTGATTTCTTATGGCATATATCCTGACGCGCATTGGCTACAATATATTTACTACCTTATATGTATGATCGCGTTTATGTTTTCGTTTAGTTTGTTTAATTCAACAATTAGTGTACTCGTAAGGGACTATCAATTTCTTTTACAATCAGTGACACGTTTACTTTTCTTTTTGCTGCCGATTTTTTGGAATATCTCAGAGAAGCTCACTGGAGACAAAGCATGGATAGGAGATATTTTAAGATTAAATCCTCTTTTCTACATTATTGATGGTTTCAGAAATAGCTTGTTAAAGGGAGAATGGTTCTTCCATGATGTGAAATATACGCTTTATTTCTGGCTGATTACGCTTCTTTTTTTAACAGTCGGTTCATTGCTTCATATGAAATTTAGGGATAAATTTGTCGATTTTCTTTAAAAAGTAAGGAGATTATACGATGAAACTAAAGGTTTCGTTTCGAAACGTATCCAAGCAATACGTCTTATATAAAAAGCAGTCTGACAAGATCAAAGGGCTGTTTTTTCCTAATAAAAATGAAAAAGGTTTCTTTGCCGTTCGTAATGTGTCGTTTGATGTCTATGAAGGAGAGACGATTGGTTTTGTAGGGATCAACGGTTCTGGGAAATCCACGATGTCGAATCTTCTAGCGAAAATCATTCCACCGACAAGTGGTGAGATTGATATGGACGGCCAGCCATCGTTAATTGCCATTGCGGCAGGGCTGAACAATCAGTTAAGCGGTAAAGACAACATTCGTTTAAAATGCTTAATGATGGGTCTGACAAATAAGGAAATTGACGATCTTTATGAAAAAATCGTAGAGTTTGCGGATATTGGAGACTTTATAGATCAGCCTGTAAAGAGCTATTCAAGCGGAATGAAATCCCGTCTTGGTTTTGCTATTTCAGCACATATAGATCCAGACATCCTCATTATTGATGAGGCACTGTCTGTAGGAGACCAAACCTTCTATCAAAAATGTGTGGATCGTATCACCGAATTCAAAGAACAAGGAAAGACGATCTTTTTTGTCAGTCACTCCATTAGTCAAATCCAAAAAATCTGTGATCGGGTGGCTTGGATGCATTATGGTGAACTTCGTATGTTTGATCATACGAAAAAGGTTGTGAAAGAGTATAAGGAGTTTGTTGATTGGTTTAACAAGCTTTCCAAGAAAGAAAAAAAGGAATACCAATTGAAGCACAAAGAAGGTCGAAAAGGCGTACAAAAGACAGAGAAGGTGTCTCGTTATCATGAGAACGGGAAACGACGTTCATTTTTTGGACCGGCATTTCAAGTGACCATGATAGCTGTTTTAACCATCTTACTTGCCCTTTCAATGTTTTCGGATCGCCCGCTTCGTACACTGGCAACATTTGGTGCAATTCCTTCAGGTAAAACAGAGGCGCCTCAGTCAACGAACCATGAGACGAAAGGTGCACCTAATGATATGAAAAAGATTGACCAACAGGCCATAGTTAAGGCAGATCCAATGACGGTTTATACAGACAGGGCCCTGAAAAAAAAGGCAGACGTCACATTATCGTTTGGACAAGAAGTAAAGGCTGTGGCTAAAAATAAACAAGCCGTTCAAATCAAAACAGCATCAGAGACGTATTATGTGAAACCTGATGCGCTACAAAACGCAGATGAATTGAAGCCGTTATCCATCGGACCAGCACAGTTCAATTCCTACGTATCACCCGCATCTGCGGGTTCGTATGAGTACTTACTTTCTTTCCTTGGAAAAGAAGAGTCTGTGCTGAAGCAAAGAATGCAAACACTTAGCTCGGTCAAAAGTGAGCAAGGTGATACCGTTGAGCGGCTGACCACTGAGAAAACCGATTATGTGATTCAAAATGGCCAGGCAAATACGATGGTGTTCCGCGAGATCATGCCTATCTCTCCTTCAACACTTGGACTGACAGAACAGAATGTCTGGATGAATGAGAAACAAACGAAGTTCGCAGTAAAGGGCGAACATAACCTGTTTGTCATTGATAATGAACAGCATACGCTGACCGTTTCAGCGATCAAATAAAAAAGCTGCCGATGCCGGCAGCTTTTTTTAATTCACTTCTTCTTTTTCAAGAAGTTGTTTCATAAATGGAATGAGTTTTTTCTTGAGCTCTTCATCTTGAAGGGCAAACTCTAGCGTCGTTTCAATGAAACCTTGCTTCTCTCCGACATCATATCGTTTTCCTTCAAAATCATAGGCAAATACACGCTGGATGTCATTGAGCTTTTGAATGGCATCTGTCAGCTGAATTTCTCCTCCTGCACCAATTTCTTGTTGATCAAGGTACATAAAGATCTCCGGCGTGAAAATGTAGCGCCCTAAAATGGCTAAATTGGATGGTGCGGTTCCTTGCGGCGGCTTTTCAACAAAGTTTTTCACTTGGTAGCGGCGCCCTTCTTGGGTAAGAGGGTCAATGATCCCGTAGCGATGCGTATCGCTGTCCGCTACCTGCTGAACGCCGATCACGGACGAAAGGGTTTTTTCATATTCATCCATCAGCTGGCGAAGTCCAGGTGTTTCGGCTTGGACGATATCATCACCTAATAAAACAGCAAAGGGTTCATCACCGATAAAGTTGCGTGCGCACCAAACGGCATGTCCGAGTCCTTTAGGTTCCTTTTGGCGGATGTAATGAATATCAGCAATATTAGAGGACTTTCTCACTTTTTCTAAAAGTTCACTTTTTCCTTTTTCTTCAAGGTTGCGCTCAAGCTCTGGCGCAAAATCAAAATGATCCTCAATGGCTCTTTTCCCTTTTCCAGTGACAATAATAATGTCTTCAATTCCTGACTCAACAGCTTCTTCAATAATATATTGAATAGTTGGTTTATCAACGATTGGCAGCATTTCTTTAGGCATAGCCTTTGTGGCAGGGAGGAAACGTGTCCCGAGACCTGCAGCTGGTATAATGGCTTTACGTACTTTTTTCAATGAACTTTGCACCTTCCTTACATAGATAACCGATTTAATAATCAATGTTAGTTCTTGGTCGTCTTTATAAAGTGTAACTTACAAATCATAGGAAAGACAAATGATTTCACTAAAAATGATTTTTAGATAGTTTACATTTTATATGTTAAATGTAAAGGAGAATAAATGATAACGTTAATTCAATGTAAATTTCTTTTTTATATCATTAAATTTATCCTCCAAATTGTGTATAATTGAAAGTATTATACTAGGAAAGAGGCATAAACAAGTGAAAAAACTAAATGTAATGACTATTTTCGGTACTAGACCTGAAGCAATCAAAATGGCTCCACTTGTCCTTGAACTTAATAAACATCCACAAATAAATTCAATTGTCACTGTAACAGCTCAGCATAGAGAAATGCTAGATCAAGTTCTTGAGGCATTTTCTATTACGCCAGACCATGATCTAAACATCATGAAGCAGCGCCAAACATTATCTGAAATTACATCAAATGCATTGTTGAAACTAGATCAATTATTCCAAGAAGAAAAACCTGATATTGTGCTTGTTCATGGCGACACAACGACAACTTTTGCAGGAAGCTTGGCCGCATTCTACCACCAAATTTCTGTCGGCCACGTCGAAGCTGGCTTAAGAACACACAATAAATACTCACCGTTCCCTGAGGAATTGAACCGACAAATGACAGGCACTATTGCTGACATTCATTTTGCCCCTACGGCTGAGGCGAAGCAGAATCTTTTAGTAGAAAATAAAAAAGAAGAGACCATCTGTGTGACAGGGAATACCGCCATTGACGCCCTGCAAACAACAGTCACAGAACAATATCAACATCCAATTTTAGAGAAGATCGGTTCAGATAAAATGATCTTATTAACGGCTCATCGCAGAGAAAATCTTGGTCAGCCGATGAAGAACATGTTTAGAGCGATTCGCCGTGTTGTCGAAGAATTTGAAGATGTTCAAGTCGTATACCCTGTTCATTTAAATCCTGCTGTTCGTGATGCTGCTCAGACAGAATTCAGTGATCTTGATCGTGTGCACTTAATTGAGCCGCTTGAAGTGGTTGATTTTCATAACTTCGCTGCTGCGTCGCACTTTATTTTAACGGATTCTGGCGGTGTACAAGAGGAGGCGCCTTCTCTAGGAAAGCCAGTACTAGTGCTGCGCGATACAACAGAACGCCCTGAAGGTGTGAAAGCTGGTACGCTGAAGCTCGCAGGTACAGATGAAGAGACCATTTATAACATGGCAAAACAGCTTCTAGTCGATCAGAAAGAGTACGATAACATGTCAAAGGCTTCTAACCCTTATGGTGATGGACAAGCGTCGAAACGAATTGTCCAAGAACTCCTTCATCGTTTTGGTTTAAGTGATGAAAAACCAGCCCCATTTCAATCATAAAAAAAGAAGACTACATTCCTGTAGTCTCAGGCTGTCGAGAAAATCTCGACAGCTTTATTTTTTCCCTTAAATTTTCCACTATCCCATTTTATAATAGAGAAAAGCATACTAAAGGAAGGTGTTTTTCTCATGTTCCACACTAGAAATTCTTCTCAGCACGAAGCCGAATTTGTTTTGCTAGATCAATTGGTCGAAGAGGATCACCTGCTTCGTAAAATTGATCAGTACATTGATTTTTCATTTATCATAGACAAAGTAAAACCATATTATAGTGAGAATAAAGGTCGTCCCTCACTTGATCCACTTATTTTGTTTAAAATGATGTTTATCGGATACCTGTACGGTATCCGTTCTGAAAGACAACTTGAAAAAGAAATTTACTATAACATGGCGTATAGATGGTTTTTAGGTTTAAACATCAATGACCCCGTTCCCCATCACTCGACCATTAGCTGGAATCGTCGTACTCGATTTAAGGATACAACCATTTTTCAAGACATTTTCGATGAAATTGTTCTTCAAGCCATCAATCACGATATGGTTGGAGGGCGCGTTCTTTTTACTGACTCCACTCATCTTAAAGCCAATGCCAATAAACATAAATATACAAGAAAAACGATTGAACAAGATACCCAGAACTATATAAATGAATTAGAAGAAGCGATCCAAGAAGATCGGGTGGCACACGGAAAAAAGCCCTTAAAGGTAAAAGAGGAGGTGAAAACGGAAAAAGACATTCGTCAAAGTACGACTGATCCTGAAAGTGGCTATCTTTATCGTGAAAACAAACCAGAAGGCTTTTTCTACCTAGACCACCGTACAACGGATATGAAGTACAATATCATCACAGATGCTCATGTCACGCCTGGCAATGTCCATGATTCCGTTCCGTATCTTGAACGATTGGATCACCAAATCGCACGATTTGGTTTTCAAGTAGACGCAGTTGCCCTTGATTCTGGTTATTTGACCAGCCCAATCTGTAAAGGTTTATCTGATCGCCATATTTTTGGTGTCATCGCACATAGACGTTTTCATCCAACAAGAGGATTATTCGAGAAGTGGAAATTTCAGTATGATTCTGAACACGATCAATACATATGCCCGAATGGTGAAAAGCTTTTATATACCACGACTGATCGAAAAGGTTATAGGTTCTACAAATCAGATCCTAAAAATGCACATCGTGTCCTTTCCTTGCAAAGCTAGGATAGGTGTGTGGGAGGCCTTTTTCATGTTTTTCCTTCGATCTCATCTATCATAATGATGGTGAAAATAAAAAAGATTGTAGAAAAACATGAGTTTCTCTACAATCTGAGACTACATTCCTGTAGTCTTCTTTTTTACTGCTCCAAACTATCCTTCAATTCCTTCTTCACTTTCGCTAAACTGCTGTCATCAAGCTGATAGTAATAAATATTATTGATTCTTGCGCCTGTACCTTTCAGCTCGTGCTGTTTCACATTTTGTCTTGCATCACGATAATCATTCATCATCGTCCACATGTCGTCAAAGGACATATTCGTTTTCATGTTGTTTTCAACGACTTTAAACATATCGCCGAATTTCGTAATAGATGAAATGTTAGCGCCTTTTGCAATGATGCCTTCAATGACTTGACGCTGTCTTTGCTGACGGCCGAAATCACCTTTAGGATCTTGCTTTCTCATTCTTGTATAGGCAAGGGCTTGATCGCCGTTCAGGTTAATTTCTCCTGTACCAAATGAATGGCCATCATAGCTGAAAGCAAACGTGCTGTTCACCGTAATGCCGCCAAGTGTATCCACAATGTCTTTAAAACTTTCCATATTCACTTTTACAAAGTAATCTACAGGTACATCAAGCAGTTCCTCTACTGTATCTGCAGCCATTTGTGTACCGCCGAAAGCGTAGGAGTGGTTGATTTTATCCATTGTGCCTTTTCCGACAATTTTTGTATACGTATCACGGGGGATACTCACCATCTCAGTTGTTTTCGTTTTCGGATTCACAGTCATGTATATTAATGTATCTGCACGGCCTCGGTCATTCTTTCTTTCATCGACACCCATGACTAAAATGGAGATCGGGTCTTTTTTACTTAAATCGACATCTTTGTCACGCTTATCTGACTTCTTTAAGTTCTCTTGAATGCCTGCGACAGTGGATGCGGCTGTATTCCAAAGATGATACGCGTATCCGCCAGTGGCTAATACGAATAAGCCAATAATCGATAAAACAATCCAAAGAACCTTCTTTTTCTTTCTTTTTCTCTCAGCTCTCATAATGTCCCTCACCTTTTCTATGATTCTTCCATGATTATAGGTTTACGAATCTTGATAAACAAGTTATTTTTTTACTCTGAACCTAGATATAGACGTTGTAACAAAAAAAAGGTTTCAAAAAACCTTAAATTTACCTTAAAATATTAAGTTATAAGACGATACAAAGACATGAGGTGAAAAAAATGAAGAAAATCGTCGTTTTACCGTTCTTAATACTACTACTAGGTATCTTGCTCACAGCATGTGGAACGGCTGAGCAATCCTCAGGAGAAAACAAGACAAGCAGTTCAACTCCTCAGGTGCTGGAAGAAAAAGCTGAATTTATTGGAATGGCTGATGCACATACAGTCGAAGTAAAAAAAGTGAATACGACCTTAAGCTATGAATTTACGGATAATTTTAAAGATGTATTAAATGAATTTAAACCAGGTGACAAAGTAGAAATCTCTTACTTTATCAATGACAAAGGTCAAAAAGAAATTCAAAAGATTGAAAAACAGAAGTAAAAAAAGATGGGCGGGATGAACAAAATTGAAGAAAACAGGCATTACACTTATCGTTCTCATGACACTGACACTACTAATTGCACCTTTTCAGTCTGCCATGGCCAGCTCGACAATTTCAGTGAAATTGTCTAATTATATCGGAAACAAAAACAGCATGGATTTCTCAACAACGGGGGAATACAAACTATCAGGATCAAATGTCGCTGTGACGAAAAGATACGACGGCAAAAATCGTTACGAAGTAGCCAATAGTATTGCTTCTGCAGGATGGAAAAATCCTTCAACCGTTGTGATTGTGAGCCGAGATGCTTTTGATCATGCCATTTCTGTATCGCCGTTAGCATACAAATTAGGCGCCCCAATTTTGTACACGAACATTGAAAAGCTAACGAAGACAACCGAAAATCAGTTGAAAAAGATGAATCCTGATAACATCTTAATTGTCGGGAATACGAAAAGTATTTCAACAGCTGCTGAGAAATCAATCAAAAAGTATGGAAAAGTGAGACGCATTAGTGGGAAAGACAAATTTGAAATTTCCCAAAAAATCGCCAAAGAAATGGGTAACTATAAGCAAGCAATTGTTGTCGGCGGGAACTCATTCATGAATGGGATTGCAATTGCATCCTATGCATCGAGAAAAGGATACCCAATCCTATTAACAAAAAAAGATTCCATTCCGTCTTATAAAATGCCAAGTAAAGTCATTATCATCGGCAGTACAAAAAGTACGGGACAAAAAGTAGAAAATCAAATCAAGAAAACCTCACAGGTGACACGAATCAGCGGTGCCAATCGCTATGAATTATCTGTGAATATCATTAAAAAATTAAACATTAATGCAGATAAAGTGTACTTGGCAAAAGCCTCTAGCTATATTTATGCAATGCCTTTGTCGCAATTGGCTGCAAAATCTAACAGTACCGTTGTGTATGTGAAGCCGGATTCTGTCACAGCGTCATTAAAAGCATTGCTGAAAGAAAAAGGTACATATGCTTACCATCTTGCTGGTAGCACAAGTGCGATTACAGATAGTTTAAAAAATTCTTTAGCCAAACAAGTCTATCTGAAAAAAAATCAGAACTACCAATTGAATATTTCTAACGGAAAAATTTCATTAAAAGGCATTAAGACGTATAACACATTAAGAGTTGTTCCTGAGAAATATTCAACCAAAAATGTCCTTCAAATCGCAGGGAAGCCTTACTTAGGTAACGTCAACTTTGCCATTGAATCAGGATATATCAGGCCGACTAATGAAAATATTCCATTTGAAGACTATCTAAAAGGTGTTGTGCCAAACGAAATGCCTGCGAGCTGGCATGTTGAGGCATTAAAAGCACAAGCTGTTGCCGCTAGAACGTATTCAGTGAAAAGTATTGGAAAAGTCGTACCTGATACAACAGCCTTCCAAGTATATGGAGGATATAACTGGTACACAAATTCGACAAAAGCTGTGGATGCCACAAAAGGCAAGGTTCTGAAATACAACAATCAACTTATTTCAGCCACCTATTATTCTAGTAATGGCGGATACACTGAGGCGAGTGAAGAAGTATGGGGGAATGCACTGCCATACTTAGTCGCCAAGCAGGACACAAAAGATCCTGTCAATGCGTGGACACTGAAGTTGTCTAAAAAGCAATTAGGCACTACGTTGACTACAAGTAAAGCAGCTTCTGAGTGGTCTAAGGCAAAAGAAGCCAATGCTGCCGACCTTGCTGGTCTAAAATCATGGCTGTTGAAAAATAAAGAAACAGCTGCATCTGACATGAGAATTGCATCTATTTCAAGCCTAACATTCTCAGGAAAAACAAAAGGTCAGCGTGCGAAGACCGTTTCAATCAAGCTGAATTACCATCTGAAAAACAAAACAGGTACGTATACAGTGAACAAAAGTACAACGGCAAGTATGAAAATGACAGAGTTTAGAACAGTCATGGGCGCAACAAAGGTGAAAAGTACGTTTGCGTCAGTAAAGAATAATACAAATGATTTCACGATTTCAGGAAAAGGTTATGGTCACGGCATTGGGATGAGTCAATACGGCGCCAAAGCTAGAGCTGAATCTGGAAACTCGTATTCTTCTATACTTTCGTTCTACTATCCAGGTACAAAACTAACAAACTATTAAGAATAAAAGGAGGACTTAGAAGATGCGCTCAATGATCAAAACAGCCATCCTCAGCCTCATCGCCATTTTCGTTATTGTTCCAACAGCTTCAGCAGATAACTCGGTCTCCCGAATTGATGGTGGGAGCCGGTATGCTGTAGCAGCAAACGTAGCGAAAAAAGGATGGGGAACAGCAAGTACAGTTGTTTTAGTGGGGAAAACTGCATATGCAGATGCAACAGCAGGAATTCCACTGGCACATCAAAAAAATGGACCAGTTCTTTACACAAATAGTACAAGCCTTTCTGGAGATACAAAAAAAGCCTTAACGGCTTTAAAAACGAAGACAGTTATTGTTTTAGGCAGCACATCAAGTGTGTCAAACAATGTGGTCAATCAAGTAAAGAAAATGGGCATCTCTACACAACGTATTTCAGGAAAAAACAGATATGAGCTATCGGCAAATATCGCGAAAAAAATGAAAACGCCAGCTGGCGTCGTTGTGGTTGAAGGGTCATTCTATGCACATGGAATTGCCATTGCACCTGTAGCGGCACAAAAAGGGTTCCCAATTCTATATACAGATAAAAAGGGCCTTCGTTCTGAAATCGCTTCTGTTGCAAAAGCAAGCAATGTGAAACAAACCATTGTCGTAGGCGGAGAGAATTACGTCACAAAAGCAGCTTATAATCAATTAAAATCTCCAACGCGAATCAAAGGCTCTACTCGTTATGACGTGGCTGCGAATATTGTGAAAAAATACAATATGAGCACAAATAATACCTATGTAGGAAGAGGGTTTGGCTATGCCACTTCATCTTCTGCGGCAGGAATTGCAGCAAAGCAAAACAAAGCATTGCTCCTAACGAATGAAAAGACGCTGCCAAAGGTAACAAGAGCGACGATTAGCAGCAAAAAAATCACCAAATTCACTGTCGTTGGCAGTACAAATACAGTGACACCAACTGTCGTGAATCAATTGAAAAATCCTGTCGTTGGCAAAAAAGTATTCATTGACCCAGGTCATGGCGCTCATGATTCAGGAGCGGTAGGCTACGGATTATATGAGAAGAACTTAAACTTAGATGTAGCCAAACGTCTAAATACAAAGTTAAACAACGCAGGTGCACTTGTGACGATGTCAAGAACATCAGACACATTCGACAGTCTTCAAACACGGGTGAGCAAAGGTGCGTCAGCAAATGCAGATATCTTCATCAGTGTCCATGCGAACTCAAATGATAACAGCAGTGCAAATGGAACTGAAACGTATTATGACAAAACATATGCGGCAACAAACAGCTTGAAGCTTGCGCAAAATATTCAGCCTAAAATGGTCAGTGCATTAGGAACAAGAGACCGTGGCGTGAAGACAGCTGCCTTCTACGTCATTAAATATTCTAAGATGCCAAGTGTTCTCTTAGAAACTGGTTTTGTTTCCAGTCCAGTTGATTCAAATATTTTGAAATCCGCTACTTATAAAGATCGATTAGCGTCAGGTATTTCAAGCGGTGTTTCAGGCTATTTTAGATAAGAAAACATACAGATGAGGGGTGCCTAAGATACACCTCTTAGGCTGCTCGAGAAACGACTCTCGGCAGCCTTTTTTCAAAAGTACATGAAGTGTTTCCGGGTTCCAGGATGAAGGGTTCAAAACCAAGGAGGTTGACTTCATGCATTCTTATATCAAATGTTTTGTTTTAATTGTGGTTTCACTATGTTTATATGCACCAACAGCATTTGCGCAGCACAATGTATCGAAAATTGAGGGAAGTAATCGATATGAGGTGGCAGTTAACGCTGCAAAACGAGGCTGGTCGACAGCACCTACAGTTGTTTTAGTAGGCGGTGAAGCTTATGCAGATGCGCTAAGTGCTGTGCCGTATGCCTTTCAGCAAGGAGCCCCAGTGCTGTTAACGAATACTAGCAGTCTTTCAGGTGCAACTAAGTCAGGTCTTCAGCAGTTGAAAACGAAGCGTGTCATCATTCTTGGCGGAACCGCAAGCATTTCGCAAAAAGTCGTAGCGCAGCTAAAAGCAATGAATCTATCCGTATCGCGAATACAAGGAAAGAATCGATATGAATTGGCGGCAAACGTTGCTAAGCAAATGAAGAGTGCTGATACAGCTGTGATTGTGAATGGTTCTGCTTATGCAGACGCTGTGGCGATTGCTCCGTATGCTGCAAAACAGGGCTTTCCTATTTTATTAACCGATGCAAAAGGGCTGCGGCAGGAAACAGCCAATCTATTAAAAAGCAAAGCGGTGAAACGGACGATTGTGATTGGCGGGGAAACAAGTGTCAATCAAGCAGCCTATCAAAAGCTGCCATCACCCGTGAGAATCAGCGGAGCTAATCGGTATGAAGTGGCAGCCCGAATTGCGAACACATACCCGATGAAGACAACCCAAACGTATATGAGTAACGGCTATGCATATGCCGATGCGGCAGCTGCGGCAAGTACGGCAGCCAAGCAAGGGCAAACCCTTCTTCTTACAGACACTCAATCAGTGCCAGATGCGATTCGTCGTGTCATTGGGTCTAAAAAGATTTCAACATTTACAGTGTTGGGCGGAACATCAACCATACGAACCAGTGTGATCACACAGCTGAAAAATCATGTGTTAGGTGAAACCATCTTTATTGATCCAGGTCATGGTGCACAGGATGCTGGAGCGGTAGGAAATGGGCTGTTTGAAAAAAATGTTAATCTGGATGTCGCGTTAAAACTGCAAGCAAGGCTCAAACAAGCGGGTGCGCTGACGGTCATGTCTAGAACATCTGATACATTTGATTCCTTGCAAACACGTGTAAGCAAAGGATCACAGGCTGGTGCGGATGTGTTCATCAGCATCCATGCCAATGCAAATGATCATAGCGGTGCAAATGGAACAGAAACGTATTATGATGCGACGTATGCTTCGGCCAATAGTTTAAGGCTGGCACAAAAGGTACAGCCCCAGATGGTGAAAGCCCTTGGCACAAGAGATCGCGGTGTGAAGACAGCAGGATTCTACGTGATCAAGTATTCAAAAATGCCCAGCATCTTGCTTGAAACGGGGTTCGTAACTAGTCCGATTGATGCCAGTATATTAAAATCAACGACTGCCAAGGAGCGGCTGGCTTCAGGAATCGCAGCAGGTGTATCTCAATATTTTGAATAAAATAGATCGGATGAATGATATGTCAAGTTAAAAATACATTTCATTTCAGGTTATTTTTGTTATAATCGAAACATAGAGGGTGGATTTTTCACGTATTTGCCTTCCAATGACAGCAAATCGACAAATCATGAAGAGGTGACGATCTTGAAAAAATTAATCACAATGCCGTTTTTAGTCTTACTTTTAGGTGTAATGCTCACAGCATGCGGCACATCAAATCAGTCAAACGATAACAATACGGATAACAGCAAAAAAGAAACAACTGAAGCAGCAGATCAAAAGAAAGAAAATGCAACAGACGAAAAGACGGAAGACAAGTCTGCAAGTGAAAAAGCAGATGATGAAAGCAAAGAAACAGCTGCTCAAACAGAAGACCAAGCAGGTCAATCTGATGAAGATGCAAAAGAAAGCTCAAGTAAGGAAATCACAAAAGAAGAAACGACAAATGATCAGTCAAAAGCTGAATCTAAAACAAAAAAAGAATCTACAACGAAGAAAAATGAAGTCACCAAAGAAGGCACATATGTCGGTTTGGCTGATGGACATACAATTGCTGTCAACATTGATGGAAAAGAAGTAGCCATTCAATTCGGAAATACATTTTCTAAACAAGTGAACAGCCTAAAAGAAGAATCAAAAGTGAAAGTAACTTATACAAAAGATGCAAACGGAACGCTTAGACTGAAGACGATCGAATCCGTAAAGGCAAAATAAAAAAAGACACGTAGACCCGCAGAAATGCGGGTCTTTTTTACGTTTAAAAGGGCATAACTTGATATAAGGGCACATTCTTAACACACTTTTACAAGACTTAACAGCCCATTTACATTTGCTTAATGTTGCTCTGCTAAACTGACTTTCATAGAACATCTCTTTACACAACAACTACTTTGAATGGTGAGGTGCAGGTCAGTGAGCGCAGAGAAAGCGATGAACCTTTACAGAGAATATGAAGTGAGACGAAACCACTCTTTTGCTTTAACAGAACATATGGTTCGATATTTATTTGCAAAACGTTTCATAGATGTCGTGTTCTCGTTCATCGGATTGATGTTGAGTACGCCAATCATTTTACTGTTTGCCCTTTTAATCAAGCTAGAAACACCAGGGCCAGCCTTTTATATGCAGGAAAGGGTCGGAAAAGACGGTGTCTACTTTAAATTATGGAAGCTCAGATCGATGAGAACCAACGCAGAAAGCGGAGGAGCGAAATGGGCGCAAAAAAATGACCCTCGTATCACCAAAGTGGGGGCATTCATCAGAAAAACAAGAATTGATGAACTGCCGCAATTTATCAACGTGTTAAAAGGAGAAATGAGTATTGTAGGTCCACGTCCTGAAAGACCAATGTTTACTGCCGAATTTAATCGGACGATTCCAGGCTTTACAAAAAGACTGACAGTGAAGCCGGGGCTGACTGGTCTTGCTCAAGTAAATGGGGGATATGAAATGAGTCCAAGTGAGAAATTATCACATGACTTACAGTATATTCAAAACTTGACATTTTCTCTCGACACGAAGATTATGGTAAAAACGTTAAAAGTCATCGTGACTGGTGACGGAGCCAGATAAGTAAAGTAGGGAAGAGAAATGGCAAGTATGAAAAATCGCCTGCTGGGCGGAGCAAAATGGACAAGCTTGTCCGCATTGATCATTACCATCATCCAAATTGCACAGTTCGCCTTTTTAGGAAACGTAATGTCACTGAAAGAATTTGGACTCGTTGGCATGATCACAACGGTCACAATATTTACACAGATTTTACTTGATCTAGGCATCGGTGCTGCGATCATTCAAAAGGAACAAACGACGGAACGTCAATTATCTACATTATATTGGATCAACTTGCTGACGGGAATTCTCTTGTTTTGTGTATTGATCCTTGCAAGTCCCTTGATTGCCGCCTTTTATGCCAGACCTGAGCTGGAAGGCTTGCTCAAGTTATTATCCATTATGTTTCTCATTGCACCAATTGGTCAGCAATACCAATACATGATGCAGAAAGATTTAGCCTTTAAAACCTTAAGTACGATTGAGACGATAGCGACGATCATTTCGCTGATTGTTCTACTGATCCTAGCCTTTTTTATCAATCCAATTGTGGCCTATGTGATCTCTCAAGTGCTGCTTCAATCAGGAAAAGGTCTCATGTATGCAGCGGCTTATTGGAAGAAGTGGCGCCCAGCACCCGTTTTCGCATTAGGGGAAGTGAAAGAGTTTTTCTCCTTCGGGGCTTTCCAGCTTGCGTCAAGACTAGTCAATCGGGCAGGCTCAAATATCGACATGATTTTAATAGGACGGTTTCTTGGAGCAGAAGCTTTAGGGATTTACAGCCTGGCTTATCAAATCGTCACAATCCCGGTGCTGAAAATTAACCCGATTGTGACGAGAGTGGCTTTCCCAGTTTTCGCAAAAAGTCAGCGTGATCATTCTAGGCTGCGTGAGGGCTTCCTCAGTATGACGAATATGCTCGCACTCATTAGTTTTCCACTCCTCATCGGTCTTGCTGCCGTATCAGATAGCTTTATAGAAGTGGTGTTTGGAGAGAAATGGCTAGTGGCGGTCCCGGTTTTGAATATTTTGTGCATTGTTGGTCTACTCCGTGTGCTGATGAATCCAAATGGTTCCATCCTTCTTGCAAAAGGGAGAGCGGACTTAGCTTTTTATTGGGATACAGGCATGCTCATCGTATATGGATGCGCCTTATATGCAGGAGTCCATACTGGCAGTCTATTGACTGTAGCTTGGGTCTACTCAGGGGTCAGCCTGCTGAACTTCATTGTCGGCAGGTGGCTGATGGCTTATGTCATTCAGCTAAATATGAAGGTGTATGTAAAATCACTCGTAAAGCCTGCTGTCATGACGCTGTTAATGGCCGCCTGCGCAGTGACTGTTCATCAAGGGATGAAGCTGACATCAGCGGATATACTGCTTCAATTACTACTCACGATTGGTTTAAGTGCGGCTTTATATAGCTTGCTGCTTGTCAAAATGTATCCGCAGATGGCAGGGAAATTTTGGAGAAGAGGTCGTTCGTCATGAAGGTGCTATGGCTGACAAGTGTATATCCTAGTGAAAAACATCCAAGTGAAGGCGTCTTCCATGAAACGCAAGTGCAGGAGCTGGTCAAAAAAGGCGTAGAAGTGAGCGTGATTTGTCCTACTCCTGTCAATCCGCCCATCTTACGGATGCTTAAAGCTTCCTATCGTCAGAGAAAAGATCTTCCCGAGCAGGAAGTGAGGTGCGGCGTGCCGGTTTACAGACCGCCCTATACAGCGCTGCCTGGACAGCTAAAATGGGCTCAGCCGAGTAAACGAATCGCAGCTTCTGTCCTGCGCGCAATGGAGCGTTATGAACTGTCACCGGATTTCATCCATGCGCACTTTGCCATGCCGTCTGGCGGCGCAGCAGCTGTGATCAAAAAGGAAGCAAACATCCCTTATCTTCTGACCTTACACGGCAGTGATGTGAACGTCTATCCAACCTATAGCCAAGGGGCGCTTGCAGCCTTCGAAGCAGCAGTAAAACAGGCGTCTGCTGTTCTCACAGTGAGTGAAGAGCTGGCAAAGAAAACACATGACATGACAGAGGTGGATGCACAATGTCTCCCGCTGGGAATTCCGCTCAAGTCATTTTCTAGAACACCAGGGGATCAAACAGCGATCAGAAAGCAGATCGGTTTACCGCTTCACGACAAGCTCGTCGTTTTTGTCGGCCGTTTAGTTAAAGAGAAAGGTTTGCTTGAATTAGCGGAAGCTGTCAGCGGGATGGAGGGTGTAAAAGCCGTCTTTGTCGGAAAAGGCCCCCTCGCAAAGGAGCTGGCCGAACGGGCGGGAGAATCCATTATACTCCCGGGGCAGGTGCCGAATAAACAAGTCAAACATTATTTAATGGCAGCTGACCTGTTTGCCCTTCCATCCTACAGTGAAGGAATGCCGACTGTCGTCCTTGAGGCGCTCGCTTTAAAACTGCCTGTCATCGCAACACGGGTTGGTGGTCTCCCATCACTATTTTCTACCTATCAACATCTGCTCATTGAACCGCGTTCAACGAGTCAGCTAAAAGAAGCGATTCACGCTTATCTTTATGAAAACAGATGGAACGAGCAAGTGAAGAACGATCTTCACCACATCGTCCATACAGATTATTCATCATCACATAATGCTACGCTCCTGATTCAGCAATATGAAAAGGTGCTGAATCAATCAACATCCACCGTTTAAACAGGATGAAATGTGCAAAGACTGATAGATAAACAGTTTGGAACGACCAATATGCTTTTACTGAGAGGATGAAACATGTTGAAGAAAATTGCTGTGATTGGAACAGGATATGTCGGGTTAGTATCGGGTACTTGTTTTGCTGATATCGGAAATCGCGTCATTTGTTGTGACATCGACGAATCAAAAATCAACAGCTTAAAAAGCGGTCTCGTTCCAATTTATGAACCGGGCTTAAAGGAATTGATTGAGAAGAATACAGAAGAGGGAAGATTGTGTTTTACAACCAATATTCCCGCTGCAATTCGAGAATCAGAGATTATTTATATTGCGGTAGGAACACCAATGACACCTCAGGGGGAAGCGGATTTAACATTCGTGAAAGCTGTGGCTCAAACGGTTGGGGAACACCTGAATGGCTACAAAATCATCGTGAATAAGAGCACAGTGCCGGTTGGAACAGGACGTCTTGTTCAAGCCATTGTTCAAAAGGCTTCACGCAGTAAATATCCATTTGACGTCGTCTCCAATCCAGAGTTTCTGCGGGAAGGTTCAGCTATTCAAGATACGATGAATATGGAGAGAGCGGTGATTGGCTCTACAAGTGCACATGCATCCACGATCATTAAAAAATTGCATGATCCGTTTCAAACAGAAGTGGTTGAGACCAATCTAGAAAGTGCAGAAATGATTAAGTATGCGGCAAATGCCATGCTCGCCACAAAAATCTCATTCATCAATGACATTGCGAACATTTGCGAGAGAGTTGGTGCTGATGTGGAAAAAGTCAGCGAAGGCGTTGGGTTAGACAGCCGGATCGGGCATAAATTTTTAAAAGCAGGCATTGGATTTGGTGGTTCTTGTTTCCCAAAAGATACGATGGCTCTTCTCAAAATTGCCGAAACAGCTGGCTACCGGTTCAAGCTGATCGAATCTGTCATTGAAACTAACAACCACCAAAGAGCCCATCTTGTCAGCAAACTGATGAGTGTGTTCGGTGATATTAAAGGAAAAACGATTTCCGTTTTAGGGCTCGCATTTAAACCAAATACAAACGATATGCGTTCAGCGCCAGCACTAGATATTATCCCAATGCTGAGAGAGCTCGGAGCTTTTGTCAAAGCCTATGATCCAATTGCTTATGTAGAAGCAGAAAGAGAGCTTGGCCCGCAGGCGGTCTTCAGCAATGATCTCTATGAAACAGTGAAAGATACAGATGCTTGTCTCATCTTAACGGAATGGGATGACGTACAGAAGATGGATAAGGATCAGATCAAGCAGCTGCTTCGTTCTCCCATTTTAATTGATGGAAGGAATTTGTTTGATCCAGCAGAAATGAAAGAGAGAGGATTTATTTACCAGTCCATCGGCCGCCCAGGCGTATGGGAAACAGAATTGGTATCGAAGGCACAATAATAGGGGGAACTTGGATGAAGAAAGTATTGGTCACTGGGGGAAGTGGATTTATAGGATCTCATACGGTAGAGGCTTTATTAGAGAAAGGATATGAGCCTATTGTTCTTGATAACTTTTCAACTGGATCGAAGGAAAATATCGCTCATCTATCCGTACAATGCATTGAAGCAGATGTCACAAAATCAGAAACGGTCGATTTGATCAAACACATTGCACCAGATTATATCATTCATCTTGCAGCGCAAGTGAGTGTAGCCGTTTCGGTTCAACATTTCGTCTACGACGAAGAGGTCAATATTAAAGGTTCGCTGCATGTGATCAAAGCAGCGGCTGAAGCCGGGGTGGAGAAAGTGGTGTTTGCCTCATCGGCAGCAGTCTATGGAGACCCAGTCTATCTGCCGGTCGACACAGCTCATCCACTGCAGCCTGGTTCACCTTATGGCTTGTCGAAACTGACAGTTGAACGATACTTAGAGATGGCAAAATCACTCTATGATGTGGACTATTGTATTATGCGGTACAGCAATGTATATGGTCCGCGCCAAGACGCACTTGGTGAAGGCGGTGTTGTCTCAATTTTTTCTGATAAGTTTGCAAAGCATGAGGCACCTTTCATCTTCGGAAACGGGGAACAAACAAGAGATTTCATCTATGTAGGCGATCTAGCCGCAGCGAATGTTGCAGCTTTAACAGCTCAATCAAACGTTTGTTTAAATATCTCAAGTGGTCATTCCATCACGGTGAATGAGCTGTTTCAAACGATGAAGCGAGTCACGAGATCAGATCTTGAACCGATTTATAAGCCTCAGCGTGCAGGAGATATTGTGCATAGTACATTGGAAAATGAGGAAACGAAACAAGTCTTAACATGGGAGCCTGTTGTGAGTTTACAAGAAGGTTTGGCTCGTACTATTTCCTACTATGAACAGGAAGTAAAGGCTTAATCCCTCAAATCGGATGGGTTGCTTAGGAGGAACATGGGTATGAGTGTGAAACAAACAGCATGGCAAATCATAATCGGATGTATGTTATTAGCAGCAGGTATCGGGCTTGTACAAATGGCATCCGCACAGTCTATCGGGTTAAAGAAGATGGTGGTCATTCCGGTTTTGATTGTGGTGCTCATGGTGGCTGCTATATGTATGAAGCTCTACATGAATGGTGAACACATATTCATGTCAGCCATTTACCTTTTAATTGCATTAACATTTCTCAATAATGCTTTTTTCTCTATTAGTGTTGGGTTCTTTAGTCTCTTTCTCTACCGCATCATGCTCTTGGCTGTCTTTGCTTTATTCATATGGCGGATGAGAGACAAAGGAACGTACATATCCCAGTGGCAGCAAATTCGTGTTAAAGGCATTCTTGGTTTTTTCGCTGCATGGTTTCTTTACGGGCTCATCTCACTGCTTTGGGCTCATTCGGTCACAGACGGCCTGAAATATATGTCTCTTCTTGCGATGGGAATGGGTTTTGTCTTTCTTGTGGTCATGTACATTCAGCGAATGGATCAGATCGTGACTTTTTATAGTATTTGGCTAGTCATGACTGTATTTGTGATGGGAATCGGGTTCTATAATCACTTGACCTTGAATCATTTACCGAATACCTCATTGTATCTTGGACCAGCGTACAAACAGCACTATCCTACGGCTGTCTTCTTTAACCAAAATGACTTTGCGACGTTTTTATCTATTAGCTTTTTCTTATATGTGGCGTGTATGCGCCAAGTGAAAAATGGTTATATCAAAGCGTTCGGATTACTAGGAGCCATCTTAGCGCTGTATCTCATTTTGTTAACAGAATCGCGCGCCAGCTTGCTTGGCATATTAGCTGGAGCGGCAATCTATGTATGGTTGCTGATGCCTCGCTTTTTAAAAAAGTGGTCCATCATGGCAGCAGGCGGGCTTGTTATCATCTGTATCGCCATTTTTTCAGCCAAAATCTATTCTATCTTTTATGACTTGTTTCTCGCTTCTCAGGTCGCTCATTCTTTTAGCGAACCACTTCCGTCCAACATTGCCCGGGCGAATTTAATCAAAAACGCTTGGCATTTCTTTACGAATTCATACGGTTTCGGAGTCGGAGCGGGCAATGTGTCTTATTACTTAGCTCACTTTTCTATCTTTGATACAGATCAGGTCGTTGAAGTTCACAATTGGCTGCTAGAGGTGATGACGAATTTTGGGTTTGCCGTCATGCTAGGTTATATCTCAGTGTATGCCTATCTCATGTTCTCACTGTACAAACAATACCAATTGGCTGACACGAGATCAGCCAAGATGATCATTGAAGGTCTATTTGCTGCCATGCTGAGCTTTCTCGTCTCAAGTATCAGTCCTAGTTCCGTCTCGAATTTATATTTCCACTGGGTGTTTCTAGGGCTGGTGATCGCAGCGGTCAATATCATGAAAAATAAACAGCGCTTCAAGCCGTGGGCAAACGTGTGATGCTGAGTTTGTATGGCTACACTAGTGAAAAAGCAAATACGTCAATGTTGGGAGAATGAGCATGTCTGGTTTGATGTTAAGAATAGGGAAGCGAATGAAAAAATATATCGTCTGGCTTGTGCTGCTGCCTGTCGCATTAGCTACTTTTGGTTTCTTTTTTGCCAAAGGGACAGTAGAACAGTCTAGTTACACAGCTGCTGTGACCTTGACGCTTGGGAAATATGACGACGGTGTGTATAACAATCTGTCAGAAGTGACATCTCTATTAAAAAGCGATGCATTTCTGAATCAAGCACTCCGTGATGTAAAGGAAGAAGAAAGGCAGAATGTGAAAAATCGTTTGATTCTCACTAACCAATCCGATACACAATTGCAGTTGTCGTTTACAGATGCTGATCAAGCTCGAGCTTTGGCGGTAGTGAAACAAGTGTCAGATACATTTTTAAAGCAGGACAAAGCCTTATTTACGAAAAGACAGCAAGTCATTGAAAGAAGACTATCCGCTCTTGAAGATGAATCTGTCAGCAATGACTCCAAAGTCGATAAAGAACGATTTTTATATGAATTGGAATCGACAAAGCTCGGGATGAAGCAGGCAAAGATTGTCGATCCTGCCCAAGTACTTGATGAAGGGAACAAAGGGATGTCAGCGAAAAAACGAGCACTGCTTGGACTTGTCATTGGCCTTAGCATCTCGCTTATGTTTGTGGTGTTACCTGAAGTGTTCAAAGAATCTTAATGATGAACTGGAGATGAGTCTTAGGTGAACAATCAACCGTTAGTATCAATTATTACACCGGCGTATAATGCGGAACGTTATTTAACGGATACAGTTCATTCCGTCCTTGCCCAAACCTATTCCAACTGGGAGCTGATCATTGCAGATGATTGCTCAACAGATGGCACAAGGAAGTTGTTAGGGGAATTAAGTCAGACGGACGACAGAATCAACGTCATTTATTTAGAGGAAAACGGGGGAGCCGCTATTGCTAGAAACACAGCCATCAAACAGGCGAAAGGCCGCTTTATCGCTTTTTTAGATAGCGATGATATTTGGAAACAGACAAAGCTCGAAAAGCAGGTCAAGTTTATGTTAGAAAATGATCATGCCTTTACTTTCACGGCATATGACATCATTTCAGAAAATGGAGAGCCGTTACAAAAAACCGTCACAGCGCCGGCTCAGTTGAACTACAATGAAGCTTTAAAAAATACGATTATCGGCTGTTTGACGGTGATGCTCGATCTTCAACAAGTAGGACACGTGGAAATGCCAAACATTCGAACAAGGCAGGACTTAGCCACATGGCTCTCTATTTTAAAAAAAGGATTTACTGCCTATGGAATGAGTGAGCCGCTCAGTGAATATCGCATCGTGGGAAACTCGATTTCTAGTAACAAGTGGAAAGCAGCGAAAAAAACATGGTTTGTCTATAGAGAAATTGAGCAGCTTCATTTTGTGAAAGCATCTTGGTGTTTTATGCACTATGCCACAAATGCTGTCAAAAAGCGTTTATAAACAGAAGGGAAAAAAGGTGATAAAGGTGAAAGCAGACTCGATCATACATGTGATTGTCGCAACGGGAGAATGGGGCCACGATGGCTTAAGGTACAGACGGCATCGACTGGCGGAATTTCTTGCATCTGATCCAGAAACGAAAGAGGTCATCTGGGTATGCCCATCTTCCACTCGTCATTCAACTCCCTTTCAGCCTATAACGGATCGAATGAAGCAAATGACCATTCCTGATGTGCTCAAGAGCAAGTTTTTTCGCTTTGGCCGTTATCAAGATATGTTTTATTTTCATAAATTATCTCCTCTTCTTGAGCATTTGCGTCAAGAAGAAAAGCAGGGCATAGCCGTCTGTTTATGGTATACGTTTCCGGGATTTCCGCTCTTATCTTCTTTATTTGAATGGAAACATATTGTGTATGATTGCAGTGACCTGTGGGGAGAGCCCATCAGCGGAAAAAACAACATTCTCTCTTATATGAGACAGCGAGTCATTGTAAAAGCTGAAAACCGCATTATTAAATATGCACACAGCATTACATGCTCTTCACAATACTTACATGATCAAATCAAAAAAAGGCTCATGGGTGAACCGAAAGATGTCTTTACAGTAGAAAATGGCGTCGAGTATGATGTGTTTGCAAAAAGCAACCTCCCTAGCAGGGAAGACGTGCTAGAGGGAAGAGAGGGAACGGTTCTTGGCTTTATAGGTGGGATCAAGCCGAAGCTCGATTTTGACATGATCGCTCAAGCTGCTCGAATGCAGCCAGATTGGACATTTTTATTTGTCGGTCCGGATGGAACGAATGGAGATCCATCTTTTCAGCATGCACTCAAACTGCCCAATGTCATATGGACAGGAGCAGTCGCACCAGAAGAAGTGCCTGCTTATATGAAATTAATTGATGTAGGGATGATGCCATACAAACAGTCTCCTTACAATCAAGCGGTTTTTCCGCTCAAGCTGTATGAATTTTTAGCTGCCGGAATCCCTGTTGTTGGTTTAAATCTTCCATCAACGGAAAGGCTAAAAGAGAATGATGTGTATGAATATGTAGAGGGCGAAGATCCAGCTCTCTTCGTCGAAGCCTGCCAGAAAGTGATCAGTAAAAAAGATGACATGACATGCAGACATCTAAGACAAAGCCGGGCAATGAAAAAAGATTGGCACGCACTGTTCACAAACATGGTGGAATTAACGAATATTAAAGAAAACGCATAATTCATTCAGGATTGTGCGTTTTTATTTGTTTCTTCTTCTTAGGGGGAGCTTGTGATCATCCTATATTCAATTGTATAATGGAAAGAGCGGCCAATATACAAAATACAGATTTCAATTTAGAAGGAGACTGACCTATGGATTACGAACGCGCCTTATTAGCGTTTTTTGTCTCTCTGGCTACAGTTTTAATTGTGACACCAATCGTCAAAAAGTTTGCAATTAAGATTGGTGCAGTGGACCAGCCGAATAAACGAAAAGTTCATGATAGAGTAATGCCTCGAATGGGCGGTTTGGCGATTTTTATTGGGGTAGCGGCTGGAGCACTAGCAGGCGGGCTGTTTCTACATAATAAAATTACAGCTATATCAGTTGGCGCTGTACTCATCGTCATTTTAGGTATATTTGATGATAAATATAATTTAAGTGCAAAATTTAAATTTCTTGTGCAAGTTCTCGTTGCTTGCTTAATCGTGAGCACGGGCTTAAAAATGGACTTTTTCTCTGTTCCTTTCTTAACAGATCGACTGGAGTTAGGATGGATGGCATATCCCCTGACTGTACTATGGATTGTTGGAATTACAAATGCGATCAATTTAATTGACGGATTAGATGGACTGGCTGCCGGAATTTCGGTTATCGGTTTAACCACGATTGCCGTCATGGCATTTTCTGCGGACAAGATCCTGATTCTTTCGTTATCTCTTGTCGTCATTGGCAGTACCATCGGTTTTCTTTTTTATAACTTCCATCCAGCAAAAATATTTATGGGTGATACAGGTTCGTTATTTTTAGGCTATATGATCTCAGTCCTGTCACTTTTAGGATTGTACAAAAGTGTTACTTTGTTTAGTGTTGTTGTCCCTGTAATTATTTTAGGTGTGCCTATTTTTGATACGACCTTTGCGATCATCAGACGAATATTGAATAAACAGCCTATCTCAGCACCTGACAAATCACACATTCATCATCGACTGATGGCCTTTGGCTTATCACATCGAATGGCAGTGATTGTGATTTACATGATTGGCCTAGTCTTCAGCTTAAGCGCGATTTTGCTGACAAGTGCCACCATTTGGCTGTCATTGATCATTATCTTTTTACTGGTCATGTTTATGCAAGTTATCGCTGAAGTCACTGGTTTGGTGAACGAAGAGTTTAAACCATTTACGAAATTCTACAAACGTATGGTCAAAAGACAATAAAAAACAGCCCGCTTCCAAGGAACGGGCTGTTTTCCTATTATTGTCCTGATGTGCTGGTCGAAGGGGCCTGGGTATCGGCTGACCCTGTTGCATCAGAAGATGAATCGGTTTGTGTATTTGTTTCAGTTGAGGACGATGACTCAGCAGGAAGCTTTAAATGCGTCCTTAACTCATTTTGCACCTCAGCCAAGTTGGTTTGATCTGGCTCAAAGAAGTATGTTCGATTTGGTCCTAAATAAAGGTCTGATCCTTTAATAGATAATGTTTCAGTATCGTCTCCTTTGAAACCACTGTAAATTTGCTGTAGAGCAAGTCCTTCTGTGATGCGGAAGTTGGTTGTTATATGATCACTTACTTCTTTTGCGATATTATCCACGTTTGCAATGTTATGAGGTTTCGCCATTTGATCAATCATGGCACGTAAGATTTGTTTCTGACGATCGTTACGCCCGAAATCACCACGTGGATCTTGTTTTCTCATTCGCGCATAAGCAAGTGCCTCTTCCCCGTTTAAATGCATATTCCCTTTTTTAAAGTAAATCTTTTTCGATTTTTTGACGTCACTTTTTTCATTGAAGTCAAATGGAACGTCTATATCGATTCCCCCAACTTCATCAATGACATCCTTAAAACCGTCAAAGTCCACTGTTGCATATTTGTCAATTGGGATATGCAAGAATTGTTCGACAGTTTCAATCGTTTCGTCTTTACCGCCTTTAGCAAATGCCGCATTGATCTTTACTTTATTTCCCGTTGTGTCACTAGCAAGCTGTACTCGTGTGTCACGGGGGATACTGACCATTTTCATCGTTTTATCCTGAGGATTAATCGTTGCGACGATGAGTGAATCTGAACGGCCGTGATCACCATTTGTGGCGTAATCCTCTATACCAACAAATAGGACAGAGAAAGGTTTTTTCTTTATATCAATGACAGCATCACGGAGTTTCGATTTCTCCCCACGCTCTAATTCATCATAAGTTTTGTCAGCAGCCTGGAGTGTATTCACAATCTTATAAACTGCAAATCCGCCCATGCAGATGAAGAGAAGCAAAAATAAGACCAGAATCCGTTTGAAAATCTTTTTCTTCTTACTCTTTTTCTTTCGTACACGCACTTTTACTCGTTGTGCCATTCATCTGTCTCCTTTATCGGACCAACGTCCTTTTCTAAATAAATCAATTCGCCTTCTTTAGTAACACTCTTTCCATTCGTTAACTCAGTCATCCATTCAATGAACTGCTCTGTTTGTGTTTCTTCTACATACGTTTCAAAAATCACATCTTCTGCATAATGGATGTCTTTTAGCTGAAAAGATGAGGCTCTAAGCTCATTCTCTACCTTTCCAAGCCATGTATAATCTATTGTTGTGTGCATCGTACGCATTAAACAGCGTTCTACCATACCAACATGATTGATTGCTTCAGACACAGATTTTCCGTACGCGCGAATTAATCCACCGGCACCTAGCTTAATACCGCCGAAATAACGAGTGACGACAACAACTGTATCTTTCAGCTTGCGTTTTTTAAGCACTTCAAGCATGGGTACCCCTGCCGTACCGCTTGGTTCACCATCATCATTTGCTTTTTGAATCAGATCATGTTCACCGATCAAATAGGCGGAACAATTATGAGTGGCGTTCCAATGTTGTTTTTTTATGGATTGTATAAAGGCTTGTGCTTCTTCTTCTGAGACAGCACGTTGTATATGACAAATAAAACGTGATTTTTCAATGACGATCTCATGCTCGCCACGGCTTTTTACTGTGAGATAGCGGTTCAGCAAAAGACATACCCTCCTGACAAGCAAATTGTAAGGCTAGAGAAAATTTGCATTGGTTTTAGAATTTTACAGCGTATTTTGTTATGATGATAGGAGCGGAAAAAGGGTCGTCATAAAAATTTCATGATTTATACGCATTCTTTCATTATAATTCGACATAAAATGCAGATCAATGACATTTATAATAAAAAAAGATGACATCACTGTTACGGGAGGGAAAAGCCATGACAACACCTAAAATGGATCCGAAGTTATTGGATTCAATCATCATGAAAATGCTAAGTACAGTTGATGGCAGTAAGGACGAAGTATTTAGAATCGGCGAACAGTCCCGTCAACAATATGAAAGCCTAGTAGAAGAGCTCAAGCAAATTAAACAGCAAGTCAACGAAGTAATTGATTTTGGGGATAAACTAGAAGTACATACGAGACATGCTAGAAATCGATTATCTGAGGTCAGCAGAAACTTTAACAAATTCAGCGAAGAAGAAATACGAGAAGCCTATGAAAAAGCACATAACCTGCAAGTAGAATTGACCATGATCCAGCAGCGCGAAAAACAGCTCAGGGAAAGAAGAGATGATCTCGAAAGACGATTGTTAAGCTTACAAGACGTCATTGAACGTTCAGAAACGCTTGTGAGCCAGATCACGGTCGTCCTCAACTACTTGAACCAAGATTTACGTCAGGTCGGTGTTTTACTTGAAGATGCTCAGGCAAAACAAGATTTTGGACTAAGAATTATTGAAGCCCAGGAAGAAGAGCGCAAAAGGGTATCACGAGAAATCCATGATGGACCTGCTCAGATGCTGGCAAACGTGATGATGCGTTCAGAACTAATAGAACGAATTTTTAGAGACCGTGGAACAGAAGAAGGCTTTAAAGAAATTAGAAGTCTAAGACAGAATGTGCGAAATGCACTGTACGAAGTGAGAAGAATCATTTATGATTTAAGACCGATGGCTTTAGATGATTTGGGTCTCATTCCGACACTGCGAAAATACTTAAACACAATTGAAGAATATGATGGAAAAACCAAAATTACGTTTCAGTGCTTAGGTGATACTGAAAGCGAAAGAATTGCTTCTCAATTTGAAGTGGCACTATTTAGACTAGCTCAAGAAGCTGTCACAAATTCTTTAAAGCATTCTGAAGCAGAAGAAATCTCTGTGAAGGTTGAAGTGACGAAAGACTTTGTCACCTTAATTATCAAAGACGATGGAAAAGGCTTTGATATGAAGGATGTTAAAACAAATAAAAACAAATCCTTTGGGTTACTTGGTATGAAAGAGCGCGTAGACTTACTAGAAGGTAAAATGACCATAGACTCAAAAATAGGTCTAGGGACATTCATCATGATTAGAGTACCGTTAACATTACAAAATAAAATTGTAAAATAGAGACAAAAGACATATTGACCATAAAGTTCAGGTGTAGAACAATAAACATGGGGAGGCGTAGCTTGTGACTAAAGTAAATATTGTAATTATCGATGACCACCAATTATTCCGTGAAGGTGTCAAACGGATTTTAGATTTTGAACCTACTTTTGAAGTAGTTGCAGAAGGAGACGACGGTGACGAAGCTGCACGTATCGTAGAACACTATCATCCGGATGTTGTCATTATGGACATTAATATGCCGAATGTAAATGGTGTGGAGGCTACAAAACAGCTAGTAGAGCTTTATCCCGAATCAAAAGTCATTATCCTATCTATTCATGACGATGAAAACTATGTGACACATGCATTAAAAACAGGAGCAAGAGGCTACTTGTTAAAAGAAATGGATGCAGATACCCTCATTGAAGCAGTAAAAGTAGTAGCTGACGGAGGCTCTTATTTACATCCGAAAGTCACTCATAACTTAGTAAATGAATTCCGACGCTTAGCAACAAGCGGCGTTTCAGCACATCCACAGCACGAGGTATATCCTGAAATTCGCAGACCACTTCATATCTTAACAAGACGTGAATGTGAAGTTCTTCAAATGTTAGCTGACGGAAAGAGCAATAGAGGTATTGGTGAGTCGCTCTTTATTAGTGAGAAAACAGTCAAAAACCACGTGAGTAACATTTTGCAAAAAATGAATGTAAATGACCGTACTCAAGCTGTTGTTGTAGCAATTAAAAACGGCTGGGTAGAAATGAGATAATGTTCCGGACAAGTACTCCTTTTTCGCCTGTTTTTAGTTCTCTCACATTCAAGTTAGAGAGCAATGATAGGCAGGTAAGGAGTCTTTTTCGGATATAGCGGGCTTGCCTATTGATTAGGCAAGCTTTTTTGATTAGTATTATAAATCTAGTGAAAAACAATGATCATTCTTTTTTAAAAAGCAACTTAACGGATAAGGAAGGTATTTAAGAATGAAAATAGCCGTTGTAACAGACAGTACTGCTTATATACCACAAGAACTACGTGATAAACATCATATTCATATGATCCCTCTGAATGTCATCTTTGGTACTGAATCATACCGTGAAGAAGTAGAAATGGATTGGAAGACATATTATGAAGAAGTCAAGAAACATAAAGATCTTCCAACAACCTCTCAGCCTGCTTTCGGTGAACTTATAGAATTATATGAAAAACTTAGCGAAACATATGATGCTGTGATTAGTATACATCTGTCAAGCGGAATTAGTGGAACATACAATAGTGCGGCCTCAGCGAATGAACTAGTTGACGGAATCGACATTTATCCGTTTGATACAGAGACTAGCTGTATGGCGCAAGGTTTTTATGTGTTAGAAGCTGCTGAAAAAATCCAAGATGGTGCTTCTCCAGAAGAAGTGATTTCCCATCTCAATTATCTGAAAGAAAATCAAAGAGCTTATTTTATGGTAGACGATTTAACTCATTTACAACGAGGCGGCAGATTAAATGGTGCTCAGGCTTTTATTGGAAGCCTCTTAAAGGTAAAGCCTATCTTGCATTTTGACAACAAGCTAATTGTCCCTTTTGAGAAGATTCGTACACGCAAAAAAGCCATTTCACGTATTTTTGAATTATTTGATGAAGATGCATCACGTGGTGTTCCAATGAGAGCAACTCTGATACATGGTAATAGAGAAGAAGAAGCAGATGAATTAATTGCGCACTTATTAGAAAAGTATCCTCATGTTGAATTTTATAAAAGCTACTTTGGTGCCGTGATTGGCACTCATCTAGGCGAAGGCTCTTTAGCACTTGGCTGGATCATCAGATAGATATCAAAATCCCCTTTTCTCATGGAAAAGGGGATTTGTTTTTCTATTTTTACAATTAGACGAAAGGCCTTCTCTTTGTACATAATGGGTCAACATGAATGGAAAGGTAGTGCGTGAAATTGAATCTGGAAAAAGCATTGGAACTCAGTCACAAGCTACAATCAAGGCACCTTCTTCCTGTTGAATGTCAATGTACACAGTCCGAATTGGAGTGGCTGGAGAATCAAGGATTCATCCATAGAACACCTGCTGTCAATAGGGTGGCGAGTGGTTTGATCTGCTGCCGGTGCGGTGTATCAAACAAGCGCTACTTTGCCCTCTCTCCGTGTGAAACATGTAAAAAAGACTGTGTATACTGTAGATCCTGCATCATGCTGGGAAAAGTAAGTGAATGTGGCTTTCTCTATGAATGGACGGGTCCACAAAAGAAAGAAACAAGACAAGTTGAATTAACATGGCAGGGAGAACTTTCTAAAGGGCAAAAGAGAGCGTCCGATAGGCTAGTAGAAGCAATCCAAAACAAATTTGATCTGCTCGTTTGGGCTGTTTGTGGTGCGGGGAAAACGGAGGTGCTTTTTCACGGAATAAAATATGCGCTAAATAACGGAATGAGTGTTTGTATTGCGACGCCTAGAACCGATGTTGTACTTGAGCTTGAACCTCGAATGAGAAAGGCATTTCAAGGACTGAATATAGCTGCACTTTATGGCGGGAGTTCTCAAAGATTTCAAATGGCACCGCTTATGATCGCTACAACCCATCAGCTAATGAGATATAAAAACGCTTTTGATGTCCTCATTGTAGACGAAGTCGATGCTTTTCCTTATTCAATGGATGAACGGCTTCAGTTTGCTGTTTTAAAGTCAATGAAAAAAACAGGAGTTAGAATTTACTTAAGTGCCACACCATCTAAAAAAATGCAAAAGGATGTTGCTTGTAGACAATTAGAAGCGATCAAAATTCCTCTGCGCTTCCACCAAAAACCGCTGCCTGTCCCAACATTTCAATGGGTTGGAGATTGGAAAAAGAAATTAAAAAGAAATCGGCTTCCAGCATCTACAATGAACTGGCTGCATGAACATATCACAAAGAAAAAAAGAGTGCTACTCTTTGTTCCTTCTATTTCTACTATGAAGAAGGTAACTCATATTCTTCAAGTTCAATGTGTAAATGTACAGGGAGTTTCTGCCGATGATCAAGAAAGGAAGCAAAAAGTCCAGCATTTCAGAGATCATAGATACGATGTATTGGTTACAACAACTATTCTAGAAAGAGGCGTTACCATTCAAGATGTTCAAGTGGGCGTATTAGGTGCGGAATCTCCTATTTTTACAGAAAGTGCACTTGTCCAAATTTCTGGTAGAGCAGGGAGACATCCAGATTTTTTTAATGGAGACGTGTACTTTTTTCATTTTGGTTTAACGAGAAGTATGAAACAAGCAAAGAAACATATCGTAAAAATGAATAATACAGCTGAAAAAGAGTTTTCTGAAAAATAGTGTGGGTTCAACTAAATCATGGTACATTATATTCACAAAACACAAATGGCAGGAGAGACAAAATATGCTACTCAACGCAAAAGAAATACTACTTAAAGAAATTCTCTATCAATATCTCAACCAATTAAACATGATTTGTCATTGTGAAAAATGTATAGAAGATGTATTAGCCATTTCTCTAAATCAAGTGAAACCGCAATATATAACAGATATCGATAAAATATCCTACAGTAAATCCGAGATGGTGGATAAACAGAAAAATACGGCGATGCTCGTCATTCTGACAGAAGCTGCTTCAACGGTCACAACATATCCAAGGTGCGAAAATCATTTGCCGTTGAACAAAGAAAATCGTTGATTTGTCCAATTTGTGAGAGCCATTTTGTGGCTGCTTTTACATGGAAATCATTCCTACTATTAAATGAAGATTGTTTATGTGTAGCATGTAAGGACCACCTGATGAAGATTCAAGGTCCTACTTGTCCCAAATGCGGAAGAGCGCAATTAAATGATCAATTGTGTCAGGATTGTTCAAGGTGGAATAAACGACGGGATTTTGCTGAGATTCTTGTGATGAATCGATCTGTTTATGCTTACAACGACTTTATGAAAGATATTCTAGCTCGATTTAAATTTCGAGGTGATACGGCTTTAGCTGATCTATTTAAAAAAGATGTACAGTCAGCGTTTAAACGTTCTTTTTCAATCAAAGAACCGGTCCTTGTCCCAATTCCTTTGAGTAAAGAGAGATTAAAGGAAAGAGGATTCAATCAGTCAATGATGCTTGCTTCCATGATTGGCGGACCTATATTGGAGCCACTTATAAAAGTACATCAAAGTAAGCAGTCTAAGAAAAGAAAAAATGAACGTTTACATCAACAGAATTTGTTCCAATTAAGGCAGTCAAACCCGATCGTTCTAAAGGATGTCGTGTTAATCGATGACATTTATACAACTGGGGCGACAGTCTATCATGCAGCAAAAATTTTAAAAGGAGCAGGCGCCAAAAGTGTTTCCTCTTTTACGTTGATTCGTAGTTAAAAATCATGACAATCAACCGATATTAAGAAAAGAAAATAACGTAAGGGGTTTTGGTTATGAATCAATTGGCAAACTGTCCACAATGTAATCAGTTATTTTTAAAAACCACCATCCAAACGGTTTGTAACAAATGCTTTGAAGAAGAAGAACGTTCTTTTGATATCGTTTATAAATTCTTGCGTAAGCAAAGTAATAGACAATCAACCATTGCTGAAATAGTAGACGCAACAGAAGTTGATGAAGAATTAATCCTGAAATTTATCCGTTTGAAAAGACTTCAAATTAGTCAATTCCCGAATATCAATTATCCTTGTGAAAGATGCGGCCAACCGATCAGGAAAAACAAGCTGTGTAGCCATTGTGAAAAGGATATAAAGACGCAAATCAGCCAAATGGACCAAGAAGAAGAGCGTAAAAGGGAGATTGAATCTAGGAAAAAAGACACCTATTATGCCATTAATCCTAAAAACGACTGATTCCCTAAACTAAGTTGCAGTTTGGTCGATAAAATGGATAGAATCAAGACAGACTGTAACGGAAAGCGAGAGGAATCCCGTGAAAATTAATCGATATGGAACACAACCAGTAAATCCTTACAAGAAAACATATGAGAAACAAACGTTGCAATCGAATCAAGCAAAATCAACTGACAAAGTCGAAATTTCTAAAAAGGCAATCGAAATGCAAAAGGTGCCGAATATCATGAAAGAACGTCAAGATAAAATAGACCAAATTAAAAAAAGCATTGAAGCCGGAACATATCAAGTAGATACAAAAGGCATTGCAGATAAAATGTTGAATTTTTATAAACAACAATAACAAAAGGGAGTAGCGTGAATGTCAGTAAAAATAATGATTGAAGAACTGCACCGTCTCTACGGATTACATGAACAGCTTCTAAAGCTGTCTAAGAATAAAACAGAAATGCTGAAAAATAACGAGATCGATGCTCTTTCAGAGGTTCTGAACCTTGAGCAAAAATATATTCAGGCCATTTCACAATTAGAAGAAAAGCGGATTGAAGCAGCAGTTCAATTTTTACAAAGTGATCAATCGCCGACAATCACCGCATGTATCGAAAAAGCTACAGGAACGGATCAAGAAGAGCTTATTTCGTTATATGAGAAGCTGAATGACATCATGGTGGAACTGAAAGATGTAAACGAACTGAACAAACAGCTTATTCAGCAGTCACTTCAATTTATTTCACTGACATTCGATCTTGTGAATCCTAACAAAGAAAATATGAATTACGGACAAAATGGTCTTGAGAGTTCAAAGCCTAAACAGCATAGGGCTTTGTTTGATTCAAAGGCGTAAACAAGGAGGATATCTATGGGTTCTACATTCATGGGACTAGAAACGGCAAAACGAGGAATCACAGCCCAGCGTGCAGGGCTGTATGTCACATCAAACAACGTATCCAATGCAAATACTGATGGCTACTCAAGACAGAGAGTTACCTTTAAAGCAGAGAATCCTTACCCAGTGATTTCAGTTTATGATGGCAAGACATACGGCCAAATGGGGACAGGTGTCCAAGTTGGAACTGTTGAAAGAATTCGAGACAGCTTTTTAGATCTTCAGTATAGAGATCATAACAATAACCTGTCTTATTATGCGACGAAGTCTGATGCTCTTTCACAAATGGAAGGAGTGATGAATGATTTAACAGATGAAGGCTTGAATAGAGCCTTTGATAATCTCTGGAAATCATTACAAGTCTTATCGGAATCGAAAAATGCTGATACTGCTTCAGCCCGTACAGTTGTTAAGACAAGTGCTCAGGCTTTAGTAGATCAATTCCGCCTGCTAAATTCTTCTTTAACAACGATACAAAAGAATTTGAAAACTGAACTCGATTCAACGGCAAAAAATGTGAACACCCTATTAACTCAAATTGATGAAGTGAATAAACAGATTGCAACAGTTGAGCCAAATGGTTATCTTCCCAATGATCTTTATGATACCCGAGACGCTCTTATAGATCAGCTTTCCTCACTTGTTGATATTAAAGTGAGCTACAACCCTTCTGGAGGAAATGCTCTGGAAATTGCTGAAGGAACCGTTAACATCGACATTATCGGTGCTAATGGACAATCTGCTGGTACAATTTTAAATGGCATTACCAATGAAAAATCTGAATTACAACTTTCCTATGATAATACGACAGGACTTGTTAACTCACTCCAATTTGGAACGACAACCATCGCAGCTGATCAATTACAAGTGAATGGTAAAGTAAAAGCACTTGTTGAGGCGTATGGCTACATGTCTAATGGAGCTGAAAAAGGCATGTACCCAGATATGCTTGCTGAGCTGGATGAAGTAGCAAAAGTATTTATGGATACTTTTAACGATGTCCATAAGCAAGGGTACACGTTAAATGGCACAAGTGGACAAGACTTTTTCGATATTGAGAATAACAATGATTTGAATAAAGGCTTGGCAGCACGTATCAAAGTGAGTGACGTGATTTTAGCATCGACAGATAACATTGCTGCATCTCTTAATCAAACGCAAGGTGATGGTTCGAATGCTACGAAATTAGCTAATATTCAAAACTTAAAGCTGCCAATCGGCGGAACTACCACAACGATTCAGGATTACTATCAGAATGTCATTGCCGAAATGGGGATACAAGCTAAAAAGAACATGACCCTTGAAAGCAGTTCAGCAGCTCTTGTGAATTCAGCCAATGAACGCAGGATGTCAACTAGTTCTGTATCTATTGATGAAGAAATGACGAACATGATCCAATTTCAGCATGCGTATAATGCAGCTGCAAGAATTATGACGTTACAAGACGAAGTATTAGATAAAATAATAAACGGCATGGGTGTCGTAGGAAGGTAGGGTAACTGATGCGAGTCACGCAAGGTATGATTTCTCAAAATTCACTTCGGAATATTAGTAAAAGTTATGAAAAACTCTCTAAAATTAATGAGCAGGCACAGTCTGGAAAACGTTTCACAAAAACGTCTGATGATCCTGTGGCAGCAGTGAAAAGTCTTCAGTATAGTACAGCCATGTTTCGAAATGAGCAATACCAAACTAATTTAAATGAGGCACGAAACTGGATTGATACATCTGAAACAAGTGTCACTGAAATCATTGATATCATGTCAAATATACGAGATAAAGTACTCGATGCGGCCAATGGAACAAAACAGCCAGAAGATTTAGCTGCTATCGGAGTGGAAATTGGTCAGATGAAGAATCAAATCATTGATGCAATGAACACGCAGATGTTAGGTAAGTTTGTTTTTAATGGGACGAATACAAATGTTAAACCAGTTGTAGAGAATGCAGATGGTACGTTTACATTTAACTTTGAAAACTATACAGATGCAAACGTGGTTCAATCGAACATTTCTGATGGAATCACATTAAATGTGAATTCAAATCCTCTTTCAGCTTTTGGTGGGCAATCTGCCAGTGGTCAAAATGTCATTGAAATGCTGACTGATTTAGAAAACTCATTAAAAAATGGAACGTTTACAAATTCTGATGATGCATTAGGAAATATCGATCAGTTTAAAGAAGTGATGAGTGCTGAGCGTTCAGATCTTGGGGCTAGATCCAATCGTATCGACTTAGTCGGGAGCCGTTTGACTTCGCAATTTGAAGTGCTGAAAAAGGCTAAATCAGATGCCGAAGATGTAGAAAGTGAGAAAGCCATTCTTGATCTTCTTCAACAAGAGACTGTAAATAGAGCTGCTTTAGCGACGACAGCTAAAGTGATTCAGCCATCCCTTGTCGATTTCTTAAGATAAGAAAAAGCATCCGTTGGGTGCTTTTTTGCATCATGGAGGTGAACCTATGCAAATCCCTAGATTGTTAATGGAGCAAACTTATGCAAAGCTGCAAATGTCGACAACCCCTTCCAGGCAAGAAGTAGAGCAGCCAAGAGCTGAGCTTGAGATTCAGCAGCCAAGAGCTGTCATGAATATCACAAGGACACCGTCGAAATTAACCATAGATCAAACCGAGGCATTTGCCGATATGGATATTAAGTCGATTTTTAGACGTTCAGAGGAATGGGCTGCGGAGGGGAAACGTGCGATTGGAGAAGGAATGGGGCGTAGAGCGGAAGAAGGAAGTGAACTCATCAAGATCGAGAATGGTGGGAATGCGATTGCTGAGTTTGCGAAAATCAATGGCAGTCCTCCAGCAAAACAATTCAACATCGGTGTGATTCCTTCATTTTTTAGTGTGAAAATTCACTATCAGCCATCTGAACTTAAAATTGATGTGGAGCCGCAAAAAGCTATTATAGAGGCAACACCTCATAAACCAATTGTTAACTACCAGCCAGGTAAAGTTCATATTGATATGTTACAATACCCAGAATTAAAAATAGAAGTTGACGAAACAGGTCAAAATGGTGATAAGGTATAGTTAAGAAAAATGAAAAAGGTCGTGAATTATGATCATTCAAACAAAATACCATGGTGAAGTGACGATTAAAGAGGAGCAAATCATTCACTTCTCTAATGGGATACCAGGATTTCTGGATCAAAAACAATTTGTCATTTTACCTTTATCAGAGGAATCCCCATTTTTAGTTCTCCAATCTTTGGAAAATGCGGAACTAGGCTTTATTGTCAGCAGCCCATTTTTGTTCTTCAATCAATATGAATTTGACTTAGAAGAATCGGTTGTAGACATTCTTGGGGTGGAAGATGCCAATGATGTGGAAGTCATGGTTATTTTAACAATGGGATCTTCTATTGAAAAAACGACAGCCAATTTAAGAGCGCCTATTATTGTAAATCGGAAAAACATGAAAGCCAAGCAGGTCATTTTGCATGATTCAGCCTATCATACAAAACATTTGCTAGAGGTGGCTTCCTCATGTTAGTTCTATCTCGTAAATTAAATCAATCGATTCAAATAGGCGACGATATTGAAGTCAAAATTATTGCGATCGAAGGCGATCAAGTAAAAGTCGGAATTGAGGCTCCTAAGCATATTGATATTCACAGGAAGGAAGTATACCTGTCTATTCAAGAAGAAAACAGCCGTGCTGCTAGCTTGTCCTTCGATTTACTTTCTCAATTATCCTCACAAAAAAAGTGAGGATTTTTTTATCCTATTTGTCGATCCTCCTCCGTGTGAAACCGTAGAAGTACACCATCTATATGAAACTTTAACAAATCGGTCCATCTATATTTAATTTAATAATTCAAAGCCGATATAAAAGATAGATTAAAGCACAGGAGCTGAATAACTATGTCTGTTGGTAAGTTGACTTCGCTAGAGCCACTGATTGATGCATTTCAAACCCGTGTTACGAATCATCAAAATGACAATGCAAACAACGATTTACAAGCAAATGGAAAAGTCGTTTCAAAAGAAGAAATTGAAAAAACGCTTCAAGGAGCAAATAAGCTGATTGAACCTACTCAATTTCATCTTCAATTTGAATTACATGAAAAACTCAATGAATATTATGTCAAAGTCGTAGATAACCAAACTGAAGAAGTCATTAGAGAGATTCCTTCCAAAGAATGGCTTGATTTCTATGCGGCAATGACAGAGATTGTCGGTTTATTTGTCGATAAAAGAATGTAATTGAAGGGAGAACATAAACCATGGTTAATCGAATTACTGGATTTTCTAATGTATTTGATATTGATGAAATCGTCTCAAAGTTAATGAAAACTGAGCAAGCACCACTTGATAAAATGACACGACAGAAACAAACACTTGAATGGCAAAGAGACAGCTATCGCGAGGTCAATTCAAAGGTTAAAGAGTTAGATGATTTGATCAACAGTTTAAACTTAACGCGTCCAAGTACATATGGCGCAAAAAAGGTGACAAGCTCAAATGAATCTGCTGTCACAGCAACTGGATCAACAAATGCTGTCTCTGGCTCAATTAATGTGACCCAATTAGCGACAGCATCCGTATTCAAATCTTCTAGTCCATCTGGATTTACTGCTTCAAACGGTACGTTTACGTTTGAGGTGACGACACCAGATTCTACAACACCAAAAACAGTGACCATTAATACGACTGATACAGATACCCTTGATACAATCGTGACAAAATTGAACAGCTCTCAACTTGGTGTCACCGCTTATAAAGGCCAGATCTTTGATGGAACCAACTACGTAGATACGATCGCTCTGACTTCGCGTACGACTGGTGAAGGTGTCAGTATTAAGGCGGCAGATGGTAATTCTGCTTCATTTTTAACGCAACTAGGCTTCCAAGTGGATGGAGATAACAAATTAGTTGCCACCACTCAAGGACAGAAAGCGCAATACGAAATTAATGGTCTCAAAATGGAAAATAACAATAATACTTTCACGCAGGCTGGTATCACATATGAGCTGAAAGGAACAACAGATAAGCCTGTCAGCTTGAACGTTTCAACAGATGTCGATGCCATCTTTGATAAAATCAAACAATTCGTTGATAAATACAATGAACTTGTTGAATTGGTCAATGGTAAAGTGAATGAAAAACGAAATAGAGACTATCAGCCATTAACGGCTGAAGAGAAAAAAGCCATGTCTGAAAAAGAAATTGAGTTATGGGAAACAACAGCTAAAACGGGCTTGCTGAGAAGTGATTCTATTTTACGAGGTGGTGCCTCTAAAATAAGAAGTGATTTTTATGCTGATATTACGACAAGTGATGGGAATAAAATTCACATGACACAAATCGGTATTTCCACATCATCTTCGTATAAAGATGGCGGGAAGCTTGAATTAATTAAGGATACGAATGGAATAGAGAAATTAAGAAAAGCCATTGAAGAAGACCCAGAAAAGGTAAGTCAAATGTTTATCTCGGGTTCTTTAAATGTTGATTCTAAAGACAAAGACAAAGCACAGCAGCAATATAAAGAACAAGGAATCATCTATCGTGTCAAAAATTCCTTATCAGCCTTCACGAAGAGTATACAAACAAAAGCTGGTAGTACAACAATGGAGCTAAAAGAATACGGACTTGGTAAGGATTTAGATTCTTTGGCAAAACGAATGGATACATTCCAAGATCGTTTAAAAATGGTGGAAGCTCGTTACTACAAAAAGTTTAACGCCATGGATAGTGCGATTCAAAAGCTAAACAACCAATCTGGCTATCTTTCTCAACTGCTTGGACAATAATTGGAGGTTTATAACATATGGCAATTCAGAACCCTTATGCCGCCTATCAGAAAAATTCTATTGAGACCGCAACACCGGCCGAGTTAACGCTTATGCTTTATGAAGGATGCTTAAAGTTTATTAGACTAGCAAAGCATGGCATTCAAAAAGAAGATGCTGAAATGAGAAACTTGAACCTGAAAAAGGCTCAAAACATCATCCAAGAATTAAATGTCACCTTAAATCGTACGTATGATGTATCAAAGAGCATGGCAAGTATGTATGACTACATCTATCGAAGACTGATTGAAGCCAATCTGCAAAATGACGAAGAGATCCTGAATGAAGTAGAGAAATATGTGACTGATTTCCGAGATGCTTGGAAGGAAGTCATTCAAACCGATCGAAAAGGTCGTCACCACTCTATTGGGGGATCTCTATGAGTATTGTGGACCAACTGCACGACCAAACGTTAAAAATGGCAGCGGAAATAGAGGCCAATCCGCAAAGCGAAACACTCGTTGAAGACTTTGATGCTTTTTTAGTTGAGAGAGACGAACTAATGAGAGACATTCAACATGAGCTTTCCGTTCAAGAAAAAGAGAAAATCAAAGAAATCATTCAAACAGATCAACTGATGGCCAAGCAATTAACGGAGATTCAAAATGGGATCAAGGCAGATATTCAAGCCATTCAACGTAAGAAAACAAAACAGCTGAATTATCAAAATCCGTATCAGCCCATGACAAGTGACGGCGTATACTACGATAAACGGAAATAAATAGGTGAGACCTGTGGCGTATCGTTCAGATGACTATATTTTATTAACCACATATTATGACCTTCTATATACGATAGAAGAGAGTCTAAAATATTTAGATGAAATTGAGAAGGATTTCGCTAAAACAGAAGGGGATCGGATCTTTAATGATCTGATCCATGCCTTCTTTCATTTAGAGACAACACATCCGCTTCTGCTTTCAATTATTGAAAATGAGCACTTTGCCAAGACGATTCGATCGTTTGACCAAATTTTTTTAAGTTTCGATATACTAGCTTTCTATACATTCCCTTCAAATCACTTCCAGTCATTCCTTACATCATATTTTATACCTGAATATAGAAAGTGGATGGATGAAATACATGCCTGTATGAGGCCGTATGTCATTCATTAATTTTTGTTCAATTCAGACCATTCGGAGGAATTTATGAGACTAAAAAATCAATTTTTATTTGGGCTTATTGTCATATGTGTATTGTTTGTCAGTATTTTAGGATTTTCTAGCTTTATCTATTACAAAACAGATCAATCATATAAAGCACTCCTCACCAAAGAAGTAAAGCTGTACCAGACCTCACTGGAATTAGAGGCACTGCTGCAAAAGCAAGAAGCACAAATTAAAACGTATGTGGTTGTTCAAGATGCTGAAAATTTACAGAAGATTGAGCAAACATATGAAGAAATCAATAAGAAAACAGCTGAAGCATCAAAAATGAGCACCGTTAAACAAGCAAAAAATCTGTTAGATCAAATTTCCGAAAAAAATTATCTTTACTACACCTCAACAAATCGATTATTTAATTCATTGAATATGCAAAATCAAAAAGAATTCAACACCCGCCTCAGTCAAGAATTACAACCTATCGAACAAGAAATACATACCTTTACAAAAGAATTTGCTCAAACACAATTGAAACAGCGTGATCAAAAAATCAGTCAGCTCAATGAAGAAAGTAACCAATTATTGCTGACGCTTATTCTCGTTAGCGCAGCGATTATAGTCGGCTTTTTAGTCATTGGCACAAGGTTTGTTCATCGTATGACAAAACCGATTGTCTCTGTCACACATGCAGCAAGAAGAATGGCAGATGGTGACCTCACACTTGAAGAGATTGAAGTAACCTCTAAAAATGAAATTGGCCAGCTCGGTACGGCTTTTAACCAAATGACCGCTCATTTGCGTCAGCTCATCCTACAGGTGCAAAATGGATCAAGGCAATTAGCTGATTCTGCTGCGCAATTTGAAGAAACCATCAGTCAAACCATTTCGGCTAGTGAACAGACGTCTAGCTCGATTGAACAGGTCAGTGAAGCTTCACGTGAACAATCGGATGCAGTAGGAAAAGTAGCTTCTTCAATTCAAGAAGTTTCGACTGGTATGCATAATGCGGCTGAACATACGTCTGATGTTTCGGGTCACTCAATTTCAGTGACTGAAAAGGCTGAAGAGGGCGCATCCCTCATTCAACAATTTGTGAAACAAATGAGTTCTATTAAGGAATCTGTGAATGAACATCATTCTACAATGGCCAATGTACAAGTACAGTTTACCGGCATTCAAGGCCTGCTGGGGAATATTCATGCCATTGCAGATCAGACAAATTTACTTGCTTTAAACGCAGCCATTGAAGCAGCAAGGGCTGGGGAACATGGACGAGGTTTTGCGGTTGTTGCAGATGAAGTCAGAAAGCTGGCGGAAGAATCAAGTCAGCTGACTGATCAAATTAGTCAGTTACTCGCCAACGTGAACAAAGATACTGAAAGATCGTCTCAATCTATGACGAAAGTGGAACGAGATGTAGCAGAAGGTGTGAAAGTATCGCAATTGTCTGAACAGAGCTTTCAAGAAATTCTGGAATCCATCCGTGATATCTCGATGAAAGCAGAGGAGCTTTCTGCTACGACAGAGCAAATCTCAGCTAGTACAGAAGAAATTTCTCAAACAATTGGTGTGATAGAAGAAGGAGCCAAGCGAAATTCTGAGGAAACAGAGTACATGTCGGCGGCTGTTGAAGAATCACTAGCGGCGAATGAGGAAATGAAAGCAGCTGCGGAGGATTTAAAATCTTTGTCTCAATCACTGAAAACATCTATTTCATCTTTCAAGATTTAACAGTGCGATGGTCTTTTTCAAGAATCAAGCGAATATATATTCATCACCTATCAAGTAGAAGCTGAAGCACCGCAGGATTCGACAAATTTCAATAAAAATTCACATTTTTTTTACGTTTGAGCAGGAGAAAAGGAGGGAAAAGTAGAAATAAGTTTACATATCCTTAATTTTAAAGGAGGCGTTCTTTACATGAATTACAATGTCCGAGGAGAAAACATCGAAGTAACACCTGCACTAAGAGATCATGTCGAGAAAAAAATTGGAAAGCTGGAGCGTTATTTTGAGTCAGATGTTGATGCTTCAGTCAACGTGAACTTGAAATTTTACAACGATCAAGAATCTAAAGTTGAGGTTACCATTCCAATGACTGATCTAGCACTTCGAGCAGAGGTGCATAATGAGGATATGTACAATGCAGTAGACCTAGCAACCAGTAAATTAGAACGTCAAATTAGAAAACATAAAACGAAAGTGAACCGTAAATTCCGTGAGCAAGGTGCGAAAAAGCATTTATTTGCTGGAGGAAACGGTGCTTCCGAAGTAGCAGTTCAAGATGACGAAGAAATTGATGAAACAGAAATCGTCAGACAAAAACGCTTCAATCTAAAACCAATGGATAGCGAAGAGGCCATTCTCCAAATGAACATGTTAGGTCACAGTTTCTTTGTCTTCACAAATGCTGAGACAAATTTGACCAATGTGGTATACCGCCGAAATGACGGTAAATACGGACTCATTGAGCCGAACGCTTAATCATTCGTTCCTTTTGATCCGAAAATGACCTAAAAAAAGTAAACCCGTTCCCTTCATTAGGGGCGGGTTTTTTGTGCTAAATCATTGCAAATTCTTTGGAAATCAAGGAAGGTATGGTATGATAAATGCAGGTAAATATGGACCTGTCAAACTTTTGGACATGCCGAAAAATTGCATGAAATAGAGGAGCGTTATTATATGCTTGGAATCTTAAACAAAGTGTTTGATCCTACGAAACGTACGATCAGCCGATATGAAAAAAAGGCAAATGAAATCGAAGCTCTCGCTCAAGATTTCGAGAAATTATCTGACGAGGCTTTACGAAATAAAACGATCGAATTTAAAGAAAAACTTGAAAAAGGACAATCTGTAGACGACCTTTTGGTTGAAGCATTTGCAACGGTTCGTGAGGCTTCCCGCCGCGTGACAGGAATGTTCCCATTTAAGGTGCAGCTCATGGGGGGGATTGCCCTACATGAAGGGAATATCTCTGAGATGAAAACAGGTGAAGGGAAAACGTTGACATCAACGATGCCTGTTTATTTGAATGCTCTTTCTGGAAAAGGCGTCCACATTGTGACAGTCAACGAATATTTGGCAAGCCGTGATGCAGAGGAAATGGGCAAGATTTTCGAATTTCTTGGATTAACGGTTGGCTTGAACTTAAACAGTTTAGACAAAGATGAAAAAAGAGAAGCGTACGCTGCTGATATCACGTATTCAACAAACAATGAGCTTGGCTTTGATTATTTACGAGATAACATGGTGCTGTATAAAGAGCAAATGGTTCAAAGACCACTTCATTATGCCGTCATCGATGAAGTTGACTCCATCTTAATTGATGAAGCGAGAACACCTCTTATTATTTCTGGACAAGCTGCAAAATCGACGAAACTTTACGTACAAGCAAATGCCTTTGTTCGTACGTTAAAAATAGAAGACGATTTCACTTATGATATTAAAACAAAAAGTGTACAGCTGACGGAAAGCGGAATGACGAAGGCGGAAAAAGCATTCGGCATTGAGAACTTGTTTGATGTCAAACATGTCGCTCTTAACCACCATATCGCGCAGGCTCTTAAGGCGCATGTTGCGATGCAAAAAGACGTTGATTATGTTGTGGAAGATGGCCAAGTCGTCATCGTTGACTCCTTCACAGGACGTTTAATGAAAGGACGCCGCTATAGTGAAGGTCTGCACCAAGCCATTGAAGCAAAAGAAGGTCTTGAAGTGCAGAATGAAAGCATGACACTTGCAACCATTACGTTCCAGAACTACTTCCGTATGTATGAAAAGCTATCTGGTATGACAGGTACAGCGAAAACGGAAGAAGAGGAATTCCGTAACATTTACAATATGCAGGTTGTCACAATCCCAACCAATAAACCGGTTGTGCGTGATGACAGACCTGATTTAATTTACCGCACAATGGATGGCAAATTTAAAGCAGTAGCTGAAGACGTCGCACAGCGTTATATGACAGGACAGCCGGTCCTTGTCGGAACTGTTGCGGTTGAGACATCTGAATTGATTTCAAAACTGCTTAAAAATAAAGGCATCCCTCATCAAGTGTTAAACGCGAAAAACCATGAGCGTGAAGCACAAATTATTGAGGAAGCTGGACAAAAAGGTGCCGTCACAATTGCGACAAACATGGCGGGACGTGGAACAGACATCAAGCTTGGCGAAGGTGTGAAAGAACTAGGCGGTCTTGCTGTTATTGGGACAGAGCGTCATGAATCACGCCGTATTGATAACCAGCTCCGTGGTCGTTCTGGTCGTCAAGGAGACCCAGGGATTACTCAATTCTATCTCTCAATGGAAGATGAATTGATGCGCCGATTTGGTGCAGAGCGGACAATGGCGATGCTTGATCGCTTCGGTATGGATGACTCTACTCCAATTCAAAGTAAAATGGTCTCAAAAGCTGTTGAATCTTCTCAAAAACGTGTTGAGGGGAATAACTTTGATTCCCGTAAGCAGCTTCTGCAATATGATGATGTTCTTCGTCAACAGCGTGAAGTCATTTACAAACAGCGTTTTGAAGTCATCGATTCTGATAACTTGAAATCGATTGTGATCAATATGATTCAATCGTCTATTGAGCGGGCTGTTGGATCTTACACGCCGAAAGAAGAACTTCCAGAAGAATGGAAATTAGATGGTCTTGTTGAATTAATCAACACGAACTATTTAGATGAAGGTGCCATTTCGGTCAAAGATATCTTCGGTAAAGAAGCAGATGAGATCACCGAATTCATCATGGAGCGGATTAAAGAGAAATATGATGCAAAAGAAGAGACATTTGGCGATGAACAAATGCGTGAATTTGAAAAAGTCATCGTTCTTCGTGCAGTAGATTCGAAGTGGATGGATCATATCGATGCAATGGATCAGCTGCGTCAAGGAATCCATTTACGTGCATATGCACAAACCAATCCGCTTCGTGAGTATCAAATGGAAGGATTTGCGATGTTTGAGCATATGGTCGCTTCAATTGAAGATGACGTCGCTAAATATGTGCTAAAATCAGAAATCCAAAACAACCTAGAACGTGAAGAAGTCGTTCAAGGACAAACAACTGCTCATCAGCCTCAAGAAGGCGATGAGGAGAAAACAGTGAAGAAAAAGCCGGTGCGTAAAGTGGTGGATATCGGAAGAAACTCACCATGTCACTGCGGAAGCGGCAAGAAATATAAAAATTGTCATGGGAAGACAGAATAAGTAATGGAAAGAGGTGAAAACCTCTTTCTATTCATGTCAGCCCCCATACATCTATGAGGTGAAGGATATGGAATTAGTAGAAATTAGACAAGAGCTTGAAAATATGGCTAGCAGGCTAGCTGATTTTAGGGGGTCTCTTTGACCTCGATACAAAAGAAGCGAAAATTGCAGAGCTTGAGGCCACGATGTCAGAGGCTGACTTTTGGAATGACCAGCAAAAAGCGCAAGGTGTCATTAATGAAGCCAATGCACTGAAGGATTATGTGAATACATATCATGAGCTCAGTGAATCTCATGATGAGCTGCAAATGACGCATGATTTATTAAAAGAAGACTACGATGAGGATCTTCATGCAGAGCTTGAAAAAGAGCTGAAGAACTTAACAAAACAATTTAACGAGTTTGAATTGCAGCTTCTTTTAAGTGAACCGTATGACAAAAACAATGCCATTCTTGAGCTTCACCCGGGTGCAGGTGGAACGGAATCACAGGACTGGGGATCGATGCTCCTCAGAATGTATACCCGCTGGGCAGAGCGCAGAGGCTTTAAGGTTGAAACCCTTGATTATCTTCCAGGGGATGAAGCGGGAATTAAGTCTGTGACATTGCTGATTAAAGGACATAACGCTTACGGTTACTTAAAAGCAGAAAAAGGTGTCCATCGTTTAGTCCGTATTTCTCCATTTGATTCATCTGGCCGTAGACACACATCTTTCGTTTCCTGTGATGTCATGCCAGAATTTAATGAAGAAATTGATATCGATATTCGTACAGAGGATATTAAGGTGGATACGTATCGTGCAAGTGGTGCAGGGGGTCAGCACGTCAATACGACGGACTCTGCGGTTCGTATCACACACATCCCAACAAATGTCGTCGTGACGTGCCAAACGGAAAGATCCCAAATCAAAAACAGAGAACGTGCAATGAAAATGCTGAAATCTAAGCTTTATCAAAAACGGATCGAAGAACAACAGGCGGAATTGGATGAAATCAGAGGAGAACAGAAAGAAATTGGCTGGGGAAGCCAAATTCGCTCGTATGTCTTCCACCCATATTCCCTTGTAAAAGACCATCGTACCAACACGGAGATGGGAAATGTTCAAGCGGTGATGGATGGAGATTTAGATTCCTTTATCGATGCGTATTTACGTTCAAAATTATCATAAAAACTCGGCTTCTTGCCGGGTTTTTTTAATTGTGAGAAAATATAATGAATATAAAGGAATACATATGCCATACTGACTCTATATCCTTTGTATGATGAAATTAGCAATTAAAGGGGGAAATAATTTGGGATTAAAACCATTACAAGAGACGTGGGATTTAGATGCCTTTTTTAAAGGAGGCAGTTCTTCATCAGAATTTATCACATACTTAGAGCATATACAGCAGCTATTAGATGAGTTACGACAAAAGGTAGATGCCTTTTCAAAAGAAGATACACAAATTAAAAAAAAGTTAACAGCTGTCCTTGAAACGTATGAAATCACATATAAAAAATTAGCACAAGCAGGTTCATTTGTATCTTGTCTACAATCTCAAAATACAAAGGATATGAAGGCGGGCAGTCTCCGAGGGTCTATTGCCAAGCTGGAAGCTGAATTAGGAACCATTCTAGCCGGGTTTGATCAATCACTTGCTGCGATTCCCACTAGCCAGTGGGAAGAATTAATGGATTCAGCCGCTTTTTCAGATGTTCGTTACATATTAAATGAACGAAGAGAACATGTGAAAGATCAACTGCCTGTTGAACAGGAAACACTCATTCAAAAGCTAGCAGTAGATGGGTATCATGCGTGGGATGAACTTTATTCTAGCTTGGTGAACAAAATTACCATTCCATTTGAGCAAAATGGTGAAACACAAATGATCTCTGTAGGCCAAGCAGAAAATGCGATGGATGATTCAGACCGTGAAGTGAGAAAAGCCGTCTATCATAATTTAGAACATGCATGGACACAGGATGAACATTTGTTTGCAAGCACACTCAATCATCTCGCTGGTTTTCGTCTACAAGTATATGAAGCAAGAGGATGGGATCATATATTAAAAGAGCCCCTTGATATTTGCCGGATGAAACAAGAGACGCTCGATACAATGTGGTCTGTCATTGATGAACATAAGCAGCCATTCATTGATTATTTACAACGTAAAGCTGACATGCTTGGGGTTGATAAACTGAGCTGGTTTGATGTGGGAGCGCCTATTGGAAGTGAGACAAAAACCTATTCTTATCAAGATGCAGCCGCTTTTATTATCAAGCATTTCGCAGGGTTTGGAAAAGAGCTCGCTGCTTTTACTGAAAAAGCTTTTAATGAACGCTGGGTAGAAGCTGAGAATCGCCCAAACAAACGAGTGGGCGGTTTTTGTACGAATTTCCCTGATAGCGGAGAATCACGTATTTTTATGACCTTCTCAGGGACTCCATCCAATGTAGCGACACTAGCACATGAGCTTGGTCATTCGTTCCATCAGGAAGTCATGCAGGATGTTCGGATGTTGAATCGTAAATATGCGATGAATGTAGCTGAAACTGCGTCGACATTCGCAGAAATGATTGTGGCAGATGCTTCATTAAAAGAGGCGGCCAATGAAGAAGAGCGTCTCAGTTTGCTAGAGGATAAGCTGCAGCGCAGTGTGGCATTCTTTATGAATATTCAATCACGCTTCTTATTTGAACAACGCTTTTATGAAGAGCGCAAACAAGGAGAAGTGCCAGCTGACCGCTTGAATGAGTTGATGGTAGAAGCACAGAAGGAAGCCTTTGGTGACTCTTTAGATGAATACCATCCGCATTTCTGGGCGTCTAAACTGCATTTCCATATTACAGGGGTCCCGTTTTATAACTTCCCTTACACCTTCGGGTACATGTTCTCTCTAGGTATTTACGCGAAAGCATTGCAGGCTGGGGCATCATTTGAAGAGAAATATATTGCGCTATTAAAAGATACAGCGTCAATGACTGTAGAAGATTTGGCATATAAGCACCTAGGTGTCGACCTGACTCAAAAAGCATTTTGGGAAGAGGCCATTTCACTGGCTGTGGCAGATGCTGAAGAGTTTTTAGAAGCGACGAAGGCATAAAAAATGAAAAGCTCCCATTACGGGAGCTTCAGCGTGTAGACAAACCCTCGCATTCGGTGTCAGTCCTGCGCTTCGGTGCTCACGAATGTCAGATTCGCTCCGCACCGATGCTCGTCCTTCCTAGGGCTGCAAAGGTTTTCAATCACGCTGAAAAGAAGACAAAGGGCTAAAATCAAGTTCATTTTAGCCCTTTGTCAAAAATCTTGCAGCTCCCATTAAGGGAGCTTTTTTGCTGGTTTTAACCATTCCAGCATCGTCTGAACGATGTCTTTTTGTTGCGTGAGGACTGGAATGTCTGCAGGCTGATCCCCTTTTTGTTTGCCATACATGCCAAATTGCGCATGATTACCGCCTTTTATCTCATGATACACCGTTTGAGAAGGCAGCTGCTTTTTCGATTTTTTGATTTTTTCTCGTGTTGCGAGACCATCTTTTTCGCCTGATATAGATAATACTTGCAAGGAAGCCTGTTTCAAATCATCTGATGCAGGATAGGAGGCAAGGAAAAAGAGGCCGTCCAGCTTGCTTTGATTTTTCTCTGCATACATAGCGGCAGCTGTTCCGCCTAGTGAATGCCCGCCAATGTACCAATGCTTGATGGCTGGATGATTTTTGAGGATATCGTCTGCTTTCTTCGTATTAAATATTGCGAAGGAAAATGGCATGTCTGGGATAAAGACCGAATAGCCTTTCTTCATCAGCGCATTCCCAAGATAGGCATACGCAAGAGGTTCAACTTTTGCCCCAGGATATAGAATGATGCCAGTATCGCTTTTCGATGCTTCAAATGAATATACCCCGTTTTTATGATCGACCTGCTCAATGTTCATCTGCTTTTTTAACGCTTCCGATGGTCCATATGTAAAGCGGCTCCATGTATAGAAAGCACCAAAAGCTAAGATGATGAGTGCAAGTAATGTAATACCGGTGATCTGCAGTATTTTCTTCATCGTATGTCCCTTCTTTCTCATGTACATATTAAATATACCATCATTTACTCTTCTGCCAAACGGCAAGTACGCTGATCCGGCTGTGTGATAAAGTATTAATCCATTAGCACTGCATTTGGCTGTTATTTACAATCCGAATGAGAGGGCTTAAAATAGGTGTGCATTCAGAAGTAACGGAGGAAGAAAGACATGAAGCAGGAACATTCTCAATTTTGGATTGAAGTGAAAAATTATGTACTCATTTTAATAGGATCAGCTATCGTAGCGGTTGGCTTTAATACGTTATTATTACCAAATCAGATTGCTGCTGGCGGTGTGAGTGGAATCAGTACCATTATGCAGTCATTCGGTTTTGAAGCTGCATATGTACAATGGGGTCTCAATATTCCGCTCTTTATCGCAGGCTTTTATTTATTAGGTGGAACATTTGGGATAAAAACGCTCGTTGGTTCTGTTTTTTTACCTTTAATGGTGTTCTTAACAAGACACATTGCTCCTGTCACCCATGAAGCACTGCTTGCCGCAATATTTGGCGGTGTAGTGATTGGGATCGGAATTGGGCTCGTTTTCCTCGGCAATGGTTCAACGGGAGGAACGGCTCTTGCGGCCAAAATCATCAATAAATATACAGGGCTGACGTTAGGTACTTGTTTAGCGATGATGGACGGTTTGATTGTTTTGGGGGCCATGACTGTTTTTGGGATTGAAGAAGGGCTGTACGCTGTGATCGGAGTGTTCATTTCTAGTAAGACGATTGATGTCGTACAGGCTGGCTTTAGTCACTCGAAGATGGCTATGATTATTACGGGCCATGAGGATGAGGTCAGACAGGCGGTGTTTGATCAAATTGATCGTGGTGTAACGAAGATTTCAGCAGTAGGTGGATACACCGACCATGACCGGCCTATTTTAATGTGTGTTGTAGGGCAGTCACAATTCACAAAGTTGAAACAAGTGGTAAAAGCGATCGATGCATCAGCGTTTGTCATCGTCATGGATGCAAAAGAGGTGCTGGGTGAGGGTTTTAAAAGGGCGTAAACAAGGATATAATAACGTTGACCAAATGATTGTAAGGGAGGGAAATACATGAAAAAGAGCGGATTAACGCTTCTTTTTGTCGCTATGCTTTTTGTACTTGCGGCCTGTGGAGGAAATTCAAGCAGCAGTGACAAAGAAGGCAGTAAAAGTGCTTCAAGTGTGAGCAGTGGTGAAGAGATTTATCAGCAAAACTGTATTGGCTGTCATGGAAAAGACTTATCTGGCGGAGGCGGCCCAAGCCTGAAAGAAGTCGGGAAGAAATATAATGAAAGCCAAATTGCAGATATTGCCCAGAACGGTAAAGGATCTATGCCAAGCGGAATGGTAGATGAAAAACAAGCAAAAGAAGTTGCCAAATGGCTTGCAGAGAAAAAATAAAACCTTTGTCTAATCGACAAGGTTTTTTTATTTTCTATTTGTAGAAAAAGACTTTTGAATAGTATGAAAACGTATTATATTAAATTTTATTTAAAAAATAAGGGTAAAAAGACACATTTTTCGGTTTTAGTTGCTCTATTTACCTTTTATTTATAAGTTTTGAAATATAAATGTAATACCATTGCGTCGATTCATGACGTATAATTGGAGTTGTTGAAATTTAGACGATTCAATTTTTTCATCTTTTTGGATGAAAAGGACATAAATTGCTTGTGCGTATCGAAGGGTATGTGCGTGACCATACATAACGTTTTTTGACGAGAAGTGTCAGAACATCATGATAAGCTGTTTGACAGCGAATAAGAAAAGATTAGGTGATTACATGATTGAAATGAAGGAAGTCTATAAGATCTATCCTAATGGTGTAAAGGCGATCAATGGAATCAATGTCTCTATCCATCCAGGAGAGTTTGTGTATGTTGTTGGTCCCAGTGGCGCTGGTAAATCCACGTTCATTAAAATGATGTATCGTGAAGAGAAACCAACAAAAGGGAAAATCTTAATTAATAACAAAGATTTAGGCTCGATGAAGGAAAAAGAAATTCCTTATGTGAGAAGAGAAATTGGCGTAGTATTCCAAGATTTCAAACTGCTTCCAAGTCTCACGGTCTTTGAGAACGTGGCATTTGCTCTTGAAGTCATTGGTGAACAGCCAAGTATTATTAAGAAAAAAGTGCTTGAAGTACTTGATTTGGTGCAATTAAAGCACAAAGCTCGTCAATTTCCAGATCAGCTTTCCGGCGGTGAACAGCAGCGTGTATCGATCGCTCGTTCGATCGTCAATCATCCTGAGGTTGTCATTGCAGACGAACCGACAGGAAACCTTGATCCAGATACTTCATGGGAAATCATGAAGACGCTCGAAGAGATTAATAACCGCGGAACAACAGTCGTCATGGCGACACACAACAAAGAGATTGTAAACAGCATGAAGAAACGCGTCATCGCAATCGAAGATGGAATGATTGTGCGTGACGAAGCAAGAGGGGAGTACGGAATTTATGATTAAAACTCTCTCGCGGCATTTACGTGAGAGCTTCCGTTCACTTGGAAGAAACACGTGGATGACATTTGCATCAATTAGTGCGGTCACTGTCACATTGATTTTAGTTGGGGTTTTTCTTGTCATTATGCTCAACTTGAATAACATGGCATCGAACGCTGAGAAAGAAGTAGAAGTAAAAGTTCTCATCGATTTAACTGCGAATCAAAAGCAGCAGGATGAATTAAAAGCAGAAATTGAGAAGATTCCTGAAATCAGTGATGTGAAATACTCATCCAAGGATGATGAACTAAAAGCACTGATTAAAAGCTTTGGTGAAAATGGACAATCTATGGGACTGGTTGATCAAGAAAATCCATTGAATGATGCGTTTATTGTGAAAACAACAGATCCCCACGATACACCAAAAGTAGCGAAGAAATTAGAAAACCTAAAAGGGACGTATAAAGTCACTTATGGAAAAGAAGAGGTCAGCCGACTCTTTAATGTTGTCGGAGTGGCGCGTAATGTCGGCATCGCACTTATTATTGGGCTTTTATTTACAGCGATGTTCTTGATTTCCAATACGATCAAAATTACGATTTTTGCTAGACGTAAAGAAATTGAGATTATGAAACTAGTAGGTGCAACGAACTGGTTTATCCGCTGGCCGTTCTTCATCGAAGGATTACTACTTGGTGTATTTGGCTCGATTATACCAATCGCTGTATTGCTTGGCACGTATCAATATGCTGTCGGCTGGGTGGCGCCAAGGGTACAAGGTTCATTTATTTCAATGCTTCCATACAATCCGTTTGTCTATCAAGTATCACTGGTCCTTCTATTGATCGGTGCCATTATCGGTGTGTGGGGAAGTTTAACGTCCATCCGTAAATTCTTGAAAGTATAAATCTATTTATATTGATGGCAGCACTCGAGGATTCTATAGAAGATGTGACCGGTTGATCCAATTCATCCGGTCGACTCTTCATGCAGGCAGTTGTCATGGGAGGGGAATATCGTTTTGAAAAGAAAGCTGATGATGGCTGGAATGGCAGCGTTTATTGGAACAACGTGGCTATACATTCCAGGGAACGAAAATCGTGCATTCGCATACGAAGACCTAGATCAAAAACGTCAACAAATTGAAGAGAAAACATCGAAGACTGAATCAACCTTGAAGAAAAAGAAATCAGAACTGGCAAAGCTTGAAAAGAAAGAATCAAAGCTAAAGCAAGAAATTGAAAAAATTGACCAAAAAGTAAGTGCCGCAACTGAAAAAGTCGCTGAAAAAGAAAAAGAGGTCAAACAGACGAAACAAGAGATCAAAAAACTAAAAAAAGAGATTGAAGTCATCAACGAGCGAATTGAAAAGAGAAAAGCGATTTTCAAAGATCGAATTCGTTCTATGCAAAAAAGTGGCGGTACAATCAACTATTTAGATGTGCTGCTAGGTGCTCGTAGCTTTAGTGATTTTGTCAGTCGTGTGGGAGCTGTTACAACCATTGTCGAAGCAGATAAAGACATGATTACAGAACACGAAAATGATTTGGAGCTAGTGGAGCAAAAAGAAGCAGAGCTAAATAAACAGCTAAGTGGACTTGAAACATCTTTGAAAGAGCTTGAAACGTTGAAAAAGGACCTATCTAAACAGCAAAAAGAAAAAGGAAAAGTCCTTGGTCATGTAACGGAAGAAAAAGAACATGCACATGATGAACTAGGAAAGCTTGAAAATGAACAAGAAATTCTAGCGAATCAAAAAGCGGCGGTAAAGTCTGAAGAGGCACGTCGTCAAAAAGAAGAAGCGAAGAAAGCAGAACAAGCAGCTGCTGAAAAAAGTGCACCTGCACCAAGTGGAGGATCTGATCAAGTGTCAGATACACCAGCAAGTAGCTCAGGTTTCATTAAACCAGCTGCAGGCCGTTTCTCATCAGGCTTTGGCGGACGTTCTGGCGGACAGCATTACGGATTAGATATCGCTGCAAAAGGCACTGTATCTGTCGTTGCAGCCGCATCTGGAACAGTCACGAACTCAAGCTACTCGTCGAGTTATGGGAACGTGGTGTTCATTACACATAACATCAATGGCCAAACGTATCAAACGGTATACGCTCATCTTTCAACAAGAAGTGTGTCAACAGGTCAAAGAGTCGAGCAAGGTCAATTCCTTGGATATATGGGCAACACAGGTCAGTCTTATGGCCAGCATCTTCATTTTGAAATTCATAAAGGATTATGGAATGGCGCGAAATCAAATGCAGTCAATCCAGCGCAATATATCCGCTGACAAACAGCCGATAACAGCATGTTATCGGCTTTTTTCATGTAGATGAAATTAAAATAACAGCAGTAATCCGGCAATAATAGGTGTTAAAAGCACAGCGGATTTTAATAAAAGTTTTGGCGCAAGGCGTGTAAATTTTGCCCCAATAAAAGCCCCTAATACGGTACCGATTAAGATCTGAACGAGCAGGATAAAGTCAACATAGCCTTCTGAAATATAACCAATCCCACCGCCAATAGAGATTGGAATAATCACTAGCATCGTTGTGCCAACAGCTTGTCTAATAGACAGCTTCAGCAAAATCAAAAGCCCCACTTGAATAAATGGTGCTGATCCGATACCGAACATCCCTGAAAGCATCCCTGATACAAGGCCTAATATAATGCCCCTGATCAGCAATTGGCGTGAAGAAAGCGGCTGCTGCTCAGCATCTTCTTTTAGGACAAACAATTTGATCATCATAAAAACAGCAGATAAAAAGAGCATACCAGCTGTTAAATAGTGCAGGCTATCCTCTGGAATAAAAGGAGCCACTTTTGCTCCGGCAAATGAAGCAATACAAGCTAGTGCACCGACAATCAAACCTGATTTGAGCTGAATATTTCCTTCTCGGTAGTGGCTGTATGCACCAGATAAAGTCGTAAATGCCATAGCAGCTAAAGATGTCCCAAGTGCAGTATGGATTGGTACATCAAAGATTAACGTCAGCAATGCGATGACAAAACCAGCCCCGCCAGCTCCTACAAACCCTAGTAAAATTCCTAATAAAAGCATAGTCAATATAATATACATAGCGATGACTCCTTCTCGATCGTAACAAAATAAAAATTACACCTAATGAAATGATTAGTCAAGCCTCCCTAGGAGAATGTCTTTACATGAAATCCCTTCTTCTGGCATATAATAACTCAGGTCATCAGGAAGAGTTGAAGAAGGAGGCCAAATATGAAAAAACAAATCGCATCCATCATGGCAAGTGTCATTCTCATCATCAGTGCAGGGGTTGTGACGCATAAAGAGGCGACTCAGGCGGAGTCACCGAAAGCGGCTGCTGCAGTGGCTGGACAAGCTCAATCAAGTGATCGAGCGAAGGAAAACGGAATGGAGAAAATTGAGAAAGCCTATGACCTCATTTCGAATGAATATGTAGAGGAAGTGGATCGTCAAAAGCTGCTTGAAGGTGCCATTCAAGGAATGCTTTCAACCTTAAATGATCCGTATTCAGTATACATGGACAAGCAAACCGCAAAGCAATTTTCGGATTCACTTGATTCCTCATTTGAAGGAATTGGGGCAGAAGTTGGAATGGATGAAGGAAAGATTATCATTGTCTCTGCCTTTAAAAAATCCCCTGCAGCAAAGGCGGGTCTGAAACCGAAAGATGAAATCATCAGCATTGACGGTGAGACGATGAAAGAAAAAAGCCTAAACGATGCTGTACTGAAAATAAGAGGAAAAAAAGGAACGTCTGTCGCCTTGAAAATCAGACGAAATGGAATTGAAAAAGAGCTAACATTCCATATCAAACGAGAAGAAATCCCGCTTGAAACCGTAACGGCTTCAATGAAAGAGGTCAATGGTCATAAAACAGGCTATATCGCGATCTCTAGCTTCTCTGAAGATACGGCGAAGGATTTCACGGCAAGCTTGAATAAGCTCGAGAAAAAGGGCATGGAAGGCCTTGTGCTGGACGTGAGAGGAAATCCTGGCGGCTATCTACAAAGTGTGGAAGATATTTTGAAACATTTTATCACAAAGGATCAGCCATATATTCAAATTGCAGAACGGAATGGCGATCGAAAACGATATTTTTCAAAACGAAAAGAACAAAAACCATACCCGGTCAATGTCTTAATTGATAAAGGAAGTGCATCCGCTTCTGAAATTCTGGCTGGTGCTTTGAAAGAAGCAGGGAAGTATGAAGTGGTAGGTGACGTTTCCTTTGGTAAAGGAACTGTGCAGCAGGCGGTACCAATGGGAGATGGAAGTAACATTAAATTAACGCTGTATAAGTGGCTGACACCGAAAGGGAATTGGATTCACAAAAAAGGCGTTGTGCCGACCATTGCGATTCATCAACCAGATTACTTCACCGTTGGCCCGCTCCAGCTGAAAGAACCGCTTCAGCTTGATATGAACAATGAAGAAGTCAGACAAGCACAGACATTGTTAAAAGGGTTATCATTTGACCCTGGCAGAGTAGATGGATATTTTGACGAAGAAACGAAAAAAGCTGTACTCGCATTTCAAAGCACATACAATCTCGATAAATCTGGTGTGATTGATTTAAAGACAGCGAAAATGATGAACAAGATGGTAGATGAAGTGAAATCTTATGAAAAGAATGATCTTCAGCTGCAAACTGCACTAAAAGCACTATATCTCAAAAAATAAAGAGGCGAATAAATGCCTCTTTTTTTTGGTTCATAAGTGTTACGAACATGTAATAATTTATTCTTAAAAATATATTATATCGAGAAATATATTCATTTATTTTACAAAAAACATAACATTCCTTCGAATTTACCCGATAACATATTTATATAAGAGACTTTCTGTTGATTTAAACATGTCATGAAAATGAAACTTTTGAAAGTTGTATGTTACATAAATAATTCTTACAATAAAAAGTAGCACTCATTTTAAATATTTTATTTTTTGCGGATATTCAGCTTAAGCATTGAGCTGTACCGAGGTTTGCGCTTTTCTTAAAAGAACTAGTAAATGGGGGTACACAATTGAAAAGGGCAAGTATTGTGAGAGAGAAAAAATATTACGAGTTGGTAGAGGAGCTTAAGAGTCGTACGAAAGATGTGACGTTTTCGGCTACAAAGGCATTAAGTCTACTCATGCTGTTAAGCAGGTACTTGGTCAATTACACAACGGTAGAATCAGTCGACGAGATCGATGAAGACTGTGCTGAGATATACTTCAATTATTTAATGGATAATCATAAGAGACTTGGTATAAACTTAACCGACATCAAGAGGTCCATGCAGCTTCTCGGCGGCATACTAGATGTAGATGTGAATCACTATTTAAAAGATTTTTCACTGTCGAATGTCACACTTTGGATGAATCAGGAGAAATAAACCTGATGTCAAGCATCGATTTATTTGATAGAATAAGAGAAAATGCTTGACTTGGGCGGTGAACGATAATGAGCTCGGAGTGGATGGGAGCCGGATTAAAAGCGGTCGGTCTGTTTTTAATCCATCCTCTTTTTTATTTTATGGTATTAATCAGCCTATTATATGGCTACATCCGCGTAAAGCGGGAGAGAAAAGCGTTTCAAACAAGAATAGAAGATGTTTACGATGAACTGAAATTTACATATTCAAAGGGATGGGTTCCAGGAATTTGTCTATCGATCATATCTGTAGGCTTAGGGATTTCCCTTCCGCCTGGATTCATCGTGCTGATTGCAGCGATGACCATCGTTTTCTCTCTATTCTTTAAGGCGAGTGCGCTTTCGTCTGCATACACACTCGGTTTCAGTTTTATTGCGGCATTTGGATTGATGTCTGTTCAAGTGAGCCAATCTTGGCTGCCGCAGCTTTCAATGATGAATGCATCAGCCGTTGTGATCCTGTTAGGGCTACTGTTAATGACCGAAGGCATCTTAGCCTATCGAACGGCGCATTTACGTACATCGCCTGCAATGGTGATGAGTGCGAGAGGACTTTTGATCGGCCAGCAGCGAGCGAACCGTCTGTGGCTTCTACCACTTGTTTTGCTGATGCCGGCAGGTGAATGGACTTCTTCTCTGCCATGGTGGCCTGTGCTTCAAGTGCACGATCAAAGCTTTTCATTTATTGTGATCCCTTACATCATCGGCTTTGGCCAGCGTATTCAAGGATCGCTGCCAATTGTGAGTATTCAAATTACGTCACGCCGTATTATGATGCTCGGTCTAGCTGTAGCTGTAGTAGGTGCGGCAAGTATTTGGTTTGAGCCGATTGCGTGGGGAGCTGTTGTTCTAGCGATTGCAGGAAGAGCCTTTTTATCATGGAAGCAGAGGGTGAATGACAACGCTGCACCATTCTTTTTCTCTAAGCGGAATCAAGGGCTTATGGTGCTTGGTATCATTCCGAATACCCCTGCGGCTGATTTAAAGCTTGAGATTGGAGAAATGATTACAAAGGTCAATGGAATCGAGATCAAAACCGTTTCAGAATTTTATGAAGCACTACAAACCAACCGTGCTCTGACAAAGCTCGAGATCATTGGTCTCAATGGTCAGACAAGATTTGAGAAACGCGCCTCTTACGAAGGGGAGCATCACCAGCTTGGTATCCTGTTTGTGAAGGACGATCTTCAGCAAGAGCCAACGGCGATTTCATCTTAAAAAAAGCTGCTAGAGATGGCAGCTTTTTTCTTTTGGGTGCGTTTCTCTCCCATAGGATTCACCCCATTCACGCATGGCAAAGATAATGGGTTTTAACGTATTTCCAAGAGAAGTCAGTGAATACTCGACACGAGGAGGAACTTCCTCATAGACTTCACGGTGAACAATCCCGTCTTGTTCAAGTTCTCGTAATTGCAACGTCAGGACACGCTGCGAAATTCTTGGCAGAAGCCGGCGTATTTCGTTGTAACGCTTTGGACCGCAAGTCAAATGATAAAGGATGACGCCTTTCCATTTCCCTCCGATGACATTTGTAGTGATAGACACGGGACAGCCATGATTCACAATACTGACTGGATTGGATGGTACACTCATCTCAACATTCCTTTCTAAAACGAAAATGGTCATAAACGAACATGTTTGTGCCTAACGAACAAAAATGTGCGTACTTGAATCAATGGAAGCTTTTCTTTTACCATAGAGATAGGACATCACACATTCGGGTTGTTTGTTTTCCTATCATAACAATTTCTATGAGGGAATGGAAAGAAATTGGATTGTGGGAACACACCTGTTCATTAGATTTAGAAAGGATGAATAAAATGCGAGACAAAGAGCAGTTAAAAAAAGAAATCATTGAGGCGTATGAATTCCGTCATGCGACAAAAGAGTTTGACCCAGCGAAAAAGATTCCAGAGGATGATTTTGCATTTATTTTAGAAACAGGAAGACTTTCTCCAAGCTCTGTAGGATTTGAGCCTTGGAAGTTCCTCGTTGTTCAAAATGAAGCATTCAGAGAAAAATTAAAAGAGTATACTTGGGGGGCGCAAAAGCAGCTTCCAACTGCCAGCCATTTTGTGATCATCTTGGCAAGAACAGATGCCCGCTATGATTCAGCATATGCAGAATACATCAACAAGCAAATCAAAGGAATGACAGACGAAACGTTTGAAATGGTCAAGGGGCGCTACAGAGAATTCCAAGAGAACGATCTTCATCTGCTAGAAAATGACCGTACATTATTTGATTGGGCTTCAAAACAAACGTATATTGCCTTAGGTAACATGATGACAGCTGCGGCACAGATCGGCATTGATTCATGCCCAGTTGAAGGATTTAGCTACGAACACATCCATCGTATCTTAGAAGAAGAAGGGTTGCTGGAGGATGGTCAATACGACATCTCTGTCATGGCAGCCTTTGGTTATCGTGTCACTGACCCAAAACGCGGCAAAACACGTCGCCCGATGGATGAAGTAGCTGTTTGGATTCGTTAATCGCTGTTTGTCTGAAAAAGGCTGTTGACAATTGCGTGGTTAGTCAGTATATTTAAAAAATAAAATCTTTGACGAATATACAAATTTGACTATAAACGCTTTGACTTGAGAATAGTAAATGAACATCCGTTTTTTAAGAGAGCTGCGGGTCGGTGCAACGCAGTAAAACGAATCATTGAACTCGCTCAAAGAGCGGTAAGACTGAATGAATAGTAAGTCTTTACGTGTGACCTCCGTTATCGGGTTTTAAGTTGGATTCAGCCGTGGCTGAATCAATAAGAGTGGTAACGCGGTTGCAAGGTCAGTCGTCTCTTCCAGGAGATGGCTGGCCTTTTTATATGCTTTTATCTCATATTTGTCTGAAGATTCAAATTTAAAGGAGCTATAGAAAATGGAAAAGGAACATGTGCAGTTAAAACGAACAATGACATCAAGGCATATTATGATGCTTGCGCTTGGCGGTGCCATCGGTGCTGGTCTGTTTAAAGGAAGCAGTTCTGCCATTGATATTGCGGGTCCTGCTGTCATTTTGGCATACATGATTGGTGGTCTTATTTTATTATTTATTATGCAAGGACTTGCCGAAATGACCGTTGCACGACCTGGAGCAAGAACATTCCGTGACTTGATTGAACCTGTGTTAGGAAAGTATCCGGCCTATTTCTTAGACTGGATCTATTGGAAGATGTGGGTGCTGAACATTGCAGCAGAAGCGATTGTGTCGGCCATCTTTATTCAGTACTGGTTCCCACAAGTACCAATCTGGATGCTTGTGTTAATCATTTCACTTGTGGTCACAATCATTAATGTTTGCTCAGTCAAAATGTTTGCTGAAACGGAGTATTGGTTAGCTTCTATTAAAATTGCTGTCATCATCTTATTTATTATCATTGGATTTACCATGCTATTTGTCTCATTCGGACAGCATGCAGCACCTGGACTGTCTAACTTAACGGATCACGGTGGATTTTTCCCAAATGGTACTGGCGGATTAATTGCAGCAATGCTGGTTGTCGTGTATTCATATGGTGGGACGGAGATGATTGGGGTCACGTTAGCAGAAACAAAAAACCCTGAAAAAGTCATCCCAAAGGCCATTCAAAGTACGTTTGTACGCATCATCGGTTTTTATGTACTGCCGTTCTTTATCATTGTCAGCTTAATCCCTTGGAATCAAGTAAACAATGAGCAAGTAAGTCCATTTGTGACAGTGTTTGCAACAATCGGAGTACCGTATGCTAGTGACATCATGAATGGTATTATCTTACTAGCGATTTTGTCTTCTATGAACTCTGGATTGTATGCTTCATCACGGGTGCTTTATACACAGGCAATGGATGGCCGTGTATGGAAAGGATTCTCCAAGCTGTCAAAACAGCAGGTACCTGTTCGAGCCATCCTTGTATGTACATCTACCTTGTATGCAGCTGTATTGATTTCTCTTTTTGTAGGAAGTCAAACGTTTAATTACTTAATGGGTTCTTTAAGTTACACAGTTCTATTCATCTGGTTTATCATTGCCGTCGGTCATTTGAAATCTCGAAGCGTCGCACAGCCAGGCGGATATCGCGTGAAACTGTATCCTTTCACAACGTGGTTTTCCGTTATTGCGATCATGGCCATTTTTGTCGGCGTTGTATTCAATACACCAATTGTTCAAACGCTGGTCACCATGGGCATTTATTTAATCATTACACTTTCTTTCTTTATTAACAGAAAACGGTTTGAAACAGCCGTCTAATTTATTAAAAAGCGTGCAGGACCTTCTGAAGGGTCTCGCACGCTTTTTTTAATGCTGTTTATATTGCTTGAAGTGGACAGGGGATTGAACGGGATGTGGCTTTGCCTGAAGGCCATAGCTCTCCCTGACGATATAAAGCGGCCGGTCCTTGGCTTCATCGTAGATTCGGCCGATATACTCCCCGATCATGCCTAACATAAAGAGGATGATCCCACTAAAGAATAGCTGAATGACAATTAATGAACTCCAGCCGGTGATGGTGCTGTTAGTAAAAAGCTTTAAATATAAAACTAGAAACATCGAAATGAAGCCAATAGCTGAAAGGGCAATACCTGCTACGCTGGCTAGCTTTAAAGGTTTGTAAGAAAAAGATGTGATCCCATCCATCGAGAGCTTGAGCATTTTTTTGAGAGGGTACTTTGTTTCTCCTGCCAACCGCTCATCCCGAACATATTCTACCGCAATCTGTTTGAAGCCAACCCAGCTCACTAATCCGCGGACAAATGGGTTTTTCTCGCGTATTTTTCTCATTTCATGACACACTTTACGATCCATCAATCTAAAGTCGCCGGTGTCAATAGGAATATCTACTTCGGTGATTTGACGTAGCACTCGGTAGAAAAGGGAAGCCGTGTACTTTTTGAAAGCTGTTTCGCCTTTTCGTTGCGTGCGGACCGCGTATACGACCTCATAGCCTTCCTTCCATTTTTCAATCATGTCTAAAATCAATTCAGGTGGATCTTGTAAATCCGCATCAATCACTACGACAGCTTCTCCCTTTGCATAATCCATTCCCGCTGTAATGGCAATTTGATGCCCAAAGTTACGAGAAAAATCAATAAGTCTCACATGCGGATCAGTCTGGCAGTACCCTTTAATCAGTTCAGCTGTTCGATCCATACTGCCGTCATTGACGAAGAGAAGCTCATATGCTTCTCCCGTCGAATCCATGACGGTCTTGAGGCGCTGATACGATTCATGGATCACAAGTTCTTCATTATACACTGGGACTACAACAGAGTATTGTATGTTCTTTTCCATCAGTCATCGTTCCTCCCTTTTAATAGATGAATTAATCAACGGATAGTTCATAAAGAGTACCGCTCTCCATTCCGCCCATTCGTCCATTTGACTGATCATTTTGTTCGGATTGTTGGCTGCCTGTTTGCTGGTTCGTTTTGGATGTAGAGCTATTCTGCCATTTAGAAGCAGTTACTTCTTTGCCATTTTTTTGAATCCAAGTAAGAATGTCAGAGCTGCCGCCTCTCATACCAGAAAGATAGAAGTATTTGATTTTGCCGTCTTTAACGAGCTGTTTGAATTCATTAAGCGTGAGAATGTTATCAGATCCACTAAATCCACCTAATGCCATAACAGCTTTTCCTGTTCTAATAATGTAAGGCGAAGCAGTGGTTGCATCTGTTGTCCCGAATAGGAATTCTTCTCCCGTATTGTTTTTTTCCAGATAGCTGATCAGCTTTTCATTGACTTGTGAACTCATGCTGCCACTTGAAGTTGCAAGCTGAGGACCAGCCTCTGGCAGCATACTGTTTCCTCCGTAAAGAAGAGGTGTGCTTGCCCAGTATAGTGGTGCGAGCAGCATCCCAAGGATGGCAATGAGAGACATGAATTGTTTTAGTTTTTCTTTCCCTTTTATCAAGAGCAGAGAAAGGATGGTTCCAACACCAATGATACCTACTGCGATACTTAGTCCAAGTCCGATCGTGCTTGTAAAAGTGGATAGGATAAAGATTTCAAATGCGGTTGTGACGAATATCGCAATTGGAAGCAACCATTTTTTAAAGCCAGTTCCTGTTTGGAACAATTGAGTCATAGAAACCCATCCTGCTCCTGCTAATACAGCAATTGGCGGTGCCAGCATGATTAAATAATAGTGATGGAAAAATCCAGCTACACTGAAGAATGCAGCAACAGGTATAAGCCAAGCTAACCAAAATAGTGTTTCTTTTTGTTTTGTATTGAGACGTCTTCTTTCAAAGGCTGTCGAGAAGAAGATACCAATCGCACCGAAGAGCGCAAATGGAAGCAGCCAGCTGATTTGATCGGACAGTTCAGATTGGAACAGACGTAATGGCCCTTTTGTTCCTGTTCCAAACATGCCAGAACCACTTCCCATTTTTCCGCCCCCACCATTTGGCGGTCCATCACCATTACCGCCTGAAGGCATATCAGGTGGTGTTGAGCCGTTTGCACTGCTTGGTGGTCCTTGCATTGAAGGCTGTTCCTGACTGGATGATTGGTTTGAATTATCTGAGTTGTTTTGAGTTCCATTTGATGGCGGCTGAGGCATGGTGGATGAATTATTGTCATTTTGCTGATCACCCTGCTGTGAAGGTGGCTGTCCCTCACCCTGATTTGTGCCGCCTCCTCCGCCAGACTGTTGACCAGTCAACCGCTGCAGACCATTGTAACCAAAGGCTAATTCTAGTGCTGAGTTTGATTGACTTGATCCCATATAAGGACGATTGTCTTTGGAAGTGAGATCAACCGCTATAGACCATGAAGCAGATACACCTAAAAGAACAATCATCGAAATCATCAGCGATAACAACTTTTTCTTCCATGTCGTTCGATAGGCGATGATGTAAAACAGGACGAGAGCCGGTACAATCATATACGCTTGTAGCATTTTTGTATTAAAACCGACACCGATCATTGCAAAAGAAGCAATCGCCCAAAGCACTTTCTGCTGTTTCACAGCCTTGAACATCATGGCTGTTGCGAGTAAAAGAATAAAGACGAGTAAGCTGTCAATGTTATTTGTACGAGATACAGCAACTGCGATTGGTGTACACGCCATAATCAGTGCTGACACTCTTGCAGCAGCCAGGCCAAATGTAGGTTTGACTAGGCGGTAGATTAAATAAACAGATCCAATGCCAGCTAAAGCTTGGGGTAAGATCACACTCCAGCCATGCAGGCCAAAAATTTTGGCACTGATCGTTTGCAGCCAGAAGGCGAGCGGTGGTTTATCCACCGTGACATAACCTGAGGGATCGAACGAAGCAAAGAAGAAATTATGCCAGCTTTGCATCATACTTGTGACCGCCGCTGTATAATAAGCGTTCACCGTATCGTCGTTCCAAATGTTATAAATGTTTAAAATGGCAGATAAAATCAATATGAAAAATAAATAAAGATCAAATTTCTGAAAGCGTCTAATCAAAAGCTTGTCACTCCTTTTTCTTAACTTGAAAAAAGTGTAACAAGCAAATATGAATAAATTGTTAATAAAAAAAGGCCAATTCTTTATTTTTCTGTTGTATAAAAACAGCTCTAGAAAAGAGCTGTTTTGTTTAAAAGATGTCATCTTATTTTATGAGGAGACAGGCGGAGTTTCAGTGGTCTCTGCACTTGGTAATTGTATAATAGCGGTCGTACCTAAGCCTTGTTCAGATTGAAGAACGAACGTGCCACGATGTTTTTTTATAATTTGATAAACAATGGCTAGTCCAAGACCAGAGCCGCCATCTTTTCTTGTGCGGGCTTTATTCACTCGATAAAAACGCTCAGAGACATGAGGGAGATCTCCTTTTGGAATTCCGCTGCCTTCATCTGTAATTCTCAATTCAGCAGTTTGTTGGTGAACGAATAATTCAATCGAAATCGATTTTCCTGATGGCGTGTAATGGATGGCATTGTCCAATAAATTACGAACGACTTGCTCAAGTCGATCGCTATCACCATAAATAATACAATCCTCTTCGAGTTCGCGATTGAACGAGATTCTCTTTTGACTAGCAATGAATGTCATTTGATCAAGAACATCATGAATAAGCTGCGCAAAGACGATCGGCTCCATCGTTAGTGGGTAAGATTCCCCCTCTAACTGTGCGAGATCAAGAAGGTCATGTACGAGCCGGCTTAATCGTGTGGATTCGTCTTGAATAATCTGCATGCCTTTCTTTTGATCAATAATGCCTTCTTCAATTCCTTCGGCATAGCCTTTCATATAACTTAAAGGCGTTCTCAGTTCGTGAGAGACATTAGCAAGGAACTCTCTGCGATGCTGTTCAACTTTTTCTAACGTAGAGGACAGTTTATTAAAGGAACGGCTCAGCTGATTTAGCTCATCCCCTTTTTTGGTCACAGCCATGCGTTTTGAAAAATCACCAGATTCCATTTCCATTGCAATTTCTTTCATTTGATTGATCGTCCTTACGACTTTATTAGAACTTTTATATCCAATGAAGAAAATCAAAAGCAAGATAATTAAAATAGAGATGCCAAGCGTTAATCGAATTTGAACAAACGGTTCATACACATCAGATAAAGGCATAGAGAGGAAAATGGTTCCTGATAAATCATTTTTGTTTGAGAACACAGGGATGGCAATCCCGAGAATATCTTGATGAAACTGGGGGTGTTCTCTAATTAACACAACTGTTTCCCCCTGAAGAAGTTTTTGGCGTTCTTTAAACGTAATGAGGTTATCGTTTGTATTCGTATCAAAAGGAATACCGCTTGAAAGCTCCATAGGATCATCAGTAAAAATAACACTTGCCTGACTTGAGTCATTTGCCCACTTCATTCTGTCAGTAAAATATGTGTCTTTCCCGTGTTTGTGATAGATTTCTGCCAGCTTCTTTCCTTGTAAACTTAAAGAGTCAATCTGTTTATCTATATATAAGTGCTGGTATAAGTAATAAGTCAGGGCAAGAGCTGAGGCAGCAACGATGCCTATAACGGAAAGGATTAAGAAAAGCACTTTCCTTTTAATAGATAATGGCTTCATTTGTCCTCCTCAAACTTATAGCCGACACCCCAAACGGTCTTAATATACCGTTCCGCTTCCTTTAATTTCAGTCTTAGTGTTTTAATATGTGTATCGACTGTTCTTAAAGAGCCACTAGGTGAGTGTGATTCCCACAATTTTTGATAGAGCTGTTCACGGGAAAAGACTTGGCCTTGATTGAGCAGAAGAAACATAAGTAAATCAAATTCTCTTCTTGTTAAATTGATGGGCTTTTGCTTGAGATAGACTTGTCTGCCGTCTTGATCGATCTCCAAGTCACCAATCATGATTCGACTGCGCTTTAAAGAAAGACCTCTAATTCGTCTTAATGTCGTTTCAATTCTAGCTGCAAGCTCACGTAGACTAAAAGGCTTCATGATGTAGTCGTCTGCGCCAATTTCCAGCCCCTTAATGCGATCTTCTTCATAACTTCTAGCTGTTAAAAATAAAATGGGGATTTGGGAGGTTTGCCTGATGCGCTGGCAGACTTCGAATCCATCCATATCTGGCATCATAATATCCAATACAACAAGGTCAATGGCCTCTTTTTCAAGCTGATGTAAGGCGCCCGTGCCATTATTTGCAGTTATCACGTGAAAGCCTTGTCTCTGCAAAAAGGATCCGATTAACTCAAGCATATCTAATTCATCATCTACTATTAAAATATTCATCTGTTCTTTCATTTCTTTTCCTCCAACATGATAGCATAAGGTCCTGCTGGGATGTTCAGTCGGTTCTTCAACATAAATGTATGTTTGTCGATGACGGATACTGAATTGTCATCTAAGTTACTGACATATATAGATGAGGAATCAGCAGTGATATAATTCGGATTTTGACCGGTCTCAACAGAGGAAAGCAGTTTGTTTTTCTCGGTATTTACTTTATATAGTGTGTGGTCTCCATGACATAATACATATAAAGTAGAAGAGTTTTTTTCTGAAAAAAATGCGACTGGCATAACACCTAGTTTGATTTCTCGCTGTTTTTTACCTGTTTTAGGGTCGTAAGCAAAAATGCTCTTATTTAATGTGCCCGGTTTACCGTGCCCTCCAACCCAAATGGAATGCCCATCAAAATGAATGCCAGATGGCCGTTCTAGGACGGAAATCGTTCGTATCTTTTTTTTCTTTTCAATATCAATGACTGAAACAGAATGACTTTTTGCATTTAAAACAAACAACGTTCCTGAAGAAGACAACGCCATAGAAGAGGGGAATGTCCCGGTCTTCACAGTTGCTTTTATTTTCTTGTGCACTGTATCGATAAAATAAACGACATTTTTCTCTGAATCGGTCACAAGTAAAGTGTTGGTATCCGCATCATACGCAAGTGAAGTCAGACCTTTATTCATATCCATATAGTCCGCTGCTGTTCCTTTTTTTAAATTGATTTCTATAAGAGATTGTCCTTCCTTACTTGATGCAATGATCACGTCTTTGTTGATGTGAACAAGATCAGTGAGAGGATGTTTTAAATCAACGGAAGAGACAATTTTATTTTTTTGTAAATCAACGATTGAAAAGGAGGCTTTTTTTAGTTGAGAAATGACAGCAATTGATTGAGAGCTGCCAGGGGGCGTAAATTGCTGGTCTTTTCCGCAGCCTGCTAGGAAAAATAGTAGAGCTGACAAGCATATTAAAAAATATTTCACTCGTTTCATCCTTCTGCTCCTTTGGTGCTCTATTTTCAAAAAGCATAACACAAAAATTGTGAAAAAAAATCGAAGTTATGAATGCTGGAAGATATGAAAAGAAGTTTTTAGGTGGGGAAGTAGAGGTAAATGAAAGCTGAAATTTCTTTTTCGTTTATTCATATGACATTTTTTCATGAGTAAAAGATCATTTTCACAGTTTGATCATTGTATTCATAATCGGTTACAGTAACAAATAATCATAGCTCCCCCGCCCTAAATAGAGCGAAGGGAGTCGTTAAGCAGAGTGTTCAGATGAATGAGAAGTGGATTTCGTTTTTAGACGATGAGAGAGGAGGAAACCAAGAATACCTGCGCCCATTAATACGATAAATAAAGATTGAAAACCACTTAATATACCAATTAAAGTAGATGAAATGATACTTCCGAAATATCTAAAGGTAGAAAAAATCCCAGATGCAGAGCCGGATAAACTCTGATCAACAGATGTTAAAGAAGCCATCTGCATGCTAGTCATGCCAATACCTGATGAGATCCCCCCAGCGACTAATGTGATGATAAGGAGTGGTAAATTTGGGTAGCTGCTTAGTGTGATCAGCATAACACCGGATAAAGTAAGACAGAGAAATGAAAATCGAATCATTTTTTTGGCACCTTTTATTGGATGGAGCTTTGCCCCGAGTAATCCACTAATCGACATACAGAGTGAAAAGATCGAAAGGAAAATCCCGCTTTGTGTATGAGAAAGCGCGAGTTTTTGCTCCATAAACAGCGGCATAATGAGAAGAATCGCGTACATCACAAAATTACTAAGCATGATAGAAAGGTTAGCGTTCGTAAAGGTACTGTTTTTAAATAATGTCAAATCAATGATGGGATTTGTAACTTTCCGTACGTGTTTGAAAAATAAAGGAATGGAAATGACCGCTAGAACGCCATAGATCATGTATTCGTTTAATACTTGGCTTTTAGTAAACAAAATGAGTGTGGCGATCCCGATTGTTAAGTATAACGAACCGATGATATCTACATTGGCTTGTAAACGCGTATGTTTCATCTTCGGAATCATAAAAACGCCTGTCACAAGTGTGAGAATCAAAAATGGTATATTCACTAGGAAAATGGAATGCCAGTCAAAGTTCTGAATGAGAATAGAGCCAATAAAAGGTCCAAGTGCGGCACCAATTCCCGCTCCAAAACCGAAAAATCCCATAGTTTTAGAAAGCTTTTCATGTGATACTGTTGCTCGAATTAAAGCAATGCTGTTCGGCGTTAATATAGCTCCGCCTGCCGCTTGAATTGATCGGAAGCTAATAAGAAAAGCAAGATTAGGTGCGAAAGCACATCCAATGGAGCCAATCAAAAAGAGTATCACACCAGCTAAATACATGCTGCGGTGGCCGTATATATCTCCCAGCTTACCCGCAATAGGTTGAGTGACTGCCATGACAATTAGATAAATCGTGACCACCCAAGTAATGTTTGATATGGATTGATCGTAATAAGTTGATATAGATGATAGAGCGACTGCGATCATGGTTGAATTGACTGGAACTAAAATAGCTCCAAGCAGCAAAGAATAAATGATCAAGTTCTCTTTTTTAAGATTCAATGTGTTTACCACCTTTGTAAAAAAGAAGAATTTCACCCAATTAAGTGGGGGAAATTCCTCTCATGAAAATGTGTGTGCATGTCTCAATAAAGTCTTCTTTTTGTGTTAAAACAAGCTGAATGTCTTGCTCTAGCTGTTGAATGAAAAAGCCAAAATACGTGCTAATAAATATATCTGCATAGATGTCTTCTTTTCCCTCTAATACACGATGCTGAGCACTCATTTTTTTGAAATAATGAATCAGCATGTCTCTCAATTCTTGAGGATAAATTTTTTCATGGTCTGTTAAATCTTTAAACATAGCCGGTTCTCTCATGCTGATATAGATAAATTCTTTTTTTGAAGTCAAATCTTCAAGGAAATAGCTACCGAGAAATTTTAAATCGGTGTATAAATCGTCTTTAAATTCAGCTTCAAGGGTTTTGGTCGGTGTTGATTTCATTTTCATAATGGCAGCAATCACGCCGCGTTTGTTTTTAAAGTTACGAAAAATTGTCGCTTCACTTACATTCGCTTTTGTAGCAATTTCTTTTGTCGTTGTTTTTTGATAGCCCTTTTCAGACAATAATTCCATTGTTGCGCGAATGATCCGTTGATTTGTTGATTTTAACAAGCATACTCACCTCAGGTTATGAATGTGTTTGCAACAAAGTAAGTATACCGATAAAATCTGTGACCGCCAATATGATCCAAACAGTGACGACTATGCCCGTGAATGCTGATTTAATAACTGGATACGCCCATTGGCTCCATCTACTGTCACGAGGTCGCCAGATTTTAGTTTTTCAGTTGCGATCCGTGTGCCTAAGACAGCCGGTATCATATATTCTCTAGCGATAATAGCGGAATGGGACAAAATACCGCCAGAATCGGTGATGACTGCTTTGGCGTCTCTAAATAAGCTGGTCCATAAAGGTGTCGTTGTTTTACAAACTAAAATGTCATCTTTTTCAAATTGTGAAAATTCATCAGCAGATGTAATGACTCTGACTCTTCCAGAAGTAATGCCGCTAGATGCACCAATTCCATAGATTGCATCGTCTGTGTTGTTTGCATTTTCCCTTAGAGAACCAAGCATTCTTTCTACTTGCTGCAATTCAGCTTCAGAAGGCGTTCCTGTATAAGCTGGTGGTTGGATGGATTCATTTTCCTTCATTTCAATTTTTCTTTGCTGAATGATCGAATCGTATGTGGTCGAAGTTGTGAGCGCATTGAGTACTTCATCATCGTAAAGATACCAAAGGTCTTCTTGATGAGGGATCGCTCCTTTTTGAACAAGAAGTTCACCAATTTTTAAGAGATAGAGTCTCGCTTTTGCATCTAACATGGCATCAATGTAAAAGTGATGATCATCTCGAATATTGGCTGCATGGAGTGCAAAATGATAAAGTTCTTCAAATTTTGTTTTAAACGCTTCATCTGTCACTTGACTGATAAACTGTTCATACGTTTCTTGCCTTTTGATCACGGCTTGTGCAAATTCTTCATCAAAATCAGATTGGTGCCGAATGTTGTTTCTAATGATGTCCAAGACAAATTCAGGATTTTCCACCCATGTTTCCTCTGTGAAATCATGGCTTTTAACAGACCGCCAACCATAGACTTGGAGAAAATCTTCTACTTTGGAAATGAAGTTTTTCCCTTTTTCTGTATGATTGAGTGCATATAATAGTTCAGCATTCGCTGAATGATCTGTAAATGCTTGAAGAAGTTCCGAATCTTGAAGAACGTCTTTTGCCAAGTGAGATAGCTTTTGATCTGTTTCAAGAGACTTGTTCATCACACCTATCATCATTTCATGCAGCAGGACGACTTGTGTTTGATCGCCAGTATATGAGACAAGCATGTCTTCAATGATCGCTGATAGAATGACTTGAGGTATGACAATGTCAAAATGGTCGTCATACGCTCTTAGATAAATCTCTTTTAATTCTTGAAAACCATTAATGGCTTCATCAATTGTTAGCGGTTGAGTGATTTGCCGATCAAGTTTTTCGTATAATGGGAACAAGTTTTGCTTTAAAATGCGATACATTCTTTCGCTTAAACGAGGAAACATTTCGAATAGGCTCTCGTCAAAAACTGGTTCCGCTGACGCTTCTGGCATAGACGGTGAAGAATACAAATGGCCTCTATAAAGCTTGATATCTTTAATGTTAAGGTCTGGTACTTGATACTTCTCTCCGTTTTTCTTCATCCCGTTTTTTAAAGCAGGTATGATCAAACTTGAAAAAAGAGGACTTGTGGGTCCAGGCATATGATCGTCCATTGAGATCCAGAAGTCTTGCAGCTCTTCAGGTTTCATTTGAAAGGCTGCACCTGAGGAGCCATTTGCTGTATTGGAAAAAGAAGCAGTAATCGGTCTTGCTTGAAGTAAATAAAAAGTACCATCTGACATGCCGAATTCGATATCTACTCCATGTCCATAAAGGGCTTCTACTTGTTTTGTCATTTTCGTGATTTGGATCAATTGATCATCTCGAAGACAAAATTGGCCAGCCATCTCTTCACCTACGGGTTGTTCAATGACACCCTCTTGACAGGGGACAATTTGCACTTCTTTTGTTCCTAGTGATTTTTCAATAGAGTACGTTTCTTTGTTTACAATAAATGTATCTGGCGTCACAAGGCCGGAGACGATGGCTTCTCCTAGTCCATAGCTTGCAGTCATCATGACTTCGTTTGTTTTTCCTGATACAGGATTCTCACTAAAGATGACACCAGAGATGTCAGAATGGATCAATCCTTGTACAACAACAGCCATGAGCGGCATCTCTTCCTCGTTCTCAATCATTTCTTCCTTATATTCTGCGACTCTTGCTGCGAAGTAAGACGACCAACATTCTTTGACGGCTTGCAAGAACTCTTCATTTGTTTTGATATTTAAATAGGTCTCGTATTGACCTGCAAAGGAGGCGCCTTCGAGATCTTCCGCAACAGAAGAGGATCGCACTGCAACGGATGGATATGTTTTCAACAATGATTGAAAGGATGAAAGTAATTCTGTCTCCATTTGTGAAGGAAACGAAGCTTCTGTGATTTTTCGGGCAAGGTTTTGATCAGTTGGATGGAAATTGTGATATGAAAGAAAGCTTGCAAAGCTGTTCGTTTTAATAATAAATCCATCTGGAACTGGCAGTCCGTGATTGTTTAATTTAATTAAATTCACGCCTTTTGCCCCTGCGAGTGATGCGGATTCTTCAGCCGCATGAAATAATACTGAATACATGGGAATGCCCCCTTATCCAAATAGCCAATGGTTTCATTTGTCTCTTTTTGTTTTTTAAAATGATAGTGCGCACTATCATTTTCATCATAGAATTTATTGGATGTAACTGTCAAAGACGTAAAGACCTATCTTTAGAAAGGGGACGTTTTCACTAATTTTCCTCCTCATCTATATCAAAAGTCTTCAACCGAGAAGAAAAAAGCTGAAATTGAAAACTGTGAATTGTTCATTATGCCAATCTTTACTATAATCAAGGGAGTAGACCATGTAGAGGGAGGGTTTTTGTGATTACAAAAGCCATATTTGCACTTGTTTTTCCTTTCTTGCTCGTTATTTTATTTTCAAAGGTTACTTATAATCATTACGTTGGCATTGCATTAACAGCAGCGCTTTTATTTGCTTCGTATATGAAAGGCTATACAGAAACCTACTTTATCGTAGGATTAGATATTATTTCTCTAGTGGCCGGGGCATTGTTTATGGCCAAGAAAGAAGTCGAAAAAAGAGAGAAGGCTGAAAAACATCATTGATGTGATCCCTCTTGATGAAAAGAAAATGTTTTTGATTGCAGGAGCTGTGCTTACGATTCTAGTGAGTGCAGCTTTCTTTTTTGTGGTTTTTCTGCTGATCGAATATCTCGCTCCAAAATGTTCCATACTGAAAGGAAGGTTTCTTTAGAGGGTTATGAGCCACGGCAGAGAGGGTATGGTTGTATTGGAAATAAAAATCAAGTCAGACACGAACTTTAGTTCGTATTTTTGTGTTCTTTTATGATAATATATTCATTAGATAGATTTCGTAACGAAACGGAGGCTTTGATGTGAGTGACCGCTTTGAATTAGTTTCTAACTATCAGCCCCAAGGAGATCAGCCAAAAGCCATTGAAAAGCTTGTGGAGGGCATCCATCAGGGGAAACAGCATCAAACGCTGTTAGGTGCTACAGGTACGGGAAAGACCTTTACTGTATCCAACCTGATCAAAGAAGTGAACAAACCAACACTTGTCATTGCGCATAACAAGACACTTGCCGGACAATTATACAGCGAGTTCAAGGAATTTTTTCCAAATAATGCTGTTGAATATTTTGTGAGTTATTATGATTATTACCAGCCTGAGGCGTATGTTCCTCAAACTGATACATTTATTGAAAAGGATGCCAGCATTAATGATGAGATCGATAAGCTAAGGCACTCCGCCACATCCTCATTATTTGAGCGGAGAGATGTCATCATCATTGCCAGTGTGTCCTGTATTTATGGCTTAGGTTCTCCTGAAGAATACAGAGAGCTTGTGCTGTCTTTACGAACTGAAATGGAAATTGAACGCAATCAGCTGCTGCGTAAGCTTGTGGATATTCAGTATTCTCGTAATGATATAGATTTTCAGCGCGGAACCTTCAGAGTTCGAGGAGACGTCGTTGAAATTTTTCCTGCTTCACGAGATGAGCATTGTATCAGAGTGGAGTTTTTCGGTGATGAAATTGAACGTATTCGTGAAGTAGATGCTCTCACTGGAGAAATTCTCGGTGATCGTGACCACGTTGCTATTTTCCCAGCATCTCACTTCGTCACAAGAGAAGAAAAGATGGAAAAAGCGATTATTAATATTGAAAAAGAGCTTGAGGAACAGTTGGAAAAGCTTCGTGAAAACGGGAAACTGCTTGAAGCACAGCGTCTTGAGCAGCGGACAAGGTATGACCTTGAGATGATGAGAGAGATGGGCTTTTGTTCAGGGATTGAGAACTACTCAAGACATCTCACCTTACGTCCGCCTGGTTCAACACCTTATACATTGCTTGATTATTTTCCGGATGATTTTATGATTGTTGTCGATGAGTCACACGTGACCATCCCGCAAATTCGCGCCATGTACAATGGGGACCAGGCAAGAAAACAAGTGCTTGTTGATCACGGATTCCGTCTGCCGTCAGCACTTGATAATAGACCACTCACATTTGATGAGTTTGAAAAGCACATTAACCATATTGTGCATGTATCCGCAACACCTGGCCCATACGAGCTTGAGAAAACGCCAGAGGTCGTGGAACAAATTATTCGTCCAACCGGTTTGCTTGATCCAATCATTGAAGTCCGTCCGATTGAAGGACAAATCGATGACTTAATTGGGGAAATTCATGCAAGAGTTGAGAAAAATGAGCGTGTGCTTGTGACGACTTTAACGAAGAAAATGTCTGAGGATCTGACAGATTATCTGAAAGAAATCGGAATCAAGGTCAATTATCTGCACTCAGAAATTAAGACACTCGAACGGATTGAGATTATTCGTGATTTACGTCTCGGAAAATATGATGTGCTTGTAGGGATCAACCTTCTTCGAGAAGGCTTGGATATTCCAGAGGTGTCGCTCGTGGCGATTTTAGATGCGGATAAAGAAGGCTTTTTACGTTCAGAAAGATCCCTCATCCAGACGATTGGTCGTGCTGCAAGAAATGCAGAAGGCCGAGTTATCATGTATGCAGACAATATGACGAAATCAATGGACATTGCCATACAAGAAACAAAGCGGAGACGTGAGCAGCAAGAAGCGTATAATGAGAAATTTGGTATCACTCCGCAAACGATCCATAAGAAGATTCGAGATGTGATCAAGGCAACAAAAGTACATGAGGATTCAGAAGAATACGAAACAAAAGCAGCACCAAAGTTGTCAAAAATGAGCAAAAAAGAACGAGAAAAAGTGATCGAAAACGTCGAGATGGAAATGAAAGATGCAGCAAAAGCGCTTGATTTTGAAAAAGCAGCAGAATTAAGAGATCTATTGCTAGAGCTAAAAGCGGAAGGATGAATGCCTGATGGCTATGGAACGAATAGAGGTGAAAGGGGCAAGAGCCCACAACCTTAAAAATATTGATGTCAATATCCCGCGCGATCAGCTAGTGGTCATTACGGGTTTATCTGGTTCGGGAAAATCGTCGCTTGCCTTCGATACCATTTATGCAGAAGGTCAGCGTAGGTATGTTGAATCACTGTCAGCCTATGCACGTCAATTTCTCGGTCAAATGGACAAACCAGATGTAGATGCGATTGAAGGGCTTTCTCCAGCGATTAGTATTGACCAGAAAACGACAAGCAGGAACCCTCGATCAACCGTTGGGACTGTTACAGAAATTTATGATTACTTGCGTCTATTATATGCTCGAGTCGGAAAACCGATTTGTCCTATTCATGGGATCGAAATTACATCACAGACGATTGAGCAAATGACAGACCGCATTTTAGAGTATCCAGAACGAACGAAACTACAAGTGCTTGCTCCGGTCGTATCTGGACGTAAGGGAACTCACGTGAAAGTACTTGATCAAATTCGGAAGCAGGGCTACGTTCGAGTCAGAGTTGATGGTGAGATGGAGGACCTGTCAGAAGAGATCGAGCTTGAAAAGAATAAAAAGCATTCCATTGAAGTGGTGATTGATCGAATTGTCGTGAAAGAAGGCGTGGCGGCACGGTTGTCTGATTCTCTTGAAACGGCACTCCGACTTGGTGAAGGTCGTGTGATGATTGATGTGATTGGACAAGAGGAGCTGTTATTTAGTGAGCATCATGCTTGTCCGCACTGTGGATTCTCTATTGGGGAACTTGAGCCAAGAATGTTCTCGTTTAATAGCCCTTTCGGTGCCTGTCCAAGCTGTGATGGGCTTGGTTCTAAACTAGAAGTAGATCCAGAGCTTGTGATTCCGAATAAGGATTTGACTTTACGTCAGCATGCCATTGCCCCATGGGAGCCTCAAAGCTCACAATATTACCCGCAGCTTCTTGAGGCGGTATGTACACACTATGGAATTGACATGGACATTCCAGTAAAAGATATTCCGGCGCATTTATTTGATAAAATTTTATATGGCAGCGGCTCTGAGCTGATTTATTTTAAATATGAAAATGATTTTGGTCAGGTCCGTGAAAATGAAATCGAGTTTGAAGGTGTGCTTCGTAACATTGAACGGCGCTACAAGGAAACGAGCTCCGATTATATTCGGGAGCAAATGGAAAAATATATGGCCAATCAGCCATGCCCGACCTGTAAAGGATACCGCCTGAAAAAAGAAACGCTTGCGGTTCTCATCAATGGCAAACATATCGGAGAAATGACCGATTTGTCTGTATCTGATGCCCTTGATTTCTATGAGAAAATTGAGTTGTCTGAGAAAGATTTGCAGATTGCCCAGCTCATTTTACGTGAAATCAAAGAGCGCTTATCCTTCTTAAATAATGTCGGATTAGATTATTTGACATTAAGCCGGTCTGCTGGCACATTATCAGGCGGGGAGGCGCAGCGGATTCGTTTGGCGACACAAATTGGATCAAGACTGACAGGCGTTCTTTATATTTTAGATGAACCATCGATTGGTCTGCACCAACGGGATAATGACCGGTTGATTGGAACATTGAAAAACATGCGTGATATTGGAAACACACTGATTGTCGTAGAACATGATGAAGATACGATGCTTGCTGCTGATTATCTCATTGATATTGGACCAGGTGCAGGGGTTCATGGAGGAGAAGTGATTTCAGCTGGAACGCCAGAAGAAGTCATGAAAGACCCAAAATCGTTGACTGGACAATATTTATCTGGTGAGAAATTCATCCCGCTTCCGATCGAGAGAAGAAAGCCTGACGGCCGCTTCATTGAAATTAAAGGGGCAAAAGAAAACAATCTTAAAAACGTGAATGCGAAGTTTCCTTTAGGTGTCTTTACCGCTGTGACAGGTGTGTCAGGATCAGGGAAAAGTACACTTGTGAATGAAATTTTATTGAAATCCCTTGCCCAAAAACTGCACAGAGCAAAAGCGAAGCCAGGACAGCACAAAGAAATCAAAGGAATGGATCACTTAGACAAAGTCATTGATATTGATCAATCTCCAATTGGCCGTACACCAAGATCCAATCCTGCTACGTATACAGGTGTATTTGATGACGTGCGGGATGTTTTTGCGCAAACCAATGAAGCGAAGGTACGAGGCTATAAAAAGGGGCGATTCAGCTTTAACGTGAAAGGTGGACGCTGCGAAGCGTGTCGTGGAGATGGCATTATTAAAATTGAAATGCACTTTTTACCTGATGTATATGTGCCTTGTGAAGTGTGTCACGGGAAACGTTATAACCGCGAGACGCTAGAGGTCACGTATAAAGGGAAAAATATTTCCGATGTGCTTGAAATGACGGTAGAGGACGCACTTCAATTTTTCGAGAATATCCCGAAAATTAAGCGGAAGCTGCAAACGATCTTTGATGTTGGATTAGGATACATTACACTTGGGCAGCCTGCCACGACATTGTCTGGTGGAGAGGCGCAGCGTGTGAAATTGGCATCTGAGCTTCACCGCCGTTCAAACGGAAGATCCTTGTATATTTTAGACGAACCGACAACCGGTCTTCATGTGGATGATATTGCTAGGTTGTTAAAAGTGCTCCAACGCTTGGTCGAAAACGGGGATACGGTATTGGTCATTGAGCACAACCTTGATATTATTAAGGCAGCCGATTACCTTGTTGATCTAGGACCAGAAGGCGGTGCTGGTGGAGGAACGATTATTGCTTCAGGAACACCTGAACACATTGCTAAAGAAGAAGCTTCTTACACCGGTCGATACTTAAAACCGATTTTAGAGCGTGATCGTGAGCGAATGAAACAGTTAGTCAAAGAAACAGAAAGTGTGACATCCTCATAAAGAAAAACCCCTCGGAAAGAGGGGTTTTCCTTTTATTGCACATCTTCCTTTGGCATTAAGTTACTGAGGTGCGTTAAATCCTTTAAAATATGAGTGCTGCTACTATCGAGCAGTACTTTTAAATAACGGATATCACCATACTTCGGATGAGACGGATGAATGGCCTCTAGCTCCTTGATCATATCGCTGTTCATGCTTTTCTGTTTCTGTATAAGGTCTAAAAGCGTTTGTGCCGTGTGGTTAGCATTATGATGATCTGTCAAAATAATTACCCCCTATAATGATAATCACCATCTTTTCAACATATTTTAAAGGGTAATCCATGAAGAATCTACACTTAGGTGCAAAAAGAAATAATTTGTGTCTAAGGACATATGTAAATCGAATGAGTTTGAAACTTTTTATACGCCATAAACGTATGAGTTAGAAAGGAATTTTCATCATGAAGGAGCGAATATATATGAACAGAGATCAGTCGATCATTGCATCTATTTGTTATTTTAGTGTATTTTTCATGCCGTTTATTGTACCGATCGTGGCATATTTTGTAGTGGATCAAAAGGAAACGAAACGGCATTCGCTGCGTGCATTGTGGTCACATGTTTTGCCAGTCGCAGCGTGTGTGCTGCTGGTTTTTGGAGCTATCCCCTTTTTATTGACGACACAGGCAAGCGACTCACTCGTTCCAGTGTTCACCGTACTTATCTTGTCCTTTTTAGTCGCCATTGGCTTTTTGATCTCTGTCATTTGGAATATCATTCAAGGTATTAAAGTGCTTCAATCCATCAAATCGTAGGAGGGCTTTGTATGAATGAAAAAGAACGCATTTTAAAATTAGTAGAAGACGGGACATTATCTGCAAAAGAAGCAATTACGCTACTTGAAAAATTAGAAGAAAATCAGTCCATTTCACTAGAAAAATCAACGGCTGATCATACCTTTCATGAAGAAAAAGCTGGCACAGAGAATAAAGGAACTGGTACTGAAAACCTCGGTGCAAAGCTGTTTGGATGGTTAGATTCGGCGGTGAAAAAGGTCAAAGATGTCGATCTTGATTTGAACTTTGGACAGTCCGTCGACGTTGAACACATTTTTCAATTCAAAGACGCGGCACTATCTCATTTAGATATTCAATTGGCAAACGGCAGTCTCAATTTGATGCCTTGGGATGATGGGGATGTTCGGGCAGAGTGTCATGCGAAAATTTACCGTGCAGAGGATGGAGAGCAGGCCAGACAGCAATTTCTTCAACATCTGGATTGCGGGCTTGAAGGGGACAAATTTTTTATCCGAACTGAAAAGAAGACCATGAAGGTCAATGTCACCCTGTATGTACCACGTATCCAATACGATAAGATCAAAGTCAAACTGTTTAATGGACCGATTCGCGGGGAAAAGCTAAAGACAAAAGAACTGGCTGCAAAAACAACAAATGGAGTCGTCTCTTTTGCCTCTTTACAAGCAGAAAAAGTTGGAATTGAAACAGCAAATGGACAAATCAAACTGGCTGATCACGAGTGTGGTATGATTGAAGTAGAAACCATTAATGGGCTCATTGACCTGCGCGGGAAAAGTGAATCAATTGATGCACAGAGCTTCAATGGGAACATTGCTGTTCAGCTGTCAGATGAGAAATGCCGTTCGATCTATGCAAAAACGACAACAGGCAGTGTGGACGTTCAGATTCCGCGTGCTTGTGCAGTGACTGCGGAGCTGAAAAGCAATCTCGGATCGATCTCTCATGAGCTGCTTGATGCAAATATGATTAAAGAGAAAAATGAAACGCTGCAAAAAGAGAAAATGATCAAAGCCAATCAACAGGCGGAGCACAATATATCCATTTTTGCAGAAACAAAAACAGGCTCAATCCAAGTAAAGCACCAATCAGACAAGGAGTGATTCTACATGAAGAAGCTTTATCGTTCAGCGACAGATAAAAAAATAGCGGGTGTTGTCGGTGGACTTGCTGAATACTTAAGTGTCGATGCATCCCTGCTTCGTATTTTAACGGTGATCATCGGATTTATGACAGCATTTATGCCGATATTCTTGATCTACTTCATCTGGTATTTTGTTGTTCCGGAAGAAGGCACTAACTAAATGCTTAGATGGATCGTTAGTATTTTCGTCAATGCATTACTTTTAATCGTCATTGCTGGATATTTTGATTCAGGCATTCTGCCAGGCCTTGGTAGTGTGTATATTGAAGGCTTTGGCGCAGCGATTGTAGCAAGTATTATTTTGTCCTTGCTCAATATTTTAGTGAAGCCGTTTTTGATCATTTTAACGCTGCCAGTGACAGTACTTTCACTAGGATTGTTCCTCTTTGTCATTAATGCCATCACACTGATGATGACCTCAAGCTTTATGGGAGATAGTTTTAACATTGATGGGTTTGGAACGGCCATTTGGATGGCTGTCATTTTATCCATTTTCCATCTGCTCATACAGAAAGGAATCGTGGAACCGTTAGCGAAAAAAAGCTAACGGTTTTTTTGTGTGAATTTATATCGTTTCCCCGTTCCATCTGTCATAAAAACCGTCTTCAGGAGACACAATATCCGAAGGGAGGCGGTGCACGATGGTGAATGTGAGCAGACAAATCATTCTTTTTCTTTTTTTGAGCATTCTTTTTTGTTTCAGTCAGCCTGCTTCAGCAGGATCTTTGACACAAACACAAGTGAACATACGAAATAAGCCCTTTTCACCTTTTATCTTTGATCAATTTCAAGTAGATGTCCGTCCGGTTCAAGGAAAAAAACGTGATCTTCAATTTAGGGCATCTATTAGTCAGTCAGAGCAAATTTTGTCTGCAAACTTGTACTATAAACAGAGTGATGAACTAGGATATCGATTGATCCCAATGGAACGATTGCCGGGGATGAAACCAGAATTCACAGCGAAAATCCCGACAGATCAATTGTGGAATCCAACAGTTCATTACTATACAGAATTCCTGACGCAGAAGTCTGTCATCAAAACAACCGAACAAGCAGTTCACTTAAACGGATTTGAAGAGGACCTCTCACAAATTCCTGAGCTATTGATGACAGAAATCGTCGTGAATTCAAAAAACCGCAAAGGCAAGGATGCTTTTGAATTCATCGAGGTGTATAACACAACACATGCACCTATTTCACTTCGACATTACCAGCTTCGCTATCGCAATCCAGCGCAAGGCGTGGAGATGGATGATATATATTCATTCCACACAAGTCCGATCACCATTTCTCCTGGAAAACCGTATGTATTTTGGCTTAGAAAAAAAGGGCAGGAGCATTTAACGGTAGCGGACTTTAATGCGATGTACAAAAGTCATTTAAAAGAGGGCGAGCATCTATCGGTCATTGAGAGTAAAGGATTGTCCAATTCTAAATCCCGCCTTGTTTCTATCACAACAAATATAGGAGAAGAGGTATCGTCGGCATCCTATCGTTTAAAGCCTTCATTGTTTAGCGAGCACAGATCGTTACTGTTCAAGTACCCAATGGATGGTACGACACAAATGAAGCTGATCTCGAAAGTGGAGGAAGAGCCGACACCCGGAAAAGTGTTAAAAGCACAAATTCCAACTGAAAAAAAAGAAATATCACAAGATGTTCATAAACCTGTGATCGAAGATATGACAGACAATCAACCGATAAAACCAACTGAAGGCATTGAAATGAGAGCAGATGTGCAGGATGATCAGTCCGTCAAAACGGTCAAATTGCGATATCGAACCAATCGTCATGAAGATTTTAAAGAGGTGCTGCTTCAAAAGGATCATAATGATCGGCTGTTTCACTATATTATTTATTCACCTGAGCTCATCGGTAAAGATCGATTGGAATATCAGATTGAAGCGTCTGACGGCGAAAATCAAGCAATGACAATGAAAAAAACAATTGATGTGGAACAAGTAAGCAAGGCTCACGGCCTTCGATTGAATGTAGAAGAAGGAGATACGGTTTCAGGCGTATTTCACTTAAAAGCAACAGCAGATCAGAAAAAAAGCATAAAATTAATGATAGATGGAAAACCGATTCGACAAGTATTCCCTGCACTTGAAGCAGATCCATATCTTGCATTTGATGTCAAAGGGACAAATTTATATTTTAAGAATGGTGTGTCTATAGGTAAGCACTTACTTTCCATTTTTGATGATTCGACAAAAGTGTATCGCACCTATACGATACCAATACCAGAAAAACACTTAGAAAAGGCAGGTCCACAAACGATATCATTCCATGCTGGGACGAAGTCATCGCCGTTTGACCGATTTCCTGGAGAAAATCACGATGATTTTGAATTGAAAAATGTCCAGATGATTTTATCGAATGGAACTCAAATTCTGCCTCTAAATGCGAGCCGGCATGAGGAATGGAAAATGGGCGACGGTAGCAGCGCTAAGAAGGTAAGAGCATTTCAGTTTCAAATCCCGAAGCAAGCATATGCTTCAAGCTATATTCAGTGGGATACAAGAAGGCTTAGAGAAGGAGTACATGTTGTTCAGGCTAAAACCGCAGACGAATCTCAATCTGTACGTGTGAAAGTCGATAACACGGGTCCGAAAATCAAGAGTAATATACAGGCAAAGGACCAATATAAAGGCGTCTTTACGTTAAAGGCAAAGGTGACGGATCGTTGGAGTGACATAGCGGAGATGAAGGCATATTTAGATGGAAAACCGATCTCTTTGCCTTATCAAACGTCCTCTAGCGAATTAGAACCTGGGGAGCACACATTGAAGATAAAAGCAAAAGATGCCGCTGGAAACAAATCAACTTTGAAAAAGGTTTTTAAGACGGTACATGAACACCCTGAAACGCCAGAGAGAGTGTCAGATAGGACAAAAAAGGAATCATCTAAGCAAACAGTGCTAACCAATGATCCTACTAATGATCAGTTAGATTACTCCTTTTACCGTGCCTATCAATATACATCGCTGCATCCGTCCATGAAGATTTTCAAATATGCAGCGGAAACAGAGCCGCCAAAACATTTAAATGAAACAAGGGAAATGATTTTTTCTGATCGAGAAAGAAATCGCATTGCATTTGCTGATGGTAAATCAGTGGAAACGAAAGATCTACAGCATTTTCCTTATCATCGCTTTCAAATCAAGGTTCATCACGATGTACGTGAAAAGGATGTTGTCGAGGCTGTATGGAAAGGAAGCTCATTATCAGGGAGAAAGGTAACGATGTACGCTTGGAATCATCAGCAAGAAAAGTGGGATAAAATCACTCATCACTTTGCCAAGGATGAAAAGGAATTTTACCTGAAAGGGCTGCTGTCAGTCAGACAGTATATGAAAAATCAAACGTTTGATTTGCTTGTACAAGATGAGATCAGTAAGGCGTTAAAGCCTTATAAGATGGTGTGGATGTCTGATACTCAATATTATGCCAGAAGTTATCCTCACATCTTCAAAAAAATAGTCGAGTGGATCAGAGATCAAAGGGACCCATTAAATATTCAATATGTGTTCCATACAGGTGATATTGTGGATGATTCAAAGGATAAGCAATGGAATCGTGCCGATACTTTTATGCGTGTGTTAGATCAGCATCAGATTCCTTACGGTGTATTAGCTGGTAATCATGATGTCAGACACAAAGACGGCCATTATAGGGAATATGGGAGATACTTTGGAGCGAAACGCTTTGAAGACAAGCCGTATTACGGTGAATCCTATCAAAACAATCGAGGTCATTATGATCTTATCTCTGCTGGTGGCAATGATTATATGATGGTGTATATGGGCTGGGGGATTAAGCAAAATGAGATTGACTGGTTAAATCGAGTCATTTCTGAACATCCAGATCGCATTGTCATTTTAAATTTCCATGAGTATTTGTTAGTGAGCGGCAATCGAAGCCCAATTGGAGATTTGATCTTCCATCAAGTGGTAAAACGTCACCCGAATATTGTCGCAGTATTTAGTGGCCACTACCACGGAGCCAGTCGAAAAGTAGATGAGATTGACGATGATCATGATGGAAAAGTGGACAGAAAAGTATATCAAATCCTTGCAGATTACCAGTCAGGTCCTGAAGGCGGTCAAGGTTTTATGCGGCTGATCACTGCGGATCAAGAAAAAAATCAGCTTCATTTCACCACATACTCACCCTACTTGAATCAAGAACATTTCTATGATCCAAAAACGTATGGAGATCAAGATGAATTTTCAATTGATGTCGATTTAACACCAAAAATGAAATCCGTTAAAACCAATTATTTTGAATTGAATGTCTACACAAACGTTCTTCTTGGAGAGGTCAAAGGTGTGAAAAGTGGTAAAAAAGCAAGCTTTGAATGGAAAGGGTTAAAGCCAAATCAAGAATATTATTGGTACACTGTCGCAAAAGACCGTTTCGAAGGGAAAGCGATTTCTCCTATATGGAAAATTCATACAAAAAATGATGATCAATCAACATTTCTTAGGAAATAAAAAACTGTGCTTTCAGGAGCACAGTTTTATCTTTCCATTGTGTGAGTGAGCTTGTATCGATCCCCTCTATAAACGGACATGACATACTCGAATGGAAGGTCATTTTGAAAATAAGTTGTTCTTGCAATGGAGAGAACAGGGTCCCCTAATGAAATAGACAGCACGTTAGCCTCTTCCTTTGAAGCAACATTGGCTTCAAGCTCCTGCTTGGCATGAGCGATGGTTAGACCTGTGTTCGCTTCTATATATTCATATAAAGATCCAGTTAAATGTTCCTTTGTGAGCTCGCCAGCAAATTTTTCAGGAATATAACTCGTTTCAATAGCCATTGGTTCATCGTTTGCAAGGCGGATTCGTTTTAATTCATAGACATCTTCACTGTTCGACAGTTGTAATGATTGCAGCAAGTGCTCTGGGCATGCGACTTTTTTGAAATCAATCAACTGACTTGAAGCTTTGAGCCCACGTTGACGCATATCTTCTGTAAAGCTTGTTAAGCCCTGAAGCGGTTGTTCAAATTTCTTTCGGCTAACAAATGTTCCTTTTCCTTTTTGCCGGTATAAATATCCTTCGTTCACAAGGTTCGATAAGGCTTGTCTGACAGTCATTCGGCTAATACCAAAGCGTTCGGCATATTCTCTTTCAGAAGGAATGAGTGTATCAGGTGCTAATGTTCCATCCTCAATCTGCTTTTTCAAGTTCTCCATAATCTGATGGTACATGGGGATAGGTGACTGCTTATCAATAAACATGTGAAAATCCTCTCGTGTTTAGCGTAGTGAACCAGCTTCTCGATCAATAAAAATCGTCACATCTTCATGAAGTTTCAGAGCAGATGCAGGGAAGTCTGGGTGAATCTCTGTTTGTTCTAAATATTGTATCACGTCCGCTTTTGATTTTCCTGATGCGAGAAGGAGAATTTTTTTACTTGAAAGAATGCTTGCAATTCCCATTGTAATGGCATGTGTAGGTACCTCATCTATAGAAGAAAAGTACCTTGCATTGGCTTGGCGAGTGTGTTCATCTAATTGGACGACATGCGTCTTTGAGTCAAAAGGAGTACCAGGTTCATTAAACCCGATATGTCCATTTTGTCCGATACCAAGAAGCTGAAGATCAATACCCCCTAAATCTTCAATGAGCTGATCATACCTTAAGCACTCTTCTTCCAAGTGAGCAGCAGCACCATTGGGGAGGAAATATTGATCTGATGGGAGATCAATATGGTCGAATAAATGACGCTTCATGTAAGTCATATAACTATTTTCATGATTTGGATCAATTCCCACGTACTCATCCAGATTCACTGTTCTTGCTTGTTTGAAAGACAATTGTTCTGTTTGATGCAACTGAATTAACTCTTTATAAGTATCAATTGGTGTACCGCCAGTTGCCAGACCGAGAACCGCATCTGTTTTTGATTTAATGGTACGTGCAATGAAAGCAGCTGCTGCTTTTCCTAATTGATCTTTATCTGCAAATTCGATGATGTTCATCAGTGTGTGGCCTCCTTTTTTTCATAAACGATTTGTCCATGGCAGATCGTCATCATGAGTTCGCCAGCTTCATCCCAAATGACCAAGTCTGCCAGTTTTCCAACTTCGATCGAACCGAGCTGATGATCGATCCCGAGCTGAGTGGCTGCATTTGTTGAGGTCATTTGAGCAATTTCTGTCCATCCACATTGTGTGATCTGTCTCATACGTTTGACCCCATCTTTCATTTGTAAAATCGATCCTGCAAGTGTTCCATCTGCTAGCAATGCTTTTTCACCGCTGACTGTCACAGTCTGTCCGCCAAATTCGTAGGTTCCCTCTCCAAGTCCTTTTGCACGCATTGAGTCTGTAATCATGATCAAACGTTCACTTCCCTTAGCCAAATACGCAAGCTTTACGGAAAGAGGATGTGAATGAATGCCATCTGTAATCAGCTCAGTCAAAAGCTTTTCGTTTGTAAGCGCAGCTCCTGCAACATTTGGCTCACGATGCTGAAATGAACTCATCGCATTATAAAGATGCGTGACATGACGCGCGCCGTGCTTTGCTGCTAGTTCAATCATGTCATGAGGAGCATTTGTATGTCCAATAGAAGGAATGATATTTTTTTCTTTTAGCAGGGAAAGAAATGCAAAATCAGTATCTTCCTCAGGTGCAAAAGTGACAATTCGAATCAGCTGATCAGATGCACTCAGCCATTTCTCAAAAAGAGGAAGGTTAGCCTGTGTAATCCATTGAGCAGGCTGCGCTCCAGCTTTATCTTTAGAAATAAAAGGACCTTCTAGATGAATGCCTAAACATTGTGCCTGACTTCCAGCTTGCTTTTTATTATAGGGTCTCCACTGTGCGACATTTTTAAGTGCTTGCTCAATCTCTTGATGATTTTGTGTAATGGTTGTTGCTAAAAAGCTTGTCGTTCCTTCTGCGGGTAAGTGATCAGCAAGTGTATTCATGGCTTCTGGTGTGGCATCCATCATATCTGCACCATATCCCCCATGGATGTGAATATCAATCATTCCGGGGAGTAAATAAAAGTTTTCCCGGGAAATATATACTTTTTCATAATTTCCTGTCGGCGGTGATGTTGAAATATAGTCGATCTTGCCATCGCGTAAACCGACAAAACCGTTTTCAATGATTTCTGTCTTTGTCACAATATGAATATTGGAGAGCAATAAAGAACTGCTCATGATTGTGCCCCCTTATTCTCGTCGTTAGATTCAGTTTACCTTTTTTAAGTATAGTTGTCTATACCAGTAAATGTGATGAAACAGGATCAGGATAAAATACTATTTTGGGTTCATCATTGAAAGTGATAAAATAGAGCTGTATTTCTGAAACGCCTGCGATAAAAGGAGGAAGAAGCGTGCCGAAAGTTCGTACGAAGGACATAATGGAACAATTTCATCTTGAACTGGTAAGTGGGGAAGAAGGGATTAATCGTCCCATTACAATCAGTGATCTTTCCAGACCAGGTATTGAAATGGCTGGATATTTTACATATTACCCAAAAGAAAGAGTTCAACTTTTAGGGAAGACAGAGCTTTCTTTTTTTGAACAGCTCCCAGAACGCGAACGAAAGCAGAGAATGATGTCTCTTTGTACAGATATTACCCCTGCCATCATTTTGTCACGAGATCGTGAAGTACCAAAGGAATTGATCGAAGCTTCAAATGAAAATGGAGTGCCGGTTTTACGCTCAAGCTTAAAAACGACAAGACTTTCAAGTCGATTAACGAACTTCTTAGAAAGCAAGCTTGCACCAACGACTGCGATTCATGGCGTACTCGTAGATGTATATGGTGTAGGTGTACTGTTAATTGGAAAAAGTGGCGTAGGAAAAAGTGAAACGGCTTTAGAATTGGTGAAGAGAGGACACAGGCTGGTTGCAGACGATTGCGTGGAAATCAGGCAAGAGGATCAGGATACGTTAGTTGGAAGCGCACCAGAGCTGATTGAGCACCTTCTAGAAATCCGTGGATTAGGCATTATTAATGTGATGACCTTATTTGGAGCGGGCGCTGTCAGAAGCTATAAGAGAATTACGATTGTTATGAACCTTGAGCTTTGGGAACAAGGCAAACAGTATGACCGTTTAGGACTTGAGGAAGAAAAAATGCGGATCATCGATACAGATGTTCCAAAGCTGACCATCCCTGTACGTCCGGGACGAAATTTAGCGGTCATCATCGAGGTAGCTGCTATGAACTTCAGATTGAAACGAATGGGACATAATGCAGCGGAACAATTTACAAGTAAACTTGCCGATGTCATTGAAGACAATGGCCAGGATGAATAGGAGCTGTCTATATGAATGAAGCAATTCAACCAATTGATCCGATTGCTTTTCAGCTCGGACCTATTTCGGTTCATTGGTATGGTGTGATTATTGGGGTCGGAGCGCTGCTTGGACTCTGGCTCGCATTAAGGGAGTGTGAAAAAAGAGGCATCAATAAAGATATGTTTATTGATCTCATCTTATTTGCCATACCTATCGCCATTATTTGTGCACGAATTTATTATGTATCCTTTGAATGGGATTATTATCAGCAGCACCCAAATGAAATCATCAAGATTTGGAATGGCGGAATTGCCATACATGGTGGACTGATAGGGGCGGTGCTGACAGCGATTGTCTTTACTAAAGTGAGGAAGGTGTCCTTTTGGAAAATCGCCGATGTCGCAGCGCCTAGTATTTTACTAGGGCAAGCCATCGGGCGCTGGGGGAACTTTATTAATCAGGAAGCGCATGGTGAGGCTGTTTCAAGAGCCTTTTTAGAAAATTTGCACCTGCCTGAGTTTATTATTAATCAGATGTACATTGACGGGACCTACTATCACCCTACGTTCTTATATGAATCATTATGGAATATCGCAGGCGTTTTGATATTAATCTTATTACGTAGAACATCATTGCGTCGAGGCGAAATTTTCTTGTCTTATTTAATCTGGTATTCAATCGGCCGTTTCTTCATTGAAGGAATGAGAACAGACAGCTTAATGCTGACTGAGCATCTTCGAATTGCACAGATGATTTCGATTGCCATATTTGCAGTGGCTGTTTTGCTGATTGTGTTTAGAAGAATCAAGGGATATGCATCTATACGGTATAAAGAGAACAACTCATCAAATTAAGCAAGGGGGATAAGAGATGGGTGAGACATGGAAAAACGGCTTGAAAGCAGGGTTATCGACAACTTGGACACTTGGAAAAGTCATTTTTCCGGTTACCATTCTCGTTAGTATCTTGCAGCATACACCTGTGATGGATTGGATGATACAATTCATCCGTCCATTTATGGGTCTGTTTGGTCTTTCAGGGGAAGCGGCCATTCCGCTTGTTTTAGGAAATATGCTGAACTTGTATGCGGGTATTGCAGCCATCTTGACATTAGAGCTGCCGGTGAAGGAAGTGTTCATTTTAGCGGTCATGCTCTCTTTTTGTCACAACTTGATCATCGAATCAACAGTGGCGGCGAAGGTTGGGCTGCGGGTGTCTGTCATTTTGCTAGTCAGAATCAGTCTTGCCGTCGTGTCAGCAGTTGTCATTCATCTCGTTTGGCAGGGAGGCGAGGAGCCGGCGCAATATGGTTTGCTGACAGCTGCTCAGTCGGCTGATGTGCCTTCTAGCTGGTATATGATCGTACTTCTTGCTTTACAGAAAGCTGTTCTTGGTGTGCTGCAGCTGGCTTGTATTGTCATTCCTCTCATGATCATCATTCAATTCATGAGAGACTTAGGGTGGCTCCATACGCTGTCTAAGTGGCTGTCTCCTTTTACGAGAATGCTTGGAATGAAAGAAAATACGTCTATGACGATGGTGGCTGGTTTAACCATTGGTCTTGCCTACGGGGCAGGCGTCATGATGAAGGCAGTGGAAGAGGACGGTGTCAGCAAAAAGGATTTAACGCTTGCTTTCATTTTCCTTGTGGCGTGTCATGCGGTGGTCGAAGATACACTCATTTTCATTCCATTAGGTATTCCAGTCTGGCCGCTTCTTCTTATTCGCCTTATTTCTGCTATTTTATTGACAGCTGCCATCAGCTATATTTGGCGGAGGCGGGAACATGCAGCTGTTAGAAAGGAAGCTATATGAACCAATCAACTATTAACACAGTGCTATTTGATTTAGATGGCACATTAATCAATACAAATGAATTAATTATTGCTTCATTTCAGCATACGCTTGATCATTATTATCCTGGTCAATACAGCCGTGAGGATATCCTTCATTTCATTGGTCCATCATTATTTGATACATTCTCTGCAATGGATCCGAATCTGACAGATGATATGATCCAGATGTATCGAACGTTTAATCATGAACAGCATGATCTGCTTGTGACAGAGTATGAGACGGTGTTAGACACGTTGAAAATTCTTCAGGATCAGGGGTTTAAGCTCGGAATTGTGACAACAAAAATCCGTGATACGGTCTTAATGGGATTAAAGCTGACTGGGTTGGAGCCATTTTTTGAGGTCATTGTCACACTTGATGATGTACAAAATGAAAAGCCGCATCCAGAACCAGTTCAACTGGCATTATCCAAGCTCGGCAGTGATCCGCATGAGGCGATCATGGTTGGTGATAATTATCACGATATTTTATCTGGTCAAGCGGCAGGGACGAAAACAGCAGGTGTTGCTTGGTCTATTAAGGGAGAAGAAGCCCTGTTAAAGCATCGCCCAGATTATATGCTGCAGAAAATGAGTGATCTCTTGGCGATTGTTGGAGCTGATTAAGTTGAGAAAAACAGATCGTTATCCTGTCAAAGGGGTCAATTCGCTTAGACAAGTCTATCGAACGGTCCCCTTTCTCAAGGTTGTGAAAAACTTTATCTTTATTCAAATGGCAAGGTATACGCCTTTTATGGGAATGAAAAATTGGATTTATCGCACCTTCCTTCGAATGAAAGTCGGGGAGGATACGGCGTTTGCTTTAATGGTGATGGTCGATCTCATGTTTCCTGAGAAAATCACTGTCGGTCGAAATAGTGTGATTGGTTATAACACAACCATTCTGTCCCATGAGTATTTGATTAAAGAGTATAGGCTTGGGGAAGTCTATATTGGTGATGAAGTCTTAATTGGGGCAAATTCAACGATCCTACCTGGAGTGACAATTGGTGATGGTGCAATTGTTTCGGCGGGAACTCTTGTGAACAAAGATGTTCCGGCAGGCTCCTTTGTTGGAGGTAATCCAATGCGGATGATATATACAAAAGAGGAAATGGAAGCACGTCAATCTACGTCTGCTGAGTAGCTCGGCAGACTTTTTTGTTGACATTCTAACATGGTGTAACTATAATGATTACAACAGAGGTGAGAAAACATGAAAATCAGCAGCAGATTTACTGTCGCTGTCCATATTCTGGCCTTGCTATCACTTGAAAAAGGATCATTACAGACATCGGAGGATATCGCAGGAAGTGTCAATACAAATCCAGTGGTGATTCGCCGTATCATGAGTAAGCTCAAAAAAGCAGGCCTAATCTCAACGAGTCTTGGCAAAGGCGGTTCTCAATTGAACCGAAGTGAGGGTGACATCACACTGCTCGATGTGTATAAAGCGGTTGAAGTTGTGGATGAGGGAGAGTTGTTTCAAATTCATGAAAGCCCAAACCCTGACTGTCCGATCGGTGCAAATATTCAAGCTGTACTAGAATTAATTTTGTGCCGTGCTCAAAGTGCGATGGAGCAAGTGCTTGCTGAGATCAAATTAAGTGAATTAACGCAGGTTTTAATCAAAAAAATTGGATGATCTATTCAATTTTTTTTACCTCTGTTGTAACCATTTTGGTTACATCTTAAGTGATCAAAATAACCTTATATTGTAGGAGGAATTTACATGAACATTGGAATCATTGGCGCAACAGGTAAAGCAGGACAACACATTTTAAAAGAAGCTCAATCGAGAGGGCACGAAGTAACGGCAATCGTTCGAGATGCACAAAAAGTGACTAATTCATCAGCAGCTGTTTTAGAAAAGGATGTTTTTCACTTAGAGGCAGGAGACGTCAAAGGTTTTGATGTGATCGTAAATGCATTTGGTGCCCCAGCAGGACAAGAGCACCTTCATGTAGAAGCAGGAAAAAAACTCATTCATCTCTTAAAAGAGACACCAGAAACGCGTTTAATCGTTGTGGGAGGCGCTGGAAGTTTATTTGTAGATGAGGCCAAAACAACTAGACTGATGGACACACCGGAGTTTCCAAAGGAATACTTTGCTACTGCTTCACACCAAGGAGAAAACTTAAAAGATCTTCAAAAGACCGAAGGATTAAAATGGACATTTTTAAGTCCAGCAGCCTTCTTTAATCCAGCAGGCAAACGGACAGGTGCTTATGTGAAAGGCAAAGACCATCTTATCGTTAATTCGAAGGGTGACAGCTATGTGAGTTATGCTGACTACGCCGTTGCGCTTGTCGATGAGATAGAACAAGCTGCTCATGTTGGAGAACGTTTTACTGTGGTTTCTGAAGCAGAATAAGAATATAAAAACCCCGCTAAATAGCGGGGTTTTATGCTTTAATAATAATCGCCTGACTGCCCATCTGTTTCCAAGAATCTTCAAACTGTTCACGATCGACTTTTTGATTCTTCTCTCCGTAAGGGTTATTTAAGTAGACGTGATCTTTGTCGTAGCCTGTGATGACTACGCTGTGCATATTAAAGCTGATATCTATTTTCCCATTTGGTGTATTCCATGTTTCAATGTTATCTGTTTTGGCAAAGGTCGAAGTGGTAATGACCCAGACAGGATAACCTTTTTCAAGTGATTGGTAAATGGCCTTTTTAACTGGCTTGCCGGTTAAGTCAACGGCTTGATTACCTACATATTTTTTCGCAAGCTGATAAATGGGTTCATGGTACACACCAAGACCTGGCCCATTCTCCATATCGCCTACAAACCCGTCATGAGGGTCTCCCTTTAAGCCATTCTCATAATTGAGCGGGACACGCTTAATCTCGTTTGCCAATGCGTTTTTCGTTATATGCTCATAGCCGCTGTAATGAAGAAGCATGGCTAAGCTCGTGACTTCGCATCCGTTATAAAGCTTTGGTGCATCCATTTGATTAAAGAGGATGACGTCCATGGCTTTTTTATTTCCTTTTAAACTAGATTGTGTCGTTTCTGTTTTTTTCGTAGAACGCGTTTCTTCTGCTGCTAGTGCGGTATCATTTTCTTTTTCTTTGGCTTCTTGCGGTGACGTTGTTTTCTTGACTTGGTCGAATTGTGAAATGAAAATAAAGCCGAAATAAACAAGACATGCGCACAACAAAGTTAAGATTAATGTCTGGATGAATTTCACTGTAATCTCCTGTGTTATTCAATATTTTTAAGTATTATAGCATGTTCCTAAAGCAAAGAGATCAAAAAGGATTAGGTGTCATTTTAATGTAATATATGAACAAATGATTAAGGAAAAAAAGGGGAAAATAAAAATGATTGATTTAATCACTTTATTTTGTTAGCATATTATCATATTAGCGAACTAAAGGATTCGGAATTTTTTGTTTTAATGTGTTGGAGGTGCAGAAGAACATGTTTATGTTTGAGAAACCGTATGGTATGCGTGATTCATTACCAGGATTGTACGAGACGAAGAAAAAAGTGAGACATTCTTTAACAGAGGTCATGAATGGTTGGGGTTACCGATTGATGGAGACACCAACGCTTGAATTTTACGATACAGTCGGTGTTCAATCGGCGATTACAGATACACAGCTCTTTAAGCTTTTAGATCAGAACGGGCAAACCCTAGTACTCAGACCTGATATGACGGGACCTATTGCGAGAGTAGCGGCATCAAAGCTCCATGAACAGGCGTATCCGCTTCGAGTCGGTTATGCAGCCAACGTGTTTCGGGCACAGGAAAGAGAAGGCGGAAGACCTTCTGAATTTGAGCAGGTCGGTATTGAGTTGATCGGTGATGGTTCGATTAGTGCAGATGCTGAAGTCATAGCGCTTGTCGTGTTTGCATTAAAAAATGCTGGACTTCAATCCTTCAAAATTGCGATCGGGCATGTGGCTTTGGCTGAGACCTTGTTTTTAGATGTACTAGGGAATACAGAGCGGGCGAACGTATTGCGCCGATTTTTATATGAAAAGAATTATGTGGGATACAGGCAGCATGTCAAACAATTGCCGCTCTCATCCATCGATAAAACAAGGCTGCTCCAGCTTTTAGAGCTGCGCGGCAGTCAAGAAGTGACCCAGCAGGCTGAAGAAATTGTGGTGTCACAAGAGGGCAAAGAAGTGCTGGCGGAGTTAAAGGCGCTGTGGGAGACACTTGAAGATTACGGCTGTACAGAATATATCCGTTTGGATTTAAGCATGGTTAGTCATATGAGCTACTATACGGGGATTTTGTTTGAAGTATTTGCAGATCATGTTGGGTCTGTGATCGGAAGTGGAGGAAGGTATGATCAATTGCTTGCTCACTTTGATGCACCCGCACCCGCTACAGGCTTCGGACTTCGATTAGACCGTCTTCTTGAGGCGCTCGACGCAAAAGAAATAAATGAGCCCCAAGAGGCTGTGATTTTTAGTAAAGAACAGCGGCTTGAAGCATTTGATTTTGCAGAAAAAGAGCGGACAAAGGGCAAAAGGATTGTTCTCCAAGACTTAGCAGGTATTGAAAATATCGATGCCATGACCAAGGCATTTGAGCAAGTGACTTATTTTATCGGCGCTAGAAAGGAAGAGCAAAATGGGTAAAGTGTTGACAATGGCAATGCCAAAGGGGCGGATATTTGAAGAAGCAGCAGGGCTATTAAGACAGGCTGGATATCAGCTGCCGGAGGAATTCGAAGATTCAAGAAAATTAATCATTGATGTACCGGAAGAAAATCTTCGCTTCATTTTAGCGAAGCCAATGGATGTGACGACATATGTAGAGCACGGTGTAGCAGATGTGGGCATTGCAGGCAAAGACGTCATGCTTGAAGAAGCACGGGATGTGTACGAAGTGCTCGATTTAAACATTAGCAAATGTCATTTAGCTGTAGCGGGCTTGCCAGGAGCCAGCTGGGGCGGTGTCGCACCGCGTGTGGCTACAAAGTACCCAAATGTCGCTTCTTCTTATTTTAGAGAACAAGGTGAGCAGGTGGAGATCATTAAGCTAAATGGTTCCATTGAATTAGCACCGCTCATCGGGCTTGCCGATCGAATTGTTGACATTGTCTCCACCGGTCAAACACTTAAGGAAAATGGACTTGTCGAAACGGAACATATTTGTGACATTACGTCACGTTTTATTGTCAATCCTGTGAGCTATCGAATGAAGGATGCGGTAATCGATGAAATGGCGCAGCGTCTGGCAAGAATCATCGAAGGAGAAGGGGAGGAAACATCATGAACATCACCTACATACAAGATGGTGAGACAGACACTCTCTCACTCAAGCGTTCTCTAGATACAGGAACGGAAGAGCAGCGATTGGCTGTTCAGCGAATAATCGAAGAAGTGAGAAAAAATGGTGACGAAGCGGTACGGACTTTCACGAAGCAATTTGACGGTGTCTCTATTGAACAGCCACTTGTGACGGAGGATGAAAAGACAAAAGCCTACGAACGTTTGGACCCGGAGATGATCAAAATCATCCAAACGGCGATCCGGAATATTCGAACATACCACGAGCGTCAGCTAACCTCCTCTTGGTTTTATCACCAAAAGGACGGCTCAATGCTAGGTCAGAAAGTAACATCGCTCGATGCGGTCGGTGTATATGTCCCAGGCGGAACGGCCGCCTATCCATCATCTGTTTTAATGAATGTGATCCCGGCACTTGTAGCCGGCGTTGAGCGAATTGTCCTTGTGACACCGCCAGGAAAAGACGGTCGTCTGTCTGACGCTGTACTAGTAGCAGCGAAGGAGCTGGGCATTTCAGAAATGTACAAAATGGGTGGTGCTCAGGCGATAGCCACTCTTGCATATGGAACGGACAGTATCCAGCCTGTTGATAAAATCACCGGTCCAGGAAACATTTATGTAGCACTTGCCAAACGGGAAGTATTTGGTCAAGTAGACATTGATATGATTGCGGGCCCAAGTGAAATTGCTGTTTTAGCAGATGAAACGGCAGCTGCACATGAGGTGGCAGCTGATTTGCTTTCACAGGCAGAGCATGATGCGTTGGCATCTAGTATTTTGGTGACACCATCTAAAGGATTGGCTGAAGCAGTGCAAGCAGAGGTGCAAGCGCAGCTTGATAATTTGCCAAGGAAATCAATCGCAGCACAATCTATTCAAGACCATGGTTATATTTACGTGACAGAATCTTTGGATCGTGCAGTTGATATCGTGAACCAGTTAGCCCCAGAGCATTTAGAAGTGCTGACGGCGTATCCAGCATCACTACTTGGTCAAATCAAGCATGCTGGAGCGATTTTCTTAGGGCGTTACAGCCCAGAGCCGGTAGGGGATTACTTCGCAGGACCGAACCATGTGCTGCCAACAAACGGGACGGCAAGATTCTCCAGTCCGCTTGGCGTCACGGATTTCCAAAAGAAAACGAGCATCATTTCATATAGCAAAGAAGCTTTTGAAACACATAGCGAAAGCATTGCGGCTTTTGCAAGATTAGAAGGGCTTGAAGCACATGCAAGATCGATTGAAGCGAGAAAGCGGGAGGAATCAAAATGAGACAGGCGGAAACAGCGAGACAGACAAATGAAACGAACATTTCGTTAGCGCTAGAGATTGATGGTGAAGGAAAAGCAGATATTCAGACAGATGTCCCTTTTATGACGCATATGCTCGACTTATTCACAAAGCATGGGCACTTTAACTTATCTGTAGATGCAAAAGGAGACACAGATGTCGATGATCACCACACAACAGAAGATATTGGCATTGTGCTTGGGCAGATGTTTAAAGAAGCGCTCGGTGATAAGAAAGGAATTAAGCGCTACGGCTCTAGTTTTGTTCCAATGGATGAAACACTCGCCCAAGTCGTCGTGGATTTAAGCAATCGTCCTCATTTGGAAATGAGAGCCGATTTCCCTAGTCAGAAGGTCGGCACCTTTGATACGGAGCTGGTTCATGAGTTTCTTTGGAAATTTGCCCTTGAAGCACGAATCAATCTGCATGTGATCGTTCACTATGGAACCAATACCCACCATATGATTGAAGCCATTTTTAAAGCGATGGCACGCGCCTTAGATGAAGCAACAACCATTGATCCGCGTGTGAAAGGGATTCCGTCGACAAAGGGGATGCTCTAATGATCGGTGTCATTGATTACGGAATGGGAAATTTGTTCAGCGTATCAAAAGCGCTGGAACGAGCAGGTGCCCGTTATATTGTCTCCGCTGATGTGGAGGAGCTCAAAAAGGCAGATGCTTATATTCTGCCTGGGGTCGGTTCGTTTCGTGATGCGATGCAGTTGTTAAAACAGACAGGACTTGAGGGATTTATCCACCAAGTCGTGCAGGAAGGAAAGCTGCTATTTGGCATTTGCCTTGGGATGCAGCTGTTATTTGAAGAAAGTGAAGAGGCAGGGCGTACGAAAGGGTTGGGACTGCTAAAAGGGCGTGTCGTTCTTTTAAAGGATCATGACCAAGATGGGCAAAGGCTGAAGGTGCCTCATATGGGGTGGAATGAGCTCACATTTCACCAGCCGTCACCATTATTTGACGGTGTGCCGGAAGGATTTGCATACTTTGTTCACTCTTATTATGTGAGCGGCATGAATCCAGAAGACCTATTGGCAAGTGCGTCCTATGGTGTGCAAGTACCTGCTGTTGTTGGGAAGAGGAATGTGTTTGGAACGCAGTTTCACCCTGAAAAAAGCAGTACAACAGGAATGGCACTGCTGAAACAGTTTATTCAATTAGCAAACGAACAGAGGGTGAGCAAATGAGTGATTTTACATTATATCCAGCAATTGATATGAGAAATGGCAAATGTGTACGACTTGTGCAAGGAGACTATGACCAAGAAACCATTTATGGAGATTCACCGTTAGACATGGCGAGACGGTTTGCAAATGAAGGAGCGAAATGGATACATCTCGTTGATTTAGATGGCGCAAAAGCAGGAAAACGCGTGAATCACGAGCATGTGCTATCGATTGCTTCCTCATTAGATGTGAATGTCCAAATTGGCGGCGGCATTCGGACAGAAGAAGATGTTGCATTTTATTTAAACAATGGCGTATCAAGAGTCATTCTTGGCAGTTCAGCAGTGTCAAACCCGGTTTTTGTGAAAAAAATGCTGGCGCAATATGGGGAGAAAATCGCCATTGGCATTGATGCACGAAACGGTTTTGTATCGACTGAAGGCTGGCTTGAAACGTCGGAAGTGAAGGCGGAGGAACTTGGTCAGGAACTGGCAAAGGAAGGCGCAGAGGTCTTCATTTTCACGGATATTCAAATGGATGGCATGCTGTCTGGTCCAAATGTGGAAAGTACGGTTCGATTAGCAGAAGCAACTGGCAAACAAGTCATTGCCTCAGGTGGTGTCAGTGCAGTGAGTGATCTGCAAAAGCTGTCAGCCCAAAAGCAGACAGGTGTGTCTGGTGCCATCATTGGCAAGGCGCTGTACACAAAGCAATTTACTTTAGCTGAAGCGTTTGAAGGGCTTGACAGCATATGATGACAAAACGAATCATTCCATGTCTTGATGTAAAGGAAGGGCGTGTTGTCAAAGGGATCCAATTTCTAGGTTTGAAGGATGCTGGTGATCCGGTCGAATTAGCGCAGATCTATGACGAGGAAGGTGCGGATGAACTCGTCTTTCTTGATATATCTGCCTCTCATGAAGGCCGAAAAACGATGGTGGATGTGGTCAAACAAGTGGCATCCACTCTCGCTATCCCGTTCACGGTGGGCGGCGGGATTAACCACCTTGATGACATGAAGCGTATATTAAGAGCGGGGGCAGACAAGGTGTCTGTGAACACAGCGGCTGTTTTAAGACCGGAGCTAATAACAGAAGGAGCCGACTTTTTTGGTTCACAGTGCATCGTTGTTGCGATTGACGCGAAATACGATGAAGAGAAACAAGCATACATGGTCTATACGCACGGAGGACGCCGTCAAACAGATTTAGAAGTGAGTGACTGGGCGAAAGAAGCCGTGCGAAGAGGAGCAGGCGAGATCTTGCTGACTAGCATGGATGCCGATGGTGAGAAAACGGGCTTTGAGCATCGTTTGACGAAGCTTGTATCAGAAGCAGTCACAGTGCCAGTTATTGCTTCAGGAGGTGCTGGCAATGCGCAGCATATGCTGGAGGCTTTTACGAAAGGTGAAGCTGATGCCGCACTCGCAGCCTCTATTTTCCATTATAAAGAAACCTCCATTCAAGAGGTGAAGACATATTTGAGAGAACACGGGGTGAAGGTAAGATGAAACAGGCAAACGAATTAACCTTTAATGATGCAGGTCTCATTCCTGCCATTGTACAGGATGCTCAAAGCAAGGAAGTTCTTACTTTGGCGTATATGAATCAGGAATCCTATGAAAAAACATTAGAGACAGGGGAAACATGGTTTTTTAGCAGATCGAGAAATGAGCTTTGGCACAAAGGAGCCACATCTGGACACACCCAGCGTGTTACATCTATTCGCTATGACTGTGATCAAGATGCCCTGCTTGTTCTAGTGACACCAAGCGGCCCAGCCTGCCATACAGGCAGCTATAGCTGTTTTTCAGAAGAGGGCGTGAAACAGCAAAGGGGAGAACAAGACCGCTTTGCCATTTTAAATGAACTGGAACAGGTCATTGCAAAGCGGCAGACGGAAATGCCAGAAGGAGCTTATACAACCTATCTTTTTGAAAAAGGAGTCGACAAAATCCTGAAAAAGGTAGGGGAAGAAGCATCTGAAGTTATCATTGCGGCGAAGAACCGTGATCAAGAAGAATTGACATGGGAAACAGCAGATCTCCTGTATCACCTTCTTGTGTTATTACGTGAACAGCAGCTGCCTCTTGATGATGTATTAAAGGTATTGAAAAAGCGCCATCAAGGGGAATGAAAAGCTGGGGGTACCCCCGGCTTTTTGCTTTTAAATGAAAAACAAATCCTTCCTTTCCTTTTGTTCTATGTGACGACTCATGAAGTATGTTATACTACACACGGTACACTGTTCGAAATGGAGGGTATCGGTGAGTAAATACACTTCTCAAAATAATCACACACAAGTCGTCCAGCTATTCCAAGATGGGCATTACTTTTTTCATAAAGGTCTAAAAGCATATAGAGAAAGAAATCTGTCTAGGGCAAGTAAGCTGATCCAGCGGGCCATCGTACTTGAGCCTGAAAATGTAGAAATGCTGTCGCAGCTTGCCATTATTTATACTGAAATGGGTCATTACCAACAATCTAATGAACTGCTTGATTTTATCCTTGAACACTTGGATGAGAACATGTCAGAGTGTCACTACTTTAAAGCCAATAATTATGCGAATCTCGGTTTGTTTCAAGAGGCATATAGATGCGCCACTGCTTATGCTGCGCTGGAAGAAGACGGGGAATTTGCAGATGAAAATGACGATCTCCTCGATCTGCTTGATATGAGTGACGATGTTGATGAAGATTTTCCTTATGATCAGGATGATCTGATTGTAAAGCAGGATCAAGCCAACCATTTGCTAGAAAGCGGCAGGCTGGATGAAGCAATCGAGATGCTGGAACAGATGATTGTTGAGTATCCAGAGTTTTGGTCAGCGTATAATAATCTCGCTTTGGCCTATTTTTATTCTGGCCAAATCGATCAGGCAAAAGAAATGTTGAACCGGGTCCTTCATGAAAATCCCGGTAATCTGCATGCCCTTTGTAATCAGCTTGTTTTCTATCATTATGAAAAAGAAGAAGAAAAGGTCAATCTGTTAGCGAAGCAATTAACGCACGTGTATCCAATATTAAGTGAACAGCGTTATAAGCTTGGCGCAACATTTGCCCTTGTTGGAGAATTTGAATGGGCATTTAAATGGCTGTATTCTTTGTATAAAACAGGTTTCCAAGGTGATAGTACGTTTTTATACTGGCTGGCAAGTGCAGCCTATTATACGGGCCACAAAACGCTGGCGCAAACCGTTTGGGATAAGATGGTGGAAGAAGATATTGATGCAGATGAAATCAAGCCGTGGCAAGACAAACCAGAGGAGTCTGAGCCAATGGTTTCAATTGAGGAACGACTCACTGCCTACTATGTCAGCAAACAAAAAGGTGAACGTGACGTCTTGCAATCTGTTCTTGATTCCCGCGCTGCGAAAACGGCCTTTGAACAGCAGTTTATTGAGTTACTTTTATATGAAGATCAAATGGAAGAACGATCGTTTTCAGAAGATGCGGTCTTCGCAAAACAGGCGGCATCTGCTTTGGAAGAAGCGGTGCAGCCTGATAGCCACATGCCATATTTTTGGTTATTCCATATTATTCAGCAAGCACGCGCTTCAGGCGTAAAGAAGAAAAATGCCATTGCATGGGCAGCAGCTTCTTATTATCTATGGATGAATGAACAAGAAGAATCAGCTGTCAGCAAAAAAGAGATCTCAGCTTCTTTTCAGATCAGCGTTCAAACGCTGTCAAAATATGAGGATATTATTTGTGCGTTCATGGTTTGAATAGGTAAATAGATTCAGATAACAGCAGCATGGCCGAAAAGGTCATGCTTTTTTCTTGGATAAAAAGGTGGGATTTGCTAGGATTTGGCGAAGTATGACAATCTCGACATCTATTTGAAACATAAATGTAATAAAAATATTAGCTCATTTTGTCGATGTGTCATGTATAATGAAACTCGTGGATTAAAACAAAGACATATATTTAAATATTTTACTATACATAATGCAACACCTAGTGATAGAAACAATCTGGTCAACATCTGACTGAATCATCAGGAAGAAAGACACAGGAAGCACAGATTGGTCGCAGAGAATTTGCTGCTTTCTCATGTCGCTTGGGAAATTGTCAAAGGAGGAACTATACGTGAAAAAGTTTATTACTTTCGGTTTAGCTTCGGTGATTGGAGCGAGCGGTTTATTTATTCCATTTACTCATGAAGCAAATGCACAGAACTTTGAACAAAAGAAACAAGAACTAGACAGCAAGCAGTCAGAGGTAAACAAGAATCTTCAAAAGAAAAAAGAAGAGCTTTCAAAGCTTGAGGCAAAACAAGAGGCACTTGCGCTAAAGCTAAAAGAAATTGACGAAAAAGCTTTAAAAACAAGTGATCAAATCGAAGAAAAACAAAAAGAAAACGAAAAAACAAAAAAAGAAATCAAAGCACTGAAAAAAGAAATTGCTGATACAGAAAAACGTATCGAAGAAAGAAACGAATTCTTGAAAAAGCGTGTACGTGCGCTTCAAGAAAGCGGTGGTTCTACGAAATACATAGATGTATTACTAGGAGCAAAAAGCTTTAGCGATTTCATCAGCCGTGCAGGTGCTGTATCTACATTAATCAACGCAGACAGCGAAATCATTAAAGAACAAGAAAGAGACAAAGCAGAATTACAAAAGTCTGAAAACGAATTAAATACAAAGCTTGAAGATGTTCAAAAGACGCTTGCAAAGCTTGAAACACTTCAAACAGACTTAAATAAACAGCTGGATGAGAAAGACAAGCTATTCAAGCAAGTGAAAAAGCAAAAAGGAAGTGCCTCTTCTCAAATCAGCGAGTTAAACACTGAGGCAAACAGCATTGCATCTGAAAAAGACGCAACAATCGCTGCTCAAAAACAAGCTGAAAAAGAAGCAAGAGAAGCTGCTCAAAAAGCAAAAGAAGAAAAAGCACAAAAACAACAGCAGCGTCAAGCTAGTGTTCAAGCAGAAGACAACAGCTCTAATAACGACAGCGGTTCTTCTTCAAATAACAGTGGATCTTCAAATAACAATAGCAGCAGTTCACCAAGCAAAAAGCCATCTTCTGGCGGTGGATCACCTGTCAGCAATAACGTAGGCGGTATCGAAGGTGCAATCAGCACAGGTTCTACGATTGTAGGACAATCTCCATATAAATGGGGCGGCGGCAGATCACAAGCCGATATTGACGCACGTCGTTTTGACTGTTCTTCATTCGTTCGCTGGGCATTTGCATCAGCAGGCATCAACCTTGGACCAGTTGGCGGTACAACAACAGATACGCTTGTAGGTAAAGGAAGAGCTGTAAGTGCATCTGACATGAAACGCGGAGACCTTGTGTTCTTTGATACGTATAAAGTAAATGGACACGTTGGTATTTACTTAGGAAACGGTACATTCTTGAACGATAATAGCTCTCGCGGTGTTTCAGTTGACTCTATGAGCAACGTTTACTGGAAAAAAGCATTCAATGGCGTTGTAAGAAGAGTCGTTGAATAAATCATTACTTACTATATAACCGTAAACAGGCTTCCTTAAACAGCAGTTTAAGGAAGCTTTTTCTTTTTTTGAAGATATGAGCAAATGATTCGCTTATTACCCGCAGATTTAATAGGATATGGGTAAGGAATAAAAGCTAAGAGTGGAAATGATGCTCTCTGTCATGAATGGAAGCATCACCCAAGGGCATTCTAATAAGAAATGCTAGCAGCAATTGAAGAGGGAGTGACAGTTGTGTCAGAAGAAAAAATCTACGATACGATCATCATTGGAGCGGGTCCTGCCGGAATGACAGCCGCTGTTTATACATCACGGGGAAATCTTTCAACACTGATGATTGAAAGAGGAATTCCAGGCGGCCAAATGGCGAATACGGAAGATGTCGAGAACTATCCGGGCTTTGAAAGCATCTTAGGGCCGGAACTTTCAAATAAAATGTTTGAGCATGCAAAGAAATTCGGTGCCGAGTATGCGTATGGCGATATTAAAGAAATTGTAGATGGTGAAGAGTACAAAATCGTCAAAGCTGGTTCCAAAGAATACAAAGGACGCTCTGTCATTATTGCGGCAGGTGCTGAATACAAAAAAATCGGTGCACCAGGCGAAAAAGAACTTGGCGGCCGCGGCGTATCATACTGCGCGGTATGTGATGGAGCCTTCTTTAAAAACAAAGAGCTTGTCGTGATTGGCGGAGGAGACTCAGCAGTAGAAGAGGGTGTTTACCTCACTCGCTTTGCGTCTAAAGTCACTATTGTCCATAGACGCGACAAACTACGTGCCCAAAGCATCTTACAAGCACGTGCATTTGATAATGAAAAAATCGACTTTATGTGGAACAAAACCGTTAAAGAAATCAATGAAGAAAACGGGAAAGTCGGCAGTGTGACATTAATTGATACCGTGACAGGTGAGGAAGAAGACTTCAAAACAGATGGCGTCTTTATCTACATCGGTATGCTGCCGCTGTCTAAACCATTTGAAAATCTAGGGATTACAAATGCAGAGGGCTACATTGAGACGAACGAAAGAATGGAAACAAAAGTTGAAGGAATCTTCGCAGCTGGAGACATTCGCGAGAAAACACTTCGTCAAATCGTCACAGCAACAGGTGATGGAAGTATTGCAGCACAGAGTGCACAGCATTATGTAGAAGAGCTTGCTGAAAAGCTAAAAGCAATGAAATAAACAGCTGTCGTAAATCCTTAATATTGCGTCACGGGCTTTTAACTGGAATGTAACACGGGTGAAATAATTATCCGTTATGATAAAACTAGTAATTGACCCCCTTTTATAAGGAATACATGTTTGGCACGGATGTGAATCCGTGTCCTTTTTTTTGCTTAAAATCAGAAATTCACGAGATGTTCACAAATGACGCATGGAGAACCGTTACATGTTGTAAAATAAAGAATAGATAAAGTGCCCGTCACCATATTCATACGAAAACCTGTCTGTTTTCAGTGAAGAACGGGCATGTTCATTGTGGGAGTCATGATGAACCTGTATAATAAGAAAAAGACATAAAAGAGTAGGTGACAGCTGATGCAACGAGTAACCAATTGTGTGCTGCATCACGAAGATCAAGTTCTCTTGCTGCAAAAGCCAAGACGAGGCTGGTGGGTAGCACCTGGCGGCAAAATGGAGAGCGGAGAATCGGTCAAGGATTCAGTCGTTCGAGAATTTAGAGAAGAAACAGGCATTTATATTTTAAATCCGCAGCTAAAAGGCGTGTTTACCTTTATCATAAAAGAAGGCGATCAAATCGTTCAAGAGTGGATGATGTTCACCTTTATGGCAGATTCCTTTACAGGAAAAAACGTATCAGAGTCGGAGGAAGGCATTTTAAAATGGCATGATGTAAAAGATGTGCCCAGCTTGCCGATGGCTCCAGGAGATTCCCATATTCTTGACTTCATGTTGAAAGGGAAAGGACTTCTCCACGGCACTTTTACGTATACACCAGATTTTGAGCTGATTGCTTATCGATTAGATCCTCAAGGAGACTAATAAATGAACCGTTTTCATAAAGAAGGAGAGGGAGCAGGCATGAATACGCACAAACAAGATGATATTCAGCTTGTGATTATTACAGGGATGTCAGGTGCGGGGAAAACCGTTGCCATCCAAAGCTTTGAAGACTTAGGTTACTTTTGTGTGGATAACTTACCGCCATCACTTTTACCGAAGTTTCTAGAACTCATGAAGGAATCCAATTCAAAGATGAGCAAGGTGGCCCTTGTGATGGATTTGCGCGGACGTGAATTCTTTGATAGCTTAATTGCAGCCTTAGATGAAATGAGTGATCTTGGTTGGATCACACCAAGAATATTATTCTTAGATGCAAACGATAAGGTACTTGTCTCAAGATACAAAGAAACGAGACGTTCTCATCCCCTTGCTACAACAGGTTTGCCGCTCGAAGGAATTGCTATGGAGCGTGAGCTGTTAGAGGAGTTAAAAGGCCGGGCTCAAATGATTTTTGATACATCGGATTTAAAACCGAAACAGCTTCGAGAAAAAATTGTCGCACACTTTGCCACAAGCCAAGGGCAGGTGTTTACAGTGAATGTGATGTCCTTCGGTTTTAAATACGGTCTGCCAATTGATGCTGATCTTGTATTTGATGTGAGATTCCTGCCGAATCCTTACTATATTGAGAGTATGCGTCCACAGACCGGAAATGATGAAGAAGTACGCTCCTATGTCATGAAATGGAGCGAGACACAAAAATTCACAGAGAAACTAATTGACCTTCTCAGCTTTATGCTTCCGTCCTATAAACGAGAAGGGAAAAGTCAGCTGGTGATCGCTATTGGCTGTACAGGCGGACAGCACCGATCAGTGACGCTAGCGAACTACTTATCGGAGTATTTTAAAAATGACTACTATACTCATGTCACTCACCGGGACATTGAAAAGAGAAGCAGAAAATAGATGACGACACTTCCAAAGGTGGTCATTCTTGGCGGGGGCACTGGCTTATCTGTTTTGCTCAGAGGGCTAAAAACAAAGCCAGTGGATATTACCGCTATTGTAACGGTTGCTGATGATGGAGGCAGCTCAGGCAGACTGCGACATGATTTGAATATTCCGCCTCCAGGCGATATTCGAAATGTACTTGCGGCACTCTCTGATGTCGAACCGCTTGTAGAAGATTTATTTCAGCACCGTTTTAATAAAGGGAATGACTTAACAGGCCACTCTCTCGGCAATCTCATTCTTGCGGCTATGACGAATATAACCGGTGATTTTTTTCATGCCGTCACAGAAATGAGCAAGGTCTTAAATGTGAGAGGAAAAGTATTGCCAGCAGCGAATTCAAGTGTTGTTCTTCATGCGGAATTAGAAAACGGGCAAGTGGTAACAGGAGAATCAAAAATCCCAACCTATGGTGAGCGAATTAAACGAGTGTTCCTCACACCCGATACGATTGAGCCGCTCCCAGAATCGATTCAAGTCATTCGTGAAGCCGACTTGATCGTCCTTGGACCTGGCAGCTTGTATACAAGTATCTTGCCAAACTTGCTTGTACCGCATATTGGCGAAGAAGTGATTCGTTCTAAGGCGAAAAAAGTCTATATTTGCAATGTCATGACACAGCCGGGGGAAACGCTTTCCTACAGTGCAGCTGATCATGTGCAGGCATTAAACGATCATATGGACCGACCATTTATCGATACGATATTTGTGAACAATAAAGAAATTCCAGAAGAAATCAAAGCAAAATATGCAGAAGAACAGGCGCAGCCTGTACAGTTCGACACAGATGTACTCAAAGCCATGGGACTAGAAGTCATCCCTGGGGAAATTATTACATATGACCAGCATGTGATTCGTCATGATACGCTGAAAGTAGCTGCGCTGCTTGTCGATTTGCTGCATCAGAAAAAATAGGAATGGGGGTGGCAAGGATGTCATTTGCATCCGAAACAAAAAAAGAGCTGACTAATCTGGAAGTGAAGGACTGCTGCACAAAAGCAGAGCTTTCTGCCCTCATCCGTATGAACGGTTCATTATCTTTTTCTAATCGAAAATTGATTTTAGATATACAGACAGAGAACGCAGCCATTGCAAGACGTATTTATACCCTTTTGAAAAAGAAATACGATGTGACTGTCGAGCTGCTCGTTCGTAAAAAAATGAGATTAAAAAAGAATAATGTGTATATTGTCAGACTGGTAGAACGAGCGAAAACCATTTTAGAGGACCTAAAGATATTAGGGGAACAATTTGTATTTGAACGCAACATTTCAGAAGAACTTGTGAAGAAAAGATGCTGCAAGCGTTCCTATATGAGAGGTGCTTTTTTAGCAGGAGGTTCTGTGAATAATCCAGAAACCTCTTCGTATCACCTTGAGATTTTTTCACTATACAAAGAACATAATGATGCCCTTTGTGAGCTCATGAATCAATTCCATCTAAATAGTAAAACACTTGAACGCAAAAAAGGCTTTATCACATACATGAAGGAAGCGGAGAAAATTACGGAATTCTTAAGTGTTGTGGGTGCTCATAACTCATTGCTTCGTTTTGAAGACGTGCGCATCGTCCGAGATATGAGGAATTCTGTGAACCGGCTCGTCAATTGTGAAACAGCAAACTTGAATAAAACGATCGGTGCCTCACTACGCCAAGTTGAAAATATTCAATTCATTGATGAAAAGATTGGACTAGACGCCCTGCCAGATAAGCTGCGTGAAATTGCGCAACTGCGTATTGACTACCAAGAAGTCACACTAAAGGAACTTGGCGAAATGGTGGAAAGCGGCAAGATCAGCAAATCAGGCATTAATCACCGTTTAAGAAAGCTAGATCAAATTGCAGAACAATTAAGAAACGGACAAGCTGTTACACTCAAATAGGGAAATAAAAAAGGGAGGCAGATCATATGGTGGAAAAAACGGTCACAATTCAGCTGAAAACGGGTTTGCAGGCACGTCCGGCTGCTTTGTTCGTTCAAGAAGCCAATCGTTTTGGTGCTGATATTTTTCTAGAGAAAGATGGAAAAAAGGTCAATGCGAAGAGTATTATGGGACTGATGAGTCTTGCGATCAGCTCTGGGGTCACCGTCAAACTAATAGCTGATGGAGCAGATGAACAAGAAGCCATCGATGCGTTAACGGATTTTATCAATCAAGAAAACTGAGTCTCTTCAAGGGCTCAGTTTTTTTAGGAGGGAAAGTTGTGATTCAATCAGCCTTTTTACAGAAAATTGGATACGAAGCCGTGTCCATTACGTTTGATCAATTGCCTGATTTACTAAGGAAGATGGCTTATACCTTTCCTTTTGAAAATAGATCTGTGGTGGGTAAACACGCTTATGCTTTGGATCAAGAAGGTTTGAAGCATCATCTTCTGGAAGGCAGCAGAGGGGGGCTTTGCTATGACCTCAATCCGCTCTTATATTATGTCTTAAATGAGGCAGGTCTCGCTGTACAGCTCGTTCAAGGGACCGTATATAACAAAGAAGCAGAGAAGTGGGCACTGGATGGGACGCATGTAGCCATCGTCCTTCAACATCACCATGAGCGCTACCTCATTGATGCAGGATTTGGTGTGAATTTACCCCTTCAGCCCGTCCCTTTTACAGGTGAATGGGTGGAAGCACCGTTCCTTCGTTTTCGCGTGAACGCAGAGGAAACAGAAAAAGGAACCCATCTACTCCAATTGGATAGGGGAGCGGGTGCTGAAACAGGTTATGCTTTCACATTGAAAGAAGTCGGTGAAGATAAACTTGTGCAATTGAGGCATGAGATTTATGAAAATGAAGCCTCTCCTTTTAACAAAAGACCGCTTGCATCCAAACTGACACCAACAGGTCGTGTGATCGTGACAGAGGATCATGTCACGATACATGAACAGGACGAAGTATCGAAGAAACCACTCTCACAACCGTTTGAGGAGTATGTACAAAAACTGCTTCCGTGAACAATATGAAAAAAGACAGCCCTTTTGACTGTGAAGTGACCCCCTAAATTTAGACGCGGTTTTTTTATGAGACAGCTTTCGAGGCATGAGTTCGATATTGTATCG